>NVVD01000013.1 GCA_002402105.1 Candidatus Cloacimonadota bacterium
GTCCAAAATTTATCTAGAAGCCATAAAGGCATGCTATGCTAAAATACAGAAAATTAATCAAAATTTAGATTTATTGAAACTTAGCACGTAAGGTCAGTTCTTAAGTTAAGATCTATTAATGTTTCTGTGATAGATGGAACCAAGCTAACAATTTTTTTTGGTTTTTTGTTAATGATAAATTCATCATGTATAGAGTCAAAAATTTTTATATTCATATTTTCTTTAGACTTATTGTATAATTGTTTGAGTTTACTAGATTAAATGATAAAGGATAGAGATGAAGTTTTTACTATATATTATTACATTGTTTACTTGTTTTTTAATAGGATGTAATGAAAAGTTATCTATACAACAGAAAATAGCAAAGCATTATGGAATAGATAACTTTAATAAAATTGAAAGTGTTGAATATACTTGGAATGTTAAAACTAAAAATAAACCCTTTAGTAGGACATGGAAATACAATCCAAATACTAAAGAGGTTTTTTATAAACAAGCTAACATAGAAAAATCTTGGAAAAGAAATAATATTTCTAAAGAGTATAAAAAATTAGATAGCGCTTTTATTAATGATCAATACTGGGCTTTATTTCCGTTTCATTTAATGTGGGACTCTAACTTGATTTTTGTAATTGGTTTAAAAAAGAAAGCACCAATTAGTGGTATTAAATATAACTGGTTAAGAGTTAGTTACCCAAAAGGTGTGGGCTATACTCCTGGTGATGCTTATGAACTCTATTATGATGATGAATTAAATATTCATGAATGGAGCTATCATAAGTTAGGACAAAAAAAGATTAGTAAAAAAACAACTTGGGAAAATATTAAAGAGGTTTCAGGAATTAAGTTTACTACCGAATTTAAAAATAAAGAGGGATTTAAAATTTGGATTTCTGATATAAAAATTGTTTTAAAAAAGTAGTTTTATACTTTATTTAAGTAAATATTCTGTAGTTGAGAGTCTAACGACTTTCTTAAAATGGCTTTTAAAAAGGTTTCGATGGCTAATAGGGCAATGATTGATTTAAAAATAGCCGCTGGATAAAAGCTTACCATGACAGTTGAAAATATATGATAAAGTGGTTTATCTAATACATATGATAAATGTATTTCTCCAAATAAAAATAAAATAAAAGTATGTATAAATATACCGAATAATAAATTATACCTACTTTTTAAAAACCATGGTCTAAATATTTGTATAAAAATAGTTGCGATTAAAAAGCCATATAAAAAGCCGCCAGTTGGGCCAAATAGGTGCCCAATACCTGAGCCACCTTTTGAAAAAACAGGAAAACCAATAAGCCCTAATATTAGATAAAGTAAGATACTTAAAATACCATAAGGTCTTGGCAAAGAAAATGCACTTAACTGGATAGCTATAGTTTGTAATGTAAAGGGAATCATTCCAAAAATAATAATTTGGAATTGTGTACTTAAAATAATTAAACTAGCAGATAGTGCAGCTAGTATTTTCCAACGTAAATTTTGATTCATATGGTGACACTACAGTATTTTTAGTAAAAAATAAAGGGATAAAAAAATCTCCCTCAAAACTAAAAGTGATGGAGGAGATTAATTTAAAGTTTATTTATTTTGTATAATAAAGTTAATTTGCTTTTTCATAGACTGAATTAAATACATTTGAGTTTTTAATAGTTGTTTCATACTATCAACTTGTCTTTTTAAAGACTTAACTTCTTTAGTATTAGATTCGTTTGTACCATGAGAAATGTAAAAGTTACCATTTTTTAATTTGTATCCGATTCGTTGACCATCTACTGTAAATGCAGAACCAGCTCTCGCTACAAATTGACTTTCTAAAATTGGAACTTGACCAACAAGAGCAACAGCTACCATGTACTGACTATTAGCAGAAGCATTACCAAGAACACCAGGCTTTGTAGATACAACTCCGATTAATTGATCTCCTTTTTGATACTCTCTAACTAAACCGTTATTTGCGTTTAAACCAATAACAACACCAGATGGGATATTATTTTCAGCTTCAAAGTACTCAGCGTAATCAGCACCATTGTAAACTGTAGTCTCAGCATAAATAGTACCAATAGAGTTTGCTTTTGTTGTACAATATAAATCACTACCAGCACAGATACTACCTGTATTTACTTGTAAAGCATGGCTTGGGTCAAGTGTACCAATACCAAACTTACTTACCATAAATACAGCTGCATTACTAATACCAGTTGTTGTTACTACAGTTGCGCCTGTTCCGTTAAAACCAAAGCTATTTGCACCTTGTAGAATGAAGTCGCTACCACCAGGAATTACAGAAGCATTACCAACAGCGTGGTTATTACTACCTCCACCAACAGTTGAAAATGGGCCAGCAGCAGTATTGTGAAAACCACCAGCTACAGAACTATAAAAATTTAATGCTTTATTAAATGCACCACCAGAAACCGTACCTGTTGCATGTGCTTGGTTTTTATAACCGCCACCAACAGATGAATCAAGATTACTAGTCCAGTTACTACGACCACCACTAATTGTATTATACCAAGAACCAATAGCAGCAGTATTTGCCATACCTCCACCAATGGATGAGTACCAACCAGTAGCCATGTTCATTTTACCGCCTGAAACATTACTATAAGTTTTAGCTTGGTTTTTATATCCACCAGAAATGGTTGATGTAGTCCATGCTTTATTTTGATATCCCCCACCGATTGATGTATCCCAATCAGTAGACCAGTTAGTACGTCCACCAGAGATTGTGTTATACCAAGATTTAATTTCAATTGTATTATTGTAACCTCCACTAATAACAGAGTATGAACCATGAGCTGTATTACTATCTCCCCCAGAAATAGTAGAGTATGAGCCACTAGTAGAGTTTGAAGTTCCTCCAGAAATAGTATTATAATCATTATAAGATAGGTTACTACTTCCTCCGCCAATAACGGATGCAAAGCCATACGATGTATTTTGTTGACCACCACTAATAGTTGAGGAAACTCCATGAATATCATTGTTAGAACCTCCAGAAATATTTGAATCACTATTACGTATTATGTTTTGTGATCCTCCACTAATAATAGAATAGTTTGCTTGAATTTCATTTTGTGATCCACCACTAATTACAGAGAATGTCCCAGTAGTACCATTTTGTGATCCTCCAGAGATAGTTGCTAACTGACTAGTAGCAGAATTTGAAAATCCACCTGTAATAGAAGAGTAGTCTCCACTAGCTAGGTTATTTTCACCACCTCCAACATATGAACTTATCCCACTTGCAGTATTAAATTTACCACCTGAAACAGATGTATAGTTACCAGAGGCTTCATTTACGGTTCCTCCTCCAACAAATGCAAATTGACCACCAGTTTTATTTGAACTTCCACCAGAGATAGTTGAGTACCAACCTAATGCAAGATTAGTTCCTCCTCCTCCAATAAATGTATAAGTTGAACTAGTAGTATTTCCAGATCCTCCAGAAATAGTAGAATAGTTAGAACTAGCATTATTTTGAGTACCTCCACTAATTGTTGAATTAGTCCCACTAGTTCTATTTTGATGTCCTCCACCAATAGTTGAATGATCTGCACTAGCAGTATTAGTTTGGCCCCCAGAAACAGTTGACCAATACCCAGATGCAGTATTTTCATTTCCACCACCAATATATGAGACTAGTCCACTAGCAATATTTCCACCTCCACCGCCAATAGTTGAATGATCTGCACTAGCAATATTTCCAGATCCTCCAGAAATTGTGGAAAATATAGCGGTTGCAGTATTTGAAAGACCCCCACTAATAGTAGAGTAAAGGCTAGAAGTTGTATTTGATTTACCTCCAGAAATAGTATTATAATTATTGTTAGCAGAGTTACTTAATCCTCCACCAATAACTGCGTAAGTAACATTTTTAGAGGTTATACCAGTAGTAGAATCAAACCCCCAATTAATATGAGTATTACTAGATGAGCCATATGCTGTTGATGAGTTAGACTTTAAAACAGAGCCAGATAAAATAAATCCAGAACCAGAAGATTGAAGAGTTGTAACATTAATAGTTGTTGCAGTAATTGTACCGTGTACATCAAGCATAGACATTGGTTTAGTTGTACCGATTCCCATTTTTACTCCTAAAAATACAGCAACATTGGATTGAGTTACCATATAAGAGGTTGAGCTACCATTAAAACCAACACTTTTTTCACCCATTAACTTAAGCCATTTGCCACCTAAGATAGAGGTGTAATCACCAGCAGCTGTGTTGTTAGAACCACCAGCTACAGATGAGTACCATCCAGTTGCATGATTCCATTTACCACCAGAAACAGCAGAGTATTGTTTAGCCATGTTCATAGCACCACCAGAGATAGTTGATGTAGTCCAAGCTTTATTTTTGTATCCTCCACCGATGGATGTATCTAAATCTGTTGACCAGTTAGTACGTCCACCAGAAATAGTGTTATACCAAGAGCCCATTTCAATAGTATTTGCCATACCACCACCAACAGATGAGTACCATCCATTAGCCCAGTTCATCTTTCCGCCAGATACATTACTATATGTTTTAGCCTGATTTTTATATCCACCAGAGATGGTTGAAGTAGTCCAAGCCATATTTTGATATCCACCACCGATTGTTACGTCGATACCATCAACCCAGTTATGACGACCACCAGAGATATTTGAGTACCAACTAGCTGTTGTGATATTGTTACTCATACCGCCACCAATTGATGTATACCAACCAGTAGCTTTGTTCATTTTACCACCAGAAATAGTACTATAAGTATGAGCCATGTTCATTTCACCACCAGAAATAGTGGCAGTTGAAACAGCAGTATTTGACATACCACCAGATACGTTTGCGTTCCATCCAGATGTTAAGTTAGATTTACCACCAGAAATAGTATTGTGATTACCCTTAGCAGTATTTGAAATACCTCCACCAATAACAACATACATTGCAGTTTTAGAGTTCATACCAGTAATAGAGTTAAAACCCCAGTTGATATGTGTATTACTAGATAAGCCATGTGATGTTGAAGAGTCTGATCGTAAAACCGAACCAGATAAAACAAAACCAGAACCAGAAGATTCAATTCCCCATGCTTTGATTGTACCGTGTACATCAAGCATAGACATTGGTTTAGTTGTACCAATACCCATTTTTACTCCTAGAAATACAGCAACATTAGATTGAGTTACCATATAAGAAGTTGAGCTACCATTAAAACCAACACTTTTTTCACCTTTTAACTCAAGCCATTTACCGCCCAAGATAGAAGAGTAATCACCAGCAGCTGTGTTGTTAGAACCACCAGCAACAGATGAGTACCATCCAGTTGCGTGATTCCATTTACCACCAGAAACAGCAGAGTATTGTTTAGCCATGTTCATGGCACCACCAGAGATAGTTGAAGTAGTCCAAGCTTTATTTTTGTACCCACCACCAATTGATGTATCCMWATCAGTAGACCAGTTAGTACGTCCTCCAGARATTGTGTTATACCAWGAACCCATTTCAATAGTATTTRCCATACCGCCASCAACAGATGAGTACCATCCRTTAGCCCAGTTCATTTTACCACCTGAAACATTACTATAWGTTTTAGCTTGGTTTTTATACCCACCAGARATGGTTGAAGTAGTCCAAGCTTTATTTTTGTACCCACCACCAATTGATGTATCCCAATCAGTAGACCAGTTAGTACGTCCTCCAGAAATTGTGTTATACCAAGAGCCCATTTCAACAGTATTTGCCATACCACCACCAACAGATGAATACCATCCACTAGCAATATTTGATTTACCACCAGAAATAGTACTATAGTTTTTGGCTGTATTCCAAGCTCCACCACCAATGCTAGCACCAGTTGTCCAAACAGTATTATGAGCTCCACCAGAGATAGTTGAATGATCTCCTTCTGCAAGGTTGGACATTCCTCCACCGATTGTCATGTTAGAGCGATTCATACCTGACTTACCAGTAGTTGAAGCCATTCCCCAGTTGATATGTGTACCACTAGTTGTACCATGTAAGTTTGAGCTAGCATCATGTGCCATGCTCCCGATAACTAAAAATTTTGTTTGTGGAGCTGTATTTTGTCCGATTACAAAGCTATCTGTATTACTAGATAATCTAACAAATGAAGAGGCTGTTTCTTGAGTCATTCCACCACCACTAGTTGCTGATAAATCAAGTTGTTTCCAGATAGTTCCATCAAAACCTTCAAATTGATTGTTTTTAAATTGAATCATTCCAGATTGACTTGGGGCTGTAGTTGAAGCGATTTTAATAGCTCCATTAATATCAAGTTTAGCAAGAGGATTAGTTGTTGCAATACCAAGGTTTACACCAAGAAAACTAATTACATGACTATTTGAAATAGTATAAGTTTGAGAACTTCCGTTAAATCCACTAGAGTAAGGGCCGTTAATAGTTAATTTTGAACCTCCAAGAATAGAGGAGTAGTTTGCATTAGAACCAATAACATTTGTATGTCCACCTATAATGGCTGAATGATGAGAGTTTACAATATTTAAGTATCCGCCAGAAATATTAGAGTTGCTACCAGCTACAGTATTACTATCTCCCCCAGAAATAGTTGCTCCATCTGCTGTTGCTGAATGGTTTTTACCACCAGAAATTGTAATCCATCCAAAGTTAAGACCGTTTTGACCAGTACTTGAGTTTTTACCTAAATTAATATGAGTACCAGCTTGATTGCCGTGTAAACTATTAGCAGCATCAAAAGATAAACCGCTTGTAATTAATACTCGTCCACTTGAAGATACAACAAAAGCTTCTGTTTGGTTTGGAGACATAACAATAATTTTACTAGTAATAATTGAGCTAGGAGCAGCTGTTATTATTAATGTAGAAGAATTAGAGTTTTGTACAGTTTGTAAGTTGTTGACTGAGCCTAGTAAAGCTAAAATATTACTATTATGGGTTGAAATATTAGTTTGACTTTGAGAAATATTAGATTGATTACTAGTACTTGAGCTTTCAAGAGTGGTGATTCTGTTATTTTGAAGACCTATGGTAGTTTGATTACTAGTTGATCTGTTTTCGATGCTAGTAATATCATTTGAAGTATAACTACCAACTTGATAAGCCTCATATGCTGCTGGCACATGAGGAATCTCAACTCGTGGGGCCATAACAAGTGGTGTATTACCGCTTAGCTTAATAATACTTATTTCTAAGTAAGGGTTTGAAGTTAATAAAGTACCATCAACTAAATTAGGAAATAATGACAATTGCATAAAGCCATTTTGGATAGACACATTGCTGAGTATTGTACTAGCAGTAGCAGAACCACCAGTTAAACTAGGGAATAATGAAACATGAACCTCATGTAAAGTGCTATTTAAATTAAGAGGTGTACCAGAGGCACTGGTTAGAGTGAGGCCATAAACAAAGGCTTTATTGTTTGCTGAAATATTTGCAATAATAGAAAATAAAATAACAAAAAATAGTAAGATATTTTTCTTTTGATACATGAAAGGCTCCTATATTAATTTTGAGGGAAAATGATGGTTGAAATTGGCATTACTGCTACTGATCGATAAAAATCTGTACCAGCAAAATGATTTGGTGAAGAAATAACTATATTTTTTAATTGATGTCCTTGTATTGAAGTGCTTACAAGGTCATCAAGGGTTGCTTGTGGGTCTTCAAGTTCAATTTTATCATCTACAGCACTTGCCATATCTTGAGTAGTTATAGTTTCAAGAGCTGATGTGAATGAGGTTCCGTTTACACTAGTAAACAAAAGGGAGTCAAACTCATTGGATTGAATATCTAGGTTAATTTGTGTTTGTAGAGCAGGTAAAATATTTGATTCAAAACTTGGTTCAAGAGTAAGAGTTTCATTTTCAGCAAGTTCAAGCAGTATTAGATCTGAATTAGTGATGCTAATGGTTTGACCTTGTAAAATGGTAGAAATGCCCTGTTCAATAATAGCTTTAGTTGAGGCGGCAATGAGTTTAAACTTTTTAATAGTAGGGGTTCCTACTTTTTGAATTTCATTTCGTAGAGTTGTTAGTATTTCATCTAATGAACCAGAAGTATTTATAATTGTATTTGGATTACTAGCTGTAGTAATTAAACCTTTCTTTTTTAGTTCGTTATCAAATAAAACGGCTTCGGCATTAGTAAAGTGGGATACGGTTGTAGCTTTTTTAACTAAGGGATGGTCTTCTAGTTTTAAGCCACTATTTAAAATAGCCTGTAACTCACTAGGTTTTGGCAAAAATGATTTTAACTTTACTTGTCCTTCTTTTAATGGTCGAGTAGCTCCATTTACATCAATTGTAGAGTTAGATTTTGATTCACCATATATGTAAAGAAGATCATTAGTAGCGAGAGTTTCTATAACACTTGAGGGAATAGATAAAATTGCAACTCCACCAAAATCAGTTTCAGCGCTAATATTTAGTTTACCTTTTAGTAAAGATGCAAGCTGAACTATAGCATTTCTTATAATTCCGTCTTTAAGTGTTACTTTTAAAGGAATAATACTTTTTGAAGCAGAGGGAGGGGTGACTTCTGGTACAGTTATTACAGAGCCATCATCATTAGAGCTACTTGCTCCACAACCAGGAAGTATTAACAAAGTAGCAATAGCAATAGCAAACAATAAAATTTTCGTCATAAACTCTCCAATTTATCTTAAATACTTCGGAAGATAGATAAAATACTTATATAATTATATAGATAGAAGTTTACTTTATCAATAACTATAGATGGCTTTAATAGATTATTATAGACAAATTATACGAAAAACTTATATACTTTTGATTACATTATGAAATAAAAGATGTATATTAAAGCCTCTTTCTTTCTGGTTAATAACATTAACAAGAGAGATTAAGTGTTTTTTTTAAAAAAATATTAAACTGGTTCTTTTCTTGTTTTAAAACTTCTGTTAACAGAAAAAACTATCTGAATAGAGTCAATGTATTAGCTAAATAAAAATAGGAGTTAATTTACTTACGATGATATTTAGCAAATTAAATAGTTCTCAAAAAAGCACTTTTATAGCATTATTTTTAATGGCTTTTATAAGTATTTTACTTTTTTTTCATTTGATAAAAAGTGAAAAAGAAATTCGTAAAAAAATGGCTGTTACGAATATAAAACTTATTACTTATGAGTTACAAAATATTTTATTAATTAAGAGATCGAATATATCAAAAAAGAGTATTAAAGATCAATTTTTAAAGAGTTTTAGCTCTTATAAAAAAAGAAATTTATTTATATTTTCAAAATCACTGCAATTAGAAAGCCTTGTATTAGAAAATCCAATAGAAGACTTTTTTAGAAACAAAATAATATTAGATTCTTTAAAAGATAACAAGGTCAAAAAATTAGATAAAAAAAGTTATATAAAAAATAAAGTGATAGCTTTTTCATTTTATTTTGCAAATAAAGATTTGGGCTTAATCATAGAGTTATCTGAAACTCAGAGGATAGATCAATTTGAAATTAGAGTTCAAAAAATAGAGCTTTTACAAACTTCACTTTTTATTATATTGCTTATAGCTTTTTTATGTTTATGGCTCTTATTTATAAAAATAAAAAATCTTTCTTTAAGTAAAAAAATGAAACAAGAAAAATATTTATCTCATGTAAGCCATGAAATAAGAACTCCATTAAACGGTATTTTAGGATTTATTCATTTACTTTTAAAATCAAAATTATCAGACACTCAAAAACAATATTTAATGCAAGTAAAATCTTCTTCTGAAAATTTGCTTGAAATAGTAAATAGAGTTCTAGATTATTCAAAACTAAAGTTTGAAAAACTTGAAATAAAAAAAGAAAACTTTTTATTAGAAGAATTATTTAATGAATTATATCAGTTATTTTATTTAAGCGCTCAAAAAAAAGAGATTTCATTAAATTTTGATTTAGGCTCTTCTATTTATGTGAATGCTATTGCAGATAAAACTCATTTAAGACAAGTTTTAATTAATTTACTAGGAAACTCGATAAAATTTACTAATAAAGGGAAGGTATCTTTAAAAGCTACTTATGAAGAAGGCAGTTTAAAAATAATAGTTTCAGATACAGGTATTGGTATTGATAAAAATCAAATATCTACAATTTTTGATCCCTATGTTCAAGAGAGTTCTATTATAGAAAGTAAATTTGGTGGAACTGGTTTGGGTTTGAGCATTAGTAAAGAGTTACTTTTTTTAATGAACGGAAAACTAAGTGTAAAAAGTAAAAAAGGAGAAGGAACTTCAATTGAAATTATGATTCCAATTGAGACTCATAAAGTGGTTCAGCCTAAAATAAGGATAGAAAAATCTTATGCTTTAATTTGCAATGAAAAAAGTGTAGTTAAGCAACTAGCAGGTTACTTTGATAGCTTAAATCTTTGTTTAGAGAGTAAAAGTTCTGTGGATGATTTAGAAAAGACAGAATATCAGATGATTTGGCTTTATGCTTCTTTTGATAGACAAAATAAACAGGGCTTAAAAAATCTTGGAAAACAAATTAACCATCTTAAAAATAAATATTCTTGTAGTATTCAAATTATTAGTTCAAATCCAATGAGTGAAAAGAAGCAAGAGTTTTTATTAAATAATAGTGTAGATAATATACATTTATTACAGTTTTTAACTCGTAAAAAAATAGTCGAATCTATTTTAACCCCAATTAAAGAGCAGGAGGCTTTGGATATAGAAGAAAGGACATATGAATTTAAAAAAAAGATATTACTCATCGAAGATGACTTAGTATCACAATTTTTAATGAAAGAATATTTTTCATTATTAAAATTAGATTATGATTTGGCAGTAGATGGAGAAGAAGCTTTATATTTAGTTCAATTAAATAAGTATGATTGTATTTTACTTGATTTTAAATTACCTAAAATGAGTGGAATTGATTTAACAAGTGAAATTAAAAAAAGTAACTCTTTAAATTATGAAACTATTATTATTGGTTTAACAGCAAATACAGATTTAAAAATAAAAAAAGAGGCGCTTGAAGCAGGAATGAATGTGATTTTATTTAAACCTATTCGCTATACAAGTTTGGTTGATGCTTTATCATTATTTTTTAAGAATAAATCTCCACTTTCTATTGAACGTAAAAAAAGAGACTTTAATCAAGCTGAAGTATTTACTTTATTTAAGGATGATAAACAAGGCTTATTTGAGATTGTAGAAAATTATCTTTTTGATGGTAATACAGCAATAGAATTAATAGATATAGGAATAAAAGCTAAGGATAAAAAACTGCTTGAATATCGTCTTCACAAATTAAAAGGGTCTAGTGCAACTTTTAATTTTCATGAGTTTATATCTATTTGTAAGGAAATGGAAATGAGCGTAGAAAAAAATAATAATGAATTTTTAAATGAGCAATTTGAGCAATTAAAAAGTCTATGGGTTTCTATTGAAAAATCTTTAAAATTAAAATTGTTAGAGGTTTAAAATCTTAATTTGTCCAAAGAACTTTCCAGATTCCTGATGAGCTTAAAATAATTTTATTGTTTAAATATAAATTGCACTCCATAAAAATAAGAGAGGGTGTACGACGAACAATCTTTGGCTTTGCTACGATATAAAAACCACTTTTACCTCTTGAAATGAAATTGGAGTTTAATTGAATAGTTACAATTCTAGCTTGTGGTTCTAAGGTATGAAAAATTGCCATAGCTGATACATGATCAATATAGGTGAGTAAGACACCACCATGGATAGAACCACCTAAATTTTCATGTTGAGAGTTAAAACAAACAGCGAACTCAGGATAATCATCTTTTGAGGTAGATGTTTTTGAATATAAATCAGTATTTGTTATTTTTGAAAAACCGTAGGTGTTTTTCATTTTAGTAAAACCATCAGGTATTTGTCGCATTTATCTCTCCATGTAAAATTGTATTTCAAGATATCTAGTTTAGAAAAAAAAAGCAATTCAATAAAAAATGAATTTAGATGATGTATAGAGATAGATAATATGTATCTATGAGTTTCATTAAAATTATTGAATTGCTGCTTTAGTTTATACCTAAATGGGTATATATATTTCATTCATATAAACCTCCATATATATTTAAGTTATGACTCAACAATACATATGAAACTTTTGTTCTTATTCTTGGGGGTTTATAAAATTTTTAGAAAAAAAAGCACTTAGAGGTAGGGATTCCTCTAAGTGCTTGTTGGTGGAAAATGGAGTTAGGAAAGTTCTTTTATCAACTTTCTAGTAATGGTTGTATTACAGCTAAAGCAATTTCTTAACTCTAAATTGATATTAATGAATTGCGGGGTATTCATAATACCAATAAAGATTGTTTTTTGTAAAAAATCACCAAGAGAACTATAGGTAAATCCACAACTACAAGTCTTAAAAGTTTGTTTCATTTTTACACCTTTTTAGAATAAAACACTTCCCCTATAGACCTTATCGACATACCTTCATTATGACTTTATAGTAAAAATATAAATAATCTTAGAAAGAAAGTATCTTGCGAGATTTTTATTTTGAATGTACACTAGTAAAATATTACAGATAGCTAAAATATAAATACTTTTGAATACACGAACTTATAAGGTTAGTTTGTTATGTTATTAGAAAAATTAGAAACGATAAAAAAATTATGGGAGCATCACCTTACCTGCTTTCCGTTAAATGATAACTCTACAGAAGATGAAATTGATTTAGCTCTTTTAAATGAACCCTATTCTAATTGTATTGCAGATTTGATAGATAAAGATGGAAAAATACCTAGTATTAGTTTAGTAAAACTAAGAAGCACTCAACAAGAAATTATATTAATGACTGACTCTTGTAATGATAAAATACAGGGCCATTTATTTTCTCTAGAAAAGGTTGGAGAGTTAATTTTAGAAAATTATTGAGCTAAAAACTAACAAAAATATCTTTATTCTGATTTGCATCAAAAATAACTAGATGTTTATCAAAGATTGCTTTAACTGTTACATTACTCTCTAAAATAGTACCAACATGGCATAAGAGACTTTGTCCTTTATATCTTAAAATAGCGGTTACATCTTTTCCAAATGAAGTGATTCCTAGTAGCTTTGGCTCCTGTAAAGCTAAAAGAATTTCTTTGTCTTTAGTAGCTTTGATAGAAAATTCATTTACAATGTTTTGAAGGTCTTGCTCTTCTTTAAGAGATAAAGAAGGATCTTTTTTTATTGGTGAAACCATTCTTTGAGGGAACTTATATTTTGAAGTATTTCTTTGTTTGTTTTGAAAGCTTCCTTTTTTAGATTGATGAGACTTTAAATACTGGTTAAAGCTTTTAACTTTAGGTTTTTCTTTTTGAATTTTGTTTTTTTCTTTAGGAAGTATTACAATTGCCTTACCCATAAATGAAATGCTTAAGTTATGTAGTTTACTAATTGTTTGAAGTGCTTGTTTGAAAGAGACTTGATGTAGTTGTATTGATGAAGTTCCTTGAATTTTAGGATCAATGATTGGCTGATATTTAGAGTACTTAATAATTTTTTGTAAGACTTGTTGAAGAGGGGCCTTTGTTACTTTTAAATTGGGTATTAGTAGTTGATCTAATCCTCTTTGATAAGAAAAAGTTGAACATATAAGCAGTAAAAAAAATAAATATTTCATGATAATAGTTGAGTTAAACAGAGTACTTTTGAGCCTTATCGACAAAATATAAACAAATTTGGATATAAATCATCAAAAAAGAAGAACTAGTTTTAAGTAAAGGATAAATATGAGTGACATACAGTGGGAATATTGCCAAGTTTGTGTGATAAATCCAAATATTAGAGAAACAAGTATTATGTTTAGTGAGACAAATGGACGGGTAAGAGTTCATAAGTTTACTAAAGGTGCTCTTAGTTTTGAGGCTTGTTTAGGTTTAGTTGGTGGAGTAGGTTGGGAAATGGTTTCTACTCACTTAATTCATGACTCTTGTGGTGGATTAAAAAGACAATACGCATATTTTAAAAGACAAAAAGAAACAGGAAGAAAAATAGATGAGCCAAGAATTATAATTCCTACAGATAAGTTCGATATTAATGGTTTAACAGGATAGGGTAATTATATGAGAATGGAATTAAAAGAGTTTAAAGATTTAGCAAAAGTTTACAATGTTGTACCTGTTTATCAAAAAGTTTTAGCTGATCTAACAACTCCTGTTGCTGCATATTTAAAAGTAGCAAAAAAATCAAAATATAGTTTCTTATTTGAATCTGTAGAAAAAGGAAAATACGCTAGATTTTCTATGATTGGTAAAAACCCAAAAACTATCTATGGTTTAAAGGATGAGCAATCTTATATTTTAAAAAAAGAAAATGAATATAAAGAAATAAAAACAGATAAAAACTATTTAGATTTACTTTCAGATGCACAAGAATCTTTTTGTGGCCCAATATTAGAAGATTTTCCTGAATTTTATGGTGGTTTGGTTGGTTATTTATCTTATGAAACAGTTACTTTAGTTGAAAAAATACCAGTTCATAAGAGAGAAAGTAAAGATCCATGGGATGCTATTTATATGCAATTTGATGAGTTAATTGCTTTTGACCATTTAAAAAATCAACTCATTGTATTTTCAAATGTCCACATTGATGAAAATATAAACTTAGAAAAAGCATATAATGAAGCTCATAAAAAAATAGATCAATGGGGAGAAGACTTACATACTGAAATTGACTTTCAATTAGCAAAAAAAGTATCCAGAAGTACACTTGATTCAAATTTTAAAAAAGAAGACTTTATTGAGTCTGTAAAAAAAGCAAAAGGTTATATACAAAGTGGAGATGTTTTTCAGTTAGTTTTATCACAAAAGTTTCACCGAAAAAGCCAAGCTCATCCAAGTAGCTTATATAGAGCCTTACGAACAATTAACCCCTCTCCTTATATGTTTTTTATGGACTTTGAAGACTACCAATTGATAGGTGCATCTCCTGAACTACTTGTTAAGGTAACAAATAAAAAAATGGAAGTAAGACCTATAGCTGGGACTCGTAAAAGAGGTAAAAACTTAGAAGAAGATGAGCTACTAGCAAAAGATTTATTATCAGACAAAAAAGAGTTAGCAGAGCATTTAATGTTAGTTGACTTAGGTCGTAATGATGTTGGCAAAGTGTGTGAGTATGGTAGCGTAAAATTAAAAGAATATATGATGATTGAAAAGTATTCTCATGTAATGCATATCGTATCTGATGTAGAAGGTATTATAAAAAAAGATACAAGGTTAATAGATGCTTTATTTTCTGGCTTTCCTGCTGGTACTACAAGTGGGGCTCCAAAAATTCGTGCAATGGAACTCATTAACGAGTTAGAGCCGAGTAGACGGTCTATATACTCTGGTTGTGTTGGTTATTTTGATTATGTTGGTAATCTAAATACTTGTATTGCTATTCGGACTTTATTAATGCAAGGTGAGGATGTATACTTTCAGGCTGGTGCTGGTATTGTGTATGACTCTGATCCACAAACAGAATACGAAGAAACACAAAATAAAGCAAAAGCCATCATGAAAGCAATAGATTTTGCAGAAGACGGACTAGTTTCATAAAAAAAGAAAAAGAAAGGACTCAAGTAGTTTAAAAAAGGTTAAGAATAAACTAGGTTAGACTACTAAAAAAATATGATACTTATAATAGATAACTATGACTCCTTTACTTACAACTTGGTTCAATATTTAGGTGAGCTTGGTGCAGAAATGAAAATCATTAGAAATGATGAGCTTACTGTTAAACAAATAATAGAGATGAAGCCTGAAAAAATAGTAATTTCTCCTGGGCCAAAAACTCCAAAAGATGCGGGTATTTCTATTGAACTTATTAAAAAAATGTCTGCTACAATTCCAATTTTAGGAATATGTTTAGGACATCAATCTATTGGAGTTGCTTTTGGTGGAGAGGTAGTATCTGCAAATGAAATTGTACATGGTAAAGTTTATCCAATAAATCATAATTCAAAAGGTTTATTTAAGGGTTTAAAATCACCTTTTTTAGTCACTAGATATCACTCTTTGATTATAAAAAAAGAAACAATACCAGATTGTCTAGAAGTAACAGCTCAGCTTGATTGTGGAATGATTATGGCTGTTAGACATAAAACGTTAGATATTTATGGTTTACAATTTCACCCTGAATCTATTGCATCTCAAAATGGCAAAGAGATGCTTAAAAACTTTTTAGATATTTAAGGCTTGTTATGAGAATATTAGTTGTAGATGACTCACCGATTCAATGTAAAATAGCTTGCCATTGTTTAAAAGACTTTGGAGAAGTAGTAATAGCTGAATCGGTAGTAAATGCAGTATCAGAATTTATGATTTCCTTGAAGAAAAAGCTACCATTTGACTTTATAGCTATGGATTATCATTTAGGTGATGGTACAGGTTTTGATGCTGTAAAAAAAATACGTAACATTGAAAAAGCATTTAAAGTAAAACCTTGTAAAATAATTTATATAACAGCAGATTTAGATGAAAGTAGTATTCGTAGTCACTGTAGCGAAAATGAAGAGGTTTTAATTAAACCAATCAGTTTAGAGAAAGTATCAGAAAAACTAAAAACCTTAGGACTATAATATTTTATGAAACTCATACTAGAGCAATTAATAGAAAAACAATCTTTAACAAAACTTGAATCGTATGAACTAATGATGAAAGTAATGAGTGGTGAGTTTAGTGAAAGTGAAATATCAGCACTTTTAATTTGTTTACGAATAAAAGGTGAAACGGTGGATGAGTTGACGGGGTTTGTTCAAGCGATGAGAGAGAAAATGAATCGTATTGAGCTAAGTCGTGATGCAATTGATTTATGTGGAACAGGCGGAGATGGTTTATCTACTTTTAATGTTTCAACTTGTGCTTCGTTTGTTGTGGCAGGAGCAGGGATAGCTGTTGCAAAACATGGTAATCGCTCGGTATCCTCAAAGAGTGGATCGGCTGATGTTTTAGAACATTTGGGGGTTTCTATTACTATGCCTTCTGATTTAGTTAAAAAATGCGTTGAAGAAATAGGACTTGGTTTTTTATTTGCTCCAAATTATCATCCTGCTATGAAACACGTCATGCCTGTACGTAAAAGTTTAAAACTAAGAACAGTATTTAATATGCTTGGCCCTTTATTAAATCCGTGTATGGTTAAGATGCAGGTGATTGGTGTTTATGATAAAAGCTTAACATCGCTCATGGCTAATGTTTTAAAGTCACTTGGTTCAAAAAGAGCTTTGATTGTTCATGGTAAAGATGGAATGGATGAGTTTACTTCTTGTGATAGTAGCTATGTTACGGAGCTAAATGAAGATAAAATATTAAACTATGAATTAAGTCCAAGTGATTTATTAATTAAAAAATCACTAAGAGAAGACTTATCTGGCGATAGTCCTATTGAAAACGCTCAAATTATTTTGGATATTTTAAACGGTAAGCAAGGCCCAAAAAGTGATATTGTTTGTATTAATTCTGCTAAAGCTTTAGAAATTTCAAAAAGTATTACTTATGAAAAAGCTTATAATTTAGCAAAAGATTCTATTTTAAGCGGTAAGGCTTTAAAAATTCTTGAAAAACTAAGAGAAGTTTCATGAATATTTTAGAAGAAATTGTGTTACACAAACATCAAGAAGTTAAAGAGTTAGAAAAAGAAACTTCTTTAGCAAGTTTAAAAAAAACAAAAAGACAATTACCAATTTTAGATTTTTATAAAGCTTTAAATCAGTCAAATATTCAAATAATAGCTGAAATCAAAAGAAAATCTCCATCAGAAGGTGATTTATATAAAGAGATGGATTGTTTAGACATAGCTATGCAATATGAGGTAAATGGTGCTGCTTGTATATCTGTTTTAACAGATCAAAAATACTTCAATGGTCATCTGGATGATTTAAAAGTAATTAAATCTAAAGTTAAAATACCTGTACTTAGAAAAGATTTTATTGTTTCAAAATATCAAATTTATGAAGCTTATGTAAATGGTGCCGATGCTATTTTATTAATCGCAGATGCTATCTCTGTTGAAGATTTAAAAACTTTTAGAGATTTAGCCATATCACTTGGTTTGGCTGTACTTATAGAAACTCATCAAAAAGAATTTATTGCATCAATTTGTGAAATAAGCCCAAATATTTTTGGAATCAATTGTCGTGATTTAAGAAAAATGAAAACAGATTTAAAATGGTTTGAAGAAGTCATTGATTTAATGCCAAACTGCGTAAAAGTAGCAGAAAGTGGTATCCATTGCATTGATGATTTGAAGTATGTTAAAAGTTTAGGGTTTCAAGCTGCTTTAATTGGTACAGCGTTTATGAAAAACCATACTCCTGGTAAAACATTAGCGGAGTTTTTAAAGGGGGCTAGGTCTTGAGCTTTATTAAGGTCTGCGGTATTACACAAAAAAGTATAGCTATATATTTACAAAAAAAAGGCATTGATGCTTTAGGTTTTATTTTTTATTCAAAAAGTAAAAGGTATATACCTTTTGAAGATGCTCAAGAAATTATTCAATCATTAGATAAAGATATAAAAAAAATAGGTATTTTTGTTAATGAAAGCATTGATAATATTTTAAAATTTGTTCAGGGATGTAATTTAGATTATGTGCAACTACATGGTAATGAAAGCCCTGAATTTTGTTTTGAAATTCAAAAACATATAAAGGTAATTAAAGCTTTTGGTATCCATGATAGCTTTGATTTATCTACTTTAAATAGATACAAAAATATTGATCTTTATCTTTTAGATACTTACCACAAAGGGAAAAGTGGTGGTACAGGTAAAAAATTTAATTGGGATATCTTAAATGGGTTAAACTTAGAAAAGCCGATAATGATATCTGGTGGGTTAAACTGTGAGAATATTTCAGATTTATTAAATCAACATAAAGCGTGGGGTCTTGACTTTAACAGTGGTTTAGAAGTTTCAGCAGGCAAAAAAGATATAAAAAAAATAAATAAATTATGTGATTTATTAAAAATAAAAGAGAGAGTTATGGCAAGTCCAGATCAATTTGGTCATTTTAATCAATATGGTGGTAAATATGTACCAGAAACATTAATTCCTGCATTAAAAGAGCTTGAAGAGGTTTATTTATCATTAAAAAATGATGGAGACTTTCAAAAAGAGTATAAAAATTTACTCAAAAACTATGTAGGAAGAGAAAATCCTTTAACCTATGTAGATCAAATCTCAAAAGAACTTGGTTTTGATGTTTATCTAAAAAGAGAAGACCTAAATCATACGGGTGCTCATAAAATTAACAATGCAATAGGCCAAATTTTACTGGCAAAAAAAATGGGTAAGAAAAAAATTATAGCTGAAACTGGTGCTGGGCAACATGGGGTAGCTACAGCTACAGTTGCTGCAAAATTTGGTATGCAATGCATGATTTATATGGGTGAAGAAGACATTAAAAGACAAAGGCTGAATGTTTTTAGAATGGAGCTTTTAGGAGCTAAAGTAATACCAGTTTCATCGGGCAGTAAAACATTAAAAGATGCTACTAATGAAGCTATTAGAGATTGGGTAGCATCTGTTGAAGATACCTATTATTTAATTGGGTCTGTAGTTGGGCCTCACCCATATCCGATGATTGTTAGAGACTTTCAATGTGTGATTGGTGATGAAACAAAAAGACAGTTTCAGGCCCTTGGTAAACAAAAACTACCAGATCATATCATTGCTTGTGTTGGTGGTGGCAGTAATGCTATTGGTATGTTTCATCCATTTTTAGAAGATGATGTTAGACTAATTGGTGTAGAGGCTGCTGGTCATGGTGTAGAAACAAAAAAACATGCTGCTACTTTAACAAAAGGGAAATTTGGTGTATTGCATGGTTCTGCAACTTATGTTTTACAAGACGAACATGGGCAGATTCAGTTACCACATTCTATATCTGCTGGTTTAGATTATCCAGGTATTGGGCCAGAGCATGCTTTTTTAAAAGACACTAAAAGAGTAGAATATAAAGCCGTTACTGACCAAGAAGCTATTGATGCTCTTAGGTGGTTATGTGAAAAAGAAGGTATTTTACCTGCTCTTGAGTCTTCACATGCTTTAGCTTTTTTAAAACAAAAAAATAATGGTATTTCAAAAGGTGATCAAGTTGTACTTTGTTTATCTGGTCGTGGTGACAAAGATGTTCATACAGTAGCAGAGTATTTAGGACAAGACTTATCATGAACCGTATACAAAAATTATTCCAAAAAAAATCTAAAAAAATAGTACCATTTATAACAGCAGGGTTTCCTACAAAAGATGCAACAAAAAATATGGTACTTGCTTTTGAAGAGTCTGGAGCTTCTATGATTGAGCTTGGAATGCCATATTCTGACCCTTTAGCTGATGGTGTTGTTATTCAAAAAGCATCAGATATAGCTCTATCAAATGGGGTTAATTTATCTTGGATTATTAATACAGTAAAAGAGATTCGCTTAGAGAGTCAAATACCAATTATTTTAATGGGTTATATTAATCCTATTTTAAGCTATGGATTAGATAAATTTGTTAAAGATTGTAGTGAAGCTGGAGTTGATGGTTTTATTTTACCTGATTTACCACCAGAAGAAGCAAGTGAATATGTAACTTTATGTGAACAATATAATTTATCATCTATTTTTTTGGTGGCTCCAAACACAAGTAATGAGCGTATTAAAGAGGTTTCTACTTTAGCAAAAGATTTAATTTATTGTGTTTCTATTTTAGGAATTACTGGTGGTTCTGTTAGCACAGACAATAAAATACCAGATTACTTAAAAAGAGTTCAAGAAAATAGTATTTGTCCTTATGTTGTTGGTTTTGGAATTGATTGTAAAGAAAAAGTAGATTGGATGAACGATCATTCTGATGGCGCTGTAATTGGGAGTCATTTTTTAAAAAACCTGATGGAATGTGAAACAAGTGACGATGCAGTACGTAAAGTTAAAGAATTAATGAAAGAATTATACTAAACTTAAAAGTTCGTTTGCTAAGTTTGTATTTAAATATAATAAGAGAGAAAAATGTTAGTATTATTAAACTTAAATGTTACAAAAAATGAAATCAAACATATATATGATCGGATTCATAAATGTGGTTTTGTTCCTCATATGATACCAGGTGAAACTAGAGATGCTATTGGTATCACGGGCAATCAAAACCCAACAGCAAAAACTCAATTAGAAGTTTTGCCTGGAGTTTGGAAAATAATGCCTGTAACAAAATCATATAAACTAGCTGGTCGAGAATTTCATCCCGAAAATAAAATTGTAAGAGTTGGAGATGTAGTTTTTGGTGACGGTAATGTTGTAATGATTGCTGGGCCTTGTGCTGTTGAGAGCTTAGAATCAACTATGAGCATTGCAAAAATTGTAAAAGCAAGGGGTGCTCAACTTATGAGAGGTGGGGCATTCAAACCTCGTACATCTCCTTATTCTTTTCAGGGTCTTGGTGAAGATGGTTTAAAAATTTTAGCAGAGGCTAGACAAGAAACAGGACTTAAGTTTGTAACAGAAGTCGTAAGTGCTAACGATGCAGAGCTAGTTGCATCTTATGCTGATATGTTGCAAATAGGTACTCGTAATATGCAAAACTTTCGTTTGCTTGAATATGTTGGTAAGCAAGGAAAACCAGTTTTATTAAAACGTGGGATGTGTGCAACTTTAGATGAAACTTTAATGTCTGCTGAATATTTAATGAAAAATGGCTGTTCAGATGTTGTGATTTGTGAAAGAGGAATCCGAACATTTTCGGATCATTCAAGAAATACTCTTGATATTGCTTTTATTCCAGCTTTGAAAAAAGTGAGCCCGCTACCTGTAATTGTTGACCCATCACATTCTGGTGGTAAAAGATCAATGGTAATACCACATTCATTAGCAGGGATAGGTGCTGGGGCAGATGGTTTAATTGTTGATGTACATGATAATCCAGAAGAAGCCTTATGCGATGGTCCACAAGCTTTATTGCCAGATGAGTTTGAAGAGCTAATGAGGATTGCCAAGGGAGTCTGCAAAGCCATGGGTAAAGATATTGGAATGTAGATTTTTTGGGTTGTGAAGTTTGGTAGCTGCAAGCTGATTTTAGGCTCATTTGAATATTGGTCTTTTAGATTGAAGTGGAGAAGTCTAGAAATCATGAGTAAATGTAAACTTAAATTTGTTAACTAGGATTATTTATGAAAATTGTTGGTGAAATTTTATTACCCGGGGATAAGTCTATTTCTCATAGAAGTTTGATGTTTGCTTCTTTGTGTGAGGGTGTGTCTAAAATTAGTAATCTATCTAGTGGACAAGATGTTGAAACAACTCGAACCTGTCTTGAGCAACTTGGTATAAAAAGTACGCGTATAGGTAATACAATTGAAATTATAGGTGGAGAGTTTAAAAACCCTGACTCTGATTTAGATTGTGGAAACTCTGGTACTACTACTCGTTTAATGATGGGTTTATTGGCTGGCAAGCAAATTAAAGCAAGATTTATTGGTGATGAGTCTTTAAGTTCTAGACCCATGAAAAGAATAATTGACCCTCTATCTGAAATGGGAGCAAATTTCATTTCTAATAATGGCTATATGCCAGTTGAAATTTCTCGTGGTGTACAAAAAGCTATTTCTTATGTTTTACCAATGGGCTCGGCTCAAGTAAAATCAGCTGTTTTGTTAGCTGGTTTATCGTTAGATAGTAGTACAGAAGTCATTGATGCTTTTCAAACAAGAGATCATACAGAGATTATGTTACAAGCAATCGGAGCAGACTTAACAACAGACGGTGTTACATCAAGCGTTTCTAATCAAAAGAAAAACTTTAAATCATTTGATATTGAAGTTCCAGCTGATCCTTCTACTGCGGCTTTTTTTGCTAGTGCTGCTAGTTTACTAAAAGGTTCAGATTTATTATTAAAAAACGTATTATTAAACCCAACTCGTATTGGTTTTTTTGATGTTTTAAAAAAAATGGGTGGTAATGTAGTTATTGAAAAAGAGTGGCAAGTAAATGGTGAAAAAGTTGGAAATGTCAGAATAAAATATGCATCTTTAAAATCTTTTGAACTCTTTGAAAAAGATATTCCTTCTTTGATAGATGAAATACCAGTTTTAGCAATTTTAGCTACACAAGCAAATGGAGTGAGTAAAATTACTGGAGCAAAAGAGCTTAGAGTAAAAGAATGTGATCGTATTCATGCAATTTGTGAAAACTTAAAAAAAATGGGTGTACAAATTGAAGAGTTAGAAGATGGTATGATTATACAGGGCAGTCAAAAGCTTCGAGGTACAAATTTATCCACTTTTGATGATCACCGTATAGCTATGAGCTTTACTATTGCTGGCTTACTAACGAGACGACCGATACAATTAGATGACCCAAGTTGTGCAAAAATTTCTTTTCCAGAATTTTATAAAATATTAAATAATTTGATTAAATTTGTTTAAATTTGATTTTTTATGACAAATTTACTTTAAATAATTACTTATTTGGACGATAGCTATAGATAGCCTGTAACTTTTTTTCAAGGATGAAAAAAATAGGCTGTTACTCGACTCAATCACGGAGGATTTGTCGTGGGTTTTCGGATTAACCATAATATTACTGCACTTGTTGCTCAAGGTAACTTAAATAAAACTCAAGGAGCTTTATCTAATTCAATTGAGAGATTATCTAGTGGTCTGCGTATTAATCGTGGCGCTGATGATGCTGCTGGTTTAACAATATCTGAAAAACTTCGTGGGCAAATTAGAGGCTTAAATAGAGCTACAGCTAATGCTCAAGATGGTATATCTTTAATTCAAACAGCAGAAGGAGCATTGAACGAAGATGCTTCTATGCTTAATCGTTTACGTGAGCTTGCTATACAATCACAAGATGATGCTTTAACGTCAGGTGATCGTTTAGAAATTCAAAAAGAGGTAGATCAATTAGTTGATGAAATTGATAGGGTATCTCAAACCACAGAGTTTAATACAAAAAAATTATTAGATGGTAGTGCTAGCTCTTTAGTATCAACAGACCATAAAGATTTAAAAATATTTCAAACAGGGTCATCTAGTGGTGGTGATTATAAAGTTGATGTTAGTTTATCTCAAACAGGTATAAGACAGGTACAAAAATCGGCTATTTTAACAGATGTAAACTCTGGTAATAAAGCAAGTTTAGGTACTAGGCTAAAGTCTTTAAGTACTATGATAGATAACTCTGGTAATGATATCTTAGAAAGTCCAAAAACAATAACGATTAGAGCTAATGGTGAAAAATCAGATATTACTATTTCATCAGATTTAACAATTAAACAATTTACAGATAAAATTGAAAACGCTATTACAAAATCAATAAAAGATGGGGGACTTGGATTAAAAGGGTCTACTTTTGGTTTTGATGTAACAAAGTCACAAATTATTTTTGAATCAGGACAAACAGGGGTTAAAGGAGAGCTATCACTCGCAGCAGATGAAAACTTATTAAAAGCTTTTGGAATGCAAATAACATCAGAGTCAGTAGATGCTGCTTATAAAGTATCTGCTACAACAACAGGAGTATTAAATTCCATAACTAAATCTGCAAATACAACAACTGGTAGTGCAGACGGTGTGATTGATGGTTTAAAATTAAATTTTGAACTTGCATCAGAAGCTAGAATAGATGGGAGTATTGAAGCCCAAGAAATGATTACTATTCCGGGGCCTTATAACTTTATTAATGGTGGGGTTACAGATGTTCAAAATAATGATGTAATTTTTGTAATACATGATACAAATGCTGATGCCTCTCATCAAAAAAATGGCAATAATACAGTATCTGCTGGTGTTAAAGTTAGATTGACTGCTGGTAGATCATATACCATGAACTCTATATCAACTATTATTAATAATGTTGTTCAAGCAGCTAATCAGCCAACAAACTCTTTACTAAAAATAATTAGGTTTCCTGGTGCTGGTATTCCTACTTCAACTTCATCTAATATGACTATACCAAGCTTTCAAGCATCATTTGATGGGTATAATTTAAAAATTACATCAAATGTAGGTGGCTCATCGGGTTCTATCTCAATTTTAGCAAATCAAGCTGCAACAGATGTACTTGGTTTACAGTCAGGTAGGGTTTTAGGAAGTGGTGGAGAATCAGCTGTAATCACTGGTGGTTTAGATATTAGTGGAGGAGTGACTTTGAGCTCTGGTGGGGTAGTTACTGGTACTGCTGATGTATTGAGACTCCGAATTTTTGATGGAGACTTTAATAATACTAAAGTAAGTACTGGAAACGGTGCAGCTACTTATCAAACAATAGATGATGTGTTGTTTCCAAGAGGGATTGCTATTTCTGCAACCTCAATTGTAGATACTTTTAATAGTGCTTTTTCTTCATCTGGTTTGGGTATTAGTGCTTCTATGGATTCAAGTGGTCAACTTGAATTTAGATCAAATGAAACAGGAGGAGATGCAAAAGTTTCTATTGCTGCTGTTACTACTTCTTCATTTGGGAATATAAATGCAGGTTTAGCAAATTTAGGATTAATATCTCAGCAAAATGCTATAGGTAGTGGAGGAAATGCAGCCGTATTTACAGGACAAACTGCCTCTAGTTTATCAACGACTGGTTATACTTTAACTGGTGGGTTTCGATTTAAAGTTACTGATGGTAATGGTTCAAGCTCTGGGCCTATTCATTTTTCTTCTGGTAGTATAAACGCTACAGACTTTACTTTGTTAAATTATGATGATAGTGGAAACTATACTAATAAGTCTTTTTCTTTATCCAAAGGAGAAATTACCTCTATTATAAGTAATAGTAATTTATCTAGTACCGATATAGATTTTTCATTTGATGCAGCTGGTCGTTTAGATTTTACTTCACGCTCAGTAGGAGAGTCTTCACGTATTGTTTTATCTCAAGTAGCTTCAACAGACTCATCAAACTCTTTAAATAGTTTTGGTTTTAGTGTAAATCAAGCTGTACAAGGGGAGGGTAAAACAAGCTTTAATTTACACGTAGCAGATAGAAGTTTAAATTTTCAAATTGGTGCGAATCAAAAACAAGCTATTAAGTTTGGTGTGATTAATACAAGTGCCGAGGCTCTTGGTTTAAAAGGCTTAGATATTACAAATGTAAAGTCTGCAACTAGAGCCTTAGGTGCTATTGATAATGCTGTTCAGATCATTTCATCTGAGAGATCAAAACTTGGTTCATTGCAAAATAGGCTTAATTCAACGATTAATAATTTAACTGTTACAGCTACAAACTTACAATCAACAGAATCAAAAATAAGAGATGTTGATGTAGCTAAAGAAACAGTTGAATTTACAAGAAATCAAATTATGATGCAAGCAGGTACAGCTCAACTTGCCCAAGCTAAAGGTTTAAGTCAAAATGCTTTACAACTTTTAGGATAAAACGATAAGGGTAGACAAAAAAATAGATTTAATGTAAAAAAAGTAATTAAATAAAAATTTAAAGAGGACAGTTAATTTTTTATAGAGTATACTTTATAAGTGTATATTTTTATTCAAGGATGAAGTAAAAAATATAAAAAAAGCAAAAAAGTCGCTTAATCACGGAGGATTATCATGGGCTTTAGAATAAACAATAATATTACCGCACTTGTTGCACAGGGTAATTTAAATAAAACTCAAAATGGTTTATCTAAATCTATTGAGAGATTATCGAGTGGTTTGCGTATTAATCGTGGTGCTGATGATGCTGCTGGTTTAACAATATCTGAAAAACTTCGTGGACAAATACGAGGTTTAAATCGAGCCACAGCTAATGCTCAAGATGGTATATCTTTAATTCAAACAGCAGAAGGCGCATTAAACGAAGATGCTTCTATGCTCAATCGTTTACGTGAGCTTGCGATCCAATCTCAAGATGATGCTTTAACATCTGGTGATCGTTTAGAAATTCAAAAAGAAGTTGACCAATTAGTTGATGAAATTGACAGAATCTCTGAAACGACAGAGTTTAACACAAAAAAATTATTAGATGGTAGTGCTAGCTCTTTAGTTTCTACTGACCATAAAGACTTAAGAGCTTTTCAAACAGGGGCAGCAACTGAGACAGCTGGTGATTATAGAGTGGATGTTGCTTTATCTACAGTTGGTGTCAGTCAAGTTCAAAAATCAGCAATTTTAACAGATATAAGCTCTGGTAATAAAGCAGGTCTATCTACAAAATTAAACGATTTATCAACTATGGTTGATAATTCAGGCAACAAAATATTAGAAAGTCCAAAAACTATAACTATTAGAGCAAATGGGCAAAAAGCAGATATTACAATATCAAGTGATTTAACCATTAAGCAATTTACAGATAAAGTTGAAGAAGCTGTGACAAAGTCTGTTGATGATGGTGGACTTGGTTTAAAGGGATCAACTTTTGGTTTTGATGTTTCAAAGGCTCAAATAGTATTTGAATCAGGTCAAAAAGGTGTAAATGGAGAGTTATCTATTGCTGCTGATGAGGGTCTATTAAAAGCTTTTGGGATGCAAATTACAACAGAGTCTGTGAATGCTGCTTATAAAGTATCTGCAACAACTACTGGGGTAAGCAATCCAACAACGGTGTCTGCAAATACGACTACTGGTAGTGCAGGTGGTGTAATTGATGGCATGAAACTTAATTTTGAACTCGCTTCAGAAGCTCGTATTGATGGTACGGTTGAGGCTCAGGCTATGATTACGATACCTGGTACCTCAAGTATGGATCCAAATGTTGCTTTAATACCAGATAATTTACTAAATGACGTTGTTTTTATAATTCACGATACAAATGCTTCTAGTTCAGAGCGTGGAGGTGGAACACTATCTGCTGGAATTAAAGTAAGATTAACTGCTGGTAGATCGTTCACCATGAACTCTATTGCAAATATCATAAATACTTTAGCACAATCAGCAAATAACCCAAATAGTTCACTTGCAAAAATTATAGAATATTCTCCTGGAGCAACTCCTGGTTTGTATGGTTCAGGGAGTATGCAAAACCCAGGGTTTCAAGCTTCATTTGATGGGTATAATCTTAAAATATCTTCATCTATTGGTGGTTCTTCTGGATCTATTTCAATTTTAGCAAATCCTGCTGCTACAGCAGTGTTAGGTTTACAAACAGGTAGAGTTTTGGGAAGTTCGGGTACTGCTGCTGTAATAACTGGTAGCACAGATATTAGTAGTGGTGTGACTTTAGCAGGGCCATCTACAGAACTCCTTAGAATTAGAATATTTGATGCTGATTTTAATAGCACAGACCCTGCAGCTAATACAGCACCTCAACATCAAAATGAAGTTAGCTTTCAAAGAGGTACAGCTATTTCTGCGACTTCTATTGTAGATACTTTTAATTCTGCATTTTCAGCAGGAGGCTTAGATATTACTGCTTCTATAAATTCAAGTGGTTCATTAGAGTTTAGATCAGGGGAAACTGGTGGAGATGCAAAAATATCTATAACTGCAGTTATAAGTGCAGGAAATGGAGCAAGCCTTACAGGGGGCCTTGCAAACCTAGGCTTGATATCAGGTCAAAACGCAGTAGGTAGTGGAGGAAATGCAGCAGTATTTACTGGGCAAACTTCCTTAACTTCTGCTACAACAGGACATGTTTTAACAGGTGGCTTTAGATTTAAAGTTACAGACTCGAGTGGAGCTTCATCAGGGGCAATACATTTTGGATCAGATGGTATAAATGGTACAGGTGCATTTGCAGACTCAGGTGGTACTGATGTTTTAGCTAGTTCTAATTATACAAATATTTCTTTTTCACTTTCAAAAGCAGATATTACATCAATTATTGATGCAAGTAATTTATCTTCAACAGATATAGACTTCTCTTTTGATGCAGCAGGACGACTTGACTTTACTTCAAGGTCTGTTGGTGAATCCTCAAGAATAGTAATTTCAAACGTTGGAAATACAGATTCAATAAATGCTTTAAATAGTTATGGTTTTGATACAAATCAAGCAGTACAAGGTGATGGTAAAACAAGTTTTAATTTACACGTAGCAGATAGAAGTTTAAACTTTCAAATTGGTGCTAATCAAAAACAGGCTATTCAGTTTGGAATAATCAACACAAGTGCTGAAGCTCTTGGTTTAAAGGGTTTAGATATTACTAATGTAAAATCAGCAACTCGTGCTCTTGGTGCTATTGATACAGCTGTTCAAATTATATCATCTGAGCGTTCAAAACTTGGGTCATTACAAAATAGATTAAATTCAACAATCAATAATTTAACTGTGACAGCGACTAATTTACAATCAACAGAGTCTAAAATAAGAGATGTTGATGTAGCTAAAGAGACGGTTGAGTTTACAAGAAATCAAATTATGATGCAAGCAGGTACAGCTCAACTTGCTCAGGCAAAAGGTCTTAATCAAAACGCTTTACAGCTTTTAGGATAATTAAGAGTTTTAATTTTCAAGCAAAAATTAAAGCAATTAGATGAAAAATTAAATAGATAATATCAATGGTTAAAGCTACAAGCCAAGAAATACTTAAGTGTAAGATGTCTTTTTGTTTAATATTTTTATACTTTAATTTCCATAATAAAATTAATATAATAAGTAGTATAGAGTACCAACTAAATTGGAATAAAAAACAAAGATTAAAAATCCAATTTAAAGAACTAGCTAATAATAAAAAACAGAATAATTTAGTATATCTTCTCAAATCTGATTTACCTCATGACATAAAAGCTAATATTTTTACTTTTCTATCTACATTGTATCATTAAATTAGCTTTATTTTGAAATCCCCCTTAAAACTTTATTTTTTATCTATATAATACAAATAAAAATTATAGTTAAAATGAAACAGGTGAATGATTGTGAAATATATTATATTTTTGAGTGTTTTTATTTTAGTTGGTTGTAATGACAAGAAACCCAACTCTAATGAAAAAATTACAATTGAAGTAAAAACAAATAAAGAATATCTAGAGTTTAGGGGTCTTGCTTTTTCAAAAGAAGAAAGTAGCTATTCTACTCCCAAAAATGTAAATGGGAGTATTGAGTTTATTGTAGAAAACGGTAAACAAATTAAAAAAGGTGATTTATTAGTTAAAATAAAATCAAGCAGAGAAAATAACAAAGAAAAAAAATTAAAAAATAGATTGTTTTATGCTAAACGACGCTTAAAGAGTGAAAAAGAAAAGGTGGCTAAAGAGAGATTAAAATTAGAGTTAGATGTACTTGAAAAAGAGTATGCTTATACTATAAAAAAAATGGAGATTAATTATAAATCAGGAGAGAGAGACTCTAGAGTTTTAAAGTCCTTGGATTTAAAAACTAAACTAATTGATGAAAAACTATTTAATTTGACTGAAAAAATGAAGTCTTATCAAATTTTGGCAGACGAAAACTCTATACCATTAGATGAGATAGAGAAAATGAAAAAGCAACTAAAAAATACAAAACTAAATCACTCCTTACAATTATTAGATAAAAAAGAAAAACTTGACGGAACAATAGGTAAAGAAAAAGAACAATTATTACTAGAGTTAGACTTATTGAAACATAATCTAAAAAAATCAAAACTTACTTTAGAAGAAAAAGAAAAACTTTTTCCATTAAATATTGAAAAGAGAGAATTGGTTGTTAAAAAAAGAGAAAGTGGATTAAAGAAAATTTATGAAACTTTAAAAGCAAGTAGTGTAATGTCTAAAGTAGATGGTGTTTTTGTTAGAGTAAAACATCCATGGAATGGAAACTATATAGAAAAGGGTACAGACGTTTGGAGAGGAATGACTCTTGGTAAGGTATTAGATTATGAAAATATTTCAGTAAAATTTAGATTACCAGAGAAATATGTTGATTTGGTGAAAGTTGGAATGAAATTGAGCTTTTACTCATTGCAAAATTCAGATAAAAAAATAGAAGCAAAAGTAAAAAAAATAGATTCTATAGCAACGCCAGTTGACCCGATGAATAGAAAATCTAATAAATTTCATTGGTTATTTATTGAAATGAAACCTCAAAGCTATAAGTTTTTACCTTCTGAAACTTTTATTTGTAAAATTTTACTAAACTCCCACAAAGACTCTATTTTTATACCAAAAGAGTTAGCCATTATAAAAGATAAAAATTTATTGATTGAAACAAGCGAGGGTCAACAGAAAATTACAAGTTTTGTAAAAGGTCTTGATTATTATATTTTATTAAATCAAAAAAAATCATTGGACATTAATTATGCTTTATAAATTACTATTTATCATATTGTTATTAAATCACCAAATACAAGCCAGTTCAGTTGATTTTGGTGATGTAGCTAGACACATTATACTTGATGGAAAAGTATCGGCTCATAAAACCTCATCTGTTACTTCTCCATTTACAGGTAAAGTTACTTACATCATTGAAGATGCTAGTGTAGTTAAAAAAGGTGATATTTTATTTCAATTAGATACTTATCAAATTAAACAAGAGCTTCAAAGAGCAAAATTACAGTTTTTTTTAAAAGAGCTAGAAGCTAAAAAGATGTTAAATCAACATAAGATAGAAGAAGTTGATGATGGAAACTCTCAAATTGAAGCAGAGACTAATTATAAAATTGCTATTGAGCAATTAGATATTGAACTCTATGCTAGAGGGGCAGTTGAGATGAGAAGAAAGGAGCTAGGCATTTGGAAAAATAAACAAATGATTTCTTTTTATAGAAATCATATTAAAGAATTAGAAAGCCTAAGTCAAAAAGGGGCTTTATCTCTAGTTCAATTAAATGATGAAAAATTAAAATATAAAGAGTTTCAAATTAACTTACAACAGCTTGAGCTTGATTATGAAAAGTTAAAAGCTGGTGATTTATTAAAAATAGAAAAAGCAAAACGTTCTTTGAAAAAGACAAAACTAAAATTTGAACATCTTAAAAAACAAAATAGAGATAAAGAGCAAGAAAGAAAATCAGCTTATGAAATTTTACAGCTTGATATTGAAGATTTAAAACAAGAGTATAATGAAAAAACTTTGGCTTTAGAAACTTCAAATGTTAGAGCGCAACAAGATGGTATTTTTTTAATAAAAAAGCACTGGGTTGGTAATGGTAGAGATTTATACCAAGAAGGTCATCAAGCTCGTGAGGGTGGTGTAATTGGTAAACTTAGTATAAGTAAAGAGCTTGACATTTTATTTGAAGTTACTGAAAAAGACATGGCAAATATTAAATTAAATCAAAAAGTTTCATTTCAAGCAGTAGCTTTGGGAGACAAGCTTTTTCAAGCCCAAATTTATAGAATAGATAAAAGTATTACAGAAGCTTCAGGGAGATGGAATAAAGATTACTATCAACTTAAAAACTTAAATGTTTTGGCAAAAATAATAAATCCAGATATTCAATTAAAACCAAGAATGACAGCTTTAGCAAAACTATTACTTGAAAAAAAAGAAAATGTTTTAAGAGCTCCATTAACTTGTATAAACTCAAAAAATCAAATTCAAATAAGCAAACAAGAGTTTTTATCAGGGAAAGTTTTATTTATAGGGGATACTTTTGCTCAATTAAAAGATGTTGAAAAAGGTTTAGCTTTAAAATGTATTAAAGAAATAAATATTCCTAAACAAGCTTTAAATAAAAGTGAGAAAGTACAAAGAACTGACTTTACTGATCAAGTCTCTGGTTCAGGAGAATTAAATACACAAAATGAAATTTTATTATCCCCATTTTATTCAGCAACGATTAAAAAATTGACTGCTTCTGGTAAAAAAGTAAAAAAAGGGGATATTTTAATTGTTCTTGACACTAAAAACATTGATACAGAATTACAATCAAAAGAGGTTAGCACAACAGAAAAAAAAGTTGACCTTAAAAGTACTACCTTAAAATCAAAACAAGGTTTAGATATCTTATATAGAGAAATAGAAGATTTCGAGTTTCAATTAAAAGTGGCAAATAAAAAGCTAGAAATTTTAAATCAAAAAGGAACAAATATAAAATTAAAAAAGTCAGAACTTAATTTAAAAAAAGCAAAGATAGAAAAAGATTACCAAGACCTTTATTTTGGCATACAAACAGAGCTGAAAAATCAAGGGTATATTAAAAGCTTAGATTATCAAAAAAGTTTTGAAAGCTTAAAAAGTTCTCAAATAGAAATGGAGATTTCAAAATTAGAAAGTGCCTTAGAAAAGTCTCCAAAATCAAAAAGTTCAAGAAGAATACAAAGCTATCAAGTAGAAAGTTTAAAGTACAAAATCAAAAATAAAAAAATTCAATTAGATTCAAAAAAGAAAAACCTAAATATTGATGTAGAGTATGCTCAATTTGAGTTAGATGCTGCTCAATTTGAAGTTGATATATTAAAAAATAAAATGAAGTACTCAGAAATTAAAGCTCAAAAAGATGGTTACTTTATTATTTCTGAACATTGGGCTCAAAATGGTATTATACCTTATAAAGTTGGAGATAGTACAGACCCTGGTGGTGTTATAGGTAAACTAGTAGAGTTTAAAAATTTTTATATTAAAGGGCTTTTAGAAGAAAATACCTATTATCGTTTAAAAAAGGGACAAAAANTAAAGTTTCATTTAARAGGTCGCTCTGATGAAGAGTTTGAAGGTGCTTTAAATAAGATTGCTAGTGCCCCTCGTTTAGATGGTAAATTTAGAGGTGGGACCCCAAGAATACATGTAGAAATTATTGTAAATGCTGAATCAAAAAGTTTTCAACCTGGATCATCTGTTCAGTACGAAGTTTTATTAACAAAAAAGCGTAGTCAATTATCTATCCCTTTTAAGGCTTTATACCAAGACTTAGATAAGTACTATGTATTTACTAGTTCTTCTGGCAACAGGGTAGAAGTATCTATGGGAATCAAACAAGATCAAAGAGTTGAAATATTAAGTGGATTAAATAATGATCAAACCATTTTTTGGCAGGAGTTAGAATGAAACTAGGGTTTTTATTTAAAGAGAGTTGGACTGCTTTAAAAAGTTCTTTTATCAGAACTATTTTAACTATGCTAGGGGTGATTATTGGGGTTGCTGCTGTAATTGCTATGATGAGTATTGGTGGTGGAGCCCAAGAGCAAACTCTTAAAGAAATTAGGTCTCTTGGTGCTAGCAATGTTTATGTAAAAAGCTCTCGATTATCTGGTGATGCTTTAAAAAATGCCAAAGAGCTACTATCAGAGGGTTTAAATAGAAGTGACCTAAGAAGTATATTAAAAAAAGTACCTTATTTAGTTGGTGGAACATTCGAAGCAAAATATGAAGGTACTTTAAAATATAAAAAAAGTGAGCCAAAAGTAAACTTGATTGGTATTGGGGCAAATTATTTTGATTTGATTCCTGTTGACTTAAGATTTGGAAGATTATTTACTTCTCGTGATTTTAAAGATGCTCAAAAGTCTGTAGTTTTAGGAGCAGGAGTTGCAACGGAGTTATTTGGTAATTTAAACCCTGTTGATAAAACTCTTACAATTGATAATAAAACGTTTAAAATTATTGGTGTTATTTTGGGTAAACATAAGGCTCAAAGTGCAATTAAAAGTGCTGAAATTAAAATAGGAGATAGACAAGTAACAAGAGATGTTTACTTTCCTTATTCTGTAATTGAGCATAGGTTTCCACTAAGTATGTCAAATAAAACAGATTCAGAAAGTGATCCAAGTTATGCCGAAGTTTCTACTTTAATTATTAAATTAAAAGAGTTAGAGAAAATTATTTTGGTAAAGTCGTATATTAAAAAAATCTTAGACTATAGACACAAAAAAGTAGATGACTATCAAATTATCGCTCCTGTTGATTTACTTGAAAAATCAAATAAGGTTCAAGAAATTTTTAATCTAGTAATGATTTTTATAGCAGGTTTGTCTTTACTTGTTGGTGGAATCGGGATTATGAATATTATGCTTGCAAATATTCAACAAAGAATCAAAGAAATAGGTATTAGACGAGCAATTGGAGCGACTAAAGAAGATATATTAGTGCAATTTTTATTTGAGGCCGTATTAATTTCTGTTGGCGGTGGTTTACTTGGAGTTATTTTTGGAATTATTATTAGTTATGCTATTTCTGCTTTTACTGGTTGGAGTACGGTTTTATCTTTTAGTTCTATCGTAATTTCTTTTATAGTATCTGTAACAGTTGGTTTGATATTTGGTATTTTTCCAGCAAAAAAAGCTTCTGAGATGGATCCAATTACCGCTCTTCGTTACGAATAAAGAGCTGATCAACTGGACAACGAGAGATTATATTTTAATTTTTTTTATAGATGAAGAGATTAAAAAAAGATTGATACCTTGTGTCCATTCAAAATATTTATCTACTTTTTTAAATACCTTAATATTTAAAGAGCTAGCTATAAGAGTGAAAATAATAAAACTAATAAGTACAAAAAAAGACAATAATAAACAAGTTGGTATATTCATGTCTTGACTATCGTCATGTACTTTTGTTTTTTTTAGTTTTTTTAGGAATTAAGAAAAAGTACCATCCAGTTGGGTTTCATCAATTTCTTTAGCAAAAGCTTTAAAGTCATTTAATAATGAGATTACATAAGCTTCACCAAGAATATGAACCAAGTTTTTATTGGTTTTGCTAATCTTTTTTTTAGCTTTTGGATATATGTAATGTATTTTACTTTTCATAGTTAATCTTTCGACTAAATAGGTTTTTATTCTAACCAAACTTTAATTTCTTTTTTATTTTCTTTTAAGGTAAATAAATTACCTTTGGGATATCCATTGATATGAGTATTTTTAATAATAGCATTAAGATCAATTGATTTTTTGGAAATAGATTCTAAAACATCGGGAGGTATTAAATCTTTTAGTTGATTGATTAAGTGTCTTTGAAAAGTTAATTGAACTTTTTGAACAGAATTTTCAAAAATGGAGATTTTTAATTTTGATGCCATATCATCATAAGAAAAGTTTTCAACCTTTTCTACTTTTATTTGTTTAAGTTCATTTTGATAACTTTGTAATAGATTATCAATATGAGGTTTAAAATAAAAGCTAGGATTTAAAGTTTGTAAAAAATGAAATAAACCTATAAATGATTTCATTAAAAAAATAAGTTCAGCTGGTGCGGATAGTCTGAAGTTCCATCTTTCATCTCCTAAAATTTGATTGCTGAGTTCGGTGCGTTTCCAATGTTTAAATTCAAATTTACCCATAGCTGTAAAGGGGGCAAAAAAAACTTCATTGAGTGCTGGTAATCTTGTTAAAATTGCTTGTAAATATTTACTATCAAAACCTAAGTTTAAATAAAAAGAGTAAGGACTAAAGTCCGACTTTAAAATAGTTCCTTCAATTAATTTAAGTAAAGATAGGCTTTTATCTTTTGATATTTGACCCATAGAGCCAAAATCATAGTATACAACTTCAATTTTATTATTAATTTTTCTAAAACCCATATTACCAGGGTGAGGATCGGCATGAAAAAACCTTGTATGAAAAGTAGTATAGATAAATACATTCATTAATATATTTTGTATTTCATCTTTATCTTTTGTAGAAAAAGAAGATAACTTGGATAGGTTTATTGAGTCTTCATAAATACTTACTAAAACTTTATTTGTTGAAAGATTTTCAATTATTTTTGGTACAATAAAACCTTCAATTTGAGAGTCTATTGCTGCTTGATAGAATCTTTTTTGATTTTTGGCCTCTTGTATATAATTAAGTTCTTCTTCAATGTTTTTTGATATGGCTTTTTGGTAGTCATCTAATTGAAATTTAGCTTTTTGTTGATGAAAAGGAGAAGCTATCCAGCCTAGCAATTTTAAATCAGTTTGTATGGATTCTTTTATATTTGGATATTGTATTTTTATAGCTACTTCTTGTTTGTTTTTTAAAATAGCTTTATGAACTTGTCCAAGTGATGCACATAATGGCCTATCTGAAATAGAGTCTAAAATATCAAAAGGATTACATTTCCATTCATGTGAAAGTATAGATAAAATAGTTTCTTGTTTGAGAGCTTGTCCTTGATTTTGTAGACTTTTAAAGTCTTGTAGTTTTGGACTATTTGACATGGACATCCATTGTCCCATTTTTTGAGGTAAGCCTTTTAATTCTCCCATACTATCAATTAAATAATTACGAGCTTGAGCCTGAACATGCAGGCTTTCGCTATTATTTAAATCTTTTATTTTATAGCTAGTTTTAGCTATTTTAAAGATACGTTTTAATTTATGAAACATACTAATAAAATCTATATTTAGTGTGTGTTCTAGCTCGTGAGTGAGTTCTTATTTTTTTTTGTGGTAGGGGTTTTTCAAAGGCCCAACCAATTTCGTCTTGGACATTTTTTGTTTTTAAAAATTTTGGAGAAACTCCAAGTCGTCTCCAAACAGCTGGAGATAATAAAATACCTGCTGGGTATGTTATTTTTTCACCAATATCGTTGACTCTTGAAGTTTCTGCTCTAGGATCTTCTTTATGTAACCAATAAGGATTTCTTGTAAACCAAGGTCCAATTTCTTTTACTCTAGCTTTTACAACACGGTGAGTTCTTGGATAAAATATTTTTACAACTTTGCCAAGAGCAGAAGGGTCTGGTAAAGCAACAGCAAGTTCACTCCTACCGATTCTTCCTTTTGAAATGCTACTTTGATAGAGAGTTTGGGCATAAACATAATGCATATGTTCAAATCGACGCTTAAATGGTTTTTGGAAGTCAGTTTTAATATGACCGAGTACATGACCAAAAGGTCTTAATATTCTTTTTGCTTCTCTAATAATATGAACATGAGAAAAGGTATAAGTTATGCTAAGTATAAAGACAAATATGTTTTTCATGGTTATCCTAAGTTTTATTTTGGATTTAATATTTTAATCGGCCTATTAAAAAAAAGAACCATGAAAAAACTTATCTAGTTTCGATAGATTTTTTAAAAAACATCAACTTTATTCAAAAAGATTAGTTTTTAGATACTTTTTGTATTAAACTTTATGATTAATAATTAGAAAACAATTTGTATTATTTTAAAGGACGATATTAATGTTTGGTGAAAATGATGAAGATCAATCAGATTTTAATACTGCACTATATGATGAAGACTTTGAAGACTGTAGTCCATCTACTTTAAAAATGCTTTTTTATTTATTGAATGAAAACAAACAATTAGTTCAAGAAAAGTCAAAAATGTTAGAAGAAAATCATTCTTTATCTTCTCAGCTATCCTGTTTAAAAAATGATTTATATAAAAGCTGTGGAGAAAATATTTTTCCCTCAAAAAAGCTTTTTAAATCATGGATATTAGATAAATTTATAGAAATAGAACAAGGGCTTGACTTTATAGAGAGAAACTATCCTAAGGGTGGTTTGTGTAGTAATAAAAAAGTTTATATTGATTACTTATATCAAGATGTAAATGACAAATTTATTTTAGTAGAGGTTTTATTTTTTTCAAAGGGTTTAAAAGATGATTTAATGACATATATTGCTCGTTTAGAGCAGGCAAGTCAACATCTTTCAAAAACAAGAGCTGTAGCAACTCATAAAATTAGAAAAATGATTATTAGTAATTTTGTAGATCAATCAATCATGGATGCTTGTACTTTAAATCAAGTCGAATTAATCTATGTAAAGGGCATATATGACTTTCAAAAAATTAAAATTCAATAGTATTTTTGGTGGAGTTTATCCTTATTTAAAAACTGTACCTAAATTAGAAGAGGGAGTATTTGTAGCTCCTGGAGCACGTATTATTGGAGATGTTTGCATTGGTGCTAATGTTGGAGTTTGGTATAATACGGTTATTAGAGGAGATGTTAATTCTATTGCAATTGGAAGTGGTACTAATATACAAGATAATAGCTTATTGCATGTTGAAACAGATATTTGTCCTTTAAAAATAGGCTCAGATGTAACAATTGGTCATCAAGTGATTTTACATGGTTGTACCATTGGTGATAGGTGTTTAATTGGAATGGGTGCAATTGTCATGAATGATGCTGTTATTGGAAATGATTGTATTATTGGAGCAGGAGCTTTGATTACTGAAAAAACAATCATCCCAGAGGGAAGTGTTGTTATAGGGAGACCAGGAAAAGTAATTAGACAGTTAACAGATGTAGAAAAAAAAGGATTAAAAACTTCAGCTAAAAAATATGTTAATTTTGCAAAAAACCATATTAAATCTTTACAAGGTGATAGTTTGTGAAAGAGTTAATACAAAAAAAACATGATATTTTAAGAACAATTGTTGATGAAATTAGCCTTGAAATTGTTGGAAAAAAAGAAGAGATTCGCTTAATTTTAATGGCATTTTTTGCACAAGGCCACGTATTAATTGAAGATTTACCGGGACTTGGTAAAACGTCTTTAGCTAAAGCAATTGCAAAAGTAGTACATTTAGACTTTAATAGAATACAGGGCTCTACAGACTTATTACCATCAGATATTATAGGTGTAAACATTTATAACCCTTCAAAGTCTAACTTTGAATTTCATCAAGGCCCAATTTTTACTCAAATTTTATTATTTGATGAAATGAATAGAACTCCTCCAAAAACTCAAAGTGCACTTTTACAGGTTATGGCAGAAAATCAAGTAACAATCGATCAAGATACTTATAATGTTAAAAATCCATTTTTTGTAATAGGAACCCAAAACCCTGTAAGTTCTGATGGAACTTACCGTTTACCAGATTCACAACTAGATAGGTTCTCAGTACGTTTGTCACTTGGTTATCCTCAAAAAGAACAAGAAAAAAGTATTATTTTAGGAAAATTAAATAAATACGCCTATAATAAGATTTCATTAGATGAGATATTAGAAATTCAAAATTTAGTAGATAAAATACACATAGAGTCATCTATTGTAGATTATGTATTAGATATTGTAGAAATAACAAGAAAAGATAATAGCTTAAATCATGGGATTTCAGTGAGAGGGTCTATTGAAATAGTAAAACTAGCAAAGGTAAGGGCTATTTTTGAAAATAGAGACTTTGTAATTCCAGAAGATATAAAGATTTTAGCTCCAAATGTTTTTGCACATCGTATTTTATCTCTTAAATTAGTTGATAGATTGGCTCAAGAGAACTATATTAGATCTGTTTTAGAACAAGTAATAATACCTACTTAATTTTTATGTGATGAATAGGGTACAATCATAAATATTTAAAGGAATAATATTGAATAAAAAAGCACTAGCCTTAGAAAAAGAGCCACTATTAAAAAAGGCTCGTTGGTATAATAATAAAAATAGGACATACAAAGCCTGTATTATTTATCATAAAGTGCTACCAAAATTAGAAGGTTCCTCGTATGTTGAGGGATTAGAAGAGCTAGCATATTTATATTTTGATCGACTTGATTTTGATTTAGCTGCTATTTGCTTTAATTATTTATGTGAGCTAAAACCAAAAGTATCTCAATATGTTTTGAAACTCTCAAATTGTTATTTTCAATTACAAAACTATTATCAATCTAAAAGCGTTTTACATCGTTTTGATTACTGGAAAGAAGATGAAGACGAAGAGAGGCTACTTGCATTATCTCAATGCGAACTTGCTTTAGATCGTAAGCTAAAAGCAATAGAGGTTTTACAAGTTTTAATGAAACGTTATCCAAATGCCATTTATTATCTATTACTTTCAGAAATTTTTGAAAATATGGATTTACACTCTTTGGCTTTAGAAGTTTGTAATAGAGGTTTAAAACGTGATCCATACTTTGAAGATTTATTAGTCTTAAAAGCAAGACTATTACTTGAGCAAGATGATTTTAAAAAAGCAAAACAGGTTTATTTTAAAATGATTAAAAATCAGATGTTTTTAGGTGAAGCTCATTTTGATTTAGAGATGATGATTGAAAAACGAGGGTCATTACCAGAGTTAATGGAGATTTTTCAGTATTTTGATGACATTCAGTTTGACGACCTTTTAGATTAGTTTCTACTTTCCTTACATAAATTTAATATGCAGAACTCTTTTGTACTTTGATTTATTTTTTGCTTAGACAAAAGATGAAAATGAGCTAGATACTTGTATTAACTCTTCTTTAAAGCCTTGCTATCACTTGAAAAACTAAGACATTACATTTTTAGAAAGATTCATCGAAAGAAGGTTTAACTTCAATAAATAATGTAGCTTGTAATAGCAGGAGTCAAAATGAATGGATTAGAAACTCAAGAGTGGTACTTTCAACTTCTTAAAGAAGAAATGAAACACTTAGATACATCAGTATCAAAATTAAAGGACACCTTTCAAAGAGAGTTTTTTGATGCACAAGACCCTATGACTGATATGATGCTTCTCATACAAGATGATAGATATATTAGATTAGAAAATTTGGATTTTGAAGATAAGGACTATATGTTAGTCAATTAGTCTTTCTTTAAGAGAAAAAAATAGACCTATCTTTTACGATAGGTCTATTTTTTTGTCTTAGATGATTTGAATTATATATCTAAGTCTAAATCAAGGTCTAGTAGTAATTTAACTGTCCCTCGATCAATATTTGCTTGAGTTAGAATAGAATCTTTAGTGTTGGCTAGTAACATACCCTGAATAAGATTTGCTGCTTGCATTACAGTTTGAGTATCGACTGGTGAATTTACGTTTAATACAGATTCCTGAACTTTTTTTGAAATAGAAATTCCCGCTTCTAGTTTCACTTCAAAAGAAGGGATCTGGATTTGATTTGTTGCCACCTGATGATTTGTATTTATATTTTTTCTTGTTATTAACATTTTTTCTCCCTTTGACTTAACTATCGTCAAAGTCAAATGAATAGTTTAGTGTTTTTGTTTGTTTTTGTTTAAAAATGTATTAGTAGTTTTTTTTAAAACTTAAACTTAGTATAAATTAAATAGGCTCATCTTAAAATGATAAACTTTTTTATATGCAAAATAGAAACAAAAACTTTTACTTTTTGTATGGTATATAAAAAACTTTATAAACCCTGTAGATAAAAAGGCTGTTCTTGATCTTTTTTTACTTGATTCATATTTGGTAAAAAGTCAGGAAGGTTTTTGATTCTTGGGTCTAATTTTAGGGAAGTCTCTAAGTTTTTGATGATATTTTCTTTTGAATAACCATACTTAGCAAAAAGGTATTCACGTTTTTTGTGAAAATCTTTAAAATATTGTGGATAATGAGCTTTAGATAAATGAAAGCTATAAAATGAAATTGCTTTTTTAATAAAATCTCTATGCAAGTAATAAACAGCAGTTTGGGAGACTTTTTGTTGAGTCCAAAACTTGAGAAGTGTCTTTAGATTTTTTTTTCTATTATAAGAGTGAACCTCTTGTGACATCATAAAGTCTAAAAAGAGAATGGTTTTAAATTCAGAGGGTAAAAATTCATTTATTTTTTGCTTTAAATGTAAATAAAGCTTTGTAAAAGAGGGTGGAGGATTCATATTTATAGTTGAATAGCGATAGAGAAATATATTAAGTACATCCAGCTCGTGGTAATGGTTGACTAAAAATTTATCGACTAATTTTTGATGAGTATATTTTCTAGGATCGTAAGGATTAAATAAAAGCATTAAAGAAAGCAAACGATATTGGTCTACACTTTGAGTTTTATAGTATTCTTTCATGATTTTCATACGTTCAAAAGGTTTTTTACTATCTTGGTATAACTCTAAATATCTAAAAAATAAGTAAGGATCATTTCTTTGATCTTTTTGAATTTCTTTCATATCTTTTATTGGCTTTTTATCTCTATAGATTCGTCGAATACCTTTAGCAGAAAAATATAATGGTCCTCTAGCGTTTATAGGTTTTAATAAAAAAAGTAAAAAAATGATTAAGTAGGTTTTCATAAAATTTTGATACCTTTAAAATTGAATACTTATATAAAAGTATTTATACTTGAGTATGGTAACTTATATATCGGATAAATGAATTTGATCATTGATGATTGGATTTTTTTGGGTAAATAGAGATATGATATAGTTTAAGGGTAAAGGGGCTAAATGTCAGACATAAAATTAATGCCAGAAATGATAAACAGATTAAACTCTTTTTTAATTCATTTAATATTAATTTATGGCTTTTGCTTGTTTTTACAGGGAGGCTTTTTATTTAGCTATCCAACACTTTTAATACTTTGGCTCTTTATATCTTTTTTTATGTCACAGTTTCATTACTTTGCATCAAAATATTTAAGGGCTAATTTTTTTTGTGATACATATATTGTGAGTTTATGGTTGATACCATTACTTTATATGGTTTTTGGTATTTTAACTTTTGTAACTTTATTATATGTTTTAGATAGTTTATCTTTAAGTGGTTGCATTAGACAAACTTTACAGCTTGATTTACAAAGTTACTCAAAATCAATTTATTTATATGTTTTATTATTAGTAAGTTCTGGTACTTTACTTTTTGTACAGATGAGTCATCAATCAATCCCTTTATTACAAGGTTTTCATCATAGTAAAAAATCTCAAAAGATTACTAGATATAGTTTAGTTCTTTTATTTAGCTTTATTTTAATTTCATCATTTTATTTATCTATTTATGCTAAAAACAATTTATTTTTTATTAAGGCATATTTTCAAAGCGTTTACTCTAATGACTCTTATAAACCACTTAAATCATATGAAACAATAAAAAAGGAATATAAAAGTAGATTATATTTTAATGCTAGATTAAAAATGGCAAAAATGTCATTTAGAAGATTTAAAAATAATAAAAAATCATTACTTTATTTAAATGAAATTATTGAATCAAATAGTAAATTAAAAGATGATGCTCTACTTGAAAAAATTAGAGTGTTATTAAGTATATCAAATGAGCTAATAAAAATTAAAACTTGTGTTAAAAAACTTAGAAAATTAAAATCTTGTTTGTTAGATGAAGCTTTATTTTTATACGCAAAAGCATTAAAAGGTGAAAAAAAACTAAAAGAGGCCTCTTTAATATATGAAGAATTAAAATCAATGTTCTATACTTTGACAATTATATCCTATACAAATTCAAATCATTTAGACTATGCTTTTTGTTCGGACTTAGCCAAGAAAAAGTTAAATGAAATTGAAATCTTATAAAGGTTATTAGTTGTGTTTAACAATCAATTTAAACTTTCTGAATTTTTACTAAATACAGAAGAAATTTTATTAGAGATTTTATCAAAAGAAAATAAACTAGATGAAAGCCTAACAAGTGATATCTCTAGTTTAATGTTTTTGTATCACCAAATTAGAGAGCTTTTATCATTTACTTCTGAATATGACTCTTTACATAATATTTTACGTCTTGTATACAATAGTTTAGACCGTTTTACGATGATGGATAAAAAATTAAGCAATCAAGAAAGAAATAGTTTTATTGAAACTTTAAAAAACTTATATAAAGGCTTAGAGTTTCTTATAGAAAAAAGAGAGTATTTTGAGTTTTGTTCTTTTCATCAAGATCAACCTTTTCGTAAAATAGAAGAAATATATGATTTATCTTTTTTATTTATAGAAGAATTATTAGAGCTTGAAGATTATAAAGACTTCATTGTAGAAGCAAATCACTTATTTGAGAGTTTAAATGAGTCACTTGAAAATGAATTTGATTTGAGTTTCATATTTAGAGTGGTTCATACTATTAAAGGTAGTAGCTCATTTTTAGAAGGTTTAACAAATACAATTAATCATTATTGTCATGAATTTGAATCTTATTTAACATTTGTGATTCATAAAAATCAAGTAATTAATAAAGATCTGGAGCGTATAAAAAGACTTTTATTGATTTTAGAAATTATACTTAATAATTTAATGTTAAGGCTAAATAAACAGGATAAATTTAATGAATCAATTGATTTCGTGAAAGTATTAAATGGTCTACAAAAATTGATTCAAGCTGAAGACATATATCCTGATGATTTATATCAATTAGAGCTATTAGATATCTCATTAGATAGTAGTATTAGAGTATCTGCATTGTATATAGATCAACTAGCAGAAGGGATGGAGTCCTTTTATTTAAAATTAAATTATTTTAAAAAAAAAGTATCCTCTGACTTATACTTATCAGAGGAGTTTAAAAAGTTAGAAAACAACTTTTACCAATTACAAAATAATGTTTTAAGTTTACGGTTATTTCCAATAGAAGCTATATTTAAGAAGTTTGCTCGTCAGGTTGAAGCTCTTAGTAGAACGTTAAATAAGGCTGTTAAATTTCAACTTTTGGGCTTAGAAACAAAAATAGATAGAAACTTGGCTGATGTTATTATCTCTCCTTTAACTCATATTGTAAGAAATGCTATATCTCATGGTATAGAAGATAGTGATGAAAGAGTATTTATAGGAAAAGACGCAGAAGGAACAATAGGTTTATTAGCAAAATCTGTTGGTAAAAATGTAGTGATTGAAATTTCAGATGATGGTCAAGGAATAAACTTAGAAAAAGTAAGAGCTCAAGCAATAAATAAAGGTTTAATAGCAAAAGAAGCACAATTAAGTGAGCAAGAAACTTATAATTTATTATTTCAGGCTGGCTTTTCAACAAGTGAAAAAATTTCAGAGCTTGCTGGTAGGGGAGTTGGTCTTGATGTTGTTAAAGTGGCAATAGAAAATATAGGTGGTAGAGTTGAATTAAGTTCAGAGTTAGGAAAGGGTACTTTATTTAGTTTAATATTACCTTTAACAATTTCTACAATTGATTGTTTATTATTTGAAGTTAAAAACTTTATTTTTACAATTCCAATTAGTAATATTTTAACTATTTATGATAATGAGCAATATCAAGATAAAGTGATATCAGATAATACTTTTCTTTATCGTTCAAATAAAATAAAACTTATTGATTTAAGTGATTTGCTATTCTCTAAACCTACAAATAAAATTGAGTCTAATGTATTAGTCCTGAAAGCTGAAAAAGGTTTACAAATAGCAATCATAATTTCAAAAATTATTGCTAAGGATAATTTATTATTGAGGCCAATCAATCATCCATTATTAAAAAATACCCAAATATCATCATCTGTATCTATTTTAAAAGACGGTAGAATAGTTAGTATTTTGGATGTAAATGCTATTGATAGGTTTTCAAACTTAAAGGTGCGTGATAATTTATGAAAAGCTCTAGCGTTTTACATCTAATTTGCCAAGATATTTTTTTTGCACTTTCAATAAAAGATTTAGTTGAAGTATTAGATAAAGTAGAGCTAAATCCTATTTTTAATACATTAGAGTCAATAAAGGGGGTTTTTTATTATCGAGGTAAAATAGTTCCACTTATAGATTTAAGTTTAAAGTTATTTAATAAACGAGAAACTTCAAAGTTAGCAAGGATTGTTGTTGTTAATCAGAATGGCTTTTATACAGGTTTATATGTAGATAAAATTAAAATGGTTTTAGATTATCAAAAGTTAATAGATTCCAATATCACAAAGTATACAAAAAAGAAGTTTCAACTCAATCAAAATGATTATCATTTATTAGATATAGAAAAACTTATAAATGACTTTATTATTGATTGAGCATTTATTCTATTGTTTTCTCTAACAATTACTTCTTTAGTTTCTACATTTAAAGCTCTATTTGTATTTACTGAAGTTTTTGTATGATTTTTACTATTTATTACTTTAATGAAATTATTTTAACATTGCTAGTGTCAATAGAAGAGTCAACGTAGCCTAGAGCATTTTTGTTTTCAGCAATAAAAGCGATCATTTCTCTTCCATTAGAAAAGGATTCAGGTGCAGCGCCTTTACCAGTAAAAACTTGTTTTAGCCAAAAACGATCTAATTTAGAAGGACTTTTTTTTAAAACTTTACAAAAAACTTTATGAGTCTTTCCTTTTTTTAAAAATGATCTAACGATAGAGCCACCGTGTTTCCATTTTTTCATTTTATTTCGATAGATTTTTTTCAAAGATTTTTTTGAAATTTTATCCATAGGGAAATCTTTATGCACAATTAAAACTAATTCAGCGTGATAACTTGTGGTTAAAAGAGATAGAGTGAGTATTATATATTTTAAATTTTTCATTTTTTCTCCTAGAATTTATATGTAACTTTGGCCATAAACATGTCCCAGTTTTTACCTAGATTATTTGCAGAGGTAGGTAGAGTTGAGTTTAAAAGTGGTCTTAGTTCGCCTGTACCTGACATTTTATGGTATTCAAGTTTAAGTGTTACATTATCTTGTATATCTGTACGAACTGTAAAACCTAAATCTTTGGTGTATAAATCAATAGCTTTTTTACCTGTGTAAGTATCGTTATATCCTACAGATCTGATTAATCCAAACTCGTAGTTGCTTTCAGTCATGTATGTAACTTGATGGTAGTAACTTTGAACTTTTAAAAAAGGTTTTCTACCTTTTGCTGTTACTGTATCAACGGCATAAGATAGATGTTCATATGTATATGTCCAAAAATCATCTAAAACATACTCAAGAGAAACAATTTTAAAAGGTTCAGTAAAGTCATAAAAAGTGTATTGATTACCTATTACTTGTACTTTGGCATTAATATCAATGTCTGGTTCAAACGTCGAATAACCAATGCGTAATCCTTCAAGTTGTGTGTTCCAAACGACTCCCCAATTAACAACTTTATTCATATTTACGTCTAATGAAGTAATAGGGTTTGCAATATTAAAAGGACCACCAGGAACACCAGCAGTAGCACCAAAAATAGCAGCAGAATATTGGGCGTTTAAGGTGTTTCTGATATCTCGATTTAAACTAGAGGCTGAGTTAATATCATTATTACCCTGAGCATACTGGTAATCAAGAGAGTTGTTTTCGTCTAAATCAATTGTACCATGTAGTTGAAAGCCTTTTAATAAAGCAATACTTCTATTGTCTTCTGTATACACGCTTTGTGGTAATAATATACTATTTCTTAGTACATCTGCATCACGACCATCATTATGAAAACCCCAAGCAGCAAAAAATCTACCATATTTAATTGAGAGCCAATCATTAACTTCGTAATCTAAAAACCCCCAGTCAAGTTCAGGTTTATATCGACCATCCGTACCTAGCTCTCGAGCTAAAATTTGAAAACCAATACGTAATCGGTCATGAGCTTGGTAACCAAAATTAACGGCAACCTCTCCCCACTTTGTTGTACCATTTTTTGAGCCTTCAGCTAAATAATTATATTTGCTTGACTTCATGTATCCACGACTTAAATATCCGTGTACATCTATTTCTGTTTCACTTGCTTGTATACTTTGACTTTGTCCTATTAAAATCAACCCACAAACTAAGGCTAGTAAACTTTTCATATGCACTCCTATCTTATTGTAATTTGCAAGTGCTTTTACTATATTTTTAATATTTAGTCAAAAAATGGACTCTTATAAATTTGTTTAGTTCAATTAAAATACTTAGAAAACGGTTACTAAAAGCACTTAGGACAAAACAAATAGTGAATACCTGCAACTTGACTTAAGGTTGATTTATAGGTTTTTACCTTTATGATAATAGTTATGAAATGTATACTAAGATAAGTATCTAATTTTAAGTTAAAAAGTGTTGAATGATGACAGAGTTTAAGGGTTTACAATCAAAAGTTATTTTTGTAGTTATTTTTTCAAGTTTTCTTTTCTCAGCTGGTATTCTTTTTTATTTTGAATATGAAATTTATCGTCAGACGGTTAATTCTGGGGCTAATGTAAATCGTTTAATTGGTTCTAAGTTTCATGTTGCTATGGCTAATTATATTACTGATAGTAAAAAGGTCTTTCATAGTTATAACATTATAAAAAAAACAATTGGTTTTGCTATTAGCTTAAATAGTTTTGATCAAATTGTAGAAGATGTTACTCGTTTTGCAAGAGAAACTGAATTTAAAGAAGTTATTATTATTACAAATTCAGATAAAATTATATCTTCTTCTATATTGACAAAAAATCAGAAAGATTTATTAAAACTATTTACTTTTAATAAAAATGAAATGTTGATTCAATGGGATGAAAATAAAAAAAGTTATTTATACTCAGAGCCTCTATATATAGATGATGAATACCTAGGAATGGTTTTAGCTTATTTAGACTTTTCAAAACTAGAAAACTTATTAAGAGAATATTCTCTATTATTTTTGGACTATGATTTTAATAATGTAGTAACCTTCTTAAAAAGTAAAAACTTTTTTATTGGAGAAAGAGTTAATGTAAGGTACTTTGACTTATTAATAGAGTCCTCTGTTGATGGCTTTTTTAAATATAAAGATCATTTTTATATATCTAATATAGCTTTACCTCTTCCTGATGGAGAGACAGGTTATATAGGCTGCTTTTTACCAGAGTACGAATTAATGAAAGATGTTTATAAAGTAGGACTTTTATCTAGTTTAATAACTTTAATCATGATGATTATTTTTATTTCTTTTCTATATTTTATTGTTCAAAGAATGCTTTTTCCATTAAAAGGCTTAATAGAAGTTATTTTAAAATCATCTAAAAATATTGAGAAAATATCAAAAGACAATTCTAATGCGAGTAATCGTTTATTTTCAATGGTAGAAGAGCAATCATCTTCTATAGAAAAAACTTATATTGATATGGAAAAGTTAGTTAGTATTAGTTCAAAAAATACTTTTTTAGCCTCAAAAGCAAAACAAGTAGTATTTAGAGCTAATAAAATGGCAAACTTTGGTGAAAATCAAATGGTTATTGTTATGAAATCTATGAATAAATTAATAACATATACAAAAGATACATCAGAAGTAGTAAATATTATTAAACAAATTTCGTCTCAGATTGATATTGTAGCAATTAACGCTTCTATAGAGGCGGCTCGTGCTGGTATTAAAGGAAAAGAGTTTGCACATGTTGCTCAACAGGTTGGAGAATTAGCACAAAACTCTTTTTTACAATCAGAAAAAATAGTAAATGAAATGGAAAATACTTTTAAGCTTTTAAATGGTTCTTATCAGTCAATAGTTCAAGAAAAGTCAGCCTTAATGAATATTGTTGAACAAGTTGACGAAGCCTCTATTTTAATGAATAAAATTGCTATAGACTCACAAAAACAAACCGAAGCTATGAAAAGCTTGATTTTGACTATAGAACAACTTGATAAAGTCACAAAAGAAAGTAAACTAATTGCAGATAAAACCTCTAGGGGTGGAGATAGTCTGAGTGAAGCTTCGTTGGTATTAGTAGAAGTAGTAAATACATTATCTAACATTTTAGGAACAGACTTGGGCGAAGATCTAAAAATAGATGAAGAAACATTTTTAAAAAAAGATAATATACCTAAATAAAAATTATTAAATGTAGGGTAATAAACAATTTGCATAATAGTATATAAAACTAAAGTTTAATTTTAGAAGACTTCTTTTATATATTTTTTAAGTTTTTCCACTTACGCATTCGATGAATCACTTGTTGTCTTGAAAGACCTAGTAGCTCACCTGCTTTAGATTGATTTTGATTGCAACGATTAAGTGCCTGTAATAGTAAATCATCGATTGAGTCTTCAATATTAATGGCTTCTTGAGGTAGAGTAAATTGAGATGGTTTGTTTTTTTGCTTTATTAATAGCTCTTCTAGTTCAATTAATTGTTTTTTAGTAATATCGATACTTTGTATAAAGATGTTTAATCTTGCACAATAATTTTTGAGTTCTCTGATATTTCCACGCCAATAGCATTCTTTTAAATATTTTAAAGCGCTATCTTGTAGGTTTTTATTAGGCAAAAACTTTTTTAGATAGATATCAATTTCTTTTGTACGTTCTCGAAGAGGGGGTAATAAAATAGGGATAGTATTTAGACGATAAAGTAAGTCTTCACGAAATAAGCCTTCTTTTACTAAGTCATTTAAATTTTTGTGGCTAGCTGAAAGTATACGACCATCAAAAGTAGAGTCTTTTATGTCTCCGAGTCGGCGATAGCTTCTATTTTCAAGTACTCTTAAAATTTTACTTTGAATAGCAAGGGGCATATCACCAATTTCGTCTAATAATAAAGTACCTTGTCCAACCTCTTGTAAAATACCAATTTTATTTTTTATTGCACCAGTAAAAGAACCTCTTACATGACCAAAGAGTTCAGACTCGAGTAAGTTTTCTGGAATAGCAGCACAATTTAGAGCCAAAAAATTATATTTATTTCTTTTAGATATTGAGTGAATATAATTAGCTAAATAATCTTTACCTGTACCAGTTTCACCACTAATATAAATAGCTTCATCACTAAGAGCTGCTAAGTCAATAATTTTTTGTAATTTTGAATCCTCAATAGCTATAAATTCAAGGTTTTCTTTTTTAAATAATTCTTTTTTTAATTTTTCATTTTCTTTGCTTAGATCCCATTGATATCTAGCTATTTTAATTGTGTGTTGTAACTTAATAGCATCAAATGGCTTTGTTAAATAATCAAAAGCACCAAGTTTCATGGCTTGTATAGCTAAATCAAGCTTTTCATAGGCTGTTAATAAAATAATAGGACAGGGTAAATTACGTTTAAAACTTTCTAGTACTTGAATCCCATTTTTTTTAGGCATATTCAAATCAAGTATACAAACATCATAGTTTTTAGTAGATAATTTAATTAGACATTCTTCGCCATCATAGCTAAGTTCAACTTTATTACCATAACCCTGTAATTGGATTTGTATAATTCGAGCGAGAGATTTATCATCGTCACAGACTAATATATTCATTGTATTTCTTTTAATGTAAGTTCGTGTTTTCCTAAGTGATTTGACGGAGCTTTTTTAGGGAAAGACATTTGAAAAATTGTAGGAGATGAATTTTTTATTATTTTAACATTTCCCCCGATTTGATGCATTAATTCAGATGAAATAGCAAGACCAAGTCCACTACCTTCTTGTTTTGTAGTAAAGAAAAAGTCAAAAATGGCTTCTTCTTGTCCTTGCTTGATGCCTATACCATCATCACAAACTAAAATAGTAAAATGCTTACTTTCTTGACTTAAAATAATTTCAATCTTTGAGCTAGCCATGGCAATGGCATTCAAAAGTAAATTTAATAATACCTGTTGAACTGGGTTAGATGGACCTTCATAAATATATTCTTGATTTTGAGTCGTTAAAATACTATTTATTCCCTCTTTTTTACCCTCAGACTTCGTTAGCTCAATTATATCTTGGCAAAGTTTTTTAAGATCAATATTATTAGTTTGATATTGTTCTTCTTTTCCTAAACTCAGAAACCTGCTTAAGATATCTTGGATTCGAGTTACTTCTTTTAACGCAATGTCACCAAGTTCTTTTTTTTGCTCAAGGCTACAGTTTTGATTTTGATTTAGTAAAATTTCTAAGATACCTTTCAGTGATGCTAGAGGGTTTTTAATTTCATGTGAAATGCCAGCACCTAATAATCCAATGGCATGAAGTTTTTCATGTTTTTTTAGGGTACCTTGTGCAATAAGAAGGTTTTGAGTTTGAGCTTTAAGAGTTTGATGACTTTTTTTAAGTTCTAAAATAAGTTTTTTTTGATAAGAAGAATATGCACCTGTTATAGCAGCAATTAATATATATAAAAAAACCTCTAAGGTACGATCAGCATTTTTTGAAAAATAATCGGCTCCCCAATCCCATTGTAAATGAGGAAAGTATAAAAGTGAACATGAAAAAGAACATATCATAGCACCTTTAAAACCAAAACGAAAAGCACTTAAAAGTATAGGGATATAGTAAAGTTTTCTGTAAAGAGCGTGCAAGGGGGTATGGTGTGTATGTGTACCATAATGTAGAAAACTAATACCAATAACCATTAAAGCTATAATAATCAACCAAATTAAAAAGCTTTTATTTTTTATATTGCTCATCATAAGTATTTAAACCTTTTTATAGTGGTACATTATACATAAAAGTTTAAAAATAGTTTTGGATTATTCTAATAGAATATAAAATAAGTAAAAGTGTTGAAATTTAAACTTAAAAGTATAAATTTCTACATTATAAAAGGAGTAAATATAGATATAATCATATTTTTAACTTGGCATATTACTTGTAATAAGATATTCAACAAAAATTAATAAAAAGGAAAATTAAAATGAAACTATTATTATTTGTACTTTTAAGTACATTCACATTTGCATCTGGTTCTATGCACAATCATTCTATGATGAAAAAAGGGCCAAAACATCCAATAGTTTATAATAACTATAAACTAACAAATAAAGCTAAAAAAGAAGCAACAGCAGTTTATTTAGATACTTGTGGTGATGAACTATGGAAACAAGATGCTTCAAAAGTAAAAGCTTGCCCGTATTGTGGGCCTGCTATGCCAAATTGTGGAAAATTAGTAAAAATTATTCCAAAAAGAGGGGTTAAGTATGATTGGAGTGATTATGATTTACCAAATAAAGTTTGCCCTGTAAGTGGTGAAGCAATAGAAAATACTAAACATAGTATAGAAGTAGATGGACATGAAGTTTTAGTTTGTTGTAAGCATTGCATAAAGAAGTTTAAAAAAGCTTTGAAAAAAGGAAAAGAAAAAAAGTATCTAAAAAAACTTGCTTTAAACCCAGAGAAATTTGGTTTTGTAAATGCTAAGAAAGTCCAGAAACATAAACATGATGGTCATAGTGGACACAAACATTAATCTAAGGGTAGGACACTAAATGAAACTTCAGACTTTACTTATACCTAAATGCAATTGGATTTTTTGTTTTGCTTATATACTTATTTCAAATAGTTTTGCAAATGAGTATAACTTAGATTTTTTAAAAGAAAGCCTAAGAAAAAATCATTTGCAACTTGAGTCATCTAGCTTACAAATTAAGTCATTAAAATTACAGGCAAAGTCTGAGGGTCGTTTAAAAAATCCAATGGTAAAATTAGGAGTTTTTCCAAAAGAGGTAGCAACTAAAAATGGGAATATGAAATATAAGTTTGGGGTGTCACAAGTATTACCTCCAAAGTCACAACTATTTTTTAAAAAACAAATAGTACTTGGACTTGTTAGCATAGAAGAATTAAAAAAAGAAAAACTCTTACAAGGTTTATTACTAAAGCTAGAAAAAACATATTTTTTGTATAACTTTTTATTTGAAAAAAAACTGGTACTAGAAGAAAATCTACATTTAATAAACTCATGGATAAAGCTTTGGGAGACTCACTATTCAACGCATGACTTTCAATATCAAAGATTAATACAGTTGCAAATAGATGCAAGAGAGATAAAAGATAAAATAAGAAGTGTTCATCAGAAAATCCCTGTAGTATTAGAAGAGTTAAAAGAGCTAGCTTGGTTAGATTTAGATTCTATTAAATTATCTAAATCATTAAAAAAAGTATCAAAAATTGATTTAATCTTAGGTTTAGATAGTAACATTGATTTATTGATTATTGATGCAAATCAAAAAAAAAAGAAAAGCCAAATCAAGTTTGAAAACTCGTTTTTTAAACCAAAGTATGTAGTTTCTAGTGAATGGACAATGATTGATGCTAATGGTTTAGGCCAAAACCAAGGAGATGACGCTTGGATGATTTCACTTGGTATGGAGCTAGTTTTAGATAAAAATAAAATAAAAAATAGAGTAAGCTCAAAAAAAGTTCAGTTCAAATCATTACAAACAAAAAGAAGCTTTAAACAAAGAAGTTTAAAAGTAAAATGGAACACCATTTCTTATCAGGTAAATGATGCTAGGGCGCAGTACCAATTAATAAAGGATGATTTGATTCCAAGAACTAAAGAGGCACTTGAATCTATTCAAACAAACTACATGACTCAAAATAAGGGCATTGACTTTTTTTCATTATTAAACCATTTACGAAAGCTTTTAAAATTGAGTTTAAACATGAAAATACAATATAAAAATTACTTTCAAGCATACGCAGAGCAAAAAAGTATATTAGGTATTATTGGAGAAAACTAACATGAAAGTATTTATTTTATTTTATGTTATGACTGGCTTATTATGGTCAAGTGGTAATATGACTGGGATGTCAAATCATAAAAAATCTGTAAAGATTGGCTTAAAAATAGATGAAAACTCTAAAAAACAGCAATTATGGACCTGTAGTATGCATCCTCAAATTAAAATGGAAGAAAAAGGAAAATGTCCAATTTGTTTAATGGACTTAATTCCTTTAATTTCTGGAAATGTATTAGCATCAAATGTAATTGAGTTAAGTGAAAATCAACAAAAAAGTGCTGGCATTTTGACTTACCCTGTATTATTTGAACATGATCAAAAAAATCTAAATTTATATGGTCGAGTAAAACTGATTCCTTCTAAAATATATAAAATTACAGCTTGGGTTGGGGGTCGTATTGATAAACTTTACATTAGCTCTATTGGTGAAAAAATAAAAATTGGAGACTCTTTATATAAAATTTACTCTCCTTCTTTAATTGCTTCACAACAAGAGTTAATACAAGCAATTAGCTTACAAAAAAAATTAAAACTATCAAACAGCAGGTTTTTATCCTTAAAAAATAATATACAAGCAATTCGTCAAAAACTATTATATTTAGGTTTAACAAAGGGTGATTTAAAAAAAATAGAAAAGCAAAAAAAACCTTCGACTCATATTATTGTACGTGCTAAAAAAAGTGGCATCGTAAGAAAGGTAATTATTAATGAAGGAGAGTATGTAAAAGAAGGTAGCTCAATTTTGTTAATAGCTGATATGAGGCAATTATGGGTTGAAGCTTCTGTTTATGAAGATGACGTTCAAACGATTCATGGAGATATTAGGGCGTTTATTTTACTTGATTCTCATCCAAAAGATGAAATTATAGCAAAACTAGTAAGAATCGACCCTTTTGTAAATTTAAAAACAAGAGCGAGTCGGGCAATCTTTTTAATTGATAATAAAGATGGTAAATATCATGAAGACTCTTTTGCTAGAGTTCAAATTGAATCTCATTCAAAAAAAGGTCTTTTAGTACCTCATTCGTCTGCTTTATTTACAGGTCAAAAAGCACTTGTTTTTGTAAAAAATAAAAATAAGTTTAAATCTGTATTTGTACGTATTTTAGAAAAAACAGAGTCTTATTATAAAGTACTAGGCAATTTAAAAGTAGGTGATGAAGTTGTAGCAGAAGGTACTTTTAAAATTGATAGTGAGTTTCAGATACAAGCTAAAGATTCGATGATGAGTGCAAAAGAGCTAGCATCTCCCTATGGAAGTCGCTTAGATCTTAGGAGCTCTATACAAAAGGCTATGGATTGGTTAAAAATAAAAAAACCATCAAATAATCTTAAAGAAAGGTTATCAGGACTAAGAGACTTATATATTGAATTACAAACAGCATTGGCTGAAAGCTCTTTTGATGAGTCAAAAGATATTTTAAAAGAAATAGATCAAAATATAAATAATATAAAAACTAAACTTCTTGAAGTTCAAGAAAACCAAGTATTAAAACTATTTAAAAGAGATTTAAAAAAACCTATGATAAAAGCATTGTCTTCTAAAGTTTTTAAAGACCTTCATACTTGTTTTTCAACTTTATCTCAATGGATGATAGCGATGAGTGAAAACCTTTGGTTAGATAAAGATGAAGACTTAAAAAAGATGTTTTGTCCAATGGCGTTTAATAAAAAAGGTGCCTTTTGGATACAAGAAGACGATGAAGTAATGAATCCATACTTTGGTATCAAGATGCAACAGTGTGGCGAGCAAAAAAAATGGAGTGAATAATGAAAAAAGTTCAATCATATTTAGTGCATCATCCATTAATAACACTTACTATTTTATTCATACTACTTATTTCTGGTTTAGTAGTTTCTCCTTTTAATATATCTTTTATTCCAAAAGATCTTAGGATGCCAATTAATGTTGATGCGATTCCTGACCTTGGAGAAAATCAACAAATTATTTTTACTCCTTGGATGGGGCGTAGTCCTCAAGATATTGAAGACCAAGTAACTTATCCTTTATCGACTCAATTAATGGGAGTGCCAGGTGTAAAAAGTATTCGTACTTTTAGTTTTTTAGGGTTCTCTACAATCTATATTATTTTTGATGAAAAAATTGAGTTTTATTGGTCAAGATCACGTATTTTAGAAAAGTTAAACTCTCTACCTGCGGGTATTTTACCCCAAGGTGTACAGCCAGCACTTGGTCCAGATGCCACTCCTTTAGGTCAAGTTTTTTTATATGTTTTAAAATCATATGATCAAGAGGGTAACGAGGTTAAAGGTGCATTTAATTTAGAAGAAAAACGTACTATACAAGACTTTCAAGCAAAACTGCTTCTTCAATCTGTACAGGGGGTTAGCGAGGTTGCGTCTATAGGGGGTTATGTAAAAGAATATCAAGTACAATTAGACCCTCAAAAATTAGCTTTTTATAATATTTCAATGCTTGATGTAGCTAAAGTTATTAAATCTTCTAATATTGATGTTGGTGCAAAAACAATGGAGTACAATAAAGTAGAGTATTTAATCAGAGGTCTTGGTTTTGTTAGGAGCATTGAAGATTTAGAAAATACTGTTGTAAAAACAGATAATGGTACACCTTTATTTGTAAAACATCTTGGTCATGTGCAATTAGTACCTGCTTTTAGAAGAGGTATTTTAGATGATGCAGGCACAGAAGCAGTTGGTGGAATTGTAGTTGCTCGTTATGGTGAAAACCCAATGAAAGTTCTTGAAAATATTCGAGCAAAATTAGAAAGTATTAATGGATCTTTTCCTACAAAAACTTTAAAAAATGGAAAAAAAGTACAATTAAAAATAGTTGCTTATTATGATCGAACAAACGTCATATTAGATACTATTTCAACCCTTTGGCATGCACTTAAAGATGAAGTAATTATAGCTTCTTTGGTGATACTTGCTTTTTTGTTTCATGCAGGGAGTTCTTTTTTATTATCTCTTATTTTACCTTTAGGTATTTTATTAGCTTTTATTGGTATGAAACTACTTGGTATTGAAGCTAATGTTGTTGCATTATCAGGGATTGCTATTGCTATTGGTGTTATGGGTGATATGGGTATAGTTTTAGTTGAAAATGTACAAAAAACTTTAGAAGATAACCCAGATAAAAGCCCTATAGATATGGTGCTAAAAGCTGTTTATGAAGTGAATATGCCAATACTTGTAGCAGCTTCAACAACAATTATTAGTTTTTTACCAGTATTTTTTTTAACCGGAGCAGAAGGAAAACTATTTAGGCCTCTAGCATTTACAAAGACCCTTTCTATTGTAGCAGCTTTATTAATTTCTTTATTTTTATTGCCCCCACTTAGTAGATACTTACAGTCTTTAAAATTTAAAAAATTAAATAAAGGTCTAGCTATACCTATTTTTATTTTATGCATATTTACTATTACTAGGAGTTGGGTACCTCTTGGTTCACAAGCTGGTTTTTTTCATAACCTTATTTTTGTATGTAGCATTATTTTTTCATTGTTAATATTTTTTTCTATTTTAAAAAAGTTTTATTTATCAATTTTAGAGTTTTGTTTGAAGTACTCAAAAACTTCACTTTTAATACCAATGTTTATTATAATTTTTGGTTTTAATGCTTGGCTTGGGACATCTACTTTATTTTCTTTTTTACCTCAAATGATAAAAAAAACAAGTGGGTTTTCTTATCTGACACATAAGTTTCCAGGTTTTGGTAGTGAGTTTATGCCAAAATTAAAAGAAGGGGCTTTTTTATATATGCCAACCTCAATGCCACATGCAGGGGGCGAAGAAATGAAAAATATTCTTTCTATATTAGATAGGAGAATAGCTTCTATTCCAGAAGTTGAGTGGTCTGTTGGTAAAGCGGGTCGTGCTGCGACTGCTTTAGATCCAGCCCCCATGTCTATGATTGAGTCAACGATTCAATATTATTCAGAGTATATTTTAGATAAAAATGGGCTTAAACAAAACTTTTCTTATGATGAAAATAATAATACTTTTAAAAGAGGTAAAAATAAAAAGTTAATCAAAGATAATAATGGTAAGCCCTTTAGAAATTGGAGAGACCATATAAAATCTCCCGAAGATATTTGGGATGAAATTATTAAAGTAGCTAATATACCAGGTACTACATCAGCACCTTTTTTACAGCCTATTGAAGCTCGTATTGTAATGTTACAAAGTGGTATGAGAGCCCCAATGGGCATTAAAATTATGGGTACTGATTTACAAACAATGGAGCAATTTGGCTTGCAGCTTGAAAAACTTTTAAAAGAAGTTTCTGGTGTAAAAAAAAGTGCAGTTTTTGCAGACAGAATTGTTGGAAAACCTTATTTAGAGGTTGAATGGGATAGAGAAGCTTTAGCTAGATACGGGATTTCTATTTTAGAGGCTCAAAAGCATCTTGAATGGGGAGTTGGAGGTGGAAAACTTTCAGAAGTTATTGATGGAAGAAATAGGTTTGCTTTAACTATCAGGTTTTTAAAAGATTATCGAGATAGCCCTGAAGATTTAGAAAAACTATTAATTTCTCCAAGCGGTGGAAAAACAGCTATACCTTTATCTTTATTAGCTAAGATAGTTTATAGAAAAGGACCCCAAGCAATTAAAGGAGAGGACTCTAAATTAGTAAGTTATGTATTATTTGATAAGATACCTGGTATATCAGAAGGTGAAGTTGTTGAAAAAGTTCAAAAATATTTAGAGCAAAAAAAGAGGTCGGGAGAATTAATTGTTCCTCCTGCAACTTATTATAAATTTGCAGGTAGCTATCAAAATCAATTAAGAGCAAAAAAACGATTATCAATCATTATTCCACTGGCTTTAGTTTTAATTTTTATATTAATTAGTATGCAATTTAACTCCCCACTAATTACTTTATTTATTTTTTCTGCTGTTATTCAAGCTTGGTGTGGTGGTTTTACTTTGATTTGGTTATACAATCAAGAGTGGTTTTTAAATTTTAGTTTATTTGGTCATCACTTTAGAGAAATTTTTCAAATTAATACAATTTATATTAGTGTAGCAGTGTGGGTTGGGTTTTTGGCACTTTTTGGTATAGCTACTGATGATGGTGTATTGATGAGCTCTTTTATTACAAAAGAAATGAATCGTATAAAACCAAAAAACTTAATAGAGTTAAAAGAAACTATTTTACATGCAGCTAATAGACGAGTTAGAGCATGTTTAATGACATCAGCTACAACTATTTTAGCTCTTTTACCTATTTTGACTTCTCATGGTCGAGGGTCTGAAATTATGATTCCTATGGCTGTGCCAATTTTTGGTGGAATGTGTGTTGCACTTTTGGCATTATTTTTAACACCTATATTATTTTACTTGTACTTCTCTTTAACAATGAAATTTGATTAATTTTTACTAGAATAGAACAAAAATAATATATATATAAAGCTTTATGTCGGTAAAAAAAAGCATAAAAACTTTACTTATTAATTAACTATTTAGAACACCGAAATAATGAATAAGGTGTACTCTGTTTTGGGTATAAAACTTAATTATTTGGAAGTTTTCATGAATAAATTATTAGTTTATATATTATTTTCTTTTTTCACTATTTCATCTAGTCATTGTTCTGGAACATTGCATAATTTAGGAAAAACAAAAAATAAGAGTCAATATTTTGTTTACATTGAACCAGAAGAAGAAATTCAAGAAGTAAAAACTCAAGCTCAAAAAGTTAAAATAGAAAATAATCAAACAAGAATGAACGATGCTTTAAATGATTTAATTTTAGAAAATCAAAAACTACAAAGAATTTTAAAAGAGAAGCTCTTAAACAAGAAAAAGCGAATGATGAGAGTAAAGAAGACTGTGGCAAAAAAAGTTCAAATAAACAAAAGACCCAGCATTGTATTACCTTCTGCTAGAAGATATGTAAGAGAAGATTTTGATAGTTTGTTAAAATGGGAAGATGAAGATGAGCCAAAAGAAAGAGATATAAAATCAAGTCATCCAGCAAAAACAAAAAAATATAAAACACCAGCAGAATTTTTAGAACAAGACTCAATTATGTTTGAAGAAGTCAAAGAAGAATCTTTAAATAATAAAAGCCCCATTTATAGACCAAGTTTGAGAAATCAAAAAAGAGTAAAAAGAAAAAAACAAAGATCAGATATTTTTGAAACTTTAGATTATGTAGCTCTATCAGAGTCTAATGATGACTATGATGGCATAAGAGCAACATACGTAGCAAAAACTCCTCAAAAAAGACAAAAGGTTCGTATTAGACGTAAGCATAAAAACCTTGGTAGAAAAAAAACTAACTTCAAACAAAGAGGAAAAAAACTAACAAGGAATGAAAAAATATCATTATGGAATTTTCAAATGGGTGTAAGAAACCCTGGAAGCACTAATTCAAATGATTTAGGAAATGATGGTATCTATTATCAAATTTCAAAACAAATGAAAAACGGTCATAGAGCTTTTGTTGAATATAAACAATGGAAAGTTAAAAATAGCGGAAATGGAAAGTTTCATTCAACTGGTATCGGCTGGAAACATTATTATGAAAAATATAATAAAGATAGAAAAGTAAACCCTTATGTTGCTGGGGTTGTTGATCATGTCAATGGTAGTTTAAACAACTATAATGGTGTAGCTGTGAAACAAACTCGTTCAAAGGTACAAGCTACAGCAAGAATAGGCGCAGAAATAAGATTAGACCAATTTTTAAATATGGATATTTATTTAGAAAGAGGAGGGCAAACAATAGAGTTTGTTGATGCTAATGGAGTTGCTATACCGCTAAAATCAAAAAACACTATATATGGACTTGGGTTAAATTATCTTTGGTGATAGCTATGTGTAAAATTACTTTTAATGAAAATCGAGATAAGTTACACGATATTTTAGAAAATTTTTCAAAAAATCTGGGCTTACAGAAATTTCACTTTAATTTTGTAGAATGTTTGATTGAAACAAGATGTGATTTAGAAAAAATCAATTTTGAACTTTTTCTAAAGTCTAATATAAATAAGTTTTTGTGGGTTAAACAAGTCTATATTTATATGGTTTATCACTACAAAGAACCAGAACTATTAAAAAGAGATTTAGAGCTTTTATGTTTTTTATTTTCTCTTAGTCAAAAAGATCGAACTAAAATATCTCTAGAGGTTAAATTTGCTCCAATTCATTCAAAATATAGCTCAGAACAAGATTTAAAAATAGCACTTAGTAAAGACTTTTTATATACAGAAAATATGAAAAAAGATAGGTTAGATATTACTTGTGCCTTGCTTTTATTTGGTAATAAATCAATATTAGATAGTTTATCTTCAAGTCAAAAAGATTCTTTGTATATATCAGGAAAGACTATAACTCAAAAATTATTTTCAAATGATTTATTAAAAGAAGGTGAGTGGCAAGACCTTTTTGGAAAAGTTGAAGTTTGTGGAGTTGAAGAAGAAACTAATGTCGAAGACTTAGAAATAGAGGTAGATAATTTAGTAGAAGAAGCCCTTATAGAAGAAGAAATTGTTTTAAAAAAAGAAATAATTGTCGAAGAAATTAAAAACCCTTATGCAGATTTTGAGGACTTTGAAATATATCTACCGTTAGATAAAGAAAAGTCTGTAACAATTTCTGGAGGAATGTTTTTAGCTTTTTTATTAATTGGTTTTTTGATGGGGTCAATAATTATTGGTTTACTCGGTGGACTAGTTATGGCTTTTATTATTTATCCATTATATTTACAAAATATTTCAATTTCGTTTATTGGTGAAAAATTAAATATTAAAATTGATAATGAAACGATTTCAATGTATTACGAAGATGTCCTAAGAATTGAAAAAAGAATGAATAAAAAGTTAACTTTTATTTTTAGAGACATAGAGCTCAGGCCAATAGAAGTAAATGATAGCAATGAGTCGTTTAAAAAATTAAAAAATAGGATAAAAGAAAGCATCTTAAATGATTGTTTAGTAGAAGTGAACGGTTGATATGGCATATAAAGAGTTTAGTGAATTAAAAATTTTACAACAAGAAATTAATCATCAAAAAAATGAAAATAATAAAGATTTATCAATCATTTTTATTAGTTCACATATGGATAAGTCACATAGTTCTCTTTTACAGGCTTTATCAGAAAAGAGATGTTTATCTTTAGTTATACAATTAAAAGGCGAAAGTTTTGGAGAAAAATCACACCATTTAGACCCTTTAAATCATGAAGATAAAGAAATGTTAATTAGGTATAAAATAAACTATTTTTGTAGCTTTGATTTGATAATGGCGAATTTTTTTAAAATAAGTAAAGCTGAGGGTTTAAATCAATTTGGTTTAGAACAAGAAGACCTATCAAAGTGTTTAAAAATAATGATGAGCTGTATTTTTTACTTTGGTGCTAATAGAATATTGTTTTTAGAAAGACAATCTAGGCAATATTTTTTATTAAAAAGCTTTATGGATGAGATTTTTTCACCAATTTATTTAGAGTTAGTATCAGAAATATATGATGAAAATAGTTTACGGTACTTTGATACTTATGATTATATTTTAGAAAATTATAGTGATAGCATTTTATTATTAAGTAAAGTTCTTAATGGCACTATAAAAAACTGTCGTGGCATTTCAAAAGATTTAATTAAAGAACGTTTAATTGATCAACTTGAAGATGAAGGTTTTTTAAAAATAAATTGTATTGTTTTTGACCCTGTAAATCCTGAAAATGAATTTATCGTAAAAAGTACAAGGTTTCATTTGAGTTTAGAAATTGGTGGTCAATTATATGTAGATAATAGGTCATTTACCTTATGATAGGGGTTTTTGATTCTGGTTTTGGGGGTTTATCTGTTTTTGATAAAATTTCAAAACAATCACCAGACCTAAATTTAATTTATTTGGGAGATTCAGAAAGAACCCCTTATGGACCACGCTCTAAAGAAACGATTTATGAATGGTCTAAACAAGCAATAGACTTTCTTTTTGAACGAGGATGTCAATTAATTATAATTGCTTGTCATACAGCTTCTAACAGTGCTCTTAGGCAACTACAACAAGATTACCTACCAAATTCAAAATATAAAGGCCGTAAAATTTTAGGGGTTACTATTCCTATTGTAGAAGAGGTTGTTTTACAAGCTAAAAAAAGAGTTGGGGTGCTAGCAACAAGGGGTAGCATAAAATCAAATCGTTTTATAGAAGAGATTAAATCTAGAAATAGCAAACTTGAGATATTTCAAGTAGCATCACCAATGTTAGTTTCATTGATTGAAGAGGGTTATTCAGATAGTGTGGCATGTAAACAATTTATTAAACATTACTTAAAACCCTTAAAAAACAAACAAATAGATTTACTTGTACCAGGTTGTACTCATTTTCCTTTGATATTCGATCAATTACAGAAAAAATCAGGTAAAAATATTAAAGTATTAAATGCTTCTCAGATTGTGGCAGATAAGTTGAAAGATTACTTAAGCCGTCATCCAGAGTTAGAGTTCAATAATAAGCTAACAGGATATAGAGAATACTTAACTACTGGCGATGTTGATTTATTTCAAGAAATAGGGCATAGATTTTTAAAAACAAGTTTTGCTGCAAAAAAAGTTGTTTTGAAATTTAAACTAATTTGATACTATTATCTTAATTATGAATATTTTTTCTTTGATGAATATATGGATTGTGGGATTTTTATTTCACTTAGGGTTTTGTACCTTTTTTCTGACTTTTTCTTTGATTGGAATAAAATATACCTATACTCCAAAAAACGAACTTATTAAATGTGAGAGCAATCAATTAAAAAGTCATGATTTATCTCGTAGTAAAAGCTATAATCTATTAATAGCTAGCTCATCAAGTTTTCTTGAATATTTTTATGAAAATAGTTTTATAGAACGAACTAAAAAGTTTTTTAGTATTTTGTTACAAAATACTTTAAAAAGTAATTCAGATTTATCTTTATCCTTACTTTTTAATGTTTCTTTTCAAAGAGGTCCTCCTTTATTTTAATTTTTTTAAAATAAATTAGATGATGATGAAAATGTTTAATAGCTAAAAACTTTTAAATAAATAAATTATCGACCCCCAAAAAACCTAAATTTAATAGAGCTAAATATAAAGCTCATAGCTAAGGTATTGTTATACCCAAATAAAAAAGAAGACAAATGATAAAATATATAATAATTTTTTTAAGTACAATTAACTTTTTAATGGCAAAATGTATGCATTGTAAAGATGTATGCAAGTGTAGCCAAGAAACAAAACATGGTGGGCATTCACGAGCAGATATGCCATTACCTATAGGTTTAATGGGTGATCATATGGGTCATGAAGGTCAATGGATGGCCACTGTTAAACGTATGGATATGAGAATGAGTGGCATCTATAATAAAAGCAATTTAATAGATGTATCAGATGTTCATAAAAATTATATGATGGCTCCACTATCTATGACAAATAATATGACTATGATTGGTTTTATGAAACCAAGTAAAAGTCATACTTGGATGTTAATGTTTAATCATCATGATAAAGAAATGTTGATGCAACACAGAAATGGTACAAAACCTATGACTGTTTCAAAAGGTATGGGAGATATTGCTTTGTCTTATCATCATGCAACTAAAAGTAGTGCTCAAAGAAAAAGCTTCTGGTCTATGGGATTATCTATTCCAAATGGTAAAACAGATGAGAAATTTAAAAATGTTACATTACCTTATGGTATGCAACTTGGGTCAGGCACATGGGATTTTAAACCTTCATTTACCTCTAAAGTTTATAATGATAATCATTCTTTTGGATATAGGGTTTCTGCTATTTTAAGAAATGGAGAAAATGATGATAATTATACTTTAGGAAACCGTTATGAAGCAAATATTTGGTATGCCATGAATCGTACTAAAAGATTTTCTCCATCACTTCGATTAAATTATGTTGATCAAGGCTCAATTGATGGAGCTAATACTCTTTTAAATATGATGATGAGTCCTATGAATGTTACAACAAACTATGGATATAAAAGATTATCTTTAGCAATTGGTTTTAATGCTGTTTTTGATGCTACAAGTAGTCTAGCTGTTGAATATCAGTTACCTTTACATCAAAGTTTTGATGGGATATCACTTGGGTTAGACTCAATGATAGTTATTGCTTATAGACACTTATTTTAGACTTTAAATAAGCGAGTTATTTTTATATTAAATATAAAAATAACTTGTTTATATATGAGACTTATTAAAAGTTTTAGTGTTAATATATTTATATGGATTCAAACAAAAACACTAAAGAAATAGATGACTTATCAACTTTACCAAATATTGTTTTTAAAATTTTGGAGCTAACAGCAGATAAAAATAGTGGTGCAGAGGATTTGGTTAAAGTCATTCAATCAGATCCTAGTATTACAGCAAAAATTCTTAGAATGGTGAACGCACCATATTATGCTATTGCAAGTGAAATTTATGATGTCAAAAAAGCTATTGTTCGACTTGGTTTTAGAGCTGTTAGAGAAATATCTCTAACGATTAGTGTTTGTGATTTATTTAAGTCAGATTCAAATATCCCAGGTTATAAAAGATTAGACTTATGGGAGCACTTAATTGGAGTAGCAATACTATCAAAAATGATTTCAGAGAGGTTAAAACTCTCATTTAGTAGCCAAGTTTTTAGTGCGGGATTACTGCATGATATTGGTATTATTTTAATGGATCAATATCATCATGATGATTTTATAAAAATGATGGCTTTATTTCAAAAAAGTGAACGATGTATGTGTCTTTGTGAAAAAGAAGTTTTATCTTTTGGACATGAAGATTTGGCATATAATGCTTTTAAAAAAAGTGAAATACCAACTCCAATTTTAGATGTAATGAAAAATCACCATGATCCACGTAACTCTAAAGACTTTACCAAATTAAATAGCTTAGTTTATATTGCAGATAAATTATGTAGCTCCTTTCAAATAGGGCTAATTGATAATTGTGAAATTGATAAAGATATTTTTGTATTTTGTTTGAAGCAGTTAAATCTTAATACAAATGATATAGAAGTATTTTTAGAGGAGTTTCCAGAAGCTTTGAAAAATGGAGTTATGTCTTATAGTAAGTTATTAAGGTAAAGATGAAAATAGAGAACTTTATAAAAATTCAACAGAGTAATTTAACAAAAAATATAGATTTAGCGAAAGTAAACAGGATATTTTTTGATTTAATTGGTTCAAATGCTTTAATAATTTTTTCTAAAAATAATAAAATATTACATGAATATATTTCATTAGTTGATTTTTCTATTGAAAATATAGATTTTAAACAACTAAGAAAATCGATTGATTCTAGTTTTGATTATTTTATAAATGAAGAAATTTTTGAGAAACAAAGTTACTTTGTACTATGTGTATACCTGAAATTAAACTCTAAATTAAACTGTAAAAAATCTTTAGATATTATTATCCAGAATGAGTTTATCTTATTAAGTAACCAAAAAAGAATTAATTATTTAGAAGCAAAAGCTTCTCAAGAAAAAAACTTGATAAAATCAACTCAAAAGAATTCAAAAATAATATCAAGGCAAAATAGTGAATATCAATCATCTTTAGAAGATCATTTTATACATTTAGAGGATACTATAAAAAAACGTACTTTTGATTTAAATAATCAATTAAAAATAATTCAATTTAAGAATCAACTTTTACAATTAATATCAAATGCTTCATCTGAGCATACAGATTTTTTTAATAAATGTTGTCCTTTAATTAGTGACTTTATGTCTGTAGAGCGTACATCTATATGGGTTCATGATGAAAACTTAAAAGAACTCTCTATTATTCATGGGGATGGACTAAAACAAAATGAAAAAATATCAGTAAAAAATGATATTGGTTTTGTTGGTAAATGTTATTTGGACAAAAAAACTCATATTACAAATGACCCCTATTCTGATGATACTTTTTTTAAATCAATAGATAAAAGTACGGGTTTTTTAACAAAAAATGTTTTAGTGACACCTATTATGAAAGGAGAAAAGGTACTAGGAGTTTTACAGCTTTTAAATAAGTCAGGGGATTTTCTTAGAGTTGATTTAGATTTATCTCAACGCATAGCATCAACTATGATTAATCATTTAAGAGTTTTTGAAATTATAGCATCTGATAGAGCAGCAAAATATGAGTTAGAGGCTCTATTATCTACAATACCTGATGTTGTTTATAAAATTTCAAAAAGTGGAAAGTTTGAATATGTGAGTAAATCAATTGAAAAATGGGGATATAAACCTCTTGAACTAATAAACAAACACTATTCAATATTATTTGGAGAGCCAAGACCTACTAAGTTTGCAAGAAATGAAGTTTTAGATGAGTATAAAGAAAGTCCAGAATCAATTCCAAAAAGTCCACCAAAGCTTTTTGATGAGAGAAGAGCTGGTGAGCGGGCAACAAAAGAGCTAGAAGTTGAAATTAAATCAGGAAAACATATAGAAAATGAAATAGATATTATAGGAGAAGTAAGTGCATCAGGATATTGGGTTTCAAATGAGCGTACTCTACAAAAAGAGTTTAAAGGTACTATAGGTATTATTAGAGACATTACAAAAAGAGTTTTAGCTCAATCAAATCTTGAGAAAACAAAGGCAACTTTAGTTCAAGCTGAACGTTTTGCAAGTCTTGGTACATTAGCAGCTGGAATAGCTCATGATTTTAATAATTTACTTGGTATCATTTTAATGGGAATTGAATTACAAAATACAGCAGGCATAAATTTAAGTGATGAGCGTAAAAAAAGCACGAATGATAAAGTAATGGGGGCTATCACTAAAGCTACTTCTTTGACACAAAGACTTTTAAGTATAGCTAGGTCAAATGAGCCAAAAATAGAAAACTGTTCATTAAATGATATTATTACTGAGGCCATTTCTTTAATGGAGAACCGTTTTTTATCTAGTGGGATATCACTTGTATATAACAATATCGCTATAATATCTAATTGTATGGTTGATAAAAATCAATTGAATGATGTATTAATTAATATTTTAACAAATTCTATTCATGCTATAGAAGAGTGTGAAAATGAAGACTTACTAAATAGAAAAGTAGGTATTGAATTATCAGAAGTTAATGGGGCTTTTAGTATAGAGCTATGGGATACGGGAAAAGGAATCGATGAAAAAGATCGTAATAAAATTTTTGACCCTTTTTTTACAACCAAAAATAGAATTTCACAAAAAGGAACTGGCTTGGGATTAGCAATGGTTTTTGCATTTATAGAAAGCCATAAAGCTCAAATTGAAGTAAATAGTTTTACAGTTGATGAAAAAAAACCTCATCCATTTTGTTTACAAGCGGAGTCTGGTACAGTTTTTCACCTAAGCTTACCAAAACTAAAGTTAGACTCTTTAATTGAAATAGAATCGATAGAAATAAAAAGTAATGAACGGGCATTAAAAGCAGAGATTTTAGTTTTAGATGATGAAGATATCTATTTAGACATGGTTCAATTTGGCTTAGAACATTATAACTTCAAAAATATTAAAACCTTTCAATCTAGTGAAGATCTTTTAAAGTATTTAGATGAGACAAAAAATATTCCAGATATAATTATAAGTGATATTCATATGCCGCCACCTTCTGGAATAAAGGTATTTAAAATAGTTCAAGAAAAGTATGCGGGTAAAGTAAAAACAATTGCTATGACAGGTAAATTAGTTGACGATCTGTCTGAAGAGCTATCAGATTTAAAAGTTGAAAATATTTTGTCAAAACCTTTTTTAGTTAGTGATTTAAAAGATATTATTTTTAATATGTTTAGAGAATGAAAATATCACTCATTGCAGCTATTGGCTTAAATAATGAGCTTGGCTTTGATCAAAAAATGTTGTGTCATTTACCAAGTGATTTGAAATATTTTAGAGAAAAAACTTTAAATAAAAAAATAGTTATGGGTAGAAAAACCTATGAGTCTATTGGTAGAGTACTAAAGGAAAGAGTAAATATAATTCTTTCTAAAAGTTCAGGCTTTAAAGTAGATGGAGCAACCGTTTTTAATGACTTTAAAAGTTTGATGTCTGCGCTTAATAAATATGACGAAGAAATTATGATTATTGGTGGTGCAAAAATATACTCTTTATTTATGCCTTATGCCAAAAAGCTATATTTAACAAAAATTAATTCTAACTTTCAAGCAGATACATTTTTTCCAGAATACTTTGACTTTACGAAAATTATTTTTAGTACTGTAGTTAATGATGGGGTTTATCAGTTGAACTTTTTAGAAATGGAAAAAAAATAAGAACAAATATTTCATGTATATAGGTGTAAATAAAACTATAACTTTTGGAGATGTTTGTTATGACTATATTATTGATTATTGGTTTTTTATTAATTTTCCCTTTTGCTCTTTTTAAAATAATTTTTTCTAGTGTTTCAGGCTCTGAGTCACAAGAGCCAAGTAAGCTTGATTATGTAGAGGGTTTATTTGAATGTGTAGACTTGTTTGAGATAGTGGGTGTAGGTGTTGAGGTAGTTTTTGAAGGAATATTTGTTTTTATAGCAGGAGCTTTTGAAATATTAGGAAACCTATTGGCCTGTTTATGTTTTTTATAAAGGTTTAATTTTCGTTATATAAATTTGATAAAGATAAGCGGTTCATATCATTAACAGGTATTTTATTAAAACCTTGATACATATCCTTTCCAAAAGAAAAAGAAGCATTTAAAATTTCATTGTTTAAAAACTTTGTTTGTACATTGATATTAATATTTTTTAAAGAATCTTTTATTTCTTTTTCATTTTTTGTTTTTGAACCAAGGTGAAAGCCCCAAACTTCAAAAGTTTTCATATTTATTTGTTGGGCTGTTGCTGTTAAACCAGCTGCTCTTAAAGTTTTACCAATTGATAAAAAAACCTTACGATTAAATAAAGGAGATGCAGATTGAATGCAAAAGTGTCCATCATCACTTAAGCTTTGTTTCATTAATAAAAAAAATTGCCTAGTATAAAGTTTAGCTGTATGAATACTATGAGGATCAGGAAAATCAATTAAAATCACATCAAATTTTTGATTGTTTTGTCTTAAAAATAAAAAAGCATCATCATTAATGATATGTACTTTTTGGCTTTGAAAAGAGTGATTATTTAATTTAGATAAATCACTGTATTTGAATAAATCAGTGAGCTCTTTATCTAAATCAATGAGGATGATGCTTTCAACATTTTTATGCTTTAAAACCTCTCTAGCAACTAGTCCATCTCCACCACCAAGTATTAAAACATTTTTAATATTAGGGTGTAATAATAAAGCAGGGTGAGCTATAAATTCGTGGTATCTATATTCATCAATTGTTGAAAACTGTAGACCACCATTGATAAAAAATCGAATGTCTTTATTAAAACGGTCTAAAAACCTTTTAACTTCAAATCTTTTATTATCTGATTGAAATATCACTTTTAGTTGAGACTTATTTTTTTTGTTATATAGATTATCGTGAAAGGGTACTTTATTGGTGACAACTAATTTTTGATAGGGAGTATTTGTTTTAAAAATAATAGGATCACGATATAGCTTTTGCTCTGAAATATCAGATAATTCTTTTAAAGATAAACCAAGCCAGATAGAAAAAGTTAGAGTTAAAAAGGCAAAAAGTCTAACGGCTATTTTATGTTTAAAATCAGAAGGAAAAACAAAGAGAGTAGAAATAGCTAAAAGTAAATTAATGATTCCACCAGAAAAAGCAGAAATTTCAATACCATAATTTGGAAATAAGTAAAAAGGAAATAATAAAAAAGCAAATAAACAACCAAAGTAATCTGCCATCATAACAAATGATGAGTTTTCTCCTAGGTTTGCTCCCATTTTTTCATTGATTCTTAGGATAATAGGGATTTCCATACCGATTAAAATACCAATGATAGGACTATAAATTAAAAAGAAATAAAGAGTATGATGAGGAAATTCGCTAGCTAATATCTGTATAAAACTAACAGAGCTCATACAAAAAAACGACAGGAGTATTTCTACAACGGCAAAGTGATCCATAGAAACATTTTTAAACATTTTTAATGAAGTTAAAAAGCTACCGATACCCATAAAAAACATCATGATTCCCATGGTGTAAAAAAGGGTTTTATTGGCTCCACCAATTAATACTGTACCTAAATTAAATAAAGATAGTTCAGAAATTATTCCGCAATAACCACTTAGTAACATGCAAAGAAGCAAGAGTGTAATTTTTAATCGTTGAGCTTTAGCTGTAGAAATCATAAATAACTACTCGGATTTAATATAGGTGTAATACCACGAAGATAAAAAAAATATAAGAAAATACTAATAGTTAAAAGAGCATTACTATCTTTAGAATATGATTTTAATTGTTCAAATATTTTTGGATTTGAAATGATTAAATTTAAAAAAAGTGAAACGAATAAAACAAAATATAAAGTTTGGTGATTTATCAATAAAGCAATCATAAAAAAGCTACTTAAAAATTGGTAAACTTCTTTTTTCTTTTTTTTATCAATTTGAATTTGAAATGTAAAAAATAAAAGAACTAAAGCTCCATATGATGAATGTTGAATTGAAAAAACTTCATTATATTGAAACCAAATTATAATTTTATGAGAAAAAAAGTTTCGAATAGTTTCTAGCTCTGATAAATGAATCCATTGAAATAGAAAAGGAATCATATAAGAGCAGAATATCATATAAGACTTCTCACGCTGGAGACTAAAAGTTAGATAGGATAAAACTAATAAAACAGGTAAAAATAGAGGGTTTAAAACTAAGATAGGAATTGCAAAAACTAAGCAAGGAAGTAAGCCAAGAGAGTTAGAGTAAAATAATCGATAGTTAAAAAATAGAAATAAAAGCATCGAAAATATAGAAAGGCTATCTTGTATTGGTATTTGTAACAATTGTGAAAATGGTAAAACAAATAGGATAAAATAGATAAATATGGATCTTTTATAAAAGTTTTTCAAATGACTTGTTAGTAGGTGTTGTAGTAATAAACAGCTAATTGCTAAAACTAAGGAATAGAAAAGTGATGATTCAAGTTGTAGGTGAGCAAAAATGCTTATTTTATTAAAAAATTGAGAGAATACAAAAAAAATCAGAGATGTAATAAAAGAAAATAAAATGTTTTGTTGGAATATAAGTGTCATATGTAGATTATACCTAAAGCTTTTTGGTTTGTCTGTTGTGGGTTCATAAATAAACTTAAATTTTAATCTTAGTTTAATGATTCTTTAGTAAGTTATAGTTAAAGACTTTTAAAAAGGTTATTTTATATTTAATAGTAGGGACTCTATAGAAGTTTTGGAGAAAACAAAATGCATAAAAAAACTTGGCAAGAAATGATATTTATATTGTCTATATTTAGTCTTTTGATTGCTAGCTTTATATCTATCATCTTATCTTTAGAGTTAATCAATCCAAATATAGTTAAAAATCATTATTTAAACTTTGGTAGGTTGTTACCCTTGCATTTAAATTGGACTCTTTACGGGTGGTTAAGTTATCCACTCATTGGACTTTTATTTGTATTAAAGGGTGAATGCAGAAAAAACAGCAAACTTATTAAATTGAGTTTATTATTTTGGTTGGCAGCACTTATAGCTTTATCAATATCTTGTTTGACGGGTAACTCATCGGGTAAGTTATTTTTAGAGTTTACTGGTATTTCAAGGCATATATTTGCTCTTAATTTATCTTTTTTGTCTTTTACATATATTTATGAATCACGTTATTTAAAAGGTATTAATTTTTTTAATAAATATATTATGAATGGGGTAGCATTTTGTATTCCTATTGTTTGGTTTATAGCCTCTTCTGCTGAGGTTTACCCTCCGATTAATCCGAGTAGTGGTGGACCAACTGGTGTTAGTTTAATGGGTAGTACTTTGGTTATTATACCAATATTTTTACTATTGATAAAAAAACTGGATAAAAACATTTCAAATAATTATTTAATGAAATATTGGTACTTTTTATTGATTCACTTTTTGATATTCATGGTGTTTTGTAATCATGGTTCTATATCAAATAATAATGTAGGGCAAATTGTATCAATATTTTCACTAATTATATGGCCATTTTTATTAATAAAACTATATTTTAAAAATAGCAGTGATAGAGATCAAAAACACTGGAAAACTTCTATGGTTACTTGGTTTTTACTTTTATCTATAACAGCTGTAATATCATTTTTACCTGGGGTTTTGATACATGTAAAATTTAACTCTATTTTAGTTGCTCATAGTCATATTGCAATGGCAGGTTTTTTGAGTTCATTTTGTTTTTTAGTTTTTGACTGTTTTGTTTCTAAGGATTATTTGAAGCATTGTTTAAATAGTAATTTTTTTATAAATTGGCATTTGATACAAGTTTCTCATGTTTTTTTGTTATTTTTTATGGGTATGATTGAACTTGATGGGTTTTACTATAATATAGATTTTACTTACGAGTTTTTAAAATACTTACGTGTTTTAATAGCGGTTATATTTTTTATATTAATAGCACTTACTTTTAGGAGAAGTTTATCTTACAGTTTAAAAAAATATTAATTTTCATTGGTTTAGGAGAGCTATTAACAGGTTTTTTGTTGATGTTGTTTCCAACTTTTGTCTTGCAATGTTTATGGATAGAGCCTCTTAGTGACATATCTTATTTAAGATTTGTTGGTGCTTTTGTTTTTTCTGTAGGAACTCTTTATATGCTCCCACTTTTTGATAAGACAAAAGATATTGTTTTATTAATTAGTAAAGTCACAGCTATTTTACGTATAAATATATTTTTATTTTTGATTGTTACGATTGCTTTAAATATATTTGATAAATCATGGTTATTAGTAGCTTTTTATGACTTATTTTTGGCTTGTTTTCAAGCTTTTTATTCAAGAAAGTTTAATAATGAAAAATAGCTTAAAGCTAGTACAATGGATACTTCATTTATTTATTATATATACTTACTTTTTGATTTATGCTCAATTTGGTTTTTTAGCAAGTTTAAAAGCTTCAAGTGATGTTAATTTAGTAAAACAAATTATGCCATTTATGTTACTTGGAGCATTAATTTCTGGTATATGGATTCGTTTTTTCCCCCCTAAAAAAATTCAATTAAACTTAAGTGTTTCTTTTATATTAGCTTTTATTGCTTCTATTATTTCTATTTATTCTTTTACTTTTAATGCTTATTTAATCTGTTCATTTATAATTGGTTTATCTGTTTCTATTTTGACCATTTTAACATCAGCAAGTTTATTTAATTTTTTAAGGGCTTCTGAGATTATTTTTGTATCAGCAGTATCAACAGGTTTATCTTACTTTTTTTGTAATATTCCTATGATTCATCATTCACCGATTAGTATAAAAGCAAGTATAGCAGCTCTTTTATGTATAATTGGTTTACTCAATTGTTTAATGACTGATTACAAAGCCCAAAAAAAATCTTATCGCCAGATTAGAGCTCAATCAAATCGTTATTTTTATTTGATGTCAGCTCTTTTCTTTGTAGTTTTATTAATAGATTCTTACTCTTTTTCTATTATTCAAAACAACCCACATTTAATGAAATTTAGTTGGGCTAAAGATCTTTGTCTGATGCAAGGTATTTTTCATTTGTTGGGTACTATCGTGGCATACTTTTTATTAAAAGATAAAAATATTCATTATTTAATATCTTTAGTTATGTTTTTATTTTGTATTAGCATTTATCAAATAGGCAAAGAAAACTCTTTTATTTATGCAAATATCTATGCTATTGCCATTGCTATGTATTCAACAGCTTTAATTTCTTTTCCTGCTCTTGCAAATAAAAACTATGAAACTCGTATAAAACTAACAGCAGACTTATATCTTTTTGCAGGTTGGATAGGTTCAGGTCTTGGGATTATCTTAGGAGATGGAAAAACAGGAGTATCTTTTTATTTTTTTATCAGTTTATTAGTTATTTATCTTTTGGTTTTACTAGCTTCATCTGTTTTAAAGAGTTATTCAAAAATGGCTACATTTTTTATAATGAGTATTTTTATACAATATGCTTACTCTAATGATTTCATTGAAAAAGGTCGTCAAGTTTATATTAATGAGGGTTGTATAAATTGTCACAGTCAGTTTATTAGACCAAATACAAAAGATGTGATTAATTGGGGGCCTATTAGAAATAATCATTTAAAAGAAAACCCACCTCTTATTGGAAACCGTCGGATAGGACCAGACTTACTAAATGTTGGCTTACGAAGATCAAAAGAGTGGAATGAACTTCATTTAAAAAACCCGAGTGAAGTTTCTTTAAATTCTATTATGCCTTCTTATGCTCATTTATTTAAAAATAACAATCTATCAGGGAGTTATTTAATCGAGTATTTACAAAGTTTAGGTAAAGACCACCTTTTAAAGAGATTAAAAGTGATAAAATCTTGGAAAGCAAAAGGCAAACCTTCAAAGAATGGTAAATTTTTATATGAGCAAATGTGTATACAATGTCATGGGTCTAAAGGTAAAGGTGATGGTTTTATTTCAAAAAAGTTAATGACTAAAGTGGCAGACTTAAGTCAAAAGAAATATAAATTTGTTAAAAATAAAGTAGACCTTGCTCAAATAATTAAGTTTGGCATTGTTGGGACTTCTATGCCTGGACATGAGATCTTAAGTGACGAGGATATTTTAGCATTACTTGATTATTGCTTGGAGCTACAAAATTAAGATATTTAACTTTAAGATAATAAGTATTACCTTATTTTTTTTCTGTGCTTTAGTTTTTCATTTAGGTTGGCAAAATAAAACTTCTTTTGAGAAAGCTATTGGTTTAGACAAATTAAGCTCTCAAGATAAAAAGGCTTTATTTGAAATACCAAAAGCTTTAAATGATTGGAAAATCTCTTGGTTAGGTCATAATGGATACTATCTAGAAAATAAAAATATAAAAGTATTATTAGATCCTGTACACGATATATCTATAAAAGGTGTATCAAGAAAGTTTGATACTTTTAACCCAAGTTCTTTTGAAAAAATAGACTATGTAATTATTTCTCATGCTCATTTTGACCATATGAGTTTAAATACAATTTCTAAGATGAAAAAAATTGAGACTTTGATTATTCCAAAGGGTTATAAAGAGTTATTTAAAGAGTTTAATATTTCAAAAATAATAGAAGTAATACCTGGAGAAACTTTAGACTTAAAACTAAAAATATCAGTTTTAAAAGCTCAACATAATGGTAGTAGATATCATCCGTTTAAATCTAGCTGTATGGCTAACTCTTATTTATTAGATGATAAAAAAACAAGCATTTATTTTGCTGGTGATACAGGCTTTGGAGAGCATATATTTGATATAGCTAAAAAATTTCATCCAGATATCTCGATATTACCAATAGGGGCATTTGAACCTAATTTTATTTTAAACTATTATCATATGAATCCAAAAGAAGCATTAAAAGCTATGAAAATATTAGGTTCAGAAGTAATGATTCCTTCACACTTTGGTACATATAGATTATCTTTAGATTTAACAAGTGAGGCACTTATAGCGTTAATGCAATATAATAAGCCTTTCAATCAAAAAATCTACCTACCAAAGTTATATGTTTCAAAAACTGATTAATCACATTTTTTTATTTTCTTTAGATCATGCTAAAAAAGTTCTATATTTTTATACTTTTTTATTATTTATTTGTATCTGTGTATTGATATCAGGTTTAAATATAAAAACTTCAAATTTAGATTTGCTACCCGATAGCTCTTTAGCAGTTAAAAACTTTGAAAGATTGGCTAGTAAATACGGGACTCCCAATGCAATTATAGTAATTGTAGAGTCAAAATCAAGGGCTTTACGTTTAAAGATAAGTGCAAAGTTAAAAAAAGATTTAGAGTTTTTTGAAAAGATTGAAGGCGTTATTTATAAAAGCTTTCTCCCAGATAAAATATTAGAAGACTACGAGCTAGATAAATATTTTGAAGCTAAAAACTATAATGTGTTAATGGTTCAACCAAAAGATTCAAGAAGTAGTATTAAGGAGCTTGTACCTTTAATTAATAAAATAGAAAATAAAATATCTCAATATCAGTCTAGTAAGGCACAACTATATTTAGCGGGTCTACCAATTTTTGCCAGAGATGACCATGATATAATGTTAAATGAGCTACCATTGATGTGTTTAATCTCTTTATTGTTGATTAGTTTTTTTATGTTAAAGGTTTTAAAAAACTATGGTTTTTTATTACTTGGGCTTTGTACTTTAATAGTTTCTAGTGTACTTAGTTTAAGTTTTACTGCGTTGATCCCAGGACATTTAAATTTATTATCCTCTGCTTTTTTAGCGATCTCATTTGGTTTAAATGTAGATTATTTAATTCACTTTGTTTATTCATTTGAAGAGGATACAGATGTTTTAGATAGACAAAACTTAAAAAAGTCATTTCTTAATGTTTTACCTTCGATGTCATCAAGTTGTTTGAGCACAGCTATTGTTTTTTTTATTATTGCATTTGCCGAGTTTAAAGGCTTTGCAGAGCTTGGTTTAACAGCTGGTTGCTCTCTTATTATTGGTTTAATTGTTTATTTTTCATTTTTTCCAGCTTTGATTTTATCTTTTCCTAAAAAAATATTAAATCCATGCGCTAAAAATATAAGCTTTAGTTTTTTATCTAATAAATATTTTTCAGGGTTTATCATTTTAATCGCTATATTTTTATGTTTTTTTTCTAAGTTTAGGTTTGATGGTAACTACCTTAATTTACAGCCAAAAAATTCTAAAACAGTTTATTGGGAAAAAGAGCTAAGTAAAGAGGTTATTTATGCTTCAAATACCTATTTAATAGAGGTTAAAGGTGCAGAGAAAGCTTTTGAATTAAGTGAAAAAATAAGAGAATTAAAAGAAGTTGCTAAGGTACAAAATATAGTAGAACTAGAATCTCTTTTAGAAGAAGAAAAGTTAAGTCATTTATTAACAAAAGACTTTAGAAAAAAGTTTAAAGATCAAAATGATAACTATCTTTTATATATTATTCCATCCATAGATATTTGGAGTGATGAGAGCGCAAAACTTTTAAATAAAAAGCTAAGAAAGTTTCAAAAACAAGTAACGGGTTTACCAATTTTAGCAGAGTTAGTTTCAACTTTATCAGTAAAGTCTTTATATCAAAGTTTTTACTTTTCTATATTGGCTTTATTGTTGTTGTTGTATTTTAGATTTAAAAGTTTAAAAGTTAGTTTAATAGCTATTTTACCAAGTATATTAACTAGTTTTAGCTTGCTTGGCGTTTTGTATTTACTTGATTTAAAATTAAACTCAATTTCAATGGTGGCTTTTCCATTAATTTTAGGGCTAGCTTTAGATGATGGTATCTACCTTTGTAACTCAATTCTTGATAAGAAAAAAAACTTAAAAAGAACTTATTCAGCTATTATTTTTACATCTTTGACTACAATTTTAAGTTTTGGTTGTTTAATATTTACTCATCAAAGAGGGGTCTCTAGCTTTGGTTTAAATATAGCTATCGGAGTTTTTTTAGCTATGTTCTACTCTTTGAGTATTATTCCTTTATTTAAGCTATCAAAAAAATAAATCTGACTTTTTTGTAAGTGCTTGGGTATTCTATGTAGTTGAGTAGATAAATGATTACAAAAGAAAGGAGTTATATGCACTTGAGTTTAGATGAGATTGTTAAAACTTATTCAAAGAGAGTTTTTGGCTATTTATTTAAAATGAAAATATCTAAAGAGGACTGCGAAGATATTTTACAAGAGATATTTATTAGGGTTCAAAAAAATTTAGATAAATTTGATTTAGATAAAAATATAGAACCTTGGTTATTCACAATAGCTCGTAATGAGAAAAACAGGTTTCTGAACAAACAAAATAAATCATTTTCATTTGATTTATCTAAAGCTTTTACTCAAGAAACGCCAGAGTCCATTGTGATTGAAAAAACAACATCAGAAATTGTGAGTGATGAAATTTCAAAACTTTCACCAAGTCAAAGAGAAATTTTATTATTAAAATTTAATAGTAATTTAACCTTCAAAGAAATTTCAAAACTTTTAGATATAAAAGAAAGTACAGTGAAATATCGTTTATATGATTGTTTTATTATTTTAAAAAGGAGGTTAAGACATGCAATCTGAATGTTTAAATATAGAAAGTTTAATGGATTACTTATTTGATGAAATAGAAGATTCAAAAAAACAAAAGTTTAACTTACACATAGAGTCTTGTATAAATTGCCAAAAGTTACTAAATGAAAATACTTTTATTAAAGAGTGTATACAAGATGAGAGTGATAACTTTATTGAAAGCTTGTCTGATAGCGGATTAATAGACAATCAAATTGTTAGATCATCCAAAGAAATAAAGACCTCAGAAAAAAATGAAACTGAAGTTTTTGATTTAGCAGAGTTAGCACTTTATTTAAAAGTAAGTGAAAAAGATATATTTCATACTTTATCTAAACTACCTCACTTTGAACTCAACGGAAAATTAAGATTTAGAAAAGAGTCGATTGATTCTTATTTATCTCAAATAGAGCAAAAGAGTATTTATTCAAGCAATAAAATTATAGAATTTTCAGATATTTTACGTAAAAAAGCTATATAAAGGAAATAAAATGACTTCAATAAAACAAGAAAAAAATAAAGAAGAGCAAGCAAATAATTTGGTTCAATCTATTTTAGAGAGCGCCATGAAAAAGAGTGCCTCAGATATCCATTTTTCACCTCAAAAAAAAAGAATAGATGTATTTTTTAGATTAGAGGGTAAATTAAAAAAAGTAGAAGAGATTAATAATGACATTTATTGTTATTTATTAACTAGAATTAAATTCATGTCAGGTCTTGATGTTACACAAACTGAAATTCCTCAAGATGGTCGTTCTATTTTAGAGGTGGATAAAGAGAGTGTTGATTTTCGTATTTCTATACTGCCAACTTGTAGAGGAGAAAAAATAACAATTAGAATTTTAAGAACCTCTGAAGCAGTTGTAGATATGAATAGAGTACTTACTAATAAAAAAGATTTAGAAGAGTTTCAAAAAATCTTGAATAAACCTTATGGTATGGTGCTTATTTGTGGGCCAACAGGAAGTGGAAAAACAACGACTTTATACTCTGCTCTTGATTACTTTGCAAAAAGAGAAACAATGGCTATTCATACAGTAGAAGACCCAGTTGAATATTTGCTTGATGGAGTCAATCACACTCAAGTAAAAGTAAAAAGCGGTATGACTTTTTTAAACTCTTTAAAAACTGTTATGAGACATGATCCTGATGTTATTTGTGTTGGAGAAATTAGAGACGAAGAAAATATGGAGTATATTGCAACGATTGCAAGAACAGGGCATTTAATACTAAGCTCACTTCATACAGGGTCTATAGCTGAAACTATAAAACTTCTTTTAGATTTAAAAGTAGAGATTAGTTTGATGTCATCTATTTTATCTGGAATCATATGTCAAAAATTAATAAGAAACTTATGCAAGCATTGTAGTGAAGATGATCTTATAGATGTTCAAATAATAAAATCACTTGGATTAGAAGCAAATAGTAAAGTAAAAAAAGCAATTGGATGCGATAAATGTAATAACACGGGTTATAGAGGGCGCTTTGGGGTTTATGAAATTTTTAATCCAAGTAAAGAGGTTAAAAAAATGATGATAAATAACGATGAAAAAAGTTTAATGGAGTATTTTTTATCAGAGAAACATCAATCATTAAAATCTAAAGCAATTGAGGCATTAATTGAGGGTAAAACAAGTGTTGAAGAGATAGAAAGAGTATTTAATTAGCCTAAACTTTTAAGCATTTTAATAAGGCTTGAAAAGATTATTTTTTAATAGTTTTTTTAAGCTTTTCTTTTATTATAGCTAGAGCAGACTTTTTAAATTCAAAATGAGTTTTTGTATCGACTCTATTTTTGACTTTTACCATTCCAAACATCATAGATGGAGGTCGTAAACCAATTTTTCTAAGTAGTAGGGTACACTCAACATCAAACTCTAACTTTTTTTTACTTTCAATAATATTTTTGAAAGTAGCAGTAGCAGGAAAATCTTTTGCTCTAATATTGATTATAAAGTTTTGTGTAAACTCTTTTGTACTTAATAACTTTTTTAAAGAAACTTTTGTAAATTTAGTGATTACCTTAGGAAACTTTTTTTGAGCAAACATACCCTGCATTTGTCTATTTCGTTTTGAATTATCTGTATCCATTTCAATGATAGGGAAACTTACAGAAAAATCTAACAAACCTCCTTCAAGATTTACTTTAAAAGGAGTAGAATTTACCTTACCCGTAAAGTTATGAACATTACTATATCCAAAAAATGTATTTGATGCTTTGCCTCTATATAGTTTGGTGGCATTAATACTATAGTTGAAGAGTGTAAATAAGATGAATAAACTTAAAATTTTCATTAGATTTTCCTTTTTAAAAAATTGATATATCTAACTATATATTTTAATTATTAATATAAGATTAAAATTAAGAAATAATATCTAAATAGTAACCTGCACCTCTTTTAGTGTGAATGAGTTTATTGGCAGAGCCCTTATCTACTTTTTTTCTTAGGTAAGCGATGTAGACATCTACGATATTATTATCTTTATCATAGTTTATATCACAAATATTATCTAAAATTTCTTGACGAGTTAAAATCTTACCTATATTTAGTACAAATAGCTCTAAGAGGTTGTATTCTCTTGTGGTTAAGTTGATTGATTTTTGATTTCTTGTAACAGAGCGTTTTGATATATCAACAATTAAATCATCAACTTTTATAGATGAATTTATTTGTTTTTTAGATCTTCTTAAAAGAGCTTTGACTCTTGCTAGTAGCTCTTCAAACTTATATGGTTTTGTCAGATAATCATCGGCTCCAATATTTAAACCATTGATTTTGTCATTAAAACCACATCTACTACTGATGATAATTACAGGAGTATTAATATTTAAGTTTCTCAATTGGTTTAAAAGCTCAAAACCGTCTAATTTAGGCATATTTAAATCTAAAAGAAGTAAATCATAAGAAATCTCTTTTAATTGATATAAACCTTCATTTGGGTCGCTACAGTATTCTGTTACATAGCCTTCTTTTTTAAGAAGTTTTTGTAAAGGCAGCCCCTGGCGAGTTTCATCATCAATAATTAAAACTTTCATGATTTAACATTAACATTAGTATTTTTTAATTAAAAGGGGTAAATGAATAGAGACTTTAGTATAAGAGCTATTTATCTGAGTACTACTATTTATATTTAGCTTTCCATTGAACTTTTCAATCCACTTTTTTACAAGAATTAAACCAAACCCCGAGCCAACTTCACCCTGTGTACCAAGAGTTGAAGTCTTTTTACCACCATCAAATATTTGTGAGAGCCTTGACTTTTCAATACCAACACCATGGTCTAAAATTATAAGGATAACTTCTTTTTTATTAGTAATAGTTTCTAAAATAATAGAGCTACCTTTATTAGAAAACTTGATAGCATTAGAAATGATATTATTTAATACACTAAATAAAAACCATTCTCTATCAACAAAGATACTTAAAGTTTCATCTACTTTACTGGTATCTAAAATTAATGATTTTTGATGGAGTTTATTAGAAAATAAAGTTTGAATATCTTGGACAAAGTCTGAAATTAAAATTTTTTCTAAGTTAATTTCTAAATATCCTTCATTGATTGAAGAAAACTCTAAAACTTTTTTTAAAAAGCTATGGGCTTCTTGATTTAATTTGTTGATTTCAAGTTGCTCATTTGAGGTTAAAGATGATGATATTTCTTCAAATTTTAAAGAAATATTTGTTAGGTAGTTTCCCATATCATGACTTAACATTTTAGATAAACTTTGGTGCTCTTCAATTAGTTTAAGGTAGCTGTTTGTTCTGTTATTGATTGTCACTTCTATATTATCTAAAGATTCTTGAAGTTGAATTTTTAACTTTTTTTCATGTTTTTGATGAGTATTTATAGATAGGGCCATGTGATTCATGGACTGTGCTAGCTCTCCTATTTCATCACTTCGATTGATGCTTTTGATTTGTTTTAAGTTTCCGAAAGAGATTTGTTTAGAAAGCTTTATTAATTGTTCAATAGGTTTGAGTAATAAAGTAGCTAGAAAGTTTCCAAGAAGTAATATAAAAACACTTAAAGCCAAAGCAACTGTATGAAAGTGCCTTTCTATTTTTTTTATTTTATCAAAAGCTACTTTGTACTCTTTTAAGATTAGTATTTTCCATTTAACTTGAGAAATCTCTCCTCTATGGTAAAGATACTTAACTTTATCTAACTTTAATATTCCTAGGTCTTTAGTAATAGATTTAATAGATGAGAGCAAGGCTTGTTTTTTAAAACTATGAGATGAAAATAAAATGGAATGGTTTTGATCAAGTAAGATTATTTTTCGTTGAGAGATATTTTCTAAATTATAGCGGTGTAATACTAAAATAGCTTTAAATAAGTTACTTAAGCGAATAGAGGCTTGAAGAGTATGATTCTCTCCATCTTGTCCTATAAATGACTTATAAATTTTGATGACTTTGGTATTAAGAAGTTTTGAAAAATTAATAGAAAAACTTTTACTTGTTTGAATATTATTTGGGGGTTTGAGGGTTGTTCTTTTGGGATGAGTTGAAGAGAAGTATCTTAGTTGTTTTTGCGTGCCTTTTGTAACTAAAACTTCTTCAAATAGTGGGTTATTTAAACTAAATTGAAGAAGTAGTTTTCTTAGAATACTATCTTTATCCCAGTCTTCTAAAAGCTGGTCTTGAAATGATGGAAGCGAAACTAAAAAGTCTAAATTATCTTTATGATCGTTGAGTATGGTGTCTATACTGTGTTCAAGTGTTCTAGAGATATCTTGAAACTGTAAAAAAACTGAAGATTGTAAATCTTTTTTTAACTTAGCTTGTAAAAAATAAAAGCCTAAAAAAAAGGGTGATAACCCCATGACTAATAGTATGAATATAAGTTTTACTTTTAATTTCAAAAAGATCCTTTTAAGATTGGTGCAGTTGAAATAAAATTATTACAAGCACCTTAAGGAGTAATAATAACTCTTTTTAGTTTAGGGTGTAAACTTTTTTGAATAAAACAATAAGAGATTATATTCACTTTTTTTCTTAAATTATATTCTATGACTTTATAATTTTTTTTACTAACGGGTTCATTTTGTCCAATATTTACAAATCGAGTCATCCAATACTTTTGTAATTGTTGTTTGTTCATATTAAGATATTTTTTAGAAAAATGATTACGAACTTTTGAATCAAAACGATACTCTAAGATACTTAAATTAAATTGAGTTATTTTTGATTTTTGCATTAAAAAAAGAGCTTTTAAATCTCTTTTAGAGATGGAGTTTACTTTAGTTTTAATATTTGTGATAAGCCAAATATTTGTTTGGTTTTCAGAGGCTTTTATAAACGTAATTAGTAAAAAGGGTAAAATAAAGGTTATTTTAAAAAGCAAAATATAGGCTTGTCCAAAATTCATTGTAAGAAGAGTTTGTTAATATTTTAGGTTTGATAGTAAGAAGCTCAAGTTTTACTCCTGTATATGGTTTATATCTATAGTTTAGTCCTATTAATTGTCTACTTTGATCAAATATACTATTGAGGCTACTATCTGCATCAATATGCTCGAACCTTAAGTAGTAGTTGAGTGGGCTATTATCATTGTAGTTAACTTGATAGTAGCTAGAGTATTGTTTATTAGATCGAAGTCCTTGAGACTTTAATTTTGATTGGGTATGAGATAAAAGTAAGTCCCACCTTTTACTTGTAAATTTACTTTCAATTTGATAAACCTCATAACTTCCTCGGTTAAGTAATGGTATACCCAAATAATTAAGGTCTCTGCTATCTTTATAATGATGAACACTAAAGTCTAAATGATTAAAGGATGGAAAACTAAAAGTAGCTTTTTGTCCAAAAGCTTTTGAACTATTTTTATCTCTTCCTGTTCCATTTAAGCTGTTAGCAAAACTAGGGGTAGGGTTATCAATAGAGTCGATGCCATTGCCTGTATATAAAATATATTCAATGTTAGCTTGTTTATATTCATTTTGCCCTGTAATTTGAGCGCCTATATAATTGAAAGGCATAATTTTACCTACAGCATAAGGTTTATTAATACTTATAGCTACGTGCGGGTAATGGTTTAAATTCCAATAAGATGGTATTAAAGATTGTCCTAAACGTAGTTTTAAGGAGCTATTACTTTGATACTCAATCCATGATCTTTCTTGATGAATATTTGTTCCGCTGTGAGACCATTCAATTTCTGAAAAAAATCTAAATCTATCTTTGTTTGCGTTTAAAAATAAGGTTGTTTCTGCTTGATCAAAACTATCTATTTGTTGTTTGTTTTTCTTTTGTTTGAAAACAAAGTCTGTATTTGTATAACCCTTTATAGACAAAGAAAAATCTTTTTTATTTTGAATTTCTTCTAGTTCATCAGCTTGTATTTGGATTTCAGATTCTAAGTTATCTAGTTTATTTTTATTGAAGGTTTTGAGTTTGATTATTTCTTGATTTTGTTTTTGTATAGTTTTATTTTGTTTTTCAATAATAGTTAGTAGCTGTTGAAAAATTGGTTTTAATTGAGGGTTGTCAATATTTTGAATCTGTTTTTGTAAAGAGCTAGCAAGGTTGAGGTTGAAGAGAAGAAAAAATAAAAATATGGTTTTCATAAAAGTTTGATTTAATAAAATGGATTGCATCCGTATTTTATCATATCTAAAAAAAAGTTATGAATGTTTTGCCTATTTTTATATATCTTTTGAGTTTAAAATAATAGTAACTGGTCCATCATTTACGAGTGCAACTTCCATTTTTGCACCAAACTCACCGCTTTGTACATAAAAGCCGAGTTCTTTAAATTGTTGGATTGCTAAATTATAATATTGTTTTGCAATATCTGGAGGAGCAGATAAGTTAAAAGAAGGCCGGTTTCCTTTTTTTATATTAGCTAATAAGGTAAATTGAGAGACGATTAAAAGCTCTCCACCTAATTCAGATAAACTAATATTCATTTTTCCTTCATCATCAGGAAAAACTCTTAATTTTGTAACTTTTTTAATAATGTAGTCCAAGTCTTTTTGTGTATCTTCTTGGGCGATTCCGAGTAAAACTAAAAAACCAAGTTTAATCTCTCCTATTACATCATAATCAACTACCACTGATGCTTTTGAAACTCTTTGTAATACAGCTATCATTTAAAATGTCCCAGCTAACTGAAAACCAAGTAAATTATCTTTAGGGTCAGTTGTATCAGTTTCATTTAATTGTAGATAAAATTTAGATAATACTTGCTCGTTGAGATAATAACCAATACCAAGCTCTGTACGAGAAATATTAGAGTCCCAAGACATTTTACCAAGAGGTGTATTGATGTTTTCAAAGTTAATACCTCCGACTCTAACAGCTCCATAAAAGCTTTCATTCCAAAAGTATTGAGTTTCTAAATAATATCCATATGAATCTAAATCACTAGCGATATTAGGAGTTTCAAAGCTAGATACCATCCATTCAGCCATCACATTCCATCTACTTTTTTGATATTGAAAATCAAGACCATATAATGTTTGACGATAATCATTTGCTGAACGATTAGCAGGCACAACAACTGAGCTATTTAAATAAGCTCCAGTAGAGTAATTAAAACCGACTCTTGTATTTTTTGCCCCTACGTAAGACATTTTTAACAATACATTAGTACTAGAGTTACTATCATTTGGCTCTGCTTGAGATATAGCTCCATTGGTAAAGGCTAGATAATAATCAACATTATCTTTTCGTGAATAAGCCATGACACCTGTTGGGTAGTCTTGATCAATCATAGTTAAGCCTTGTTGGCTACTAGGTGCATTAGCGTAATTAGTAAAGCTACCCCCTAATCCAGCAAGGCCAGCTAGTTGGGCTCCATTTACAACAACTCCATCTGATCTTACTGTTGTATGGTAATCATAAAGAAGGGGAGAGCCAAATAATAGGTTTTGATGAGAGCTTTTTCTTTGTAAAAATAAGCCAAGTGGGTTTAATATTTTACCAGCATCAATGACAATGTTTTTTTGAAAGGCTTTGTTAAATCGTAAATAAGCTAAAGCGAGTTTAGGGCTATCTGATCCGTTCCAGTCAAATTCTGAGAACCAAGTTATATCGTCTTCTAACGAACCCTCTACGTAAAACTCCATTTTATTTACATGAAAACCTCGATAAGATTTACCATTATGCCCACCACTTACGTAGTTTTGGCGTTTTGCATCACCATTATTATATAAAAAAGAGTAGGCTCCAGATAAATGAATTTCTGAGTGAGATTTAGGCAATATAATTAGGGATGCCAAAAGAATCGTCCATGATAGCTTGATCATCGTATGCTCCTGCGAATGTGCTGCGTATTTTTCTGCGTTAAATAGTTTAAGTTTTTTATGAACTTAAACATTTTTTTGTTCTTAGAAGTCTTTTCGTCTATTTCTTAGAAAAAATTAATTTAGTTTGACAACCTTTTTTGGCTAAAACTTGAATTTCTAGTTTAGCATTGTGAGCAGCGAGTAATTTTTGGGCAACACTTAAGCCTAAACCAAGGTGTCCTTTTTTATTTGTAAAGCCAGCAGAGATGACTTCATTTTTATATGAAGTTTTATTTAGTGGCGAGTTATCATGAAAAATAACCTCTAAAGATTCACCTGTATCAGACTTTACTAATTTTGATTTAATCTTTAATCCACCGCCATTAATAAGGGCTTCTAAGTGATTTTCTAGAACAAGTTCAAAGGCAAATTTAAGTTGCCCCCAATCAGCAGCGATAAAAAATTTGGCTTTATCTAAATCTTTAGAAAACTTAATTTTTTTGACATCAATTTTTTTGCCAATTTTTTTAGATAATTTGGCGGCAATTTTTGGAATACGTCCGTAAACGTCTTTAGAGATAGCTTGATTTAATGGAACTTTCTTTTTAATTAATTGTAAGTCATCTTGATGATATTTAATAAGCTCTAAATGAGAGTCTAATTTAGTAAATAACCTAGAGGCTAAGGATTTAATTTTTTCAGGAGATCCATTTTGTAAACCTTTAAGAGAAGTTTTTGTATCTTCTAAAACAACTTGTGTATTTATACCACCAGATTGGCCTTTACCAAAGCTTTTTATTTCACTTAAAATATCTTCAAAGATAGCGGGGTTTACAACTCCATTAGAAACGTTACTATCATTAGATTCATCATCATTTTCATTATCTTCCATTTTTTTGAGTTCGGCCTCTACTGCTAATAAATCATTATCAATAAAAAATGGATCAAGATTACCTGCTTCTCCAGGAATAAATAATTTTCTCTTTTTTCTTTGTAGCAGCTCTTTACTGGTTAGTTTCCATGAGCCAGAGCGAATCATGATTTCGTCAACAAGACTTGTATCTATATCAGAAGCACCAAGTTTATCTTCGTTAATTGTTAAACGATCAACTTCTTCAAGAGTTGACTTACCTTCAATAGCACGAATTAAAGCACAATCTCGAAGGTTCATCATTCCATCTTCTTTAGCAATCATTTTTAGTTCTGCAACAGATAAATCTTGATTAACGCCACGAGCCATAGCATCTGTCATGTTCATGACTTCATGGATTCCCATTCTGCCTTTATACCCCATGTTATTACATGTTTTACAGCCAACAGCTTTATAAAAACCGAGTTTGTTTATATTGTAATTTGTTAGAGCCTGAAATTTCATTATTCGTTCATTGATGCCAGTAGCGAATATATTTTTTTTAGAAATTCTTTGGGTTTCTTTGCATTCAGGGCATATTTTACGCATTAATCTTTGTGCTAAAATAACTCTAACAGCAGAGGTGATCAAAAACTTATCTATTCCCATGTTAGCTAATCTACCAATAGATTCAACAGAAGAGTTTGTATGAAGGGTTGAAAGCACTAAGTGACCCGTTAAAGCAGCTTTAAGAGCTGTTTCGGCTGTTTCTTGATCTCTAATTTCTCCAATTAAAATAATATCAGGATCTTGTCTTAAAAAAGCTTTTAAAACTTTAGCGAAAGTCATACCAATTTCGGGAGTACACTGACACTGTGCAATACCTGGTAAATCGTATTCTACAGGGTCTTCTGCTGTTTGAATGTTTACAGAAGGTTTATTTAAGCTGACTAATGAAGAGTAAAGAGTCGTTGTTTTTCCAGACCCTGTTGGGCCAGTAACCAAAATGATTCCGTTGGGGGCTTCTAGTCCATTGTTTAAAGTAGTCATGTTTTCTGGATCAATCCCAAGATCAGCAAGCCTTAATCTGCTACCTGATTGATCTAAAATTCTCATAACAATTTTTTCACCCCAGCTAGTAGGGCAAGTAGATACTCGAACATCTACTACTTTACCTTTTAAAGACATACGAAATTTACCATCTTGTGGTTGTCTGGTTTCTGAGATATCTAATCCAGACATTACTTTGATTCGAGAGGAGATTGGAGCAGCAACTTTTACAGGAAAAGGACCTGGGCCAGGTCTCATCATTCCATCGACTCTAAAACGCATAACAATATCGTATTCAAATGGTTCGATATGTATATCTGACGCACCCAATTTAACAGCACTTGCAACTACTTTATTCATTAAATTTTTAATTGGAGCTGAGTCTTCATCAAAGTCGGCACCGGCTAAATCTTCCATGGATTGATCGTCTTCACCATCAATCATTTCAATTAAATTACCAGCCTGTGCAGCCTCTCCATAATAAGCTTCAAAACTTGCCTTAAAATCTTTTTCAGCAACAATCATCGGAATGACTCTGAGCCCAGTAGATTTTTCTATGTCATCAATGACTAAAATATTTTGAGGGTCAACCATAGCTAAGTATAGATTGTTATCCTCTTGCTTTACTGGCATTACTAAATGCTTTTCACTCATTTTAGAAGTTACACGATCTAGTATTAATGGATCAGGAGGCGTTTTAGATAACTTAATATAAGGAATCATTAATTGCTCACCAACACATTTTGCGAGCTCATCTTCTGTTACGATACCGAGTTGTACTAAGGCTTGACCAATTCTGACACCGTGAGCAACACTAAATTCGAGTGCTCCTGATAATTGCTCCTCTGTTAAGGTACCAGCAGCCATTAAAATGTCACCAAGTCGTCGTCTTTTTGTGGACTTTTTCTTTTTAATTTTTTTAATTGCAGCTTGATCTTCAAGAGCAATTTTTAAGTGGCTTTGGTTTATAAACTTGAGCTTTAATAAAGCGACTCCTAAAGAAGTATCATTTTCTTGAGAATACTCAAGACCCTCCTCTAGTTGAGCTATAGAAATAAAGCCTTTCTCTTTTAGTATTTCACCAAGAGGAATCTCTTTATTATTTAATTTACTCTTTAAATGTATATCTATTTCTACATCACTCAAAATAAGACCAACTCAATTTTAATATTTTTACCATGAAGTTAGAGTTTAAAGTATTACTTTTTATTAACTTAAACTCCGCTTTATATAAAGGTTTTTAGTTTATCATTTTCATTCAAGCAATTCTAATTAGATTTCTACTTTATGTTTAAAAGTGCTTGTTATTACTTAATTCGGTCTTGAGAGAGAAAAATTAAATAAGCTTGAATAATGAATTGCTCTATGGTGGAACTCACTAAAAGTTTAAATTTAGTTGGTTAAGACGATTAAATGCAGATTTTAGAGCCCTCGACACATCAAATACCACCTATAACATGATTTTTATGGCTCTGTAAAAATGATTAACTTTATTTTCATTTTATCCCACAGAGTTTGTGTTTTCTAGTATACTTTAGTTAAAGTATATGTAGCTAGGTAGCGAGATCAAATAATTTGTTATTTAGTTAAAAGTTAATAAAAAATACAGATAACATAAAAAAGGAAATATGATGGAAACATTATTAACATTAAAGCAAGCAAGTGAAAAAACAAAAATTGGTACAAGTACTATTAGAAAATATGTAGGAGAATTTGCAGACTTTATTTCTGTTGAAAAAGGAGCACGCAATGCTCTTATGTTTACGCAAAAAGCAATAGAAGCATTGAAGTTAATTAAAAAATCTTATAAAGCTAGATTAGCAAAAGAAGATATTTTAGCTCAATTAGTAGGTAAACCAGTTAAAAAAGCAACAAAACCAGTTAAAAAAACTTTAAAAGCTTCTTTGAAAAAAGTGGTAAAAGTTAAAAAGCCTGTAGAATTAAATAAAACATTAGCCCAAGAGCCAACAATTCAAATTGGTTACCACGATCAACAAGCAGACCAAGGTCTTTGGTAAACTTAACTTTGAGTGTTAAATTTAAAATTAACTTGATTTTTGAATGAAAAAGATTTATATTTAGCGCAGATCAGCGAAAGTGGCGCAGTGGTAGCGCACCTCGTTGCCAACGAGGTGGTCGCGAGTTCGAATCTCGTCTTCCGCTCTTTATATAATGGGACTTACAGCGATTTGCTTGTGAGTCCCATTTTTCTTACTGGACCAATATTGGACCAATTGGTTTTTGTTTTTGGTGGATTATCTTCTTTAATCATATAGGCACTTATCATTGAAAAAGAGCTTTTATGGCATTTCAGTTACTAACAATAGTCTTATTGTGGGTTGCAGCACTTTGTGTAGTAAAAATGTAGCAATTGTAGTTTTTAAATATAAACTATCATAGTATTAAGGAGAAACTATTATGTCACAAATTATAGATACTTTAATTCCAAATGATATTGATATTAAAAATGAAGAAGAATGCTCTAGGGTTTTGTTATCAAATATGAAAGAAAATCATTCAATAGAGTTACAACTAAAAAATAATCCTCTGCAATCTTTGACCCTATCTTCCCCTATACTACAAATGCTTCTAAAAGTTTTAGATCAAACAGTTAAAGGAAATGCTTTAACTATTTATCCAACAGAAGTTAAGTTAACAAGTCAAGAAGCAGCAAATATACTAAATGTATCAAGACCTTTTTTAATTAAGTTGCTTGAAACAGAAAAGATTCCTTTTTATAGAGTGGGTACTCATCGCCGAATATTATTAAAAGATTTATTGAAGTATAAAACAAGAATGTTAGTAAAAAGAGAAGATGCTTTAGATGAATTGACTGCTTTATCTCAAGAGCTAGATATGGGTTATTAAATTATATTTTTCAATGCTATTACATTAATTTTAAATAAAAATAAATGTAATATGATTATTTATTATGAATCAAAAACAACAAAGTAATTATAACTTTCTTTTGAAAAAAATGAAAATAGGAAAACCATATAGAACTCAAGAGTTAAGCTTACTTTCTAATAATTTAAGTAGAGATTTAAAAACTCTTTTAAAGTTACAATTGATGTAAATCCAATATAATAGTGTCCTGATTCCCCCAAATAGAAATGTCCTATAGTAAAAAAACTATACTGGTTCTTCATATTTGGAGGATCAATAAATGCAGGATATTATAGCTATGAGCAAGAAAGAATTACATCGAGTTGAGATGATTCAAAGAATGATTGATCGTCATCTTTATGAAAAAGATGTGGCATATCAATTAGAGTTGAGTGTTAGGCAAATTAGGCGTCTAAAAAAGAAATATTTATCTGATGGAGCCAAAGGAATAATTAGTAAAAAGCGTGGAAAAACGAGTAATAATAAATACTCCGATTCATTCAAAGATTTGGCACTTACGTATATCAGAGAATACTATAAATCAAAAAAATAATATCATCTTTTTTGAAAAATAATAACAAACTTTACAAAGTCCAAATCACATGCCATTTTCTTTACCTCTTAATTATTACTCAGACCAAACTGCATATTCATTTCCATTAGGATCTTCAAAATGAAATCTTCTACCACCTGGAAATGTAAATGTTTTTTTTACTATAGTACCATTATTGTTAGAAACTTTTACTTGAGTTTCTTCTAAGTCTGAACTATAGAAAATTATTAATGCACAAGTACTTGATGAAAAAGGTTTCGAATCAGATTCGTAAAATCCTCCATCTATTCCTTCATTTATGAAAGATGTATAATTGGGTCCATAATCTGTAAAATTAAAATCAAATACTGATTTAAAAAACTCTTTAGTTTGATTAATATTTTTTACCGGAATTTCTAAATAGTTAATTTTTCCATGCTTATTCAATTTTGCTCCAATTTTGTTATTTATCTAAAAATTGATAAATGTAGATATGTTTAATTAATATTACATAAAAAACTTTACTATGTCTTGAAGATATACGACATTAGTTAACATATTTACCAAAGTAATTCTATAGAGCTACAATTAAAAGATAACCATATGCAGCCTTTAACTTTATTTTCTCCTATATTCCAGATGCTTTTAAAAATTTTAGATCAAATAGGAAAGGGATAACAAAGTTTAGTGTTTTTTATGATGCATGTAGTTCTTTAGTCATTTACTTATCCATATTACCAACAACAGCTACTAATATTATATAATAAAGTGTAATATAGTTAAAATAAAAAAGTCTTTAGTTACAGGTGTTTTGCTTGTGAATATCTCTTATTATTAGAGAAATTGAGTCAGGTTTTTTATTTTTAGGCAGTTTAAGTCAATGAACTTTAAGAAGTGTATTTTATGAAAAAAATAAAACTTCCATATGGAATCGGGAATTATAAAGCTTTAATTGAGCAAGATTATTATTTTGTAGATAAAACAAAATTTATAGAAGAGTTAGAAAGTTTAGATGCAAAAGTTTTAGTTTTTTTACGCCCTCGTAGATTTGGAAAGTCTTTATTAGTTTCGATGCTTAATTATTATTATGGAAGTGTTCATAAAAATGATTTTGATTTATTGTTTWCAAAATATTATATAGGTAAAACCCCAACACCATTAAAAAACTCTTATGCAATTTTACATTTTGACTTTTCGGGTGTAAACACTAAAAGTAATGAGAGTACTATTAAAGGGTTTTTAGATAAAATCATTATTGGTATAAAAAAAGCAATGCTTGAGTATTTTACAGACTCTTCTTTTGAAGATGAAATAGAATATATTTTGAACATAAAAGAGTCTAGTTCAGTTTTATCTCACTTTTTTTCTTTAGCCGAAAAAAAAGAAATTATATTATATGTCTTAATTGATGAATACGATCATTTTGCGAATGAAATTTTATCTTTTAGGTACAATGACTTTTTAAATTCAGTTGCAGAAAATGGTTTTGTAAGAAAATTTTATGAAGTAATAAAAACAGGTACTCAATCAGGGGTTGTTGATAGAGTTTTTATTACAGGAGTAAGTCCAATTACTGTTGATTCCTTGACTAGTGGGTTTAATATTGCGAGTCATTTAACTTTAGATTTAAGCTTTCATGAAATGATGGGTTTTAATCAAAATGAGGTTTTAGATTTATTAAAACTGGCTAAATTAGACTCAAGTTTAATTGAGGTTATGAAAAAATGGTATAACGGTTATCAATTTTCAGTAAAAGCTAAGCGAAAAATATTTAATTCAGATATGGTTTTATATTTTCTTTCAAATTATTTACGAGAAGGAGAGTTTCCTGAAAATATGATGGATTTAAATATTGCATCAGATTATGGCAAGATAGCTAAAGTTTTTGAAATTTCAGATAAAAAAAGAAACTTAAAATATTTAGATCAATTGATTTGTGATGGAGAAATTAATACCTCCATTGTTAGAGGATTTTCTTTAGAAAAACAATTTGATCGAGAAGATTTTTTATCTCTTTTATTTTATATGGGAGTATTGGGTATAAAAGGTAGAATAGGTGAAGAAGCTGTTTTATCCATTCCAAATCTTGTAATAGAAAACTTGTATCGAAAGTTTTTTATTAAAGAAATAGAAAAAGAGTCTAAACTTATATTTGATGTGAGTAAATTAAAAAGGTCTATTTACAACTTATCTCAAAAGGGTGATATAAGCACTTTGATTTCTTTATGTGAAACAACTTTAAAAGGTTTGTCTAATAGAGATTTTCAAAATTTTGATGAAAAATATATTAAAGCAATTCTATTTTCATATTTGAGTATGTCTGCTTTATATTTTATAAAGTCAGAATATGAAGTTGAAGGAAAATATATTGATTTAATAATGTTTGAAAGGTCACCCTATGATGTTAATTATCAATTTGCAATTGAGTTGAAATATATAAAAAAATCAACTTTTGGGAAAACTTCAAATATTCTAGAAAAAAAGAGATTAGAAGCAAAATCTCAAATGGAAAATTATTTAAAAACTCAAGAGCTATCGGAGCTAAGTCAAAACAAAACCTGTCCTTTAAAATCTTATATTCTTATTTTTGTAGGAAGCGATTGTAGGCTTTTTGAGGAAATAATTTAGATTTAAGTGGAAAATATTTTTTACATCCGCTTGAATATCTTTTTACTCTCACGAACTTGGAAGTACTTTTTACTATTAACTTTCGTTTCCTCTTGTGTTATATCCTCCTTCCAAAAACAGTGAACCAGAATTAAGTAGACTTTCACTATTTTCTTTGAAACATTGACACTTTAGAATACTCGATTAGAATGATAAAACATTGTGATAAATAGAATAATGACGTGGATATCTATAAAGGAAAAAATATGAATAACAATTTCTTAAAAAATGGTAAGAAAGCTTTAGTTCTTGCATCTTTAGCAACTCTTTTAAACTCAAGTGCATTTGCTGACTGGCAGTCTTTAAATCAAACAGCTATTAGAGGTACAGCAAATCAAAATATTGATTTTCAAGTAAGCTTTGGTAAAACAAATACATCTCAGTTAATTAATGTAGCTGTACCTGGTTATGAGCTAAACACAAAAGTTGTTGATGGACAAACTTATAGTGTTATTAATGTTCCTAACTTTGTAGGTTTAACTCAGGTAGGAAACCCTGATCTTCCAGCAATTTCAACTAATTTTTTAGTATCTGATAATGCTAAACCACAAGTTACAATAGCTACTGATGATTATGTAGATATTAAATTAGATCACCCTTTAATTTCTTCTAAAGGACACATCACAAGAGATATTAATCCAGATACAATTAATTATACTTTTTCTGATGTATATGAAACAGATGCTTTTTTTCCAAATAATGTTTTAGCAGAAGTTTCAGATACTTTTGTTATGCATAATGTTTCTGGTGTTAATATCGCATTTAACTTTTTTCAGTATAATGCAAAAACTCAAACTTTAAGAGTACATAATAATGTAGCTTTAACTATTAGTGGAGCTTTAAATAATAATAAAGCTGCTGTTAAAAAAGAAGTACCTTCATTTTTAATAAACTCTTTAACAAATGGTTTTGTCAATTATGATTTAATGGCAAAACCACTTGGTGTTGATAAAGTTTCTGAAACAGGTAGAATGGTAGTTATCGTTCATGATGAGTTTGCAGAAGCTGCTCAGCCATTTGTAGACTGGAAGAAAAAAACAGGTTTAGAAGTATCTTTGGTAAATATGTCTACAGTTGGAAAAACTGCAGAAGATGTAAAAGCATTTATTCAAGCAGAATTTGATAAGGGTGGATTAAGCTTTGTACATTTAATTGGTGATGTTGAGCATATTCCTACATTAAGAGGAACAGTAGAGCGAGCACACTCTGATCAATCTTATGGTTTAGTAGCTGGAGATGATTGGTTTTTAGATATCGTTGTTTCAAGATTTTCTGTTAAATCTGCAGAAAAAGTTGCTTATCAAGTAGCAAAAACAATTAGCTATGAAGCAAACCCACAAACAGGTGATGATGCTGCATGGTATAAAAAAGCAACTGGTATTGCATCTAACGAAGGTAATCCAAAAGATCATGTTTACATGGAAGAACTACGTACAGGCTTAATGGATTTCACATATGATGAAGTTGACGCTGTTTATGATCCATCTGCAAGTGCTTCAAAAGTTGCTGATGCTGTAAATGCTGGTCGGTCTGTAATTAACTACTTAGGACATGGTTCTTCAAGTATGTGGGTAAGTTCAAGATTTAACATTCAAGATGTTTACAAATTACATAATGGTAGAAAATTACCTTATATTTGGAGTGTTGCTTGTGTAAACGGTACTTTTGCAGCTGCAAAAGAGAGCTTTGCTGAAGCATGGCTAAATGCTGGAGATAAAGAAAACTTTGCTGGTGCTGTAGCAATCGCTGCTGCTTCAACTAATATGCAATGGGTTCCACCAATCCACTGGCAAGCTGAAATTAATTTAGCTCTTTTACAAAAAGGTGATCATAAAACTTTTGGTGCATTAAACTTAACAGGTATGTCAAAAATAGCTGAAAAATACGGACCAGATTCAAAAAGTTTTAAAATGTTTGTTGAGCAAACAAATAACTTTGGTGATGGTTCTTTAAAAATTAGATTTGATATTCCAGAAGCAATCGAAACTTCAAACGGTTTAAGAGCTAATGGTCAGCCATTTAAAACAACTGTTAAAAGTGCAACTGGTGAAAGAAATATTAGTAATGCTAATGTATCTATTTATAACAAAGATTTAAGCTTTGTAACTAATGCTAAAACAGATGAATCAGGAAACGTTGTAATTGATCTTCAAGGTGCTGACAGAGGCCAAGATTTATACATGACAATTACTGGTAGTAATATTGTACCAATTGTAGATCGAAAAGTTTCTTCTGCTGATGTAGAAAAGTTTAACAAGATTTATGAAATAAAATAAGATTTAAAATACTCACTTAGTGGGTAAAATTATATTTTAAAATAGCCACTTCAAATATTTGAAGTGGCTATTTTTTTTGTTTCTTTGGTGTTTAAGTATAAAGAAATAAGTTTTGATTAACTTATTGCTTGTGGTTGAGGAATTAAGTTTTCAATAGTGTCATTCATTTGACCCGATATTTTAAGGAGATTTCGTAAGCTAATTGTACTATTATTTACTCCTTCAATATAATTAACAGAAGGGTAATTATGACTGTCATTCGGGCTACAAAACCATCCGTATAGTACTGAGTAACAATTACTACAGTAAATAAAGTCGGCACTATGAATACGCTCAAATGAAAGATGTTGAAGGTAGTTGTAGTCATGCTTACATTGGATTATTTCTCCTTGGTAAACTTGCCATATATTCTCTGTATTTAATATAATTTTATTGCGATGCTTTTCAGTAATATAAATACATGGAGGATTTAAATTTGGATTAGTAGGTGGACTCGTAACTACAAGGGGCTTTTGTTCAGAAAAAGAGTTTTTTTCATTTAACTGTCCTTTATAAACTTCGTCTACTTCGTATAAAATATTGGATGAGATTTGACCTGCAATTCGTCCTAGTAGAGATTTTTCTTTTCTGGAGTTGGTATCTTCCATAAAGTCATCTACATTTTCTTTTATCTCTCCTACCAAACTATCAACGTTTCCTTTGATATCATTAATAATAGCAGAGTCGATCGGTATGAATCGTTTTAAAGAAGAAGATTTTTTGTTTTCTTGTGTTTGCTCTGGTTTGTTTAGATCTTCAGGTTTTTCTTTATTATCCTTACTAATTAAGTTAGCTATTTCCTTTGAAAACTCAGTTTTTAATTGACCTGCTAGTTTCCCAAAGGTTGACTTTTCTTTTCTTGTTTTTGATTGCTCTACAAATTCATTTAACTCTTTTTTAAAGTCATCTAATAGTTTCATCATTTCCCCCAACATTAATTAGTCACTATGTTTAGTTTACTGAAAACAAAAGAGATTTCAATGGACTATAAATAATTATTTTTCAACTTGTTGAGTTTTTGACTAAATTAAAACTATTTAAATTAGGCAAGAAAGTGAGGTTGAGTGACATATAAATCATAGCTTTTGACCGAAGTAAATAAAGCTTTTTCCATATCTATATTTTATTATCACTTAAACCAAAAGCTCTAGCAAGAGAGTCTTTTCCAACAAATAATAAAGAGCGCTCTAAACGATCTTTTTTCCAACGAGAAGAAACTTGATTGGCTATTATCTCAGCCCAAGCGCGTCGTCTTTTTTCTGTGTCTTGGTATTTACCAGGAGGAGCTAAATTCATTAAAGCTTTGGCTTTTGTCTGTGGTTTACCAGTTTGTATGGATATGTCATAAAACATAGCCCAATCAATCTCACTTACATTTTGATGTTTTTGTAAAAATGCTTCGTAGTGTTTAAGTTTATGTTGAATAGATTCAGCAGAAACTGTATCAAAAGCTTTTCTTACAGATTTTATAGAGGCTAATTTTTTAAATAAAGCTTTCATTTGGTTTCTAGCAGACTTACCTTTATTCCAGACTTCTCTTCGGATGAGAGATTTAGCTTGTGAACCAGATTTAGTAGATAACAATGTTAGTAATGAAACTTCTTGTTTATCCAAAGCTAAAATTACATCATCATTTGGAAGAGCTAGTTTTAAAATTTTTGAAATCTCTCCATCACGAAGTGTCATACCTGTTGGTCCCCAAGTAGCACCAGATGGATCATCGTCATCATGGCCATAATTAAATTCTAAATCATCGTAGTCTGTACCCTCCATCATATAAGAGAAGTTTTCAGCTTTCTTTTTGTAGTTTTCAGGAGTTAGTTTAGTAATGTTTTGATATTGTTGATTGCTTAAACACTGAAAGTTATCTACCTTTAGGTTAGCTATAAGATTAACTTTAGTAGTTGCACCAAAAATACCATCTACTTTAATATTTAGAGCTCGTTGAATATGACCAATGGCTCCCCATTTAGACGTTTTTAGATAAGAGCCTCTAATGGTACTTTTATTAAAATAACAAAAGGCAACTCCATTTGTATTAGTATTAAGAGTTGTTTCATTATTTGTAGTTTCTTCATTACAATTATTATCTGTTTCGATTCCTTCAAAAAATTCACCATTGCTACCACATTGTCTTGTTGTTGAGGTAACTTGTGGAGTTTCGTTATTATTTGTTGATGATGGAGAGTCATGATTCTGTAAGAAACTTGTTGCTTGAGCTATTACATCAGATTCTACTTGGTTGTTTGTAGTTTCGATACTTGGTTCAACTATATTTACAGGCTCTTGAGAGCTTATTGATGAATCTCTAGTACTTTGTTCATTTGGTATATCAGTGTTATTGATTTCATCTTTTTTATCACAGCCACAGAGCAATAGAGCGAAAATTAATAATGATTTGCTTAAATTTTTTACTTTCATACTTAATACTACTTTAAAACAGGGTACTTTGTTGCAAGTTTAAATACCTTATTTGATATTTTGATTTAATTTTTGTAAGTTCATTAAATAATAGTCAATATCAAAAGGAGTTATTTTGCTAAAACTATGGCCAGATTGGCTTTTAAGAAAGTTTGAAAAAAACCAGTTGCGAGGAAACTTTAATGGAATTGTTTTATTTGCTGATTTATCAGGATTTACAAAAACTACTGAAAAATTTATGCAACAAGGCTTTGAAGGGGTTGAACTTCTTAGTGAGACAATTAACTCTATTTTTGAGCCATTAGTAAAACATATTCATAATCATGATGGTTTTATTGCTAACTTTGCTGGTGACGCATTTACAGCAATATTTACTCATCAAGATAAAATAAAGGTACTTGAATGTGCATTTCATTTAATAGACTCTTTAAAAAATAACCCTCTTTTTTCAATTAAAGTTGGTATAGGGTTTGGTCAAGTAGACTGGGTTATTTTATCAACAAAAACTTCTTCGACTTATTACTTTCAAGGAAAGGCTTTAAAGGGGGCTACTGATTCAGAGTTAAGGTGCGAGATAGATAAAGTAGTTGTTTCTAAAACTTTTTCTTTTGAGGAATTAGATGAGTTTTCTTTTGATGAAATTGACTCAGGTTTTAAACAGGTTTTTAAATTAACAAAACTAACAAAAATAATTAATAAAAAATTGGAGTCAAATTCGTTATGCACAATTAAAAAGTTACTACCTCAAGCATTACATTTTCAAGATGATATAGGTGAATTTAGAAATGTAATCTCTGTATTTATTTCAATGGATATTATAAATGGTCAAAATTCAGTAGAGTTGTTTATAAAAGAGTTAATTGCTGAGTGTGATGTACAAGGGGGGCTATTAAACTTACTTGATTTTGGAGATAAAGGGGCAATGGCTTTAGTTTTATTTGGGGCTCCTATCTCTTATGAAAAAATGTCTCACAGAGCCTGTAGATTCATATTAAACTTACAAAAGTTAAAAACTTTAAGATTTAGAGCAGGGTTGAGCAGAGGAAATGTTTATGCTGGCCCTTTAGGGTGCAAAGAGCGTTGTACTTACTCTGTTTTAGGTGAAAAAGTAAATTTAGCAGCTCGTTTAATGATGAAGGGTGATTTTGATGACTTATATGTTGACCAACAAATTTATAATAGCTCTAAAAGTGACTTTGATTTTGAAAGCATGGGCTTGTCTAGTTTTAAAGGGTTTTCAAAAAAAATGGAGTTTTTTAAATTAAAAAAACGATCATATAAAACAATACAAAATGATAAAGTTTTAGTAGGAAGAGAAAAAGAGCTTAAAAAGTTATCGGAGTTAATCTTAAGAAGAGAGAGCTGGGTTCATATAGTTGCTAATGCAGGAGTGGGAAAAAGTCTTTTAATTAAACATTTTATTGAAATAAATCCCCAGATAGAATGGATGTTGATTAAAGCAGAGTCAGAACAGTTTTCAACCTTGTTAAGTATTAGAAATTTTGTATTAAGCTTATTAGGTTTAGCTGTACCAGACTCTAAAAAGTTAAAAAATAGTTTAGATTTTTTAGGTGAAAATAACCGAAAATTTAATGTAGCAAAGATATATCTTTCATTTTCTCATTTTTTGGGCTTGAGCGTAAATGATTTGTCATTTTTAAGTCTTAGTCCACAAGTTAGATTAGATTTATTTATTCAACACCTTTGTGAGTTAATTAAGATAAAATCAAAAGATAAAACCTGTTATATTTTAATAGAAGATTTGCATTGGTTATCTGTACAGAGTAGAGAAATATTATCTAAAGTTTTTGTTCAATGTAAAGAGATTTTTTTATTTACAACAACTAGACCAGAACAGTTTGATTATGCTCAATTTTATGGAAAAAAGTTTTTTGAACTTAAGTTAGGGTTACTAAAAAACCATTTTGTATCTGAAATTATTGTAAATAAGTTAGAAAATAAACCAGATAGTTTTTTATTAAACTTATTAATATTAAAAAGTGAAGGTAACCCTTTTTATTTAGAACAGTTATTGCACTATTTAATTGATCATAAACTTTTGAATAAAGTAAATAAAACAATAAAACTAAAAGACACCAAAATTAGTTTACCAAATGAAATCGGAGAATTAGTAGTAAGTCGAGTAGATCAATTAAGTAAAAAAGTTCAAAAAACTTTGAAAGTAGCCTCTATTTTAGGAAGACAGTTTTCATTAATTTTTGTAACAAAAGTTTTAGAAACTGGATGTATTAGCAATAAATTAATTAGTTTAGAAGAGCAAGATTTAGCAGTAAATATTGAAAAAATGGATTATCTATTTACACATGGATTGGTTCAAGAAACTATTTATAAAATGCAATTAGTAAAGCATAGAAAAACCTTACATAAAAAAGTTGCTTTTGAGATAAAAAATCAAATAAGTAAGAGTTTGGCATCAAATTACTTTGATTTAGCTTATCATTACGAAAAAGCTGATTTAAAAATGAAGGCTTTTAATGCTTACCATCAATGTGCAAAAAAGTCACAAGAAGAAAACTTTCTTTCTTTACAGGGGAAAGCTCTAAAAAGTTGCCTTAATATAGCTTTAAAAAATAGCCAAAAATTACAAATACAAGCAGACCTTTGTAGTCATAGCTTTAATATAGGAGACTTATCTCAAGCTCAACAATACTTTAAAAAATGTTTAAATCTATTGTCAAAAGTAAGAACAATAGAAATCAAGCTAGATGTAATGTTGCAACTAGCAAAATTTTGTATTTCACAAGGTGAGATTAAAGAGGCTGAGCAATTTTTAATGAAAGGAAAGAAGTTAAGCAAAAAATATAATCAAAACTACTATAGCGCTAGATATATTTCTCAAATTGGGAGAATCAATCAAAGTCGTTCAAAATATAAAATAGCTTTAGAGTATTTTAAAGAGGCATGTAAGATTGCTCAAAATAAAAAGTATAAAACTTTAGAAATATCTAATAAACAATTGATAGCTGAGAGTTATAACTTTTTGGGTCAACATAAAAAAACATTGTCTTTATTAGAAAGCTTAAGCAAAGAAGTTCAAGAGGATAACTTTATAAGTCAGCGTTATAGTATATATAATCTTATGGGTCGTATTTACTTTAATACTGGTCATCATAAAAAAGCGGGAGACTTCTATCAAAAATGTTTAGAAATTTCTCAAAAAATTGGTTTATTAAGAAATATTGCTGCTTCAAAGGGAAACCTTGGCACTTATTATTGGGTTACTGGAGATTATGACAAAGCCATGAAGCTTTTTCAAGATGATTTAAAAATTATGACTCATCTGAACGATAAAGCGGGTATGAGTACAGCTCATAATATGGTTGGCGGAATGTATATGGACTTTGGTGACTATAATTTAGCAATTAAACACTATAAGTCTCAGTATGAAATTGCTGCTTCACTTAAAGAAGGGTATGACTTAGCTATTTCAAGCCAAGGAATCGGTTACTTATATAAGCTTTTACTTAATTTTAAAGAGTGTTATACATGGCTTGATTACTCAATAAAATTTTGTAAAAAAAATGAAATAAAACTATTGTTAGGTTTTAGTCTATACTATAAAACTTTGGCGCTTTGCTTACAAAATAAGTTTGTAGAGGCTTTACCCTTATCACTAGAAGCCTTAAAAATCTCAAGAGAGATAGCTAACAAAGATACTATGTCTTTTAGAATTTATCTAATGACTGAAAAGTTAAAAAAACATTGCAAAGAACAAAGTTTGGATAAAACAGAAGTGAATGTCTTAAGCCATTTAAAATTAGAAGTTTATACTAAATATTGGACTCAAAGTGAGTTATCTTTAAATGAAACAGAAGCTTTTTATGAACTATGGTTTCTAACTCGTAAAGAAAAATATAAAATTAAAGCGATTGATGGTTTTAAAAAGCTATATAAAAATCGTCCTGATGGAGAGTATAAAACAAAGTGGCAAGAAATTGAAAATGATAAAAGGGTGTTATAGCTTTAGTGAGCTATTTTTTAAGTTTAGTAACTTTCCAAAACATTTTATATCCTTATTAGTTGGTCCATTATCATACAACATGAATAGACAGTATTTCTTTAAATTTATAGTTGTATAAAATAGAGTTTATCAAACACTCTTTAAAACAATTACAGAAATAGCAGAGTTTTTTATCGAACCATTATTTTTATAACTATGAGCTTGATCTCCTTCAAAAACAAAAACATCTCCTTTGTCTAAATGAAAGGGGCTACCTGCTAGATAGATGGATATGCTTCCTTGAATACAAACTAAATATTCGGTGCTTCCTTTTTGATGGGGTATACCCTTTAATAAAGAGTTTGATTGCATTTCAAACCTTTCTAAACTAACTCCAGATATTGCTTGGGGTAAAAGTTTATAAACTTCAACACTACCGGATGATTTTATTAACTTAGGTATATCTTTTGATTTGAACAAATGAAACTGGCCTTGGCTTGGCTGAGATATTAATTCATCTAAACCAATTTGTAATGCAGTTGAAACCTTTAAAAGAGTATCTAAACTAGGGTTGGCTGTTCCTGATTCTAAATTTGTCCAAGTAGTACGAGGTACTTTAGCTAGTTTAGCTATCTCTGTTTGTGATAAACCTTTTTGTTTTCTAAAAATTTCAATATTTTTTGCTAATCTTAATTTGATATTTTTATCCTTTTAATAGTTAAGAAAAAGACTGTTGGGCAATATATCGTCTAATTCGTTTTTATTTGGTCTAAATTATTGTATCAATGTTTCTATACAAAACAAAGGAGTTGTAATGAAAAAAATATTAAACGATTTATATGTAACAGAGGACGAAAGACCTTTTAATAATAGTGTAAAAACTATTTCTTATTTAATTGAAGGTAAAAAAGAAAACTATTTAATGTACTCTTCAAGCCATTTATATGATGATAAAGTTAAAACTTTTATAGATAAAAAAGGTGGGATTAAAGCTCAAATATTAAATCATAGAGATGAAGCTAGTGAGGTTTTAAAATATGTTAGAGATAGCTTTTCTTCTGAATTAGTTTGTCATAAACTTGAAAAAAGCATTGTTGAGAAATATAGTAAAATAGATATATTACTTGATAATGAATCAAGTCTTTTTAGTGACTTTGAAGTATTACATACACCAGGCCATGCTATTGGAAGCACTTGTTACCTTTATCATGGTATTGATGGAAACTATTTATTTACTGGTGATACTTTGTATTTATCTGAGGGTCAATTTAGAGTAGCTGTATCTGATGAAAATAAAAGTCAAATGATTGAAAGTTTAGTTAAACTTAAAAAATTTGATGTAGATTATGTTGTCCCTGGCTTATTTATTGGTGAAGAGAGATTTAGAAAATTTGAAGATAAAAAAGACTTTTCACTTATAATAGAGCAATTAGTAGAATCTTTAAGAAAGTAGATAATAATGCAATTTATATTTAATAATAATGAAGAAATAGAAAATATTGAGACTAAAAAATGTGTTTTTGTTGATGGTACAAGCACTTTAATTGATATAAATAAAGATTTAGAGTTAAGCCACTGGATTCCAAATAATACTCAAGATATTTATAAAGCAGCTACCTCCACTCAAATTTGTTTTAATTATGTAAAGTTAAATGATTTATCTAACTATGATTGTGTTATTAATAATCATGTAGATGTTGATGGAATTTTATCTGCTTTTGTTATTATGTTTTCAAAGGTGAGCCTAAAGTACGAAGCTATCATTAGTGGAGCTTCAATGATGGGAGATTTTTCTGCTTATGGTCCTTATGATGTGAGCCATTTTTATATTCACTTGGGCGAAGAAATTAAAAAATATCAATCTTTAAAAATAGATTCACAACAAATATTTGAGAAATGTTTTTTATTTATTAAAGATTATTTTTTAGATAAAAAATATGTTTATGATGAGTACGCTAAAAAATCAATAGATGAGTTAGAAAACTCTTTGAACTTAGTAAAAAATAATAAAATTCAAAGAGTTTTACAAAATGATTTATTTTCTAGCTACTTTATACCCTTTGAGCTAACTAAATTATACGATAAAAGTCCAATTTACAAAGCAGGATTTGATTTTGGTTTAGATATAAAACAACTATTACCAATGCAAATATTAAACTACTTTGATTTTGAAAGACAAAAGTTATTGATTGTAGAAAATGAAGAGGGTTCTTATTTTTATGATTGTTTACTACCAGATTACTTGTGGGCTGAGACAAGTGCTTTATATAGAACAAAGGGTGTAAGCTCTACTGACTCAACTAATGTACATTTATTTGAAAACTCTAAATTATTAGAGGCTCAAAAATTATTGCAAAAAGCAGAAAAAAATCAAGGGTTATGGGAGTTAGCAACAACTTTTCATCCATTTTCTTCGATAAAGGGTAGAGGTTTTCCTGTTGTTTTATCATTTATGAATGAAGGTAAAGTTGCCCCAAGCTCTAATAAACCAAATTTTGTTATTGGTTTATTGGAGGGAGTTTGGGCTTAAATAATTGAGGTTAAAAACCTCAGCAATTTTTATAGTTTTGTTAACTTCGATTAAATAATGGAAAAATATATGGAATACAACTTACCTAGTCAAATTAAAACAGAACTTTCTAATCTCAAATCAAAGAAGATCATAAGTATTAAAAGGTCCTTTTTAACTTCAGATTTTGAAGATAGGGAATTAGATGTAAGAAATCAAGATAGCGATGGTCCCTTAGAACTCAAATTTGATTCTGGGGAAATATTACACATAATTTCTGATTCTGAGAGATTTGGTATAGATATTAGTTTCACTGAATTACCTGAAATGGGAGAATATTATACGAAGGCAGTATTCTTAAATAAGACTAATTTTTGGAAAAATTATATTAATACTCCGATAAAGTCAATTTGTATCTTACAATTTATAAATGAATTGAATGAATGTCCCCATGAGTTTGCAATACAGTTTATTTTTGAAGCTAATCTTGGTTTTCAAGTAGAGTATGTAGTTGATGATATGGATTATTTTGATCAGTTAAGAGTTCAGCCTGTTATTATTAAACAAGAGACTGATATAATTACGATTTCTTTATAAATTGCTTTGCAATTTTAGGGAACATAAAAACTTTACTATGTCTGCTTACCGAAGGTGGCTGTAGTCTGTTGCTATTGCAAAGATTTTAAACAAGATCAAGCCCATTTCCCTTTCAAAACCATTAAAATATTCACTATTTAAACGATAGTAAAAGAAAAATAGAAGACCTTCTTAGGTTGCTTGCTGTTGGTTTTAGCAGGCATAAGTTAAACTAGGAGGTATCTATGAGGAGAATTAAAAAGTCTATAACCTTTATTATTCTGTTCTTGCTATTCGTTGCGCCAACATACTAATAGTAGTGAACTGTGGCAACTCTTGAAAAAGGGTTGTCCACTCACGATACCTTCTAGCTTACTTCTATATTATATAGTTTAGAAGCTAACTTGCCAAGTCTTTTAGTTTTTTTTAGTTAAAAAAAGTTAGTTAAAAAAAAGCAGTAAGGGATTAATATAAACTCCAGTTTTAAAAATAATTTCAAATAAATAAAAATAAAGCTTGCATTGTGGCATTAGTTTATGGCATATTGATCAGCTTTCGAAAAACAACCCGAGAGCAACGAGCTAAAGACAAATCTTCTAGGAGGTCTGGACAAGCTCAAAAGGTTACACTGGGAGCCACTAACAAACTTGTTTGTGAGACGGCCAGAGTTGTGGGAACAACACCTTGTAGATCAGTTTGAARTCATGGCGACATGATGAATAACAAGATCAAGAAGGTACAGCTTAGAAGTAAGCTAAGACCACAATGGTAATTCCAGAAAAGCCAAAACAATTGCAGGAGAAACCAGCTTAGTTAAAGGAGATGTCTTTTAATCGCTAGGGACTCATTAGGATCAAACCCGATGAAGTGTTGAAACAATACATGATCGGAATCGTCTTTGGAAACAAAGACTACAGTCTAGTGAGGGGAAGTCTTCAAGAGTAAAGGTTGAAGTCGGAACTGGACTTAAGAGTTATGTGAGAGCARAGCTTGTATGTCAAAGGATCTGATTTGGAAAAGCCGCTAGCTACTGTGAAAGTAGAATACGGTCTCGAAAGTGAGAATGTGAGTCGCAAGACAAACAAGATCACCTGAAACGCCARATKRGAGGGAAACCGACATGAACCCAAAGAAAGGGTCAGCGTATACTGATAACCGGCCTTAGAAACTTGACCACAAGCCAAGTATCTAATTGAAAGATTGGTTTTAGGTGATCATGAAAAATAGAAAGTCCATTAACATGGAGTTTTATTTGTTCAGTATTATCTGAGATGGAGGCTTGATCAGAAAGGATCGTAAGATTCAAGATGATCGGTTAAATAAAAGAGATCTACGGCAACGTAGAGATCAGGAAGTCAGGAGACAGCTTTTAGAGGTGAAACTCTGAAGCGACTAGTAAGATTAGAAGAGGACGAACAGGGTAACTTGTAAGTAGGTCTTAACAAGAAAACCAAAGGGTGGTTCAAACCACAGATTGGGATCTGGGTAACTGGGTATTGTTAAAACTAAAGACTCTAGAGATAGACTAAATCGCAAGAGAGTTTGTTAAGTGTCAAAACTTAGACATCTAGAAGATGGAAAAACACTGAGGCTCCGACTTGATTTCGGGAATGCTTTTTAAAGCTTTAAAAAACTCTTAAACTTCGGTTTAAGAGTTTTTTTGCGTTTACAGAGGTTTATATATACTTTTTAATTATGTAATTGAGCTGATTTTATCTTGCCAGAGAGAATTAATCTTAAAATCTTAAATACTATCTAATTTTATATTACGTTGCTTATACTTATGTGTTACAATGTAATACAAAGGGGATGAAAATGAAATTAGCAACTTTACCACCTGTTAGATCAGATGAAAATTTTAAAGAGAAAGTAATGAAGGCTTGTAACCAAGTTGGCCTTAGCTATTCTGTTGTATTGACAAAGCTACTTGAAGATTGGCTACAAGGAAATCATAAGCTTGAATTTGAATTAGACCAAGAGTTTATAAGCTCTTGTAAGAGAGTAATTAATAGTGATAAAGCAAAAGATATCTTTATGGATTTAGCTTTGAAAGAGAAGGATTTAAAATTTAATTATGAGGATATTGAAACGATCTAATGAAATACATTTTTTTAACTCTTACTTTTAAAAAACGCTTACTAAAATTTAAAAAACATTTTACAAAAAAAGATCTACTTTATGATCTAAAGGATTTTATAATAAATGGCCTTAGAAAAGATGGAACATATTTAAAAAAGAGTCCTAAATTTTTGTATATTCAAATTCCCCTTCGACTATTAGATGAGTAATTGTTAAAAAAGACCAGGGTAAACACAAAAACGACAATCATTGTCACACTATTTGCAAAGTAAAATATTTTAACACTTACTCTTAATATAAACTCGAAGTAAGTCATTTACTAAAGCTATACGCTTAACAAACTCATCCGAAATCTTTAAAATCGACTCCATATCTTTTTGTTTAGATGAGTCTTCTAAATTTAAAGCCATTTTAGAGATAACTTCTTCTCCTATTTGAAATAGATTGCCCTTAATTCTATGAGAGTTCATGATAATCATTTCAAAGTCAAAGTTTTTAATACCCTGTTTAAACTTTAAAGTATCTTCTTCTAAACCTTCTAAAATAGCTTCTGCTATTTCTAATACAACTTCTAAATCAGAACCTGCAATATCTTCAATAATAGACATATCAATTTTTGGAGAAAAAATATTTACTGTTTTGTCGTGGGATGAATCTAATAGAACCATATTTATTAATTGAGTAAATTCACCAGCATCAATAGGTTTAGTGATAAATTCATTTACACCAGCATCTAAACAGTTTTGCCTATTTTCATCAGATACATCAGCAGATACAGCAATCACATGAATTTTTGATTTTTCAGAATCTAAAGCACGAATTTCTTTTATTAAAGTTACTCCATCCATAATAGGCATCATAATGTCTGTTATCACTAAATCAAAAGGCTCTTGTAAAAAAATATCTAAGGCTTCTTGGCCATTTTCTTTAATAACAACATTATAGCCAGCTTTAGATATTATACGACGAAATACTTTTTGGTTGATTCTAGTATCTTCTGCAACTAAAACATTTTTATTTTCTATCATCGTTATAATATCCGTGACTAATTTTATGTATAAATAAACTTAAAGTAAATCATATTATACAGATTTTTTTATATAAACTCAAAGCTTTATGAAGAAAAATAAAAACCTCATTAAATGAAGCTTTTATTTAAAGCTAAATATTTAATAGAGTCAATTAATCGTGATCACACTCTGAATGATCTTCTTCATCTGGGACACCTAAAACTGCTGTTTCAACAAAAATAACAAAGTTTTTTAATAAATGATCGATTTCAGTTGCAAAACTATTATGGAGCTTTTTAATTTCAGATTCTGGTATTTTTACTGTATAAAAACTTTCTCCTCCTGATATCATTTGAAAAGCATCAACGGTTTCATCATCAAAAATTTCTGCTTGTATATACTTTTCTAAATCAATTGCAAAAAATGCTGTATTACCCGCTTTAGAAACTATAAAAGTATTATCATCTTCCATGTGCTCAAAAGAATAACCTTCAATACCTTCATCTTTTAAAGCATCCATACTCATGGTTAATGTTCTGTATACAGCCTTTGTATAATCACTTAATTTCTTATTGTAATGTTCGATTTGTTCTTTTAATGACATGCTCATTCCTTTTAAATTTAAAGATAGTTTTCTTATTTTCATATAATACAAGAAAACTTGGTTTAGTGCATTTGAAATATAATTTATTTTACAATTGAACATGAACTTGAATATCAAAGTCAATTATGTTATTTTAATTTTTGAACAAGTTAAATGTTTGTTTAACTCCTTTTCTAGTTGAGAGGCTACAGAATCAGCCATTCTGTAGCCTCTATTTTTTAACAAATTAGGTTGAAAATGAAATTCAAAATCATAGTCTATCTGTCATTACTAATATTTATAAATTATCAAATAGAGGCAACAAAAAGGTATTCCCGAATCACTGGTAAAAAATGTATTTTTTGCCATAAAAGTAAAAAAGGTGGAGAAAGAAATCTTAGAAAATTAGGAAAAGAGTACAAAATTTATCTAAAAGATAAAAAAAAACTAAGAAAAAAAAAGAAAACAAAATTAAATAAAGAACGAATCTTATTTTGGAAAAATATAATAAAAAAAAATAGAAAATTAAAAAGGAAGAAAAAATGAAAAAACTATTATTAAATACTTTTGCTATCAGTCTGTTTGTAACTATCAATCAAGCTGCACCTAATAATCAAGCTCTTTATGAAAGATTATTAAAACTAGAGCAAAAGTTAGCAGATCAAGAAAAGCTTCAAAATCAAATTGAAGATTTAAAAAATGAAATTTTAGACCTAAAAGAAATTCAAGAAGAACAAATAGATGAAAATCCTGTTAAAAGTTTCACCGGTGGATTAACTTTTGGTGGATATGTTGATATGGAGTTTCATAATAGAAAAGGTTCTAACTCTAAGTTTGACCAACATCGTTTTATTTTTGATATCTCAGCTGATTTAGGAGAAAAAGTAAAGTTTGTTTCAGAGCTTGAGTTTGAGCACGCAGCTTCAACTGGTGATATTGGCATGGAACAAGCTTATATTGATTATTCTTTCAACGAAAAAGCTGGCTTTAGAGTAGGTCAAATTTTAATACCTATGGGTAGACTCAATTATTTACATGATGCTCCACTTTTACAATTAACCGAAAGACCAAAATTGTTAAAAGAGATAGTACCTAGTACTTGGTATGATTCTGGAGCTGGTTTTTTTGGAGAATTTGGATCAGAAGAAAACCCTATTTCATATGAAGTTTATTTAATGAATGGTATGAGTGACAGTAAATTTAATTTAGACTCTGGTACTGGATTTAGAAGCTTAAGAAGAAAAGGTAAAAGTAAAACAGAAAATAATAATTCAAAAGCACTTACTGGTCGTTTAGGATTTACTTTAAGTGAAAATACTCAACTCGGTTTATCTTATTACAGTGCTAATGTTGGCGCCTATAATGCAGCTAAAGTTTTATCTGGTGATAGAGATATGACAATGTATGGTATCGATATTGAAAGACCTATTAATAATAAATTAGATTTTCAAGGTGAATACATTTGGGGAGATGTTGACTTAAATATAGCTACTGGATTTAACTCTTATGATTTTTCTGGATGGTATGCTCAACTTAATTATATCTTAGATAAAAATGAAAAGTATAGAGCTATTTTAAGACTTGGAGCCGAAGACACAGCTAAAGGCTTAGATAATAAAGGTGATATAGAAGAAACAGTTTTTGGAATCAACTATAGACCTAATTCTAATACCGTTTATAAAGCTGAATATCATTGGGAAGACTCTAATGTTAATACAGCTGCTAAAGCTAATAATGATGGTTTTGTATTTAGTGTAGCTACATACTTCTAAACCTTAAGAACATGTCTGTCACCTATAAGTTTATCAAAATTAAAACATTTATTTTCTTGTGTTTATTTTGAATAAAATTTATGGGTGACTTTTAATATACTTAGCTACTTTTAATAAGTCATCTAAATGAATACCTTCATTTTTAAGTCCAATACAGGCCTTACCGGTTTTAACTCCAAATCCTTGTATACCACAAAGGTTTCCACTTTGAATATCTCTAAGTGAGTCTCCTACCAAAAATGATTGAGTAAAATCAATTGATAAGTCTTTTTGTGCCTGTAAAATCATCCCATTTTTAGGTTTTCTGCAATTACAATTACCTAAAAATTTTATATTTCCATTTTTTAAATGAATATCTGGATGATGAGGACAATAATAAATACCATCTAAAGTTATCTTATTTTCTAATAAAATATCTCTTAATTTTTGATGAATAATATCTAAATCATTTTCTGTAAATAAGTTTCTTGCAATCCCCGATTGATTTGTAATTATAATAAGTTTAAATCCTAGTTTTTGAAAAATACTCAAAGCTTCAATAACTCCATTTATTAATTCTAAATCTTCTGGTTCACTAAGATAATCAACCTCTTTATTTATAACTCCATCACGATCCAAAAATATTGCTTTATTCATCAAACTGCTCTTTCTCTTCTTGATATTGCTCATAAACTTTTTTATAAACTAAAATATCTGAAAGATCTCTTAACATTTCTTCCATCTTAGTACGAACAAGCGAAAACTTAGAGTGAAGAAGTGTTAAACTTTGTTCTTTCAAACTATCATCCTTTAGTTCACCTATACAATAAACTGCTGTTAATTGACATAATTTATGCCTTGAATGAACTAACTCATTAAATGAAGCCATAGACTTTTTTTCAAAAGCTGGCCATACAGCTAAAATAGCGTTTCCGATAACCCTATTAGAATTATCTTTTAACAAGGGAACAATTAACAATCTATCTTTTGGTTGCAAAATTTGAACTAAAGCTTCTATTGTATTTGAACGCACTCTATCATTATGATGAGTTAGATATTTCATTAAAATTTGTTTTTTTTGATCAATAGAACCATAACATTGGGCTATTTGTAAAACTCCTAATGCAATCACTTTATAATTTTTTTCTTTTCTTAGTTTTAAATGAATCTCATTAATAGATTCTTCAGATTCAGCATTTGTTTGGTCAAAATAATTTTTATCAACTGTAACTTCTTTTTTAGGTTTAATATCAAAAGTCTCTTTTAAAAAAATAAGAGCTTCTTTGTCAGAAACAAGTTTTTTTCTTTCAAATAGCTTATCAGCTGATAAACCTTGGGGGTTTAATAGGTCTAGTTGGTCTAAAAATTCTTGTGCTTGATTGTTTTGTTGATCTGCCTTTTTAATAATTGATTCAAAAGCATGTAAACGAATATCTTCTTCTTTATCCAATAATAAAATAGAAAATAGCTCTATACATTGACTATGCTCAATTGTCGAAAGAGCATAACTAGCTGACTTTCTATAAGCAATAAATGATGATTGAATCATTGTTAAAAATAGTTGATAAACTTTATCATCACCTAAATGATGGAGAGATTTTATAGCTGTAGCACGTACTCTATGATCTTTATGTGAAACAAAACGAGTAATCAGAGCTAAAGCTTGAGTATTTTTAGTTCTTTCTAATTCTTCAATAGCAGTAGATATAACTCTTGGATCAGAGTCTTCTAAGTATTGACAAATCCATTGAAAATTTTTGTTTCCTTCAACCCCAAGTAATCTTACGATACTACTTCTATGAAAACTATCTTTTGTATAATTTTCAATCATTAACATATCAGGTAAAAATTCACACAACTTTAAACGAACTACATACGAAAAAGCCCTATTTAAAACATCATCAACAGTAGATTCAAATGCTTTTTGTAAGTTTTTTTTATTTTTCTCATCAATATTAACAAGTTTAGATTGATTTCTTTGTTCAAATATTTGAATGACTTTTCTAATTTCATAACGAAGTTGAATACTAACTTCTTTTTCTAAACTATCTTTTAAAATTTGTAAGACAAAAGAATCATCATGAATAGATAAATCATGAATAGCTTGTAATCTAGTTTGTTCTTCTAAACTTTCTAAATCTGAAATGATATCATTTATATTTCTTAAATTTGGTTCCAATTTATCCTTACTCTTTTTTAGACTTAGTTAGATGTCCTTTAATGTTAAATAAATATATATCTTTAGTTTCTTTATGAATACATTCTAAATAGTTTTCTTTTAGATCATTGAGTTTTAAAATCTCATGTCCGTTACTTAATAGTTTTAAACTTTTAGACTCATCTAAATAAGTAATCTCTAATAACTTTTGAAATTGAACCTTTCTAAAATGAAAAGTAGCTCCTAATATAGAAATCGTAAATAAACAAGAGTTTATAATAGGAAAAGGAAGAAAACAAAGAGAAATTAAACCACAAGCAAAAACTCCCCCTAGATTATTTTTTGTAAATTCGATTTTGTTTTTAATCGTCATACCTCTTAAAGATTGAGAAAAGTCAAAAAACTCAATACCAAGAATTAAAGCCTGTAAAGGAAAGCCTATAAATATGGTACACATAGGTCCAATAATTGGAAAAAAAGCAACAATAATACTTAAAAATGATATACAAACTAATACAGCCGAAATAACTATAGAATCTCTAACCTGATTTATAATAGATAAACTTTTTATATTGCTTTCAAACCCAAGTGATCTTTCAATCTTTTCAACCATCCATCCATAAAATGCCGAACATATAACTGAAAAACCAATAATATAACTAGATAATAATAAACTCAAATGAATCACAAAATTAAATAATAATGAAAAACATGATTTTATAAAAATAATAGAAAAACTAAATGATGGAAAAATAATTGGATAAAAATTAGATAGAAAAGAAAATGAAAACCAAAAAGATAACATCCCAACCATAATATTTATTAAAAAAGGAACTAAAATGTAAACGACATTCTTTTTGTTCGTTTTTAAAAACTTTAAGACATAAAAAGCATTTGATAAACCCTGAAAAAAAGAGCCACTCTGTTTCATTATATTATTCATCTAAAAACTTTCCTTTATGATCTACTAAATCTAATTGAGCTTGAAAAAAGTCACCTGATTGTAATATTTGATCATGAAAAATACTCATAATAGACTTTAACTCTATTTGCATTTCTTTTTTTTCTGCCTCCCATGATTTTTTATCAAAAACATTAGAACTAATTGCTTGGTTTATTCTCAAATGAAGAGTTTTCTTTTTATCTATTTTACTTTCCAATAAGTTTTTTTGTTCAATAACATCCTTTAATTGGGTTATTTTATGTAAAAATCCTTTTTCCATTAAAGATAAAATCTCAATTATGTTTTGAACATCTTCTTCATTATTTATAGCTTGGTCTAATTCTTCTTGTATGTCTTTTTTAGCTTGTCGTTCATCTTTACCGTCATATTCAGATAACTCAAGTAATAAATTATTTAAATCTTCTTTTCTTTGATATATTTTTCTTAAATAATCCTTTAAATCTATCTTTTTTTTACCAATATACACTCCCATTTTAGACTCCCAAAATCTTAACAGGTCATTTGGTTTTAAAGGTAATGAATCTATAGGATTATACGAAGCTAAAAGTGGAAATATTTCTGTTAAATTTATTTCTGATCTATAAATCATAGCTATTGAAATTATTGAACCTAGTCCACATCCAACTAACATTCCAAACACTTTCGATAAAACAAAAACAGATAATAAAGTTGGTATTAACTGTACAAATATCGAACCTCCAACCGTTGCTATAATTGAACTAATTAATATAGTATACTTTTTATTAATAAATAATATTGAAGTACAAATTATAAATAATAGCACCATATATAAAATAAATGATGTCTGGATACTAATAAATAAACCTAAAAAAGCAGCAATAAATATTGGATAAAAATAATTTTTATATTCAATTAAAAAATCTAAAGAAAATCTTTTTTCATTTATTTTTTCAAGATGTAACTCTTCTTTAAAAGAAGTGAGCTCTGCTTCCCAATCTTTATTTCGTATTTCTATATATAATTGTTGAAGTTCTGAGTTCATAATGTAAATATCCAAAAATTATTATAACGAAACAAGCTTAGTTTGTCTCTTTTCTAATCTGAAAAGTATTTATTATTAAATAAGTTTACAACAAAAAACCCCCTCAGACTAAATGAATAGTTTGAGGGGGTTTTTAAAAGCTTTGAAAGCATTCCCGAAATCAAGTCGGAGCCCAAGCGTTTTCCCATCTGTTTAGAGTCTAAGTACAAGTACTTAGGTCGCTCTCATACGATTCAACAGTTTGTAAAGTCTTCAACATCTAAAGTAGCTTAGT
>NVVD01000035.1 GCA_002402105.1 Candidatus Cloacimonadota bacterium
AGGTCTTCTTCTGTGTCGTGATTTTTTAATTTTAATTTCATAACTAAACATATCGTCAACTACTTATTAAAATCTAATCTTTAACTGGGATTGGTATTATTATAAATAATAAAGAAGAAATAGAATATTATTTTTATTTTATTGATAATTTTTTAGCTTGGAAATATTCGCCATTTTATAATGAAAATAACTTTTATTTAAATGTACCTAGTTTTAAAAGTTTATTAACAAAATCTCCCTGTGAGAAGGCTAGTTTCTTTGGTGTGACTTTTTTTAAGTTCAGTATAAAAGAGTATCCAAATTTATTTAATACAATAACCTGGAAAAGGAAGAAAAAAATAGATTATTTTTATGAACCAGATAATATATTAACTTTTCAATCAAAAGCGACTTTTGCTTTAGGTAGTGGATTAGGGTATTTGGGAAGAGTCTCTATAGATAATTTTGGTAATTTATTAATTTATGAAAGAATGGAGGATAGTACCTTCCTTCATTTATTTAAGAAATTAAATTGTATTACGTCAAAATAAACTTAATAGTAAAAATTTAGAGAACCTTTTCTAATAAATCACAAACTCCGTGGTTTAATCATACAACTATCATCTTGTCGTAAAAAAATAAGATCAGAAGCATCCATGATATAAGCTAAAACTTCAAACGAGTTTGAGTCTGTTAAGTGTAGTGTTATATTGTCATTAATTTTATTTGATAATAAACATGGAAACTTCATTGTTTTTAAAACCTTTTCTAATATTAAATAGACATTAACGCTTTCATAAGAGGCATCAAATTTTGGATATTCTTTTTTATTCATCTGTCGTTCTATTTTAAGAGCCTTTTTTTGTAGTAAGAGAGGAGACTTTTGTTTTTCAAAGTATGCTTTGAAAGAATTTGCTTGGAAGGGGAGATAGTTTTCAGTTAGAATGAGTTTCCGAAAAACTTGGCTTTTTGTTGAAAGATTAAAGTTTAGACTAGTTTTACGGTTTTCTAAGTTAAAAGCAATCATATTTTCTTGGTAAAAAGCAGAGATATTATATAAAACAGAAGCCATGCTTTTAGAAACGTAGCTATGTGTATAAAGTTGGTTTGAATAAACATTATTTAATGAGAAAAATGAATAAACAAGAACAAATAGTAATTTTAGAAAATCTTTGTAAAGGTAGTGTTTTATTTTCATACTCAGAAATATATAAGATTGATAAAATAAATGATAGTTGTTTTATAGTTTATTTGTTTCAATCGTTAAAAGAAAAATCACAACATATTTTTGTCTTTTGTAAAGACGAAGACCAAATAAAATTGGCTGAATATAAAATTCAAAAAGATTTATCTCTTCAAAAAAAAATGAAAAATTTTCATTTATATTTATGTATCCCTGATGAAAATCACTTGATGGCTAGTAAAGAATATAAAAATGAAGTCCATTATAAAATTACTTTCACAGAGCCATATTTAGAGCTAGAAAAGAGATTTTTAAAGACAAAATTAAAAATATTTCCAAAAGAAAAAACAAGTATCACTTATTTTTTATCTGTTTTCATTTTATTTTTATTTGCTATGGATTATGCTTCTTCATACTTAGAATTTTTAAAACCATGGTTTCAAAATATAGGTGTAAGCATTCATCACTACATAGAAAATGATTTATATAATATGTTTTTTGCTTTGTTTAGTCATCATGGTTTAACACATTTAGGCTTTAATTTAGTTTCTTTAATATATATTGGTAGAATACTTGAAAGACATTTTTCTACTTTTCAATATTGGTTTATTATTATATTTTCTGGTATGTGTGGTGCATTAGGTAGTGTGGCTTTTATTCCACAAAGTAGTGTTTCTGTTGGAGCATCTGGCTTTATTATGGGCTTAATTGGTGCTTTAATAGCAGTAAGCTATCAGAGTAAAGGAGTTTGGCCAGAATATTATCAATATCAATTCTTACGTTTAAGACAATCATTAATGATTTTAATGGGATTGAACTTACTAGTACCATTGTTTATTGAAAATATTGATAGTGCAGCTCATGTATGTGGATTTTTGAGTGGTTTAATTTTGGGGATTTTATTTAAAACTAAAAAGCAATATAAAATGCGTTCTTTAATATGTGTTGGATTATATTTTTTTATATATGGTTTAGAGTCACAAATAGATAAAAAAGTTCATATAATTTTTGACTTTCAGGAGATTCAAAACGAACTTATTTTTTCATTGAATACTAAAGAAAATATGATGAAAAGAAATATATTAGAGATTTCAGAGTTAAACTCAAACTTTTTGTTTGAACTAAGTGATATAAATAAGGTAAATTACCCCTTAACAAAAGAGGTGGCTGCAAGGGATATTCTTTTAAAAGAATTTAATTTTCATCTTGTAGATGCCTTTAAAATAGCATTAACTAAGAAAAATCAAAATTTAGCCTTGAACCAATGGAAATTAAAATACGATCAAATTGAATCTAAACTTTTAATTAAATACAAATTAATAAAAGCAAATGCAAATGCAAAAAAAAATACAAAATAGTACTGACATAAAGATAGGGTCTACAATTGCAATTATACTTGCATTGGTTATCGTGTTTTTTGCCGTATTTTTTTTATATCAATCGTCTAATACTCAATTAGATGAGCCTATTATTAGAAAAACAAAAGATATTCCGCAAATAATAGATGTTTTAGAGATTCCTCAAGATATTAAAATAGTAAAAGCAACACCAGAAAAACTATTAGCATGGGCAGATTTATTAAAAGTTTATCATTTACAAAAAGTAAAACCAGATGGTTTTAAATCAGCGTTGCTTAAAAACTTAAGTTTGAGTAGTAAGTCGTCAGATTTAAATATATCATTACTCGAATTTGAAAACATTTCATCTACCAGAGATTTTTTTTATAGACAAATGAATAAAAAGTTAAAATGGGTAGAAAACGAAAAAGCTTATGTGATTGATGGTTTAAGTTATCGAGCTATAGGAAAATACATAATTTTATCAGAATACATTGAATTAATAGCTTTAAAAAAGTATCTAAGTTCGATCTATAAGAAATTAAAATTAAGTCCATTACGTTTATATGAAGGCAAACATTTAATATTTTCTTCAAAAAAAGTTATTAATAATTCACATATTATTGATTTAGAGTCTTATGTGTTTTTGATGGGCTCTACGGTTTTATATTTATCAGATTTAAAAACCTTTGATAAAAAATTGAGCATAAATAATTCTACCAGAAAATATTCAATTGGAAACCTAAGCATACAAAGATTATTTAACTCTAATAGTAGTAAAGTAGTTTATTTAAAAAGAGGTAATGATTATGTTTTATATACAAAGCCATTAAATAAACATTTATCACGAGTAAAAAAATCTCAGTTAATAAAACTATTTAGATAATAAAAGACAAAAAAAGACAAAATAGAGCTTATTTGTTATACTGTTTTAAAAATCATTAAGTGAAAAACTTCTCACACATCCTCTAAATTAATGTTGGTACTAAATATTGTATGAAAATCATTGAAAAATCAGATTTGAAAAATAAATCAGAGCTTTGTTTTTCTGTTAGATACTGTGAAACAGATCAAATGGGTGTGGCAAATCACGGCCGATATTTTGACTGGTACTCTGAGGGTCGTGTTAAATGGCTAAGAGATTTAGGCTACGAATATTCAGCTTGGGAAAAACAAAAAATAGTTTTACCTGTGATTCATTTAACAGCAGATTATAAAAAGTCTGCTTATTTTCAGCAAAATCTTCAATTATTTACTAAAATGACTAAAATAAGCAAAAAATCTATAAACTTTTCATATGAGCTATTTCATGAAAGTCAGATGATTGCTACTGGTACTACCAATCACCTCTTTTTAATTGATGGTAAAGTAAGTTGTGTAGATAATGTCATTTATCTCAAATTAAAGGGCGTATTAGAATGAAGCTCTTTATTGTTGAGTCACCAGCTAAAATTAAAACAATTAGTAAGTTTTTAGGTAAAGAGTTTCGTATTGAGGCAAGTATTGGTCATGTTCGTGAAATCCCTAAAAAAGGCTTAGGCATTGACATCCATAATGATTATGCTCCAGAGTTTCAATTAATCGAAGGTAAACAAGCCAATACTAAAAAAATATTACGTCTCATGAAAAGCTGTGAAGAAGTATACTTTGCGCAAGATTTGGATAGAGAGGGTGAGTTAATTGCTTGGCATTTATTTGATGAAGCAAAGTTAGACCCTAAAAAAGCAAAAAGAGTAGTATTTAACTCAATTACTAAAGCGGCTGTTTTAAATGCAATTAAAAACCCTAGAGATTTAGACCAGTCATTGATAGATGCTGGTATGAGTCGTACAATTTTAGATAGATTAATTGGTTACAAACTGTCACCCTTAATCTGGAAAATGTTTGAATCAGATGTACCTTTGTCCATTGGTAGAGTACAAACTGTTGCTTTAAAAGTTTTAGTGCTTAGAGACAGAGAAATTGAAAGCTTTAAAAAAGAAGAATTCTGGAATATAAAATCAGAGTTTAAAGAAGGCTTTACGGCTGAGATTGTTCTTCCTCCTAAAAAGAAGTTACTAAAAGAAGAAAAAGATAGCTTTCTCAAAAAGCTAAAAGACCCCAAAGCTTTTATAAAAAAAATAGTTGCAAGAGTAGATAAACGAAGAGCAAGGGCTCCATTTACTACATCAACCTTACAGCAAGAAGCTAACTCTAAATTAAAAATGTCTGTTAAAGAGACTATGAAAATAGCTCAAGAGCTTTACGAAGGGGTCAGAGTAAAGGGAGAAAGTAAGTCTCTTATTACTTATATGCGTACTGATGCTGTAAATTTGAGCCCAGAAGCAACAACAAAAATTAGAGAATTTATTTTAAAGACCTATGGTGAAAGATATCTGCCTAAAAAAGCAATCGAATATAAAGCTAAAACTAAAAATGCGCAAGAGGCTCACGAGGCGATTCGTCCAACCTATTTTGATTTAACTCCAGAGATCGTAAAGCCATATTTAAAACCAGAGCAGTACAAACTTTACCGTTTAATCTGGAATAAATCTATCGCTTGTCAAATGTCAGCAGCAGAGTCAGACGCAACAGTAGTTGATATTGATATTAACAGTATACCCTTTAGAGTTAAAGGTTCGATATTGAGATTTGATGGTTTTTTAAAAGCCTATGATGATCGTGACATTGAAGATAAAAAGAAAAAGAATGGAGATGTAACTCTACCTCCTCTACAAGAAAACCAAAGTTTAGAGGTAGAAAAATTAATTCCAGAAAAGAAATTTACAAAACCTCCTGCTAGATTTACAGAATCATCTTTAGTGAAATACCTTGAAAAGTTTGGAATAGGACGACCATCTACTTATGGCAGTTTAATTGAAACATTGATTAAAAGAAATTATGCTGTTTTAACAAAGATGAAGTTTGAAACAACAGAAGTTGGTAAACAAGTTTATGATTGGGTAGAGGCAAATTTTACCTCTGTTGTTGATATTGAATTTACGGCAAAAGTTGAAGACTCTTTAGATGATGTGGCTAAGGGTATATCCCCCTGGAAACAAACAGTAGATAACTTTTATGGACCTTTGAGAGAAAAAATACTAGCTTTACAAGGTTTTGTAGAAGAAGACTTAAAGGATGAAGATAAAATTTGTCCAGAGTGCAACTCTCCTATGAACATACGCTCGGGTAAATTTGGGCAGTTTTTGGGCTGTAGCAACTATCCAGATTGTAACTATATCAAAAAAAAGAAGGGTGCCTCTTCAAGAAGAGTCACAACAGGTATATACTGTGAACTTTGTAAAGGTGAGTATCTTTTGCGTAAATCGGTTCACGGAAAATATTTTGGTTGTAGTAATTATCCAAAATGTAAACAAACACGTAATCAATTGACACATGATGAGTTAGCTATTTTTAAAGAACATCTAGCAAAACAAAAGAACAGGAAATAATATGTTTAATCAAATGAAAAAAGTAACAGTATTTAGTTTAGCTTTTGGAATATTTTCGATTTCTAGCTTTATCAATGCTCAAACAACTACAGATGTAGATTTAAGAGATAGAGTAAAAGAAATTAAAAATAACTTTAATGATTCTAACAATAAAAATTTACTATCAGACAAGCATCTAGAAATAACGAAAGATGAAATGGCGTTTAGTCCTTTTGTGCTCAGCTTAGAAGACTCTATTGAGCATGCGGTTAGAGAGAACTTAGTTTTTCAAAATAATTATGATTCGTTAGAAGTCTCTTCAAGAGGGTATGATTCATCAAAAGCTGGTTTATACGATCCTTCTATGCAATTTTCTTATGATAAAAGAAGTCGTTCTTCACCTAAAACAATTTCACTACCTTTTGATACTTCTTCTAAATCAGACTCTTATTCTGTTGCTTATTCTCAACAATTACAAAATGGTATAGATAGTAGTATTAGTTATAGTACTAGTTTTAGTAAAGCACTCCGTAGTGGTGTTTTACAAAAAGAAAATACAAGTGGAGTGGTTGTAAATTTTTCAAAACCTATTAATGGGCATAGTGACTCTTTTCTAAGAAGTAGAAACTCCTTACAAAAATTGTCTATAGATCAGAAAAAATCGTACTATTCGTATTTAGATCAATATCAAAAATTAGTATTTAGGGTTATTAGATCTTATTTAGATGTAGTAAAAAACAAAAGAGGGATTGAGGTTGTTCAATCTGTTTTAAAATACCAACAAGAGTTATTATCTTTAACTAAAATAAAATATAGATTAGGTGTAGCCACAAAATTAGATGTTTTGAGAGTTGAAGTACAAGTGGCACAACAAGAAGAAAGTATAATTTCTTCTGAAAATAGTTATAAAAACTCCTTAGAAAACTTATTAAATATTTTAAATTATCAAAACTCATCAGAAGATGTTTCTATTAGTTATGACTCTAAGTTTATTAAAAAGTCTTACGATGTAAAACAATTAATAGAGNAANTRMYMKAKCTTKANNAGAWTWRANNKWMAWATTKAWAAMKKWTCACNAAGAGYMRTYWAAWYTWKMTYYWRKASTWWSKGNWGNAGAYKGYWMABTNRATNWVVWTNNAAKMTNNRDWWSRWRDAKDMNWWMWRCTNKYWWYKKWATYGNNWTTATNMTRMTKCWAMTNWWWKTAGNNMCRWTAAAACATGRAGCATAGGATTACGATATAATATAGCTTTGGGTAATCGAGCAAAGCGTGAATCTTTAATGATACAAAGAGTTCAAACTCGTACTCAACTTAGAAAAATAAAAGATTTAAAAAATAATATCCGCTTAGATGTAAGAAATACAGTTCGTTCTATTCAAGCAAATCAAAAGCGTATAGAAGTATTGACCAAAAATCTGCAAAGAGCTAACGAAAATCTAAGATTAGCAAAACTTTCTTATGAAAAAGGGATTAAATCATCAATTGAAGTATTAGATGCTCAAGATGATTTGTTATCTGTAAATAATAGTTACGTAAATTCATTGCTAGCATTAAAAACTCTAGAGTTTGATTTACAAGTTAAAGTAGGTAGTTTACATATCCCAAAATCAGTCAAAGAAAATGCAAAAAAATGGATAAAATTCAACTAAAGGAAATATCATGAGAGCAGTAGATATTATCGAAAAAAAGAAGCATGCAATAGAGTTATCTAGAGAAGAATTAGAGTTTCTAATCACTGGATACGTAAATGAAGATATTCCAGATTATCAGATGTCTGCATTTTTAATGGCTTGTTGTTTTCAAAATCTATCAGCAAAAGAAACAGCTTACTTAACAGACATTATGCGATTATCTGGTGATGTAATGGACTTTTCAGACAAAATTAAAGGTTATACTGTAGATAAACATTCAACTGGTGGAGTGGGAGATAAGACAACTTTAGTTTTAGGTCCATTAGTAGCAGCAAATGGTGTAGTTGTGGCTAAGATGAGTGGTAGAGGCTTAGGTCATACCGGTGGTACATTAGATAAACTAGAAAGCATCGAAGGTTTAAAAATAGAACTAGAAGAGCAAGAGTTTATTGATATTGCAAATAAAGTTGGTATAGCTGTGTGTGGACAAACTGGTAATGTTGTTCCTGCGGATAAAAAATTATATGCATTAAGAGATGTTACCTCCACTGTTGAAGATGTAGCATTGATTGCAGCATCTATTATGAGTAAAAAACTAGCCTTATCTAATCAAGGTTTAGTTTTAGATGTAAAAACAGGTAAAGGTGCTTTTATGAAATCTTTAGATGCATCTATAAAACTTGCTCAACGTATGGTTGAAATAGGGACTTTGATGGATAGAGATGTAATTGGGCTTGTTACAGATATGGATATTCCTCTTGGTAAAACAATTGGTAATGCTCTTGAAGTGCAAGAAGCTTTAGAGACTCTACAAGGTAATGGGCCAGATGATTTAATCGATTTATGTGCTGAACTTGGTGGCAGGCTACTTGTTTTAGCTAGTAAAGCAACAGATTTAGAAGAGGGTAAAAGTAAAATTTTAAAATCAATTGCTGATGGAAGTGGTTTAAAAAAGCTTGAAGATATGGTTGTTGCACAAGGTGGAAGTCTTGAGTCGTTACATAATCTAAAAATATCAAAAAACATTTTTGAATTAAAGTCTACAAAAAGTGGATGGGTAAAATCAATGGATGCTTTATCTATGGGTATTGCTGCTATGAAACTCGGTGCAGGTAGAGAAACAAAAGAAGCAGACATCAATTTAGAAGTTGGTCTGAAATTATTTAAAAAAGTGGGAGATAAAGTTTCAGAAGGTGAAACTTTATTAAATATTTATTTTTCAGATACTTCAAAACTTGAAGAAGTTAAAGCTCAGTTATTAAACTCTTATAGTTTTTCAGACTCAGAAGTTGCTCAACCAAAAACTATTTTAGCAGAAGTATTAAAAGATAAAGTGATTAAGTACTAACTCTAGGTTTAAAAGCAATGAAAAAAACTCTAATTATTGATGGTAATAGCTTAACAATTGAAGATGCTTATAAAGTAATGTCTGGTAAGATTACAAAAGTAAGTATTTCTGATGAAGCTATCATAAAAATAAATATTTCTCGAAGTCGTGTAGAAAAGGTTTTAGACTCAGGTGAGGCTATTTATGGTATCAATACTGGCTTTGGTAGTCTGGCAAATAAAAGAATTGAAAATGAAGATCTTGATACGCTTCAAGCAAATTTGATTAGATCTCATTGTGTGGGTGTGGGAGATTTTTTTGAAGATGATATTGTTAGAGCGATATTATTATTAAGAGCTAATGCACTTTGCAAGGGTTTTTCTGGTATTCGTTTAGAAATGATTGAGCAAATATTGTTTTTTTTAAATAATAATATTCTACCTTTAATACCAAAAACGGGTTCACTTGGTGCTTGTGGTGATTTAGCTCCTCTTGCTCATATGAGTATTTGTTTGATGGGTGAGCAAAAAGTAAAATATAAAGGTGAAATAAGACAAACTAGTGAAGTTTTAAAATCTTTAAATCAAAAACCTTCTGTTTTAAAAGCAAAAGAGGGCTTGGCTTTGATTAATGGGACTCCTGTAATGACCGCTATTGGGGTAAAATGTTTACATAAAGCAAATCAATTGTTAAAAATAGCAGAGCTTGCAGCAGCTATATCATTAGATGCCTTAAAGGGTACGATTAAACCATTTACTGCTCAGCTACATGCTATTAGACCACATAAAGGACAAGTTTTTAGTGCCTCAAACTTGATTAAAATATTAAAAGGTTCTAAAATTTTAGAAAACCATGTTGATTGCGAAAAAGTTCAAGATGCCTACTCTTTAAGATGTGCTCCACAAGTACATGGTGCTTGTTGGGATACTTACTTTAGAGTCTATGAAACTATTGAAATTGAGTTAAACTCAGTAACAGATAATCCAATTGTCTTAGAAGATGAAATTATATCTGGTGGAAACTTTCATGGTGAACCTATCTCGATGGTATTAAGTTTTTTATTAATAGCTATGTGTGAGTTAGGTTCTATATCTGAGAGAAGACAAAATAGGTTAGTAAATCATAATTTATCAAACCTACCACCATTTTTAGTAGGTAATTCAGGTTTAAACTCTGGTTTAATGATAGCTCATTATACAAGCGCTGCTTGTGTTTCGGAAAATAAAACAATTAGTTTTCCAGCTGTTGTAGATTCAATTCCAACGAGTGCAGATCAAGAAGATCACGTATCAATGGGTGTAACAGCAGCTAAAAATTGTTTAGAGGTTTTAAATAGATTAGAGTCAATTTTATCCATTGAACTATTAATCTCATTACAAGGTTTAGAGTTTAACCTAAAAGAAAATCGTTCATCTACAGTTATTATGAAAATATTTGATAGAGTGCGTAAAGATGTATCTTTTATTGAAAATGATAGGTATTTAAGAGATGATATTGAAGCAATTAGAGTCTTAATAGAAAACAATGAATTAATAGATATTTTAGAAATTGAATTAGGAGAGATTATTTTTGAAGATTGAACACTCGCAAGGCTTTTTAAGTCTTGAGGAAAGTCCGGGCTCCATAGGGCAAAATGCTTGGTAACACCAAGGCGGAGTGATCCGATGGAAAGTGCAACAGAAAGTAAACCGCCTAAGCTTTTAGTTTAGGTAAGGGTGAAACAGTGAGGTAAGAGCTCACTTGCTTTGTGGGCAACCATAAAGTAGGGTAAACCCCGTTTGGAGCAAGATCATGCAGAGAAGTTGAGGCGGCCCGCTGATTCTCGGGTAGATTGCTTGAGGTTTATAGTGATGTAAACCCTAGATAGATGAGTGTTGAAGGAGGTGTAATGCCTCTGGAACAGAACCCGGCTTATAGATCATCAAAAATTATCTCTCCTTAAATTAACAGGAGTTACAATGAAAAAAACCTTCGTTCTTGATACTAATGTTTTATTACACAACGCAGATTCAATCTTTAGTTTTGAAGATAATGATGTGGTTATTCCGATTCAAGTAATTGAAGAGCTAGATCGTTTTAAAAAAGAATCTAATGATTTAGGGCGAAATGCTAGGCAAGTTGCTAGGCATTTAGATAAATTACGAGAGACAAGTTGTTTGACTAAGGGTGTCAAAACTAAAACTGGTGGGAAAGTAAGAGTTGTAGTTGATTTTATAAATAACTTACCCCCACATTTTGATATGAAGGTAGTTGACAACCAGATTTTGGCTGTTGCTAAATTTCTTCAAAATGAAGAGTCAAAAAATACAATTTTTGTAAGTAAAGATTTAAATGCTCGTATTAAAGCAGATGCATTGGGTTTAAAAGTAGAAGATTACGAAACAAATAAAGTAAACTTTGATGAAATGTATAAAGGGTATAAAACCCTTGAAATAAATGAAAATGAACTAAAAAACTTTGATGAGACTGGTGTTATATCTTCACAAGAAGACTTTGTGCAAAATGAATTTAGCATATTAATTTGCGGAAATGAAAAAAGATATGCAAGATATAATAGTGAGTCAGAAAATTTAGAGGGTCTTAAATATCATGATAGGTATCCATGGGGTATTGGAGCTTTAAATGACCAACAACATTTAGCGATTGACGCTTTGCTTGATGATAAAATTCAGCTTGTATGCTTAGTTGGTAAGGCTGGTACAGGTAAAACCTTACTGGCTCTTGCTGCGGGGTTACAAAAATCTGTAGATGATTTAGCTTATAAAAGGATTGCTGTATCAAGACCGATTATGCCAATGGGCAAAGATATAGGTTATTTACCAGGTACAAAAGATGAAAAATTAGCAAATTGGATGATGCCTATTTTTGATAATTTACACTATATTTTCGATAATTATATCACTGAAGGGTTACCATCGGATCATTTAGACTTATTATTAAAGAATGAGAAGATAAGATTAGAGGCATTAACTTATATACGTGGACGTTCAATTACTAATCAATGGTTAATTATAGACGAGTCACAAAACTTAACTCCTCATGAAATTAAAACAATTATTTCAAGAGCAGGTGAAGGTACGAAAATAGTTTTAACTGGTGACCCTAATCAAATTGATAATCCTTACTTAGATCCTTCAAGTAATGGTTTAACATATTTGATGGAGCGTTTTAAGGGACAACCGTTATTTTGTGGAATTGTACTTGCAAACTCTGAAAGATCAACTTTAGCTTCTTTAGCAGCAGATATACTATGATAAAAATAAAAAGCATACAAAAAGGTTTTTCACTAATAGAAATATTAGTAGCTATGTCAACTTTGGTAATTTTTATTTTACCTGTGATGAGCCTTTTTATGCTTGGTGCTAGAGGGAATGAATTTAATACCTCTTGGCAAGATGGTACAAAGTTAGCTCATAGTGTTATGAATCGTCTGTTATCAGAAGATGTTCCTTTTACAGCGATTGATCCAGAGGGTTTTACAGGAGGCTCAACTGCTATGGGAGGTTCTAGGTCTCAAATGGAGTTTAGGTCTAGTTTTGGTCCTAATTTAGATTTTTCTAACGACAATCTCAAAGAAATATTAGGTGCTAAAAATGGTGCTTATAAACTTTTAGATGGAGATCGAATTGTTGTTAAAGGTCGTCGAAAATATAAGATTATGGTTTGGGCGGGTATTTATAAAAATAAAAGTGGTAACTCAAGTTTAACAAAAGGTAGTGACCCTTATCAATCAAATGCAACCAAAGGTGACGAGTTAACTTTTTCTTATTTTCGTAACCCTTGGTTTGATCAATCTAACGATTGTGTTATAGACTACAGTATTAATACTTGTGTTGAAACGAGTAAAAATAGGCCGATTGCTCCTTATACTCAACAAGCTGGAAATATTTCAGCTTTAGATCATATTAAAAATGGGATTGCTCCAAAATCGGGAAGTAACTTCAATGATCGTTATCGCCCAGGTTGGGCTACTGATGAGCGTATTGAAAATAAAGATTTTCATAACTTTGAAGACTTAGATAATGATAATAATGATGATGGTGCTTTCATGAAAATAATAGTGGGAGTTCAATGGAAACCAAAAGGGTGGGGTGCTGGCGGTACAGCTAGGCCTCAAGAGTTTTACTTAGTTTCTTTTAAGGCCAATTTACAAGGAGCTAATCAATGAAAACCATTAAAAAAAGCTTGAGTAAAAAAGGTATTAGTATGCTACTTGTAGTACTTGTAGGTATGACTATGATGGCTATGGCAGTTATTTTATTAAATAGTAGTAGCTCAAATACAGGCAATATGCAAGAGTCTAAAGAGAGAATCCAATCTTTATTTATAGCAAAAGGTGCTCAACAACATGCTTTGTTGAAATTTCGTTTATTGCCAACAGAGTTTTATGATGCAGCAGCTCTAGCAATCGGAAAAAACCCAATTTTTAACTTTTCAAAGGTAAAAGCTAGATATAAAAACCCAGGGCCTGCATTTTTTACAGGTGATGCTGTTATCCAGAATGAATCAGAGGCTACAAGTGGAAGTGAAATTCCTATTTTTCAACGAGGTGGTCAATGGTGGTTAAATGATGATGATAAAAAATTTAATGGGGTTATGGCAGAATATCTAAATAAATTTTTAAAAGATATTGCTACAGATCAAAATAATGAAGTTGTCATTGATTCGGCTCCTCATGATGATTTAGCAATGGGTTCAAACTGGTTTGATCCATTTACTGGTAGTTATCGTGTAGATAAAGTACTCATTTTTGGTAAATCAAAAGGAATGAATTACGGAGTTGATTCTGTACTTGTTTCTTGTCGAGGTGCAGCCAAAAGAAATTTTCAATCATCCTTAACATTATCCGGAAACGGTAATTGTCCAAGTAATAACTCTCAATGCCCAAGAAACCTAACTAGGGTATATTTAAAATACGGAGTGACTCAGGCAGGAGCAGGGTTTATAGATCAAATTGATGAAAGTGTTTCTAATTCGGATAAATTTCAAATGGGTCAAGATTTTGGAGTAAATTTAGATAGTGCCCAAAGAGTAGAATATGTAACTGGTATATATGAAGTGAGTAGAGAATAAATGAAATTTAAAAAACACGGTTTTACACTAATAGAAACTTTAATTGTAGCAGGAATAATGAGTATTCTTGGTTTATTTTTATCTAATTTATATATAGGTGGAACAAGAACATTTAATAGAGAGTTTTGGAAATCGAATTCTGTAAAAGAAATGGATAGAACATTTTTGAGACTTCAAAAGATGTTTGCAAAGTGTTCTTATCCAACTTACAATAAATTTCAAGGAGTTTTAAAAGATAAAAGTGCTGACTGGGCTTTTAATATTAGGAGTGGAGGCTTGTCAGAAAGTGAAGCTTTTTCTTCTGCTACAAGGCGTTTACAAACTCAAGATGAAACAGATAACGGTACAGCAAATGATGCTACTGCTGCTGAATATCATTATTTTGGGACTGGTATTAAAACTGGCTTATCTAATGATACGATTCCAGAGCGTAGATTAAGTAGTACTCCAAATGAAGAAATTTTAGACTTTACATCTTGTGTTTCTGGCTATAAAGATATGCCTGGTTTAGATGATAGAATGCCAAGGTGTGCTAAACACACTCTATATCTAGCAAATCGTTTAAAAATTCTTCGTGTTGCTCCAAGTACATATGAATCGTACCAAGATTTAATTATAGAGACTAAATACTGTACATCTGGAGAAGTCGCTCCTATAAATGGTAATAAAAGTTATAGCAATGGAGAGGGTAAATATACTTGTTCTATTGGCTCATTTAGTGATTCAAGAAGTGGTTTAACAGAAGAAGAAAAATCAAATGTAGGCAAAAAACTATTAGCTACAAATGTTGTAACAGTAACGATTAAAAAATTATTAAAAGCAGATAATGATCGTTCTACTAGTATAGAAATAGATATAATAGCAGCTGCCCCTAATATTGGGACGGCAGTTGTAAAAAAATCTGTGCAGTTTAGTATTTCAACAAGTGTTATTGCGCAGGGAGCTCCAAGTTCTGCTCCCAACTGGATCAATTGATAAATAGGCTAAATTCAATAATAATTTTACTTAAGTTTGCCGAAATATGAGTAGATTTAAGTAAAAAATTGCTATTTAGCTAGAATTGTTTAGAGCTTTTTGGTATATATTTAAGAAGAAAAAAAATAGAGAAAAATCATATTACTTGCAAGAGGAGCTATCTTGGCAAAAAAGTGGCAAGATGTTGAATTTGTAGATTACAAAGAACGACAAAGACGTAGACGAATGAGAAAACGTCAAAATGTCCAAGAAAATGTAGTCCAAGAAGTTGAAAAAAAATGGAACTTCATGTTAATGGGTGGCATTGGTTCATCTTTTATAATTGTTTTAATCATTGGTTTAAGTAATTTTTTTGCGAAACAAGAAATAGTAAATGATGCAAAAGTTAAAAGTTACTTAGAGTCAATACAATTTACTGGAGATACTTTTTTTAGAAAATCAATCAGTGATGAATGGATACATTTTGTTGAGCCAAAAAAGTTTTTTGACTCTTGGCAATTTAAAACAGGTGTTGACTCGGGTCTACAATTAAAAACTTTTGATGAAGTTTTGTTAAAATTGAGATCAAACTCAGAATTAGAGTTATCTAGTATTGAAATTTTTAATAGCAATCAAGGTAGTAAAACTAATATTGAAGTAGAATATGGGATTTTCGTTTTTAATTCATCAGCATCTAAAGGGCTTTTAGAAATAAAAATAGGAGCAGTGACTATATATGCTAGACCTTCTCAATTAATCATTGATTACCAAGAGAAAAAAACTACGGTTAAAGTCGGTAGCGGAACGATAAAATTAGAATATTTAGATGAATCTATTATATTAAAAGACGGAGAATCTATAAATATTAATAATGATCTTATGGGTAAGAAATCAAAATTTAATCCTTTATCAGAGAAGTGGTAAATGTTACTTGATGATATAAAATCGTTTGATATTTTTGCAGACTTAGAAGATATTGAAATTAAAAAACTTTTACAATTTGCTCAAGTTAAGCAATATGGTGATAAAGAAGTCATCTTTGAACAAGGAGATCCTGGCTCTGGTTTATTTCTAATACTAAAGGGTAAAGTAGAAATATATATCGAACCAGGCGGAAATAAAATAACTTTTGCTATTTTGAAAGCAGGAGAGTTTATGGGGGAAATGTCATTATTTGGAGATGGTAATCAAACAAGAACAGCCTCTGCTCTTGCTTATGAACCATTAACTGCAGTTATGATTTCAACTCTTGACTTTAGAAGATTACAAACCTCTGGGCCAAAAATTTTATCGAAACTTTTACTTAGATTAGTTATAGGTCTTGGCGTTCGTTATGATAATTTAAAAAATGAACAAAAAAAAGTTAGTAAACGTATATTAGAGCTAAAGGCTAGTTAATTATGTTGCTTGATGATTTAAAAAAATATGATATTTTTGTAGATTTAGATAATCTTGAATTAAAAAAACTTTTTCAATTTTCAAGATATAAGTTTTTTAAAAAAAATGAAATTATTTTTAATGCTGGAGACGAGGGTGCTGGTTTTTTATTAATTTTGGATGGTACTCTTGATTATTATAGTGTAGATGAAAAAGGAAATGAAACTTTATATGAGCACTTTAATATGGGTGAGTTTGTTGAAGTAATGAGTTTATTTGGAGATGTTCAAAATCGTCCCTTTACAGCAAAAGCGGCCGAAGATTGTAGTTTATTGTGGATAAACACTCTTGAATATCGTAGATTACAAAATTCAGGGCCTGATACTTTAACCAAGTTATTATTAAGACTTATTATTCAAACAGCAAATACTTTTCGTGCGAAAAACGGGGAGTTTGCAGCAACAAAAAAAGAACTTGAAGAGTTAGAAAAGTCTTTGGCTCCTGAGCCTACAGATAAAACAGCTAGTTAGTCTTTTGATTGGTTAAAACTTTTATGACGCAAATTATCAATAGAAGTATTTTTGATTTATTGAAAGTTGGTATTGGCCCTAGTTCATCACATACCTTGGCTCCAATGAAAATGGCTTTAGACTTTCGTAAGCACTTAATTCAAAAAAATATTATTTTTGATGAGATTGAGCTAATACTTAAGGGTAGTTTTGGATTTACTGGTGAATCTCATATGACTCCAAATGCTTTAATTGCAGGTCTTGTTGGTTTAGACCCAGTTTTGTCACCAATTAAAAAGATAAAATCTGCTACTAAAGATTTATTAGATGAAGGTATATTAAATATAGGTTTAAATTATATTAAGGTTTTAAATAGAGATTTTATTAAATTCTCAAGAAACTTTAAAGATTTAAAACATCCCAATACCTGTCAATTTATTGCTTATTTAAATGGTCAAAAAATAGTAGACTGTAGTTATTTATCACCAGGTGGCGGTGTTATTTTATTAGAGTCTGATTTTGAATTACAAACAGAAGATACTTCATTAAATAAATCTTCATTTTCAGAGATTTTAATTTATTGTAAAGAAAATAAAATAAGTCTTTTAGAGCTAATTTATGCTCAAGAAGAATCTTTAACAGGGGTGTCTAGAGTTGAAATCATTAGAAATCTTGAAAAAATATGGTATGTAATGGAATCTGCTATAAAAAACTCTTTAAAAGAAGAGGGTATACTAGAAGGTGGCCTAAAACTAGAAAGAAGAGCTAAAAAGTCACTAACTCGATTAAGCTCTAATACAGATAAATGGAGAAAATTAGCTCCAGGAATGGGTTTAGCGGGTATATATGCTTTAGCTGTTAGTGAAGAAAATGCTAGTGGTGGACGAATCATAACAGCTCCTACTTGTGGTGCAAGTGGTTTGGTTCCTGGTGTTTTATATATGTTAAAAGATTCATTTAATTTAACAAATAGAGATATGTCAGATGCATTAGCTATAGCTTCATTAGTTGGAAATATTGTAGTTGATAGAGCATCGATTAGTGGGGCTGAAGTTGGATGTCAAGGAGAGGTAGGAGTAGCCTGTTCAATGGGAGCTGCATTATGTACCTTTTTATCTGGTGGAAGTGATATTCAAATTGAAATGTCTGCAGAATCTGCTTTAGAGCATTATTTGGGGTTAACCTGTGATCCGATAAAAGGATTGGTTCAAATACCATGCATTGAAAGAAATGCAGTTGGAGCAGGTACTGCTATTAATACCTCATACTTAATTATGAGTAGTGATGAAAAACATTTAATTAGTTTTGACTCCTGTGTAGATACTATGATGAGAACAGGTAAAGATATGTCCTATAAATATAAAGAAACATCTGAGGGTGGACTTGCTGAGACTTATTGTTAATTATGTTTTTACTTAAAGTTCTTCTTTTTTTTAATTTATCACTTTCAGTTTATTGCTTAGATATTGATCCTTTTTTTTTAACGTTATGCCAAGAACTTAATAACCTTGAGCTATGTCAAAGAATTTCAAATTTTTCAGAAATTTCAATGAATAAAGAATTAAGTAAGGACTTATTGTTTTTAAACTCTCCAAAATCAAGTTATATCTATAAAGACTTTAAAAAAATAAACACTTTAATAGATAAAAGTGGGGTTTCAAAAATGGAAGTTTTTTTTAAAAATGATATAGTTTATAAGTTTACAAATAATTTTATTTATAAAGGACTAGAGTTGCCTATCAATGTCGTAAATAAGCGTAAAAGATGGGAACAATTACTTAAAAGTATTCCAGACTCAACTTTTTATAAAAAGCTAAAAAAAGATGGTTACAGCTATTTTAAAGTAATTGGTAAATATAAAAAAAAGACCTTTAGAATTGAATTGACAATAAAATCTTATTTATCGCTTTTAGCTAGAATAAAAATATCCTTTAAAGATTAATTAGAAGTAGTCGTTTCTGTTTGATCTTTACTTTTTAGCTTTTTAAAAATATTTAATATATCTTCAAGAGAATTTAGGTTTGAGTATATGTCGTTGGCTTTATTTTTATGTAAAACTATGCCAGCAGGAAACTCTGTTTTCATAACTTGTTTTATTAATTGAAACTGTTCTTTTTTTTTAGGGATAAATACACGTTTATCAAAGTAAGAAACTACAGATGAAAATTTTGGATTTTTTTGGATAAAAGTTAATATTTTTGTGGCTTCTTCTTGATTTGGGTTAACATAAACAAAAATAGGTTTAGATGCCTTAGACTTTTCTTGGTTTAGAGCAAAAAAGCTAGTTAATTTTTGAAACTCATAACCCTTATCACCCTCATTTTTATCAATAATATATCCTTTATTTAGTAAGGATAAGTATTTGAAAGATTCTAAGCCTTTTTTAGTAAACAGACGAGTAGGTATTTTTTGTAATTCGTTGTCAATTAGGATTTCTCCTACATTATTATCAAAATTAATAAAAAGGGGACTTCCTTTTATAATATGACCACTTTTTAAAATAAATTGTCCAACTTCAATAGCACTACTAAAAGAGCATAGTAAATAAATATAAAGAATCAGTTTAAGTTTCATATTGTTTTCCTAATAATTGGGTATGGGGAATATCAAGCCTGTAACATCGGGTATTTTATAAAGTTTTCTGTATAATCTCCAAGTGTTATCACTCCAGTTACCATCTGGATAACAATAACCATCATGTGCTATAACACCAGGACAATTCTTAAAAATAGGTTCAGGATTGAATATTTTTTTGATAATATCAGCTTGAACAATAATAGTTATGTCACGTTGAGTTTTTACTTTACTTAAATTAAGATAGTTTAAACGCATCTTTACAAGGTCTACTTTTTTGGCCAATTCATCATTTTGTAATAGCCGTAAACGATATATTTCTTTTTTGAGTTCTCTTAAACGATGATTAGCTCTTTTAGATTGATTTAGTTTGTGTAATAAAAATAGTCGACGTTTTTTTTCAGCTTCAATCTCTTGATCTTCGGCCTGCTTTTTATTTGCTAATAAATGAATCATACTTAAAGGGGGGATGGGAATTTCAAGATTAGTTCTCATGGGAAGTTCAAAAGAGTCTTCTTTATAAACAGAGACTCGAATAATATTATTATGTGTTACACGAGCGAGCTCTATAAAATCAAGAATATCATAGTTTTCTATTGTTTTACCTGAAAATTGCTTAAACCTTGAAGTGTGTTCCAGTAAAATTAAATCGAAAATTTTATCATTAACTCTTTTTAAGAGATAGTGATTTTTTTGTCCATCTTCAAGTTGTAAGACAGGAATCAATTTAGTATTAGAATGTAAAGTCGGATATTTATTTGGAGGGGTTACGATATATTGGTTTGAATGATAAAATCGTAAATATGATTTCATTAGATTTTTAACATTATGCTTTTGAAATTGTGTTTCTGTTTGAAAAAACTCTAAGGGGTCTAATTTGGATTTGCCATAAGTATTTCTTAGAATATCTGTTTTAGATGTAGCTTGGTCAATTATTTTACGATTATTCCCACGTTGAAAGTCTAAAAAAACCTGATTTGAAATAATTATATCAATTTGAGGGTCATTTGAAGATAGTGAAAAATTTTGGATAGAGAATATAAAGAAGAAGAAAAAATATTTAGCTATACTCAAATGTAAGTATCCCTTTTGCTTTGGGTATATATTTATGTAAAATTGATTCATAATTTTAAATAATAAACTCATTAAGAGTCAGTCTCACTATTATATTAAAAAGACAAAAATTCTATAGACGGATTAAACTTAAAAAGGTTAAGTAAGACTTTGAATATAAATTTTTCTCTTATTTAGGTATTATTTCGGAATTTTATTTAATAAAGCGTAGAGATTTAAAGAAAAAATATATTAGATTTACCATTAATTTGAGCTTTTAGGAATACAATTATTATGATATAATCAATGAAAATGTTTAGAAACAGATATAGTATACTTAAATTAACCTTTGATATTTAAAGTTTTAAGAGAAAATATGGCAAATATTTTGATAGTGGATGATGCAAAGTTTAATCGAACTCTTCTTAATAGAGGTTTATCTAAAGCTGGACATAAAATAGTCGAAGCAGTCAACGGCTTTGAAGCTGAAAAGATTCTTGAGATTCAACATAAATCAATTGATTTAGTAATTTGTGATATTTCTATGCCAGAACAAGATGGCATTGTGACATTAGAGCATATTCGCAAAAGATTTGGAGATATTCCTGTTGTTATGTTGACAGCATTTTCAGATAAAGAAAATGTTTTAAAATGTGCAAAATTAGGTATATCAGGTTTTTTAGTTAAACCTTTTGACATTAAGAGGGTTCGTTCAAAAATCATGGAAATTTTGGGGGATACTTCATCAGTAAGTGAAAAAAGCGATGAAAAGAGCAATCAAGATGAATCAACTAAAAATGTTTCAGATGATTCGTCTACAGATACCCCATCAGATGAATAAACCTTTTAATAAACGAGTATTGATAGACTCTAAAAATTAAGGCTATATTTATGGATGAAAAATTGATGCAATATGATTTTGTTGCTTTTGATACAGAAACAACAGGTTTTTATCCGGTTCAAGATAAAATTATTGAATTAGCAGCGATTAAATTTAAAATAGATGGAACAATCTTAGATAAATTTGATGAGATGATAGATCCAAAAATACATATACCTGAGGCTTCTTCAAAAGTACATGGTTTATATGATGCAGATGTTTTGGGAAAACCTCATGTTAAAGAAATTTTATCAAAATTTATCGATTTTATTGGTAAAGATAGCATTTTGGTAGCTCATAATGCTGATTTTGATTTAAGGTTTATTGGAGCAGAAATCTTAATTAATAAATTGTCTTTGCCTAGTGTTCCTATTTGGGATACTTTACCACTTTCTAGAAAGTTTATAAAAAATATAATGAATCATAAACTAGAAACTTTAGTAAATCATTTTGACTTTAAAACAGATGGATTTCACAGAGCATTAACAGATTCAATGTATTTGGTTCATTTAATGAATCGATTTTATACAGATGGGCATAGTTATACTCAAATTCATGAGTCGGCTAAAGTGTCCTACTTTTCAAAAGCAAAAGACATATTAACAGTTCAATTGCCACTGTCATTAATGTCTATTAAAAAAGCTCTTTCAAAAGAATTGGATCTAGAAATAAACTATGAAGAAAGAGCTGGAGAAATATCTAAATTGATAGTAGAACCAAAATTACTTTATAGAACTGAAAAGTTTTCATTTTTGTATGCAAATGAAAAGGGTAGTAATTTAGCTAAATCCTTTTCAATGGATAAATTAAAAAAGGTAAAAGTTATAAAGAGCTAGTAAAAAATGAAAATTTACTACGATATATGCCGAATACCTGTTATATTACTTTACTGAATATATTAGCTTAAAATAAGTACAGCTCTACAATAACAATTCAAAAAAGGTTTGAAAAATGTATAATACTTTCAAGGTATTTGCTATATATAGTTTGTTTACACTTTCTGGCTTGCAAAATGGTGAAGCAGGCGGTTTTAATTCCCTAGAAAAAGGGAAAAGCAGCAGAAATACAAAAATTATTTATGAATCGAAAGGTTTTTATTCTTCTTCTGATAAAGCAAAGAAGTCAGTTTCTCGTTTCACGATAAAAGAGGACTTAAAGTTTCAAATCAATAAAAAAAACTCCCTAGCTATTAAGATGGAGCAATCCTGGGCAGATTTAAAAATCTATAAAGCTACAGGTACTGAAAAGTATAATGTTCATGGTTTTAAAGATGTAAAAATTTTACATACTATAAAAACAAAAAATAGTGCTAAAGGTAATAAAATTGGAATCAAATGGAAGTTTAAAATCGATTTACCATCTGGTAAAGAGCAATTAAACAATAATGAGGCAAAAGTTACTTCAGCTATTGGTGAAACTGGTCAAGGTTTTGAAAATGCTACATATGGTAAAGGATTGAACTTAGGTATTGGTACGACAATTACTGATGCTCGAAAAAAAAATCAAAAAATAGAATATACTTTTGGTTACACCCATAATGGCAATTATTCATCTCAATTAGGTAAATTATCATATAAACGTCCTGGTGATACCATGAATTTCATGTTTGCTAAAACAAGAAAATATGGTAAAAAAATTAAACAAATAACCTTTGGTACTAAATCTAAAGCAAAACCATCAAAACAATTTAAATATAGTTTAGGAGCAAATCGTACAGCAGCAGCTCTTTCTTTTAGAAATAGTGGTGGTTTAAAAGTATCTCGTGTACCAGCAAAAGTAGATTTATCTGCTAAGGTTGAGTATAAAGTTATAAGAGATAAACGGATTACTGACAAGTTTGATATAAAATTTCAGCAAAAAGGTAAAGAAGATACCTTTGAATCAGATGGTCAATTTAAGGTGGTTGATTTTGGTGATCCATGGGAAATCAACATACTTAGAACAAAAATTTTAAATAAAAGAGAAAGTTTGGGTATAGGTATTAAAGCACTATTTGCGGGGGCAAACTTTAATGAGTTTGTTTTAAAACCAACACCTACTTTATTTTCTGGAGCAAAAGATTCAAACACTCGAAAAGAAGAAGTAATTTTATTTGTTTCAAAACAAGTAAAGGTTAGAAAAACAAGAGAATGGAACTTCAAAGCTGGAATTGGTGTGACAGATGATGCTAGAGATTATGTGGCGTCGGGGTCTTATCAATGGAAGTTTTAAGTTATAGGGCTTTGAGAGCTTAATTGTTTTTGTAGGTTGGTTAGATAATTTACTTTATCGCTTTGATGATTCTTTTTTTAATGCGGTCATCAATTGCAACCTGAGTGTATTCTAGCTAATGGTCTGTTTTTCTAATTTTTATATATAGAAAATGAGATGAGACAAAATATATATAAGATATTTTTGTTATGTGGATTTTGATTGTTTTTTTTGAAACTATATTCATTATTACTTTTCTTGTAGCATTTTATAAATATACCCGCAGTAAAATTAAACAAACGAACAAAAGTAAATTTTTACGGTAAAAATTAAAATACATGTAGACCAATTAGTTCCTGCTGATAAACGGTATAGACATCCTATTAATCCTAAATCTCCAGTTTCATAAGAAAAATGGAATAAATATAAACATATATTTGGATATTAATATGACACTTCCAAAAAATACATTCGAAAATTATTTAAGTAGATCTTATCCTAATTGTACGGTTCAACATTATGGAAATATTTGGGATGGTATATGCCAATGTGGTTATAAATTTAGTATTTCTTATCTTATAAGTTATGGAAGCTCTTGGAATTATTCAAAAAAATTTTTAGAAAAAGTTACTAGATTTAAAAGCCTTTTTTTATCTGGTAATTATATAGGAAATTCTCCAGAATTTTTATCTAAATTAAATCATTTAGTACAATTATCATTAATTGATTATCCTAATTTTGAGTTTAAATTCATGAAAAATTTTTCAAAATTAGAAATATTAGAAATTAGTGAATTAAAAATTAAAAACCTAGAAGATATAGAGTATTTAAGGAACTTAAAAACTTTAATTATCTCTGAAATCTCTAAGTTAGAAGATATAAGTTCTATTTCTTTACTTAAACTTAAAACATTATCTCTTGTGGTTTGTAATAAAATTAAAAACTTAACCCCAATAGGAAAGATTTTAACTTTAAAAGATTTTTCTATTGAAACAAAAGTTATTAATAATGTTAAATTTCTTTCTAATTTAAAGGCATTAGAGGTATTAAATATTAGTGCAAAAGTAGAAGATAAAGATTTTAATTCACTTTTAAAACTTAAAAATCTTAAAGAATTTAGCACAAAAAAAAGAAATTTATGTAAAAATCAAAAGATAGAATTAGAATTAGCCTTACCAAAGTGTAAAATAGAGCTTTATTAATATATTTCAATTACAGTAGACGTTATTGTTAAATTGTGACTAAGTTAAAATACAAATAACGTTTTTGTAAAGCTAGTTTTATTTGTGTTCTAAAGTTTGGTTTGTAGCAATCATAAATTACAATTTGATTCAAATTACAAATATGATACTTCATCATTTAGAGGTTTTTGTTTCTATAAATTCTAATTGGTAGTTTTTTCCTTTGGTGATAGCGATGTGGTTCCAAACCCCTCTGAGCTAAGTCGTAAGATAAAAAATCCTGATTTTGAATATGCAGGAAAACCTATTAATGAAATATCTTAAAAGCTTAGAAATAAATCTATATCTCCTGATCAGTTTCCTATAAAATATATTATTTTAGAGAGTGGCCAAAAAGTTGAGTTTAATAATAGATCATTAACGACATTAAGAAGAGCTGGGATAAAGCCGACCAAAATAATAAATGTGACATCTGATGAGAATATTGTTAATGATGTAATGATTAGGTTAAAAGAAATGGGTAATAAACCTAGTAATACCATTAGAATTAGAGGGTCAAGATTTTCTAATTCAAGTGCAATTTTTAAAGGGAATATATGCAAAAAGAAAAAACAATAACTGTACAAGAATTACCCATATCTACGGGAGAGTGTGATTATGGTCCACAGATTCAATATACTCTTGGAGAATGTATTATAAAATATGATTATGAATCTGAATCTGGAATAAAGTGGGTTACTATTATTTGGAATACTGCTTTAGCAATAAAAACAATCCCCTCTACGTCCATATCTAATTTTCATCTAGCAGGTTATAATAAAATTAGTAAGGTCGAAAATTCAAATTGGTTAAAATCTTTATCATATATATCAAATACACGACATGAAAGTTTAGGAAATGGATTAAGTCATTACTTAATATATTTTGATCACGAATGTTCTATAGAGATTATTGCTAAAAGTTTTAAAGTTATACCAATCCCAGTTAAAGATTAGATTTTAATAAGTAGTTGACGATATGTTTAGTTATGAAATTAAAATTAAAAAATCACGACACAGAAGAAGACCT
>NVVD01000036.1 GCA_002402105.1 Candidatus Cloacimonadota bacterium
TGTTAAAGCGAGTTTTAAAGAGTGAGCCGCAAAAGGATCGAACTTTTGACAACTTGATTAAAAGTCAAGTGCTCTACCAACTGAGCTAGCGGCCCTCACGAAATGTATACTAAAGTATTAGGTGTTGGATTGCAAGATTTATTTTCTTAATGGATGAGAATAAATAATTTAAAATATCATCATATAAAGATTATGCAATTTAATATGGTTAGTAAGTCTATTTTGAAGGGTTTTTGTAATGAAACTTATTTGTAAAAACTTTAATTGAGAGAGCTTAAAAATTTAGATATAATAAGGTAAAATATCACTAATATTGAGAGCAATCGTTATGGATTTCAAGAAATTTTTATCAGAAATTAAATCTTTACCATTTGGAAAGAAATTTCCAGATGCGTTATATTTTTATAAAGAGGACTTGATTAATAAAGTAATTTAAAAAACTTTTAAATTCTTATTTATCATTATATCCGTATAAAAGCAGAGCTTTATTATCACTCTCTTGTTCATGCGCTCTTTCATTTTAGTGGTATTAATCCAATCCCAGAAAAACAAACGAATTTAGGATGAATAGATCATTATATTGAAACAGAAAAAAACGTATTTATTATTGAATATAAATATAAAAGTTTATCTGAAATAGCAGTCGATCAAATTATTAACAAAAAATATTTTCAAGGAGCTTTATTAAAAGAAAAAAATAAGTATTCTTTTTCATAATTAAAATTACTGGTGAACGATTATGCAATTTTTTGTCTATTCAGTCTCTTTGGGTTTTCAATCATATCTTTATAGAAGATTAATGATGTAATTAATATTCAGTAAAACCTTGTAAACAAGACCTTCTTACAAGTAAATATGTTAAAGATTTTGAAGTTTTATAAATTAATGATATATTCAAAGTGATAAGGAACTATCTTAAAGTATGAAAGCAAGCAACTTCAAAAATATTAAACTTCAAAAAATTGATAATAAAGTAAAGTTGTCTTGTTCATGTCAAATTTTAGATCAGTTAAAAGAGCCGATTATAAACTCTATGTTAATTGCTACAATATTAAATAAAGAAGTAGAATTATTAACAAATAATCAAGGCTTTCTTGATATAAGTATATTTGAAGATAATAGTGATTTTTTTCTTCAAAAATCATTGGATGAAATTAAATTAATATTTGAAGTTTCTTTAAATACTTCTCTTAGATTTAGAGATAAGAAAGTTTTTCAAAAATTTCCAATTGGAGTTCCTGACTTTGAAACTTTGATAAATGAATCTTTGTTATATGTAGACAAAACTAAAGATATATTTAATTTAATAAATGGTGATGATAGATATTGTTTTATATCTCGTCCAAGACGTTTTGGAAAGTCTCTTTTAGTGTCTACATTAGAAAGTTTGTTTAAGGGTAGAAAAGAGTTTTTTAAAGGTTTAAATATTGAAAAAGAACAATATTCTTTTGAAAAGTTTACAGTTATACGATTAGACTTATCATCTATTAAAGTTACAAATAGTGGTGAATGTAAAAAGTTAATTCATCAACTTTTAATAAAAAATGCAAAGAATTATGGGTATTTAGGGGAGTTAAAGGATTACTCTTCTTTTTTGGAAGGCTTTTATCAACATACAAATAAAAAACTAGTTATTTTAGTTGATGAGTATGACAAACCTGTTTTAGATAATATTACAAAAAAAGAAGTATCTGAGATTCAGGCCGAATTAACAGAATTTTTTGGAGCAACGAAAGTTGTGAATAAAGTTATAAAATTCATGTTTATAACGGGTATAACAAAACTTTCTAATGCAAATATGTTTTCTGATGCAAATCATATTAGTGATTTAGGGAGACATGAAAAATTTTCAACAATGTTTGGTTATACACAGCATGAGTTAGAAAATATCTTCGAGCTGTATATTAATATATTATCAGAAAAAGAAGAAGTCTCATATACTCAAACATTGATAAATATTAAAGACTATTATGATGGATATAGCTTTTCAAAAAATGGAGAAGATATATATAATCCGTATTCTATCTTAAAGTTATTTTCTGCGTATGAATTTAGTAACTATTGGTTTACATCAGGTACACCTTCTTTTGTATTAGAACTTATAAAAGAAAGAAATTTTGATATTTCAGATAAAACATCTTTAGAATATGGAGATGAGCTTTTTGATTTATCAGAAGCAAGTAAATTAAGTGTTAAAAATGTATTATTTCAGGCTGGATATTTATCCATAAAAAAAGATAAAAATGGAGAAAATCAATTAGTATTTCCAAATAAAGAGGTACAAGATTCATTTTATAAAGCTTTTATTAAGTTTTTTGGAACTAATGGTATAAATTACTCTAGACACCTAAGAGAGGTTAAAGTAGCTTTTGTAAATAAAGACTTTAAGGAGCTACAAGAAGTATTAAATGACTATTTTAGTCAATTTACTTATGAAAATACAGGTTCTGAAAAGTTATATCATTCATTAGTTTATTCTTTATTAATGTTAACAGGTTTTAAAGTACAATCAGAAGTTTTAACAAAAAAAGGTAGAATAGATCAATATCTTGAAATTGGAGATGAAGTTTATATTATTGAGTATAAATACAAACATTCATCAATAAAAGCTATGCAACAAATAGTAGATAGGCAATACTTTCAAAAACATATGAAAACAAATAAAAATATCTATCTTTTAGCAATTAATTTTGAAAAAGACGGAGAAATTAAAGATGATATTTTAGTTGTTAACCCTAGAGATGATAAAGCGTTACAAATTTATTTAACTAAATAGTAATTAGTTTTTCATATCCTTTTGAAGAAACAAAAAGATATGAAAAACAAGTAATGGAAGGCAACTCTAAAGTTACTTGGTCAGAAAATGAATCTTTAGAGAATTAGAACAATCTGTAAGAGTTGCTCAAATTAAAGCAGACTATGATAAACGTTTAAAAAATCCCCTTAGAGATGATGATTAAATCGTTGATTTATATGGCCAATCTAAGACTTGTGTTACTTGTCATAAATAATAATATTTTAAAATAAAGTATAAAGTTTTAAATAGGGGTATAATATTTAGTTGCTTTAACTGGTAAAGGTAATTTTTTGTACAAATAAACAGGATTCATTAGCAATATCAAGCTAAACTCAAAACTAGAGACTATTATGATTAAAATAAAAATTCCTTACGGAATAGGAAATTATAAAACCTTAATTGAAGAAGATTATTATTTTGTAGACAAGACATCTTTTATAGAAAAACTAGAAAACTTAAATGAGAAGACTTTGGTATTTTTGCGTCCTCGTAGGTTTGGTAAGTCTTTATTTCTTTCGATGTTAAAATATTATTATGGGAGTATTTACAAAGATGACTTTGATCCGCTTTTTTCAAAGTTTTATATAGGAAAAAAGCCGACTATAAAAAAAAACTCTTACGTTATTTTACATTTTAATTTCTCAGGAATTAATACAAAAACAAATAAAGTAACAGTTATAAACTTTTTAGAAAAGGTAAAAAAAGGGGTTAAAGAATGCTTAGACTCTTATTTTTTATGTTCTGAAAAGATTAGTGATGATATTTTAGGGATAGAGTATTCAAATATTGTTTTAGATCGATTTTTTTCTTATGCACAACAACAAGGTAAAAAACTTTATATTTTAGTTGATGAATACGATCACTTTGCTAATGAAATTTTATCTTTTAGATATAGCGATTATTTAAACTCAGTAGGTAAAAACGAATTTGTAAGAAAATTTTATGAAGTTATAAAAAGTGGAACAGAATCTGGAGTTGTAGATCGTATTTTTATGACAGGAGTAAGTCCAATTACCTTAGATTCTTTAACTTCTGGGTTTAATATAGCGACTCATTTAACCTTAAGAAATCAATTTCATAATATGATGGGTTTTCATGAAAAAGAGGTTTTGGATTTATTGAAACTAGCAAACCTTGATTTAGGTTTAATTAATTTATTAAAAAAATGGTATAATGGGTATAGATTTTGTGAAGACTCAGATCAAAGGCTTTTCAATTCAGATATGGTTTTATATTTTGTCTCAAGTTATTTAGCAGAAAATAAATCACCTAAAGATATGATGGATACAAATATTTCATCAGACTTTGGAAAAATGAATAAAACTTTTGGAATAGAAGATAGAGAAAGAAACTTAAAATATTTAGATGAATTATTAAAAGAGAAAGAAGTTTATACCTACATTACAAGAGAGTTTTCTTTAGAAAAAGAGTTTAGTAAAGAAGACTTTTTATCCCTTTTGTTTTATATGGGAGTTCTAAGTATAAAATCTCAAAGAGGTTCTTTGACCGTTCTTTCTATACCAAATTTAGTGATTGAAAAATTATACTCTAAGTTTTTTATTAAAATAATAGAAGAAAAGTCACAGGTAAAATTAGATTTTTCAACTCTTGAACAATCATTAAATCACTTGGCTTTTGATGGAAATATAAATCACCTAGTGAAATTATGTGAAGATACCTTACATAGTTTATCTAATAGAGATTTCTTAAATTTTGATGAAAAATATACAAAGCTTATTTTATTTTCTTATTTAAACTTATCTAATTTATTTTTTATTAAATCAGAGTATGAAATTGAAGATGGATATATAGATTTAGCTTTATTTGAGCGTGAAGTTTATAAAATAAGTTTTCAGTATGCTATAGAGCTAAAATACATCAAAAAGTCTGATTATGAGAAAAACCCTAAAATTTTGAATAAAAAAAGAGATGAAGCCAAAGCACAAATGGATAAGTACCTAAAGTCCAAAGAAATTTCAGAGTTAAAACAAAAAAAATCCTGTCCTCTAAAAACTTATATTTTGGTTTTTGTTGGAGATGAATGTAGAGTTTGTGAAGAAGTAATATAGTTTTGTTAATTATTATTCGAAGCTATTGAAATTGAAAAACTTTAGGTTATTTAGAGAAATATTATGATAATATTCTTATGATAAGTGGAGAATAAAATATTTTTTTCATGGTCTAATTATATCATATAGACCTATAATAAAAATAAAAGGACAATCCAAAATGTCAAAAAAAATAGTATTTTTTACTGGAGCAGGTATCAGTGCCGAGTCTGGCATTTCAACTTTTAGAGATTCAGGTGGCTTATGGGAAGAGTATAAGATTGAAGATATTTGTAGTGCTGGTTGTCTTGATTGGAATAGAGAAAAGACTGTTGAGTTTTATGATAAACGTCGTGAAAATATTAGTGATAAAGTTCCAAATAAAGCTCACTTAACAATTTCTAAATTACAAAAAAAGTATCCAAATAGTATAAAAATAGTGACTCAAAATGTTGATGACCTTTTTGAAAAAGCAGGGTGTAAAGAAATATTACACTTACATGGTTTTTTAAGAGAAGTTGTATGTAGAAATAGATCATGTAATTATCTATATGATATTGCTTATGCTAAACAAGCAGAAAAGTGCCCAGAATGTGGTGACTACTTAAGGCCAAATGTAGTATTTTTTGGAGAAGCAGCACCAAAGTATTGGGATATGGATGAAGTTTTAAGAGATAGTTATATGACTATAATTATTGGTACTAGTGGAAATGTTTTGAATGTTGCTGATATTATCATGGGTTCAAAATACTCTATCCTAAATAATTTAGAAAAAAGTGATGCTATTAATGATCGTATTTTTGATAAAGTAATTTATGGTACAGCTACAAACGCTATAAATGAAATTGAAAAATTGATTGAATTGTTATTAACTTAGAAGGAATAATACGTAAGTGGACTTAGCTATTTCCAACATAAATAGCGAAATAAAATTAGCACTTTAAGTAAATTATGTTATAATACTCTATATAAACCATAGGATAAGAGATGAATATAGAGTATTTCCAAAGAAAACAAAATTTATTATTAGCAAAAACCTCTAATAATTTCATAAGAGAAAAATATTTTAATTATTTAAAATCAAGTAATAGATTGATTGGTTTGATTGGTGCAAGAGGAGTTGGTAAGACAACTCTTTTACTACAATATTTAAAAAGTGTTGATCAAATTTTTTTATACCTTAGTGCAGATGATATTATTTTTCAAGATATTAAGTTGTATTATCTTTGTGATGAATTTTACTCTATAGGTGGTAGGGTTATTGTTATTGACGAGATACATAAGTATAAAAATTGGGCTCAAGAGATTAAAAACATTTATGATAGCTTTCCTGATATACTTATAAGATTTAGTGGTAGTTCTCAATTAAATATCTTAAACGAAAAGTATGACTTAAGTAGAAGAGCTATTATTCATAAGGTAAACAATTTAAGTTTTAGAGAGTATCTAGAGTTAAAACATAATATTAATTTAGATGTATATGATATTCAAGAAATTTTAGAAAATGCTATGGATATAAGTTCAAAATTAGTATTTAGTCATCCATTTTTATATGGGGAATTTAAAAAGTATCTTAAATATGGTGCTTATCCATTTTTTATGGAAGATGATAGCTCGTTTGATATAAAACTATTAAATGCATTAGAAAAAATTATATTTGAAGATATACCATCAATAAATAAAATTAACTATGAGCATTTAATCATATTTAAAAAACTGATATTTAGATTAATTGAAGCCAATAAACCCTATAAGGTGAATATAGCATCACTTTCAAGAGACTTTGGAATAAGTGAACCAACTCTATATACTTATCTCTCTATTTTAGAAAAAAGTGATATTTTTAAATTAATTAAAAAGTATTCACAAAAGATAACAAAGAAACCAGAAAAGATATTATTTAAAAATACTAATATTTATAATAGTTATGCCAAAGAATTTAATATAGAGCCAGATTTAGGAACCTTAAGAGAAACTTTTTTTGTAAATAGTTTTATCGATCAAAATGAAAATATTTACTATAGTACAATTGGTGACTTTAAGTTTAAAGACTATATATTTGAAGTTGGAGGAAAAAACAAAACATTTCGGCAGATAAAAGACCAAAAAAATAGTTATTTAGTAGTAGATTGTGATTATAGCGTGGTTAAAAATAAAATACCTTTATGGTTATTTGGCTTTTTGTATTAAAAAGATGACTCTCGATAAACGCTAGTATTAACAGCTTTTTCAAATAAAACTTTATTACTCAAAATACCAATTGATTTTTTTGCTCTTGTGATAGCTGTGTAGACTAATTGTTTGTTATAGATTTTTTCAGAAGGAGCAGAAGATATGATAAATAATACATTGTCAAATTCGCAACCTTGAGCTTTATGAACAGTCATACAAAAGCCATACTCCCAATTAGGTAAATCAGAAATATCAAAATCAATAAACTGATCAGCTCTTTGAAAAAAGACTCGAAACTTTTGATCAGGCATTTTCCAAATGATACCAGTGTCACCATTAAATAGTTTTTTTTGATAATCATTATTCTTAATAAGAATAATCGCTCCATGAAACAATGAATTTATATTTCTACTTACTTGTAGTTGATTAACAAACCATTGATTGAGTTTTTCACAGCCAAGATTTCCTTGTCTACTAGCAGTCAAAACCTGATATTTTTTACTTTGAGAAAAAGCTTCTTGTAGGCAATTTAGTGAAAACTCTTTTTGCAATAATTGAGTCCAATCTTTAGAAAGATAAGACAATTGTAACCAAGACTTTAAAGTACTTTCTCTATAATCTGTATGATCGTTTAAAAAATAAAATTGATCATCAGTAATTTTGGGTAAATCATTTAGAAATTTATCAGGACATCGATAATGGAGTGAGTTAACTGAGCTTGAAAACTTTTGTAAAATATCTTTTGAACGATAGACCGTTTTTAATTCAATTTGTGATGAAGAAAGGTCATTCATACTTAATAAATCAGAAAAAACGGCTCCTGCTTGAACCGATGGGAGTTGATTTTTATCGCCAAGAAAAATAAGTTTAGTATTTTCTAAATCAATACAAGATAGAAGTGCTGACATTAAATCAGCATCAATCATAGAGGCTTCATCAACGATTATAACATCTGCTTTAAGTTTGCGTTTTTTATTATAATAAAAACTACCATTTGATTTCATTTTTAGTAATCTATGGATTGTTTTCCCTTGAATTTGATGAGATAAATATAGGTCGTGTGAGCTAGGTTTTGTAATAGTAGAAATATTAAAACGCAGTGCTTCTGTCATTCTTTGAGAAGCTCGTCCTGTTGGGGCAATGAGGTGGACATCTGTAAAAGCTAAACTACGTAAAATATTGACCATCAAAGATGTTTTACCAGTGCCAGGCCCTCCAGATATAATGAGAAAGTTAGATTGAATAGCTTTTTTAATAGCTTCTATTTGATATGTATCACGAGCTAAAATAATACCATCTTTATTACTACGAATAGCAAATTGATCTTCATATAAATGATTGATAGTTTGGTCAATATCTATAGAGTGTTTACTGCTTTGATTAGCAAGTTTTATTAAAAGCTCTCTAGTTTCGTTTCTATCAATAAAATATTTGTGAAAGAAAAATCGTTTGATGCCATGATCTAAAGATTCAAATAATATAGGGTGATGATTAGAATAGCCTTCATTTAAAATTTGATTATATTTAGAAATATTTTTTAAAAAGTCAGAAACCCATGAGATATTTGACTCAATAGAAGGATTAAATTGCTTATTAGAAAGTACTAAACAAACTGAACCATCTTTTAGGGCTTGAAACATATAAATTAAAAAGTAGATTAATATGATTTTAGATCTCTCGACTTCGCTCGAGATGACGGGAGCTTCACTTGAGATGATGGGAGGTTTTGAAAATGAAATAGTACTTATAAGATCATCAATGAGTTGAATACTTTCAAAATCAAGTTCAATTTGTATTTCTTGGAGTATGGTTTCAATAGTATTCATTGCGCTACCTTCACTTTAATTTTTGTGTATATGTTTTCAAGTATTTGTTCACTATTACCAAGTTCGTTTCCACTTTTAAAAAATATACCTTCACTTTGATTTGATTTCATTCCTCTTAAAAAACAGTAAATTACCCCACCAAACATATCATCATTAAAATTTTTAATTCGTAGTTTAGCCCATCTTAAAAAACACCATGAATAAATCATGTACTGTAAGTCATATCCTGTATCAATCATCTTTTCGTTGAGATAAGATTCTTCATAATTATCTAAACTATTTGATTTCCAATCTAAAATATAAAACTTAGCATTATGACGAAAAATTAAGTCAATTGCGCCCCTTGTATATTCAGCACTAGATTTTATATTTAATAAGGCATAAAACTCACTAGGAATCCAAAAGTCAGCTTCAACGAGTTTGTTATGCTCTGTTAATGTAGATAAAGTAAAGTCTTTAGCTACTTGAGGTATTTTACTATGAAGGGTATGTTTAAGGATACTCTCAACTTCATTCGTAAAGTTTTGGTCAAAGTTATAAAATTTTAATTTGCTTTGAATAAGTTCAAATGTTGATGGTGGTAGCTCATCTGTATTAGAAACCATTGTAAAGTCAGTTTCTTCAAAAATTTCATGAAGCATTGTTCCAACAACTGCACCTTTTGGTAAACTATAACTTAAGCTTTCTTCTTTTAAATTTGTTTCAATAGCTATGTCTTCATCTTGTTTATAAGATTTATCATCAAGTGGTTTAAATTGTGATTCTTTTTGCTCTATAATACCTTTTAACTTACGAGAAATAGAAGAGTATGATGTAGCTATGATACTTTTATATTTATGGTTTTTTGGAATTTGAAAATCAATCAGGCCAATCGTTTCTTTAGTTGGTTGATTACTAGCTTCATCTTTAAATTGCATATGGGAATAATTAAAATAACTAACATTTTCAGAACCCTGCGGGAACACTTCATTCATACGAGTGCTAAACCACCCTTTGAGTGTACCTTTGTTTTTCTTTTCATCATGGCTACATAATGGAAGGTATAATCGTAATGAAGCTCTAGTTAGTGCTACATAATATAATCTTTTAATTTCGTCTATTTCTTGGATAGACTGTAGCTCACTTTCATATGTAGGGTCTAGGTTTAAGATACGTTTTGATAATTTAGAATCAAAGTAGCTACCACTAACGGTAGCTTTTGCTTTAGAGAAACTAAACTTATCTAAAACAAATACGATTGGAAATTCAAGCCCTTTAGAAACATGCATTGTCATAATTTGGACTTTAGGTTTTTCAGTGGCAAGTCTATGTAGGTCTTCTCCTCCACTTCCATCTCGTCTAAACTTTTTGAGTCTTGATAAAACCATAGAAAAATCTAAGTTCTCTGTATAAGCAAGGCTTTCTAACTCTTCTAGTATTTGAGATAAAATACTAAATCTAAAGTCAAAATCAATTTTAGTGCTGTATCTTTGTAGGTAGGCAGTTTCAATTAATAATTTTTCTTTAAATAGTCCCCATTTATTTTCTTTTAATAATTGATAGCATTGATTTAAAAAAAGATCAAAATTGTAATCTGATTGCTCTTCGTTTTCTAGGGTGAGATCAAAAAACGGTGTTAAACGAAGCGCATTTTTATTACCAAAATTAGGTTCAATAAAAGCACGAAATAACAATTCTAAATGGTAGGCAATTTCATTTGAATATAAGTTTTTTCGTTTGTAGTATGAAACAGGAATATCAGCATTAAGTAAGATTTGCTCCATCTCTTCGCCTAATGCTGCAGTACGAGTTAAAATACAAATGTCATTGAGTGATATAGCTTGTTTATCTTTTTCACGTTTTTGATATACAAGTGGGCTAGAGTGATAAAGATAAGATATTTCATTTTTAATATATTGCATCCAACGATAGCTACAATCATCGGCATTATAATTACTGTCTTCTTTTTCTACATTGATTAAGTTTAATGCAGACCTACCATCATTTATTACTGTTTGAAGATTATAATCAGGAGGACAATTTACAGGATTATAAGTAATATTTTTACTCAATTGATCATCTTTAACAAACCAAAGTGAGTTGAGCGAACCAAACTCTGGAGAAAATGATTTGTTAAATATATCAATTAATTGAGTAGCAGACCTATAATTAGTTGAGAGTGAGTATATCTTAGCTTGATCTTTTTTACTTAGGTCTTCAATTGTTGTTTTGGCTTCAAGGTAGGTGTTTATATCTCCACCTCGAAATAGGTAAATAGCTTGCTTAGGGTCTCCAACTAATAACAGTCTGTTGTCTTTAGCTTCATCCATAAAAATAGTTTTAAAGATGTTCCATTGAATAGGGTCTGTATCTTGAAACTCATCAACTAAAGCCAACTTATATTTACTTTGTAGTTTGTTACGTAAATCTAGCCCAAAAGAAGGGTCTATCAAAGCATCATTTAAACGTACTAACATATCATGAAATACAATTTGTGAGCGTTCAATTTTCATAAATTGAAGGTGATCTTGTATTTGTGAGACTAAGTTGAAATAAATATGAGCTAACAGACTAGTTAATTGATCGTTTAACTCTCTAACTTGTTGAAAAGCAGATGGGTTTGAAGTGATTTTAGTCCATTTTGTGTCAATCACTTTAGTTTTAGGGATTACAATTGATTTAAGAATAGAGAGAGAATTTGTAGGATTAATTTGATTTGATATTATATCGTTAATAAATTTGGATATTTTAGTTTTTTGTAGAACTGTTAGTTGATCAATAGCAGGGTCAGATAAGTCTTGTTTTAGGATAGGTATTAAACTTATAAAATCTTGATAAATACTATTTAACTCTTTAATAATAGTTTCAATATCAAATGCAGACTGCTCTTTTACTAAGACTTGATCACTGTTTTCTATGCCATAAAATATAGAAAGTAGCTTTTGATAAAGACAATGCTTTTTACTGATTGGGTTTCTATCTAGCCACTTTTCAAATGAAATAAACTGTAAGATAAAGTTGCTATGGTGTTTAAAAGTGCTTTCAAATTTATTTTGAATAACATAATGAAATGCTTCTTCAAATAGAGTTTCACTTGATACTATATTACTAACTAATGGAGTGCGATTTTCAAAAGAGTATTCAGATGAAACTTGTTGGCAAAACCCATGAATTGTAAATATGGGAGCTTGATCAAAAAGTCTAATATTTTTAATTAATTTAAGGCGTTGAATCTTTGAAATTGGTTGAGACTTTAATGTTTTTTGTATACAAGATCTGATACGACTTTTTAACTCTCCAGTTGCTTTTTCAGTAAAAGTTACAAGTAAAATCTCTGATAAATCAAACTCTTCTTTGAGCAAAATTCTTAGGACTAGGTTTTCGATGGTATAAGTTTTACCAGTACCAGCAGATGCTTCAATTAAACCATGGTGTTTTAATGAAATATCATCGGGTGATGTTATAGATATCATTGTATTAGTAGACATCTTTACACCTCCTTATAAAATGAATGAAATCGTTTTTTAGCACGATGTAATAAATTGTTGCTATTGTCTTTCATTAATAGAGCTGTGATAGTAGAGGAGTCAATTGATTCAAGATATTTACTATAATTATTTTGATATTGTTCTGTTGAAATGTTTTCATTTAGAAAAATATGATTATCTTTGCTACTACCTTTAAATGAATAAATAGCGTCAGCGATATTTAGATGAATATGAGTAGATTTATCATCAAAAAACTCATTGAATAAATCTTCAAAAGTTTTATTTATGTCTAAATCAGAGATATCAAAAGTAGTAGATTTAATACTATCTTCTAAAACATATATTAGTTTGATTTTTTGATTAGCTTTTAGAAAGTTACATTCAGGGTGTAAAATCAATGCATAGATAAATAACAGGGGATATACCTTTGAATACTCTTTTATATCTTTTGTGTATTGAGGCAATACGATTGTAATATTACTTTCATCGTAGGCAACGAGTGGGAGGCTACCCTTTAAGCTACAATCAAATATTTCTAGCTCTTTTAATTGGATACTTTTAATATTTGGATTGATTATACTATCTTCACCAATAGAAATGTTAAAAAATTCTAAGTTACCTAGCTCTTTTAACTTTGGAGATAAATGATTTAGGTTTTTTAATTTTAGCTCGTTTATAAAGTCAAAAAGAAACTGCTTAGGTGCTTTACCTATATTGCTTAGATATTGGTGGTAATTATGTTGTTTATTTAAATCGTCATTGGTAGTTAAAAGATCATTTACATAATTAGTTTTTCCGTCGTATAGACTAAAAAAATCAATAGCATAATCTGGATATAAATTAGAGTGTAGCTCAAGATAAGAGTCATTATTTTCGTAGATACTAAACTTTAATTTTGACAGAGTTTCAATTGGTTTTTTTATAAAGTCTGCTAGATGTTTTATGGTGTATGACTTTGTTTTAAGCTTCTTGATATCGTTTGATATGATGGAGTCCATACCAGTTATCATTTTGTCCGAAGTGGAGAAATCTTTATTAATACTCTTAAAGTTTTTAACATCAAGCCCTTTAATATAATTTACTTGATTTTGTTGATAGGCTAGTATTGCTTGATCGCTAGTAAAATATGATTTAGATAAGTCACTAAAAGCATGATTATCAACTAATAAAAAAGATGAGAGTGAGGTTTTTTGAATCAAAAAGTCATCGCTAAGATAAGTATTTAAACAAGATACTAACTCTTGGATTACTGAACTTGGTTCTAAATCTTGGTCTTTTTTTAAATTTTTACCAACGTAGCTAAGATATAGTTTTTCACGTACACAATGGAGTAGCTCTAAAAATAAATACCGGTTTCTTTCGGGTAAACTAACATCGCCAATTTTTCGTTTAATTAGTCTTAAATCAAGACTAGATTTAATTTCAACACCCGGAAAACTACCTTCTTCTAAACCAGCTACATACACAATTTTGTAAGGCATTGGTCGCATAGGTTGTAAAGAAGCAATGGTAACTCCTCCAAGTAGATAATTTCCACGTCCACTAGCTACACCTTTTAAAAAAGACTCGATATAGTCATAAGATGTTTCTTGATTGAGTTTGAGTTGATCTTTGAGGTCTTGCTCTAAAACTTTTGCTTTTAATATATGGTTATATAACTCTTTATAAACGGATTCTTCTGAAAGGTTTTCTTTCAAGCAAAAAAAGTCACGAACAAAAAATTGTAACTTATCAAGTAAGTCTGTAATAGTGATTTGTTTATATTGAAAGTTTTGAATAGCTTCAAAAAGGTGATTTGTAAATAAAGAAAATTTTGATAAAGTATCAGATTGGTTAAAGCTTTTTTGATGAATTGGAGTTAAATTATTAAATTCAATTGTCTCTTGATCAAAGCCATTATTAACTCTCATTATTTTGGAAAGCCTTAATTGTTTTAACCGTAGGTTGAGCGTTCCTTTATCTAGCTTTTTTACATCATTTTCAAAGATTCCGAGGTCTAAAATATATTGAAAAATTTCGCTTAAGTTTTCATCGTCGATATTAAATTTTGCCCTAATACAAGAGTTTTCTAAAAGCTTGATAAGTCTTTCTCTGTTTAGTCCTTCTTTGATAATCTGAAAAAAGTTAGATAAGCCTTTTGCTAGTAAACTTTCTTGATCAGCAGAGGTATCAGCTAAATTATAAGATAAAATATGTTCTTGTCTTTCAAATACATTAATAATGATAGTTTGATAGTCTGAAATATTAGGAACTAAAATAGCTATGTCTTGTAGTGCTAATGTATTATCTTCTTGTAGGTTTTTAACAATGCTAGCATAGATGAGCTCAAACTCTCTCATTTTGCTTTTAGCTTCAAATATTTGTAAGCTAGTATCTTGAGTAGAGTTTTTAGTACCTTGTGATAAGGTTAATAACCCATCTTGTAATTGATGAAGTAGAGAGTTTTTATCTTCTTCATAATTAAATAAGTATAAGTCTTCAAAATCATACCCTGTTAAGTCACAAAGTAGTTTTATATTTTCACGTCCAGGTTTTCCAAGTGATGCTACCAATTCATTTTCAAAGTTATTTTCTATTTCACCAAGTTCAAGCTCTTGAGAGCTTACAGCAAGTTTTGGTTGAGTACGTTGAGTCCATGCTTTTTCTCTTGGAGATTGAACGTCTTCCCAGTATTCAGCACAAGGGTTAATAGTATAGATATGAAAATCACAAAAGCTTTGTAGCTTTCTGATTAGCTCAATATGAAATTTAGAAATTTGAGAGAGAGCAAAAACATGTATACATTTTTTATGTTTAGAAGTATTTTTTACACTATTATTTAATAGAGTTTCTGAAATTTGAAATAAACTTCGATGACTTGTTTCTTGTAGTTTCAGTCTAATATTCAAATAGAGTTTTGCAATACCAAGATGTAAGGGGTCTTCTGGGAATATTCCATTTAACCAGTCGTTGACCATTTCCATACGATGGTATTCATATTCAAGTAAAAAGAAACTTAATCGATCACAAATTTGAACAAATCGTTTATTTGAACCTGGTGTTCCTTCACAAATATAGTCTAAAAAGACTTTATACTCATCTTTATTTTGTTGTAGCTCTTGCTGAACAATTAATTGAATCGTATCTGCACCAAGTAATTTATATTGACCTTTGATATCTAAATACTCACAGACTAATTTCCACAAAGCCATCTCTAAAAAAACAAAATCAAGGTTCATGGCTATACCATCTTGTTTTGCTAGCTCAATATTAAGCCACTTGCTTAAATTTTTATTAGGAATAATAATTTTAGGAGCAAGAAAAGGGTCGCTACTAGTTTCACTAATATTATATGAAAGTTTGCTTGACAGTATTTCAAGTTGATTTGAAAAATATATATTGATTGAGATAAAAGACCTACTTTAATAATGAGTGTTTGTATATTAGTAGTTTTATTTCAAAAATGAAATGATATTAGACATTTGTTGTTTATATTAGCTTTATTTTGTACTCTTATTTAAAAAGTGAAGGGCTAATAAATTGCAAAATGAAAATTTAAGAGATTGTTTAAGTGACCTTACCGTATATTATATAACAGAAAAACTAAAACAATTATAAATAAAAAAATGCCTAAAGGTTTAAATGCAGAGCTAAGAGATTATTATATAAAAGCTAACGAAACAGAGAAATCTTTTTATGAAGCTTTGAGACGAGACTGTGTAGAAAAAATTGCATCGTCTGATATTGATCCATTAAAAAAACGATTTGAAATTTTGGCTCAATTAACAAAATTAAGGCAAGCATGTTGTCATCCTAGTTTGGTAATTGATGACTCTACAATTGAAGATTTATTGAGTTTGATGGCATAGTTATAGATTTAGTTGTTGGTGTGAGATAATTAATTAGTCAAATTTACTTGGACTATTCAAAGATGCTAATCTATAATATTTTTTGAAACAAATTATGTCTTTTATTCGTGTTATAAATATTAATAAATAATGTTTCTTTGTTTAAAAATGGCATACCTAACACTTTTACTTTTCAATTATAAATTATGATAAAAAATACCCTTATTTTTATACTCTTAGGATGTAACTTTAGCATTAATGGTAATGACTTAAATCAATTTGAAGATATTAATGTCAACTATGATACGAGGTTTCGTGGACCAACTTTAAAAGAATTTCTTGAAAAATCGGCAAAGGTTGAGAAGGCTGAAAAAAAAGAGAAAGAAAAAGTTTTTACAAATCTTAAACCAAAGATAAAAGTAAAAATTTTAAATCGTGATCGCTTTGTAGGAGATTATGATTTTGGAGATGAGCTTATTTTCTTTGGTAACGATGCACGTCGAGTTATAAAAAGATCAGATAAAATTGAAATTAATGTTGGTTTTCCTGATGGTTTTGATAAAGAAGTTATTTTTAAAATAAAAAATAAAGATGAAATCATATTAGAAGGTAAAATAAATAAGACATCAGATTCTCCTGTCAATTATTCAGTAAAAATTGATGCAAATATATTATATAAAAAACAAGATGTAAATACTTTTAATAATAGTTATATGGTATTTCGTACGACTAATAGTAAAGATACGATCGCTTTTGATAAGTTTTTACAAAAACAAAAAAAACCAAGTAAATTACCTTCATATAGGTCTATATTTTTGGATGAAGAAGCCAGAACAACAAGAAAAGAAGCGTCTAAACCACCAAAGAGTAAATATACTGAAAAAGAAGACTACTATTTTTCAACACGAGAAATTTTTGAAGCTGGTGGTTTATTGAGATATCAACTTGAAATTATAACCAATAATCAAACTTTTACTCAAAGACTTGTAATAAGTGATCCTTCTGATTGGGTTTATTATTCTGGTCATTATCCATACAATATGGGTGGGCTTGTTGGAAATGAGTTTATTTCTCCAGATACTGTAGATTTAAAAGAGTGGAAAGATAAAGTTGAAGTGTTAATTTTTGCTGCTTGTTACGCAGTAGACATCAATGACCCAAATAATATTATGGGTGGTTCTAAAAAAGGAATTAATGGTAGTGGTTGGTGGAATAAATTTGGTGGTACTCTATTAGGTTATGGTGGTTCTGCTCCTTCTAGTTTAGTTGATGTTGCTGTTATTAAAGAATTTCTATCTAAAATGAAAAAATCAAAAGTTGACCCAAAAGATAAAATTCTTTACAGCCAAGAGCTGACTAAGCAATGGATGAAAGTAAATACAGTTAACTATTCTGCTTATGCAGCAGCAGCTGTTGATGTAAACGGGACGTATTATTATGTACCTAAGAAAAATGCAAAAGTAAAGGGTAGAAAATTTAGATCAAGTATCATACCTTGGGTTAAACAATCTCAAAAAGAATGGGGACCAAAAAATAAAAAAATGATTTTAAAAGATAAATTTTCGTCTAAACTAATAGGGCTAATTGAAAAAAATATCATGGAGCGAGGTGGAAAGCCCTTTACTCTTAAAGAAATTATGGCTAATGAAACTATTCAAAAAAAAATAAAAGAAATGGGTTTTAAAGTAGATGAACCTGAAGTTTTATCTGTCATTAGAGGAAGCATGGAATACGCCGCACATATTTTTTATGACTTACCAGATAAAATGCAAACAGCACGAGCATTATCGTATATGGGTGACTTTTTAGAGGATGCAAAAAAGCCTATTTCAATTGAAAAAGTAGTAGATTATTTTACCCCACCCATGCTTAGACCAAGACATAAACTTCCATCAAAAAAAATGATTAGAAATGCTAGATTTACTGAATTTATGGAGCGAATTTTTTTTCATGAAAAAGTTCTAGGTATAAAAGACTTTAGTGAAAAAGATATGAAAAATAGATTAGCTGATTTTTTTAAATTAACCAAAAGTGATAATATCCAAATTCAAAATTACTGGAAAAAATTTGATCAATGAAATTAAATATATTAACTTCTTTACTCCTTTGCTTTATTTTTATAAATACTTCTTTTGCTCAATCAAATAAAAAATGCCAATTTAAAAATCTTGAAAAACTGTTTGTACAATCTAAAGTTGAAGATGCTTTTTCATTAGCATCAGAGACTTTAAATTGCTCAAAATCTAAAGACCTATCTTTTAGAGTAATGATGTCAATGCAAGAACACTTATCTAAGTATCCAGGCGACTTGTATGAATCATTAATAATGCAATTAAAAGTTGAAAAAAAAGTAAAACAAAATATTATTAGCTTTTTATACCTTTTAGGTTATATGCAAGTTGATAATAATATGTATGATGCATCAAAAGCACTTTTAACTATTGATCAATTGATTGAAAATAAAGTAATAAATAACACTTTACCTATTTTGATTTTAAAAGCTGATTTATTAGAGCCAATTTCTCCTTCTTCTTCTAGCCTTATTTACTCTACAATTATTAAAAATAAAAATAAAAATTCTACAATACTAAGTGCTTTTGCTACTTTAAGTTTAGGTGCAATTTATTTAAAAGAAGAAAAATATTTAAAGGCTAAAAAATTGTATTCAAAAGGAATACTTATTTATAAGAGCTTGTTTTTAGATTCTATTGGTTTTATAAAGCCCTATTTTCATCATGGTTTAGCAACTTGTTTTTATAGCTTATTAAAGCCCAAAAAAGCAATCAACGAACTTAATTTAATATTGAAAGATTTTCCAAAATATCCTTCTATTGATATTATTCCTCAAGAAATCAATGAAATAAATAAATAAAGCTCTAATACTAACCCCAGTTAAATACTTAAACTACATCAATACCTACTAAACTAATACAAACTCCGTACACAGATAAAACACAAATATCTACTTGGAGGTAGAAAATGAAAAACATTCTATTAAAACCAATCGTAGCTTTTGGTCTTTCAATCACTTTAACAAACGCTCAAAATTATGAGGCTCGGGGAGTTGGCAGCATTGGTCAACAAATGAAACAGTTAGATCACAAAGTGAAGGCTTAGTAAGACGAGTTAAACTTTTTATGGTAATAAATTATCATCTCCGAGTTAAATGAAGGGCTTTATTTTCATAATTAGAATTGCTGAAGCATTAAATGAAAAGAGTTCAAAAAAAGTGTTTGCTAGTATATAATTTAATTAATAAAAAAAGCTTTAAAATTAGAGGAATAAAATGAGCGAAAAGTTTGTGCCACAAGAAAAGTCTTATGATGTAACAAATACCAAGAGCAAAGAGTTAGATAGTTTTGCTATAGGTGATTTATTGCATAATGATCGTTATGAGATATTGAGTCATTTAGGGTCTGGAGTTTCAAGTGTTGTGAAGCTAGGGCAAGATAATGGTGCTAATGGTCGTGAGGTTGCCATAAAGATTGTTAATTTAAGAGACGAATCTATAGATCATACAAAGTTTTTAAAAGAGTCCGAGCGTTTATCTAATTTGAGCTATAAGGGTTTGCCAACAATCATCGAGCAGTGGCAAGAGCAGGATAATTACTTTATTGTAATGACCTATGCTGGTATTACTTTAGCAAGTTTTTGTGAATCTTTATCTACAGAGCATAAAGCTGACTTTAAAAATACAAGTTTACAAAATATTTATTTACAAATTTTAGATGTAATGGAGTATGTACATAACCATGATTTAGCTCATTTAGATTTAAAACCAGATAATATTTTGATAGATCAAGATACACAAAACATAAAGGTAATAGATTTTGGTTTAGCTCGTAAGATGAGTGACGATACAAATATAAACTCCTATCGTTATACTATGGTTGCTAACCATGATTATGCTTCACCAGAAAGTCGTAAAAATAGCGGTATTTCATGTTTGTCAGATATATACTCTTTAGGTGGAATTTTATTTTATTTGAGCCATGACTTTACGCACCCACCAAGTATCCCTACAAAAGATAAGTTTAAACACTTTAAAGAGATTACTTTTAAATGTATGCAAGAAGACCCAAGTGATAGATTTCAAAATATCAGTGAGTTAAAAGAAGCTTTTTTAAATAGCGGTAACGGAATATTTAAACTTTTAATCCCAATAACTTTGATATTTGTTGCCCTTGGATTTGGAGTTAATTATAAATTGAGTAATCAAGGTGATGATAAGGCTCTAATTACTACACTAGATGATACCACTTTATACAACTTGCCTGTAAAGTATGACTTAAAGCCAAAATCTGTTACTAAACCTCCAATAAAATTCAAAGCTAGTTTACCTAAGTTAGATTTATTTAAAGAAGTAAAATCTTTAATGAAGCAAGCAGAGTTAAAGCTTTTAGATGATAAACCACGCCCAGCATATAATTTATATTTACAAGGAAGTACAATTTTAAGTGAATTGTTAAATAGTCATATTAATAGTGATGATGTTCAAGCTTTGATCAGAGGTAAAAAGTTATTGAATGGTTTTTCAGATCAAGATTTTAATGATCGACTAGAAGCTTTAAAGAATTTATCAAAAAAAAGAAAGAGTTTTTTAGAAACTAAAGGTTTAATTTCTCGATCAAATTATTCAGCAAATATTTTAAACGATAAAGCTTATATGAGTTTACGTTTAAAAGACTATAGCAAAGTTTTAAAGTATTTAGATGAAATAAAATTTGACTATGTTTTGAGTGACCGAGCAAAAGCTTTAAATAATGGTAGTTTTGTATTAAAAGGAATGAGTTATCAAGAGATTCAAAAAGCCAAACTAAAGCAAACTTCTGATTTATTAAGTGTAAAAAAACAAAGAGCTTTACAAGTTAAAATAGCTAAAGAAAATCAAGTTGTAAAAGGGTTAAGAAAGTTAGTTTTAGAGTCTTTAGATAATAAAGATTTTACTAATGCTTTGGTATTATTAGATAAGATAAAATTAGACTATCCATTAAGTGATATGGGTGAGAGTTTAGAGAGTAATCGTTTTGCTTTAAGAGGTATGAGTTATAGAGATATAAAGCAAGCTAAGATAAAAAAAATAGCTTTGCAAAAACCAAAGTCTTACACAGACAGTTTAAGTGGAGTAGAGTTTGTGTATGTGCCGTCAGGTAGTTTTATGATGGGTTCACCAAGTAGTGAGAAGGGTCGTTATGATAGAGAAGGCCCTGTACAYRAAGTAAMGATMAGTAAAGGTTTTTATTTAGGGAAGYATGAGGTTAMGCAGGCAGAGTGGAGAAAGGTGATGTCTGATAGTCCGAGTRRATTTAAGGGAGATRRYTTACCAGTTGAGMGRGTRTCTTTTGATRATATAAGAGAGTATTTAAAGAARTTAAATAAAAGTGTGGGTTGTAATTATAGTGATACGATWAAGGCTATAGATGAAGGTCATTTGAGTAATTTGAAAAGTGGTTGTTATAGATTRCCAACAGAGGCAGAGTGGGARTATTCAGCAAGAGGTGGTACAAGTACTGCRTTYAGSKYWRKMGMWWYTWWRTYWYMRNAAGTTWSMWRATKRTRAKKRAAWMWWYMMAWMTMMWRSMRSMWWWWARSMTSWKWWTYKYAATAMSAMYWYWWATGTTGGTATTTTTGGTGCTAATGCTTTTGGTTTATATGACATGCATGGAAATGTTTGGGAGTGGGTGCAAGATTATTATGATGATAGCTATTATGAAAAAAGTAAAAGTACCGATCCGGTGAATATTGTAAAAGCTTCGTACCGTGTGTTTCGTGGTGGTGGTTGGTACTTCTTCGGCCGTAACTTGCGTTCTGCTTTTCGCAATGGCAACAGTCCGTCCAGTCGCTACAACATTCTTGGTTTTCGTCTGCTCGTAGTCCGGTAGCCGGAGGCCCCCGGTTTTTCGTAGAAAAAAAAGAAGACGAAATTTTCGTAGAAAATGGAGAGTAAAACAAAAAAGATGGAAATATCAGGGTATTGATCGGGTGGTGAGGGACGAACCCAAGCGGAGCGCCGACCGTAGCAATGTCCTGCGATTTGCATCGGGGCCGCAGTTTGTTTTAGATTTACATATTGTAAAAATCAATTTTGAAATATTTGGAGCTATAGCGACAGTTTGAGATAACTCGGAGATTGGATACACAAGCCCCATCCCCATAATTCACTTAACGAGTAGCATAAAAAAATAAAATTCATGTAGTCAGACTTCGGTTTTTTTAGATAAGGTCTTATTCATAAATCTAATTATGTTATAATTATTTTGTTGGTTAACAAAATGATTAAGGATTATTTTTATGCAAATTGCTAACCCTATGTATGATGTTGTTTTTAAATATCTACTTGATGATAATAAAATAGCTAAAAAACTAATTTCTTTAATTATTGCTCAAGAGATTGAAACTTTAGATTTAAAACCCACTGAAATAAGAAATGATATATCTCAGCGACCGATTACGGTTTTACATATAGACTTTTGTGCCACTATTAAGCTTAAAAACGGTGAGTATAAAAAAATTATAATTGAGCTACAAAAAGCCAAATTTTATACAGATATACAAAGGTTTCGAAGATATCTTGCTACTCAATACTCCGACCCATCAAATAGCTTTGAAAAAAATGGTAGGCAGATACCAATGCCAATTTTTAGCATTTATTTTTTAGGTCATTATTTAGATAATATTAAAGCACCTGTTATTAGTGTTAATCGTAACTATATTGATGTAGCGACTAAAAAAGTTATTACTCAAAAAAATGATTTTATTGAAGCTTTAACTCACGATAGTATCATTATTCAAATAGATGCCTTAAAAAAGCATCGACGTAATAAATTAGAGAAAGTTTTATCTGTATTTGAAACAGGGCAAAATCATTTTATAGATATCCAAGAAAGCGACTACCCAAAAGAGTACTCAGAAATAATAAGAAGACTTTTAAAAGCAGCAGCTCAACCAAAGCTTAGAGAGTCCATGACTATTGAAGATGAATATGTCAAAGAGCTAGAATCTTTAGAGCGAGATATTGAAAAACAAGTTTTAGCCTTAATCGAAAAAGATCAAACGATCATCGAGAAAAATCAAACGATCATCGAGAAAGATCAAACAATTATCGAAAAAGAAGAATTAATTCAGCAACAAAATCATAATTTAGATTTAGCGATACAATCATTAGCAGACTCCTTAAATATTTCTCATGAAAAAGCAAAAGAACTTATTTTTAAAAATAAGTAATAGCAATCCTAATTAAAAATTGAACAAAGCTGTCATTCTCGTGCTTGGAAACTGTGAAAGTAATAAAACTTATGAGTATTTCGATAAAAGACTCCTCCGCTTCGGCAGGAATAACGACTAGTGTCTTGCTATAGGTATCTCTTGATTGTCATGTCGAGCGAAGTCGAGAGATCTAAATATTACTTTCATAACCTCCTTGATACGGGAATCTAAAAAATCATAATTAATACTAGACCTACGGATCAAGTCCGAAGGTGTTTATCCAGACTTTAGTTGGGGTTGGTATTACTTTAGATAATCACAAAACTAGTTTTTGGTTAAAATATAATTTACAAAGACACATAGAACCATTATTATCATTTTAACTTTAAGATGAAGGCAAGATTTTATGACAACAAAAAGACACCAAGGCCAAGATTACGGCAATGATACAAATACCCTAAACTCTGATAAGTACGAAGTGATTAAAGCTTTAGGTAGTGGTCAAGCAGCGACAGTTTTTTTGTGTCGAGGTACAGATAAGTTAAAGCAAGAGTACGCTATAAAAAAAGTTGAACTAAGTGCAGATAAAAAAGAGCAAGAAATTAGTTTTAAAGAGGCTCAACGTTTAGTTAAAATGCACCATCGTTTTTTACCAAAAGTATGGGAAGTTTTTGTTGAAAATAATCATCATCACATGGTGATGGATTACCTAGCGATGGGTACTTTAGAGAAGTATTTAAAAGAGTTATCTAAGAGTGCTAAAGTGTCCTTTGTACAAAATAGCTTAAAAATAATCTTTTTAAATTTGTTAGAAGTAATGATTTATATTCATGATCAAGAGGTCATGCATTTAGATATCAAACCAGATAATATTTTAATTGATGCAAATAGCTTAGATATTAGATTAATTGATTTTGAACTATCGAGGAGTTTTCGATCAGGTGATGCAAATTATGCACAAGCTTCAAAAAAGTATTGTACTCATAATTGGGCTTCACCAGAGATGCAATCTCAAAAATCTTTAAGCTATCAATCAGATATTTACTCTTTAGGTGCAATTTTATATACATTGAGTCATGATTTCAAGATTCCACCAGAGTACCCAGAAAAAGATAAATATGATCACTTTATAGAAGTGATTGATTGTTGTTTACAAACAAATCCACAAAAACGTTATAAAAGTGTCAAAGCTTTAAAAGTAGCTTTTGAAAAGGCCTATGACTTAGAAATAGGCGATACTAGCACAATAAAAAGTCCGTATGATACTTTAAATGATAACTCAATCACTGAAAGTAAAATTCCACTCATCTCAAAAGAAGTCCCCGTTATCTCGAGCGTAGCCAAGAGGTCTAAAAAATCATACAATCTAAAAATAACCACAAGTCCTAAAAACTGTAAGTTAAAGTTAAATGATAGTAAACACACTTTATCTACACCAGTAGATATAGATATAGAAGAAGGGCAAGTAAAGCTAGAGTTTTCTGCTAAAAAACACAAAAATTTAACAGAAACTTTTGTATTGTCGGGTAATAGCCAAAAGTATTTTACTTTGCAATCAGAGCGTGGATTATTAAGTATTGATAGTAGTCCATCAGATATAGCATTTAAACTTAATGGTCGTGGTTATTATACTCCATTAGAGGATTTAGACTTAGATACAGATCAAATAAAAACATTATTTGAAGAAAGTGGATATGAAAAGATCGAGGACACTTTAGACTTGTCTAAAGGTGATGTAAGTAAGCATTACAATCTAAAAGAGCTAAAAAAAGCAATCAGTCCTCCTAAAATAGAGAAAAAAGTAAAAGTTTCTGAGGCAGTAAAACCACAATTGGTAGTTAAAGAAAGTGAAAGTAATGAGTCATCAGGTGGCGGTGGTATTTTAGTATTGATAGGTATTT
>NVVD01000014.1 GCA_002402105.1 Candidatus Cloacimonadota bacterium
CATCATTTGAAAATACTAAAATTCCATCATCACCTGAAATTATTATATTTTGATTTCCTGTAACTTCTAATCTATCTGTAAATATTTCATCCGCTTTTAGTAGGTCAGTACCTATTGACTTAGATACTATTTTACTTGCATGAATTGAACCAGTTTTTATAATATCACCATCGATAGATGTTGAATCAATATTATCTGATGCGTAAAAATCAAGTTTAGGTGTACCACTTGATATAGTTAAAGTAATGTCACCAGAATCTTTATCTATTGATTTGTTTGAGTAAGTAAAATTAGAGTCATCTTGATATAAAGTTCCATTAGTTTCTAATTTTTTAACCGACCCAGTAGATACAATAACACTAGAACCATTTATTTTTTTTACTTCTCCGTAAGATATTTTTTGAGAGTTTATAAACCTTGTAAAACCATCAATTATAATGCTTTTACCAGATATTTTAGCACCTTGCTCGTTCAAAGCAATTTCACTAATAATATTACCCTTTTTAACTTTTAAAGATATCTCATAATCTTGTTGAGTGATTGTTGAACCTTGCTCTGATACTTTATCATCTAAAGCATTTATCAGTTTTAAGACATTTCCAATTTGTGATGTTAAAATATTTAATGAACTTCTAGTTTTAGATTGAATCGGTTGATCGTCTCTATGAAGATCGTAAGGAAACGAGTTTCTACCCTCATTTATCATAATCTGATTTACTGAGTCTAAGTTATTACCATTTATTGAAAATGTAATATCTTCATCGCTTGCATCAATAGTAAAACGAATATATTTTGTACTTAAACTTAATTCATAATTTATTGAATTAGATGTAAATGTAAGAGTTGGACTACCCTGTAAAATATTCCATGAAATTGAATATGTTTTTGTCTTTTCTAAAGTCAATAATTGAGAGTAAGTTTTAGTAGAATCAAAATCAATTTGAGCCAATAAACTTATTCCTGGTACTTTCCAATTTTCTAATCTAAAAAGTTGAACATTTCTTAAATCTGACAAAGAAGAAACGCTTAAAGCTTGTTGATCTAAATAAGTGAAAGTTATAGATATTTCATTTGTAGTTGATTGAGATTCATCATTTTTAATATCTGTTAAAATATCAAAAGATGAGACTTTGAAAAACTTGTTTATACTTTCTTTTCCATCCCATTCTGACGAATCAAAAGGGATAACATAGCTAATTGTAGATGTAAAAGAATCTACTTCTGATACTTTTGTAAATGCTCCTCCAGAAGTAGCAGACATGTACAATCTAAAACCTAATGTATCATCAGCTAAACTTGATCTATCTATTTCAAAGTATACTTTATTATTATCTAATTTTGATGTGATTGTTGGGATAGATGGTTTTGTATTTGATAGGGCTTTTGAACTTATATTTAAAGATGAAATATTTGATGTATTAAAATGCTTACCATATAAAGTAATACCTCTAAGACTTAGAGTATTAGCTATAATTGAGCCGTCAATACTAAAAGATAAATCTACCCCTTTATAAAGTAATTTATTATCATTAACACCAAAGTTTTGATCAAGTCTAATTTCTGTGTAATTAAAGTATGGTTTAGTATCTTGAACCCAAGATATTTCTAAATTTTTAGAATAAGTACAAGTATTAAAAACTAAATCATTTGGTTTAGTTTGTAGACCTGTGATTGTTTTAGATATTTGAGTATAAGAAGATGATAAACCTTTTACATTTATAGTTTGTACTTCAAATATATAATCACCTGATTCTTTGATAGCTAAGTCAATTGAATTAGATTGAAAGCTTCCTTGTGATATATAGTTTTGACCGCTCTTTTTATATCTTACTCGATACTCTTTAGTATAATATGAGTCTGCAACATCCCAAGTAAAATTAACCCATGTTTGAGGGACTGTACCAAGAGTTTTTAAGCTTTCTGTAACTACTAAATTTGTAGGTGCTGTAACATCATTTATTTTAGGAATATTTGTTGTTTTATTTTGGGAATAAGCAGCAGTTGTAAAAGTGTCAAAAATTGTTGATGATGTTTCTTTTAAAACTAAATTTACAACTAACTCATTGCCTTCAATACTTCCTAAACTAAAAGTACTTATTTCAAATATTTTATTGACCCATCCGTACTTTTCACAAGAAAAGTAAATTGTGTCTTTAGCATGAACTTGAATAGCTTTTAAAGAAACAGATAATGAAATTAAGACTTCATTTCTATTTTCTTTTAGCTCAATATTTGCCACTCTTTGACATTGCTCTGTTCGATTACATAAGTCATAGTCTAAGTTTAAAGCTAATTCTCCATCATCTTTTGTAATTAAAATATTATCTTTAATCGTTGTATATGATGTTGGTTGACCAGAAACAGGGTCAATATATATACCTCTAACAGTATTAATTAATTCTGTTTTATCTTTATTATTAATTCTTGTGATTTGTGATCTAAAGTCGTCTTCACTTAAATGCAATACTGGTGCTCTCCAAGCACCTACATAAAACTTTAGTTTTCCACCAACAGTGAATAAATCACCCGAACAAACTTTCATAATGCTATTTAAAACATTTTCATGACTTTGTTCTGAAGAAACCTTTCCATGAAGTTCATATCTTTTTAAGCTATTTACTACTTCATCACAAATATTTGAAGCACTTATAAAACTTTGTAAGTCAATATCATCATCTGATACACCCATACCAGAGTTAATATCTTTTACATAATCAAGCATACAAAGAGCTACATTTGCAGACCTTGAATAGCTTGCGTTTCTTGGGTCATAAATACTTTTTCCATTTACACGAAAAGATAAATCTAAATTAAAGCTTTGAAATACTTCGGGGTCATATTTTAATTTTAAAATAATATGAGGAACATTTGTTAATTTATGATTTGATGTCCATTTATCAGGTATTTCTTCAATCAGTTTTGCATCAGCAATGCCATTTGCTTCAAAATTTGCTCTAAAGAAAAACTTATCTGTATACTTATTTGGCTGTGCATTATCATCAAGTACAGTCATCCAACCGTCTCTATCACTAAATGTATTAAAACCTTCACCATTGATATATAGCTTTTTTTGTCCTGTTTCTAAATTTGTTGCCCATTCAATAGAATGGCTAGCAGGGACAATAATTGAATAACGATAGTTTTTATTATTTTCTGGAATATGATCAAAAATAACATTCCCACCGACTTTTACATTTTGACCGTAAATGGTTTCACGTTCTTTAGTTGGAACCTGTACAACTTGAGTGCTTGCTTGAATTTTAGATGAAGCATTTAAAGCATCTTGATAGGCTCTTTGCTGTTTTTTAGCCTGCTTTTTCATGATTACAGCAGAAGTAATACCTAGTCCAACTTGTATAATTGCTAGAGTTGATATTGCACCTGCTGATGCTGTTCCTGCTGCTACTGCTGCAAATGGCATTAGATACTCCTCTTGATTCTAAAAGCACTTACAAAGTTTGAATCAAAGATAACTCCATAACCTGTTTTATAAATGGATAAAGCTTTCTCTCCATCCCAAATTGCAAATAAATTTTCATTATTTTTATTTAAAATTAATAAATCAAATGGCTGTAAAAAGTTTTTAGATATTTTTTTATATCCTTTTTTAATACAATAGTTTTCAACTAATTGATCTAAAGTTTTAGCTTTAAAATATTTGAATAACTTTACAATTGATTTTCTTGAACCATCATAAATAATTGGTAAATCAATCGTCATTTCATGAAAGGATTCAAGAGTTTTTATTGCAAAAATTAAACAATCAAATTGACCGTATTTGAATGATTTATCAATGAAACTATCCATTGTATTTTGAGCTTTAGATATATTCATTAGTCACCCCAAGTTAAAGTAATTTGATTTGCAAGTTCATTTACATATTCAAGACCAAGGTCTGTTGGGTCAATTTCTTTTTGATCTTCATGAGTCATCATTCTTCTTTTATTTTTTTTGAAAATCTTGTGCTTTGGTTCTGCTATAATTTTTATTGTTGAATAGTCTGGTCCATCGTCTTGATCTACTTTATCCATGTAACCAACAAACCAATCAATATGACCAACAATTGATTGAAAATCACTTGAAGCAAATCCTATTTGAACCTTTGCTTTTCTATCTCTATTATTATCTGTTGTGATACTTAACAAATAAGAAGGGTCTATCCCTGATAGAGTTAATTCAAGTTGTTTTGCTTGCAAAGAAACAGTTTCATCATAAGATGAAATACTCCCCAAAGAGTAAGCAGGTTTCCATACTTTTGAATCATAATTTAGTTCAAAATTACCAGTCCACCAATATTCAGTGCCTGACTCAAAATCTAAAGTAACTAATGCAAAAATACCAAGTGAAGGAGATACAATTAAATCTTTTATTGCTTGTGATACATCTCTCATAATATTTTCTCCACAAAAATTAAAGTCATTTCATGTTCTTTTAATTCATCTGATGAATATTCAATATTTGGTGTAGCTAATCTAAATATTCCTTTTGGATTATTTGTTGTAATAATTGAACCTGTATTAATTGTTTGATCTCTCAATGCACTTTCAAATTTAATTATAGCGCTACCTGAACCATCTACATTTACATCTTCACAAACTCGTTTTAACTCATAATTTGAAAATGAAAAAAAGTCACCCTCTATTAATGCTTGTTGTTGAAGAGGTAAAAAACCCGAACAAATAATTTCTTTTGGAGAAGTTTTAGAAACAATAGTTAAATTAGAACCATCATGATTGCCTAGATTTCCGTCTGGATCACCAAGATAAACACTTCCTACTATTCCATTCATACGAAGCAAAAAACCTATTAGTTTTCTAGCTTCTAATTGTTTCATTGTTCTATATTGCAAAGAGTACTCTAATGACTGCCCAGTATATGTATGAACTTGAGTTGATAAAGTATAAGGGCTTTGACTTATAGCTTGAACTTGTCTTAATTTATAAGAATGTTTTTTAATTGGAATTAAAGGATGACTTAAAGGGTATGAAAATGACATTAGATAGAAATTTCTCCCCTATCTATTGCATCTACTACACCAGCTATAATTTCTCTTTTTAAAAGTGGTGTTGCTCTTACAAGCTCTTGTCGAACTGCTGATGTGACATTATCATTGAAGTTATTACTCATATAAATATTTACTGCTGAACCTCCACCACCATTGTTTAAGATTTCTCTTGTTTGACTGGCTGTTTTGACAAAAGCACCATTAGAGCCAAAATCAACAAGCTCTGGCCCACGTTCACCAACCATTGCAAACCCTTGAGCAAAACCTCCATCTGCAAAGCCTGGTATTTTAATCATTCCCATTAATGAGCTGATACCACTTTTAAAAGTTGTTTGAAGTATCATATTTTTAAATGAGTTTCCGATACTTTTGAAGCTTAAATCTCCACGCATTGCCATATCTGTAAATGAATCTGCTACGGAGTCTTTCCACTCTTTAGTTGACTTTTTTAGATCATCAAAGACAGTTGTAGTTGTTTTACCTAATCCTTTTGATTTTCTTCTTGCTGCTTCTAGCTTTTTTAATAAGTCCTCAAGGTCTTTATTTGGTCCTGTTGTAACCTTTAGTTTTGTTGCATCAGCTAGCTCTTTTTTAAATTTTGCAATTGAATCAGCAAGCTTTTTCCTTTGAATTTCTAAATAACTTAATACATTATCATCGTTAGGGTTTGGTTTGTTTTTATTACTAGAAGAAACTTCACCAAAAAAATCAGCTGTATTATTATCAATGGCTTCTATTTTTTTCTTATATTCTTTATATGCTTTTATTTGGTCGTCATAGTATTTTTTAAGTGTTTTATCATTCTTTTCTGTCTGTTTTCTAATGGCAAGCCCCAATTTTCTAATAGGTGCAGCCAATGTATCTCCTGTATCTCCACCATACTTCATTAATGCTCTTGATGTTTCTGTTGCTAACTTTATAGCTAATTCTGCTATTTTATTTAAAGCAGACCCTAATGAAAAAACAATAGCATTACCTAATGATTCAACACCAAACTTTATAGATTCCCATACCGCTTCCGTACCATTTATTAGAGAAACAGCATATAAATTTACTTCTTCAAAGTTATTACTTAAATACTCTCCAAACTTCCAACCTGCTGCAAGAGAAGCAAGACCAAGTAATGAGGTTTTAAAACTAAGTGTAGCTAGTTCTGTTAATGCTAAAGAAGTTTTTAAAGTTAAAAGAGCTGTGGAAATAGTAGATAATCCAGATACAGCAATAGCACTAACAGATCCTAATGCACCAAGAGCCGTAAAGACTAACCCAGCACCAGAAATTAAAAGAGTAAAATCAAAAATTGTGTTTTTTGTTTCCTTGGATAAGTTCTTAAATTTTTCAGCGGCTAATTTTATAGCTTTAGACATTGGGTCTAAGTATTCATTAATTCTTGTGATTGCTGGAGCTAAAGCATCACCCATAAGTTGGGAGGTAACTACTAATCTTTGAATTAATTGATTGTATTGATGCCCTAATTTATTAATACCTTCTGTTTTTTCTCTATATGCTTTATCAACAGCACCCACAGAGTCTTTCATTAAATCTAAATCAGATTTATATTTTTTTACTTGAGTAGTTGCTATTTCTGTTGCAAATATTACCCCTTCCTGACTTCCAATATATTCTCCTAATTCTTTTTTTGCTTTATTAGCAGCTTCTGAAATTGTCAGTAATGCTCCTTGAAAACCCTTTTGTTTAATTAATTGCTTTGCATTTTCTACACCAAGCTCTTTATATAGTTTTTTTAATTCTTTTGTTGGCTTTTGTAATGATCCTAAAAGTGCTTTATATTTTGTACCAACAATAGAAGCATTACCAATTACTCCTGTCGTTGCTGAAAAAGAAGCAAATAACTCTTCTTGAGAAATAGCCAAGCTATTAGATAGACTTGTAACTTGCTGAATAGCAACACCTAATTCAGATAATTTTGTATCACCTTTGTTAATTACTGTTTGAGCTAAATTAGCTACTTTTTTTTGTGCTTCAAATGAAATATCTCCATAACCTTTTGTTGTAGCAGATATTAATCCTAATGCATCATCAATAGACCCTATTCCTGCTTTAGCTGATTTTGTTGCTAAAGTCATTGTATCCATAGCTTCACTTGAGTCTCCAAGAGCTGACACAACTTTATATAATCCTTTTGAAAGTTCTCCAGTTGACTCTCCAGAATGTATTGCTAAATCTTGAACAGAGCTTTTAAGTTTATTAATACGGTCTATATTACCTGGTATTAACGTCGCTACATCAGACATTGTTTCGTTAAAATCTTTAGACATTTTAAAAGCAGCAGCAGAAACAGCAATTAAGGGGAGAGTAAAGTTTTTATTAATACTCTCTCCAATCTTTTTAAAGTTTCGAGAACTCTTCTTTAAGCTTCTTTCTAAATTTTTTAAAGCACGTTGAAATTTCTCAGTTTTTAATCCAAATACTGCATATAATGAACCAATTGATTTTCCCATTTTATACTCCAAACATTTTTGAAAGATTTTCTTTTTCTTGTTCTAATTCTTCTTTTGATAATTCTTTTTTATTATCTTCACTAAATAAATATTTTTCTAAAGACTCTAATGTTTTTACCCTTGTAAAAACTGCCATGTAATAAGATTGAGTAATTAAACTATTGTGTTCATTGATTTTTCTTTTATTGTACGCATGACAATAAGCATAAAATTCTGATAAAGTAATTTTCCAAAAATCAAAAATTGAAATGCCCATTTCAAGAGCTACCAAGAAATGAGAATTAATAAAATCAACATCCACAAGTTCATTTTTAACTACTCGTTTTTTATCTTTTTTTTACCCTTACTTTCTGTATAAAAAGCTGTTGTATCTTCTACAAATTTTTCCATAACATTCATAAAAAAATCTTGCGAAAAATTAATTTTTTCTAATAGTCCTTCTGCTTCATCAATAGTTATATTTTTATTTTGATGTAAAAGACCTGCTCTAAAGATAATTAATAATGAAGCTAAAGACTCTAATTCTGCGTTTTTAAATTCAGTAAATTTAACTCCTAAATCTTTTTCTATAGTTCTTAACGCTCTAAATGAATATCTCAATTCATATTCTTTTTCGTCAATTTTAAATCTCATGGTTTTCCTTTAATTAATAAGTTGATTTAACAAGTTCACCAGAACCAACAATAGAAATTGAGTTGCCAGACTTATCTTCATTAGAAGCTGAAATATTCAACTGAGTTACAATTCCTTTTCCTATTCTTTTTATTCTGTCCTGTGAGTTTACAAACTCGCATCTAATATACTTATCATTAAGATAGGTATCTTCAAGCTTTAAAAAACCTAAATCGGACTCTTCAAAAAATACCTCACTAGACATTTGCCATGATTTTTGTCCATGAGTATTTTCTACCCACCCTCCAGAATCTTTATGAGAATTTCCTTTAGTATCTTTTGACATGCTTAAATTATCTGAATTTGTTCTACCAATGATTAAAGCTGCCTCTGTTGAACCTGAATCCATTACATAAAGTCTAAATGCTTTACCTTCTACTGCTTCTGACATGATCTTTTCTCCTTATTATGAAATTTGTTTTAGTGTTATTTCTAAATCAATTCCATTTAACAAAAACTCTTTACTATTTCTATTTGAATATGTTGTTTCTTCTATTTTTTCTATTGAAAAATTACTTAATATTAATGGTTGAGAATCAAGTAATTGAATCACTTGTTCTTGTATTTCTTTGCCTTTTTTAAAGCCTTTTTTATCTGTAAAAATTTCAATTGATGTTTCTATAATTTTATAATCATTATCTTTATTTTGATTGTCTAATTTTTCTAAATCTTCACCGATGATTAAATAAGGTAAAGATGCTGTTTTTGGGACAACATCAAAGATAGTTAAACCAGCACCACTAAGTAATGTATATAAAGCTTTTTGAAACTCATTATTTGCTAGTCTTTTAACCATATAAAACTTTCTCCAATATCTTTATCATTTCAATGTTTGCTTGTGATTCCATTGCTTTATAAGATGCTTTTAAAAAAGCTTGTTTTCTTGAGCCTTTGTGCTTATAACTTTTCTTACTTCTTTTTTTTGCTATTGAGTGAGCTTTTGTCCCTTTCTCAATCAAGTTTCCATGAGACCCACTAGCATTTCTACCACCCTTTACTCTTGGCCCGACTAATACTGCTACATCATCAATGCCAAGTCTTGTTAATTTTTTAATTGCAATTGATCGCCTTAAGTTTCCTTTTGCATGAAAACCATCATCTAGTTCACCAACTGGAGCCCTTTGTTTTGCTTCTTTTACAAGTAGTTTTCCAATTGCAGTTAAACCTTTTAAAATAATCCTTTTTTGGGCTCTATCTTCTAGCTTTCCGACTTCTTTTAAAAGGTCATCCATTCCTTCAACTTTAAAGCTCATACCATCACTCAAGAAACGAACCTCCACGCTCTATTTTTTTATAATTCGCTATATGTTGTTCATTCTCTTTTATTGAACCTTCTAATTGCTTTATATAAGCTTGTACTTCTTTTCTTTCTTGGAGTAATTTTCTTTGTCTATCTTCAAAGTATTTAAGGTTTAAAAACTGCTCTTGTTTTTGTTGATACCCATACAAAAAGCTAGATTTTAAAAGAGCTGATTTATCAGGTATTACAATCTTAATTCCTTTACCTTGTAACAACCCTAAGAGATATTCAGCACATGGTCTTTGATTTTGGTATTCTTCATCATCTGTTAAATCAATACCGTATAAACTGACTTCTTCTACTTCGTTATATAAAAAGATAAAAGCTAAAATATAAGCAATTGAAGATGTATAATAATTTAAAGAAATAGCATCAAAACATTCAACAAATGGAAACTCTATTGATTTTGGCAAATCACCATATTGTTTTTGACAAATAACAGGTTTATTACAAGAGTATAAATAATCATTTGTTCCTTTTCTCCATACTTTTTTGTCATGCATTTCAAAGTATAAATCTACTCTTTTAGTTTGAAATGCAGATAAAGCAATCACTGTATAATCTTCATTATCAAGTGGGGCATCTTTTAAAGTATTGTATGAAGAACCAAGAATCATTACTTTTTTCTTTAATTTTATTTTATCTTGTATTTTCATTCTTTTTCTACCACCACAATTTCAAGTTTTCCATCTCTATTTGTTTTAGATATTTGCTCTATCTCAAAGTATGAGCCATCAATAAAAAATATTTTATCTCTTGTTAAAAGGCTATGTACTCTTGTTTCAATACTTAATTTTCTTAAATATTTTTTTAACTTTCTTTCTTTTGAAATATCTGACTTTTCTTCTTTAATCTCACACCATATTTTTGAATCTTCAATATATGATTCATTAAATCCACCTTGACCATCACTAGATTTTGATAAAGTCCCAAAACTCAATCTATCTCTTAAACTACCTGCTTTCATAAGCCCATCATTCTGTAATCAAAAACTAAGTTTTCAGCCTGTACTGGTATTTTCCCTGCATGATCTTCTCTATTTTGATACAAGTAGCCAACTACAAGCATAATTGCTTGTTTAATTCTTAAGGGAACTTTGCTTTCATCACCATAACCACAATCAAAATTGATAATTACAGCGTTATGAACGTCCTTTGTACTTGGATATGAACCAGAACTAGCTTTATAAATATATGAAGGGTCTTCTAAATCATTCACAACATAGTTAGAAGGGTCTAAAGTTTGTAAAACTCCATCACAATCATAATATTTAATACTATTTACCACTTGAAGAGTTGGAAGCGGTAATTCCATATAATTTTGAAAGCCAGAAAAGTAAACTTCTACTGTTTTTGTGATCAAAGACCTTTGAAGAAAATCCTCAATCTTTTCTGTTGCTGCTTTAATTAAATCCACTAAATAACTATCTTCTGTTGAATCATCAATACGAAGATGTAGTTTAATTTCATTAATAGAAACAGGATCACTTATTGATGCTATGATTACTTTTCTAGCTGTCATTTTATGCTTCTTCTGGTGAAATTAGTAATAAATCAGACAGTACAGAATCGTCTAAATCTTGAGGTTTAGACCTTGACTCATACATAATTGCTATGATGCAAGAAACTGTTGCATTTTCTGTTGCAATAACAACTTGAGGTTCAATATATCTTTTTAATGGTTTATACAAATCAAGAATAAGAGCTTTTCCTGATAAGTTTGCAGCTACTGCAGCAGGAGCATCAACGCTACCTGTTAAAACAACCATTGAACCCGTTGTATTTGTATCTGATTGAGCTACTTGAAGCTTAACAACTGATGTATCAACAGCAGAAGTTAAAACAGCTACAAACTGAACACCTTCGACCCCTTGCATATCTAAAATAGCACCTTTTTTAGTACCTTGAGATGCTGATTGAGCAGGTAAAACCACAATGGATTTTACATTTTTTGATAAATTCATTTCATCCTACTTTATTTAAAATTTGAAATTAAAACTTTTAAATTAAGCCCAGTTTTTAACCTGGACTTACTATTTTTTAAACCTATGAAAAATTAACCCATTGCAATAATTGCAAAAGCCTTTTCATCTACAGGCATTCCGTCACACCTTAATCTAGCTAAAAAAGCTGTCTTATTTTTAGTTGCATAAAGCTCTTTTAATACTTGAAACTCATAATTTATAAAATCATGAATATAGTATTGTGAAAAGTCTGCAAATGCTCCGACTGCTAAACCTGATGTTAATGTTTTTGGCATAAATTCACTTTCGATGATTGGTCTACCAAGTAAACGATCATGCTCTCCATCTTTAATTGATGGTTGCCAAATATATTGATCATTAGCATCTTTAATTTTTGAATATGCCAAAACTAAATCAGAATTTAATAACCAACTAGCACGAGCTCTATATTTTTGATGAACAGAAGCTTTTACATTTTTGAGATTATCAAATTTAACAACAGTTGCAGTATTGCCAGCATTAATCCAACGACTTGCACTAATTCCATCTTTTGATTTGGTTAAAATTCCAAGAGGTTTATTTTGACCATCACCATCAATGAAACCCTTTTCTTGTGCCATAGCAAACTTATAGGCTAATTTTCTAATAATAAGTCTTACAATATCTAATCCATCAGCACGAATCAGATCATTAGATACAGTCACAAGTTTTGATAAAGCATAGCTTTTTAATTCTCTTTTACCAAAAGTCATATCTTTAGATTCTTTTGTCTCTGAAATTTCTCCAGACCAATCTGCATCATCAAGACTAGACTCTAAAGTAGGAAAACCAATCCCATTGATATTTTTTGTTTTAAAGACTGTTGCCATTCTTCTGATATGTAGTTCACTATCAATTTCATCAATCAACATTTGTCTAAATTGAGATGGAGTTTTAATAAAACCACCAGTAGAGTCATTATCTCCTTGAGCAGTATTTAAAATATGATTACTACCATGCTTTAATGAGTTTAAGATTAAATCCATGTCTTTGTTTTTTGCTGGAGTTTTGTCTTTATTAACAAGATTTTGAACCTCGTCTCTTTCTAACTCTAACATCTGATTTTTTGCAGTTATTGTTTTATTAATAGCAGAAATACGATCATGAACTTTTTTATAGTTATTATCTTCTTCTGTTGTTAAAACACCTTCGTTTTTATCAGCACTAGCAAGAATTTCTCTAGCTCTACCAACAAGCTTCATTTTTTCGACTTTTAAGTCATTAATTGATTCATCTTCCACAAGATTCTCCTTTAAATAATTTCCATTAAATTTAATTTATATTCTTCTAACTGTATTTTTTTCTTATTGTTTTTGATCTGTTCTTGTTCTTTTTTATTTTTCAAATCATCTATAACTTTTGAATCAGATCTCTTTTGATTTTCAACTAATTGTTTAGGGTAGTTTTTGAAGTTTTTAAAATTAAAACTAGATTTGTTTTCAACCTTAAAAGGCTTTTCAGCTTCTTCTTTTGTAGCAAAACCAAAAGTGATTGCTTCTTCACTTGTCATCCAAGTTTCTTCATCCATCATTTCAAAGATTTCTTTTTCAGAAGCGTTTGATTTTTCTACATATACATTTGCTATAGTCTGTCTAATTTTATCTAATCTTTCAGCCGTTTTTAAAAAATCAGCTGATTCGCCATAAGCAAAAGTCCAAGGGTTATGAATCATAATCATTGCATTAAGTGGAATAATTATTTCATCTCCAGCCATAGCAATAACTGATGCAGCAGAAGCAGCAATCGAGTCAATTTTAATTGTTACTTTTCCATCATGTTCTTTTAATAAGTTATAAATTGCAGCAGCTTCAAAAACATCTCCACCTAAAGAGTTAATTCTGACAGTGATATCACCTTGCATTTTATCCAATTGTCTTTTGATAGTTTTTCCTGTGATTCCTTCGTCATACCAACCCTCACCAATCGAATCATATATAAAAATTTCATTTTTCATTTTCTTTTCCTAAGTTTTTAATTGATTGCATATTTAGAGGGTAAAAAGTTTCATCCCCATTTTCTGTTGGGTTTAAATTTTCTAAAGCTCTAATTTCATTTGGTGTAATAGATGCAGTTTGAAAAAGTGATGTATATAGTTTTGCTCTTGCTTCTGAATCTCCACGTAAAAGACCATCCACATTAAACTTTATAAAATAGCCCTTTTTTCTTTCTGATTTTGTAAGCAAAGAATGATTCATTGCTTGTTCCCATCTGATGTTCCAAGGCATAAGAGTATGGTTTACATAGTCTCTTGATTGTTGCTCTATATTTGAGAAAGAAGCGTTTTCTAAATCACCTATTTTATGAGGAGGTACATTAAAAATAGCTGCTATTTCAGATCGTTGATATTTTCTGCTTTCTAAAAATTGAGAGTCAACATTTGAAATACTTAAAGGAGATACACTTGAACCCTCTTCTAAAATTAAACATTGATGAGCATTTTGGACACCTGAAAATCTTTTAATCCAAGCTTCTCTCATTCTTTCTTTGATGGGTTCTGACATTGTTTTTTTTACTGTCAAAACAACTGATGGATGACCACCATGTTTAAAATATCTGGCTCCATGCTCTCTTGCTGCAATAGAGTATCCAAGGGTCATTGCTAAATGCTCAATTACATTAATACCAAACAATCCATTTGGTGAAAGTCCTTGAATATGGAGAATATCTCTATCAAGTAAAACTTCATGAGTACTTGTTTTTGGGTTTATGTACTGATAATAAATTTTAGAACCAGCAACATAACGATCATAATAAGATTCTCCATCTTTTACACAAAAAGGAGTAATAAAATCAGGGTTAATATAAACAAGCTCTTCAAGAGGTGATCTACCCGAAACTTTTAAAGCATAAGCATTTCCACGTAATAATAAACTGTATTGCATTGTTTCAAAGAATGAAAAAGAAGACTGTTTATTATTAGCTTGAGAATGAAGAATTTCATATAAATGATGATTGGTTTGTTTGTTGCTTTTTTTCCCATCTTTTTTATAAACATGTAAGGGTAATTGTGCAACTCCTTCACTAATCACTTTCATACAAGCAAATACAGAAGAATCCTTTGAAGATTCATCAGGGTTTTTAAAAAACTCCGATAAACTATTAAAAGGGTCATTAAAACTAAAAGGTATACTTTCGTTTAAAGACACTTTATTCCATATTTGTTTGAAAAAATTCATATCACTATTTTGTAATAAATAGCTTGAAATAGGAATTTGGCAAAATATCAGTCAATTTTCAAAGTCATTTTGCCAAGCTGTAGATACCATCAATAAACAAAACTAAAAAAATAAAAATAATTTCATCTTTTTTCATTTTGCCAAATTAGAAGATAATATGATCACTTTTCTCATAAATTGAGACACCTTCTAGTAACTCTTCAATAGCAATTGTTAAAGCATCTAATGTTGCTGCAATTCCATCAATTGAATCTGCTGATTTTCCTTTAGATGGTAGATAGTTTCCATTTCTATCTGGTACAACAACTACAGTTGATGCATTCCAATTAAAAACGGGGTTATTATTATGTATGAAGTTTTTACTTTTTATTAAAGCTTCAAACTCTTTACAAGGTTCATTTAGTGTTTTTAATGCTTGTCTAACTTCTTTTACTTCATAACCTAAATCATCTAAAGTAAAAGCTATTTGATTGGCATTATATGGGTCATATCCTATTTTTTGAATCTTAAAAATTTTAGACATTTCTTCTATGTCATCAACTACATATCCATAATTAATAACAGCACCAGGAGTTAATTTAATGTGGCCTTGCTCAACCCATGTCGAGATTGGTACTTTAGTTTCTTTCTCTCTTTGTAAAACATTATCTTCTGGATAATAATATTTAACGAAACAATACCATTCTTTTTCATCTGCTATTGGTGGGAACAAATAAGCTACGGCAGTAAAATCTATTTTTTTAGATAAATCTATTCCTAGATAACATTCACGCCCCTTTAAATCTTCAATGCTAAATTTTCTAGAACATTTTTCCCAAGCTATTAAATCAATCCAACACTTGGCAGAGTTTACCCAAACATTTAATTTTTTAACTAAAAAATTAACTTTATCTTTTATATTGTTTGCTGCTGTTGTACTAAGTCGAATCATATCATCAAGTAAAACAGAAACTCCCAAATTTGGATTTGATTTAATCCAAACATCAGGATCAAAGCAATCATCATCCTCATCTAAAGTATAAATTATTCCAAATACTGTTGAGTCTTGAAAAACCCCATTTAATACATTTTTAATATAGGTTCTTTTTTCGTAACAAAAACAGTTTCTCTGAAATCCAGCAGTAGTAATTGCAATAATTAAACTTTGAGTTCTTGAACCTGTGGCTGAATCAATAACATCCCACATTTCACTAGATTTATGAGCGTGTAACTCATCAACTAAACCACCATGGACGTTTAAACCGTCTTCGGTGTCTGAATCTTGGCCAAGAGGTTTAAAAGTAGAATCGATTAGATCGCATGAAAGGGTATTTGTTCTGCTTTTAATATACTTTCTTAGCTCTGGTGATTTTTTAACCATTTTTACAGAAGCATTGAAAATAATTTTAGCCTGGTCTTTTTTTGTAGCAACAGAATAAACTTGAGCACCTGACTCTAAATCTCCAAACATTAGATATAGTCCAAGCCCAGCCATCCAAGTTGATTTACCGTTTTTTCTTGCAACTTCTATGTATGCTGTTCTAAATCGTCTAAATCCTTTTTTATTTTTCCACCCAAACATCATTGCAGTACAAAATAATTGCCAAGGAGCAAGTTCAATTATTTGACCTGCCCATTGTCCTTCAATATGTCTACAATGTTGAAACCAATCTATTGCATGTTGAGCTGCTGATTTATCAAAATAAAATTCTGTTTCGTCTACTCTTTCTAAGTCATCAAAATGTCTTTTAATTGCAAGCCAAGTAAGTTCACAAGAAACAATTTTACCACTCAAAATATCTTGAGCATATAAAAGAGCAGTTTCAACTTTTTGAAGCGTCATTTTTACTCTTTAAATAAGTTATAAATTTATCTTCTGATGTTTGTTTTTGAACTTGTACTTTTGCCCTTGCTGATGGAGTCATACCAAACTCAACTAAAATTGTTTTCATCTGCTTAAAATACATTGCAGATAGTTGTGCATTAGTGCTGATATAACTCACACCTTTTTCAGAAGTAGCAATATTACCTTCTTGATTTATATTTTGTTCTGCTTGAATATAGTTTTCGTAAGCTCTACAATAAAGCATTAAAGCTGTTTCGTCTAAATTTGAAATAAGCTGTAAACTCTCTAAATGTTTTGTGATTTTCTTCCACTCTTTTTTTCCTTCTCTTCCTAAAATTTTAGGACATTTAGGAATAACAATATCTGGTTGTGGTTCTGCATCATTTGCCCTATCTTTTCGATAGGTTCCTTCTAATTTTTTTAAATTTGTTGGTTTTTTATGTCTACCCATATCCTACCCTATTGAATTTTGACATTCATTTTTTTTAACTAACGGCTCGGTAGTCAGTGGTTTTCTGTGGAGATTTGACCCCCCTTACCCCTTGACTATCCAATCCTCCATTGGTTTGTGTTTATTGAAGTCATCATGCCATTGTCTGATCAATTTCAACCAATCAGTAGGGGCATTGAACATCTTTCGTGAGTTCTTACAATTTCTATAGCAAGTCTCCTCGTCTGTATTTAAGATAATAACTTTGGAGTCTTCAAACTTATCTTGCATAGCTTTAATCTTTGCAACATCTCCAACACCCATTGAAATATACACATGATTGACTTTGCTTTCTTGTGAGAATATATCTAAAACAAAGTTTCTTATTTTGTTTACGTAAACGAATAGTTTCTTTGGTTTGATATATCTATCGCATCCACTTATCATTTCATAAATTGAATCAAAATCTATAACAACATCATCTGGTTTTAATAATGACTGTATGTATTTATCTACTCCAGAACCTACAGAACCACAAACGATTGTTGTTGGTGCTTTTTTTAATTTAATATACTCTGGGTTTTCTTGTGCGGTCTTTCTATTGTGACATGGCATACATAAGGCTTGAAGATTATCCTTATTCCAAAATAACGAATAATCTCCCTTGTGATCTATGATGTGATCAACTACTTCACTTGCATATACTTTGCCCTGTCTTTGGCATTCGGCACATAATGGATTATCTAATCTATATTGCTTACTAAGTCTTCTCCATGTTCTAAGATTATATAATTTCTTGTGATCACTCATAACTCAGTTCATCCAAAATTAATTTAATAGAAATTAATTTAGTCATACAATCTTTATATGCTGTGTCTAATTTACGAATCTTATTCAGTTTTTCACTTAAATCATTTTCACTCTTAAAGATTTGTGATTGTTCTTTTCCATCTTCCCAACTTATACCATCATTAAATTGATCTAATAAAGAATTACTAAAACAAACCGAACCAATCAATACTCTTGGAATAGATATAGACCTTGTTTTTGAATATTTAAATCTTTGTTGAATTACAATACTAGTATCATTTGTAAACTTTCTAAATGAACAAACTGACTTTATAGTTTTAGTAATATTTTTTGAAGAACAACCAATACAAAGTAATTTACTGAATTTATTTATTCTTAAATACCAGTCATGGCATTTTTCACATAAAGCATGAGTATTTGGAATTTTACAATCACCATGAATTTTTAACCAAGCAATACAATCATATTCATTTATATCTACAAAGTTTGTTTTTTGATTCATCTCAACCCTTAACAATCTTTGTAATATCTAAATCAGTAAGCTCTAAAAAATAAGCTGTATCAGCTGAGTCACCACCAAACTCTAAGAAGTTTAAAATAGCATCACTAATATCTGGATGATATCTCTCTTTAATATTTTTGTTGGCTTTAATATTTGTCATTGCTTCTGTATAGGTCATAACAAAAGCATAAGCTCTACAATTGGTTTTGTCTATAGTTTATATCGAAATTAAACCAAGTATTTAGCATACAAGTAACGAACAGTTACCACTAGTCACAAGTGGTAACTTATTAACATATTTAAACTATATATTTATAGATATAGTTTATTGATTGTCCATTTTTTATAGAGTGTCAATAATTTGTCAATTTTAGAAGGTTTTAGAAAAAATAAAAACCCCTTGAAATTCTGTAAAGACAGGCTATCAAAGGGCTTAAGGATATACTCTCGATAGGACTCGAACCTACTACCCCCTGTTTAGGAAACAGGTGCTCTATCCAGATGAGCTACGAAAGCATTTTATTTAGTATACATTAGATAAATTCAAATACAAATGACTTATTGTTTTGCATCATTAGTTAGAATAACCATATTTAAAGGTATATCCAACTCCCAAATACCCATACTTTTTATCAAAACGTGAAGCTGATAATTTATTATATAAAAATGGATGTTCTCCTACAAAGTTATTTTTGAGATACTTTGCCGATAAAAACCATTCGCTCTGATCGTTTATCCCTTGGGTAAATTGTGCATTAATCACTTCGTTTACATCAATAGGGTCAGATACATCAACACTTCTATCCATTAAAATATAATGATAATCTAAACTAAGCATATTTGATGAGTTCATTTTATAATGTAAAGAGTAACCAAAGTCTCTTTTTCTTGTTTTAAAATTAAGCACATTTAAAATACTATTTAACTCTGGAATCGGAATATTACTAGCTAGCTCTGATCGAACACTTCCAAATGAATATTCGGCAAAAATACTACCCATTAATTTTTTTCGTAATTGTTTTGATGCAACCAACATATATGTATTAGCCTTATCTTTTACTCCCCCAAAATCAAGTCTAGCACTTGGGTTTAAAACAAAGCTTGCATTTTGAAAACTAACTGTAGTAAAAATTTTAGATAAACCAGCACCTCTATTTTTACGATGTCCTATTTGAAGAGAAATCAAGGGTTTTTCTGGCCCCATATCCTTTAAAACATATTTAACACCTAAATATTCAGAGTTAACTCCAACAGCACCCCTTGAGTACTCATAAGCACTTTTTTTTCTATCATATAGTATTGTAAATAATTTTGATGCACCAAACTTTAAACTAATCCCATTACCTTTCATGTTACCAAGGCTCTGTGCTTGAACTTTAGTCAAATCTCTAATATTTAAAATATCTAGAGTTGAGTTTATTTGATAATGAGTTAAAGTTGTCTCTAGCTGGCCTTTAGGCATCATAAAAGCAGTTGGATGACTACCCAAGGACTTTAAAAAAGCAAAAGAATTTGAACAAAACACAAGACATAAGAATAAATAAAATATAGTTTTCATATTAATCTCCTCGACTATTCATCCTAAGAAATTAATCCAATTAAATCTCCCCTTTTTTTAGATTGTATTAACCCATACAAAATTGAATTAAATATAGATATTTTTATGCAAATTCCCTTATTGTATAGTTGCTTGATTCAGCTTAAATTTAAAAAAGCTTGAATTACCAGATCCCAATCTAAACTTAACATTTTGGTCAAATTTTATATCTATGTCTAAAGTTTGATTTGAAAAACTTGGGAAAGAAGCACCAGAGGCAGCTTCTCCTTTTTTTATAAACTGATCAATAGGAATAGTAATGCTAGAAGTAATAGAAGTAAATACATCTTCAGATTGATTAAAAATACTTGTTGAAAAACTTGAACCAGGCTCAACACGAGTACCTTTTATTTTTGCATTTTTTGGAAATACAATTTTAAACAAATCTTTTGCATCTAATTTAGTTGGAATAATCTCTGCCTCAAAAAAGTCTGTTTCAGACTTTTTGACTAAAAAAAATAAGGTCGTATCTATCTCTGGTTTATAATCCAAATTTTGTCGAATAAATCGCATTTCGCTTGGCAAAGAGGTTAAAACAAGTGCTTCTCCATTTGATGAAGTAATAAAAGCAGTATTTTCGGAAACACTTGTAATTTTTGCCTCTACATTATCTATATAAACTGTTGTTGATAAAACAAAGCTTTGCTCAATTGTTTTACTAGTAAAAGAGCTAGGCTTAAATGATGCTGTAGATGAAGTTGATAAAATACTCAAAGACTCTGAAAAAAAGTTTGGAAAAGCATTTGGATTTGTACTTAAGTTACTTGTAATAGTACTCATTTTTGTTAAAACCACACTGGCTTTTTCAAAAATATTATCTCCTTCACCTAAATCTCCATTCAAGCTAGTAATAAAATTAAATACTTGATCTGCCCCGTTACCATTTGAATCTTTTGCCGCCAACTTTATCATTTCATTTACCAATTGAAATAAGGGACCATCTCCATTTTTTTCTACAAAAGAACTTGTATTACCCAAATAAGCCGATGAATTAATATCAATAATTCCTACTGCTGTTGAACTAAAAAACTTAGAAACAGCTTGTGAAGTAATATTTGTTAATTTTATTTTTGGGGACTTATTTTTGGTATAAGCAATCAAAGTACTCAAAGGATTTATATTCACTCTAGTTTGATTTAAATTTGTAGTACCACTCATTTCTAATACTCCTAAAAAAGAGCTAGAAGAAGAGATTTCCTCTCCATTTACACCATTTTTACCTCCACTAATCTGAAAAAACAAAGTTTCTACATCTGAATTAAGACTTAAACTAAAAGAGCCTATTTTTCCATTAGAATCTGATACTAAATTTTGAACTTTTATTGAATCAATTATTTTACCCGTTGTTTTATCCAAACTTGTACCCACTAATAAAGTACCACCAATAATTTTATCATCAACAGACAGTATCTCAGAAATAGTTACTACTTTTTTAGGCGCAGACTTTACTGTATCCAATCCTGTTCCAGTACTTGCGCCACAACCTACAAAAGCAAGCAATATAAAGCTTACAAAAAACAATTTAATTTCCATTATATCTCCTTCAACTAACTAAAAGCGTTCATAATAGCTTTAAACTATTATCACTTCTATACATTTGATTACTTTTTATCGATAAATTAAGCTTATTTACTTATGAAATTTTTATCAAAAAATAGCTATCTTTATGTTTTAAATATTTTATAAAAACTAAATACTTGAGTTTTTTTACATATACTCATAAAATATGACTCCATCCTGCTTTAGATAAATAAGGAATTAAAGTTTTTCTACTTTTTATAAAGGTCATATCTTGAAAAATCTCATACTGTTTTTTGGAAAAATTGTTTGCCTATTACCCAGAAGGTTTCAAATTTTTTTAGGTTCTTGTATAGGGCTGCTTTTTTGGAAAATTTCTAAGCGTCGTCGTGATATTACTATTAACAATATAAAGTTTGCCTTACCCAATATAAAAGACCCTCAAAAGATTGCTTTAAATTGCTATAAACATTATGGCAACTTATTTTTAGAATTATTATTCAACCCATATATGACAACTCATTTTTCAAAGTATATTTCATGGAAAAACGAAGACCTTATTTTAAATAAACTNAAAAAAAAACAAGGAGTCATATTATTAACCGCCCACTTTGGCAACTGGGAAACACTAGGCACTTTTTCACAATTTGATACTAATATGTGGCCAATTTATCAAGAACAATCTAATAAATTTGTTGATGATTTACTCATTCATTTACGTACAGCAATTGGTGTTAAGTTAATTAAAAAAAGCGATAGAGAAACAATGCTCCAATGTTTAAAAAATGGAGAAGTCCTTGGAAATGTCGGAGATCAAGGAAGAGCAATTCCTATCTCTTTTTTTGGACAGGAGTCTAGGTTTCCAGCTGGGCCTGTAAAACTAGCCATTGAAACCAACGCAGCCATTGTTTTTGGGGTAGGAATCAGAAAAGGACTTAACATAGAACACCATATCATAGAAGAAATCCCAATCATAAAAGGCAAAACAAATGAAGAAACATACTTTAAAACCATGAGTGTTTTTGCTAAAAAATTAGAAGACCTAATCATTCAATATCCTGAACAATACTTTTGGCTTCATGATATCTGGAGGAGACACAAAAAATGATTCACAAAATTTATAATTTACTTTTAAGCCTTGCTTGGCCCATTTTATTTTTGCACTTTCTTAGGGGCAAATATATCTTAAAAAAATATAAGAAAAACCTATCTGCTAGACTGGGCTGGTTTTCACTAAAATCTTCTCCTCAATCCAAGCGAATCCTAATTCATGCTGTATCTGTTGGAGAAACAGTAGCTTCACAGCCCTTTATTTTAGACCTAAAAAAAAAGTTTCCTAATTACTCTATTATCTTTTCAAATGTCACTGAAACTGGTCATCAAAGAGCCCAAGAAATCATCCCTGCTGATGATTTTATCTTTTTCCCCCTAGATTATAAAGAGTCTGTCTCCCGATTTCTTAAAAAAGTCAACCCTGAATATGTCTTCATAGTTGAAACGGAAATTTGGCCAAACTTTTTATTAGAATGCCAAAAAAGAAAAATTAAAACTATATTTATTAATGGAAGAATATCTAAAAAATCATTTGAAAGGTATGGACTTTTTAAAGAGTACTTTTCAACACTCATACAAGAATCTCATTTTTATATGCAATCTCAAATTGACTTACAAAGAATACAAGCCTTAGGGGCAAATAATGCTATAAATTGTGGTAATCTTAAGTACGACCAACTTGATTTAAATCTAAACTCAAAACTCCCTCAAACTCTTCAAGACCAATTTCATCAATATACAAAAAAAATTATTATATTTGGCTCTAGCCACCAACAAGAAACAAAAGAGATTCTTTCTTTGATTTCGCGTTTAAAACATCATGAATGTCATTTTATAGTTGCACCAAGACATTTAAACTATTTAAGTCAATACATAAAAGAAGCCGAAAATTTAAACCTCAGTTTTTCTTTAAAAAGTAAAGAACTCTCCCCCCATAAAGATTTCACCTTTTTAGACACTTATGGTGAACTTTCTTGCATCTATAAAATTTCAGAAATTGTTATTATTTGTGGAAGTTTTGAAAATATTGGAGGTCATAGTATTTTAGAACCTGCTATTTTTAATAATGCCATTTTATACGGACCTCACATGCAAAACAATGTTGAAATCTGTCAAACATTTGAGAGAAACAATGCTTCATTAAAGTGTCACGATTTTGAAGACTTATTTCAAAAAATTGAATTAATCTTATCTAATGATTTATTAAAAATAGAGCTTTCTAACAATGCTTATGCAAGCGCTTCAAAATTAAAAGGAACAAGCTCTAAAATTTTTGCACACCTAAATAAGTCTAAACTTCTTAATTAGCTTTATATGGTCCCGAAACTTTTTTTTAAAAAAAGCGTAGTAGTATAATAGTATTCTTATTTATACTTAGAGGCTAACATGCAAATTTCAAAATATTTCTTTATACTAATAATATCCACAAGCATTAATTTTTCTTTTGAAAGCTTAAGCAAAGTTAATTATTTTGATGGACTCAACGCCCCAAGTCAAACTATAATGCGCGCTCCAAATAATAGACTATATCAATCTCGTGTAGTTGCGCCTCCTTCTGGTTATGACCATTATAATAGACTATATTTCAATTCTTATAATTACAGAATGCCAGTTTATCCGTATATTCCCTATCAAGGAAAAGGAAGAAGAAGTCCTAGATACTTTCAGTCACGAAACAAAAAAGACCCTAAAGCCCAAAAATTTGCTAAAGCAAGAATACAACACATCAAAATTAAATCTGATCAAAGTGGTAAAGGTACGATTTTAGGAAGTAAAGTGAATCCTGGTATGTGGATACAAATAGCTGGCTTTACCTCACAAATGCCAAGAGTAGCAAAAAATGAAGTTGTTGCTTATTATGCAACCAAAAAAAATGAAACCCCTATTAAAATCAGCGAAGTATTTGAAAAAAAACATGAAGGCAAGACAAAGATTTTTGTAGCCTATAAAAAGTCTACTGAACAATCTTTTTATAGAAATTCTCCTCCAAAACCTAATGAAAAAGAAGGGCTCTTATCCTTAGCCATCTTTCCTAATACAAAACAAGAAATTGTTTTTGTAGATGAAAGCAAATTAAAAGCCATCAACGAAGAAAGTAATGAGTCAAATTTTTTGGACTTTGGTACCATCTCTAAGCAAGCCAACAGAAAGTCTCTTGATTTACAAAAACCATCCTCTAAATCTATTCAGCTCACTATTACAAAAAAATCTGAAATTGATGATGTCATGAAAGGCATAGACATTGATTCAGACCTTTTTGATGATGTTGATTTTGAACATCAAGTTGTCTTCATTGCTGGTAGAGTCTTTCCATCCCTAAGATCTGCTAGACGCTTATCAACTGCCAAAATTACAAAAATTGACACACTTAAATCCTCATCTCGACCGTCTTTATATATTTTCATCGAAGAAAAGTCATCTAAAATTAAAGATGCCATTGAAGAAATTAAAGAAACAGAAGACGAAAAGTACTGGTTTAAAGGACATTACGTAGTTAGTGAAAAGCCTAAAGGAAGCTATACAAAGCAATTTATTTTAAAAAGAAAGTAAATTTTTAGATTCCACCATTTACTTCAATAGAAAATCTTAAACCAAACCCTGGATTATCCTGTAAAAATTGAAATAATGGTTTAGCAGGTATAAAAAAAGCAATTACATCGCTACAAGCAATTACGTCTTCTCGGCAAAGTCCTCTTTCAAAAAAAGCTGCCCCATCTACAACAAAATCCCCTTTTACAAAGATTTTATTACCCATACAAAGCGAGCCTTTACTTATTAAGTACGCCCCGTTAATAGTTTCACCCCTATTAATTACTCTTGCCCCACCAGTAAAAGTCACCTTTTCCATAATTGTTTGTAGGTCTGTTTTTTGATTTGCTAGAAGTTCTTTAAACAAAGGGTTTAAATCTAATAATTGCCAAGACTCACTTTCTCGTATTTCATATAAGTTAGTAAGAGTCTTTGCTAAATCACTATCTCTAATAAAATATAAAAACTCGTACTCACCCAAACTTAGACAAGTGACGTCCGTTTTTGCAATTACGTCTGCTGTACGTGGAATATTTAAAATAATTGCTGTTTCGCCTATATAATCTGAAGGTCCATAAATCTTTGAAAAGTTTTGGGTATGAATCTCAACGATAGCTTCACCTTGAGCAATAATATAAAAGTCTTTATTATCACTACCCTCTTCTATTATCTTTTCACCCTGTTTAAATTCAATTACTTTAGACATTGATAAGAACTCTGCAGCTTTTTTTATTTTAAAGTCTTTAAAAATATCTACTCGAGCAACTGTCTCTAAATACATTACATTTTTATCTTTATTTCTAGGTTTTTCTCTTAAAATAATTGTATTTTCTAAACCAGGTTTTGCAATCTTCAAAGGTGAAGATTTATCTAGTTGGGATTCAGAAACATGAAGCAATCTCATTCTTTTTTTTATTTCTAAAGGTAACTTTTCTAATGTTGAAAGAGGAGTATGTAAAGGCGGTACACCAGCTTCATGAAAAATTAATTTATGATGCCACGGAAAATAATTTAACTCATTTTTTCTTTCTTCTGAAATAAAGCCACCCTCAAACAATTGAGCCACTATATTTGAGTCATTTAAGTGATCTGATGTATATATAAAAGATTCTACAGCATGAAATACCTCAAAACCTATTGTTGGTACAGAGTGTAAAGAGTAACGAAAACGAAACTCTAAACCATTTATAAAGGTAGGTTGCCCTACTTTAACAATCGAACAATCAAACAATGATTCAAAACTTTTTAACTCCATATTTGACATAGCACAGCCTTTAGCTACAAAAGCTTCGTAAACTGTCATTGTAGTAAAAAGTTCTATTCGTCTTCCTTCTAATATTTTTTGTAAAGTACCTGAGTCATGGTCTGCATGGCAATGAGTCAAAATAATAGAGTTTAAAAGAGCTGGATTAATACCCATATGTTTGAGCCAATAGGTTGTATCAACAGGTGGATCAACCAATATACCTCTTTGATTGGCCCATATGATAAAACCACAAGTTTTACTGGCTTTGTCAAAACCATGCCCGCTTCCAATGATGGTTACTCCAAAGGTCGGAGGAACAAAAGGTGACACTGGTGGAAGATCTAAGATTTCTTGAGGCTCAATTTGAATGCTAGAAGCTACTTTTAATTTATCATTTCCAAGAGAAAACTCTATAAAGTCTTCTTTGATGTTAATAAGGATATTTTTAAAGTTAATTTGATTATCATCGATAATATGAAATTCTAAAAAATCACTCCACTGCATTAATTTTTCATTGCCAAAGGGTACGCCCCTAAAAAATCTAGTTTCTCCTAATAAATCTTGAATCTGTCTGTCTTCGATTTCACTTAAATTTTTAGGACCAAAAATCGCTGTTTCAAATATAATTAATATTCTTTCTTTTTGAGCCTTTGTACACAAAACATTTGTACGCTGATTTTTTACAAAAAAATTAAAATATGCTGGAAATTCTAATTCAGCCAAACAAGTACCTGAATAAGCATCAAATAAATGATCGCCAAGTAAAAAAGCTGTAGGAACTCCACATTCAAGACCCATAGAATCTTTTATCGTTTCGGGAGGACAACCATATTGAATAGGCCCCCATTCCGTATTGATAATTATCCCACCTCTGGATAACTCAATTTTTTTCATAACTGCCTTACATAAGTTTTTATTTTTTAGAGCTTTTCATTTGGTTTTTAAGCCAATCAACATAAGTCATTACGGCTTTTCTGACATCTTTATGTTCACTATCATTTTGTATTAATTTACTCATTTTTCATTATACCTTGTAGCAAAAGAATTTCATACTAATGTTCATTTCTAAATGGTTTTTAACAAACAGTTTTCACTCTATTTTTAAGACAACTCAAATATATTTCTGTAAAATAACAATCGACGATATTAAGCTATATTATGATAGCTAATAGCTTTATTGATATAACAAAAATTATCAGTAAAAAGAAGCTTATAATTTCAAAAATATATCTCCATTGTTCTATATGACTACATATGATATCTTGCCTTCACATATTAGATAAGCAATACTATTCATTCTTTGGGTAGGCTTTTTGTGCTGATTATCTAAAAACAGGAGTTTAGTCTTGCAACCAAAATTTAAAACCGTCTCTTTATATATAGTAATGGCTATCATAATACTTACTTTATTTGCTGGGGTTTCTCAACAAGAAACTACTGAGAGCAGAACATACTCTAGTTTTATTAAACTGGTAAAAAACGATAAAGTACTTAAGGTTCAAGTCAGAAATTTAACCATCCAGTATGAAGATAAAAAGAATGCAGTATTTACAACTACTGCACCTCATTCTATTAACCCTCCCTATCTTGATTTATTAATTGAAAAGGGTGTTAATGTTGAGTTTCAAGCCCAAGAAGAATGGCCTGAATGGTTTAAAATCATCCTTAACTTAGCTCCATGGATACTATTTATTGGGCTTTGGTTTTATTTTATTAACAAAATGCAAAGTGGCTCTCCAAGAGGAATGAGTTTTGGTAAGTCAAAAGCTAAAGCATTTACAGAAAGTAAAGTTAAAACTTCTTTTGAAGATGTAGCCGGATGTGACGAAGCCAAAGAAGAACTTTCAGAAATTATCGAGTTTTTAAAGTATCCAAAAAAGTTTCAAAAATTAGGCGCTCGAGTTCCACGTGGAGTTTTAATGATGGGCCCTCCTGGAACTGGCAAAACTCTCTTAGCACGAGCCGTTGCAGGTGAAGCAAATGTACCTTTTTTCCATATTTCTGGATCTGATTTTGTTGAGATGTTTGTCGGTGTTGGTGCTAGTCGAGTTAGAGACTTATTTGAACAAGGCAGAAAATCTTCTCCATGCTTAATATTCATTGATGAAATTGATGCTGTTGGTAGACAACGTGGAAATGGAATGAGCGGTGGAAATGATGAAAGAGAGCAAACCCTTAACCAACTCTTAGTTGAAATGGATGGTTTTGATGGCGATACAGGTATTATGGTGATTGCTGCTACAAATAGAGCTGACATTCTTGATAAAGCCTTACTTCGACCTGGACGATTTGATCGTCAAGTTACAATTGATTTACCAGATATCAAAGGACGAGAAGGCATCTTAGGAGTTCATATTAAAAACATACCTTTAGATGAATCCATTGATTTAAAAATCCTAGCCAAAGCAACTCCAGGCTTTTCTGGTGCTGATCTTGCAAATATGGTCAATGAAGCTGCACTTTTAGCAGCTCGAGTTGAAGATACAGTTATTTCAATGAGACACCTTGAAGAGGCCAGGGATAAAGTAATGATGGGGCCAGAAAGACGTTCTAAAGTCATGCCAGAAAAAGAAGTCCAAAATACAGCCTATCATGAAGCTGGCCACGCTTTAATAAGCCTATTAGTCCCTAATGCTATGGAAATACATAAAGCCACTATCATTCCCCGAGGTCGAGCCCTTGGAATGGTCTCTTATTTACCTAAAGAAGAAATGAAAACCAAAGAAGAGTTTATTGATGATATCTGTGTTTCTATGGGCGGAAGAATAGCAGAAGAAATCAAATTTGGTACATACACAGCAGGCGCATCTAGTGATATTCAACACGCCACAGGTGTTGCAAAGGCTATGATTACAAAATGGGGAATGAGTGAAAATCTTGGCACTGTATTGTATACAGAAAATAATGAATATTGGGGAAAGTCCTATTCAGAAGCCACAGCTAGAGAAATCGATGAAGAAGTAAAACAGCTTGTAGAAACTCAGCTTAAAAGAGCTAAAAACTTAATTGAAAATAACATGACTCCTTTTGTTGCCATTGCAGAAGCATTACTAAAATATGAAACTTTAACAAAAGATGAGCTCAAACAACTACTTGCTGGTGAAGAGCTTGTAAATGCTACAAAAGTTCTTTTTATCAAACCTAAAATAGATTTATCTAAACCTCCTGAACAAAATGATAAAGAGTCAGATAATGATGAAAAATCAGATAATGACAAAGAAGAAGTCACTCAAAACACCATTAATGAAAATGAAAAATCTTCTAGCTCAGATGATGATAAACAATCTTAAACCACTTATTTAATCAAAATACAACGAGGTGTTTTACCAAAGTCATACCTTATATTAGAGTAAAACTTTGGAGCATGGTTTATTAGACCTTTGCCAATTAGTTTATCATAAGAAAAAATGGAACCATCTAACTTGATGGTTTCTTTTTTTTCTAAAACTTTCACATGAACCATTAATTCTTTTAGTTCAAATAAACAAGACTTTTCTTGTAGTCTTTTATTTCTTAAAAAAGATAGTTCTCTTTTTAGCCTTTCAATTTCAGCCTTTAAAGAGTTGGTTTTAAAGTCACAATTTTTTTCGACTACTATTGGTCTAGAACAATCATCTTTAAATGGAGAAAATGGCTCTACTGGGTTTACTCCTGGGGGTTCGGGGTCTACAACAGGACGATCAAAAACTGGCTGAAAACGTTCATATGAAAAACTAAAGTTAAACAATAAAAACATAATAATAAAATTTCTCATAAAACTACCTCATTCATTTTTGAACTAATTTAAGTTTTCATGTACAATTCAAACATTAAGTATACCTTAAAGCCTACTAAGGAGTTTCATGTTTTATAAAACTTTATTTCTTTTCATTTTCTTATACAATAATCACCCAAAAGAAACGGACATTGTTTATAAAACAATCCATAAAAAAAATCTCTCTTTTACAGGAAAAGTCATTGGCTTTAAATCTGAGCTTCTATATGCTTTTGCTACACCCTATCTCAAATCATTCAGTCTTAAAACAAAAGGACTTGTCGACTTTCAAATCAAAACAAGAGTAAAAAAATCACAATTTAAGCTCCCCTTTTTAGACCCTCAAAAAAAATACATCTACGGAGTTTTTCAAGATAAAAATAAAAATGGTCTACTTGATTTATCTAATGAGCCCTTCTACTTCTCAGAAAGTACTAATAATGGACTCATCGTTAATAAAAGTAATACTCGTAAAGTTTCACTCAAAATATATAATATTGATGAATCAATAGACATTGGTATTAAAGTATTAGATTCAAATAATCAACTATTATTCACAAGACAATATTCTAAATCAACTATAAATATTAATAATTTACCAAAAAAATGTAAAATCAAAATCTATAGCACTCAAGATATGGGCGATCTCCCTATTTCACTAATAGAAAATGACCTAATGTATGACTTATCTGACTTTTCTCAAGATTCATTTCAAATATATTGGAAAAAAGAATGGTCTCCATTAAAGTTATCAATCAACTTCAACAAAAGTAAATATAATTTAATGCTTAAAAACCTTAATAAAAAAGATACAGTCCCTCTTACAAAATTACATTTTTACGACCTTGCCCACGGAGAATACCAAATTTTAATGTTTAATAATAAGTCACAGGCTCAAGTACTAAAAGCACCACCCTTTTTTCACTCTAACTCGCAATCAATAGATTATGAGTTTACAAAAGATTACTACGTAGTTTTTAATAAAAATATCCATCAAAAAAAGTGTAAAATTTATAAGGGAGATAAGCTCTTATATCAAGGAGGAACTCCTTCTAAACTAGAGCTTTTACAAAAAGGTAAATATAAGATTCTTTTGTATGATAAACTAAAGAAAAAAATCAGAAAAAAATCTAAAGATTTTGTTAAAAATCTAGAAGTCTTTACATTTTCACTGAACAAGTCTCAAAAAAACTTACAAATAGAATCAACGATTCAAACCAGAGCCAAAAGAAGGCTGTCTATACAGTTTTATAACTCTTATACCAAGGGTAAAAAAGAAGGGCAAGTCATTATTTTTCAAAAACAAGATGATAGTGATTATAACGAGCTACTCTCTTTAACCCAAATAACAAATACCTCAAAACTAGGGTTCTTAAATACTACAATCATTGGGGACCCTAAAAAAGTAGTGTATTTTCATTTTGACTTCAATTCAGACTTCAAAGTCAATGACTTTGAACAAGAATACATTCGTGGGTTTGAATGGAAAGATTTAAATCAAACTTTAGGACTTCCCAAAAATAATCTAGGATATTTAATACTATCTGGCAACTTAAAACAAAAGAATAAATATTTTGTAAGTGTAACCAACACCAAAACAAACTCTATTATCATTTCAGACTACTTCACAAAAAAAGAGGTTTCTTATCAAAAAATACCTATCGAAGTAGACTTAAAAGTTCAGGTTATTTATGATAAAAACCAAAGTGAACACATTGATGATGATGACTTTTCTTTTCCGGCTATTTACACTAGAGTTAAAGCAATAACACAATCAAAAAAACTCTTCTTGGATTTACATGAAAAATAACCCTCAAATCATCTTTCTTTTTTGTTTTTTTATTCTAGGTTGCAATGAAAAAAAATTAGAAAAAAAAGTCCCTAAAGTTTTAATAAAAAAAGAAGTAATTTCTCCTTTATTAAAGAAAACAGCTATTCCGCAAAAAACTATTGTTAAAAAGGTTCTCAAAAAAAAAATAGCCCCTAAGATAGAAACTAAACCTAAAGTAAATTATATAGTTTTAAAAAAGAAAGTTTACCAAACTTTAAAATCAAAAACTTTTTCTAATGACTTTTCTAAAAATATTTTACTGCTTTTTCCAAAACTACAAGACGCCGAACAAAAGTCTCTCATTAAAAAAGTTTTAGAGACTACTTTATTATCTAGAAGTTATACAGGTAGAAAGCCGTTTTATTTACATAAAACATTAATTGCTCTTAAACTAAATAAAAAACAAAAATTGTTTATACTACAATCTCTAAAAACTAGTAATACACCATCTAAGTCTCTTGCTAAGCTATACCTTAGAGCCCTATATAATAAAAATTTTGGCAGTAATTACCATGAATGGTATCAAACCATACTAGAAAATAATTAATCCCAATCTCTCTCAGATAAAAAGTCATCCCCGATATCTAAGTTTGGGGGACGTAGTTTTAATTCAAGAGCTATTTCATAGATTCTTTTGGCTAATTGTTTACCCTCATCTGTTTTACGATAAGCATTCAAAGCACCCTGTGAAATTAAATTTGAATCTTGAGCCAAGGCTGTTTTTTCCCACTTTTTCACAAAACTACTTAAAACAATTTTTTTAGATTTTTCACCTTTTTGTCTATTATATAAATCATTAAACCTTTGAAGTTCACCCTCATACATTACTGAGTTTTCACGATCACGCTTTAAAATTTTTTCATGAAGTTCATCATACTCTTCTTTTAAGACTTTTCCTTTTTCTGTTTCTAAGTAAATTTCTAAGGCTTCTGAAGTTTTTTCATTATCAAGTAATAGGTCTTCTGCATCATCAAGTTCACGAAATAACCATCTTTCTTCATAGTCTGATAGCTTTAAATTATTTCTTACTTGAAAAGCCTTATGAAATTCTTCTAAGACCTCTAAATTTGAAGAACTCGCTAAAGCCAACTCAGAGTCATCTAGTGGTCTAAGATCTAAACTATCTGTAAAACTTTTTGCATTCTTAAAGTCACTTTCTGAGTACTCTAGTCTAGTAACAGGTACTCTCGCTAATGCTCTTGATTTTATAACAGCTTTTTCTACAATTTTTACTTCTCTTTTATTTAATTTAATATCAAGTTTTTTTTGTAAAGAATCTTTACTTAATTTAGACTCTGGTGATAAAAGCCTTTTTGTTATTTCTTTTAAAAATTGGTTTGACTCTTGATATTTTTCTTCAAAAAATAATAAATTAGCTAACCAAAGAGCCTCTTCTTCAGAGTTGCCATATCTTGAAAACTTTTGAATTTTCTCTCTTAATATTTGAATTTTCTCTTTATCATTAGAAGGATTAAACATTAAATAATAGTATAAAGCTGAAATTGGAACTTCACTCGGATCTCTATGAGATTTTGTGAACATTTTTGTATAGTTTCTTTTATATATCAAAAATCTTTCATTTATCTTAGATAAAGCTTTTGGCTGACTTTTAAACTCTAATAGTTGCTCGTAAGTATATCCAATTTTTTGAGATTTAAAGAGCATTTTTGTTAGTTTAACCCTTATTTTATCATTTTTAGTATTTAGCTTAAGCAGATCATAAAACTTTTCAAAGGCTCTTTTAAAATCTCCTTGCCCCATATAATAACTTGCTAGACCAAAAAAATACTTTGCTTTATCTATTTTTTTAATTTTTTTAAGAATCTTATTACAAACTTTCATCTCAAACTCTATAACACCCTTGGCACAGTTTTGACTAGCTTGAGAATATCGTTTTATCAAATAGTTTGATTTAGATAATATAGTTATTCCCCTTTTTGAATTAAATTTAGAGGGGTATTTTTCTCCGTAGTTTGATATTTTTTTAAATTGTTTTTTTTTGTACATATTCTCAAAATCAATTAAATCAATTGAAAAAATACTGCCAACAAAAATAAGGACTAAACAAATAAGTAGTTTCATTAAATCATCTCACTAAAGTTCATCAATTTAAGGACAAGTTGTTGGCACATCTTGTGGTATTTCACTTCTTTTTTCCACCTCTGCCATATCTGGAGAATTTGGTAAAGTTGTCTCAAAACCCGTGACAAAACCATCCATATAACAGTTTTTTGCTCTACCTACTAAAGTACCGCCATAAGTACACTCATCACCTGCAGTTATGTAGTCTTTATAATCATTAGCAGGAGCAACTGCATTATGTCTGGTTAAATCAGCTAAAGCCGAAAGAGTTGGCAAAAATGTTTGTTGTCCTTCACATATATGAGTAGTATAAGTAATAAATGGTAAACCAATTGCTGCATCTGCCTCCATAGCATTATACTCAGTAAGTAAAGTATGTGCTTTACCCTCAATACATGTTTCTGCTGCTGCAATTTCAGCTGGGGCTAATGTTTGTAAAATAATAGTAGCTACCCATCCTGCTGCTGGCTCACAGCCACCAGATACTACAGGATTAGTAATTGCATTAGATATACGATTTTGTAACACCGTCACCTCTTGTCCACCAGCAAACCAATCACGAGCATATTTACCTGCTGCTATCCCTAGTGCTGGTTGCATTACTGTCATTCTATTCGCTAATATACTACCTTCATCTGTAAATTTAAAAAAGTTAATATAAGCTGGGTCAGCAGCTTGTGCTGTAGCCATATTTTGATCTATTACATTAATATCTGATTCGTAAGTTGAAAAAATTGACATTAAATCTTTGTATTCTGTTGATGATGGAAATATACGTACTCCATCAGTAACTGTATCCGAAGCTCCATACAATCTACCCGAAAACTCTGTGATACCATCATTAGGAGAACTATAAGTATAGTCAGCTACTCCATAGGCTCCAAAATAAAAAGCCTCTAAAGCATCTATCATAGCCATATGTTTATCACAAACAACTTTTACGGGGTCAGGAGCCACAAGACTAGAACATGGTACCGTTATAATTCCTGTACCGGAACCAGGTGTAAATGATTCTCCCCCTGTTACACTATATCCGCCTGCTTTCATAATTTGAAAATATCTACCATCACTTAAAGCCTCGTCACTTTTCCAAAAACCTGCTCCTGAAGGATCTTTTACATTACTTGGATAAGATGGATTTGATGGGTGGGTTAAATAACCTTTATTTACTGGTCCTGAAACAGTAGTCGGAACAGCAGCTGTTCCTTCAATAAAGTCTATTGTTCCTGTACGCAATTGCTTCAATAAATCTGCTTCTGCGACTTCTTCTAAAGCCGTGAAAGCAGCCACAAATTGTTTTGTTTTCGTGCCATCTTGATAAGGAACCAATGCTGCTCCCTCTCTTGAATGTAAAGATAAATAGCTATGTTGAGGCCCATTATCATCCGTACCATTCCCTGGCCATCTATAAAAAGAGTTTCCTAGATCTGTATTTCTTTTTTGACCGCCCGCTGCTCCAGTAACTGTTCTATCATAAGCCGAGTCTTTTAACAAAAAAGCTGCAATTGCTCCTGCTCCAAGAGATACTGCTATTAAAGTTGCAGTTACAGCAAGACCAATAGCCAAACCAACTCCAAAGGTAAAGATACCAACTACAATAAAAGCGATTAAAGCGAGTGATCCTTTACTTTTTGTAACCTTTTTTTCTCTTCTATCTTGATGATAAGGACGATTTGCAAACATTCTAAAGTACATTGCATTTGCGCCATTTTGTGGTAAAAGAATATCTCCCATTTTTAAGGGGACCATGTAACGACCTTGAACATAAGTAATTAAACTAGGGTCTGTCCCACCCACTAATAAAGCTTTTAAATCATCTTTTAAATCCATTAAGGGAACTAAACCAGCTTCAATGTATTTTTGACTCAAAGCATGAGGAGTAACACCACCACTACCAGAAACACTTGCTCGTCCTATAAATGGGCCTATCTCAACATTGCCACTAGCCGTTTGAACTTTTGACTTTGGAAGAAATATAAAAAAACAATATTCATTATCTGATACAGTACCCAGCTGTCCGCTCATCCGCTGCTCAACATCATTTGAGTCATAAGCAACATGAGTAACATTAGTATCACATTCAAACTTTGCCCGATACAATAAACCACCGATATTTCTAAGAGAATATCTAGGGAATAAATCAGATGGAGCACCAATTCCAGTCATAATTGGATCATCTAATGCATCACGAGGAGCCATATTTTGTAAAGTAATATTTACTCTTTGTTTACCTACGGCATTTTTTGACCCATCAGATCGTTTATCATAAGTTTGATAACCAGAAACAGCAAGTTCAGCCCCTCCTCCTGATTTTGTCCATCCTAAGCCACTTGGACCATCATTTAAAACTTTATCATAATAAACTTCTAAAGGAATATCTGTGCGACGACCATAATAATCATCAGCCCCAATACAATCAGTTGAAGCTGTTGCCCCACTACAAGGATCTTCATAACCTGAATGATCTTCTAAAGAGTAATAATCACTATAATATCTAGAAGTCATTGTTCTATCTGTAGGCTGCATAAAATAAGTTGGAGGCTTAAAACCTTTATACTCAGTAGGATAGGGCTGTTTATCATCAGCATCTTGCCAACGCTCCCAATTATAAACAGTTTTAGCATCAGTTTTTGATGATAAAAATAAAGACATTAAAATTAAAATAGCTATACGTTTCATAAATTTATATCCCTACTATTTAATTATGTTGAGTACTAATACTACTATCATGAATTTTAACACCTTTTTGTTTCCCTATCCTAATAGGAAAACGAAGAACTCTTCTGTTTCTGCCCATATCTTGAGCAGTAACCATCATGCAATAGGTTTTTTCTTCTTGAAAAGTATGATAAAAAGAGTTTGTAAATACATGTTTACCACCAATCACTCGCTTTTCAAAAGGTACTGTATCATCATTATTAATCTCAAAGCTTTTTAAATCTTTTGTTGGGTCTGCATCAAAACGAATAAATGCTTCATCTCCACTTTGTCTATCATCAAAAGTATCAAAAACACTATCAGCATCTGTATCTTTTGGTACAGCCATAGAACATGAACCTTGGCCCCATTCACCAAGCCTAATTACAACCCGTTGCAAAGGAAAATAGTATACAACATTGGTGGATGGATCTTCAGCACCCGTATAACTACCCGCATCATTTCTTAGCCAAAAAGGTGTATTATCTTCGATAAATACGGTAAAACGAAATCTAGTTTTTTTAGCCGCATGTTCATCGTTAGCCCCCATACCACTATATCTCAATTGTAAAAAGCTATCCCCTTTACTATCTAAGTGTTTTCCAGCTCCTGCATCTTCCCAAGAGTCTTCGTTATTTACCCAATCTCCGTAGCATCTCCCATCTGACTCACACTTTCCACTACTTTCATTGAATGTTGCAACTCCAGTTGATGGAACTCTTGAAGCAAGTAGGTTTCTATCATAAAGTGTTATTGGCTTTACACTATCTCCAGCTTGAACATTATTAGGCAAACCAACAGTATCGATTAACTCACCATCACTTTTAGTGACTTCTACTTTTATGTTTGGTTTAATTTTATCCCAATTGAAATGAAACCCAGATCCAAAATAATCATTTTCCATCCAACTTTCGGTGACATATGTATAAATGGTTGTTTTTTTTCCACCAGCATATAAAATAGATAAGCTTGATATAACAAAAAATGCGACTAATAATCTTGACAGTTTCATAAAGTATTTCTCCATAATATAAGTATAACCAACTAACTCAAAATAGCCAATCCCCAAACAAAGTTCTTTTTACAAAAAGATCAATTATTCTTTTATTTTGTCAGTCATTGTGATTTTTATCTGAAAAAAAAAATCAAGTAAATAAGTATTCACCCATTACTTTTGATTAAAAATAATGTAATATTTTATTATGATTAAACTACTATTTTTTATAATTTTTATTCAATTTACAAAAGCCAAACAATGTCTACCTTTAAAGCAAATGGAGTTTTTATGCTATCAAAATTTTAAATCAGGTAATCTAAAATCTGTTGAATTTATATCTCAAGGACAACTTGTACCAAATGCATCTTTATATCTATACGAAAACCAAAGACCAATGGTTTATATGGACTGGAACCAAAAACAATTTATTCATTTCAAACAAAACGGTGATTTATTACAAAGACTAGACAATGATGACTATACATACTATGAAAATGATGAGGTCGTCACTCATTGTATAGGTTCACGCTGTTCATCTCAAAAATGGGACTTTGTTAAAGTTAATACCACAAATTTACAAATTGGTGATGTCATTTTTTCTGGAAACTTAAGTATCTATGCAGGAACTGGTAAAGCCCAATTTACACATATTTCAATCTTTTCTGGCTACAAAAATAAAATACCTCAAGTACTAGGGAGTGACATGTCTGAAAAAGTTCAAATTTCAGATTTTGATGACTCTGTTTATAATACAATTAATTATGTCGTATTACGTTCTAAAGTTTTTCAAACAAACGTCAAGAAACTACTAAAAAACAAATCTTATAAACATCAGTTTTTTTGCTCTGAACTTTTTAGAAACCTTGTAAGAGAAAGCTTTCCTAAAGCCCACAACCCTCTCAATGACTTTGCTAGTATCCATCCAGAAACTCTTCTACAAAATAATTATCACTTTTTTAAGATAATTGATTTAAAGCTACAAAAAAAAGAAAATTTACAAGACTTTTTTAGTCGACGTAAAAATAAATTACAAAAACAGGTCAATGACTGGCATCAAATCGTAAGCCAACCACAAGAAGCCATTTATCAAATTTTTGCTAAACAGTTTATCTTTCTTCCATTAGTTTTTTCTCGTAAAATGATGGAGTCAATGATTAGGTTCAGTACATCTGGTCTTTTTAAAAAAGCAAACCCCACACAAAATGTTAACACTCAAAGTATTTCAAAAAACTCTATTTTACAAAAAAATAAAAGTACTTGCTTCTCTACAAAAAAACAAAATAAAATTTGCTTTTATACAGATGATAAATTAAGTCTTTTATCTTTAGAAGTCTTTTCTAAATCACTTGTTCCCGATTGGCTTATATATCTAAAAAAACAAAAAATTTCTAACTATCTAAAGTTTCAAAAAACAAACAATATTTATTATGAGTTTGATCAAAGTTCTAAAGTCAGTTCAAGATATGCTAATGGCAATTTTTTAAAAATTAAAAATGGAAAAATTAAACTAAAATGTAAACAAAAATTATGCGACGCTAAAGATGTACAGTGGCAAAAAGTAGACTCCTCTCATTTAAAAGTTGGAGATGTCTTGTTTACTGGATCTACTTTTGCCTACTCTGGTAACCAAGAGTCTTATATCTCTCACATTTCAATTGTAGAAAAGATTCAAGATAATCAAGTTTATATTCTTAGTAATGATATTTATAAAGCTATTGAGATTCTTCCTCTTGAAACTTTAAATCAAAACCTTCATACTTACTTTACTCTAAGAAGCAAAAGGTTTACGACTGAATTTAAAAAGTTTCGTAAAAACTCCCCCCTAAATATGATAGAGCTTCCCTATTTTTGTGCTAATTTGTATATCAGTATTTTTAAAAAAGCCTTTCCTAAGTTTGGGAGCAGTTTTGATGAAATCCAAAAAAACCATGCTGAAACTATTTTTTTTAATACTTATTCAAAGTTTAAAGTCATAGACTATAAAGTACGAAACAACCTTAATTTAAAACAATTGATTAAAAAACAAAAGCTCCATATCATAAATGAAAGAAAAAAGTTAAATTCCATTATGAGCTCTAATAAAAATCAATTATATCGACTACTAAGCTCCAATTTTTCTTTAAGTCCTTTTACTCTAAATCAAAAAAGACTTAAAGACTTATTAAAGTTTATGATGTTTTACAGCGATTAAATTCTTTTTCATTCTTTTGCTTAAAATATTCTGAACGAATTATATTTTTTCAAGAATATTAATGGTAAAATAATTTTTCTTAAACTTAGCTTACCAAACACTAGACTTTTGTTTTTATAGGCTAATTTACAGCTTCTAGGGATAAAGAAAATACATGAAAATTTTAATTATTGATGATCAATTTGTTATTCGCCAAATGATTCGAGACGAACTCGAAACCGGTGGCTATGAAGTTTTTGAAGCATCAAGTGGACAAGAAGCCTTAATTAAACTAGTACAAAACCCTGTTGACTTAATCACCCTTGATGTTGAAATGCCCGGTATGGATGGCTATACAACCTGCTCTAGACTCCGTTCTGATCGCTATAAAAAGTTTATTTCAAACAATAAGAGTGTTGATGTGCCAGTCATATTTATAACCAGTTCTGACTCTCCTACTGAAAGACAAAAGGGCTTTGATGTTGGTGCCATCGAATATTTCAGTAAACCTTTTGAAAAAGGTAGCATTTTAAAAACTGTAAATAAAATTTTAAAACCAAAAAGTACCTATCAAGAGCTCCAAGTTGCTATTTTATATCACAATGAAACTATGCGTATTCATTTAGCTAGCATAGCCCGAAAAAAAGGGGTCCAATATAAATGTTTTAACTCTATTGATGACTCCATAAACTGGATGAAGCTTAACCACAATCACTTAGGTCTGGTCATGATTGAACACCATTCACAAGAAATGCCTGCTCTTGACGCTATGCAAAATATTCAAAAAGAAAAATCTATAAAACAAACTCCCACAATGATTTTTTGGCAGGAGGAGCACACCTCTGAACTTATTCATTTTTATAAGGCTGGATGCAGTGATAGCATTAAAACTCCTTTTATCGCAGAAGAAATCAGCCAAAAAATTGAGTTACAATTAAATCGTTTTATTATCAATAAAGAAAAACATCAAATTTTAGATCAATTAAAAAGTCTTGACCAACTAAAGGATAATTTTTTAAATGCATGCTCTCACGACCTAAGAACACCAATCAACTCTATCTTAGGTCTATCCGAACTCCTAGCAGAAGACATTCACGACAAAGAACAAAAACATTTTCTAGAAATCATTAAAGACTCTTGTATGCAAATGACTCAAATGATTGACTCACTTTTATCTATTGGTAAAATAAAAACTGGAAAACTTAAGGTTCAATTAGATGAAATAAATATCCATAGTTTTTTAGAGTCTACTCTCAAAAAATATATTAGAAATAACCTTAAAAAAATTGATTATAAATTGAATCTTCAATTAAAAAACCCAACTATTATTGTCGACCCTTTTATTTTTCAAAGAATAATAGATAACATTTTAAGTAATTCTACAAAGTTTACCCACAAATACGGTACAATACAAATTAATGCAAATACTCTTGATAATTTATTTTATCAAATACAAGTAACAGACACAGGAATAGGAATTCCTGAAAAGTTTTTACCTAAACTATTTGACGAATATGCTAATATTGGACGAAATGGAACCGAAGGTGAGCCTAGCATTGGATTAGGTATGCACATTACTAAAACTCTAGTTTCAAGCTTAGGCGGACAAGTTTTTGTGGAGAGCGAAGAAGAAGTTGGCACAAACTTCACACTTACTCTCCCACTAGGAGGGTACAATGGATGAACGAATGGGTGAATTACTCTTAGCATATGTTGAAGAGGCTAAAGATCACTTAAATACTATAGAAACATGTATGTTAACTCTTGAAAAAGAAGGACACTCCTCTGATTTAATTGATAATATGTTTCGTGGAGTCCACTCTATCAAAGGGGCTGCGGGGTTTTTTCAACTTCGTAACCTTGTTCACTTAACTCACCACATGGAAGAGTTACTAAGTGCAGCTAGAGAAGGTTTTCAATTAAATGAAGAAGTTTTAAATTTAATTTTTGAATGCATGGATACTCTTCATGATATGTTTATTAACGTAGAAAATAGTGATGACTTTGAGGTAGAAGACTTAGTTCAAGAGCTCAAAAAGGCCATGAACAAAAAAGAAGAGCCTCAAATAAAAGAAAAAGTTGATAGTGATACTGTTGATTTATCTTACCTTGTTAATGATAATCGGCAAGAAATTGAACAACTTGTCAAAGAAGGATTATTAGCCTTTAGTGTCAAAATCTATCCAAAAAAAGATATTTTAGACTGTAGTTTAAGTATCAATGAGTTCATCGAGCAAGCCTTATCTATGGGTGAAATTATTCAGGTTGAACCACAACATTTTTTAGATGATACTACCAAAAAGTATAACTCAAAAGATGAAGTTCTTATGCTTTATTGTACAGTAATGGAGCTAGAGCTAGTCCCTTTAGCACTCCAACTTCCTGAAAATCAAATCGCATCTGTTGATATTAAAGAGTTTGAACAAAATTTAAAGCTACCGATTCATCAAAGCTCACAAATTAAAGAAACTAATACAGATGATAAAAGCTTAACATCAGCTGGTCGTGAGGAAACCCTAAGGGTCAAGGTTTCTCAATTAAACAAGCTAGTAAATAGTGTTGGTGAACTTGTTCTTGGTAGAAAGCAAGTAACTCAAGCTCTTGAACCTCACATGTTAAAGTATCCCGAGTTAACCTCTATTGTTAAAAATATAAATGGTGTTGTTAGTGAGCTACAAGAACAAATAATGAACGCTAGAATGCAGCCAGTTGGTTCTGTGTTTGCTAAATTCCCTAGATTAATCAGAGATTTATCAAGGCAACTTAAAAAATCTATTGAATTAAAAACAGAAGGCGATGAAATTGAACTTGATAAAACAGTAATCGAAGCTCTATCAGACCCCTTAACACACCTCATCAGAAATGTAGCTGATCACGGACTTGAAGAACCAGCAGACAGAGAACAACAAGGGAAAGTACCTACTGGTACAGTTTTATTAAAAGCCTATCATCAAAGTGGACAAGTTATCGTTGAAGTCAAAGATGATGGCCGTGGTATTGACCCAGATATTATTGCTAAAGTAGCATTAGAAAAAGAGCTTTGCACCCCACAACAAATAAATGAAATGTCTGATAATGATAAAGTTAGACTTATATTTGCACCAGGCTTTTCAACAGCCAAAGAAGTTACAGATATTAGTGGGCGTGGTGTTGGCATGGATGCTGTAAAAAATAACGTCGAAAAAATTGGTGGACGGGTTGATATTTATTCTGAACTTGGAGAAGGAACAACCGTAAAACTTACCCTCCCTTTAACACTCGCTATAGTTTCTTCATTATTAGTTGAGGTCGATAAGCAGTCATTTATTCTACCTCAAGTAAATATTACTGAGTTAGTCAATATTATAGCCAGTGAAAAAACGAACCGAATAGACGTAATTCAAGATCGAAACATACTGAAGATTCGAGAGAAACTCCTTCCTTTACTTTTTTTGGGTGAATTACTTGGTTTAAAAGATTATAAATATGATTTATTTAATGAAAATAAAAGCCTGCAAATTGTTATCATTGAAATTGATGGACTTCGACTTGGGCTCATTGTTGACTTAGTTATAGGGATAGAAGAAATCGTTGTTAAACCAATCCCTCAGTATTTAAGCTCTGTAAACATATATTCTGGAACTACTATTTTAGGCAACGGAGAAGTCGCTTTAATTTTAGATCTAAGTGAAATCGCTAAAAATGAGTCTGATCAAAGTCAATTTGAAAATAATGAAATAGAAGAAACTACCAAAGACTCTTTAAGCGATGATATTTCTGATTCTTATTTAATTTTTGATAATGGCTCAGAAGAAAACTTTTCTATCCCAGTATCTTTTATTCAACGCATTGATCAATACGAAGAAGATAAAATTCAAAGAGTCGGTTCAAAAAACTTTATTGAAGTACAAGGTAGAGCTCTTCCGCTTATTAGTCTAGAGTCTTTTTTAGATATTCAAGCTCCACAAACCCTTGATGATGAAAACGCTAAAATACTTATTATTGATCACGAAGAAAACCATTGCTGTTTATTAATTCATAATATCATTGATTCTTTATCTATCAACCTTGATTTAAACACTTCAAATATTCAGACTGAACTAATCCAAGGTTCTATGTTAATTGATAATAAACTTACTTTATTTTTAGATATTCCTAAATGTATTAATGTTTCAAAGGTAGGGTATTAATTATGTCTGATGATATGAATGATCTTATAAATACTTTTTTAGATGAATCCAATGAACATTTAGAAACCATTGAAACAGGTTTATTAAATCTGGAGAAAGACAATTCAAACAAAGAAATGATTAACGATATATTTCGGGCAATCCACTCCATTAAAGGTGGTGCTGGAATGTTTGGTTTAGAAAAGTTAACAGAGTTAAGCCACGTAATGGAAGAACTCCTTAGCAAGGCTCGAAATGATGAAATTTTACTTGAAACTAAACAGGTTGAAATCTTATTAAAGGGTAGTGACTTATTAATGTCTATGTTTGCTGATTTAGACTCAAGCGAAAATACAGATATTAAAGATATCAAAGAACAAATAATGACATGGCTTGACCCTGTTGAAATTATTAATGAGTCTGATTTTCTTAATATAAATGATTTAGATATAACTCAACTATTAATAGACTTCTCTCTTAACGAAAAAATCATTGAAGAAAGAGTTAAGCAAGGTATTGAAATTTATTACCTTATTGTTAATGGAGAAAAGGATGTCTTTGCCAACGGACAAGACCTCCCACAATACCTAAGTGGACTAGAGCAAATGGGAGAAACCCTAGGCACTATTCCAGATATGTTTGCAATTCATGACATGAATGAAGAAGAACAAAAATCTGCTCAAATCAAAATTATTTATTCAACTGCTATGGACTCTGATTTAGCCGAAATTATTTTAGCTATTCCAAAAAGCCAGTTTTGTAACATCAATCAAGCAAAAGATAAGCCTTCTATAAAAATCACCACTAAAGATGGAGAAGAACTTGTTGTAAATAGATCTAAATCTGAAAAAAAAGAAACAAAAACTATAGAAGCTCCCCCAATAATTACTGGATCCACAGAAACTGTAATCAAAGCACCCACAGAAAAAAAAATACGAAAAAAAGTTGCTTCAACAAAGAGCACATCAGAAGAAACCTTAAGGGTAAAAGTAAATCAATTAAATACTCTAGTAGGCCTTGCTGGTGAACTCGTTTTGGCCCGAAACCAACTACTTCAAGTAACTGATAATCATTTAAAGTCTGACTCTAATGTAACTAGTTTAGTTAAAAACTTCAGTATGATTATATCAGACCTTCAAGAGCAAATCATGAACACTAGAATGCAACCTATTGGTTCTGTTTTTAATAAGTTTCCACGAGTTATTCGTGATCTTGGAGCTCAACTTGATAAAACAATCGAACTCGAAATTATAGGCAGTGAAATCGAATTAGATAAAACAATTATTGAAGCCTTATCTGACCCTCTTACTCATCTAATTCGTAATGTTGCAGATCATGGTTTAGAAACTCCTCAAGAAAGACAAAGTACAGGTAAATCTAGTACTGGTCACCTACAGTTAAAAGCTTTTCATGAAAGTGGTCAAGTTATTCTTGAAGTTATAGATGATGGCAAAGGAATAGACCCAGTAAAAATTTCAGAAAAATCAGTTGAAAAAGGTATCATCACTCAAGAACAAGCTGATGCAATGCCAAAAGAAGAGAAAATAAAATTAATTTTTGCACCAGGCTTTTCAACAAAAGAAGAAGTATCATCAGTTTCTGGACGTGGTGTCGGAATGGACGTTGTAAAGACTAATATTGAAAAAATTGGTGGTACAGTTGATTTAGTTTCTGAACTTGGAGTCGGTACAACAGTTAGAATGACCCTACCTCTGACTTTAGCTATTGTCTCTAGCTTAATCATTCGTGTAAAAAAATTAAAGTTTATAATCCCACAAGTAAACATAGAAGAACTCGTCACGATTGATGCTAAAAACCAAATAGAACGTATTAAAACCATACAAAATTGTATGGTCTTAAAGCTACGAGATCAATTACTACCTCTAATTAGTTTAAATCAAGTATTAGGTATTGATGATGATAAAGTTCAACTTGGAAATAAAGAAAAAACTCTTAAAGTTGTTGTTGTTAAACTAGGACAACAACGAATAGGACTCATTGTTGATCAAATTATTGGCATTGAAGAAATAGTTGTTAAACCTATCTCTGAGTTTTTAAACTTTAATCATCTGTATAGTGGAGCTAGCATTCTTGGAGATGGTGATGTTGCATTAATCATTGACATACTTGAAATTGCAAAACAAGAAAATGTTACCATTACTAAAACAGAACCAATTATAAACATTATAGATGACTCCTCTTCAAAATATACTCAACAAGATTTATTACTTTTTAATAATTCTAACGAAGAACAATTTGCTATTCCTGTATGCAATATTAAACGAATCCAAGCCCTTGAACCAAACATGGTTCAGCATGTTGGTGACAAAGAGTACGTTGAACTAGATAACCAAACTTTATCTATCATTCGTCTTGAAAATCTATTAAATATTCAAGCGCCAATAGATTCTGACTCAGAAGAAAATATTTTAATTTTTAATGATGACAATGATAAGTCTTGCCTTGTTATTCATAAAATTATCGACTCTCTTCAAATAAAGTATATTTTAGATCAAGATCTAGCAAGCACTGGGATTTCAGGCTCTTTATTAATTGATAAGAAATTAACTCTACTACTAAATTATAAAGAATTACTTAAAATGGTAAACTAAAAAATTTTAAAGGATAAATTATGAAATTAGCAACTTTTTGGATAGATAAAAGTTTATTTGCAGTAGACATTTTGCTTACTAGAGAAATCAGCCCGATGCATCAAATTACTCATGTTTCTAAAGCTCCTCCTTATGTCTTAGGACTCATTAATTTACGAGGACAAATTATCACCGTGGTAGACCCTGCTCATTTTTTACATAATACTCCAAATCCTTCTACTAAAAACTGTCGTTTTTTAATTATTACTAGCAATGAAGACCTTAAGCATTTAAAAAAAATGGAACTCATCGGTGATGTAAAACTTGGTAAAGAGCCATTAGCTGTTAAAATCGATAAAGTAGATGATGTGATTGATATTAACGAAGATCAAATACTTCCACCTCCCTCTACTTTGAGCGGTATAGATAGAGAAATGATTAGTGGGGTAGTTGAAATTAATGGTGAGTTAGTAGTCATCATGAACATGCCTAAATTTGTTGCCAAAATTTTAAATAATTAACATAAACAACCGAGGAATAATGACTAAAAATGTTAAAATATTAATTGTTGAAGATAGTATGGTATATGCTACAGCTTTAAAGCAAGTTGTTGAAAAGCTCAGACATGCCGAGCTAATAGGTGTAGCCAAAAATGGTAAAATTGGACTAGAAAAAATTGCTAGTTTACAACCTGATTTGGTTTTTACTGATTTAGAAATGCCTGAAATGAATGGCATCGAAATGATTAAGTTTCTCAAAAAAAAATGGCCTGAATTACCAGTCATTGTAATTAGTTCACACGACAAACGAACTAGTACTTTAGGTACAGAAGCTCTTACCTTAGGAGCACTCGACTTTATACAAAAGCCAACTAGTGCAACTCTTTCTATTGATAAAATAGTAAGCAATTTTGTCTCCTCGTTACAACCATATGTTAACTTCGTTAAAACTCAAAAAACTGCTTCTTTATACCAAATATCTAAGCCAACAACTCCTCTAATCACTAGAGAAAAATTAACTAAAGCGATTCATGTACCAAGCAAAAGAATCCCTTTAAATTTAAAACTCATCATTATTGGTATCTCTACAGGAGGTCCCAATACCTTAACTGAAGTTATCTCTAAAATTAGTCTACCTTATAAAGTGCCTATTTTAATTGTTCAACATATCCCTCCAAGTTTTGCTGAATCTTTAGCTTCTCGCTTAAATAAACTAACCAATTTAACAGTAAAAATAGCTGAAGATGGAGCTATTGCCAAAGCTGGTGAAATCATTTTTGCTCCTGGTGGAAAACATATGGTTATTGACAGTAGCTCTTTAATTAATATTAAATTAAAATTAGTTGATTTTCCTCCTGTACACGGATGTAAACCAGCTGTAGATGTTTTATTACAAAGTGCTTTACAAGCCAAGCAAACAAAAACTGTTACGTTTATCATGACTGGAATGGGAAAAGATGGCTGTGCTGGAGTTACCAAGCTTCGTGATGCTGGCAGTTATAGCATAATACAAGATGAAAAAAGCTCTGTTGTTTGGGGAATGCCAGGTGCAATTCATGAAGCCAAACAATATGATGAAATTTTAGATAAAAATAGCATTGCTATAAAACTCAATAAACTAGGAAAATAAATTATGGTCGCACCATTAACTACTATAGAATACAACAATTTATCAAAATTATTAGAATCCGCCTGTGGCATACACTTAGACCCAGGCAAAGATTATCTTTTAGAAACTAGACTTAGTGATCTTGCTATTCAAGAAGGCTGTGATACATTTGGTCAACTCTATAATAAAATCAATTTAAATAAAATTATACTTTTACCAAAAGTCATTGATTTAATGACTACAAATGAAACCTATTGGTTTCGTGATGATAGACTATGGAAGTACCTAAAAGAAGTTTTGGTTCCCTCACTTCTTGATGACTTAGTCACGGGCAAAAAACTTTCTTTAAAAATCTGGAGTGCTGCTGCTAGTACTGGGCAAGAGGCCTACTCTTTAAACATATTAATTCACGATTATTTAAGTAAAATTAAAAAAACTCATCTACTAAGTAAAATATCTATTTTAGGTACTGATATTTCAAGTACTGCTTTATTTTTAGCAAAAACAGCACGCTATAACTCTTTTTCTATGAATAGAGGCTTAAGTAGTTTACAAAAAACAAAATACTTTACCCAAGTAAAACCTACCACCTGGAAACTAAACGATGAATTAAAAAAAGGAATTACTTTTAAAACATTTAATCTAATGGACCCTTTTACTAGTTTTGGAAAGTTTGACGTTATTTTATGTCGAAATGTTTTAATTTATTTTTCTAAAGAATGTAAAACAAAATTGATGAATAACTTTTCTAAGTCTCTTAATATAGACGGAATATTCATTTTAGGATCTTCAGAAACAACACTAGGATATAACACCAATTTTAAAAGCCATACAACCAATGGCGCTATAACATATAAATTAAGCTAATTAATAAATAAGGGAAATACACTCATGACAAAACGAATACTATGTGTAGATGACAGCACTACACTCAGAAAATCAGTCTTAATGGCTTTAGATGTAATTGATGTTGAAATAATAGAAGCAGAAGATGGTGTTATCGGACTTGAAACTCTTGAAAAAGAAAAAGGAAAGTTTGACTTAATTTTGCTTGATTGGTTCATGCCAAACATGAATGGACAACAATTTTTAGAAGCAGTAAAAGCAGATACTAGATATAAAACCATACCTGTTGTTATGTTAACTACTGCTACTGATAAAATAAGAATGATTCAAGCTATTCGTACAGGTGCAAAACACTATCTAACAAAGCCTTTCACACAAGAAGACCTTTTGATACGTGTTGTTCAAGTTCTTCAATTGGAGCTGTAAACCATGCGACCAATACTTTTGATTGACGATCAAGAGCATATGATTGAGCTGTTTACAAATATTTTAACCCAAAGTGGTTACAAAATCATCTCCTTTACCAATCCAGAGCTTGCCCTAAAACAAATTAAAGATATTAATCCAGCCTTAATTTTATGCGACTATAATATGCCTGAAATGAATGGTGTTGAAACTTGTGCAAAACTTCGTGGTGACCTCAAGTTTGAAGAGGGGTTTTTTCTTATATTAACAAATCAGGTTCGATGGGGAGAAGAGGGTGATGATTTTCATGATTTACCTGATGGATGGATAGACAAAACTTTTGAAATACCAGAGTTTTTAGACATCGTTGATAAATGGTATAACATGGTCCCCCAATAAAAAATATAATCTCTTATTAATAAAAACCCCCTTGATAAATTTATTATCAAGGGGGTTTTTTTATCTCAAAGTTAATTTAAATTAACTCTTAGCCTGCTCTACTAATGCAGCCAACTTTTGAGCTAAACTTGATAGGTTTTTAGCTGCTGCTTGAGTTTGGTTTGCACCTTTATTTGTGTCTTCTGCTGCAATCGCAACTGTATTTACATTACTAGCAATTTCATTAGAACCACTTGCAGCTTGAGTTGCATTTTGAGTGATTTCACCCATCGTTGCAGCTTGTTCTTCTACAGCACTTGCAATTGAAACTTGGGCTTCGTTTATTTCTTCAATAATTTCTTTAAAACCAGAAATTGCCTCAACTACCTGTTTTACATCTGCTTGAATTGAAGCAATCTTATCTGAAATTTCGTCTGTCGCTTTTGCTGTTTCGTTAGCCAACTCTTTAACCTCATTTGCTACCACTCCAAAACCTTTACCAGCTTCACCAGCTCTTGCTGCTTCAATGGTTGCATTTAGTGCAAGTAAGTTTGTTTGCTCAGCAATTGCTGTAATAGACTTAATAACACTACCAATTTCTTGAGAGTTTTTACCTAAACGATTTACATCTTCTGTAGTTTCTTCTGCTACTTTTACTGCTCGTATAGCAATTTGAGCCGCACCATTTGTAGATTTTGCAATTTCTGAAATAGATGCTGACATCTCTTCTGCTGCTGATGCTACTGCTTGTACATTAGCATTTACTTCTTCTGCTGCTACTGCTGCTCCAGATGCTTGGGCTGAAGTCTCCTCAGAGGTAGCTGACATTGAAGATGAAATACCAGACAAATCATTACTACTATCACCTAAATTTTCAGCAGTTTGGCCTACTTGAGATAAAATTTCTTGCATATTTTCATGCATTTCAGTTTCACGTCTTTTTTGCTCTAATTGTTCTGTTATAATCTCCCAAGTGACCATTGGTCCTATGTATGTACCCTCTTTATCAAAAATTGCATTTGCCTTTAATGATAATATTTCACCAGCAAAACTTACATCAGATTGATAAGGCAGATTTGCAGGGTCTGCAAGTAGAGCTCTTTGGTGGGCTGGATTTGAATGAAATAAATCGTAAGATGAGCCAACAATATCATTTACAGCACAAGGCAATCCATGTTGCAATTTTTTAAATTGTTTTATAGATGCTGGATTTATATAATTAATTATACCGTTTAAATCTGCACTTAATATATTGACAGGAACATTTTCTGCCATAGCAGAAACCTTTGAGTTTTCTATCTCTAATTTTAATTTTTCAGTATTAATTGTCCATGTAACCATTGGCCCGATATAAGCACCACTGTCATTATAAGTTGCTGTTACTAATAACTCTAAGCTTTCTCCACCAATTTGTACCTGAGCCTGATGAGGCAGGTTTTTAGGGTCAGAAATTATATCTCTTTGAAAACTTGGATTTTTATGAAAAACATCAAAAGAACTACCCAATATTGTATTAATGGAGATTGGTAAAGAATCTTTTATTAACTCCAATGACTTTAAGGAAGCTGGATTTACATATTTTATAATTGAATCTAAATCAGCATACAAAATATTTGACGGGCTATTTTCAATCATTGAATTAACTCTAGCTAACTCCTCTTTTTTGTTACTGTTTTCTACCAAGTCTTTTATCGTCTCAATTGAATCATTAAAAGCATCCGCTATCCCAGCTATTTCATCTGAAGAATCTAATTTAATAGAAGTAAACTTACCCTTTTTTAAGTCATTTACAGCGTTTTTAACAATCGTAACCTCTTCTGATAAATCATTTGATATAAAAAAAGCCAAAGCCAGAGCCAAACCAACAGCACCCCAAAGATAATTTAATTGATCTTCTTTTAGTGAAGAAGCAGGGTCTTGTAACAAATAAATTACTCCACAAAAAATTGCCACTAATACAATTAATTTTGACTTAATTGAATATGCTCTAAGAAATGAAAACACTAGAAACCTCCGATGGTTTTATATGTATGCGTAATAATACTTTAGTAAGTTTTAACCTAAGCAGCTAGTATATAGTAAAAAAAAATGATATCCAATAAAAGTTATTAATTAATCAACAAAACTATTTATATTTTTGTTATACTAACAATTATACAAATCTATTTCGTTAGGAAACCCTATGCATATTTTAAATTCAATTAAATTTTTATTATTTATAGTATCGCTATCCTTATCTCACAGTGAAGAAGTCATAGACACCTTAGATTTAGACCTTTTAAATAAAGGACCCAAGTTATTTCAAAGTTCAGCTCTACCAACACAAAAAAGTTTCTTTTTATTGAAACAGATTTTTCCTTCTTCAACTAGTAGTAACGAGTCTAAGGGGGATGGAGTCATCTACCCCAGCCTACTTTCTGACAATGGTAAGTTTAGACTCTATGGCACATTAGGTCAAGTAGTTACTGGCAGTTCAGAGGACAGTGCCAACTTTAGAATGAAAGCTGGCTTTTTTACCAGTAATCGAAAAAGTGTTTTTAAAATACGTAGCATTAGATTTAAAAGAAACCCTATTAACATAAGAAGATAGCTTCTCTCAATCTTGAATTGAACTTGTCGATACTCTATTAAGCACATTTAAATTTACAAAAATAGGGATTCTTATGCTCGAAAATAGACTTAAAGCTAGAATAAAATCAGATGCAGCAATTGGACCAGAAGACTACCGACTCATTGAAGGAATCAGTTCTGAAAAATTAACTTCTTATGAAGAAGCAATCATAGCCTCTGAAAAAGCTCAGGATGATTATCTTTACCCTGTTCTTTCTGAATTATCTAAAATTCCTTTTGTAAGAACGGATGCTGTTGACTTTCCCGAAGACATTAGAAATATTCTCCCTGAATCTATTTTAAGAAAATATTATATTATTCCTCAAAGAAAAATCACTAATTCAATTTTAGAAGTAGTAACTACCGAACCCTTAAACTTATATGTGTTTGATGAAATTTACCAAAAACATGGGTTTCGACTCATTGCAAAATACGCTGAAAGATTTCGTATTACATCTCTTTTAAATTCAACCTTTGGAGATAGTGCTGATTTACGAACTGTACTTGCAAGTATGGATGAAGTCCCTCCAGAAGAAGACGAATCAAACCCTAATACCACTAATTCAATGGATAAAATTAGTGCTGCAATGAGTGATGAAAAAGATGCTCCTACTGTTAAGTATGTAAACACTTTGTTTAAACAAGCCATCAAAATGAAAGCCTCTGATTTACATATCGAACCTCGACAAAAAAAGTTATTGATTCGTTTTCGTATTGATGGGGTGCTTCGTGAAATACCATCACCTCCAAAGCATCTTCAAGATAATATTATTACCATTTTCAAAGTTATGGCAGATTTAGATATCTCAGAAAAAAGAGCTCCTCAAGATGGTCGAATCCGACTTCCTTTTGAAGGTCGTGAAATTGATTTTCGTGTATCAAGTCTTCCAACAATTTATGGAGAAAAAATAGTTATTAGAGTTTTAGATACTTCTAGTATTGTTTTAGAGTTTCCTACTCTTGGTTTTAGTAAAGCAGATGAAATCAGCCTAAGAAAAGTAATGAAAGCCCCTCATGGTATTATTTTAGCGGCTGGCCCAACAGGGTCTGGTAAAACCACCACTTTATATACAGTTTTAAAAGAAGTTGCTACTGATGACAAAAATGTATCAACACTAGAAGACCCTGTTGAATATAGATTAGATAAGCTATCCCAATGTCAAGTAGAAGTAAAAGCAGGTATGACATTTGCCGCTGGCTTAAGAGCCCTCTTACGACAAGATCCTGATATTATTATGGTTGGAGAAATTAGAGATTTAGAAACAGCTGAACTTGCTATTCAAGCATCACTAACAGGCCATATGGTTTTATCAACAATTCACACTAATTCAGCCATCGGAACTATCAATCGTCTCGGTAATATGGGCTGTGATAGTTTTTTAGTTGCAGCAACCATTACGGCTATTATTGCACAACGACTAATAAGAACCCTTTGTAGCTCCTGTAAAGAAGAATACATCGCCTCAGCTGATGAACTTGCTTCTATGGGAGTTAGATCCTCTAAACCAGTAAAGTTATTTAGAGAAAATGGTTGTGATAAATGTGGCTTTACAGGTTTTAAAGGACGAGCAGGTATTCACGAAATTTTTATACCAGATGACCATTGCAGAGAGCTAATTGGACAACAGACAACAGAGTTTGATTTATTTAGATATGCACGTAAAAAGTGTGGTTTAAAAACTCTTAAAGAGTCAGGCATTAGAAAAGTTATACAAGGCGCAACTACTTTTGCTCAGGTCCTTACCTCCACTAGTTAAACCACATTTTTCTTGACATTTATTCAAGCCATTGGTATGTTCTTGATATATGCCGAGGTGGTGAAATTGGTAGACACGTTGGATTCAAAATCCAATGGAGGTAACTCCGTATCGGTTCGATTCCGATCCCCGGTATATATTCTTTTTTTCTAAACTATTTTATCACTTCAAGTTTAATACATTAGGTTTAAAATATGAAAAAACTCACTTCACTTCTAATTTTTATGTCATTCTTTATACAAGGTTGTGGCCTTTCTGGTGCCTATATCTACTTTGGAGACAATGCTTTTAATGACTACAGAAACTCTATAAAAGAAGGAAATACCAAAGAAGCTATAAAAGCAGCTAAAATTTCTTTTGATAGATATAATTCATCTTTAACATATGATGATAAAAGATATCCCGATGTTTACGCTAAATTAGCCGAGACAAGTTATATCATAACTAATAACCCTAGTGCTGCTATTCAATGGTTAATAAAAGGAAACTCCTTAATTCAAAATCATCCAAATATCTTATCACATTGGGGATGGTATCAATTTCTACACTCCAAAAAAGAAAAAAATGCTCTTAAATCTCGTAAAATATTTGATGAAGCTAAAGATAAATATAAGTCTGCTTTATTAAATGAACCTCTAAATCCTAAAATTAATGCTGGGCTACTTAAATTATATTTTCATGAGACCGTGCAAAACATATCCTTTGGAAACGAAATATACAATGAAAACGTCCAACTGCAAATCAAAGAGTTATTTGATAATGTTGAAGAACTACATGGAGATTCTCCATATATCATGGAAGTAAAAGGCATTCATTTTTTCATTCAAAAAAATTACAATAAAGCTATTGAGTTTTTATCAAAAGCCCTTGAAAATATTACTGAAAATTTTGATCAAAAAATTGTTAATTTATATTTGTGTCGTTCTTACTCTAAAACTAAAAGATATGACCAAGCTATGTCTATAGCCAATGAACACCTTAAGTTCTTCCCTAATGATGTAGAGTACATTGCTGAACTTGTCATAGCTTTTTATCAAAAAGGTGATATATCTTTTGCTGAAATGGAACTAGAAAAAGTAAATAACATAACCGACCAATTTCATGAGTTTTATTTTCGCCTAGGTCGAATATTTTCTAAAAAAAACAAAGTAGCTAAAGCTGAAAAATATCTCTTAAAAGCATTTAGGTTAAATCCAAAAAATGCTCGATATACAATGGCACTTGGAGAAAACTACCTTCTAAAAGGTAATAGAAATGCTGCTAAAAAGTTTTTTGAAAAATCTCTAAAACTTGCCCCCGCTAAATCAAGTCTTGAGCAAGAAGCCCAACATAGATTAACTGAAATCAACTAAATTAACCACTCTTCTCTAATCTATCTTTTGGTCTACAAAAAATTATATATAAATTCTTAATTGTAACTTCCTGTAAAAACATGAATAAATCTTGAAAGAAATCCGATAATTTTGTTAATGAATACTTTATTCATTAATTTAAATGAAATCAGATACATATCATACCTACGTATGATGGAGAAATATCATGTCACGAGTTACTTTATCTTTTATATTCTCTATACTAGTTTTACTATTTAGTTTTTCTGGCTGTGGCGGAGGCAACGAATCTATTGAAAGTTTATTAGATGTCAGAAATCCATCTGTTGTCAATAATATTAGTGCATATCCTTCTTATAAAAGGGTCAGACTTACTTGGATTCGCTCTACAGATGAAAGCATCATAGGATATAATATATATCGCTCTAGCGCTAACTCTGGTGGGTTTTCATTGATTAGCTCTGTTGGACAACAAGCCACCCCCTATTTTCAAGATGAAGGTCCTGACAATGATAAAGATGGCATCCCTGATGGATTAACAAATAATATCACTCACTTTTATAAGATAACAGCTTTTGATAAAACGGGTCGTGAAACTCCTTTATCACTTGCTGCTGCTGTATCTGCTATCCCGGGTCAATTACCTAATAGCACTATTAATTTATCTGTATCTAATGTAAATGTTTATGGCGGAAGAAATGAGATTTATGTTTCATGGAATCGTTTAGATCACGACAGCCTTTTTGGATATAATATTTATCGAAGTGTTTCTAACGGGTCTAGTGGTTTTGAATTAATTGCCCTAACCCCTAAAAATCAAAATAGTTTTGTAGATGGAGGCCTTAGTCCATTTGAAAGCTATGTATATCAAATTGCTCCCGCTATTTCAGAAATTGACACCGTAACTGGAGACAGATTATCTACTGGCCTATTAGAAGGAAGAAGAGCCGAAAGTAAAGCTGCTCGAACAAAAGATAATGATTCAACTGTTCCTAAACCCCCTAGTAGTTCTCCTACTAGTACTCCAATGAATGCATCAAAAGTTTTTCAAAATGGCAAAGAAGGAGTACAAATACAATTTGCTCGTCCTACTTCAAATACAAATGGTACAATTATAGTAGACAACGATGACCTTGTGAGTGGAGCTTACATAGTTTACAGATCACATATTTTGTTAAGTGAGTACAAAATTATAGGTATCATTGAAAATGCTGGATCACAACCAAATGTTAGTTTTTTTGATCCGTGGGGAACTCCAACAGATTATTATAAAGTCAGAATAGGAGATAATTTTGGAAACTTATCTGATTCATCAGATATAGTTTCTATTTCTTCAAATGTTCCTCCTCCAACTGTTAAGTCTTTAAATGCTACATCAGGACAAGGGTTTGGTTCAATTGAAATTGCTTGGTCTGAATCTGTTTCACAGGGTCAAGGAATTGATAATTACAGTGTTTATCGCTCTGAATCACTCAATCATGGCTTTGCTCCGATTGCTCATAATGTAGTTGATCAAGACCCAGACCCCAACTTTTTTAAATACACTGATACTTCATCAGCTTTAAATATTGGATCTACTTATTATTATAAAATTGCAGCCATTAAAAGTGGACTTGAAAGTTCTTTAAGCGCAGCTACTGCTGCTCGACCTGGGCCTGCTAATGGCATTAGAACTTTAGAAGGTGAAAATGCTGTAAAGTTTGATTCATACATTGCTGGAGCTACAAAAATTGCTCGAACTCCTCCAGATAAAATACCACAATATTGGCCAACACACTTTGAAACTCAACATATTGGCTTACCTGCTCCATTTTCAGGTAATGGAGTTTTATGGATAAAAACTACAAGAGGACCAAGAGAAGATATAACCCTTGGAGAAAGAATTGATTTAACATGGCAAGTAGATGTTCAAGCTCTTATTGGAAGCCAAGGAACAGGTGGAACTATAACAGCCGATGTATACATGACCACTTTAGATGACAATACTACAGGACAATTTAGAATTTTAATTGATGATAGAGAAATTGATAGAAATAGAGCTCCTGGTCAAAGTAATATTATTCCATTTAATGGGATTCAAGCTGAAATTAATTTTGCTGACTCAACATTTTCTACACCTCTTAGGCCTACTAGAAGACTACTTGGGACACTTATTTTTGAAAATATTAATGATTATGGCAATATCAATCACCCTCCTGGCCAAGGATCTAATTTTGCTGGGACAGAAACCGTATGGATGTCTATCATACATACTGGAGCTGGAGACTTAAAATTAGATAGCTTATATTTAGTTATTCATTAAAGTTTATAAAAAAATAGCCTTCAATAAAAATTATTGAAGGCTATTTTTTTTGTTTAAAAGTGAATTTTATTCTTCTTCTATGTCAACTTTTTTAATTGTTTTTTTAAGTGCTACATTGGATACAGAAATGCCTCTACGAAATTTATCTGCACGTTTTTTAGTTGGGGCATATTCTTTATCAGAAGGTTTTAATCTTAATAAGTAATGCTCATTTAAAATATAATTAAAACTTTTAATACGAATTGCATTTAAAAGTTTATATATTTTTCTGCCACCTTCACGATATTGCCAACGTTTCTCTTCACGGAGTAAGTTTTTTTGATGAGAGCTTTTTAACCAAGAGTTTAAATCATTTTTAGATAATAACTCATCTATATCATCAGTTTGAGCTGTTAAATCATCTACTTCACGCTGAGTAAATAAAATATTTATTTTATTAGATTTTACTTCTTGAGAATGAATTGTCTCTTCAAGTAAATTTTCATACTTAGTGAATCCTTCAAACAAATCATCACTATAATGAGATGAACTCATCAAACCTATCATCATTAAACTAGATAAAACTTTTATTTTCATAATACCTCTATGTTAGTTTTACAAAACCTTCTGGCTCTGAGCTACCAACAACCACACGAACCATATTTTGCGGGTCTAAATATTGATTTGCTACATCAAATATATCATCTAAAGTAATCGATTGTATTTCACTTTGTTGCTTTAATAAAAAGTCATTTTCTAGTGAGTATATATCCATTTCTAACAAATATCTAGCAATCGAACTATTACCTTCAATAGAAAAGTACATTGCACCCTTTAAATAAGATTTCACATCATCTAGCTCTTTTTGATTTACCTTATTTATTTTTAAATCTAAAATTACTTTTTCTATCTCATTTACAGCATTCAATACATTTTCTGGACGAGTACCCATTTGAATATTTAAACAACCAGGATACCATGAGCTCGTAGATGAAATATCGCCATATATACTATAACAAAGTCCCAATTCTTCTCTTAGTCTTTTACAAAGTCTATTTACAAAACCACTACCATAACCAAGGATATAATCTAACACTCTTAGTTTTATATAATCTTTAGAATGTCTTTTTACGCCTAAATGCCCCATAACTAATGAAGATTTTTTCTTATCTTTAACTACGCAAAAAGATGAGTTTTGTTTCAAATAATCATATTCTTGAATATTTTGTTTATAGTTAGATGTGAAACCCTCTTGTATTCGATTTTTTTCTAAAGTAGATCTAAAAGTTGTTTCACAGAAATTTCCAGAAGCATAAATTGATAAATTTGACCAATTTAAAACCTCTTTTATATATTGTGAAACTTCTTGAAATTTTAACTTTTTTAAAGTCTCTACATCTCCGCCTACCCGATGCGCATATGGGGTACCTTTATAAACTTTTTTCACAAACTCTAAGTAAGCTAAACTATCACCATCATCTAAAAGCGATTGAAGCTGATCTACTTCATTTTTCAATAGTTTTTGAAATCGATTTTCGTCGGGAGTTGAATAATTTACTAATTCAGATAACAAATACAAAAGTTTTTCTAAAGAAGACTTCATAGCCGTAAATGAAAAGCCATCAGCTGTAAGATTTAATTCAATTCCTGACCCTTCTAAATAACGATTAAATCCGTCAAAAGATAAAGATTTTGTACCTTCTAAAAGCATTTTTAAAGCAATATATGCGCAACCATGAGTTATTTGCCCATCATAAAGATGAGCAGAAGGCCACTTTAGCCTTACAACAAATACATTATTTAACTCTCTTTTAAATAAATGTAATTTAGTGCCTCCATCATAAGACATAATTTGAGGTTCAATTAAAAAAGGGGTCATTTCATATCCTCCCACAAAAATATATTTGGGATTTCGTCTTCTGCATCCTTAACAATGCCTAATACTTGCATTGAAGGTTTAAAATATTCACAAACAAAACTTTTCATATCTGACTCTGTTATATCTTTAAAAAGACCTTCTAATGATTGATACTCACTTAAAGCTTCCCCATTTTTTGAATAAAAAGTAAACGGAATCAAACTCATTGTATAATCATCTAGTTTTTCTTGCTCCATATAAAAATTTGATAATGCTTTTGTTTTGGCAATTTCAAACTCTTCTTTATTAAAAGCACCTTCAAGCATTTTATTTAGTTCTTGATAAATTAAAGTTAAAACTTTTGAAGAGTCTTTTATATCCTTTAGTTCGAAATTAAAAAAGAAAGCCCCTCCCTCTACTTGCGAATCACAAAAAGATTGGACATTATTTACTAAATCATTTTCTTCACATAAAATTTGATAAAATCTACAAATTTTACCTCCACTTAAGTACTCATCTAAGACATTAGATAAAGCATAGTTTTTAGTAGAAAAACCACAACTTGGAAACCCTATTTGTAAATTAGGATATTCAACTTCCATTTCTTTTATTAGTTTTCTATCACTTAAGTCATATGTTCTAATATTTGTACTTCTAGCTATTTTTTTTGATGGAAACTTAGATAACTCTTTTTTTATAGTTTCTTTGGCAGAACTTATATCAAAGTCACCTATTAAAATCAAAGTAGCATTTGAAGGATTATAATATTTATCATAAAAACCTTGCATAATTTCAAGAGACATATCATCAAGGGTTTTTTCGTAGCCTAAAACTGGATGAAAATAACCTCCTGACTTACTATAAAGTGACTCATACATAGAATCATACAAAATTTCTTGAGGCTCATCTTGATACATTTTTAGCTCTTCAATTACTACTTGTTTTTCTGAATCAAACTCTCCTTGTTTTAAATCAAGATTAATCATTCTATCTTTTTCAATTAGTAAAGCCTCTTGCCAAGAGTCCTTAGGTAATAAATGATAATAAGCAGTATAGTCTTTACAAGTATAAGCATTATTTTCTCCACCAGATACATGAGAAAATAAATCTATCGCACCCAATGAATAATTTTTACTACCCTTAAACATCATATGCTCTAAAAAGTGAGCGACTCCCTGCTCTTGTTTTGACTCATCAAATGAGCCAACTCCATAGACCATTGTTATAGAAACAAGAGGTAGGTTTTTTTTGAGGAATAAATAAACGGATAATCCATTTTCGAGTTTGTAAAACATTTGTATCCTTAGTCATTTAATAATATTGAATTTAAAACTATACTTAAAATAATAAATCTAAGCAATGGTGTCTCTATTATTTATATTGCTAAAAAGTCAATTAAGTCATTGATTCTATCTAAATTTAATGTATCTTTTAAAGATTTTATTTGTGGATATAAATCTTGTTTTTTTCTATGAAAAATTGATAAAATCACATTTTCTAAAAACTTTTCAAAACCTATCCGTCTTATGGGGCTGCCTTCAAAAAACTTTAAAAAAGTATCCTCTGTTAAAGATAAAAAAGCTTCATCATTATAGTTTTTTCTCGGTAAAAAATCTTTCAATGAAGCTTCTTTAGAAAAACGGTTAAATGGGCAACAGGTCTGACAATCATCACAGCCATATATCCAATGACTCCCATTTACTAAATTAAGCTCTTGCAGTGATTTCTTTTCAATGCTTTGATAAGAAATACAAAGCCTTGGGTCCATTTTATAAGCTTCTGTAATAGCATTAGTTGGACAAGCATCTATACAACGAGTACAAGTACCACAGTGATCTGTAGGTAACTGATACTTTGGTCCATCATAATTTATCATTAATGAACCTAAAAAAAAGTAGGAACCATGTTTTTTATTTATAAAATTTGTACTTTTACCAATCCAGCCTAAATTTGAATAAGAACTAATAAACTTTTCACTTATTGGCCCCGTATCACAGTACCACTTTCCTTCTAAATCAGAGTATTCCTCTTTTAATGAAAAGTATAACTTTTTTAAACTCTTCCATAATACTTTGTGATAATCTCGGCCTTGTGAATACAAAGAAATATGATTTTTTTTAGAGGCTTCCAATGACTCCTTTGAATAATATGGCAATAAAACAAGTATCACACTTTTATACTCTTGATAAGCATTTTTAATATCTAAACGCTTATCAAAGGTATTACTCATCCATTGCATCTCACCATATTTTTCATCTTGCATCCATGATTTTAAATAGTCATTTTGTGGAATATCTTGAAATGAAATATGATCGTAATCTAAAAAACCATATGATTTTATTAATTTATCTAATTTTAACTTATCTATCATTTTGAATTTGTAATTTTTAAAAGGTGTTTTAAGCTATCTCTAACATCAATCATTTTACTATAAGACTCTTTTGATATTTTTTCTAACTCTTTTACTGGAAATAACATTAGTAAAGAGCACAACAATATAGGATGTAAATACAATTTCAATAATTTTTGTTTTATTAAAATTACTAAAGAAATAATAAAAGCCAAAACTATCATAAAAAATATAGGTAATAATCTTTCATGGTAATTTTGAGGTAAAACTAAATAACCTGATAAAACCAAAATTAAACTACCAAAGTTTAAGACTATATTTTCTTTTAATTTATAATTTTCATCATTGCTTACATAAAATGAATATAATCCCACAAGCATTAGCGAGTTATATGCAATAAAAGTATAACTCTGTAAAGTTGGAATAGAATAAAAAACACTTAAATATCCTAATGATAAAAATAAAATTGAAGATAAGTTTGGCATATTAGTTTTACTTATAAATTGACTAAATCCATACATTAACAAAAACCATATCATAAAAAATTGGAAAACCTTTAATAAATCTAAGCATAAAGCAATATCTCTATAAACCATTAAAAACATAAGAGTCGATGTAAATAAGTGTAATAAAAATAGTCCCAAATAATAAAAATAAAACAGTCTATGTTTATGGCTTTCTAATCTATCCCAGTACATCGAACAAGAAGCCAAAGTAAAAAAACCTAAAAAAATATGAGTGAAAAATAATACCCTTGATAATACAAAATGTAAATCTAACAATGAGTATAAAGAAAAGAAAAATAAAGTAATCAACACCCAGTGTAATAAACTAATCAGATTTGTTTTTTTCTTTTTATGAAAATAAAAAATAGGAGCTATAAAAGCTCCTGTTATAAAAGCATTGAACGAATGTAGTAATACTGTTTGACCTAGTGAAAACAATGATAGAATCAAAAATAATAATGAATATTCTTTTGAAGTAAAACTTTTATCACTAAATCTTAAAATAAATACGGTAAACACAATAACTAAAAATCTGCTTATGGCTAGTATAGGATGAATTGAAAAACTATCATGCATTAAAAATTCAGTACTATTTAATTGCACCCAAGCTATCATAAACAACCAAGAAAAAATCCCGTATAATATAAATTTGAAACTTGCTTTTTTTACATCTTTTAAAAAGAAAAATAAAATAGATGCAACTAAAGACAAACACTCAAATTTAGCTAGTTTTAATAAAATATTAACATCAAAAGGATATATAACTGTTTCCATATCTTTACCTACCTCAATGGCATTAAAAAAAGCCATACCAATTATTTGGTATAGCTTTTTAAATTGATATCTAATTAGTTTTTATCTAAAAAGTTATCCTTATCACTTTTAATAGCGAGACTGTCTCTTAGGAAAGTAAAATCTATCGTTACCTTTGATTAAAACCACTTTTTCCATTTCTTCGATTGAAGACAGCATATTTTGTAAATGTTGCCTTTGCTCAGAAGCTGTAAATTTTGTTGATTTTTTAGTCACTTTTAAACTTTTAATTAGAGATTCTTTTAATAATGATATAGAAAATTTAGAGTAACTCTCAACTCTAGGTATAAAAAATAATTGTTTTTTAAGACTATAATCTATTAATTTTTTTAAAAAGTACTTTTGATTACTCATAGTAACAACAGATATAGTACGCTTTTCACCCTTTGCTAAAGCATTAATATCTTGAAAAACCATCTCATGAAAGGCCTCAAATACATCCGCTAAACTTAAAGTTTTATCAGCAACTTTTTCATGAAACTCTACTATATTTGTAATTGTTGTCCTGTTAAAAACTTTTTCTATTACAGCTTTTCTTGCAAGAGTTAAATAAATAGTTGTATCAATAGGTCCTTGTTGTCCCCATGAAAAAGCATTTGATCTAGCTTTCATCAATAATGATTTAGGAATCTCTAAAACCCCATCTTTAAATACATAATCTTTTAAAAACTTTAGAGCTTTTACTTGCTTGTCATAAGAAACAGGTACAAATGGTAACTTAGCATCTTTATCATTTACATGATCTCTATTATGATAAACACCACCAATTAATTTTGCTGGTAGTTGCACCTTTGAATAATATGTATAAATTAATTCTCTTAATATAGAAGAGAATTTATGATAACTATCACCCGTAGTTACTAAATCTTTTTCAACAGATTTTAAAAGTCTTTGAGTTAATTTAATTTTATCTTCAGCATAAGCAACCAAATCATCACCAATATCCCAAATAGCTGCATGAGGGTCTCCACTACCAACATAAGCATCTTCATCTGTTCCGTAGTCTAAACCTTTTGCTCTTACCTGTTGAGCAATTTTATCTAACTCTTTAGCTACATCTTTTTTAATCGTTTTATAACCATATTCAATAGCCAAATAATCATATTCACCTAATGAGTCATTATAATATTTAGTTTGTTTCTCTGGGTCTACTGATATGTACATATCTCCATAGTCCATCACAGAGCTAAATAGTTGGTTTTCTTTTAGCCACTTTGGGTCTTGTATTTTTTTATAAGAAACAACAGAAGATGCTTTAAAGTTATGTCTTAAACCAAGAGTATGCCCAACTTCGTGCATCACTACATCTTTAATATAACCACCAATAAATTTTTCTTTCCATTTTTTATAATCTTTACCCGATAACTTTTTATTAACTTGTGCAGAAATTAAAGCAAAATCTTTAGAAATATTTTTACCTTTATAAACATCACAAAAATGTACTCCATTTTTATGTAAAAGCTCTTTTAAATCTTCTCTTTTTTTGTTTTTTGCTTGTACACCTGGGCCAAATAGCTCTGCATCACTCTCTAAAGATGTAACCCAACCAGCTGTCATTAAAATATCAGCATCTAAAATTTCACCACTTTGTGGGTTTGTTCGAGCGGGGCCAACACCTAATCCAAAATCAAGAGCAGCCCAAGTAATAGTAGAGTATCTAATATCTGCTGGCTCCCAGTTTTCTCCTGCTACTGGTAGTCTTGCCTCAACAGCACCAACAAAACCTTGCTTTTCAAAAGCTTTATTCCATTCAAGTACACCAGCCCTTACATATTTTCTCCACTTATATGGAATTGTTTTATCTAAATGATAAACAATAGGTTTTTTTACCACACTCATTTCAGAAGATGGATCTGCTTTTTCTAAATTCCATCGAATGATGTTTCTTTCAACTCCACGATCTTTAGATAATTTTGAAAAGTTTTTATACTCATGTAAAAAATAACCTATTCGATCATCAGCTTTTCTTTTTTTGAAAGAAGATTTTTTCTTTTTTGCTATTGAAAAATGCATTCTTAATTGATTAGAGTCCATTACATATCGAAAGTCACCCCTTGTTCTTAGAGTTACTTGTAAATCAAGTTCAATATTATTCGGATAAGCTTTTACGCTATTCCAAAAACTTTTTGAGCTATCTATTCCAGAAACTCCCATTCCGTAGGACAGCCAAGAAGGTAAAGCCCTTTCTGATTTAGAGTAAAAAAACTTATTTAAGTCTAATAAATATTTTGTTTCACCTTTATTTGCCGCTTTTATTGAAAACTGAGCAATTATAGAATCTAAATGAGTCTTCTTAAGGCTTGTCTCCATTGGAGTACCTTTTTTAGCCTTAAAATAATTATCTTTTTGAAATAAAAATATTTTTTTACCCACTTTTTTAAAATACAAAACTTGCTCATCAATTTGCCAGTTAGGCATAAAATAACCAAGTACCCCAGCAGATAGACTAGTAAACAAATAAAATTCTTTATTTAACTTTGATTTTGGTAACTCTAAATAAACCTGATTATCTTCTTTATATAAATTAAAATAACCACTAATTTTTTTAGCTTTTTTAATTTTTTTACTTAATTCAGGAAACTTTGGTTTCTCTTTTTCTTTAGTTTTATCTTTAGCTGCAAAACTGCTTTGAGTCAATAAACCCAAAACCAAAAACATACCTAACAATTTTCTCATAACTTTCCTTTGTATTCTTATAACTTTTAGCAAATGACTAAAAGCTCTTAATATGTCCTATAAAATAAATTTTATCTAAATTTTTACACATTTTAAAGGTGACCACTTAATAATAAATATAGTCAAACCAATACTAGCATTACCTACAAACCAAGGTTACAGATAATGATTGTATTTTACTCTTTTCATTTTCGACTAGTAGTTTACTACTTAAGAAAATGAGGAAGAGTAAAAGACATTCGTTAGATGCGACCGCATAAAAGAAAGCCCCCCGAAGAATCGATACACTTTTCTTTATATAAAGCTTTCAAACTTTACAAAACAATCACACCCAAACAATTAGTGGAGCATTGTGCCTAGTAGGTATGCCACTCCAACCATAAAAGTCATATCTAATAAACCAACAACAGGGTTATCAGTATCTAAAAAATCTTTTTTGAAATTTCTTTTCGCAAATACTTCAATAAAAACTGTGAAACATTTTCGAGCAATTAAAATAAAAACTATCATAATGATTAAATAGTAATAAGTATCTACCCCAGTTTTAAAGAAATGCTCTCCTTGCTCAAATTGAGAAATTAAGCGACTTTGTAAGTATAAAACCCCAAACATAAAACCAACAAGAGACATTCCTACTCCAGAATTATTATCTAAAAATAACTAATAGCTCCCATACCAAAAACAGAGCCCATATTATAATAGCTCTCTATCTTATATAGATGTATACCTAAAAAGTCTTCTTGTAAAATCATAAAGTACATAATTAGCATAAAACTAACTGAAAAAAATGAAGCTGCTAAATTATGCTGTACAAATATTTCATTATTAAACTTTACTTCGTCACCTTGTTGATCAATTTGACCTTCAAACTTACTAGCAATCCACTTAGAAGCTAGGTATCTAAAAGTAAAAAAAACAAGGTTTGAAAATAAAATAGTGACTCCAACTGCTTCTAAGTCTAAAGCATAGTTAAAAACTATTTCGCCTTCTGCTGTTTTTTGTAATGCTCCCTCACCAGACATTGCACTAACAGCAATCATAATTTCCATGGTAAAAAAACAAGCTATTTCAAAACCTGCTGACATATTTTGCTCTTCAAAAATTGAATGAGCAACGTCATAACCCCTTGTAGCAACCTTGTCATAAACTAACCAACCTGTAAAATATATACAAGCAAAAGCAACAGCTACATATCCAAAATCATAAAATAAAACATTCCAATCCATAACTATTTCCCCCACCTTGAGCCACCGCTAGAGGATCTTGATGAAAACCAACCCCGTGATGAACTTTTAGAGCTTCTTGATGCCCTTGAACTTGACCTACCAAAACCGCTAGATTTACTACCTGATCTTGATGATTTTCCAAAACCACCACTTCTTGCTTTTGATCTAACATTATTAGCCGATGAAAAAGACTTTTTTGAAGCTAATTTTGAACTTTTTGAACGTGATGGTATTTTACCCGAACTTGTACGTAATCTACCATAGGTACTCTTGCCACTAGAATATCTAGTGACTGTAGTACGACGACTACCACGTACATGCCCAAGAGAGTAGGGTCTATAATATCCGCCATACCAACCATAATAACTTCGGCCATACCAACTTGGACGAAAAAACATATCTCTCATAATCATATAAGTTAATAAATTGCTTCGATAGTTATGTTGATAATTATGGCTATCTGAATAAAATGCATTGGACGGACGAGCTTCCATTTTCATGCCACTCATTTGCCCGCTAGTATTTACTTCAGGTACAGCCGTTAATGCAACAAGTTCTACTGCTTTATTTTTTGCTATGTCTTCCCATTTTGCTGCATCTGAAAATGGAGGATATGTCTTAACAGTATTAGGGTCTGGAACCCTAATTGAAAAGGTCATTTGCTCATCGTTACCCTCAGGGATAACTAAAATTGGATCAGCTGTACCATCATCATTTAAATCAACAGTCGAAATTTCACGAATTTTTTGAGAAAAAGATCTTACAACAGCACTTTGTAATTCATTTCCTTTTTTCTTTTGCTGAGCGGCCTCTTTGTAACACTCTGATAGCATACTAGGAAGCAATGAAGCATCTAAATCTTCTTTTAAATTTACTTCTCCATACTCATTTAATATACCTGAGACTCCTACTCCTACATTCCCACTATTATAGCGGTCAGAACCACATCCAACCAAAAAAAATAGCGATAAAGTAAAAGCAACTAAACTTATAACTCTCATCATTTACGTCCACCTTGTCATAGTATTAAAGATATTATAATTTAAAATCAATTCAGCCATATTTATACGAGCAAAAAGAACCCAATTATAATTTTGTAGCTATTCTACCCAAAATTGTTAAAAATCTCTATTATTTTACTATAAAATTATTTACTTGTAGTAATTCTTATCAGATACAATAAAATATTTCGCCTCTTTATTCTCCTAGAAGTGATGATATAAATATACATTAATTGATTTGTTAATTCTTTCAATGCTAGGATAACGTCTGCTAAAAAGTAAAAATTATCCTATGCATAATTTTAATTAATAATTTGTTAAAGGAGTCATCTTATGCCCTATCTCATACTCATTTTCGTTTTCCTCTCTTTATTTACTTCCTCCCAAATAACAAACTCTTTAATAAAATCTTTTTCTAACTCTAAAAAACAAATTATATTTCTTTCAAATACACCAAAAATTATAGTTAACAAAGACTTTTTTTTATTTTTTACATTTAATCCTCCTTCAAACTTAGACTCCTTTGAAGTTATTTTAAGTAGTGAACAATTACCTCAACTACATCTAGGAAGTAATTTTCGCTTTTTTAAAAATAAAAATTGCTTTACTCAAAAAAAATTTACTCGAACCAAAAGCCTATCTCGCACTTATCAAAAATATCAATTTCAAAGAAAAAGTAATTGTAAACTAAAGAAAGATAAAATTATTTACTCATCTTATGCCCCAACAAGTGCTTTTACTTATCCACTTACCTTCCATTTTTTTGATCACCAAAAAAAGCTTCTATCTAAAAAAAGCTTTCCATTAAAAATTCAAGAAGACAATGATATTTTTTTAAATTGTCAAATGATTCGCAAAACAAAGGTCTACCTTCACTGTAGCGGATTAGACTCTCTTGGCAACTCTTCTAACAATGGACTTTTAGTTCAAGGTGGATTAGAATTTACCAATCAAACAATTGATCAAGTTATCTTTGCTCCTCATTTCTTCTTAATTAAAAATCCCAAAGATTTTATGAGATTTCATTACCACTATAAGGGCAAAAACTATATTTCTAATGCACTTCCCCCAAAAAACAACCCAATCTATTTTGGAGATTTACACACTCATAGTATGTATTCTGATTCACGCTTACCTGTTACCCCTCATGATTTATTTCAATATGGAAAAAATGTCTCAGCCTTAGATTTTATGGCAATTACTGACCATGCCGAGGGAGTTTTTGGTAAACCACTCAATAAAAAGCAATGGTTAAATACAATTCAACAAACAAAAAAAGCAAATCAAGCCAATCGTTTTTCGGCCTTTTTAGGTTTTGAATGGACATCTACTTTTTTAACTCCAAAAAGTCCTTGGGGACATAGAACAATCATTTATCCAAATTATAATGGATTACCTTATCGCTCTGACTTAAAAAACTACTCCTCTCCAAAAAAGCTGTATAAAGCAACTGGAAATGTATTTTCTTTTCCACACCATAGTATGATTCATTGGGGAAGTTTTAACTATAAAATGGGACTGCAAAACAATGAAAAAGCTTTTGAAGTTTTTTCTAGTCACGGAAGCTCAGAAGATATCCATACCACAATAAAACAACCAGTTATTCATGGCTCTTTACATGAAGCTATTAAAAATACTGATGCAAAGTTTTCTATTCTTGCTGCTTCTGATACTCATGCAGGACATCCTGGTTTAAATGATTGGTATAATTTAATAAAGCCTTCTATGCTTGATGGAGGAGGATTAACCGCTGTATTTTCAAAAAAAAATAATAAAAAATCTATTTATCAAAACTTAATGGATAAAAAGTTTTATGCAACATCTGGAACCAGAATCATCTTACTACCCAATAACTTTCATCATCCTTTTCCTTTAAAGGTTTATGGAACCCACGAGTTACACCATATTAAAATAATTTCTTTTAACAAAAAGGGTCATAAAAGGTTTCAAACTTTACCTCTATCTGGTAAAAAAGCCACCATAGTTCAAAATGAAGTTTCTTTTCATGATGTAGATAAATACTATTTACAAATTAAACAAAAAGATAATGAATTAGCCTGGATTGGCCCTTACTTTTATAATAAAAAATAATTTGTAACCTTTTAAGAAACTAATACATCTAACTATTACAAAAGGTTTATTTATACTTAATTTTTAACCTGTACAAACACTTTTACAAGGAGGTAGTATGAAAAAATTACTATTGCAGTTTCTTTTTATTTCAATGTCCTTTTCTTTGACTCACCAAGAGGCAAGACACTTACTTTCACTAACAAGTGTTGGTTTTAACACAAACGAAATCAAAGAAATTTTACCCCTATCTAAAAATAAAGCTATCAACTTTATTTTTAATTTAAGTTCAGACAATAGCCCATCAAATACCCCTGATTATTTACAAAAATTACCTACTTTTCAAGAATTTAGAAAACTTCCCAAAAAAGAAAAACAAAAATTAAGAAAAAGTCAAAGAAAACTAGGAGTTCAACTTCAAGCTGATTGGTATACCCATTTATCTGAATCCAAGTCGCAATTAAGAGAAAAAATGATTATTTTTTGGCATAATCATTTTGTTTCTTCTTTGCAAAAAGTCAAAAATCCTGTACTTATGCTAAAACAGCATAATCTATTTAGAAAACACGCCCTTGGTTCTTTTAAAAGCTTCTTGAAAGATATAGTGCTTGATCCTGCCATGATTCATTATCTTGATACTCAAAGTAACCATAAAAAGAAACCCAATGAAAATTTTGCCCGTGAGTTATTAGAACTTTTTACTCTTGGTATTGGTAACTATACCGAAAATGATATTAAAGAAATTGCTAAATCTTTTACTGGATATAAAGCAAATCGCTTTAATGGAGAGCTTTCTATTAATTACAGGTTACACGACCACAGTCATAAAACTATTTTTAAAAAAACCAGACGCTTTATGGCAGAAGATATCGTTGAACTACTATTTGAACAAGATAGCTTGACCCCCTTTATTGTAAAAAAAGTATCCAAAGAATTTATTTTTAAAAACTTATCTAATCAAAAAATAACAGAGTTGTCTAAAAACTTTATAGAATCTTCTTATGATATTTCATTATTAATCAAAAGTATTTTGCAACTTGATGAATTTTGGGCTAAAGAAAATCAAGGTATTTTTATCAAGTCTCCTGTCGAATTAATGATAGGTGTTGTCAGGTACTTTGACATTAAAATAAAAGACCCTAAAATCTATGTCAAACTAGGAAGACAAATGAATCAGGTTTTATTAAATCCTCCCAATGTAAAGGGTTGGATTGGTGGAAACCATTGGATAAACTCACACACATTTATTGTTAGAAAAAACATTTCAAATCGTTTATCTAATAATATGAAATCTATGATGAACACTAATAACTCTACAGTAAACCTCAACTATCTACTAGCATTTAAATACCAATCTCAATTCAAAAAAATTAAAAATCAAAAAAAGAAACTACGAAAAATTTTAAGCAGTGACTACTTTCAATTAAAATAAGGAAACATCATGAATCGACGACAATTTATCTATGGTTTACTCTCTAGTCTAGCTATAGCACATTCAAAAAAAAACTTTGCAAATACCTTTAATACAAATCAAAAAGTCTTAATTTTAATTGAATTAAAGGGTGGAAACGATGGCCTTAATACTTTTGTACCTTTTAATGACCCGATGTATCAAAAACTAAGACCAAAACTAGCATTAACAAAAGATGAAGTTATCTCTTTTGATAAGGATATTTATTTACACAAGTCTTTAAAAAAATGGAAATCTCTTTGGAATAATAAAGATTTAGCCATTGTTCAAGGCTTAGGCTATGACGAACCCATAAGATCGCATTTTAGATCCATTGACATTTGGGATACAGCATCAGATAGTGACGAGTTTTTAAATCATGGTTGGATGAACGATAGTTTAGCCTTTAAAAAGTCACTCTATGATTTTGAAGGTCTTATTTTAGGTAATTCAGACCCAGGCCCCTTACAAGGTGGAGATATTCAGTCATTAGTCATTAAAAATCAAAAACAGTTTCTAAAGAGAGCAAAAAAAATCAAAAAATCTAAAAGACCTATTATGAATAATTCTTTAGCACATTTTGACTCTATTCAATCAGACATACAAAGATCATATCAAATGATTCAAAATAAAATGAATAAATCTCTCCAATTAACTGAATTTTCTAAAGATAAATTATCTCGCTCATTAAAATCAGCTGCTGAATTTATTATTAGTGGAATCAATGTACCTGTTATTAAAATAACTCATGGTGGTTTTGATACTCATTCCAACCAAAAAAACACTCATGCTCGTCTTTTAAAGCAACTTGCTACAGCAACTACAAGCTTTAAAGAGGCATTAATCAAACATAACTTATGGGATAAAGTAACCTTAGCTACCTATTCAGAGTTTGGCAGAAGAGCCGAGGAAAATGGTAGTAAAGGAAGCGACCACGGCACAGCTAATACTCATTTTGTTATGGGTGCTAATGTTAAAGGCGGCTTGTATGGACAAAAAATTGATTTAACAAACTTAATTAATAAAGATTTAGTTCATACAAATGATTTTAGAAACTATCTTAAGACTCTTATCGAAAAAGGTCTCGATATTGAAGCACCTCTGAGATTAAAGAAATTTTCAAATTTAAACTTTATTACTTGATATTCATTACCAAAGCTTTCAAATATATAAATACATCTACTAAACTCCACCACTTTAAAAAGTGTCCTCCTATAATAAAAATAGATAGTAAAAACAAAAAACCAATGACTACAAATAAAGTTTTATTTTCTTCTTGGTTTTCTACTAAAATTTCTTTTTGTATTACAACTTCTACTTTTTTAGTCTGTATCGTTTTAGATTTTGTAAGTGGGCTTGCCTTATAAAAAGTCTCGCTATATTTTTCTAAAAAAAGTTTATAACCTTTTTTTATTTTAGTTTTATTAGTAACTTTTAAAAGCCTTTCTTCTAAATCAAATACACTTTGAATTCTTTCTGTTGGATCAGCTTGTATCAACTCTAAGCATATTTTTTCTAAATCTATATTTTCAAGTTTTCCTATCTTTGGTAGCTTTTCTTTTTTCTTTTTATATACATCTATAATACCGTCTTTTGAGGTAAATTTAATCGGTAGTTTTTTAGTAAATAACTCATATAAAATAATACCTAAAGCATATAAATCTACCGTATTTTTAACGTCTTTTCTTTCACCTTCAATTTGCTCTGGTGCCATATAATCTAAAGTACCAAGAACAGTACCTGGTAAAGTACGCTTTGTTTCTACATGTCTTACAACCCCAAGATCAATTAAACGAACCTTTCCGTCTTTGGATATTAAAATATTTTCTGGTTTTAAGTCTCTATGAAAAATACCCTTTTCATGGCATTCATCTAATGCTTTACATAACTCTAAAATAATATGAACTGATGATTCTGTATCAAGAGGAGCAAGCTTTTTTATTACTTTTGTTAGTTCTATCCCGTCTATATATTCTAATATTAAACAACAAACTCCTTTTTCTTGAATAATTTCTTTTGGCTTAACCACAATTTCTGAATTTATTTTTTGTAGATAATCAAACTCAGCCAAAAAACGAGACTTTTTTCGCCTATCTGATAAATATTGTGGCAATAAGGTTTTGGCTACGAAAACTTCTCCATCTACATTTTCAACCTTATAAACCTGAGCCATTCCACCAGTAGCAATGGCTTTTCCTAAAACTTTATAAGGACCAAACTTGAGTTCTTTTGATAATATTTTAGCCATAGTTTCTTTCATTTACCTTGTTGTTTATTCTTTTGATCTATCGACGAATTTGATATCATTTTGTCACTAAACAACTAAGTAATTTTATTTAAAACTACACTTGACGTTTTTTAAAAAAACCTTAGTCTGAACTTTAAATAAATCACTATAAAATAAATCTTGGGAGAACTACATGAAAAAAATGTTATTCACTGGAATCTTATCACTAGGCTTAGCAGCAACATCTCTTATTTCTACTAACTTTGCACAAACACCTAAAAATATTAAAGAATGGACATATTTAATTTATATCAATGCTGATAACAATCTTGATAAGTTTGGTGTTGGTGACTTAGAAGAAATGGCTGAAATTGGTTCAAATGAAAACGTAAATATTGTAGTTCAATTAGATAGAGCATATGGTAAACCAGCAAAAAGATATTTTGTTCAAAAAGGTGATACTAATATGGTTGAAGACCTTGGTGAAGTTGATATGGGTTCTGTTAAAACATTAACAGAGTTTGTTGAATGGGGCTCTACTAATTATCCAGCTGAACATTATGCAACAGTTATCTGGAACCACGGTTCTGGTTGGAATAAAAGAGCAACTAACGGTGTTTTTAAAGGTATCTCTTATGATGATCAATCAGGAAACCACATCACTACTGCTCAATTAACTGGTGCTGCTAAAGACATCAGAAACATCTTAGGTAAAAAATTAGATATCATGGCTTTTGACGCTTGTTTAATGCAAATGCTTGAAGTTTCTTACGCTATGAAAGACGATGTAGAAATCATGCTTGCATCTCAAGAAACAGAGCCAGGTGAAGGTTGGGCCTATAACGACTCTTTAAAAGAGCTTGTTAATAAAAAAGGCTTAACAGCTCAAGAAGTTTCAACAATTATTGTTGATACATATGATGCATCTTATGATAGTGGCTCTCAAGGTAACTCTTCAACTACTCAAAGTTGGGTTGATTTATCTAAAACAGATGCTTTAGTTGATGCACTAAATGTATTAGCAGAGCAATTGATGGATGGCCATAAAACACAATTAAAATCAGCAGTAGCAAGTGTACAAAAATTTTACTATCGTTCAAATGTTGACTTAATCCATCTTCTAGAATTATTATCACCAAACCTTTCTGGTGAAGCATCCGATGCTTGTAAAAAAGCAATCATTGCAGCAAATGCATTTGTTGGACATCATGCAACTCATGGCTCTAAAATGAAAAACTCTAAAGGTACAGCAATCTACTTTCCTGCTAACGGGTATAGCTTTAGTGATAAATACTTAAAGCTTGAGTTCGCAAAAGTAAGCAAATGGGATGAAATGCTTAAAAGCTTTTATAAAGCGTCAAAAACTAGAATGCAAGATCTCTAAGATTTTAGTTTAGTTTTAAAAAACCTCTAATAAAATTAAAGGTTTTTTTTATGTACAAGCTTTTACATTTTTCTAATATAATGCTTCAATACCATTATGAAAGAAAAAAAAGAATCATTATTTAAACGTATTGGTGGACGTAAAACTCTACAAAAAGTCCATAAACTATTTTACGACAAACTATTTTTACATCCTTGGCTTAAGCTTTTTTTTCAAGATACTTTTAGACCTCAAATTGAAAACCAACAAACAGATTTTATGACAAATGCTATGGGTGGTTTTATCTTATTTGTTGGTAAACCCCCTATCCCTACTCATATTAATATGAACATCACAACAGAGATTTTTGATTTACGACACAACATTTTAAAAGAAACAATCTTAGAGTGTGGAGTTAATGATAAACTTGCTAAAGAATGGCTCAAAATTGATTATGCTTTTAGAGCTGCTATTTGCAAGAAAGATGTATCCGAATGCATTAAAAAACATGATAATGATAAAATATTAGACTTCAAAAAGCCTCTTAATGCCTAATGAAATCAATTACTTTTAAATAAACTTCTTCTTGTTCAATATCATTTAAAATATAATGATATGACTTTTCAAGAGATACAAACTCAAACTCTTCTACCTCTTTAAAATAGTCATATGACTCTTGATAATCTGCTACATGATCTAGTCTTGAATGCATAATTAAAATAGAAGCAAATGATTTTGGTAAGGAGACCACCTTTTCTTTTAATAAAAACAGCTCTACAACAGCTTTTAATGGTGTGTAACCATAAGTAAAAATCTCTTCTTGTTTTATTACTTTTGAACAATCTAATGATTTATTTTTAATGTATAAATTTCTTTTTTTAAACAATGTAATTAAAACATTTTCAATAAAAGGTGGCATTTTATAAAGTCCAAAGTAAGGAGATAGCAAAATTACTTTTTTGACTTTTCGTATTTGAGATAGGTGAGTTGCAAGCGTGCCACCCATTGAAAAACCAAGTACAATTACTTCATCATATTCTAAACTCAATCTATCATAAACTTCAGTTGATTTATTTATCCACTCTTGATGAGATGAGTTTGCAAAAGAAAATAAAGACCAAGATTTACCTGTTAACATAGGAGCATAAGAGTCAATATTTAAAATAGATAACTTAAATTGTAAATCACCAAAAATTTGAGGAGTCACTCCAAAACCATGAAGCATAAACACACAGATTTTATTATTAGACCTACTTGATAATAAATTATATGGATTTAATTTATTTTTGTTGATTAAAAGTTCTTCTTCTCTATTTTTTGCTCCGTTTTGAAAAGAAACCAAGATGGCTATAAAAAATCCTATAAATATCCCAACTATCAAACTATTTTAACTTTGTTGAAAATGCTAATTTAAATTCATGAGGAGATTTTAAAAAACCAACAAAATATAAAAAGAAAACAGAGTTTAGTGATTGCACAATAGCTAATTGAAATACTGTTTTAACCTGATCAATTAAATTTGCTCTAAAAAAACTAGCAAAACCCATCAGTTTATCTTTTATTTCACTTTGTCCCATGTGTTGAAATGAGCTAACATCAAAACTAGATGAATCCATGGTAGTAAATAAAGAAAAAATAGAACTCATCATTGAAGCTGAACCAAAAGCCATCGAAATTGCAAAATTTAAAGCCCACATAATCAGAGCAAAAATAATAATATTTACTACATTTTTTTTAACAAAATTAAAAGACAAAATTAAAGGTTCTAAATTTGACTCTCTATGAAAAAAGTACATATACGGGGTAAAACCTAATATAACACCGAGCACTGAATTTAATAAAAAGGCTGGAATATATAAAAGAAATACAAAAAAAACAAAAGGAGGAAAAATAAAAGAAATAGGCATCAAACAAGTAACAAGTAAAGATGGCGCCAAAGTTATTAAATGCTGATAAGAAATAACTACTAATATTGGCCAAATCAATGATTTATCAAAATTTAATATTATTTTTTTTACATCAATCGTTTCACCCAAATAATACTTTACTATCATATAAGTAAATACAAACGGGGCTAAAGCACCAATACATAACCCAACAAGAGTTAAACAAAAAGACAAAAACCCTATTAAAGTTGGTAAAAATAGCCCTATAGTATTATCTAAACCATACCCTAATATGTAGGGAGCCGAAAAAAATAAAGATAATAATAATAGTGGCTGTACTAGAGCTAGAGCGGTTGATTTATAATGCTCAAAAAACTCTGATATATTTAATTTTTCTTCCATTTTTTCTTCCTTTATATTCAGATACTACATTATACTTGTTTAGATGATAAAAAAACAATGGGAATATTATTCTAGCTTAAAAAACTATTTAGCTTTTATTTTCAAACGAACTTTTTCAATTAATTGAATGACTTCTTTTGGTAAGGACTCTTTTGCCTCTAATTTCTCAAAAATTGCTTCTACTCTAGTATAGTTTTTTTGCACAAAATGCAACATAGCCAAATTTGAAAAAATACGAATATCTCCAGGTTTTTTTTGTAAAATAATTAAAAATATTTCTTCTGCTTTTTTATAATCTTGCAATTCGGCATAAGCTTTAGCTTGTAAATTTAAATATTTAATCTGATCTGATAATGCTTTTGCTTTTGTTAAAGAAGAGATAACTTCTTTCCACTTTTTATTTTGAGCAAAAGTTTTAGCATCTTTAAAAAACTTTTCGGCCTGCTCTAATCTTGAGCTATCCACATACTCTGCTAAAAGATTTTTCCAGGTTTCATCACCTAATATATTTTTTAAAGACTCTTTTATATGCACCCTTAGTATAGAATCACTTTTTTGGAGACTTTGTTTTAGTTCTTTAACAGAGTATTTTACTCTTAATCTACCAAGAGCAACAATGGCTTCTTTTTTTACAGACCAGTTTTCATGTTTGAGCAAAGTACATAGTTTTTCATAATCATTAAATTTTGGTAGGGCTGAAATAGCAATAATTACTTTTTGTAATAAAGATTCATCTTCTTCATTCAGCCAAATACTCAAAATATCTTCAAATGAAGCATTTCTAAAATATCCAATATTTTCAATCAGCTCTTCTTTTAAGTTTTCACTAACAATTTTAATATAGTCTCTTAAGGGAACTAAAAATTTATCACTTCTAATTTTACCCATAGCACGTAGGCATTCACGCTGAATCAACCAGTTTTCATCTCTTAAACTATGAATCAGTAAATCATCAGACTCGATCGAACAGATATTTCCAAGAGCCCTAATAACAAGTAACCTCATTTCAATATCATCTACTTCCATTAAATGTTCTAAGGGAGAAGAAACTGAAATATCTTTAATTTGTCCTAAACAATTTACAGCTAATTTTCTAATAGAAAAGTACTCATCTTCAAGTAGCTCTAATAAAATAGGAATCGAATCCTTACTCGCTATTTTTTCTATAGCCTGTAAAGCGTTTAAACGGACTTTCCAATCTTGACTCTCAAGCAAACTATGAAGCTCAGGTAAAATTTTAACACCCATTTTTTGAGCTATTACAGAACCCCAATAAACCTCGTCTTTTTCACTACTTCTAAATAATGATAAAACTTCATCAAAAGCATTTGCTTTCATTCCTGCTAATAAATCAGCTATAGACGTATATACAACTCTTGAGCGAATTTCTGTAAATGCTTGTCTCAGATATGGAATAGATTTAACTCCCATTGCCTCAAAAAAAGAATAAGCATTCTCTCTAATACCTGATTGAGTCGAATCTAAACATAAAAGCATTGGCTCAATATAAACAGAAGATAAGTCACCAATTAATGAACGAGAAACCCAATATTTTATATTTTCATCAATACCTCTAAGTGGATCTAAAAATATTTCACTTGGCTTACTTTGAAATTTTTGAATAGCATCAGATGCACACATCTTTAAATTCCAATCACTAGCATTAAAAACCTCAAGTAAAATTGGAAGGTATGTATAATCTTGCTTCATTTCAATAGTTTTAATCATCCAATACTTTATATTTACATCACCTATTTGTAATTGCTGAATAAAATAATCATTTGGAATTGATTTATAACTAGCTAAAGTTCGAGCTGCTTCACTTCTTATTTTCCATTCTTCATTTGATAACAATTGAAATAAAACATCTAATATTTCATCATCCCATTCAAATTCGGATAAAGCCGATATACTTAACATTTGAATATCATAATCATCATCGTTACATAATGAAGTAAAAATACTTTTTACCATAGGTACTTTAAGCTTTTTCAAAGCATCTAAAATCCAAAATCTACCCTCTTTGTCACGATCGTAAAACTTGTCTAAAAGTGGAGCAATTGCCATATCTCCAATATTTTCTAAGGTTCTTGAGGCTGACAACCTAATCACTCTAGATTCATTTGACAGTTTATCCATTAAAAAGGAGACTGCGTACTCTCCATGAGAGCTTAAAGCCTTTATACAAGCCTCGCGAACCCTATCAATAGGGTGATCTAAAAACTTAATTAAGTCAGGTATTATTTCTAAAAAACCTAAAGAACCTAATGTTTCTAGGGTAATGATTAATACCTCATCATCTTGAGATTTTAAGAAGGTTAATAAAATACGACTTTGATCTTTTAAACGAAATTCTCCCACTAATTTAATCAACCAATAATATTGCTCACGGTGTAAGTCATCTCTTTTTAAAAGCTTTCTAACAGGATCATGAGCACGAATCCCCATAAGTGATATAGTTTTAAATATTTGATTTCTTTTAATCCAACTACTTGAACTAAACTCATTTAATATTTGTGCAATAAAACGATCTGGAAAACGAGATAGTGAGTCTGCTGCTAATGACCTCACATCTTCATCAATATCAGCTAATGCATCAACCATAGATTCATAAATAGCACTCGAAGGGTTTTTCCCTAGCTCTTTAAGAACCACTAACCGAACTAATCGGCTAGAGTCATGAACCATTTCTATCAAAGCCTGAGAAACAGAGCTATCCATTAAAGTAGAGAGAGCCAAAACAGAGTAGTAACGAACATCAGAGTTTGAGTCATTTAAGTTTTTCAATAAAGTACTCTTAGCTAGTTTATTGGGATATTTAACCAATGTTCTAACTGCTTCTATTCTTACGTTATCTCTACCGTCTTGCAATTGTATTAACAATATATCTAATTCAGGAATCATCTCATACCACTTTGTAGCTAAGTCTATTTACTCTCTATTTTTTAAATTATATCGACCATGAAGTTTTTTTTATCACTACTGAAAAAGCCCTCTTAAGTTATTTTAATAAAAGATATTCATTTATTTATGAAATACACTCTAATTTGATAGACAAATTAACTAGATATCAACTATACATTAGAAAAAATATATATTGAGACGAAAACTATCTTATGAAAAAACTTATTTTATTTTTTTTAATTGCTCAATCACTTCATGCATCTACTAGAAAGTATATCTATAGTGTTGGTCAATTAAAAGCCCATCTGCTCTTTTTAATCAATCATCAAAAAAGAAACCCAAGAGATTTAAAATATCTTCATAATGAAATTAGACTAGTACACGGCTTTTATTATATAAAAAAAGAGGATACTTTTTTTACAGACCTACTCAAATCACTAGAAAAAGAAAGTCGTTTTTTCACTTTCAAAAGTCGCTTTATAATTCAATATCAATACAATCAAAAACAAGATAGAGTCACTAAATATAATATGGGAGTAACCCAAACACTTAAGTTTTTTGACCAACATCTAAAAACAGGCATCAAGTTTTCAAGAGAAAGTCGTTTTATTATTAATAAAGAAAAAGACCTTTTAAAGTTTTTACCAAAAATAGCAAAAAATCGAAGCGACACCGTCTTGATTTTAAATTATTGTTTAAAGTCACCGTGTATTCGTAACCCACAACTCATTGATAAAATACCTAAGATTATGAAATCTAACGATGGAATGTCCTTAAGAGTCGCCTCAAAGTTTCATTCTCAAGAAAAAAATAAATATAGATATTTTCAGAGCTCATTACAGCCTTTTGCACCTTAAAGTTTAGATCCCAAGGCTTTATTCATCAATAATTTCAAACCGTTTTTTAAAGTTTTTTCGTCTCGGTCGTTTCAAATCCTCATTAGCATAGCCAAAACATACCATTGGCCCAAGCCCATATCTAGAAGGCGTTTTTAAATATAATTTAATATCATCTTCTGCAATTAGAGGCCCCGACATAACACAACTACCTAGCCCTAAGTCCGTAGCTTTTAAAAGCATATTTTGAATAGCTAAGCCTATACTAAAAACATCTCCAGATACTATACTTTGACAACCATACTCTTTAAATATTTGCATTGAAAAGCTAGGAGGCTTTGTGTAATAACTAATCATGAGTACAGGAGCTCCACGAAAATGCACAAAGTTTTTTGCATATTCAAAAAAGTATGGATGTCTTTTTTGTAAAACTTCTTTTTTACTGTCTACCATAGCTTCAACAAGATTAGCAAGATCTAAAATCATTGCTTTATTTTTAATAAAGGTAAAGTAGTAGCCTTGCCTATTACTATTAGATGGAGCAAAAGAAGCCGCAGAAACAAGAGACTCTAATATATCATCATCAACCTCTATATCTTTGTAAACTCGAATAGATCTTCTTTTTTGAATAAGATCATCAATATTCTTACCCATTTTATATCCTTTTTAAAGTTAGGCATTTCTTTTTCAAAAGAATCTATTTTAAAGGATTTTTATCCCACTCTATTAGAAATAAAGGTTCTGTTGTTAAAGCTAATTTACCACAAAGAGGTAATACTTTATTTATTAAGTAAAGTGCTTAAAGTATCTGAAAAACTTGATAAATTATTTGATGTTTCAGATATTTTTAAAACCCCTTTACTATTATCTTCTACTGATTTTGCCACCATATTTATTGCCTTAGAAATTTGACTTGATTTCTCTGCTGCTACATTTACGTTTTGAGCAATTTCTTGAACCGTAGCTGATTGCTCTTCTACTGCTCCGGCAATAGAAACTTGGGCAAAACTAATTTCATCTATTTTTTCTTTAAATGCATTAATACCTTTAACTACTTTTGAAGTGTCTGATTGGATAGAGGATACTTGCTCTGATATTTTTTCTGTTGCTTGTGCTGTTTGATTTGCAAGTTCTTTTACTTCATTTGCAACAACTCCAAAGCCTTTACCAGCTTCGCCTGCTCTAGCAGCCTCAATAGTAGCATTTAAAGCCAGTAAATTTGTTTGATCTGCAATCGTAGTAATTATTTTTATGATATCTCCAATTTCTTTGGAGCTAATACTTAAGTGCTCAATATCTTCATTCGTTTGATTTGTTAAACTAACTGCTGTTGAAACAATTTCAGATGAAACGTGAGCTGATTTTGAAATCTCTGAAATTGCAGCTAACATCTCTTCTGAGGCTACAGCTATTGATTGAATGTTATCTGTCATTTCTTCAGAGTCTGAAGCCACATGGATAGCTAGTTCTGCTGTTTCTTGAGATGTAATTGTCATTGCTCCTGAAATACTTAATAAACTAGTACTGCTATTTTTTAAATCTAATGATGTAGTATTGACACTATCTAATACTGAACTCATATGTTCATTCATTTCATGTTCACGTATTTTTTGATTCACTTCATCAGTAATGATTTCCCAAGCAATCATAGGCCCCATAAAGATACCTTTATTATCTAAGATTGCACTTACTTTAAGACTCAGGGTTTCTTCTAGAAATTTGATTTCACAACTATATGGTAAGTTTTTTACATCTTGAATCATAGCTTTTTGAAAAGAAGGATCTTTATCAAAGATATTATAATTTGAACCAACAATTTCTGAAATGGATCTGGTTAAACCACTTTGTAGCTTAGATAAATTTTCAATCGATGCTGGATTCATATATGTAACAATACCTTCTAAATCTTCTGTTATAATATTGACAGGAGCGTTATGAGTCATAGCTGCAATTTTCGCCATTTTTCTATCATTTATTAATTTATCTGCTTCTGCTTTTAGCTTCTCACTGATTACAGTATAGGTCAGCATCGGCCCGATATAATCACCAGTAGAACTAATAATAGCAGAGACTAAAACTTCTAATTTCTCACCCTTGAAGTCAATTATATCTTCATAAGGTAGATTTTTTTCATCTTTAATAATGTTCTTTAGATTTGATAAACTATAGTCTAAGCTAAAAAGAGATTTCTCTACTAAAAAATTATTTTCTATTTTTAACCCCATTTTTAATAATGACTTTTGTGCTTGTGGATTTATATACCATAAATCTCCATTTGGTTTTGCACATAAAATATTTGATGGAGCATTATCAATAATTGATAGCCTAACAGATAAAAACTTCGACATTTCATTTAAAGATTCTGCCAAATCAAAAAACTCATCTTCTGTTGAAACCTTCATTGTTTTACTCAGGTTTCCTTTTGAAATATTTTGAGCAAAACTTACAGTGTCCAAAATAGGTGTAATTACACTAGACTTTACATTTGAAATAATAAAATACAAAATCACACCAATCAAAAATAAAACGCTCACAACAACAGTAGATAACTCATCTTTAATTGAATCTAAAATGGATAAAGATTTTTTCTTATCTTTTTCTGTAATAATTGTCCATTGAGTCGAAAATACATCTATCACATCCCAAGAAGATAAAACCTCATCTCCTTTATAGTTTTTAATCACTTGCGTATCTTTTAGTTTAAATTTTGCTTCTGTTGTTTTTTGTGAAGATTTAATAGCCTGAGTTATTATTGTTTTATCTAAATTAAAAGAGCTATTTAAAGTGTAGTCTTCATTTAAAAAAGAACTTGATCTTAAATGATTATCTGGCCCAACTAAATAGGACTCTAAGCTTTCTTCTTTGTTTGAGCCTTTTTGTACTAAATCATTTAAGCTTTTAGATGAAATTTGAAGAACCAAAACCATTGTTAGCTCTCCATCTGATTCAATTGGAACCCCAATAAAAGAACTTGGCTTATTTTTACTTGGTACATAAGACGAAAAGTCAGCAAAAGAAAATCTTTTTTCTTTTTCTATAATATCTCTTACAACTTTTGCTAAACCACTATTTTTAAACTTTCCTTTTAATAAATTTGTTTGATAGTCCTCTTTTTTATCTACACTATAAAAACAATATCCTTTTGTATTAATCAAAAATAAATCTTCGTAATTTTTATCTTGTACATATTTACTAAAAAAATCATTTTCCCATTTTTTATTTTTTACTAAACCATCTGTTCCCAGTTTTGGGATAAAAGCTTCATTAACACTCATTTCTGAGATAATTGCCCAATTTTCTTCACCAAATGCAATAGATGAATATACTGAAAGAACTAAACCATCTACATAGTTTCTAACAATTTCAGTTCCTTCTATTCCCATTAAAGCTGCCTCTACAGAAAGAGTTTCTATAGCCTCTTTTTCTGGCTTTAAAAAAGAGTTTATTATATTTTTATTTTCTTTATCAAATAAAGACTCAGAGCGCATTAGTTTATTTGAGCCAACTAAATAGGTTTCTCCCGTTTCTCCAAGCCCTTCACGCTCTCCCACTAATTCACTAAATTTATCAATTAATATTTGAAAAACTAAAACTCCAAGTCTTTTTTCTCCCTCAAAAATTGGACTTGCAACAAAACCAGCTGGTTTATTATTAATTGGAAGATATGTGTTAAAATCAATAAACGATACCTCACCCTGATCTAATTCATTTACTTCTTCAAACAACTCCGCTAGGTTTGTTTCTGAATATGGCCCATCTGTTAAAGATGTTGCAAAGTCAGGGTTTTTTAGCATTGAATAAACAATATTACCTGATTTGGCCTCTATAAAAAATATATTTTCATATTCTAATTTTTCTGAATAAGACTCTATTATATAAGCATATTTTTGATGAACTTTAGAGTACAAGGACTCGGTATTGTCATCACCAGACTCTAAAAGATATAAAGTTTGAAGAGCATAAGATTTATCATTCAAGTTTTCTAGTAATAAGTCTTTTTCAATCTCTTCATCCGTTACTTTTAAAATTTTTGGAAAGTAATTTTCTTTATAATATTTTGATAGTTTTTCTTTTTCAACTGAAACATCATACGCATCAAAAGCATTTAAAAAGTCTTTCATTGCATCAATATTCATTTTATTTTCTGCTGCGACCATAACTTCATTTTCAATAGTTCTAAGGTAGTTATTGACTGCAACTTGCTTATTTTTAATAGAAATATTAATTTTTGAAAAAGCTTCATCTTTTAAAGTTGTTACAACATCAGATAAACCTTCTATATCTCTTCTTTTATTCTCAAAAAAATCTTTAACTTGCTCTTTTTTAATATCATTTCGTGCACTTAAATCTCTGTAAGTATTTTTTGTCAAAGTTGATATCATTAAAAAATAAAATAAAACTCCCACTATTACTACTGGGAAAACTCCCATTATTAAATGGGATAACCCTAATTTATCTGACAATTTCATAGTTTTCCTGACACTTTTTTGTACTTGAGCATAAATAGTTTTTTTGTTTTAAACATATACCAAATACATTTAAAAGCACCATAGCAAATGAATTATTTATTCTTTTTTACAGAGTTTACTCCGCCCTTTAAAAAAAAGTAGTTTTTATAAGCGTATTTCTCTAAATAATATTGTAACCATCTAACTTGTTTTCCTACAGCATCATAGATGTACAAAGTTTTTTCTTTTTTTAAGTAACCACTTTTAAGAACTTTTTGCAATTTAGTCAAAGTAATTGTTTTAATTTTATTTTTAAATTTAAACTTAGGAATAAATTTAATTTGAAATTTATCACGAATATCAATTAATAGTGACTCTTTTAATGATGCACCTTTATCAAAGTCATTAAAAGCTAACATTTTAGATTGAAAATCTTTTTTAGCAATTAGCTTTGAAGTATCAACTGGAGAATCACCAAGTAAAAAAGATTTTTTGGGATTTTTTTTAACCCAAGCAAAAACTCCTGCATCATAAACAAAAATATTTTTATGACCTTTATCATGTAGTTTTTGGGTTGCTTTATAACTTTTTGAACAAGTTATCCCATTACAATAAAAAACAAATGGTACATTTGGATTCTTTAACATTTTTTTTTTCATTTTAGAATAAAAAGACCTTTTAGATAAGGGCAGATTAATTGCTTTTTGAATATGAACTACTTTATATTCAAACTCTGAACGAACATCAACAATAACAGATTTATCATAATCTTTTATTAGCTGTTTTGTTGAGATTGGTGTTAAATCACTATATTTTTTTCTCAAAGGAAAATCATTGGAGTAAGATAGTGAATAAATTATTGGTGCTAATACTAAGAAAACTATTTTTTTAAAATACATGACTGTTCCTTCTTTTTAATATTTAGATTATTTTATATTAAGATACTCTTTAGTTCAAGTTAATCTCAACTCTGTGTTTGAACAAATAATATCTAATCATAGAGATTATTATTTAAAGCTTACAGATAAAAAAAGTAAACATCTACAACAATCAATCTCATTTTTTTAAATGCATTTTCAAAAGGACATTAAATAAAACATCACTACAGTTTTATAATCAATATCTATAGGAGTTTTAGATAGAGTTACCAATTAAAAACACTCTAGTATAAGTTTTGTAACTCACAACAAAAAAATGTTTGCTATTTATTTTTTATCTATTATTATAATAATCAACAACAACTATGAATAGGGAGAATACAATGAAACTATGTAAATTCGGGATCAGCTTTTTAATCGCTAACTCACTAACTTTTGCTTACTCTACAACTAGAGATGAGCTTTCAACATTAAAAATGCAAATGGCAAAAATGCAACAAGCAATGCTTAAGCTACAATCAAAAATTGAAAAATCTGAGACAAAAACTATAAAAAGTGATACTCAAGGTTTTAAATTTAACGGAGAGCTTAGATTTCGATATAATATGTTTGAAGATGATGCCCCAGCTGGAAACACCACTGACCATAGTGACACAAAAACAGATTATAGAATGAGACTTGGAATTTCTAAAGCTTTTGATAGAGGCGATATGTTTCTACAACTTCAGCAAAGAGATACTTTTGGTTCAAGAGACGGAAATCTTGCTACAGAGTCTAGTAAAGGCTTTGATTTACACCAAGCTTGGTTTAACCTACATTTAGATGATGAAAAGAAAAACACTGTAAAACTTGGTCGAATGATGACTAAGTTTGGTAGTGGTAGAGTACTTGGTTGGAGAAACTGGAACTCAGTTGGTCAAGTATTTGATGGTGTTTTATTCAAAAATAGATCAAAAAGTAATTTTGACTTTGATGCTTTTTACTTTAAAGTTGATCGTGATCCTACAGCATTTGTAGCACCAGTTCCAGCTACTAGTGATGAAAGAGACTTATTTGGTGCTAATTTATACTGGAAGGATGTATTTGACGGTAAATTAATGGGATATCTTTATCAAAGAAATACTCAAGCAAATAATCTTGTAGATTCTGATCGTCTATCAACCTATGGTTTAAATTATACTAAAAGTGTAAACAAATGGAAGTTCAACGCTGAATACGCATGGCAAGATGGAGATGCTACTCTTGCTGGTGTTAATACTGGATACGATGGTGACATGTTAATTGCAAAAGCAATGTATACACTTAGTGAAGACAAAGAAAACCATAGTAAAAGATCAATTGGTGTTGAATATAATGCTTACTCTGGTAATGATGCTGGAGCAAGTAACTCAGGTTGGCAACCACTTTATCCAAATCGTCATGGTTTCTTAGGATATGCTGATGTATTCTACCAACAAAACATCAATGATTTAATTTTTCACTATGAGTCAAAAATTAACAAAAGAAATAGTTACAAAATTTCTTTTCATAATTTTGAGTTAAATGATGTTAATGATGCAGTTTATTATAGAAAGAAAAATTATGTAGCAACTCAAGGTGCTGCTGGTAATCTTGAAGATGATTTAGGTAGTGAGTGGAATGTTAAATTTACTCATAAGTACTCTAAAGACATGAAAATGACTGTTGGATATAACAGATTTTCTTCAGGAGACTTTTATAGTAATACTGCAAACCAAACAACAGGTAATACTTATTCATTCGACTCAGAGTTTACTTTTGTTGAAACTACTTTAAAGTTCTAGGAGACCTTAATGAAACATTTAATTATATTATTTTGTTTCACTTTCGTTGCTTTCGCTGCTGATAAAACAGCAGTGATTAAGTATCGAGGCTGTGGAATTACAAAAAAAGCATACATGAAAGAGCTTGCCGCTGCTTTTACTAAAAAGTACAAAGTAGAAGTCTCTATTGAAGGTGGAGGGGCAACAAAAGGTATCCGCTCTGCTAATGATGGAGAAGTAGATGTTGGTGGTTCATGTCGCCAGTGTTTATTTGGTAGTGATGCTGAGAAAAAAGTTAAACTACATCCTGTAGCTTGGGATGCACTAGCTATTATTGTTAATAAAAACAACCCAGTAAAATCTATTACTTTACAGCAACTAAAAGATGTAATGCTTGGTAAAGTTACTAATTGGAAAGATTTAGGCGGAGAAGATAAAACGCTTCATTTTTTCAAACGTAATGGTAAAATTTCTGGTGTTGGGCGAATGGCTCGTGAGCTTATTTTTATGGACGTTGATATTGACTTTGTTGCAACACAGTCATTCAAATCATCTGGCCCACTAGAAAAAGCTATTTTAAAAGATACTTACGGAATTGCTGTTACTGGTATATCTAGTGCAAGAAAAAGAGATGTTAAAGTTTTAGGCCTTGATGGTTATGAACTAAGTAAAGAAAACATCATGAAAGGTAAATACCCTTTGTATCGACCTTTATATCTTGTAACTAATAAAAAGCCGACTAAACTTGCTAAGAAATTTATTAAATTTGCTAAAAGTAAAGCTGGTCAAAAGATTATTAGTGACCAAGGCACTGTAAACCTAAGAGAGGGTAAAAAACTCTGGCCAGTCTACAGAAAAGCCATGAAAGCATTAGAAAAGAAATATAAGAAAAAAAAATAATTTCTTTACTAAAGTAAAAAAACCACTCCTAGTGAGTGGTTTTTTTGCTTTAAAAGTCCATACTAAGCTTTAGTTTATATAAAGTAGCTGAGTACCCTAAACCTTTAGAAGAAGGAGCTTCTTTTTCAAATTTATATTGACCTTCTAAATAAGCATCTTTAAAAAGGTTTTTATGTACATTTACTTTAATTTGCTCTAAGTCACTATTATCTTTTGTATTGTGATCTTTTGATTTACCTTTTGTCAAATCAACACCTATTCTTAAACCGTTTACTCCTGGAGTATATACAATACCAGAGCCTAAACGATATTCTGATTTATTATCAAGCCCAGCTCTTTTAGTTGATAAAATACTGGCATTTGTTCTAAATTTTGAACTGAATATTTTTTCTAATCTCAAACCTGATTCATCATCTTCTTGTAATAGTTTTGCTACATGATCCATTTCATTTTGAGCCCTGTAGTTTGCTGTTATTGTCATTCGTTTTCTTAAAGACTTTGTCACCTCAAAGTTTTGTCTAAAGGTCATTTTATCAATTGTTGAGTTTCTATTATACCTATCTTTTTGATCAAAACGATATTTTAACTTATATGATTTTGGCAATGTCCATTTTAAATCATAGGAGTAATTTTCATTTTGAGTCAATACCCTTTGAGCTACTTTTTCTTCTTCTTTTCTAAAACGATATGATAATCTATGGAATACATTTTTATTTTGTTTATATCTAATTTGTTGTGAACTTGTAATTGTTTTTACAGGATGAGTTGGAGTGATATAATCTCTTGTAATCTCTTGATTAATATTTGATAAATCAATTTGTGTAATTTCTTTTATAATACGTCTTTTTTCTTCTTGTTTTAACTTTGAAGAAATTTGAAACTTTCTATTAGGTTTATAGTTTATATTTATACTTGATGAATGCGACTCATTTGCTTCATTTTTTAAAAAGTTTTCTGCATCTCTTTGAATCCATTCAACTTTTGTTCTAAATTTTCTTCCATTTTTATAATGCAATTGCACCTTATGATCTTTATTTTTTTCATTGGTAAAATTTTTAAATTTATCCTCAGACTTTCTATCTTTAAATGAATAATTCCATGAAAAGTTTTTCATGTTAGTTGAAGAAAAAGAAATCTCTTTTGTATCTACTTCATTTTCTGATGCTCCAATGGTAGCTCTTGTTTGTATTTCATTATCCAAACTCACATCTATATTTTGTGAAAAAGGTAAAGATACACCTAACTTCTTTTTTCTAAAGGTAGAATAATTGTTTAAAATACCCGCTCTATAAATAGGGCTATTTTCATTTCTATATCCACCTCTAAACTTCAATAAGTTTCCTACTTTTGCTGTAAAGTCTCCACCAATAGCTTGAAACCTTTTAGTATCTTTTAAAGAGTCATCATTTAAGTTTGTTTGAGATTTTTGAAAGGTTTCATGAAAAGTTATCTTATCTGACTGATAATTATACGCTATTGAATCTTGATCTACATCTCCAACCAAATCAGAGTCTGTACCTAAGTTAACAAAATCTTTTTTACCAATCGAACGAAAATTTGGGTCAATTCTTTCTTTATTATATCTAAATTTATTTCTATTTTTTTTATAAGATAAATTTAAGTCTAAAGCATTTCCGCTAATCGTTGGTAAAGTATTTGATACAATATCTTGTTGATCTACAGAGTGTGCTAGCTCCATATCTATTTTTAAACCACTACTCAGATTTAAATGTAAATCTGTTTCTATAATATTTAATTGATGAGGCTTTGCAAAATTAGATAAAATTAAAGAATCATCAATTTGATCTTTTTCCATGGCCCAAGATAAACCAATACGATTTTTTGAATTAAAACGATACTCTTGCCTTGTTGCAAAAATTCTATTTTTAAAAGAAGACCCATCTCTTGATGACTCATATTCAATAATAATATTTGATGTATTTTCAATTGGTAACAACTCTTGTGAAAATCTTAAACTACCACCTTCATAATCAAACTCGTAATCGATACCTTTTACAAGCAACTTTCCATCTATTGTAACTTTTTCACTACCTACAACTACTGGTGTTTTCTTTAAAATATATTCACTTTGTAAGCCATTTCCAAAAAATTGTTCTCTTTCTTCTTGCCCTTCTGAGCGTGATATTAAATAACTTGACTTTAATTTACGAAAAGTTTTTGAAAAATAAATTCCAAGAGCTTTTTTATTATTTAATACATATTTTGTACCCTTTAAATCAAGAGAGATTCGTCCAAGAGCAAGTTCAAAGTCTCTTCCTTTAATATTCATTAAGATTTTTTCATCTTCATCTCTATCATTTGAATCATCAAAAACAGCATTTATACTTATACCCTTTCCTATTTTTCCACGTACATTTATCCTTGTATGTTGATCAAATTTTGAATCAGTAATGATTTGTGGATTTTTTTGGAGGAATTGATTGAAGTCTCCTTTATATCTATATTCATTAAACTCTATTTCTTTATTTCCGTAAATTTCTAGTTCTCTGTGTTCTGAACGAAATGCACGAATTTCCTGTACATCACTTGATGTACAAAATAAAATAAAAGTAAATATGTATAATTTAAAGAATTTCACAAATAGTTTTTAGGCTGACTCTTCAAATTGTTTTTGGTTTCTTGGATGATAACTTTGATAAACTTTATATAACTGCTCTTTAGATACATGGGTGTAAATCTGAGTTGTTGTTAAACTAGCATGACCAAGCAACTCTTGAACAACCCTTAAATCTGCTCCACTATCAAGCATATGAGTAGCAAAACTATGTCTAAATGTATGAGGGGATATTTCTTTCTCAAGTCCTGAGACTTGAGCAACTTTTTGAACCATTTTCCAAACAGCAATTCGAGAAATTCGCTTTCCTCTTCTATTAATAAATAGAGCTTTTTCATTTGCTGTTTTTAATAATAAATTTCTTTCTGATCTAACATAATTTTGTAAAGCCTCTAAAGCCATTTTACCGAGTGGAATCCATCTTTCTTTAGAACCCTTTCCAAAGCACTTTAAAAAACCCTCTCTAAATTCTATATCTGATATATTTAAACCTGTCAGCTCACTTACACGTAGTCCACAACCATACAAAACTTCAAGCAAGGCCCTATCTCTAATAGCAGCTTTATTATAATCTGTTGCATCAATTAAACTTATTACCTCATCTATACTCAAACAATGGGGTAAATATTTTGGTAACTTAGGAAGCTCTACTGCATCAATTGGAGACTCTGGTATATATTTATTTTGTACCATATACGAATAAAGCATTCGTAAACTAGTTATTTTTCTTGAAACTGAGGTAATTGATAAATCGGCCTCTTTCAAAAATTGAAGATAATCAAAAATTGCATCTTTATCCTCTAAGTCAGTCGTATCTAAATAATTAAACCATTGAATAATGTCATTAGAGTAGGCTTCTTGGGTATTTGCTGAAAGCCCTTTTTCCATTCTAATAAACTGCATAAACTCATCAAGATACTTTTCCATACAAAAACTCCTATTATTTGATAGTTTTTGTATCGTCTTCTATTTTGTATTTATCAATGCATCTTAGGGCTTAAGGTAACATAAGATTTTAGTCTAAATGTTGCTTTTGTCTAACAAGGTATTTACTTGTTTATTTTTGTTTTTTTTTGTTAAAATATTTTAATTAATTAAGGAGTCTAAATGTTTACTGTAATAAAAGTCGCTATTACTTCATTACTTATAGTCACAATTTCAGAAGTTTCAAAAAAATCTGTTTTAATGGGTGGTTTGTTAGCTAGTTTACCCTTAATCTCTATTTTATCACTTATTTGGTTGTATATTGAAAACAAAGATATTCAACAAGCTAGCCAATTTTCTTATAGTGTTTTTTATATGGTGATACCATCATTACCTATGTTTTTAATATTTCCATGGTTACTCAAAAAAACAAACGGCTCCTTTTATATCTCTTTGACAATTGCATCACTCCTGACCATTGCTTGTTATCACTTAATGCTTTATCTTTTACCTAAGTTTGGTATTCAATTTAGTTAAAAAGAGGCCTTAGATGTCACAAGATTTAGAAAAACAAATGTTAGATTTATATTTAGAAATAAATGAAAAACAAAAAAAATTACTCGAAATTAAAAAAAATATGGATCCTTTTGAAGTTGAGGATTATGAGTTCACCAACTTAGAAGGAAAACTTAAACTCTCTAATTTATTTGGAGATTTTAATGAACTTATCTTAGTTTATAATATGGGATCTAAATGCCCATATTGTGCTTTATGGGCTGATGAATACAACGGAGTTTACAAACATCTATCTTCAAGAGCAGCTTTCGTTGTTAGCACCCCAGATAAACCCGAGGTTCACCAAAAGCTAATTGAAAAAAACTCCTATAAATTTTCTATGATTCAAAGTTCACAAAGCTTTCGACAAAAAATGAAATTTGAAACTCAGGATAATAAACACTTACCTGGTTTCTCTGTTTTTCAAAAAACAAATGATGGTAAAATTATTCATATCACTAAAGATTTTTTTGGCCCAGGTGACTTGTACTGTGGAGTTTGGCACTTTTTTGATCTTTTGCCCTCTAATAAAGAGTGGCATCCTAGTCTATAATCAAAAAAGCCCCTCCAAAACTTTTGGAGGGGCTTTTTGTCAAACTTTACTTTATTGAGTTTTTAAAAACTCTCCAAATTTACCAACAGTGCTTACAGCACTAAAAATTTCAAGTTTTGTAAAAGCATCAGCTGAGTCCACTGATAATGAGTATTTATTATTAGATGTACCATGAACCCAAGTATAAATACCGTCTTTTTTAGTAAACGATGTAGCAATCTCTGTACGATTTCCAAAAATATGAATTTCTGTTAAAGTACCATTTGCATTAAATTCAAAGCTCTTTTGATCTCCACTTTTATAAGGAGCTCCACTTTTTGTTTCAGTCCAAGTTGTTGCAATAGTTTGACCCGAAATAGTTGAAGGCAAACTTGCGTTTGTTTCTGTTGTGTCTACAGCAAGCTTAAATGAGCCTAAAAAATTACCGGCTGTAGCATGTGGAGTAGTAAAAAGATTTATTTCATTTATGCTACCATCAGCCAATATCGAGAGCATATAAGACAGCCCCTTACTAGAGTCTTTCCATAAATATTCAGTTCTCTCTAGTGTGAATCCACCAACATCTTTAGATAAAATATCAGTAGATTTTTTAATAAATAATGTACCACTACTACTAAAAGTAAAGTTAACAACTTCATCTTTTGCATAAAAAGTACTTGTTTTACTTACAAAGCTATATGTAAAATCTAAAACTTTACCTTTAACAGCTGCTGGTAACTCTCCAGCTGAAGTTGTTACTGATGCTACTGGAGTATCAGTCAGTTTAATAAATCGAGTAGAACCAGTACCTGAGTTTACTGAAAAAACATAAGTCTCATGTCTTTGTGTACTTGTATTTAAAGCAAACAACGTATAAGTATCTTGTAAAGTTTCTGTTCCAAAAACTTTTGATAAAACTAGACGATTATTTACTACAGCCCATGTTCCAGATATAGTAGTATTTGCTACTGTATATGACTTATCAACTTTTAAAGTAAATGTAGTCCCAAAACTTGCTGTTTCACTGTTTGCAAGCTCTAGATTTTTTCCACTAAATGTAGAGTCTGTAACCACAAATGTTGAAAAATCTCTAATACTTGGGTCAAAAAACCAAATTGTAGAAAAAGACTCATTTTCTTCTGGGTTAAAAGCAGTAACTTTTAAAATATATTTTGTATCAAATACAGTCAATGTAGTAAAAGTCATTTGAGCAGAACTTGATGATAAACTTAAATCTGGTACGCTTGCTATTTTTGTAGCAATAGCCATTGAATCACCCTTATAAAGTGAAGCTTCTATAAAACTTGCTAAAAAAGAAGTTGGTTTACTATATCCAAAACTCAATGAACCATTTTTTAAATAAGATGTAGAATGTCCAGTAACTGTTACAGAAGGAAAATTTCCTTTTGATGGATAAGCCCCCGTTATAACTCTTTTTGGTAAAGTCACAAGTCTGTTTTCTGTAGTCGTATCTGCATATCTAATAATTAAATTTGCTATTATTTCATCAGATGAAGATGCAGATAATGAAGAAATCACAGAGGAGTTATTTGTAGCATTTATTTCTACGCTAAACTTTTCAATAGGACTTACCTTAGATGTATCTTCAACACCTGAAAATGAGCTGGTAACCCCCGTTAATTCTGGAATATTTACAGTTACAGCATCTATATCTTTACTTGTTTTATTTTCCACTTTAAATACAACATCAAAACTTTTATTTGATATTGAAATATTTGCTACATCGTAAGTATATCTAAACTTTGCTCCAATACTTGCATTTTCATTGTTTGATATAAATTTCCATGTATCATCATTAGCTTTTTGTACTAAGATAGTATCATAAGTGTTTAAAAAAGCATTTAATGCTATCCCACCATCTTTAAGAATAGTGAAAAATTTGATCTCATAAGCTATTTTATTATTAATACTTACTGTTGAAACCATTGAGATTCCTTCAGACAAAGCACTTACCTTTGATGAAATATTTACGGCTCTTTCTACTAAATTTGTTGTGCTAAAACCACTAAATGTTTTACCACTAATCTCTGTAAAAAATGTAGATAAAGTACCAGCACTGACGCTACTTGATTTTACAACAGACAAAAATGAAGATACCATTGATTTAATAGCTACAATATTATTAATTGCACTTGTTAAAGTATCTACTCTTGCCTGTGAAATTTGTGATGTCAAATCTAAAGCTGTACCTACATTTGTTAACTCGACTGTTGAAGCAAGTGAAGCTAAGCTTACAGTGCTATCAATAGCCGATTTAATCTCTGCTGTTGTAGCAGTTGCACTAAAACTAACTGATATTGCATCTAATACTTTATCAAAGCCAATATTAAAAGCAGTAATTGGAGTAGTAATAGGGTCAACCGTTGACGCAACTCCAGCATCTTTATAAAAGCCAGCCATCACTCTAGCAATAGCTTCTTTGGCTTTTGCCAAATTATTTTCAATGCTTGTTTTTAAAGTTGTTGTAAAACGTGTACCAGTTGCTTTAAATAAATCAGCTGGTTTTACCTTTGATGCCAACATTAAAGATAAAGAAGACAATTGATTTACATTTGCTGTACCCCCCGTTTCTTTTACAAAAGAAAAGTTTGATTTGCCCTTTGAATCAACAGCTTTAATTAAAAATGGAGCTTTATCTTTTGGTACTGTTACAGTATAAGCACCAAGTGCATTTGTAATTGCTTCTTTAATTGCTGAACCATCTTTCATAGACTTAATACTAACTCTAGCATTTCTTGATGGAGCACCATTTGAAACTGTACCATTTATTTGACCAGTAGAATTTGAAGCTGCAGGAGTCTCTGTACCTGTTGATGAAGTTGATAAACTACAACCTACTATAGCAAATATACCCGTTGCCAATATCGAGGTTAAAATTAACTTTTTTTTGATTGTCATGAAATCTCCATTTCTTAAAACTTAGGTCTACGCTTAACAAAGCTTCTACCAATTATTACTCTTTAATTTAAACAAATGGAGTATATCAAAGACTTTTTAATAAATCATTTATTAAATTAACGAGTACAAATTTTTAATCAAAAAAAACCCCTTACAAATTAATTTGTGAGGGGAACTTTTTAATAAATATTAATAATTTTACTATTTTAAAATATTATAACTCTGGCTTAGGGGTCATGTTTGTATATCTAGGCAACTTTGGTAAAGTAATTTTTGGCATATCACCAGTTAAAGACTTTAAAAATACTACGATATCTGAAACATCTTCTTTAGATAAAGTTGTACCCAATTGAGTTTCACCCATGATAAATACTGCTTCTTTGAGTGACCAAACTGCCCCATTATGAAAATATGGGCCTGTTAAAGCGATATTTCTTAGCCCAGGAACTTTAACCATACCAGGTTTACCATCATTAAAGTCACCAATATGAGCATACTTATAAGGTTTAACAATTGGAAATAGTTGTTTCATTGAGCCACCAATTCCAACTCCATTGTGACAACTTGCACAGCCTTTTGCCATAAACTTTTTAAGACCTAGTTTTTCTTGCTTATTTAAAGCACTATCATCACCCCTTAAATAATCATCAAATTTTGATGGCGTAACCAATGTTCTCTCAAAAGCAGCAATTGCATTAGCTGTATTTGTAAAATCAATACTTGGTTTTTTTGGGAAAGCTTTTTTAAATAAAGCTACATATTCAGGCATACTTTTTAAACGCTTCACAACTAACTCTTTTGGAGCTGCCATTTCAGGACCTGCTTCAATTGGCCCTTTTGCTTGATCTTCTAAATCTTTGCTACGTCCATCCCAAAATTGCATTTTATGTAATACTGCATTATAAACTGTTGGCGAATTAATATGATGAGGGTTTTTAGTCCATTTATGTCCCACCGCTGTACTTAAGCCATCCACTCCTCCTAAACTTAAGTTATGACAAGTTGCACAACTAATAAGACCACTTTTAGATATACGTGGCTCAAAAAATAACATTTTACCAAGCTTTAACTTATCTTTACTTAATCTATTATTTGGATTATCTATTAAATCATTTAAAGCTTTATAACTACTCGGAATAGCTTTAAATATTGCTTGTGATTGAGTCATTAGCTCATCTGAATGTATTTGGCTTATAATTAAAATTGATAAGAATAGTAAAAGTTTCATTTTAACTCCCTAGATTAAATTGTTAGAATAATTCTAACTTTAGGATAAATCTTTCAGTTTTTTTTGTCAATTAAAAGTTAATTCTGTAAGATAAATCATTATCTATTGACTATTTGAAATAATAGGAGAAAATAATGACTTTAGATAAATACCATTTTGTATACAATGCAAATACTGGTTGGCTTACTGAAAAAGTAGACCTTTTACACAAAATATTATCACCATCAACATATAGTTGTAATTTATGCGTGCTCACACATGGGGCAATTCATGAAAAAGAATCTTTAAATTCATTTAGAAAAAATCATCCCAACCAAATCTTTTTTTATCATAAAGATCAAAACTTAATGGATTGTATGAAACAGGGCCCTTTTCCAGCTATTTGGAAAGAGAGTAAAGGTCAAACTCAATTACTTATAGGCCCTAAAGAAATATCCAAGTTCAAAGATATAAAAAACTTAGTTGATTTTTTAGATAAAGATATGGATACTTAGCTTTTAAATCTAATTACAATAATAAAGGTCTATCATGCTTTGTGTACTTTCTCCTGCAAAAACTCTTGATTTTGATATTACATCTCATTCAATTAAAAGTGAGATTATTTTTAAAAAAGAATGTCTTCAACTTATAACAACCATGAAAAAACAAAGCATTGAAGATATATCAGGCTTAATGAAAGTTAGTGAAAAAATAGCAACACTCAATTATCAAAGATATCAAAAATACTCTAAAAACTTTGAAGAACCTCAAGCAAAAACAGCCATTAAAGTCTTTAAAGGTGATGTTTATATAGGTCTTGATAGCCAAAGCCTTAATAATGATGATCTAATTTTTTCACAATCAAGTATTCGTATTTTATCAGGGCTTTATGGACTCATAAAACCACTTGATTTAATACAAGCATATCGCCTTGAAATGGGAATTTCTTTAAAGCATAAAGAAACAAATAATCTCTATCAATTTTGGGGAGATAAAATCACAAAAGCCATCAATAATGAAGAAAGCGAGTATTTAATCAACCTAGCATCTAATGAATACTTTAAATCTATCAAACAAAAAGACTTAAAAGCAAAATTAATAAATATTCATTTTAAAGATACTAAAAATGGTAAGCTAAAAGTTATTAGTTTTTTTGCTAAAAAAGCTAGAGGAATGATGGCTAGATATATTGTACAAGAAAAAATTTCAGACCCTAGTCACCTCAAAGATTTTATAAGTGGAGACTACAAATTTGATTCAAACCTATCCTCTGAAAGTGATTTTGTTTTTACGAGATAACATCACTCCAATTATCATTAATTAACCTAGTCTCAATATGATCTTGCCATTGTCCATCTAAAAATAACTCTTGTTTAGCAAGGCCGACTTCATGAAAACCTAGTTTTTGTAAAACACGTCCACTTTTTTTATTCAAAGGCATGTAATTTGCCAGAATTTTATGAAAGTTTAGCTCTTTAAACACATAATTAATTGCTAAATTTAAAGCTTCTGTCATGAGTCCTTTTCCCTCATGTTTTTTTGCAATACCATAACCTAAAAAGCAGCCTTGATAAACACCACGTCTAAATTCAGTAAAGTTAATTGTCCCTAGCACTTCTGTTTCATCAGGGTTTAAAATAAATAAACGTAATGCTTTTTTATTTTTAAAATACTCTAGGTTTTGTTTTAAAGTTTTCTCCCAATGAGGTATTTCAAACATAGTCGAGCCAAAGTAAGGCATGGTCTTTTTTAGATGCTCTTGATTTTTTAAAAAATAGTTACAAACTAAATGAGCTTTTTCAAGCTCTAATAATTTGAGTATAAATCTATCATTTTTTATAGTTTTCATTTTAAGACTCTTTTGGAATTTGCCCAACATCAATAATTGTTAATACACTATCTCCTTCTGAAAAAAAGTATCCAGCTGGATTTACCAATAGCTCCTTATTTTTTGGTTTTACAGCTACTGCTATTCCTAGTTTATTTTTAGAAAACCAAAGAAGAGCCTCTTCCATAGACTTGCCTATCAAGTCATTAGGAACTTCATGAAAGTGCATTGTATTACCCGATTGATTAGATAAAACATCTTCAAAAAACGGTAAAATTCCGTGAGATGAACCCATTCTGGCTAATAGTTTACCCGATACATCACCCTCAATAACAATATCATCTACCCCACCCATTTTTAAATGATCGATGTATTCTGGATGATTAATTTCAGCACAAGTATGAATAGCAGAGTTCATTCTCTCAATTGTTAAAGCAGCCAAAATTGTGCGTGCATCCATATCATGAGTAGAGCGGTTATTATCAGCTTCTGATAAAACAATTGCCAAACTTGCTGTTTTTATTCCTGCTCGTTTTAAAACTTCGATATGTGTATAATCTTCTGGCATAATCATAACCATATCTGTTTTAATATTTTGAGACCTCAAATTTTCAATATTTGCTTTTGGAGAAATTATAATAATTTCTGAATCTTTTCTAATAGGATCAATAGAAAATTCTCTCACTAATATATTTACTTTAGGGTTAAAGCCACAAATTACAATATGGTTTTTAAAATCAGATGCATCTTTAATTTTATGCATACCAGTCTCCTTCATTTTTTCAATCATTACAGCAGATATAGTACCAGTCAACATCGCAAAAAAGGTCATCTCAAAAAGTAGTAAAACAAATAGTATAAATTTACCGCCAAGAGTTTGTGGATAATCAGCATACTCACCAGAAAACAATGAAAATAAAGATTTCCAAAAAGCCTCTGATGGTTCCATTAAACCTGCACCAGCTTCAAATTGAGCAAAGCCTATGGTACCAAATAATATAGCAAACCCCATTAAACCTAAGAGTAAACCATACTCTAAAAACCTAGATTGTAGAGCTGTTGCAATTGCACCTAATTTTCTTTGTAAAATAGTACCTAAAGAAAAAAGTCTCAAAAGCCTAAAAACATAAATTAAACGACCAAATCGAAAAATTCTAAGCAATGGTAAAACAGCTAAAATTTCTATCCAATTTTTTAGTAAAAATATCTTATTTGAAGGGGATGTAAACCACCTTAAAATAAGTTCAAAAATTAATACAAATGTAATTACATCATTTGCTAAATTTAATTGTAAAGAAAGTGAAGTATTTAAATCAACAAAAACTTCGATCAATATTGAAGCAACAGAAAAAATAACAGCCAATAATATAAATGATGAAAAATAATTATTTTGTAATAACCACTTAATTTTTGGATATTTTTTAGGCTTAGAAGTAGATAACATAAATCAGCTTATCATTTGGAATGTCTTGGTTTATTTGCCACATCTTCTATGGCTTTACAATTGATCATGTTGTGGGTATAAAGGTAAAACTTCATTCATGACCTTGATGACTTTAAGCTCCATTAAATTTCTAACGGAACTTAAATTAATACCTAATATAGAATATTTATTTTCAGACATAGCCATCTCCTTAAAGATATATGCCTAAATTTATCATACTATAAGGTTATTTGTCATTGTAATTGAAATTCTTCTAACCAAGCCATTTGAATCGCTTCTAAGCGACCTTCATTACAATCGTCTTGTTTTCCTATGAAACTTTCTATATTTAAGACTCTATCTCTAAGATCTGTAAATCTAATTGTTAAGGGATTAAAACTTGGATCACCCTCATAAAGTTCTATTGCAATATCTTCTATGTTTTTCCAGTCTAGCATTATAATTAAGTCCTTTTTAGTTATGCAATTTTAATGTAAGCCCTTTTGGTTTGGCAACTTAACAGAAATATCTCCGTGGATTAAAGCCTGACATCCTAATCGAGATTTCATTGTTACGTTTTGAGCCCCATCTAAACGGTCTTCTTCATCTTCTTCTAGTTCTGATAAGTTGTCAAAACCTTTATTGACCCAAACATGACATGTAGAGCAAGCACAGACTCCTCCACAAGCATGATCTAAATGTATACCTATTTCATTACAAGCATCTAATATACTTACACCATCTGCAACTTCTATAGTTTTATCTTCTTCTTCAAAATATACTGTAGGCATTTTGTTCCTTTTATATAGCTGTAGTTTCTTTTCCTACTAAAGCCTGTTTTGTTGCATCACTAAATAATAAGTCTGCTAAAGGTAAGGTTAAATCACCTAAAGTATTTACTACTTTCTCTAGTATTGCCTGATCTTTTTCATGTCTTTTTAAAGCATCTTTTGCTTTTTTTACCCATACTTTAATTTCATCAACGTCAGACTTTTCCATTAAGCGATAAGCCTTATCATAGGTTCTTTCGGTAGCAACGATAATTCTCTCAGCTTTATTTCGGAGTTCTACAATCATTCGTAATTGAAAGTCATCCATAGCACAATCAATCGAAGCTTTAATTACATTGTTCATTTCAGCATGAGATAAACCAATCACAGGATTTATTTCAATTTGAGCCTTTTGTCCTGATCTCTCTTCAAAAGCATCAACTTTTAACATTCCATTTTCATCAATATGAAAGGTAACTTTTACACGAGGATAGCCCGCCTTCATAGGAGGAACACTCAATTTAAATTTACCTAATGGCCGACAGTCTTCAATAAGCTCTCTCTCACCTTGATATACGTTTAGATTAATACCTGTTTGATCGTCAACAGATGTTGTAAATTCCTCAGTAACACTTGCTGGAATCGTTGTATTTCTTAGTAGAACTTTAGTTACCGCTCCACCCAGTGTCTCAAGGCCTATTGATAATGGAATAACATCAAGTAACAACAAGTCTCTTTCTTTGCCAGAAATAATACGAGCTTGAGTAGCAGCACCAAGTGCTACGACTTCATCCGGATTTAAGCCAATGAAAGGTTGTTTGTCAAAAAACTCTCCGACCATTGATCTAACCAATGGTATACGAGATGAACCACCCACTAATACAACTTCGCTAATATCTCCAACTTCAAGTTGAGCATCTTTAAGTGCTTTTTTAGAAGCTCTAATTGTTTGCTTAACTTTTTTTTGAATCAATGACTCAAAAAGATCTCTTGTAATGATTTTATCAATGTAAAAGTCTTCATCCAGAAGGTCTATTTTAACGGGCACAGAATCTTTTTCAGATAGCCTGATTTTTATTTCTTCGGCTGCATATTTTAAAGCTATTAATACTTCGGGCCTTTTTTCATCTACGCCTTCTAACAAATAGTCAACAATAGCAGTATCAAAATCATCTCCACCTAAAAAAGTATCTCCATTAGTAGATAAAACCCTAAATACACCATCTTTTAAATCTAAGATAGAAATATCAAAAGTTCCTCCGCCTAAATCGTAAACGGCTATTTTTCCTTCTTTTTTAAAGTCTAAACCATAAGCTAAAGCTGCTGCTGTTGGTTCGTTGATTATCCTTAAAACTTCTAAGCCAGCAGCCATTGCTGCTGTTTTAGTTTCATTTCTTTGTCCATCATCAAAGTATGCTGGAACAGTAATCACAGCTTTTTTTATCGTATTATCATTTAATACTCTTTGAGCTCTATTTTTTGCTTCTTTTAATACTTCAATCGAAATTTCAAATGGAGATAAATTTTTATTTGGAGTTACAAACTTTAATGATTTATCATCTCCAGTCACCTTGAAGGGCATTTTTTTCAAGTTTTCTTCTAGTTCTGCAAAAGTCTTTCCAAAAAATCTTTTAGCTGAAAAAAATGTGGTCTCTGGATATTTTGAAAAATTTTGTTTTGCTTTATCACCAACAAAAATTTCATCACCTGTATAAGTAACAATAGACGGAATCATTCGACTCTCGTTTTCTTGAATTACACAAGGAATTTGCCCTTCATAACATGCAACTAAAGTATTTGTTGTACCTAAGTCTATTCCTATAATGATTTCTTCTTTACTCATCTAGTTTTCCTTCAATTTGCTCAAGTATTCGATCATAATATGAAATCGTATTTAATTTTGTTTGAACTGCTTGTACATGTTTTATATCTAATATATTTTGCTTTGTCAAATCTTGAAAAATAGCTTCAATCTCTTTATGAGTGTTTTTACGTAAAACCTCAACTTCAGATTCAATCTCCTCTAAGCGATCATCATCTATTGATGGCTCATCCATCTCTTCTCTAATTTCTAAGATTTCAAATAAAAATCCATCTGGTAATAGTTTTTTATTTAAAACTAAACCACCAGAAATTAAATGATCTAAAACTAATTGAGCTCTAGTTAAATCATTTTTTAAACTAAAGTATGAACCATTAATTTGAGCACTCAAGTTTAATACTTTAGTTTTTTGGTCTTCTGTTAAGTTTTGATAACGATCAGGGTGAGTTACTTTTGATAAAGTTAAATAACGATCTTCAAAATCTTCTTTATCTATTTGATACTCTTTTTTCAAGCCTAAAGTTTCAAATTTATCTTCTGATTTGAAACTTAAGTCTAATACATTGCAACAAGAACAAAAAAATGAAGTCAACTGAGGTTTGTTACAAGACTTACAATCCATTTTTATATCCCAAAAGATGTCCCACAACCACAACTTGATTTAGCGATTGGATTATTAAACCTAAAGCCTCTATCAAGTAAGCCATTATTAAAATCAACTTCTGTACCATTCATAAAAATATAAGATTTTTTATCTACTAATAACTTAACACCGTTAGACTCAAAAGTATGATCAAACTCAGTGGCTTCTTTGGCAAAATCTAAATGATAGTTAAAACCAGAACAGCCTCCACCTTTTAAAGACATTCGTAAATATAAATCTGCACAGTCTTGATCTGTCATGATTCGTTTTAACTCTCCAGCAGCTATTTCAGAAATCGATACAGCCATAATTACTCCTTATTTTTACTTCGTACATCCTCTAAAGCCATACGAATAGCATCTTCTGCTAATACAGAACAATGGATTTTTACAGGTGGCAAATCAAGCTCTGTCACAATATCAGTGTTTTTAATTGCTAAAGCTTCATCAATAGATTTACCCTTAAGCCATTCAGTAGCTAAAGAAGAAGATGCAATTGCAGAACCACAACCATAAGTCTTAAACTTAGCATCAACAATCCTATCTCCCTCAACTTGGATTTGTAATTTCATTACATCGCCACACTCAGGAGCTCCAACTAAACCAGTACCAACATTTTTATCTTTTTTATCTAAGGCCCCTACATTTCTTGGATTATTGTAGTGATCTAATAATTTTTCGCTATACGCCATGATATTCTCCTATCATTTATTATAAATATATATTCAACTTTTTAATTTTCTTTTAAATGTTTGGGAACAAAAGACAGTAATCAGATGTGGCCGCATAAAAAAGAAGCCACACCAAAGAAATAAGGATTCAACTTAACAAAAAGTTATAAATGTCCTCACTCCACCACCCCCAAAAACTCAATGCTCGGTCCATGCTACTGTGTCTAGGTCTATGCCTTCTAAAACCATCTCATAAAGTGGAGATAAATCTCTTAATCTTTTAACAGAACTTATTACTTTCTCAATTACTAAATCAATTTCTTCTGCTGTAGTGAATCTACCTAAACCAAACCTTATAGATGAATGACATAAAACATCAGGAATACCCATTGCTTGTAAAACATAAGATGGCTCTAAACTAGAAGAAGTACAAGCAGAGCCAGAAGATACAGCAATTTGTGGCATTGCCATCATTAAACCTTCGCCTTCTACGTAATGAAAAGAAATATTTAGATTACCTGGTAGTCTTGAATCTTTTTTACCATTAACCTGTGTATAATCAATAGCATCCATTAAAGCTTTTTCTAGTTTATCTCTTAAAGTAGATAATCTCTGATTTTCTTGGCTCATTTCATTATTTGCAAGCTCAATAGCTTTTGCAAAACCAACAATAGAAGGAACATTCAAAGTACCAGAACGCATACCTCTTTCATGACCACCACCGTGAATCAAAGGAGTCAAGCGAACTCTTGGTTTCCTACGTCTTACATATAAGCCACCAATACCTTTAGGGCCATATATTTTATGAGCAGACATAGACAGTAAATCAATATTCATGTCATCCACATCTATTTTAATTTTACCAATAGCTTGTGTTGCATCTGTATGAAACAAAATACCCTTATCTTTACAAATTGCGCCAACTTCTTTGATTGGTTGTATCACACCAATCTCATTATTAGCATGCATCACACTCACCAAAATAGTTTTGTCAGTAATACTATTTTTAAGCTCGTCCAAAGAAATCATACCATCTTTATCAACGCCTAAATAAGTTATTTCAAAACCTTCATGAGTTAAAGCATCACAAGTATCTAAAACAGCCTTATGCTCAGTAATCACAGTAATAATGTGATTTCCCTTTTCTTTGTACATTCGGGCTACACCAGTAATTGCTAAATTATTTGACTCTGTAGCACCTGATGTAAATACAAATTCTAGTTCTTTTGCTCCAATTGACTTTGCAATTAATTGACGAGAACTTTTTACAGCTTCGTCTGCTTCCCATCCAAAAGAATGATTTTTTGAGGATGCATTTCCAAAGGTTTCACAAAAATATGGCAACATCGCCTCAAGAACTTTTGGGTCCATTGGGGTTGTTGCATGATTATCCATATAAATTGATTTTTCCATTTTTACTTACTTTCTCCGATATTTCTAATTATACTTTGTTATTAAACTTTGTAAACTTACATTTGCCAGTAAGTTACTAACTTGATTTGATACTTCAACTAATGCAGATTGAGAGCTACAAACAGAAGAAAGACTACAAAGATCTTTCTCTTTTGAGGCACATTGTGTTAAAGCTATAGGACCATCAACAGCCTCTAATACATCTTTTAAGCTGATTTTATCTGGTGACAAACTTAAAGAGTAGCCACCATTTTTACCACGAACAGATGTTAAAAGCTTATGACGAGTTAGGTTTTTTAATAAAAGAGATACTAAATCATTAGATAAGTTTAGTTTTTCAGCTAAAGTTGAACTAGGAACAACATGATGTTGACTCACAAGTTCTGACATTAACAATATACTGTAATCTAATTTTTTAGAAAATTTCATTTATTTACCTTATAGTACTTAATCTGTACTAAAAAACTCCTATATGAATAGCTTACTCCCAAAAAGCCTTTTTTGCAATAGGTACTAATTTAGTACTGTTTATGAAAAACCCTTTATTAATGGTATTTTTATAGGATATTAACAAAAAAATACATCAGTTTTTACTCCAGACAAAAGTTCTTATTTTTATAACTATTTTGTCTATAAAAAAGGAATATCATGGTAAGTTTAACCGATAAAGCAGTTTTACAAGTTGAAAAAATTTTTTCTGAAAATGGAGACCCAGAGGCAGTTTTACATGTTGGCCTAAGAGACGGCGGATGTGCTGGAATGAGTTACACTATGGACTTAGTAACAAATGTAGAAGAGCCTTTTACTACTATTGAATATAGTACTTTTAAAGTTGTAAGCCAAGAAAAAGACTTAAAATTTATTGATGGCTTAGTTTTAGATTATAATGACTCAATTCTAAACTCTGGATTTAATTTTTCAAACCCAAAAGCTAAAGAAACTTGTGGATGCGGCTCATCATTTAGTGTTTAGCAAAGTGTTTTGATAAATCTATTTTTGTCAAAACTTCTTTGACCCAATCTTCTTCACCAGCGATAATGCCAAAAGCTAAATCGCTGCGATTGAAGTGAAATTTACGTCCGTATAAATCACAGGCCACCATACCTGCTGCTTCTATTAAAGCTACTCCACCCGCTATATCCCATTCATTTTTTGGACAAAGCGAAATTACACCTAAATGTCTCTTTTGGGCAACTAAAGATAACTTGTAAGCTATACTTCCTATCACTTCTAAATCAAGCTCAGACTCTAGGTTTTTAAAAAAGTCTTTATTCCACTCTGAACGAGAAACACATACAGTTGGTTTGTATACTCTATCATATTCAACTTTATTTAATGTACCTCTTGTACCATTAAACTGATACTCTAAACTATCATTTGGATTATAAACAGCTGAAAATAATGATTTTTCTCTTCTTACTAAAGATACTGAAATTGCATACTCTGGGATTTGTTTTACAAATTCACGGGTTCCGTCAATTGGGTCTACAATCCAGACATACTCTTTTTCAAGCCTAATTAAGTCATCTTCATTTTCTTCACTAAAAAACCATGAACCAGGCACTAAGTCTTTTAATTCCGATAAAATATCATTGGCAAGAAGGTCAGCTTCTGATAAAGGGTCATTGCCACCTTTATCTGTTACTTTTAAGTCTTCTTTCATACTTAGTTTCATTATTTCTGTACCAGCTCTTGCTATTACTTCTAAAAATTTATCCACTGGTAACTTCATAAAATTGGCCTTTTTGTCTATATCTAACTGTATCATCAGAAAGTATCATCAATTTCTAGCAAAATCAATTAATTAACTCCATACATATATTATTAGAATACTCTTAAAAATAAAGCTATTTTCAACATATTTGATGTAGCAGTAAAAAAACATCTAGATTGTATAGCTTTTAGATCAGAAGCTCATTACACTGAAAAGCTCATCTTAACTCTTCCAACTTTATAAACAACAATCAAATAAGAAAGAACAAAAGTATTTCTACTTATTATACAAAAAGAAAAAATCAATTAAACTCTTTTTACAAAAAATAAGTCTAAATCAAAGTAAATAATTTAAGGTAAAAATGAAACATTACATAATACAAAGTGGCTCAGGTAAACCCGGCGAAATGGGTACACAAGATACAGAATACAAAATTATTGAAAAGTTTGATAATAAAAGCTTAAAAATAGGTTTTGCCCCTTTTCATCATCTTGACCATAGTCAACATAATGATTGGACAATTTTTTTAGATATAGTGCAACCTTTAACCACAGAAAAAGTTCAATTAGTCGAGTTTCATAAAGAAGAAAATATGGAACTTCTTAAAAAGAAGCTTCTGGATTTTGATTTATTTGTACTTGGCTCTGGTGTCTGTGAGCCATACTTTGAGTTTTTTATTAAAAATAACGTAAATGAAATATTTAAAGAGTATTTCGCTTTGGGCAAAAGCCTAATGGGATATTCAGCTGGAAGTATCGCTCTTGGTGAAAAATATATTCATACCATGTTTTTTAAAGAAGTCTTTTTACACTGGAACCACGTAAAAGAGCACATGAACGATGAGCAATTAGAAAGTTTAAAACAAGAAATGATGGAAGATTGCCCAACAAAATTTAGCAATGTTTTAGAAAAAACTCTAACAAGGGAAACCATTGATATCAAAATTCATACTCTATCTCCAGTACCTTATCAAGTTACATCAATGGATGCTTTAGATTTCATAAAAGGTACCTCTATGCTTCCTCACTTTAATGAAGCCATGCATGCCACAACAACCCATATGTTAACAGCAGCCAAAGATTACCCTCGTATAAAACATTATGGAGTACCAAACGGAGCCGCCCTACTCCATACCTTTGAAGACGAAAAACACATTCAATCAGAAATCATCGGAGCAAGTAACCACCCACAACTTTTAGTAACAGAGTTTTGCCAAGACGATCAAAGAAACTTCAAAGAGGGCGATTTGATTTAATTAGACTCTATTTTGTGTTCAATAAAAGTGTCAGACACTTTAATGCCAAAAAATTTTAATATGAAAAAAATCGTTATACTTTTATTCAGTTTATATTTAAGCACCAATGTTTGTTTTACAAACAAAAGTAAAGAAATTAACTTTAACAATTTACTTCAAGTTTTTGGAGCTAATAAACAATTAAAAAGTAAAATAGAATATATTTTACCAATCAGTCTATCCATGAGTTATGAAGATTTTTTTCTAAAAGTAGGAAAGTTATTTTCAAATGATTGAAAGCTGTCTATTAACCCTCGGATTATTGCTTTTAAAAATAAAAACAATACATTTGAAATTTTATTAAGTTATGATTTTAAACAAAAAGTTAAAGCTGTAAACATAAATGTTTTTAAAAAAAGTCATTTCAATAGTTGGTCTTGGGATAGTATAGTTATTTATTATCTTTATTAATAAAACTTTCTAACTCTTTTTTATCTCTTGGGTTTATAACTAAAATATCATCCTTAATTTCTCCATCTTTTTCAAAATTTATACCAAGAAGATAAATGTTTTTATCTGTATTTAAGTATTTTTTAAAATACTTTCGATCTATTATTTGTTCCATTGCTTTTTTAGCTGAATGTTTATATTTATATTTATATTCAATAATATAAATATCATCACCATTTTCTAAATATTGATCTATTCTTCCCTTTTTAGTTAAAACTTCTGAAATAACATTAAAACCAGTAAGGTTAAGAAGAGCAAAA
>NVVD01000037.1 GCA_002402105.1 Candidatus Cloacimonadota bacterium
GAATCACATGAGAGACGAGCAAGAGTTTACTCAAGCTGCATTAAGATATGGGAAAACGTTAGGGCTCCGACTTGATTTCGGGAATGCTTTCAAAGCTTTTAAAAACCCCTCAAATTATTTATTTAGTTTGAGGGGTTTTTTGTTGAAAAAATAAAATGAAGTAAATGGAATAAAAGGAACTTAGTAGGTGTTTAAGTTAGTAACACTATGAAAAAACAACTTTTTTTAGACATAACAAAACAATATCAAGGGATAGTTTTTAATATTTGCAACTCAATTGTAATGAATCACGAGGACGCTTATGATTTATCTCAGGAAGTATTCTTAAAGGCTTGGTTGACCGAGAGTTTTTGTACGAAAGAATTTTTTCATAAAGCTTGGCTAATAAAAGTATCAAGAAATTTAAGTCTAAATTTTAAAAGAGATTGGAAAAGGTCAATTTTAAAATTATTTGATTTTGGTAGTTATCAAAAATCATATACAGAATTTGAAAGTACTTTAGAAAAAAAAGAAAGTCTTGAATTTATAACAAAGGCTTTAAGTGAAATGTCTTTGATAGATCGACAAGTTTTATCTTTAAAGTATTTTGCAGACCTTTCTTATACTGAGATATCTAAGGAATTAGGTATAGCTGAGGGTACTGTAATGTCTAGATTATCTCGTAGTAAAAAAAAGTTAATGCTGAAACTAGAGGGGGAGTTTGATGAAAGATGAAAAACTAGAAAAGTTATTTCAAAATATTTCTACAAATTTAGATACAAATAAAGTTTTAACTGAGGCAATTATTGAAAAAATTCATCCAAAAATATCTACTTTAAAAGTATTATTTACTTTTAGTTTAGGGTTTATTTTTACGATGATATGTAGCCAGTTATTTTTTTATTTATGTTACTTGTTTTTACCATCTGACTTTATAAACTTGAGTAATGTTTTTAGAGAACCAAAGTTTTTTAATTTTAGAGCTATACTAGTTTTATTAGAAAATACTTTAGAAATCATGGCTTTTATAAGTTTTTTATTTTCTTTTATAGTGTGTATTAGTTTTCCAGAATTTTTATCACCGATCCAAAAGGATTAATTAGGAGTTTATATGAATAAGTTTTACCAATTGAAACCAATAGTTAGAGTATTAGTATTAGTATTTATTACATTTTGTTTTTTGACTTTTATGTTTATTTTTAACGTTAAAAATAATATTAATAATATATATGAAGGAGGAAGAATAACTTCCAATACTTTTGAACCAAAGACTTTAAAAGATTCAAGTAATGATATTAAGTCTTCTTTATTTGTTAAATTACTTTTAGAACTACAAAATATGGAAGTAATTTCTTATAGAAATCGATTAATGAAACGAAAATCCTTACTAAAAGATAAAGAAAAACTAAAGGAGATATTAAAAAAATGGGAAATCTTTTCTATGGATATTATACATCCATTTTTAATAAATAACTCATATAAGCTTGTACCAAATTATAGGTTAGCTCGAAGGTCTAATGAAATCTTACTAAAAAACCTATTAGAAGAGAAGTTAAAATCTAAATCATTTAACTCTATCCCAACAATAAAGGCTTTAGTATCATATTTATTATTTATAGAGTCGAGTGAAGGATTGTTAATTGGAAAAATGGTCTCATCTTTAATGCAAAATAAATTGATTGATGTATTTACTTATTTATTACGTAATAACCTTTTATCTGAATTTGAACAAAAAAACTTATATGAACGATTGAACTTATTACAAGTAAAGAATAATACTTTTATGAGTGCTATGAATCAAGAAAAAAAATTGATGTTTAAAATTTACTCTAGCATCTATTTAAATAATGCATTTTCTTCAGAGGTATTAGAATTTTTTTATGGAAACCCTGTAGATGAATATAATAAATTATTTAAATCATCAAATGCATTTTCTTCTATATCTATAGATGACTCAAAAAGTATTCATAAATTGCACCCATTTTTACAAGTAGCTATTCCATCTGCAAAAAGTGCTAAAAATAAAATAGATAAAACATACTATCAATTACTTATATTAATAGAAGAGATTAGGCTTTCGCTAAAGTGGCCATTAAGAGAGATGTATTTTAAGGAATTGGGAATACAAAAAAAACAAAATGAGCAAGAAATATCAATATTAGTAAAACAGTCAAATATAGTTTATAAGATTGATAACCTATCAAAAGAAGCTTTAATTGAAAAGTTAGTAAGGTAATAAAAGGTTTATTAATAGTTTTTAGAAAGTTAACTTTTAGATATGAAAATATTCCCTAAACAAAAAAAGTCACCAGTTCAATTTTATCTTTTAATAGCTATATTGTTTATCACACTTATTACTATATATTTGGGTTCACAATATGGTTATTTTAAGGTTTATTTATTTGCTATTAATTTAGTAACAACTTTGGTGTATGGATATGATAAATTAACAGCAAAGTATATTTGGTTTCGGGTACCAGAAAATGTTTTGCTTATTTTAGGCCTGTTTGGTGGTTCTATCGGTGGTTTTATTGGACAAGTTTTATTTAGACATAAAACGAGTAAAAAGTCGTTTCAATTATCATTTAGACTGATTATTGGCTTTCAGTTATTTTTAATTATTTGGCGTTATTATTAATATCTTTCCAAGAGAGGTTAAACTTAGTTAAGTATTTTCTTAATCTATCAGAGTCATTATTTGTACTTTTTTTATTTCTTGAATGAGCAAATAGATATTTACCAGCATCAGATATTGAGTTAAAATTTTGGCAAATATTTATGACTGAACTTAATTGTATTTGATCAAATAAATCAATATCTTCTTTAGATAAAAACCTTTCTAAAGAATTAGTTTCACTGTTTGTATTCCACTGAGTGAGTAAGCGATCAATTTCTTCTATCACTATATTTTTATTGATACGTGAACTGATAGCAAATGTAGCCATCCTAATAATAGAAGAGTTTAAGTCTCTAAAATTAGAACTCCAAGTAGCTTTATTAGATGTGGCAAACTTTAAATAGTATTGGATAGCTTCTTTATTAAAAGTTACTCTTTTATTTTCACTTTTTTCAAACTTTTCAAGTTCAAAATATATATTTTCTTCTATATCTTCCTTTCTATCTATTAAAGCAGGGAGTGTAAAACTCCATAGATTAATTCGAGCAAGTAAGTCTTTTCTAAAGTTACCTTTTTTTACTTCGTTTGATAAATCTAAATTTGTACCAATTATAATTTGAAAGTCAGAAAAGTCTTGTTTGTCAGAGCCGAGAGGATAAAAAGTTTTTTCTTCAAGTACGTGAAGTAACATGGCTTGTTCTTGTAGGCCTAACTCAGAGATTTCGTCTAAAAATAAAATACCTTTATGAGATGCTTTTATTAGACCAACTCTATCTGTTATAGCTCCGGTAAATGATCCTTTTTTATGTCCAAATAACATAGAGCTTGCTGTATCTGATTTAATGGTGGCACAGTTAACTTGAATAAAGTTCCCTGTAATTTTATGCCTATTTTTTTTGAGTTCAAATATTTTTTTTGCAAGTAAAGATTTACCAGAACCTGTAGGGCCCATTAATAAAATTGGATGATTAGAGTAGCTAGATACTTTTTCTATTTTTTCAATTAATTGATTAAACTTATCGTTTTTTGTCTGAATACCTGACTTTAAAAAGTTTGTTGCTTCAAAACTTTCTTTTTGAAATCTTGTAATTAAAGGGTCATATTTTGATAAATCTAAATCAATAATACTATAGTTGGATTCACCAGTTTTTTTATTTCTTTTCCAGTTAGGATGTACTTGGATTAATGTACCAGGTAGATGCCTAGACTCTGTTAATAAAAATAAACAGATTTGTACGACGTGTGTACCAGTTGTTATATGAAAGTAGTAATCTTCATTATCTATGTTAAAAGGATAAGTTTTAGCAAAATCAAAAAGTGTAGAAAATACATTTTCAAAGTCCCATGGTGATTGAATATCTATTAAATGTTTATTGATAGTAGTTTCTGGTGATACTTGTAAACAGTCTTGATAAATAACATCACAAAGTTTTTTATATTTTTGGTCATATAATAACTCGAACCGATCAAAAACTAAGTCATCAAAACTTAATAAATCAATAGTAGGTCGCCACTTTTCCCATCTTTGTGAACTTTGCCCCTTATCAAGCGTAGTGCCTAAAAAGCCTATGATTACTTTTTTTTTCATAATTAACTGCTTTCAAAGGTAGGACTCTTGACTATATATACCCGTCGTTTCGACCGAAGTGGAAAAATCTAAACCTTATCTGAAATAGAAATAAATCTAGTTTACTATAATATTTTATATAAAAAAAATAAACCTATAATTTTTTGGCATTTAAATTAGGCTCTGTAAGCGAGATTAATAAAGGGTTTATTGATATAATTTGAACTTTTTAAAAACTTGGCACATCTTCTGCGTTAGAAAAGCTGTGAATAATAATCAGTTTTTAATAAAAAGGAGATAAAATGAGTCGTACATATGATGTAATTTCAGAAAATAATGGTGGATTAATTAAAGCCTGGGTACAAGGAGTTGAGTTAGATGATGGAGCAAAAAAACAATTGTTAAATACTGCTTCATTACCATTTATTCATAAGTGGTTAGCTGTTATGCCTGATGTTCATTTTGGACTAGGAGCTACAATCGGAAGCGTTATTCCAACAATTAATGCAGTCATACCAGCTGCTGTTGGTGTTGATATTGGTTGTGGAATGATGGCTGTAAAAACTTCTCTAAAATCAAATGACTTACCTGATTCTTTAGCAGAGATGCGTTTTAATATTGAAAGAGCTATTCCACATGGTAGTGGCAAGGCAAGAAGAGGTTCAAGAGATAAGGGTACTTGGCATTATGCCCCTGACCCACAAGAAAAAGCATGGCAGATATTAAAGAGTGGTTATGATGATATTTTATCTAAGTATCCAAAATTATCTCGTAAAGAAAATCAAATGAATCAGCTAGGGACCCTTGGTGGAGGTAATCATTTTGTAGAGGTTTGTTTAGATGAAAATGATGGTGTTTGGTTTATGTTGCATAGTGGCTCAAGAGGGATAGGAAATCGTATAGGTACATATTTTGTTCAATTAGCTAAAAAAGATATGGAAAGACAAATGAAAAACTTGCCCGATAAAAATTTAGCTTATTTTGAAGAAGGCTCCGATTATTTTAAAGATTATGTTCAGGCTGTGTCTTGGGCTCAAAACTACGCTAAAATTAATAGAGATATTATGATGGATGCTTTAATTGTAGCTGTGTCTCAAACAAAAAAAATTCCTGCTTTTACTTGTAAAAAAGAAGCTATTAATTGTCATCATAACTATATTAGTTTAGAGCATCATTTTGGCAAAGATGTTTATGTCACTAGAAAAGGTGCGGTTAAAGCAGGGCTTGGTGATATGGGAATAATACCAGGTTCAATGGGAGCAAAATCTTTTATAGTTAGAGGAAAAGGGAATAAAGATAGTTTTTGTAGTTGTAGCCATGGAGCAGGTAGGGTAATGTCTCGCACTCAAGCTAAGAAGTTAATATCTCTTGAACAACATGAGATAGATACTATGGGTGTTGAATGCAAGAAAGATGCAAGTGTTTTAGACGAGTCTCCAAAAGCCTATAAAGATATTGATAAAGTAATGGAAGCTCAAGAAGAGTTAGTAGAAATTGTATACACTCTAAAACAAATTGTTTGTGTTAAAGGATAATTATGATAAAAGTAGATGGTTCATTTGGTGAAGGAGGAGGTCAAATTTTAAGGTCTTCTCTTACACTTGCAATGATGACAAATCAAGCTTTTGAAATTATAAATATAAGAGCAAATAGAAAAAAGTCTGGTTTATTAAGGCAACATTTAACAGCAGTTAAAGCTGCAATTAAAATTTCTAATGCAAAAGTTGAAGGTGACTTTATTGGTTCAACAAAATTATCATTTTTTCCTAGTAAAGTAGAAAGTGGAGATTATGACTTTAAAGTAGGTTCAGCTGGTTCTTGTATTTTAGTTTTACAAACAATTTTACCTGCTTTGATGCTACTTAATAAAAAAAGTACTTTATATTTAGAAGGAGGAACACATAATCCTATGGCTCCGCCTTTTGATTTTTTAAAAAACTCTTTTTTACCAGTTTTAAAAAAAATGGGAGTTGATGTTGAGATGAGTTTGAAAAGAGCTGGTTTTTATCCAGCTGGTGGGGGTCAACTTTGTATAATAATTAATCCAATAAAATGCTTATCAAGAGTCTCTATCAATGAGTTTGGAGATTTATTAAAAATAAAACCAAAAATAATCCATTCAAATTTACCTTTTTCTATAGCAAGTAGAGAGCTATCTACAATTAGAAAAAAGCTAAATATTGATTTTGATGATAGAGATTGTATTGAGCAATTAGACTCTATTGGCCCTGGTAACGTAGTTGCTATAGACGTAATTACAAGTACTATTACTCAAAGCTTTTATAGTTTTGCATTTAGAGGGATAAAAGCAGAAAGTATAGCTCAAAACTGTATTAATCAAGTAAATAATTATATTAATATAAAAGCACCTATAGGTGAGTTTTTATGCGATCAACTTATTATACCAATGGTATATGCAAAGGGTAGTTTGTTGTGTAGCAACTTATCTATGCATACAAAAACAAATATTGAAATAGTAAAAAAGTTTATTGATATTGAAATTGAGATAAAAAAAATAAATGATGTTCAGGTTCAATTAATTTTTATTTAAAAATTTACTTGTAAGGCTTGACTAATGGTCATTTAATTATATTATTATATGTAAATAATAAGTTAAGAAAATAGTATATTATATAAAGGATAGAAAATGAGAAAATTATTTAGCGTATTTGCAGTAAGTACAATGTTAGCTTGTAGTGGATTAATGTCTACAACTCAAGCAGCAGATATTCATAAAACTAGTAACTTTAAGGTAATTTTTGCAGATAGCGAAACAAGTACAGAAGTTGAAGGACAAGAAGAAGGACAACCTCAAGAGGGTGAAGTTCAAGATTCTCAAGATAACGAAGCAGCATTATCTGTTGGTGAGTTAATTAGCTCAGTATATAGTTTATCTAGTCAAGAAAAATTTAATAAAGTAAGTGCTTATTTACAAAGTAACCCTTTAGATCAAGATCAATTTAAAAACTTATTATCAGGTCTATCTGTAGCTAAACTAAGTTCAAAGCATGGCGATAGTTTAGTTGGATTTTATGTTTCTTTAAACCAAGCAGCATATAACTTTAAATCATTTCGTTCTTTTTTAAAGATTTTATCAGATGAGGCATTTACAGAAGAGTCAAAAACTAAAAATATACCCTTTATGATGGCTGATTTATATGTAGATAAAAATGCAGTTGATTATAAGACTCATAAAAAATTAGTTAAATTCTTAAAATCAAATGATATGCCACGTGATTTAGTTGATGAAAATATTTTGCCAAAAGGCGTAGCAAAAATTAATGGTACATTATCAATCTATGAATTTAAATCTTTATTATCTTTAATGGATAGTCATTATAGAAATGTTCAAACTAGAGGACTTATGGTTGCTAGTTATACAGTTGCAAATGCTGCTCGTTTAGCAGAAGAGAGATTTAGAGAAGAAATCTTAGACTTAGAGCAAACAGTTCCTCAAGATGATAATTTAGCTAAAATAAATAACCTACAGTTTGATGCTAGAGAAACTTTATTTTATATTGAGTTTGAATATTTTAAAGGTACTTTTGAAAAAGATTTGTTTTTCACATGGAACAAAGTAATCAAGCAAGTTAGAGATAATGTAGATGTTAAGCATCAAAATAGAGTTGTTAAAACTTTATTAAAGAGAAATGCTCATCGCTTAACAGCTAAGAAAAATGCAAAGATGCTAAAAGCATTCTCAATGTAATCTTGTAATCTTTGATATTTAAAAAACTCCTGATAGGTAATTTAAAACCTTATCAGGAGTTTTTTTATTATAAAAAATAGAAGCTCCATCAACATGGAGTTCTATTTGTTCAGTATAAAGATTATGAACCCAAAATAGTAAAAGTATTTGCATTTGGGTATAATAAATGAACTTGATTATCAAAATAAAAGTCATGTAATTGTAAATTTGAGAAAATCTTTTAAATTAATGATATTTAATTGAAGCTAAAAACTTTAAAGATTAGTCAAAAAACAACAAAAAACCGCCTATAGATAGGATTTAACCAAATAATGGGTGGGTGTAATTTGTTTTACAAAGAGATGACACTTCTGTGACATAAAAACTTGCAATAAGATTTACAATATATTCATCAATTAAAAAACAAACTATTTACTAAGGAGTAATGATGAGAATTATTGAAGAATGTAGATTTAGAAAGTTTCACATGGAAAAGAACCAAATTTTATGTATTGATTGTTTACAAGTAAAAACAAAATCTCCAAGTAGTGACCATACAAGAAGTAAGCGCTGTAATGATTGTTTTTCTAAAATGTCACAAAAACGCGCTATTAGTCCTTTTGCAAAGTCTTATATAGCTAAGGGTAAAAGAAAGATAGTTTAAGCCTAAATAACTTTAAAGGAGTTTATATGAGAGATATTATGTTTGCTTTGGGTATTAGCCTTTTAGGAGTAAGTAGTAGTTATGCTATCCCTTATCATTCACAACTATCTATTGCTGATATTGTAGAGAATCATGGGTCTAGTGTGGTTAATATAGTTGTAAGATCACGTTCTAAGGTCTTAGAGGGATCCCGATATGGTTTTCACCCTTTTTTTGGAATGATACAAAAAAGACCTACTATGACTAGTCCTACAAAAGGAGAAGGTAGCGGGGTTATTTTTGATAAATCAGGCTTAATTGTGACAAACTCTCATGTGATAGATCAAGCAGATGAAATATTAATAATTTTATCTGATGGTAGAAAATATTTAGCTATTATTAAATCACAAGATAAAAGTCAAGATTTGGCAATATTACAAATTAAAGATAATGAGTTTAAAAAAAACTTATCTAAAAAGTATGTAGCTAACTTAGGAGACTCTAGTAAATTAAGAGTAGGAGAGTGGGTTTTGGCTATTGGTTCTCCATTTTCACTTGAAAAAACAGTTACAGCAGGAATAGTATCTGCAAAAGGTAGAAGTATTCGTGTAGATGCAAATACTAGGTTTAATAATTTAATTCAAACAGATGCTTCTATTAATCCTGGTAATAGTGGTGGCCCATTAATGAATCTAAAAGGTGAAGTAATTGCTATTAATACAGCAGTAAATAGAAATGGTCAGGGTCTTGGTTTTGCAATTCCAATCAATTTGGTAAAACGTATGATTCATGATGTGAGTATTTTTGGTGAAGTTAAAAAATCTTGGCTTGGCGTATCTGTTTCAAACATTTCACAAGATATGTTGCCATACTTGGGTTTATCTTCACCAAATGGGGTTGTAATTGAAAAAGTAGTTAAAAATACTCCAGCAGATAAGGCTGGTTTTAAAAGTGGCGATGTTATTTTATCTATAAATGGTTCACCAATTGAAAATGTCTCTATACTTGTAAGTAAAATACAAGAAATAGCTATTGGTGATAAGGCTTTATTTGAAGTTGTTAGGCAGTCTAAAAAAATAAAAATAGAAGCTACTATGGCAGAAAAAAATAAAAAAGTAGCTATGGTTAACGATTCAAAGACTAATAATAGTTTTGGATTATACTTAAAAAAAATTACTGATGATATGCGTAAAGCATTGAGCTTATCCCCTCATACACAAGGCGTATTTATTGAGAGTATAAAAAAGAAAAGTTTGGCTGCTCAATTAGGGTTAAAAAAGAATGATGTATTGATTCAATTCAATAGAGATAAAGTAAGCTCTGTTAAACAATTAAACTATTTATTAAAAAACAGTAATAAAAATAAATTATTAGCTATTGTCATTCGTGATGGTTATTTGAGTTATCTTGAATATACAAATGAGCTTAATTCATAAGTCTTTAAAAACTAGCGTTAAAGATGAAGAAACTCTTTGTAATCCTTCTTTTGTTGTTGAAAGAGACTATATATTAAATATAGTCTCTTTCTTTTTATTTGAGCTATAATAACTTTAAGTTTTTTCGACGATTCTATAAGTGATTTAGGTTGCACTTTGAAAAGACTCACATTTATTTGTGGGTCTTTTCTGATATTTTTAGATTTTTTTTAGATTTTTTTTGGTCTTTTAACATTTCCTTTAGCTTTTTTGGTAACAGTAAAATTAAGCTTGGATGAATATATATTTTACCAAAAAAATAGTATAATTGAATAACTTGTAGTTCTTAACTGATATTAATATATTCTTTTTGAATTTTGTATTTCATAGGTAATTACATAGCCGATTCTAGTATTGAGTAGATATTTTTACAGGGTAAAAGGCTAATGCATAAGATAAGACACCAAATAATGAGCGCATTTTTTTTGACTCAGAGTTGCTTTTCTTATACAGACTTAAATTATTTATTTATAAGAGCAAACTCTTTTGAAAAACAAAATAATTTTAAAAAAGCTTTAAATTTATATAGACAAGTACTCAAGTCAGATACTCCTGAAAAATATAAAAAATTTGCTGCAAATAAAATACTAAAATTAGATAATAAAAATACCTTAGAGACTAATTTATCAAACTTGATAGAACTAAATAATATGAACTGTATGTTTTTAAGTGATAGCAAGTCTTTATCTTTTGTCTGGGAAGGAAGCTGCAAAAATGGTTTAATTTCTGGTAGTGGAAAACTATTTCAACTTGATAAAACTAAAACTAAATTTTTGATTTTTAATGGAAAAATGTTAAACGGTCAAAAGGACTCTTTTGGATTAAGCTATAGAAAAGATAAAAGCTTAATTTATATGGGAATGTTTAAAAATAATCAATATCATGGTGAGGGGAAACTCCACTACAAAACAGGAGATATTGCTTATTCAGGAAGCTTTATAAATGGTCAAAAAGAAGGGCACTCTAAATCTTTTAGACCAAATGGGGCTATGTTATATATTGGTGAGTATAAAAACAATCAATTTGACGGAAATGGAATTACCTACTTTGAAGATGGAGAGATCTATCAAGGGATAGTTAAAAACTCTTATCGTCATGGAGAGGGCCTTTTCACTTTAGCAGAAGGCTTAAAAATACAGGGTAATTGGTTGAATGGAGCTTTATCGAGCCCAATAACCTCTTCAACTACAATGTCTGAAGAGCTACTTGATTATGACTCTACAATTGAAACAAAAGTTTTAAGTAATGAAATAGTATTGACTCAAAATAAGTTTTAATAAAAAGCATAAAAAAAATACAAGTCCAAAACGAACCTGTATTTTTTTAAATTTATAAACTTTTAGAATCCTCGACTGCTTAGTTGAGATTGCATACGTTGAGTTATTTGGTTTTCTGTATAGAAATTAGTATTTTTTGAAAAAATGCTACCTAGAAGACCGAAACCTTGTCCGTTGTTTGTTGTGTTTAAATTTTTCATGATTTCCTCCTTAAGGGATATGTTGTTTAAAGACTTCTTCAAACAAAAATGTAATAATCAGCTATTGTGATTATACAATGTGTAAAGCATAATCTATGCCTGCTAAAATAAGCTTTTTTTGAAGAAAATGAGTAGCAATTTGTAACATTGTTTCGAGCTGAAACATGAGATGTTTCTATTAGAAAATATCTCTTTGAAAGATAAAATTATTTAGTGTAAATGGCCTGAAATGATACCTTATCATTTCAGGCCAAGCGTACTTTAAAAACATTGATTCTTATTTTAAAATAAAAATAAGAGTTCAAATTTACTTTTTGAAATATTTATATATTTTTGCGAAAATTCCATCATGCTGATGTTTATCTATTTGCTTTTTAAGAGATGACATCTCTTGTTTTAAAATAATTTGATGGTCAATAATAGGTCGAATTAAACTTTCCCAATTTTCAATTCTACTACCTATTTTTTTCATCTCATGTTGGTTAGATTTTTGTTGTTTTTCCCAAACAGTTTTAACCTTATCTAAAATGATATCTGTATTTTTTTTTGTTTGTTCTTGTATAGATTCTTGTAACTTTTGTTCAAATAGACTTAGCTGTTTTTTGAAGTAGCTATTGTTATCAATACTTTTTTGAAAAGAGTTCAATTGCTGAATACAGTTTTTATAAGAAACTTGAGATTTATTACTAACTTCTTCTAACTTAACTTGAAAGTATTCAGCTTTTTGATCAAATCTTTTATGTGTATTATTTTCAAACTTTTTTTGGTTTTTTCTAATATCGCAGATTTCATTTTTTTGAGCAATTAATGTTTGTATTATATGAGTTTTTTGATTGACTACATTATTATTTTTTGTAGCTTTGTTGTTGATAAGTGGACTCAAGCTAGAGCGTATTTCTTCAGTGGACTTACCACTACGATATAAGTCTCGTATTTTTTGTAAAATAGGGATAGAACTATTTAAAATTTGTGAGTCTTTATTATTTTTTAATATACTAATATGAGAAGAAAAAGATTTTAAATACATATTAAGAGTAAAAGAACCAATTTTGGTTAGTTTAGACGCTTCTTCTAATGTATAGGCGTTTTGCTTTATTTTAGTATGATCGATTAACGCAGACATTTATCCTCCAAAAATACAAGTAAGTATTACTTATCTTTTTGGGATATCGTCTGAGTTTATTTAAAGTTTAGCAAAGTTAGAATTGAAAAGAAATGTACTTTTATCTAAGGAAGCCAAAAGCTAGCATATAGGATTACTTTTGTGTTTTTGGTTCTTTTCTATTACCATGAATAAAGCGACCTTCATATATTACTTCATTTTTGGTGTTGAAGTCTTTACCAATACCATGAGGTTGTCCGTTTTTCCATGGACCTTCGTACCATTTACTTCCATCTACACGGTAAGCAATGCCAAATCCATTCTCTTGACCATTGATAAATTGACCAGAATAAACAAGCATAATACCATCTTTATAGTTTTTACCTTGACCATGTAGTTTACCGTTTTGTAAATCTCCTACATATTTTAAAATGAGACGATTGTTTTTGTTAATTAAGAGCTCGCCTTGACCTTCTCCAAAACCATTCAGGCATTTGCCACTCCAACTAAAGGATAGTGAAAAAGCAGGGTTTTTATAAAGTAATTTGCATCCAGTTTTTTTATCTTGAGCCCATCTTTCAGGTAAGTTTTTTAATCTTTTTTCTATTTTATACGATAAAGAATGAGTGGCATTAAATAATAAAAATTCTCTATATAGTTTTTCAGCAGAGATAAAATCTTTTTTTCTTTCTAATTTTATACCTTCAATTAAAATGGATGTAACCGTTTTGTAATATGCACTGTAAGATAGTGATGTGATAAGTAAAAATAATAAAACTTTCATAATTAAATTTTAACCTTTTTTGGTAAATACTTTTGTTCTCTATTGCCTTCAAATTTAGACATATTTCTAATTGCAGTTGATGAAATATAAGAAAACTCACGGTCACAAGGTATAAAACAAACTTGAATATCTTTTTGTGACATATCTTCTATAAAGCGAAGCTGGTTCATTTCATACTCTAAATCATAACCATTGCGTAAGCCTCTGACAATCGCTGTTTTTTTAGGAAGGCTATGAACTAAGTCAGTTAAGTAACCTTGATAAAAAATAACCTCACGATTGACCAATAAATCAACTAACTCTTCTGTTCGTTGAGAGATATCTTTATCTTGTAAACTTTTATCAGGGTTTACACCAACAGCAACAATTACTTTATCAAAAATTTTTTCAGATTTATTTAATATATTCATATGACCACTATGAAAAGGAGCAAAGCTACCAGGGTAAACAGCAATACTTTGTTTACGAAATTTTACATATTCAATTAAGGTATGTAAAGAAGCATTTAAATGAACATAGTTGCTTAAAAACTCAACTCTTAATTGAATATATTTATCATAATCCATAAATTGAAATTCACTAGCAATTTTATGTTCCCATTGTAGTAATGATGAAAACCCTTCTTTTAAAATTTGAGTATCATAGTTACAAAATATTTTTGATAAACCATTACTAGCATGATGTGCATCTGTATCTAGTATAATTTGTGTGATAGTTGGAATATCTTTATGAGTAGAATTTTTTGTATAGCGTTGAAATAGTTGTGCAGATTGTGAAACATTATCTCTTTGTCTTGGGTTATAAATTGCATCATGAAAAAGAGCAGAACAAGATAAAATATTTTTACTCTCTTGATTTAGGTCTTGGTTGGAATTAACTTTTTGTAATAAATCATACAAGTGCTCAAGACTATGATATTTTCTATAAGTTTGATTCCAAAGAGCAAGAATTTTATGGACAGAATCCTCTTTAATGTTTAGTCTTTTAAGATATGAAAACGGAAGTAAGTCAATACAACTTTGCATAATATGAACCTTTAATTTAAATGCTATAATTGTTATTTTAATAAAGATACTTAAATTTGAGTGTATCAGAAACAATTTATTGGGTAAAGGGACAGATAGGTGAAGCAGATACATAATACCTTGGCATTTATTAAATTATGCGATATTTATTATAAAAAGAACGAAAAATCGATTGTACTTGATGATGGAGAAATCGTTTTTTTGACTGAAGATCAAATTATTTTAACTAAACAAGATAATTTACAGGTTTTATCAGATTTAAATTATTTAAAGATTGTTAAAAAGTACGATGATGTTTATTTGCTTGAACTTAATTTTAAACAAAGAGAAAGTATATATAAAAAATACTTGTTTGATGTACTATTAAACGATAATCGCTTTAAATATAAAAATGATGTCTTAGAAATAAATGGCGTTAAAATTGAAATAAAAACTAAAAAAGAGAATTGTTCACTTACTCTAATTGGATTAGATAATATAAGAAAAAGAGATTTAGACTTACCAAGAAAAATTTATTTTTTATTGAGTATGAGTGATGAATCTTATCATTTTGAAAAGGGTTTAATCGCTTGGATTATAATGCAAGTTATAGATTTAAACTCTTTTGAAGAAAAATCAAATTTTAAAGAGATAGATTTAATAGAAGCAATTTTACAAGATAATAGTTATTTGAATGTTAAAACGAAACAAGATTTAAATGTAAGCTTAGAGAGCCAGAATCAAGTTTTATTAGATATCGATAAAGAGAATCATTTGATTATTGAATATAAAGGTGTAATAAGGACTATACAACTACCAAATAATACCGAACATTTGCAAGATAAACCAGACAAAATACTTTCACTTCAATTGTTAGTTAATTTTTTGATAAAAGATTTATATTAGTTAAATACTATCTAAAAAACTAGGTCTTTCTCATTTATTAATGGGTAAGTGTTGTACGAAATGAAGCTTTCTCTAAGTTAAATGCTATTGCAAAAATTAAACAATCCGCTATTTCAAGGTATTTTGAGACGATACAGCATCAGATTGTTACATTTGCAGAAAATATTATGGTTGGATAAGGTAGAAAACTCTATAACCTCAGAAGATCTAGAAAATCAATCTAGTGAGATTAACTCTATCTTAGATAGGTTTCACTTAAATAAAGATAAAATCTTAGAAGATAATAGAAAAGATACTTTATTAATAGAATCTTAAAAAAGCTCCTTGCTTTTCTTTCTCATTTGAAATGAATCATGTAAAATGGGAGCGAAAAATTTTCGTTCAAAATTATATAATTATTATTCAAGGAGACTAAATGTCTGTATTTAAAGCATATGATATTCGTGGTGTTTATGGTAGCGGGTTAGATGATGAGTTGGCTTATAAGGTTGGGTACTTTTTACCACAACTTTTAAATTCAGATCATGTTTTAATCGGTCGTGATGCCCGTGAGTCAAGCCCTTCATTATTTGAAAATATGTGTAGAGGCGTTTTAGATAGTGGTAGCGATGTTTGGGATATTGGTATTTGTACAACTCCAACAGTTTATTACGCAGGGCCAAAGCTAGGAGCAAAAGCAAGTTTAATGATGACTGCTTCACACAATCCAAAAGAGTATAATGGTTTTAAAATTTCAAAAGAAGATGCAAAACCTGTTGGTTATGATACTGGTTTATCTGATTTAGAAGAATTATGTAAAGGTGAAGCTACAGTTGCTAAAAACCGTGGTAAAATTATTAAGCATGATGTACGTGAAGGTTATATTAACTTTGTAAACCAATGGAAAACAGACCTTAAGGGTTTAAAAATAGTTTTTGACCCTTCAAATGGTATGGAAGGTGTTTACTTAGAAGAACTATTTGATGAATGCGGTGCTGATGTAACTTACATTAATCTTGAGGTTGATTGTACTTTTCCTAATCACGAGGCTAATCCACTTGTTTTAGAAAATGTAATACAACTACAAAATAAAGTAAAAGAGTTGGGTGCTGATATTGGGGTTATGTTTGATGGAGATGCTGATCGAGTAGCATTTGTTGATGAGTTGGGTCAATACATCTTTCCTGATATTGCTCTTGGTTTGATGGTTGAATCACAACTTGCAATAGATAAAGCAACAGTTATTTATGATGTTAGAACATCAAAAGCTGTTATTGAAGAGATACTAAGATGTGGTGGAACCCCAGAAATGTGTAAAGTAGGTCATGTATTTGCTAAAGCTCTACTTAGAGAGCGTAATGGTATTTTAGGTGGAGAGCTAGCAGGGCATTATTATTTTAGAGATAATAATTATTGTGACTCTGGCATTATAGGTGCATTTATTGTTTTAGGAATAGTTGCTAAAAGTGATAGACCTTTATCTGCACTTATTGCTGATATTCAAAAGTATGCTTACTCTGGAGAAATTAATTTTAAAGCTGAAAATAAAGACGAGTTAATGACTATAGTTAGAGATAAATTTGATGGCGGTGAATTTAATGATTTAGACGGCATTAGAGTTGACTATAAAGACTGGTGGTACAATATTCGTAAATCTAATACTGAACCATATTTAAGACTTGTAGTTGAAGCTGATAATCAAACAATTTTAGATGAAAAAGTATCAGCGATTTCAGAGTTAATTAAATCTAATATTAAATAATTTGTAGCAAATAATAAATTTAATTTAAAAGCCATACTTAATTATTAAGTATGGCTTTTTTAAAGCAAAGACTATTTATGAAAAAAGTGCTTATATTTGATATGGAAAACTCTTTAGCTAGAGAGATGTCAAAATATTTTTTAGATAGAAATATTGAAGTTGTTGGAGTTGGAGTTAACGAAAAGGTATTAGGTAGTTTAAATTCATATGACCTATTTACTTTTCGTAAATTTGATTTGGCTAAACAAGATTTTTTACGCTCCTATCTTTATGGTATTGATAGTATTCTAATTATAAACTCAAGTGAGTTTATTTTAGAGAAAATAGACCATTTATATCAATGTTTGATACATCAAAAATCAAGGGTTCCTCAAGTATTATTTTTATCTAGTTATGAAGTTTTTGGAGACTCAAGAAAAGCCCCTTATTTAGAAGATGAAATCCCAAATCCTCTTAGTGAAGATGCAAAAGTTTTAAGAGGTGCTGAAATTATTATTGAAAACTATACGAAACATTTAGAAACAAAAGGTTCTGTATTACGAATACCTAAAATACTTTCCAGAAAAAATGAAGAAAACGAATTTAAAGAGTTTTTTAAGTATCTTTCTAAAAATACTCGTTTTGTAGTTGGAGATAAAGATAATCTATCTTTACAGTGGATTACTAAAGATAGACTATTTGATGTTTGTTATACCATTTTAAAGAGTAGTTGGAATGATTTTGAAGTATTTCATGCTTGTGACTATGAAAATGATATTAGAGAAGCTTTTGAAGACTTAACAGATTATTTAAATTCTAAATCAAAAATAATTAAAGCTAGTAAAAAAGAAATGTTTTTTTCAGGACTAATGAAGGTGCTTCCATTTTTAGAAGAAATGTTAGAAGATTATGTAAGAGAGACTAGGAGCTTGATTTTTTTAAAAAGCCCTCGTATAAGTTGTGTAAAAACGGATAGTTTTTTTAAGTTTAATGAGTATACTTGGAAAGGTAACTTGAGTAAAAAGAAAAATATAGATTAATTTTTTATGAAGGGTTAGATATATTCATAGTTTCTAAAATACGTCCTAAAAGTCTTTGTCGAACTTCAATTAATTGATTCTCTTTATAAACTTTATGTGATGCACTACCTTCTTGATTTTCTTGAAAAGAAACTTTATCCATAAGTTGAATTTCAAAAGGAAAGAAAAACTCGATTCTTTTTTGAGTAGTATGCATAATATTTTGTATTTCTTGTAGTACAGATAAGGGTGCATTCATTGATTTTACATTATTAAAAAGATTATATAGCTTTGTATAATTAGGGTTTGTAAATTTGACTAAATGTCTACAAGTAAACTGTACAGAGCGATAAGACTTTAATGTAAAAGGATTGTCTGATGTATTATTGTTTAAAAACTTATCTCTTTGAAGTTCTATGTTCATAGCTTTTTCAAAACCTTTATCATCTAATAAACCACGACTATAGTTTCGTCGAAGTTTTTGAATATGTCTTTGACACTTATCTAAGTTTAATAAAGTATTTTTGGAGCGATTTGCAGCAATATTTGCAAAGGTGAAAATTTTTGAAGATGACAAGTATTGAAAAACAATTAGAGTATCAATTAGAGATTCTGTAACAACCCTAACACCAATATGGTCATAAATTTGAGCAGCAGTATTTTCTGCTTTATGTAAAAGTTTAATCAGTTTAGATTCAAAGTTTTTTTCTCGTTTTACTTCAAAAAAATGTAGGGGTATTAAATGATCGTCTGATTTTCCAAAGTAAAATTTATTATTTTCATCAACTTGAATATGACCATTAAAACGGTCAAAGATTTGTTTACGAGCTTCTTGAAAATAATGACTAAAAGAATCAGATTCTAAATGTAAAATAGAATGAACTATTTTTAAAATAGCACAAGACCAAAGATGGTTTTGTCTATTTCTAGTACGGGGGTTGGTCCAATATAAAATTTGTCTTAAATCTTTACAGTTTTTTAAATCTTGAGGTATAGAGAGTTGACTTTTATATGGTATTAAGAGAGTATCTTCAACAAATATAAGAGACCTTTCATAGGCATCTAATAATTTAGTTCTATCTTGTTTGTCTTTCCATGAAAAACCATAATAATCTAGAGTTAGCTCAGCATCAGCAATAGACTTGACCATCATATAACGAGTATCTACAACAGAGTTACCAGAAAAGGCGTCGTGAAATAAGCTCCAAGGAAAGCGGTATTTTTGAGAGATATCTGACATTAAATCCTATTAACCAAATACAGAAAGGTTTAGTTGTGAACTAATTAAAAACAAATCCATTTTAGATAATATCAAATCTTTAAGGATTTGATAATATTGAAAGATTGTTTTTTTATATTGGATTCTAACTTCTAAGAGTTTTATTTTAGAAACTTGTCCATTTTGGTAACGATCTTCTGCTTCAAATAGTACTTGTTTAGCTAATTGAAGATGGCTTTTAGTAATATTAATTTGACTTTTTATATTTAAAAAATATAAAAATTTTGACTCTACATCAATATCAATTTTATATTTTAAGGCCTTAATTTTACTTTTGGTAATTTCTTTACTTTGTCTATTTTGAATTAGTTTTGTTCGTGATTTTTGTCCATCAAAAATAGAGAAATCAATGTTAAAACCTCCTTGAATAGTAACTTCATCTAAGTCACTACGATCTAAGAGTCGTTGATAAGTTGTTTTTCCAACAAAGTCTAATCTTGGTAGATGCTTACTTTTAAACTTATAGTCTAGTAAATTTTTTTTCATTAATTCAATATTTAACTTTTTAAGATCTAATGAGTTTAATAGAGCTAGCTTTTGAAATCCAAATAGTTTTTCTTTAATTACTTTTGTACGAGCATTTTTGTCTAAGATAAATAGATGATTTTTTAATTGTAGTAAAAAAATAAATTCATTTCTAAGATTTTTTTGTTTTTGTCGTAGGAGCATTTCTTGGTGTCGAAACTCTTCATATTCGGTTTTAGATTTTAATATTTCGATAGGAAATCTAGTATCTCTAGTTGGGTTTTGCTCTAGGTAAGTAATATTTTGTCGAGATTTTTCAATTTGACTTAGTAAAATTTCTATATTTTCTTGTTCTAAAATAATATTCAAAAAAATTTGTGTGACTCGTTTCATGAGATTTTGTTTATATTGCTCGTATTCTATGGACTTTAGTTTGTTATTTAGTTTTGCAATATTATATAAAGAACGACTTTTACCACCATCTAATAAGGGCATTTTCATTTCAAAACCTAAAAAATATTGATTTTCATCACTATTTAAGTTAGCAATTCTTCTATGAATATCACTAATAACACCTTTAGAGTTATCAGAAGTTTTATGAATACCAGATTTAAAATCTAAATGAAATTTATTAGTTTCGTGTTGTAAATAACTACCACGATGATCGATTTCAATTATTTTTTTTAAATTCTTAAGGGTTATATTTTGTTTTAAGGCAGTTTTGATTGCTAGAAGCAATGTAAAATTAGGAATAGCTTGATTTGAGTTATCTAAAATAATAGTTGTATCAATATTTTGAACACCAGCTAAACTAGAGCTATTATTATTTTCTTTAAATGCTCCTAATAGTCTCGAAGATTGTCTTAACCTTGCTTCACGCTCTTGTAAAATTTTATCTCCAAGCGTAGCACAATGGCTCAAACTTAATAAAAGTGTAGATAAAAAGATAAAAAAGTATTGATTCATAGGATAAAGGTCGACAAAAAAGAACAATTAATATACATTTTTGTCTAATTAATAGTATTGAAAGTCGATAAAAATGAGTATGAATAAACAAGAAAATAAATCAGGTCTAGTTTTATGGTTAACAGGCTTATCTGGAGCAGGTAAATCAAGCATTGCAGAAAAGTTAGTTGAGTATTTAGAGCTTAAACATCAAAAGGTACAATTATTAGATGGTGATTTGATTAGAAACTTCTGTCCAACGGGTTTTTTAAAAAATGAACGAAATGATCATGTTAAGAGAGTTGGTTTTATGGCATCTTTACTTGAAAAACATGGAGTGATTGTAATTGCTTCATTAATTTCGCCCTATCAATCAGCTAGAGATGATGTTCGCTTGATGTGTAAAAACTATCATGAAATTTATATTTCAACCTCTTTAGAGATATGTGAAACAAGAGATGTAAAAGGTTTATATAAAAAAGCTAGAGCATCTGAAATTCAAAACTTTACAGGAGTTTCGGACCCTTATGAAATTCCAAAAAATCCAGAACTAAAAGTTCAAACAGAGGGTGTAAGTGTAGATGAGAGTGTATTAAAAGTTTTAAATTATTTAAAAAGTGTAAAGAGCATATGATAAAAATTACTGACCCTTTAGACAAATTAGAGGCACAATCTATCTTTATTTTAAGAGAGGCGTATTACCATTTTAAAGATTTAGGCATGTTATGGTCTATTGGTAAAGATTCTACAGTTATGCTTTGCTTAGCTAAAAAGGCATTTTTGGGACATGTTCCTTTTCCATTAATACATATTGACACTCATTATAAAATACCCGAGATGATTGAATATAGAGATCAATTAGTAAAAGAATGGGGTTTACAAATGATTGTTGGTCAAGATACAGAGTCATTAAAGACGAAACAAACTTTTCCTGATGGAAATATAGGTCGATTAGAGTGTTGTAAAAGATTAAAAACAAGTGCTTTAAAAAATACTTTATCAGGAGAAAGTGAACGATTAAAATTTGACCATTTAAAAATGGAGTATGTTCTTGATGATGACTTAAAAGCTTTTACAGGGGTAATAGCTGGTATAAGAGCAGACGAAGAAGGATCTCGTTCAAAAGAAAGGTACTTTTCTCCTCGTAATGAAAAAAATCAATGGAAAGTAGGCTCTCAACCTCCTGAGTTTTGGAATCAATATAAAACAGAGTTTGCACAAGGTACACATGTTCGTATTCATCCTATTTTAGATTGGACAGAACTTAATGTTTGGGAATATATAGAGCGTGAGAAAATACCGATGGTTTCATTGTATTTTGATCAAGGAACAGGTAAAAGATACCGCTCTTTAGGATGTTATCCATGTACTAATTCTGTTGAATCTACAGCAAAGACTCCAAGTGAAATTATACAGGAGTTAAAATCAGGAAAATTTTCGCAAATTGCAGAAAGGTCTGGTCGTGAGCAAGATAAGGCAGATGGTGGAAGTTTAGAAAGTTTGAGGCGTGATGGCTATATGTAAAGATTTAATAAATAATGAAATATTACATCTAGTAATTGTTGGCCATGTTGACCATGGTAAAAGTACAGTCATTGGCCGTTTACTTTGTGATACAAATAGTTTGCCCCTTGGTAAACTAGAAAACTTAAAAAAGCAGTGTAAAAATAATTCAAAAATTTTTGAATACGCTTTTTTGTTAGATGCTTTGAAAGATGAACAATCTCAGGGTATAACAATTGATACAGCCAGAGTTTTTTTTCAATCAAAAAACAGAAAATACTTAATTTTAGATGCTCCAGGTCATATTGAATTTTTAAAAAATATGGTAAGTGGTGCTGCAAAAGCAGAAGCAGCGTTACTTGTTATTGACGCTTTTGAAGGTGTACAAGAAAACACAAAAAGACATGCTTATATTTTATCATTACTTGGTGTTAAACAAATTGCTATTGTCATCAATAAAATGGATTTAATTGATTATAGTGAAAGTAAATATCATCAAATTGTAAAAGAGATGGGTAGTTTTTTAAAAAAGTTAGATATCACTGCTCAAAATTACATACCAATATCTGCTTTTTATGGTGAAAACTTAATTTTAAAATCATCACAAATGTCTTGGTATCAAGGAGAAAGTATTTTATCTCAATTAGATAGTTTTGAGGCCAATCAAGCTTTAGAGAATTTGGATTTGAGGCTCCCTGTACAAGATATATATAAGTTTACAAACTTTGGTGATCAAGAGCGTTTAATTGTGGGTAGCATATTAAGTGGTCAATTAAAGGTAGATGATGAAATTCATTTTTATCCATCGGGTAAAAAAACAAAAGTACAATCTATTCCTCAATATCCAAATCAACAAAAGTTAATTGGAAAAACTGGAGAATCTATAGCTTTTACAATGAGTGAGCAAATTTATATAAGTAGAGGAGAGCTAGTTGTGAAAGCAACAGATAAACCTCCTCAAGTATCATCTAGTATATTGGTTAACTTATTTTATATGGGTTGTGACTTAATTAGCTTAGGAGATGAGTTTGACTTTAAAATTATGAGTTCTAAGGTAAAAGCAAAACTTATTGAAATAAAAAATATTTTTGATAGTTCAAATCTAACGAGTATTAAAAGGAAGACTGTTAAAGAAAATGATATTGTAGAGTGTATTTTAGAGCTATCTGAGCCGATTGCATTTGATTGTCACTCGAGTCATCCACTAAGCTCAAGGTTTGTAATTGTAAAAAATTATGAAATCTGTGGTGGGGGTAATATAAAGTCAAAAGTAGAGTCTACTAACTCTAAGCAAATTGATCAAAAAATTAAAAGAAACCTAAAGTGGGAAAACTCACAAATTACAAAAAGAGATAGAAGTTTAAAATATAACCAAGAATCAAAATTAATTTTAATAACAGGTCCAAAAGATTCAGGTAAAAAACCTTTAGCTAAAAAAATAGAAAAAGAGCTCTTTGAACAAGGAAAATTTGTATACTTTTTAGGAATTGGAAATGTTTTATATGGTGTTGATGCTGATATTAAATCGGGTACAGATAATAGAGCAGAGCATCTACGGAGATATTTTGAGGTTTTATATTTATTGTTAGATACTGGATTGATTGTTGTTACTACTGTTATTGACTTGAGTGATAGTGAGATTGAGCAACTTAAGGTTGGGTTGGGTGATGTTGAGGTTGTTAGGTTGGAGCAAGTTTCTACTTAAAAAACTAATAAAATAGAGCAGCAAATCCCCATAGCAATGTGCTAGCTTACACATTAGGTTATTAATTCTTTTATCTCTCATTAAAATGGTAAATAATTGGAGTATTCATTAATTTTTTAGAAGCTTTCTATCTTTTTTAAGGTGTCCTTGCAAGTTGTAGGGGTAACTTAGAATAGAAAAAGAAGTATCCTTAAATTTTATAAAATTTAAAGGATAAATATGACAAATTCAAAAGAARTTTTCAATAAACTAAAAAGCG
>NVVD01000002.1 GCA_002402105.1 Candidatus Cloacimonadota bacterium
GCTTTTAGGGGTGAAACTCTGGAGCGACTAGTAAGATCAAAAGAGGACGAGCAAGGCAACTTGTAAGTAGGTCTTAACAAAAAAACCAAAGAGTGGTAATAACCACGTATTGGGTTCTAGGTAACTAGATATTGTTAAAAACCAAATACTCTAAAGATAGACTAAATCGCATGAGAGCTTGTTAAGTGTYAAAGCTTAGACATCTAAGAGATGGAAAAACGTTAGGGCTCCGACTTGATTTCGGGAATGCTTTTTAAAGCTTTAAAAAAATCTTAAATTTCGGTTTAAGGTTTTTTTTGCTTTCTAAGCAAAAAAGATACAAGCTAATGATATATTTTAACTCAATATTATTTTGTAATAATATACACTGATTTTTATATAAGTTAAATTGTCAAAATACGAATAAGTTTTCTTTTCTAAAATAACTAAGGTTTATTAAAAAAAAGTTCTTATACTTACAAAATAGAGTAAATATATGTTTTTTTGTCTAGCTTGAGTAAATTGTTCTCTAGCAGCTAATACAATCATAAATAAAAACATTTTAAAAAAAATTATAGAGGTCGAAAAGCATTATAGAATAAACTATTATTTTTGGTTTTAAGGCCTTATATTATGAAAAAAATAACATTAATATCACTCATCTATTTTATATTAAGTTTGAACAATTTACATGCAACAAAACAAATGGCTGAAAAAGAAAGCCAAAGCTGTGTAAAATGTCATAAAACTTCTCGTGGTGGAAGAAAGGGTAAACCCAATTTAAGATCAGAGGGTATTAGATATATAAAAAAATTGGTTGAAAAAGAGGGGTATGTGCCTACAAGTCGTCATAGACAACTTACTTTTTTGGCTGCTAAAATTAAAGCAAATAAATTAAAAATAGATTCAAAAGCAAAAGCTATTGAAGACGCTAAAAAAAAAATAAAACAAGATAAACTAAAAAAAATAGAAGAAGAGAAGAAATTAGCAGAAGAAGCAATAGAAAAAGAAAAGCAAGATAAAATACTTGGGATACAAAAGAAAAAAGAAGAAGAAAAAAAGAAAGAAGAGCAAAAAAGGCTAATTGCAGAGGGTAAAATAGACCCTGTCACTCTTAAGCTAATTGTTAAGAAAATGAGTGAAAGTGTAAAAAAAAGCTTAGGAAAATCAGATGGTAGCTCTATGGTGAGGGGATCAAAAACAATTATTCTAAAAAGAAAGAATGTAGGGCCGAGGTCTTATGATCATTTATCAGACTGGGAATTTGATGATTACTTTTAAATAAATAATAATTTTGTTAAAAAGGGTTCATATTTTATGAATCTTTTTTTTTATTTTGAAACATTTAGTCTAATATTTCGTAGTTAGTTTTAGGAGATTTTATGCAAAAAATATTACTATCTATTTTTATTTATTTATTAACTACAACTTGTTTTATTGCTAACGAGGTTTTTGAAGCTAGTTTACATAAATTAGTATTACAAAGTTCTTTACTTGAGCATCATCCAAGTCTTGAAAACTCAAATGAGTATAAGCTTATCTTTAATAAAGTTTATAATGAGATTTTACCTAATTTTGATAAAGATCCAGATGAAAAACTTCTGGGGTTTTATGAGTTCATTTCAAAATATGATTTAGAAAAAATGAAATATTTCGTACCTCTTTTAAAAAAAATAAAATCTAATTTACGATATCGTATGATGAACGGAGAAGATGGAATTTTTCAAACACACCGTGAGGTTTTAGTTGATGTTTTATCTTTAATAGATTCTCAATTAAAAGAGTATGAAATATCTTTAGAAGAGTCAGAAGGTGAGAGCTCAAAAGATGAATCAGATAATGAAGAAAGTGTGCCCGAAGAAACTGATACTAAAGAAGATGAAGAAACAGAAACTCCTCCAACAGATGAAAATGAAGTTGAGGATTTGAAACTATCGATAGAAATTTTAAGAGAAAAAATAGAAAAATCTTTAGGTAATATTGGCAAATTACAAAATGATATTGTTGATTTAAAAACAGAAGATAAACAATTTGATAGTATCAACAAAAAGCTAAAAGAGATTGATGAAAATAAAGATAAAGTTTTAGAAGAACTAAAAGCTCTAAGAAATAAGATGGAAGAATATGAAAAAAGTAAAAACTTTATCTTAGATGAGATAAAAGAGTTAAAAGAAAAACTATCAAATCTGCCAGAAGCACCAATCCCTCCCACAGCTCCAAAGCCTGCTCCAAAACCAGAGAAACCAGCTCCAAAACCAGAAAAACCAGAAATTTATAAAGCTCCTCCATTTTTTTGTGACTCAAGAGTATATGGTAGTGGTAGGGCTTCTGTGAAGATTGTGAAATATTCAATTTTAGCTTCTAATGCTAATACACTAAACTTTGATCCAAGATTACATAAAATATTAGTAGGTAAATGGGCAGATTTATTGAATAAATATAATTATAAAGGTTTACCTACTCCACTAATTGGAGCTATGGGAGCTGCTGGTGTTAGAGTTCAATTAGGTTCAGATGCTAAAGCTATAAAAACAAGTCAAAAAAGTTATCAAATATTGGTAGATAAATATTTATCAAATGGTGGAAAATCTTGTTTACTTGCAAAAGCAAAAACAGTCGGTTTAGATTATAAAACTAAAAAATTATCTTGTAAGTAAGGACTAGACAAATATGGCTAGAGGTATCAAAAAAGTAAATCGTAAACGTGCGAAAAGATTTGAAGATGAGATAAACAAAACAGTTCTTGGTATCAACGAAGACTTAAATTTAGGTTTAAAAGATGATGCTTTAGAGTACCAAAGCCTAAAACGGCAAGTTGGTAAAATGATTAAGAGATTAATCGACCAAAAGCTAATAAGAGAGCAAGAGTTTTATTTGGGAGACTGGGTTTTTGTAGTCAAAGATAAGGGTATAGACCCTTTAGAAATTATTGATATTAATTATCAGTTACGTACAGCACGAATCAATGATAGCAGTGAAGGTAAAATTTGGATTAAGTTTCAAGATATAGTTAAAGATGAAGATGGTTTTTTAGCTTGAAATTAAAAATGAACGTCATTTTAAGAGAGCTGTAAGTAGCTCTTTTCTTTTATATTTATAATTTCTTCATCAATGTATCTATCAAGAGTATCTAAATCAAATGGTTTAGATATATATTTATCTGCTCCAATAGACAGTATTCCATCAATTTTTCGTTTTGTACCATACCCACTCATAATATATACAATGATATCAGGGTATTTTTCTTTAATAACATGTAAAGCCTCATCTCCATTGATTTCAGGCATGTTTAAGTCCATTAAAATTAAATCAAAATTAGAATCTTTTTCAAGAAGGTCTAGGCACTCTTTGCCAGTATAAGCACTTATTGTTTCGATATCTTTAGCTCTTAAAAAGTGTGATAGGACTTCACAAATGTCTGACTCATCATCAACAACAATTGCTTTGATGGGAGTTTCTTTTTGAGGAGGTGTGGAGTTTACTTTTTCTAATAATCCATTGCATGGAAGGGTGATTTTAAAATGTGATCCACTTTCGTTAGAAGAGACTGTAATCTCTCCATTATGAGACTCAATAATTTGTTTAGAGACAAAAAGCCCAAGACCAGTACCAATGGCATTATTATCGTTACCTTTGGTAGAAAAGAATGGTAAAAATATTTTTTTAATATTTTTTTGAGAGATTCCAGCGCCTGTATCAGTAAAGTGTAAAATAACTTCTTTATTTTTATATTGATTTGTAATTTGTAAGTTGCCTCCACTTTTCATTGCTTGACAAGCATTTGTAATTAAATTTAAAAAAACCTGTTGAAGTTGACCACTATCAAACTTGAATTGGGGTATGTCATCTAAGATGGTTTCAACTTTAATTTTTTGTAAATTTAAATGGTGAAGTGAGAGGGTGATAGTTTCTGTTATAGCTTGATTAATATCATTGATCTCCATAGATGGAGTTAACTTTTTACTAAATTGTAATAAATTAGAAACAACTTTGATGGCTTTATCAGCAGCTAATTTATTTTTTTTATGTGCTTCTAGTAAATATTGGGTATCATGAGAAGAGCGAATAGCAAGTTGGCTGTAACCCCTAATTGCACCTAAAATATTATTGAACTCATGGGCGATACTAGCTGTCATTTCTCCAACACCAGCTAATTTAGTGGAGTGGGCTAAGTGTGCTTGATACTTTTTGGATTCATCTAAAGCGTCTCTTAATTGTTGGTTGATTGTTTTTAATTGAGAGTTTTTTTCTTTTAGATCTCTTTTTAGTTCTTCTTCTTGGAACTTTAAATGATACTGGCAAAGAGCGCTATCGACTTTTTGCTTTAGGTGTCTCATGTTTACTGGTTTTACCATAAAGTCATAAATGCCAGTTTCAAAAGCTTTTACAGCGAGCTCAAGGCTAGGGCGACCAGTAATCATAATAATTTGAGTGAGTTCTGATTTCTTTTTAAATTCTCTGACAATATCTAGTCCATTTTTAGAGGACCCTGCTAAATTAAAATCACAAAGCACTAGGGCATGCCTATTTTTATCAAATAAATCTAGGGCTAAATCATATTGAGTCGAAGATTCAATCATAAAACCATAGGGCTTAAGAACTTCTTTTATCATGGTACAAAAAATAGCTTCATCATCAACGATTAAAATTTTAGAATTTTTATATTCGGGGTGGGTCATTTGATACTTCATTTCAAAGTTATTTATTTAATTTCACTTAAAACTACCTGTGATTAATTAATATAGAATGCTCATGATAATTTTAGCATTCGATTCATATACAATTTTAGCATTTTTTTAGGATAATTTGTAGTTTCTATTTTGCTTATTATCTTTAAACTTTTATAAAAACTTGAGGGTCTAGGTTTACATAGGTATAATGTGTTGAACTTAATATATTTGATAATTGTAGAAATTAGAAAAAACTTAGAATTATCAGACTTTAAAACAAATTATATAATGATTTAATCAAGGATATACATGAAAAAATCTATCATATTTTTATTAATATTTTCTTTACTTAGCCTCCCTAATGCAAGTCCATTGCTAAATCTTTTATCTCAAGACAGCTTTTATAACGTAAAAAAAATACGTTTACAGGAGATGTCTTTAAAACAAAGACAACTAGAGTATTCTAAAAGTTTGGGGTTTAAAATTTTAGGTGATCAACTAGACAGAAATTCAAAAGAGTCTCAACTTTTAGCAAAAGATTGGGTACTTGCAAATACCCCACTTGGTTTGGTTTCTTATGCTTTAAAAAATAATTTTAAGGTGCAACATCATTTTGGTAGTTTGTATGACTCCTATTATTTTTTAAAAAAAGAGGGGATCAAAGAAGTTTATTATCTTTATCCATTTTATGGTGACTCTCATTCTGCTAAACAGGGTATTTTATACTTAGTAGTGCCACCAACAAAAGAGTCTAGAGGGCAGTTAATTTTAACCAATATTAGAGATGATCAAAGTATTCAGCAAGTTCTGTCTTATTTTTATTGTTATCGTGAAGGTAATAATTTTTTCTTAGACGAAAAAATTTCAGGGTATGACTTTCATGTAGCAGATAGAGTAAATTATAAGAGTTCATTATTTAAAGAGTCTTTATATAACTTACCAAAAGATATTAAAAGAGTCATTTTTGGCAAGGGAAAACAAATTTTTTCAAGATTACTGGAGAGAAAATTTGCTTCAATGAGTCTTGATTTTTTAAAGGGTTTATACGGGACCAACTTTCTGAAAGTTTTAAAAAGAACCTTCATTGAAGAAGGGTACTTTGGGGTAGATACTTGGAAAGTTTCAAAGTTTTCGTCTTTACAAAATATAAAATCAAACTTCTTATCAAAAGAAGAATATAAAACTTTTAAAATTTTTGAGAAAGATGTTTTAGTTTTTTTAAAGCAAAAAAAAGAGCATAGACTTTATAAAACATTAATTATTGGAAATGGACTTTCTATTCATAAATCTGGACTACGTAAAATAGATTTGAGTAAAAGATTTATTCCAAGAGAGCCAATCGGAGTATATCAGAGTCCGTTTATGGCAATTTTTCCAATGAAAAATGGCGACTTAAAAGAAAGGGTTTTGTTTTTTGGAGGAGTTGAAGGAGATGCTTTAAGAGAATTATGTGAAGTATTAAATAAAATTGGCATTCAAGAGTATTTATATTTATCTACATCTCATTTGATTGATAAAGCTCATGACAATAATACTATTATGATTCCGAATGTAGTTAGTAAATCAAATGGAAAGTCATTAAGGTTTCCTGATGGTAATTTAGCCAATTCGTTGATATCTGACTTTGAAATTTATGATCAAGCTCGTGCTTATCATTATAATTCAGCTTTAGCTATATTAGAACAATCAAAAAAACTTCAAACAAAAAATATTGATTATATGGATCAAAGCTCTTGGCATTTTGCTCAAGCAATCAATGATTTGTCTTTAGAAAACTGGGGAATAATAAACGTAGCAAATTCTTCTAAAGAAAAATCATTAAATAATATGTCTATAGATATATTGAGTGATATTTTTATTAAATACTTTAAAGTAGATGATATTTTATTAGAGGCTAACCCTGAAGAATTTGGATTTAAAACTTTAGATGAAAAGTTGAAAAGCTTTAATACTAGATTTGGTTTAACCAAAAAAAACTCAGCTTTATTTCAAAGGTGTTTAAAAAACTACTTAGATAAGACTTTAGTGAGTGAGCAAGATGTAAAAGTTTTTTTACGCAATGAAGGTATGAAAATACCTTATGCTCATAGTAGATTCTTTGATTATTATTTAGATAGGCCATTTACTAATGATGAGTTATTGCTGCATTTTGTTCAAATTTCAAAAGCTTTAAAAGAACTTGGAGTTTTGCTCAATTTACTTGGTGAAGAAAAAGCAAAAATAAACTTTAATGGAGATTTTGTTGATGGTTTAATGACTCCCTTAACTCCACTATTAGTTTCTGTGACAAATATTTCACAGGCTTCATTAGTAGAGATATTAAGTTCATCTTTTGGTAGTTTTCGCCCTAAAAGACCATACTTGATTCAAGTTGTTCCTAAAGGAGTTTATTCTAAAACGACAAATCCTGTTAAGTATAATTTTGAAAAAGAAACAGATATTATCAAATTTTATATTAAAAACTTAAATAAATTTGGTATAGATTTTGAAAAGAAAAAAGGCTTTTATCAAACAAAAAGTTTAAATAATAAATATTTATTTGTCTCAAAGTTTAATGTTTGGAGACAGGGTATAATAGTTTTCAAACAACTAGCCCGAGGTGATTTTTTTGCTAAAAACTCAAAGGTATTTTCTTTAAGAGAAAGTCATTCAAGTAAAGAAATTGTACAAATGAAAGGCTTTTTAAGAAAGGGTGCAGGGAGATTAGTAAAAGAAGGACTATCTCTTAAAACTCAAGTTTTAACTTCTAATTTGAATAAAAACTTAAAAGAAGAGTTTATTCATAGGATTCATTTAGAAATTTCAAATTTAGATGGCTTTGTACAAAAATTTATTTCTTTTGCAAAATAGAAAATAATTTTAATGAATAAGCTTTTCTGAATCTAAAAGAGTAAACAAAAGCCGTAGTTTTTCCGAAGTTTTTGTAGTTAATAGAGGTTTTAATCTCTTATTAATTTACTGAAATTTTTATACATTTATTGTGTTGATACGGAATTAGGCTAGATTCATGCGATACAGAAAAGCTAGACTCTTTGATTTGGTGGTATTTTTGATACCATTGCTTTTTTCTGCACGTTTATTTTTTATGTGGCAAGGTTTAAGTATTACTGATAATAAATCAGATACTGTTAAAACTGCAAAAAAAGGTCAGAAAAAAAATACAATTATCAATCCAAAAATGATTGTTGATAAAGATTTGTTTTCAGTAAAACCACCTCCTATTGTTAAGAAAAAAAATCCTGTGCGAGTTAAAAAAAGAAAAAAGACTCCACCTCCGCCTCCACCTAAAAAAATTGTTGCAAGCAATTTAAGGTTAGAACTACATGGTGTAATAATGGATGATGATGATTCGGTAGCTTTTATTTATAACCTTACAAATAGAGAAAATAATGTATATAGCATAGGTGAGATTATTCAACCTGGTGTTAAATTAACTAAGGTTTTGTTGCATAAAATTATCATTGATAATAACGGAAGACGGCAGGAAATTGTTGAAAAAGGTTATAAAGATGATTTAAAAGATTTGTTGAGTGGCAAAGCTGTTTATACTGGTTCGGCTACAAGGACCTCTGTATCAAGACCGACTAAAAATCAGGCTTTTGCTATAACAAAAGTAAAAGATACTGTTTATATCACTCAAAAAGAAGTTGGGCGACAGGTTAAAAATCTATCAAGTTTATTATCTCAAGTGAGGGTACAACCTTATTTTAGAGGTGGAAGAGCCCAAGGGTTCAAAGTTTTGCATGTAAAAAGAGGTTCATTTATGGAGGCTCTTGGAATAAAGGCTGGGGATATCATTAAAGCTATTAATGGTCAATTGGTTGATTCGATGCAAAAGGGTTATCAAATTTTTAATAAATTACAAAACGATACAAGTGTGGATATTGAATTGATTAGAAGTGGTCAAAACAAAAATATTCATTTTGAAATGAGGCATTAATAATGAAAAAGTTTATCTTTTTTATAATAGTTAGCTTATTAGTCACGCAAATGACACAAGCCAAAGCACCAGAAAAAAGTTCTATTCAAGAAATTGGTGATAAGGTGAAAATTAATCTTTCTAATACAGATATCAATGCTGTTATTAAATACTTAGCAAAATTTTCAGGTGAGCATTATTTAAAAGATCCAACAGTAAAGGGAAAAATAAACATTGTAGCTAATAAACCAGTTACAAGAAAAGAAGCCGTAATTATTTTAGAGCAGGCTTTAATTTTTAATCAGTTTTCAATCGTTAAACATGGTCTTGCTAAATATGTTATACCAACAAGGTTTGCTAAACAATATGGCATGGATATAACTGTAGGAAACAAAGGAGTCCATGATATTAAATCTGCCAATATGGAAATGAGGTTTTTTAAATTAGATCATATTGGTGTGCGTAAAATGAACTCAATAGCAAATTCTATTATTGGTAGAAATGGGCAAATTATAGCTCATCCTGAGTGGCGAATGTTACAGATTATTGATAGCAGTTTTGGTTTACAAAGAATAGCAAATCTAATAGAAAAAATGGATAAACCAGACACTATTTTAGAAATGTATTTAGTCCATTTACAAAATACAAAAGCTGCCAAAACTATAAATACTTTAAAAAGTATTTTTAATAAAAATTTAACTTTTAAATCAAGCCCTAATATCATTGAAGCAGATGAAGACAGAATTAATTATATAGCAGATGCTCGAACAAACACTATTATTGTTGTTTGTCATCCAAAATATATTGAGCAAATAAGAGAAACTGTCAGAATTTTAGATCAAGAAATGGGGGAAATTAAAGAAACTCGTTTTTATTATATAAAACATGCTGAGGCAGATACTCTTAGTAAGCAGTTGTTGGAGCTATTTCCAAAAGATGCTATGAAAATTATTTCAGATGAGCGGACAAACTCTCTTTTATTTGTAGCTCAGTCATCAAGAGTATTAGATGCAGCTGTTATCATTGCAGCTAAATTAGATAGAAAGTTTAATGGAGAAGCTTCTGATATTCATGTGTACTATTTAGAGCATGCCGATGCCAAAGAAATGAGTGATCTTTTAGTAAAATTATTTGATAAAAATCAGAAAAAGGGAGTTAAAAAAGTATCTATTGTACCTGATGAAGCAACAAATTCTTTAGTTATAACAGCCTCTAAAGGACAATATGATGAGATTAAAGATGTTATTAAAAGATTAGATATTTTTAGAGCTCAGGTATTAGTTGAAGCGTTAATTGTTGAAGTTAGTCAAGATTATTTAAGAGATATTGGATTTGATATGGGGGTGATTCAGTCTGCTGCTGGAGATAAGCTTTTTATGGCTACAAATCTAGGAGTTAGACAAAAGATAGGAGATACAGGTACAAGTATTGGTTTTGCAGATAGCACAATTAATAGTGTAGAAGATGCTATAAAAAATCCTTTGAATATAGGTGCTTTATTAAAAGCTGTTAAAACTTCTTCAAGAGCGAATGTATTGGCTTCACCTCAAATTTTAACAAAAGATAATCAAGAAGCAAATATTATAGTTGGTGAAGTCGTGCCATTACCATCGGGTGTAAATCAAGGTGTTAATAACGGTAATTTTACTGTATCAAACTTTAGATTTGAAGACGTAGGAATTAATTTAAAAATTAAGCCTCGTATATCACAGAAAAAAACAGTGAGTTTGGAGGTCGATGTTGAGATAAAATCAAGAAGTAGTGATAGTTTATTTGCTTTTGATATTCCAATTATTACTAAGCGTGCTATTCAGACAGTTGTGAGTACTAAAGATGGAGAAACCATTGTTCTTGGAGGATTGATTCAAGAATCAAAATCAGAAAGTTTAAATGAAGTTCCTCTTTTATCAAAGATTCCTTTTTTGGGGAAGTTATTTAGAAGTAAAACAAAAAGAAGAGAAAAAAATAATTTATTTATCTTTTTGACTCCTTATATTTTAACGAATGAAGAAGAAGTTGTTAAACTTACAGATCATTTTAATGGAAATTTAAAAAATGTTTTAGATGATGGAGAAGCTCATCCAATGTCATTTAAAGATGGCTCAGGCTTGATAAGAGATGCTTTAAATCAACCAAAAATAGATATACCAACAGTTCAAAGAATTACTAGAGATGGATTTTTAGAGCCTTTATCTAAAAAAATAAGTCAGAAATCTAAAGTTAAATTACCAAAAATTAAAAAGGTAGCAAAAGTTAAAGTTCCTGTATTAAAAATACGAAAAGTACCTATTGAAAAAAAAGTAGAAATTAAAATTTTACAGAGTGTTAATAAGGTGACTTCAAAAATAGAAGCTCCCAAAGTAGTTTTAAAAATAGAGACTCCTAAGATTTTAAAAGTAGAAAAAAAATTATCAAGAAAGAAAATAAAAAAATCAATAGGACAAAGATTACCTGGTGAAGACTTCGGAAGAAGAATAGGAAGAAGGGTGAAAAAATTACCTAGAACTTTACAAGTAAGTAAGCTTAAAATTAAAAAGGTAGAGCCTGCTAAAATGGTAAAAAAGAAGGTCTCTAAATTAAAAAAGAACAAAAAAAGAAAAAAAACTACCAATAGGTTAAATAAAAGAAAGAGAAAATCCCGCCCATCTTTAATGTCATCTATTAGAAAAAAACTGGCTCGTTTAAAAAGTAAAAGAAAGCGAAATACCAAAAAAGTTTCTGAAAAAAAAGCAAGAAAAATACAAAGTAGTAAAATAATAAAAATACCAAAAAGAAAAATGAAAATTATTGTTAAAAAAGGGCGAGTTATTGGAGATGCTAATGCTATGGTTGTTAAAAACTCAAGTAAACAAACTAAGAGTAGTGATAGCTATGAGCGATTGATTGAGTCATTAAAAAGAAATATTAAATCTACTAAAAACGAAGAAACAAAAAATAAATCAATAGATCAAGATTTTGATAGCTTGATTCATCAGATAAAAGATAGCTTGAAAAATGATAAGCTCAAAAAAGAATGAGGAATCATGAGAGAATTTTTAGGTCAAATATTAATATCGAAGTCATATTTAAGCGAAGAGCAATTAGATGTTGCTCTTAATCTTCAAAAAAAAGAGCATCAAGGCAAAAGAATTGGAGAAGTTTTAATATCTCAAGAGATAATAACAGAAGAAAACTTATTAGAATGTTTATCAGAGCAATTTAATTTGCCATGGACTCCAAAAATTGATGAGTTAGATATTGATTCAGCTATTATAGCGAAAATACCAATTGATTTTGCAAAAAAACATCAGTTTTGCCCATGTTATCAAGCTGGAGAAGAGCTAGTATTAGCTTTGAGTGACCCCTTAAAAGTACATTTGTTTGATGATCTGAGGCAATTGCTTGGTTTAAATATAAAACCCGTTTTAACAAAATCTTCTGAGATAGAGATAGCTATCAATGAGTGTTATGGCTCACAAAAAGATTTAGCATCTCAGGCCATTAAAGATATTGAAGATGCAGATTATACAATTAATTTAGATGATCTAGGTGGAGCCGAAGATTTATTGGATATGGCCAATAAAGCTCCTGTAATTAGATTTGTTAATTCTATTATTTATCATGCCGTAAATGATAGGGCATCAGATATTCACATTGAACCTTATGAAAATTCAATTAAAATTAGAAATCGTGTTGATGGGGTTATGTATGATCAACCATCTCCTCCAAAGGTAGTGCAAAATGCTATTGCTTCTCGTATCAAAATTATGTCAAATCTTGATATTGCAGAAACAAGATTACCTCAAGATGGGCGTTTAAAAATATCTCTTGGAGACAAAGTAGTAGATTTAAGAATATCTGTTTTACCAACAAGTCATGGTGAGCGTATTGTGATGCGTTTACTTGATACTAATGTTGATTTATTAAATGTTGCAAACTTAGGATTTCCAAAAAAACTTCTAAAAGATTTTCATGCACAGTATACAAAACCAAATGGTATTATTTTAGTAACAGGGCCAACAGGGTCGGGTAAATCAACAACCCTTTATAGCGTATTAAACACGATTAAATCTAAAGAAAAAAATATTATTACGATTGAAGACCCTGTTGAATATCAACTAGAAGGGGTTTCTCAGATTCAGGTTAAAGCAAAGATTGGTTTTACTTTTTCAACTGGTTTGAGGTCTATATTAAGGCAAGATCCAGATGTTGTTATGGTTGGAGAAATTAGAGACCCAGAAACAGCTCAAATAGCGATTCAAGCATCACAGACGGGGCATTTGGTTTTTTCAACACTCCATACTAATGACACAGCAGGTGCTATTACCAGATTGATAAATATGGAGGTTGAACCATATCTGATATCATCTTCATTAATAGCTGTATTAGCACAAAGGCTAATTAGAGTTAATTGTAAACATTGTAAAGAAGTTTACACTCCAGATGCTCTGTCTTTAGAAATTTTAAACATTAATCCAAAAAGAAAGTTTTATCAAGGAAAGGGTTGTATGAGGTGCAACCATATGGGGTATAAGGGTAGACAAGGAATCTTTGAGTTTTTAGAAATAGATGATGAGGTTCGAGAAATGATTGGTAAAAGAGCAAGTTCTTCTGAGATTAAAAATGATTATTTCTTCAAAAGAAAAAAAGGTTTATTACTTCGAGATGACGGAATCTCACAAGTGATAAAAGGTTTAACAACACTTTCAGAAGTATTAAAAGTAGCGTAATCTAGGAGTTTATTATGCCATCTTTTCATTATGTAGCTTTAGATAAAAGTGGAAATGAAAATAAAGGACAGGTTCATGCCTCTGATGAAGCTAGTGCAAGACGTGAAATAAAAAAGTCAGGTCGCTATGTTGTTTCTATAGGGCTAGAAGGAAAAAAGTTAAACTTTAAATCAGCTGTAAAACTTATTAGTGGAAACAGGGTAAGTGTTACAACAAAAGAGTTGGTTTTTTTTATTAGACAACTAGCTACCTTATTAAGCTCAGGTTTTACTTTAGATGATGCTTTAAATACAATTTCAGAGCAGATTACTTCTCCCTCTTTTAATAAAGCTATTATAGAAATAGACCAAGCAGTTAAAGAGGGTAAAACTTTTCATGAGGCTTTAAGTCAGTATCCTTCGATTTTTTCAGAAATATTTAGATCATTAGTAAAAGCTGGAGAGGCATCAGGAGAGTTATCTTCTATTTTAAATCAATTGGCTCAATTTATGGAAGAACAAGCAAAGCTAAAAAATAAAATTTTTGCGACTTTGATGTATCCTCTTTTTATGGTAATGACTAGCATATTAGTTGTTTTTATTTTAATGACATTTGTAATACCAAATATTGTTACAGTATTAACAAGTGCTGGACAAGAGTTACCCTGGAATACTCAATTATTAATTGACACTTCAGATTTTTTGGCGAACTATTTTGTTTATATTTTTTTAGCTTTTGTGGCTTTGGTTGTGTTCACAAAACAATATTATAAAACAAAGTCGGGTAGAAAAGTGATTGATAGAATTGTGTTGCATATGCCAATTTTTGGTAGTTTAATTGTAAAGGTCGGAATATCAAGGTTTGCTTCTACTTTTAGTGTTTTATTAAGATCAGGGGTAGATATTTTAAAGTCTATGAGAATTGTAAAAGATGTTATGGGTAATGTTATCTTAAAAAAATCAATTGAAGATTCGATTACTTCTGTTAGTGAGGGAAACTCGATTGCAGGGCCATTAAAAGCAACTAAAGTTTTTCCTCCAATTGTTATTAAGATGATTGATTCGGGGCAAAAATCAGGTAATTTGGAGCTTATGTTAGATGCTATTGCAAGAGATTATGATAATGAGGTAGAAAATGCAATCATGGGATTAACCTCGCTACTTGAACCAGCTATTATATTGATTATGGGGATTATAGTTAGTTTTATTGTTGTATCTATTTTAAGCCCTATGATGCAAATGACTCAAATGGCTTAGGAGAACTTTTTGAAAAACTTAAATCAACATAAGGGCTTTTCTTTGATGGAGGTTTTAGTTAGTTTGTTAATTATAGCTGGATCAATAGCGGTAATAATGCCTAATATATCAGCTAGTATGTATATGACAAGTAAAGCTAAAACCATGGTTACAGCAGTTCAGCTAGCTAGAAACCTAATTAACGAACTTCAATTAGAAAATAAAATATCTGCAACTAAAGAGGATGGCAAATTTGAAGATTTTGAAGACTATAGTTATGAATATGTAATTGAAAAAGTAAATTTGATGGATATTCTACCAAAAGATGAAGAAAAAAATAATAGTAAAATATTGACAGGTTCAAAATCAAATAATGAAAACTTATTTAGTGTAAAAATATTGGTTTTATGGAATATTGTAGGAAGGGAGCAGAGTTATGAAACAAACTCTTATTTGTTCGCCCAAAAAAAGAAAAAATAAGAAAGCTTTTACAATTATTGAATTGTTAATAACTTCTCTTATTTTTGCTGTTATGACTCAACTTTTGTATAGTGCTTTATATACCTCTATTAAAGCCAATAAAATAGTAAACTACAGTTTTAATATTCCTAGAAAAGCTCTAATGCTTTCTAAGCTTTTTGAGAGAGAGCTTACAGGTATTTATTTACCAGAAATAATTCCAATTCCTAAATCAAAAAAAGGAAAAAAACAAAAAAGACTTTCTAAGTATAAGATGAAATTTGGTCTTATTGGTAAAGAACGTGAGATTCATTATACAACCTTAATAAATTTAGATGAGCAAGCTGACCCTGCTATTGGTGATATCTTAGAAATTGGTTATGAGTTTGACTCTGGTGATAAAACTTTAACTAAAAGAGTAGACCCCTATATTGATGATAAATTGGATAAAGGGGGAGAAAAGAGAGACTTTAAGATGTCTTTAGAATCTTTAAAGTTTGAGTATTATGGTAAAAAATGGGAAAGCAGTTGGAATAGCATTAAGAAAAAAAAGCTTCCTCGTGCTATTCGTATTAGTTTTGAATTGATAGAAGTCAATGAAAGAGATCAATACACAGAAGATGAAATTAAAGCTATGGCCTTTAAACACCAAATTTTAGTACTTTTGCCAAATGCTGTTGATAATAAAAAAACATGATGAAATTTAGTAAACATAAGGGAATGGGTCTTTTAGTGACTCTTTTAGTTTTATCTACTTTAGCTGGCTTTGCTAGCATGGCTTTTAAAAAAGCAAGGGAGCACCTTTTTCATGTTGGTAATTATGCCAAACATATTCAAGCATTGACTTTGGCAAAGGCAGGAATCAATTTAGCTCGAGCAGGTTTGCTTTTAGATAAAAATAAAAAAGATGATTTAGAAGAGGACTGGCATACTTTATCTATGATGACACAGATTGCTCCTCTTCCTTTGGGTAACGGTTTTTTATCAATAAATATTACAGATGAAGAAAGAAAACCTAATATTAACGCAATGAATGAAAAACAATTAATTGCTTATTTTAAATCTTTAAATTTAAAAAGTGTTAAAAAAGGAGATATAACAGGGCTTGATATTGTAAATGATGCTCAGGAGATTGAACTAGCACATAGCTTTTTAGATTGGACTGACTTTGATGATGAAAAAAGAGATGAAGGTGCAGAGAGTCGTTGGTATAGAAAAGATGATAAAAAACTATTAGTTCATAATCAAAAAATTGCTACTCTTGGAGAAATGCTTTGGATTAAAGGATTTACTAAAGAGATGCTATTTGGAAAAAAAGGCAATCCACGCCTGATTGATTTATTTACTATATATGGCTCAGGTAAAATAAACCTAAATACAGTTTCACAAGAAGTTTTAGAGATATTTGTTAAACAAGAGTACGAATATCAAGCAGAGTCTATAGCAGAACTTGTATTACAAGATAGGCCTTTTGAAACAGACTCAGAAGCAAAAGCAGCTCTTTCAAGGGCAGGTTTATCAGCTGATTTACAAAAGATGGTTAAGGTTAAAAGTGAGTATTTTAAAATCATAGCTGTTGGAATAATTGGTGATTATAAAAGTGAAATAGAAGCTATCGTTAAAAGAACCAAGAATTCGTGCGATATCTTATTATGGAAAGAAAAAGAACATAGAGAAAAAACTAACTTAAATAAAAAGGAATCAGAACGAGGAAATCATGAGTAGAGTTCTGGGATTAGATATTGGGGCTAGTGCAATAAAAGCTGTATTAATAGAAGACTCTTTAAAGGGTGAGAGTGTTAAGAAGTTTTATCATTATCCATATCGACCAAAAGAAAGAGAAGAAGCTATTGCTTCATTTTTTGATGACTTAGAAGAAGAGTATGATCGATTAGTAGTATCTTTAAAAGGGTATGAAGGTTCTGTACGTTTGATCGACTTACCTTTTAGTGATGTTAAAAAGGTGAAACAAGTTTTACCCTTTGAATTAGAAGATGAGTTTGCAGAAGGTACAGAAGATAGAGACTTTCGATTTCATAAGATTTTAGAGTCATCAAAATCAGGAGAAACCACAGAATCAAAAGAGCATACTTATCTTTGTATTGGTGTAAAAAATGGAGTTAAAGAAGAATATTTAGGGGTGTTACAAAAATTAAAAAGAAAACCCTATCTTTTAGACTACGATGCTTATGCAAATTTTAATTGTTTTTTTGAAAGCGAAGATCATAAAAAAGAAGGTATATATCTTTTAATAGATATTGGTGCTCGTTCAACAGGTATTAATATCATGAATGAAACAGAGCTACTGTATACCCGCTCTGTATTTTTTGGTGGGAATGATTTTACAAAGGCTGTATCTCAGCAATTAAACTTAGATTTTGATGCAGCAGAAGAATTAAAGAAAAACTACGGTATATCAAATGAAGAAAGCGAAAGTAAAAATCTACAAATGGATGATGCTCTAAGTAAAAGCTTAGACTATTTAATTCGTGAGATTCAACTAACTTTAGGTTCTTTTTATTCTAAAATGGGATATATGGATATATCTTGTGTTTATCTTTTTGGTGGTGGGTCAACATTAATAGGGTTAAAAGAATATTTAAATCAGATGCTTGATCTTCCTGTTGTTGAGGCAAATCCTGTGCGTGGCTTAATTTTAGATGAAGAAGTCCCTACTTCTCCTTTGTTATACTCTATTTCAATTGGTTTAGCATTAAGAGGTCTTGGAATTGGAAAATTAAAACATAATTTTAATGATAAATTTTTACAATTTGATTCTTATGTACAAAGACAATGGATTTGGCATTTAGGTACGGTTTGTATTTCTTTATTTATCTATTTATGTCTGAGTGGAATAGAGCTTGGTTTTGTATATTATAAACAAATGTCTCTTGATAGCCAATACGTACAAGAAACCAAAAAAATAATGAAAAATAACAAATCATTTAAGTCTTTAGGAGCGTTGCAAAAAAAGATTTTAGAAAGAAAAAAGTTACTTGGACGTTTTGCAGACTCTGAAATTTCTCCTATGTGGGCGATTCAAGAAATTTCTCAATCAGTTGGTTCAATAAAAGTTGAACTAAATAGTGTTTATCTCATAAATGAAGAAAACAGCGCAAGTATTACATTTAGAGGTACAGTACCAGCAGCACAAGACCTAATTCAATTAGAAAAAAGTTTAAAAAAAATAACAGGGGCAAAAAAAGTAGAAAGAGTGAGTTCACGTCCTACTAACGATAGAACAAGATATTACTTTGAAGAAAAAATACACTTATAAGGATTAATATGTTAAAAAATTCGTTAAATTTGGTTTTATTATCTGGTCTTTTATGTGCATGTATTTTGTTTGTTTATGGGATCTTTTTTATGCAAGATTTATCAAAGTCTTGGGAAAAGGGTCTTGAAAAAACAAAAAAAAATATTTTGGTGGCACAAACTCTATCTTCTGAGGGGCCTAAAGATACTAATGATATACCTATGCTTGTTAGGGTTTCTAATTATTGTACAGAAGCAGGAATTGGTCAAGATAAGTGTAGTGTTAGAAGTTTAAAACCTAGAGATAAAAAAGGCTATACTTCTAATCGATATGTTGTACAGCTCGAAAGAATTTTAATGGGGAAAGCTCTAAAGTTTTATCAAAAACTAGAGCGTTTACCAGGTAATGTTCGAGTATTAAAATCAAGCCTTGAGAGGGTTGAAGAAAAGAAGAATCGTCGAACAAATAAAAAAAGTGTCAAGTACTTGAGGTTAAATATTGAAATGGATGAAATAGAATTTAAAAAGTCTTAATTTTATCATTAGATATATTTTTAATCCCTGTTAAAACAGGGTAATTTTATGTTAAGATTTAAAGATGAATAGAGAAATAAACTCTATTTTAAATGTATATTAGTTTTAGATTAGAAAAAGGAATAAATAATGAAGAGATTTAATAGAAAAGGTTTTACATTAATTGAACTTTTGATTGTGATTTCTATTTTAGTGATTTTATCAGTTGCAGTTGCAATGAATTTTATTGGTTTTGATTATGATGCAAGGCATTCTTCAACCAAAAATAATTTATCAGCTATAAAGAGTGCTATTCAAATGTATCGTTCAGGTCATTCAAAGTTTCCAAGACCTAGTGTTTCTGGTGCTACTAAAGCAACTCAAGATGGAGAGGTTACATTAGAGGCTATTTTAGCTAATGTAGGTTCAGCTGGTGATGGTCGTGAGTATATTGGTGGTTCGATTCCTGTTGAGATGTTATCTGATGCTCAAGGCTCAAACTTTGTATGTGTTGTAAAAGATGTGGCAGACTATTATTCAAATCAAGCAGATTTTTCTGGTTGTGAAAATGCAGCATCTGATGACCAACCTCCTGGTAATGGTGGTGGTTATGTTTATAACCCAATTAGTGGTACATTTCGTTTAAATGTAACAGTACAAGGAGATGATTACCGTACAGAAGACCAATTAAATATTTCATCATTATTTGATGATTGGACAACTTGGCTTGATAGTCATGAAAATTTAGATGATGATTGGCCAGTTAAATGGTGATCTTTAGCTAATAAATTAAATTAACTCCTCATTTAAGAGGAGTTTTTTTTTGTAAAAAATGAAAAATTTTAAATTATTTTTTTGACTTAACTTTACAAAGTTTTATGATTAGTGGTATTTTTTGTCTTCCAAAACAAATAAGTAAAATGTTGAAAAATAACTCTTAATTGTAAATACTTTTAACGAGTAAGGATAAAAAATGGCGATTCGTGTAGTAAAAAGAGATGGTACTGTTGTTCCTATTGATGTTTATAAGATTAAAAAGGTAATTTCTTTTGCCTGTGAACATACTGATTGTGACCCCCTTGAGCTCGAGATGGATGCTCATGTTCAGTTTAGAAATGATATAACTACCGAAGAAATTCAAAAAATGGTAATTCAGACTGCTGTTGAAAAAATCTCTTTAGAAGAGCCTGAGTGGCAATTTGTAGCTGCTAGATTGCTTTTGTATGATGTATATAAAAAAGTTTGTTTATATAGAGATATTCAAAAAAAACCTTATACAGACTTTTATACATTTATTGTGTCTGCCACTAAGCAAGGTCTATATTCTGATACTATATTAGAGCGTTATACTAAAAAAGAAATTGAAGAATTATCCACTTATATAAAACCAGAAAGAGACTTATTATTTACTTTTGTAGGTATTAAAACTTTATCAGATAGATATTTAATTCGTAACGGAAATAAAGAGATACTAGAGCTTCCTCAAGAGTCATTTATGGGGATAGCTATGTTTTTAGCATCCAAAGAAAAAGATAAGCTAAATTGGGTTAAAAAGTTTTATGATGTAATCTCTAAGTTTGAGGTTATACCAGCTACTCCAACTCTATCCAATTCCAGAAAACCCTTATCTCAATTATCAAGTTGTTTTGTAGGTACTGTTGATGATAGTTTAGATTCAATTTTTGATTTTATTAGTACTTTTGCTCAACTCAGTAAATATGGTGGTGGTGTTGGTGCAGATTTATCACGAATACGAGCTCAAGGTTCAGAGATTCGTGGATTTAAAAATGTAGCTGGTGGAGTAGTGCCATGGATTCGTATTTTAAATGATACAGCAGTAGCGGTTGACCAATTGGGGATACGAAAAGGTGCTTTATCTTTAACATTAAATGTTTATCATTCTGATATTTTTGACTTTTTAAATTTAAAGACAAATAACGGTGATGATCGTAGAAAAGCTCATGATATTTTCCCGGCTGTTGGTATGCCAGATAATTTTATGAGAGCTGTAAAAGAAAGGGCTGAATATTATTTATTTGACCCATATATTGTTAGAAAATATTTAGGTTTTGAAATTTCAGATTATTATGGTGAAGAGTTTGAAAAAAGATATGATCAAGTTGTTTTAGATGATCGTATAGCAAAAATAAAAGTTACAGCAATGAGTATCATGAAGATGATTTTAAAATCAACTTTTGAAACAGGTTTACCCTTTATTTTTTATCGTGACACTGCAAATAAATGTAATCCTAATAAACATTGTGGCGTTGTGAGATCAACAAATCTTTGTGTTGAGATTATTCAAAATATGAGTGCTCCTCAGTTTAAGGGTACAGAGTCTACTGGTGATTATGATTTTTCTATTAAAAAGAAAGCTGGTGATTTAGTTGTATGCAACCTTTCATCATTAAATTTAATGAAAGTAAACTCAGATGAAGACATTGAAAGAGTAGTACCTATTCAAGTAAGAATGCTAGACAATGTGATTGATTTAAACTTTTACCCTGTTAAAGAAGCTGAGTTGACCAATAAAAAATATCGTGCAATTGCAGTTGGTACAATGTCTTATCATGCTTTATTAGCAACAAAAGGTATAAGTTGGGAGTCTCAAGAGCACTTAGATTATGTTGATAAGTTATACGAAAAAATATCTTATACAACAATTGAAGCAAGTACTAAGTTATCTGTTGAAAAAGGTAAATACTCAATGTTTGAAGGCTCAGATTGGCAAAAGGGAGACTTTTTTGGCGGAAGAGACTTAGGCAATAATCAAGACTGGGATGGTTTAAAAGAAAAAGTAGCAAAAGATGGTTTAAGAAATGGTTATTTATTGGCAATTGCTCCAACAGGTAGTATTTCATTAATTGCAGGCGCAACAGCAGGGATTGACCCGATTTTCTCTAAAATAGAGAGGACAGAAAAGGTCAATGGCGTTATTATTTCTGCTGTTCCTGAGCTAAACGATGCTACTTATTGGTTATATAAAGAGGCTCATAAAATAGATCAAAACTGGATAGTAAAAGCAGCGGCAAAAAGACAAAAGTGGATAGATCAATCTCAATCATTAAACTTTTTTGTAACAAGTGAAGCAAAAGCAAAAGACCTACTGAGCTATTATATGAACGCTTGGGAGTCTGGCTGTAAGACCGTTTATTACATGAGAAGTAAAGCCGTAGAGTTTGAAGAATGTGAATCTTGTACATAGTTTGATATATTTTAATGTCACTTAAAAATGAATACTAAGGTAGTAAATAGCTATATAAAAAATAGAGTTTGGTCTTGTTTAAAAGAGTGGGGCTTTTCAGAATTTACTTCTAGGTTAGCTTGGAATTATTTTGATGAAGACTTTATTCATGTTGTAAATTTTCAATCTTTTAGCTCTTATAATGCAGATGTTATAAATTGCACAACATTTTCTTTTGTATTAAATCTAGGAATCTTCAATAGAACTATTCTTACAGACGGTGAAATAAAATCTAAGAATAATGTTTTAAAGCCTAATGAGTATGAATGTCATTTTCGCTATAGAATGACGAGAACAATTCCTCAAGACTATGATGAAACTTTTAAAGATTCCAAAACAAAATACAACGATATTTGGTATATAGATCCAAAAGGAAAAGAATTAGATAGGGTTTTTGATGCAGTTTTAAATGAAATAAAAAATGTAGCTATTCCTTGGTTTAAGAAATATTCTTCTCATAAAAAAATGTTTGATATAGCCACCTTAAAAGAAAGGTCAGGTGATAATACTTCTGGCTATGGAAACCCTGATGTGGAGTCGCCTATAAGTATGCTTTATTCTGCCTGTCTTGCTAAGAAAATAGGATTGCCAAGTGTTTCTTTAAATTACTTTAAAAGACTACTTGAAACGGATTGTTTTTCTGGGCTAGAAAAGAAGATTAAAAAGCAAATAGAAGATGTAAATTTGTTAAGCCCGTAAATGTACCAAAGATTGAAGATTTGAAACAAACCATTTTAGGCGTTTATGCTACTGATACAACAGGTAAAGAGTTTATAGTTGAAATGCAAGTAAGAGATGAAAAGTTAAATCCAGTTTGTTTAAATCGAGTTGACTTTGGTATGACCATTTTTAGGGTATAAAGTTTTTGCTAGTGGTTTACGTTTATCAAAACGAAATAGAGCTAGACTTAGTAGAAAGATAAAAAGATATGAAAGCTACTACAAATCTGCCATTTGGTCAGCAAATCCCCATAGCAAGGTGCTAGCTTTACTTTTTAAAGATAAGAATGTTTTTTCTTGTTAAAASAGTAAAATTAACTAGAAATAAATTATAAATTTCCTGTGATTCTTCATTTGCTTGGGTTATTTTWAAAATAAACTTGTTTATAATAAAAAGTGAGATAGAAAAAACTAAGTTTTTTTAAAACTTCTAAAATTATTAAACTATTAACTTCTTCTATGATTAGATTGCTAGCTATCATCGATCAAGCATACATCAAACTTTTTCCTTTTTAAGAATCAATAAATATAAGGAAGTTATTGAATTACAATCCATATAAATAAAACACGCATAAACATGTTTCCAAAGATATTTTTTTCGTTTCAGTACTTCCAAAACCTTAGAAAATAAATCACAACACATTTGTTGTACCTGATCTACTAAAAAAGATAGCATCATGGAAAAAGCAAATACTACAGATAAGTTTTTCTTGCCATGACCAAAGTTACGCTCAAAATGATAGCCCTGATTTTTTAAAGTATTAAAAGTCTCATTCTCTATTCGCCATCTTGCTCTACCACAGCGCATAATTTCATAAAGATTATCATCACTTAATTCAAAATATGTAACCCAGCTAAAATGTTGCTTTTTTCCATTCGATTTTGTTTCCCAATATTCAACAAAGTTTACCAATACTTCTTTATTGTCAGTATTTTATACTACCCCAAATGTCTAGACATTTGGGGTAGTATAGGGTTTGATGTTATAGAGAATCAATTTGATTTGATAAATGGTAGAACGCCAGAAGAATATTTTAATAATGAAGATGAAGTACAAGTATTAAAAACTAAACAAATTAGAAATGAAGTAATAAATTATGAAAAAGTTGTTTACTCTAAGAAAAAGTTTATTCAAAATACCTTAGAAGAAAAAGATATACTTTTTGCTTCAATGGGTGTTGGCTCATTAGGGAGAACTGGCATATTTTATAATTTTGAAACGAATAAAAAAACAGCAGTTGACAGTACTATTAAGCTTCTGAGAAAGATAAAAAATATAGAACCAGAAGTTTTACAAACCTTTTTTAACTCAATAATAGGACAAGAATATATTTATAGATATATTGTTGGAAGTACGGGAATTATTAGCATTAAAAATGCTTTTATTTTAAATCTAAAAGTCCCACTAATTAAACAAGAAATCCAAACTAAAATTGCTAAAAAATTAAATATACTCTTAATTCAGATTAATAAAAATTTTATCTATCACCCTATGTTTATAGCTAGATGGAAAATGCTATAATAGAGTTAGTAATAACATTTAATAAGGATTATTATCATGGAATTAAAAATTGAAGAATGGATACCAGAAATATCAAAAGAAACAGCAAAAGAATTTATTGTTTCTAGTTTTTATTCTAAAGGTAAACTAACATCAAAAGTTGCTTATGATATTATCGGTGCTTCTCGTATAGAGTTTTCTGATATTTTAGAAAAACACGGTTTTGATATTTGTACTGATGTTGATGAAGATGATTTAAGTTTATAGTATGAATGAGAAAATAGTAGCAAGTGATACAGGGCCTTTTATTTCATTAGAAAGGCTAGATGATGGTTTTAATTTTTTTAAAAAAGTTTATAAAGAAGTTATTATTCCTCAAGGAGTTTATGAGGAGCTTTTAAAAAAAGAAAAAGCTTGTTTTTAATGGTGAAATTAAAGTTGTTGAAGTAACACCATTAAATAATACTCCTAACCAAGAAAAACTCCATCGTGGTGAAATATACTAAGAGGCCTCCATTACTTCAAACTTTGTAGTAAGTAAAGTTTCTAGTTCTACTCTATAGTTTTCTTGATTAGAAAAAAAGGTAATAACAGCTTCGAAAAACAGTTGAAATATTGGATAAAATTGACTTTGCATAACCTTTTTTTTAAAAAACTTCCAAACACGCTCGATTAAATTTAAATTTGGTGAGTAGCTTGGTAAATAAATTAAATTTATACCCAACTCTTTTGCTGTCTCAATTAGAATAATAGCTTTGTTATACGAAGCATTATCTAAAATAATATTAATTTGACTCGCATCTGCATATTCTTTCTTTATTTCATAAAAAAAAGAGATCATCAAATATTTATCACAATTTGATTCACTTATAATTGAAGTAATTTTTAAACTGATCGGATTTAAAGCTCCTATTATATTTAAGCGCTTATTATGGCTTGTTGTTCTTATTAACTTTGTCCCTTGTTTACCACGCTTTTGCCATGAGTAACCATTGCCACTGTTATAGACTTGATGAACTGGATCTAAATATAACAAAATATTCTTTGAATCTGCCTCTATAGCTGAATCTAATAAACCATTCATTCGTTTTATAAATTCTAACTGGACTTCTCTATTGTGAACCTTATGTGGAATTAAGCGACTTTTCTTGAAAGATAAATTGCATTTTTTTTCAAATACTTTCGTAACCAACTAATATCATAAGAGATACTAAAATTCTCATTTATCCAAAAATTTAACTCTTTTGCACTCATTATATTATCTTGCTCTACCTTCTCAATAATATTACTTTTTATCTTATCTAGCTCTGACTTTCTTCCTCCTTTTCTATTTGATTTTAATAAGTTTACAAAGTTATTTTTTAAATATTCTTTTTTCCAAATCGAAATACTATGCTCACTTATTTGAAGAAATATTGAAACATCTCTTCCTGATAGTCCTAAGCTAAGTAAATGAACTGTTTGTAATTTTAATAAATAATCAGCGTTTTTTTCTTCTTTTATCATTACTGATAAATCTTCGATTTCTTCGGGGAGTAAGTTTAGTTTTTTAATTGTTTTTGTCATAATATATCTATAGTCGGATGATATATTAGAAAAATTAATACTTTGAACCTAGTTTGGCCTCTTAGTATAGAAGCAATTTTTTTAGCTTATAAAGAAAAGTTAACTCTTTTAATTGAAGAAAGAGAAGGCAGAAATTCAGCAAAAAAAATGGGGATTAAAAGAGCTGGGATTGGTGCAGTTATAATAAAAGCTTTTAAAGAAAATATTATCTCTAAAGATGATGCTGTTTTAAAATTAAATACTTTAAAAGAAAAGCATCGTTTAGATAAAAACTCTTATTCAACTTTGATGCTTCAAATTTCTAATTAAAAATAAAAAACCACATAAAGTAAACTAACTTATATATTTCCCCATCCCCAAAACCAAACAAAAATAACGCAAGGTAATCTCCTTTATCTTGCGTTATTTGGTTAAGTTAATTACTTCACGTTCAGTGATAGATGAAAAATGTTACAATAAGATTAATAAAATATTTTGATTTAGTTTATGCATACATAAAAAATAGTTTTCTTAAAGCAAACTTAAGAGTGGTTGAGGAGAGATTGATGGGACAGTTTATTTGTATAGGGATTGTTACTAGTATGACTATTAAAAAGTTACCTAATACTTCAAATGACAAAAATATAAAGGAATTAATGGAAACTCTTCAGAAAAGAGGGATTTATGATTCTGAAGTATTTGATTTTGATGAAGATGAAAAAAATTATAACTTTCAGCTAAAAAAAGAAGTTTTTGATCGAGACCTTATACCATTTTTAAGAGCAATTTATCCTGATCTTTATTCTCGTGAAAATGAAATAAAAGATTATACTAATACAATAAAGGATCTTGAATCAATTAATTCAAATAAAAGGTTGGAATGGATTAAAAATGATTGTTCAAACTATACACTTGAATATCATCCACAAACTTATCCGATGGAAGAAGACTTTATTCGATGTAAATGGTCTACTTATGAAGTGTTTTTTGACACAATTACATTGATGGGTGAAGGAAAAGTGTTTTTTGAATGTTTCGGGAATATTCCTAGGTACTTTAAAAAATTATTTATTAAATCATATAAAGAATTTAAATTATCAAAAGCATTAAAATGCTATATTATTGGGTAATATTGCATAGGTGGTTGGAATCCGTTATAAAAGTGTCAGAGAAAATAAAGTGTCAGACACCTCTATATCCCTGATAAGCTCTACAAAACCTCTACCCCAAGTTTGACTTTTTTAATAGCTTTTATACTTCAAATTAAGCTTTATCTTCAAAAATTAACTAAATTAAAGTAGGATAACTTTCAGAAAATAAATTAAAAGGTATAAGCTATGTTAATGAAAAAAAATAAACTGTTTAACCCTGATGGGGATAAAGACTTTGGAAAAAGAAGATTGATTGGTGGTAATTCAACCAATCTTTTTGAACTAAATAATATAAAATATGATTGGGCTATGCCAATTTATCGTGGAATGATGAACAACTTTTGGATTCCAGAAGAAATACCTCTTGGTAATGATGCTAAAGATTATAAACTTTTGTCTGATGCAGAGCAAAGAGCTTATGACAAGGTTTTGAGTTTTTTGGTGTTTTTAGATAGTTTACAAACAGCAAATTTACCTAATTTTTCTGCTTATGTGACAGCTCCAGAAGTTAATTTATGCTTAGCTGTCCAGACTTTTCAAGAGGCTGTACACTCACAATCTTATGGTTATATTTTAGACACTGTGGTTTCAGCGTCTAAGCGAGAGTTAATCTATAACTACTGGCGTGAAGATGAATTTTTAATGAAAAGAAATATGGTTATTACAAGAAGTTATGAAGACTTTACTAATGAGCCAAGTGAAAGAAACTTTGTACTAGGAATGATGGCAAACTATATTTTAGAGGGTATTTATTTTTATTCTGGGTTTTCTTTTTTCTATGTTTTAGCAAGACAAGAAAAAATGTGTGGGACAGCCCAAGAGATTCGATATATTCAAAGAGATGAGTTAACTCATTTAGTTTTATTTCAAAATATGATTAATACCCTTAGAAAAGAAAACTCCGAATTGTTTACAGATGAAGTTAAGCAAGAAATGATTGATTTAATGAAAAGTGCTGTTCAAAATGAAATTGAATGGGGTCAATATATCATTCGAGATGGTATTTTAGGATTAACAGATGAGCTAATAGAGCGTTATATAAAATATTTAGCTAATCGTAGAATGGGTTCTATTGGTTTTGCACCTTTGTATCCTGATATAACTAAAAACCCAATGGAATGGGTAGATTCTTTTTCATCGGTAAATAAATTAAAAACAGATTTTTTTGAAGCAAAACCAACAGCTTATTCAAAAGCTAGTAATCTTGACTGGGATGACTTGGATTAATTAATGAATATTAAAATGTCTTATCGTAACGATGAAATAAAAGAGTTATACAAGAGTGCTGGGATTCAAACAGAAGATTCAGCTGGTTTTGATTTAATTACTGCTGAAGATATTAGTTTTTCTAAAATAGGCGAATTTAAATTGGTTGATCTTGGGGTTATTATAAAGGTCCCAAAAGACCATCACTCCTTATTGATGCCAAGAAGTTCGACTTTTAAAAAGCACCAAGTTTTACAAGCAAATAGTGTCGGCTTAATTGATGAAGACTATTGTGGGGCTAAAGATTTTTGGAAAATGCCTCTTGTTTATTTTGGAGAAGGTACAAAAATAATTCCAAAAGGTACGAGATTATGTCAGTTGGTTTTACAAAAAACGACTAAAATAACAGAAGTTGAAGATTTTGTTCCTACAGATGATTCACGAGGTGGTTTTGGTAGTACTGGTGTATGAAAGTAGTTGGTGTATTAGCTAATTATTTTATTCCAGAAAGAGTCGGAGCGAGCTCAGTATTTGGTGCTTATTATGTCAACAAAGAATACTTTGATATTTTTCAAGATTATGATGTTTTGGCTAYTTCTATTCCTTATGAAAACAACTTAGAAAAGTTAAAAAAGTTTATTTCTTTGTTAGATGGAGTTGTATTAACAGGTGGATTTGATATCCCATCTGACTTTTTTAATGAAAAAGTTTTAAAAGGGCCAAAATATACATTAGACCGAAATCGTGTTTCATATGAGTTGAAATTACTTGAGCTTTTAGAAGGTAAAAACCTACCAATTCTAGGCATTTGTATGGGAATACAAGTTTATAATATTTATAAGGGTGGTAGTTTGTACCAAGATCTTTACTCTCAGTTGGATACAAAAATTAATCATAGTCTTTCTAGTGCAGACGGTAGGTTAATTTCTCATACTGTGTCTATAAAAAAAAATACAAAATTACATAAAATATTTAAAAGTGATGAAATAGAGGTAAATTCTTCTCATCATCAATCGATAAAAGATTTAGGTGATGGATTAGTGGTAAGTGCTTTCTCATTAGATGGAGTTGTTGAGGCTATTGAAAGCTTAGATAATTCGTTTATTGGAGTGCAATGGCATCCAGAAGCGCTTCAATCGAATAAGTTTTCAAAAGCTTTATTTGAAAGTTTTATTAGCGATTTATAGAGAATCCATAGGAATTAAAAAATGAATTTGCTATACTTTTGAAAATTTTAAAATTGACTATTAACAGATACAAATAAAGAGAGAAAAAATGTCTGAAGAAAACAAGTCTGACTTAGTAAATAACGAAGCTAAAGCTTCAAATGAGGTTTCAACTGAAAGTAGTGAAAACTCACAAACTGTAGAAAGTTCTGAAAAAAATCCAGTATTCACAGCTAGCGATGTTGTCTCTGAAGCTCAAAGCCTATCAACAATGTCTTTACCAGAAGTACCAACTATTGGAGTAATGCCTTTGGTTTCAACTATTTTTTTGGTGTTTTCAATTTTACTTGGTTTGAGTATTTCTGGTTCAAGTAAAAATATTTCAACAGCTTCTACAACAACAGGTGTATCTATACCAGATTTATTTGGAAAAAATGATTCAGCTAAAGAAGGCATAGCAGTAGTAAGAGTTTATGGAGCAATTCAAACCTCCTCTGATGGCGGGATGTTTTCTCAGAAAAAGGGTGCTGATGCTATTGTTGAGAGATTAAAAAAAATAGGTAAAGATAAAAGAGTAAAAGCTGTTGTTATTAGACTAAATACCCCTGGTGGAACGGTCGGAGCCTCTCAAGAGATTCATAGTGAAATTTTAAAACTTAAAAAAATGGGTAAAAAAATTGTTGTATCTATGGCTGATGTTTGTGCATCGGGTGGTGTTTACATCGCTGTAGCAGCAGATAGAATTTTAGCAAACAGAGGCACAATTACTGGTTCAGTAGGAGTTGTATTTTCAGTACAAAACTTAAAAGAGTTGATGGCTAAAATTGGAGTAAAAGCAAATACTATTACAAGTGGCAAATTTAAAGATATTGGTTCTATGTGGAGAGATATGAGAACTGATGAAAAAGCATTGCTTCAAGGCATTGTTGACTCTACATTTGATCAATTTTTAACAGCAGTAGCTGAGGGTAGAAACCTAAGTAAAGACGAAGTAAGAAAATGGGCTGACGGAAGAATCTTTAATGGCGATAAAGCCTTAGAGCATAAATTAATTGATGAGCTAGGTACATTTGAAGATGCACTTAAAGTAGCACAAAAATTAGCCGGTTTAAAAGATGCACATATAGTAAAAGCTAAAACATCTCCTATGGAGCAATTTAAAATTATGTTTCAAGGAGTTTTAAACCCGTTTGGTTTTTTACAATCTTCTATGATTACTTCTAGTTCTCCTTTATTATTTCATTATCAACCAGGGCGAAACTAATGAAAATACTTGATTTATTATATATTAGTTTGGTAAATCCAAGACGTGGTGTTTATGAAACTGTATTTCGCTATGATAATGTTCATTTTGTCTGTGGTTTATTGATACTAGCTTTAGCAACTTTATCATCAATTGCTGGTCATGGGGTTATGGGTAATCCAATGTCTGGGGCTGGATACTACTTTCCTTTATGCATATCAGATGTAACTGTACACTTAGCGATATTGGTATTTTTAGCATTTTTATTACATGGCTTGTTTGGGGTACTTGGTAAAAAAGGTAATGTATTATCTTTGATTACAGGTTTGATGATATCTAATGTTCCTTTTGCCTATTTGGCTTGTTTTTCGATGATTTCACAGGCTATGGTAAAGTTATCTGATAATGATGTTTTGGGTAGTACTTTTTTCTTAGTTTCACAATTTACAGTGATTGTTTGTTTTATAACTATGATTGTAGACACAATTAAACTAAATTATGACTTTGAAAATGCAACACAAGCATTTATTGTTTTATTAATTGGAGTATTTATTTCAATTTTTTCAGTAATGATGGTTTTTGGAGGAATGTTTTTCTCAGGCCTTTTACGAGTTTTATAGTTTTAAATTGGTGTAGGTTAACTAGTTTACGCCTTTTGCTTACTTTTTTAGTTTATTAAAATCAATTTAACTATTTTATGAATAATACTTCTTTGGACTCCTTGAAAAAGTCATCTTATGTGTTGATTTTTTTGTTTTTTATTTTTCCACCATTTGGATTGGTTTACTATTTTTTATACGGAAGCCAATCTCTTAAAATACGGGCTATTTTTGGTATTTTTACCGTAGTAATTGTCTATTTTATGTCACCTTATGTGTCAGATGGTATAAACTTATATCATAATAAGATGTGGCTTAAGATGTCTAAGAGGTTGCATAGCGCTTTTAGATATAATGAATCTACAGATTTTTATAAAAAGATCAATCCAAACAAAGGTCTAGAAAGCCTAAGTCATAAAATGACTTTATTTCAAAAGGAAATGGATTTAAGCCTTCCGCAAAAAGAGAAATATCCATTTCAAAGCTTATTAGATATCTCTCTTATTTACTATAAAGAGATTCAATCAAAAAGTAATTTAAAGTCAGTTGTTTTATCAGAAGTTTTAGACCCATTTTTAATTGATCTTGAAATGTCAAAAACAGGCGCATCTGAAAAAAGTTTTTATCGTGGAATCTACCGAGATTATTCTTTATATTTAGATTTATTAGAGTTTAGTATTTTACTAAATCAAGATGTAAAGTCAGTAGATACCCTGCTAAATCAAGTTTTGTCTTTAAGAGCAGAAATAGCATCTAGTTATGAGCTTTTTAGATTACAAAACTTATTGATGACTTATTTTTTATTGTATAATCCAAGTAAAATAAAAAGTCATTCAAAATTTATCTCAGAGATTGGAGATTATGCATCACAAAGTCAATATAATTTTTTAGCGTATTATACTCGTGCCAGTTTTTATTTTTTGAATAAAAACTATGAGTTGGCATTGAATGATTTTTTACAAATATTTAAGTATCAAACTAAATACTATGATGTTTATCAAAAAATAAAATTATGTTTGACGGAGTTAAATAGGCTAAAAGAAATGCAAGTCATTGATGATTATAGTCTATCAGAAGATTTGCGATTTTCTTATGCAAAAATAGATGAGTCATTAAAGCTTTCTAAAAAAATATTAAAGAGCAAATTTAAAGTTTACTCTAAATTAATGGTAGAAAACTTACATAATAGGGGACATATACTTAAAAACTTATCTAAAGATTATGTTCAAGCAAGAAAGCATTTTCAAAAAATTTTAAAAGTAGATGAAAAAGAAAGAAAAGAAGAAGCTTATTTCAATTTAATTATGATTGAGCTAAATACTAAAAACTTTAAAGCTTGTGAAAAGTATATTGCTCAATTAAATGAAGAGTATCCAATGACAAGCTATAAAACAAAAACAAACTTCATTGATTTATATCTATCGATTATGAAAACAATTCAATAGCCTTTTGGCTAATTATGGGGTATGAAATGCTAGCATTAGAAACGATAAAATTAAATAGAACTTTTGGAGACTTACATGCAGTCAAAGATTTAAATCTTCAAGTCAAAAAAGGTGAAATCTTTGGTTTTTTGGGGCCTAATGGAGCAGGAAAGTCAACTAGTTTAAAAATGATTACTGGTCTTTTGAAACCGTGTTCAGGACAAATTAAAGTATTTGGGCAATGTCCTTTAAAAGATAGTGTTGAGGTAAAGCATTTGATGGGAGTGGTAGCAGAAGAACTACAAATGTATGATAGATTGACTGGTATTGAATTTGTAGAGTTTTCGGCAAGAATGTTTGGGGTTGAAAAATATATTTATGAATCTAGGATACAAAAATACTTTTCAATGCTAGATTTAGAAACAAGAAAAGATAGCTTTATTATGGATTATTCAACAGGAATGAAAAAAAAGCTTTCATTGATTGTTGCTTTGATTCATGGGCCAAGATTACTGCTTTTAGATGAACCATTTACAGGAATGGACGCTTTAAGTGTTATTCGTGTAAAAGAGCTTTTAAACGAATTGAAAAATGAAGGTGTAGCAATTTTATTCTCTTCTCATATTTTAGAAATTGTTGAAAAAATTTGTGATCGTATTGGTATTATCCAAGATGGAGAACTACAAGCAGTAGGTACTTCTAAAGATTTATTAAAAGAGTATGAAGTTTCTTCTTTAGATGAGTTTTTTACAAAAGAAAAAGTACTTTAAGGAGTATTGTAAGTGCAACAACTTGTTGAAATATTGAAATTAAAACTAATGATTTCAGAAAGAAAACTAGAAGATCAAATCGGTGTAAAAAAGGTTCCAATGGAGTTATTTTTTATTATTGGGATCGTTTTATTTTTTATTTTATTTTCTTTTGCTTATATGTTGATTACTTGGGTTCATTTTTCTTATCGTTTTGAGGTATTGGGTCTAATACTTGGGGTTTCTTTAATTAGTTTTGCTTTGACTCCGTTGCTTGGTGGCCGCTTGGGGGAGTTTTTAGACTTTAAAGCTCTATACTTTTATCCTATAGATAATAAAAAAATGTTTTTGTCTTCAGTCCTATCTTCATTAATGGATATTGTGATGATGCCTTCTTATGCTTTTTGTTGGGGTGGTGTTGTTGGATTATGTGTTTTGTCTAGTTTTTTTAAACTACCTTTATATTTATTGTTTTTTCTATTTCAGATATTATTTTGTATAGCTATTTCACAACAACTTTTTTTGTTCTATCAGTTTAAGTTAAGAAGAACACATTGGTATCAGTTTATAGTCACTTTTATTTTACCTGTAGGAGGGGTTTTAATTTTGTTTTACTCCTATGGTGCAATTGCATTGCAAGCTCCTTTCATTGAGGAGTTTTCAAGGCCAGATTATCCTTTTTTATCCTACACTTATTTATTTCCTTCAAGTGCAATAGCTTTAGCTTTAAAGTCTATTTATAATTCTAATTGGTTAGAGCTTATAATGTATTTTATATTGATATGCATACAATTTTCTGTTCTTATTTTTAGTGGCTCTTATTTGGTTTCTAGTATACAAATAGGTAACGAAACAAATTTAAACCAGTCTCAGACAAGCTCTAAGTGGATTAAAAAATTAAGAAGTCTAATTGACTTGTTTTTTGGTGAAACGAATACTTTAATAGAGCTAATTTATAAAGATTTACTTTTATTTTTAAGAGAGCCCTATGTTAAAACGATGATTTTTATACCTTTGTTTATGAGTGGTCTAGCTTGGTGTATATCTTATTTGATTTTTAGTATAAAAAGCTCCTTAGTTGTTTTATTAAAAGATGTTGTAGAGATACTTCCAAGTGATGTTGGTATTTTTGAGTCTTTGATAATTTCGTTTATCGAGCTTACTTTATATGTTGTGCAATCTTTACCAGATAAGCAATGGGTTTTGATGATCTGGCCTTTTTATTTTTATGGAGCAATGCTTACAATAGCAACAGAAGCAAGTGTAAATATTTTTGGCTCAGAGAGGCAGGGGATAAATCATTTATTTTTACTACCGATTGCCAAATGGAAAATACTATTGAGTAAAAATTTATCTATTTTTATAGTAGTTTTTTTCTTGTCTAGTCTTGTTACGATTTTAGCTTTTTTGTTTGGTATAGTCTCTTTTCATATTTTACACTCCCTGTGGTTTTTTTCAATCACTTGTGTTTTTTGGATTTTTATCCCTGGAAACTTTATTTCTATATTTTTTCCGATGAAAATAGATTCAGACCTTTCTAGTTCATTGCAAAGAGATGGTTTTGGAAGAACTCTTGTTTTATTGTTAGGGCGTATTTGTTTTGGTGTTTTTGGAATGCTTGTAGTTGTCCCTGTTGTTGCAACTTGTGTATTGCCATTGATTCAAAGTCAAGATAGTTATTTTTTACCTTTTTCTTCGCAAAATATTCCTTTGATAAAAAATACTTTTTACCTTGTTAGTAATTATTTATTTTCGTTTGTAACTTTCATGTCTTATGCTTTTGGGGCTTATATCTTAAGCTTAAATCTTTATGGTCATTTATTAAAAAGTCGAGAAGATAAGATTTTAAGAGAGCTTAATCGCTCTGTGATGTAGTGGCGGGGTTTTAATGAAATTGATTAGAAAATTATATGATTATACCCTGTCTTGGGCAGAGAGGCCTCAAGCTTTATGGGCTTTGTTTTTTTTAGCATTTATTGAATCTTCTTTTTTTATAATACCTCCAGATGTATTGTTAATAGCCCTTTGTACGGGTAAGCCAAAAAGGAGTTTTATTTTTGTTGCAGTTTGTACGATAGGCTCAATTTTGGGTGGTCTTTTTGGTTACATGATTGGTGCTTTCTTTTTTGCTAGTGTGGGTCAATCTATTTTAAATTTTCTACACCTAAATTCAGCTTTTATACTTGTCCAAGAGAAGTACACTCAAAATGCATTTCTTGCTATATTTGCTGCTGCTTTTACTCCGATTCCATTTAAAGTTTTTACGATAACAGCTGGTGTTTGTAAAATTAAACTAAGTACTTTTATTTTGGCTTCTTTTTTAGGAAGAGGCTTAAGATTTACAATAGTAGGCTCTTTAATTTACATTTTTGGTGCAAAGATAGAAAAGTTAATAGATAAACATTTTAATTTATTTACAATTGTGTTTACTATTTTATTGTTTTTAGGTTTTGCAGCAGTTAAATATTTAAAGCATTAATATAAATTTTAGCAAAAAAATACTTCTTACAAATCTTTTAAAAACTTTTATGCTTTGATTGCATATCTTTTGCAAGTGTAAAACTTGGGTTTATTATTAAAGCTTGTGATAAATAATGTTTCATTTGCTGTTTGTTTTCTGACTTTTCGTAAATAACAGCAAGATTATACATTAAATAATGCCTTACTTTTGATGAAGAGGCAGTCCGAATTGCAGAAGATAAAATTTTGGTACTTTTTTTCTGATTTTTTAAATTACACAAAGATCGAAGATTTTGTATTGCTAAAAAGAAATCATAATCGATGTTTTCTGATGTTAATAAAATTGAGGTTAGTTTTTGTAGCCATTGATCGGCATCATTAAATTTTTTGTTCTTAAGTTTTAAAAAAGATAATTGATAATAATCATAATAGTTTTCGTGAAGCATATTTTCATATTCTGTTGGATAACTTGTTTTATAGGCTTCAAAGGCTTGGGCATCAGCCATTAAGTGATTTAAATTTTCTTCAAATTGAGTAATTTTATTTAAGGTTTTTTTTGCATTTAATTTATTGTTTAAAGAGAACAAAATAAAAGGTGATAAATGGGAATTTTCTTGGTGGGTGCTTGAAAAAATAATTGGTGGAACCTCTTTAAATCCTTCTGTTTTTAAAATATAAAGTGGCTTTTGAAAGTGTAAATTACTGTTTTTACTCATTGTTTTTATTTTATTGATGAGTTGTTTTAGTTGATGCTTTTCTTGAGTGCCATAAAGAGACTGAACTTCAGTAATTATTTCTTTTTTAGGAAAGAGTAAACTTAGATTTAGTTGAAATGATAGGCCTGTAATCTCTTTGTCGCTTTTTAATAAAAAAGTTTTTTTAATTTCTTGGGCAGTTTTAATTTCATTGAGTGCAAAAGAATGTTTACCTTCTAGTAGGGTAATACCATCTGGAAGGGTTAAGTTAACATCTATATCTTTGAGTGGAGCATATGTACTACGAAAGGTAAATTCAACAATAAATGGTTTTTTAAACTCAGGGGTTGTTTTATAGTTGAGCTCCCATTGATACCATTGGGGTAGCTTTAACCCAGGTTGAAAACAAAAAGTTTGTGATAAAAATAATAAAGTTAGTATTAGCTGTTTCATGTTGGGGCTTCCTTTGTACTTTATTGATTGAAATTTCTTTTAATACTGGCTTAGTATCTCAGTATTTTTCCAGAATTTCCATAGAAAGAAGAATCTAATTTATTATTAGAGGGGCGAGAAAGGTTGAAATCTTGAATGCTCTCAAAATCTTCTATTTGTTGTTGCTCTTTTTTTCGTAGAGTATTAAGGTAGTTTTGATAGCTATTAAATTGTTGGTTTGCCCTGTAGATTAAAGATTGAGATCTATGAAGCAGTGATTTAAAAAAGCTACTATCATTATATTGAGAGATTAGGTTTTGCTTATATAGATACATTCTTTCAAGGTATGAAGATAAGCTTTGAAGGTAGTTTTTGATTTCTATGATTTCTTTTTGAGATTGTTTGACTTTTTCTTTTTGTTGTTCTAGTTCGGAAGTGGTTTGAGGGTCTTTAGCTAGATAGATTCCTTTTTGATCTCCATCTAAATCTAGAATAAGTAGATTTCCTTGTTGGTAGTTGAGTATAAATTGTTGATCTGGCCATTTGTTATTAGAATATTTTTTCATGATTTCAAATATTTTTTGAGATCTATTTGGATGGGCAGATAAATATTGTTCAAGAAAGTCGGCTGGACTTTGGGGATGGCTATCAGCTATCACAGTAAAAATATCTTCTTTAGAAAATGCTTGATCTAGCTCTAATAAGATAGATGCAATATAACCTTCGGATGAGTTCAGCTCTTGTTTGCTTCTGTTGTTATAAGAGCGAGGAAACTTATCATCACCATAAGTTGAAGCAGCGTAATATTCACCAAAGCCTTCGATCCAAGCAAAGGAAGGTGATTTGATAGAGTCAATGGTGTGAGAGCCTCCTTGACTTTTGGGGAGGTCTTTACCAGAATAAAGGGCATTCATGACAGCGTGGCCAATTTCATGCGAGAATGTTTCTCCCATAAAATGTTTATCATTACTATTTGGAATGTTTCGCCCTATTTTAATGATGGGGGCTTTGTTGACTCTAGTTATTTGTTTGTTTCTAATGATTTGTAGGTTTTTGCCTTCCATTATATTATAGGCCCAGTCACCATTATCTATTTCAATATATAGTGGCTTATTTTTTTTTGTTTTACTTAAAAACTGTATACTAGGTTCAAGCACCCCTTGTTTTCTAAGGTTTTGTTGAAAGGCTATTTTTTGAGCTAAATCATAACCAGAAATAGCTCTTTGTACTTCTTTTGTTTCGACAGGAATTTTATTGGTAAAGTCGTTATTTTGTATTTCTCTAAAATTACCAATGTTGTCAATTTTTTCGATAAAAATTATATTGGCGGATGTAAAAGAGATAGTAAATAGAAGTAAAAATGATTTTATAAATAAGTATTTCATATGTTTAAAGGTATAAGTGTTTGAGTTTTATTATTTACATTATACTCATAAAAAAAAGTTATGCAGCCCTAAAAAAATAAAAGAGCAAATAAATATAGTTTACTTGACCTGTGTAAGATTATCAGGTAGTGTGGCGTCACTCACTTTAAACGGTGTAAAAAGGCCAATTTTTTGCACCATCCCTTAGAAGGATTTAAATATTGTGGTGAGATGTTAAAAATGTGGCGGTCCTTTCGGACTCTTTTTTTTTTATACGGGAGTTTTTTTCATGGCAAAAGCAAAAAAAGATACAAAAGTTGTAGCAAAAAATTATAAATCAGTAATTCTAGAGGCATTGCAAAAAGGTGACTCCATTACAGGAATGGATTTAACTAAAATTGTCCAAGCAGAATTACCCTTTTTAAAACTAGAATCACCATATAAGGTAAAAGCTGAATATGTAATGCCAACATTACAAACAAGTAAGTGTTTTGTTAAGGGTGAAGGAGACGTTTGGTCATTGTCAAATGTTTATGAAAATTTAGACTCCCATGCTTATACAATTATAAAAGAGAATGAAACTCCAATGTTATATCAAGATATTGTAGAAGAAGTGTCAATAAAGGCTTCATTAAATATTTCAGATGTGCCTTTAAGTTTAGATGAAAATGAGCTGTTTTATAAAAAAGAATTTGAAGAAAAATTTTATTATTATATTTCAGAGTGGATCTACGGAAATGAATTTGCTTTTGCAGTGTTTATTGATAACGGAAATAAGGCTTTAGAAAACGAAGAATTATTATTAGATGAGGTTGCAAATAAATTTAGACTAAAGAAAAAGGGACTTATCATTTTATTAAATGAAGACCCTAGGTTTAAAGTTTCTACTGAGGGTAGGGTGTCCTTATTACCAAAATTTTTCAAAAGATTAAAAAAAGTTGAAGTTCCAAAAACTTTGTTAAACGAAATTTTTGAAAAACTAGATTCAGGAGAGATAAGTGCATACAATCTCCTAGATCTTGGAGATGAACATTTTGATATGCCTTTTCCATTAACAAAAATAAGAGAACACCTTGAAGAAGATCATCGTTTTATTGTTTTTGGTGATAAAGTAAAAAGATCAAAATTAAGCTTAGAAAAAATAAAAACCATAAAGAAAAAAGAAAGAGATCAAAAGAAAAAAGAAAAAGATCTTAAAGATAAGCTAAAAGCTCAAGAAAAAGAAAGAAGAGAAGCTATAAAAGAAGTTGAAGCAAAAGAGACTATAGTAGCTCCTGTTGAAGAAGAAGCTGAAATAAACCTAAAAGAAGAGTTTATATGGGCTCAAGAAAGTGATCAGGATAGAACAAATGAAGAACTTAAAAAAATTGAAGCTCTAAGGGCAAGTCTTTTACATAGTGACTCACTAGGGGATGTGCCAGAAGTTATTGAGCTAGAAGCTCCAAAAGAGATGGATTCTTTAGCTTTTTTAAAGAAGAAGGTTTCTGTTATTAAAAAATCAACAAGTCCAGAAGATAAAAACTTTGATATAGATTCTTGTAAAGTAGATAAAGAAGAGTTATTGGCTCTTTTAGAAAAAATTGGTTCAGAAGACACAGATGTATCAAACTTAACTCCTTCTAAGTATGACTTGCTGTTAAGAAAATCCCTACCTTTTGTTGAAGATGATTATCGCTCAACAACTCCAGAAGTAGCAGAGTTCATGGTAAAACTAGCTAGGCCAAGATTAGATTTTTTAATCTTAGACATGGTTTGTGGTCGTGGAGACTTTTTATTGTATTCTTTAAGATACTTAAAGGCTTTATTAAGACCAGATAACTCACAAGATTTAGAAACTTTTGAAGAGTTTTGTGATGAGCAAATTGTTGGTTTAGATCAATCAGGATTATTAGTTGAATCAGCAAAGTTAAATTTAGCTTTACATGGCTTTGAAATATCTTTATTAGAAGAATCAGATTCATTGATTGATGCAGATATTTTGATTGACGAAATGTATGGTCTAAGTTTAGGTGACTTTAGTGGCTTTGATTCAAATAAGGTTCTAGCACATCTAAAGAAAACTAAATTAGTATTGAGTGATGGTGGGCAAGCCGTTTATGTTATAGACGACGACCTTTTAACAGGCAACTCAGAAATTGAAGCTTTTATTTCAAGTAATTTTGAACTAAAACATCAAATATCTTTATCTGATGTTGACGGAATAAAAAAGAATATCATGCATTTGTTTAAGTCAGAGGTAAAGACCTCAAATACAAAGGTATACAACCTTGATAACCTAGAGCAATTAAATAGGGTATTGGGTTTAATTTATTAGTAAATTTTGCGGTTAAATATTTAAGACTTTTTGTAAAATGTTTTAAATTTGAAAGCCCTTGATTAAGTTGAGTATGGGGTATACTATACTCGCCCTTTTGATTTAAAGGGTTAATTATTAGTTTGTAAACATAAGGAGTGGCTCATGCCAGCACCTAAAAGAAAAACATGTAAATGGAAAAGAGATCAAAGAAGATCTCATATTAAAATGACAGCATCAGATTTAATCGTTTGTGAAGAAGCAGGCGGAATCAAAGTACCTCGTAAATTATTAAGAGCTTATAAAGAGGGCTTAATAAAGTAAATATATGGCAGTTGTACTTGATGCTATGGGTGGAGATAAAGCTCCACATTTAATTGTTGAAGGGGCTATTCAAGCTGCTGACTTGGGGATGAAAATTCATCTGGTGGGCATTAGCGAAAAGATAGAACCTTTAGCAAAAAGCCATAAAAATATTTCAATAGTACATGCAAGCGATGTTGTTGGTATGTGTGATTCTCCTTCTTCTGTTCTTAGAAAGAAAAAGGAGTCATCTATTGCAGTTGGTGTTAGATTAGCAAAAGAGCTTAAAATACCTTTTGTTTCTGCTGGAAATACAGGGGCTTGCATGGCTGCGGCTCTATTTACTTTTGGCAGAATATCAGGGATAAAACGGCCTCCAATTGCATCAATTTTTCCTCAAACAACTTCAGGTAGTTGTATTGTTTTAGATGTTGGTGCAAATGTAGATTGTGATGTTGAAAACCTCTTACAATTTGCTTTGCTTGGTGTTTGTTACGCACAGACAGTTTTAGGGCTCGAAAGTCCTAGGGTTGGTTTGTTGTCTAATGGACAAGAAGATAAAAAGGGAAATATTTTAACACTTGAAGCAAATCAAGCGTTGAGAGAGAGCTCTCTAAATTTTATTGGAAATGTTGAAGGCTTTGATGTCCTGTCAGGTAACTGCGATGTGGTCGTTTGTGATGGCTTTGTTGGTAATGTTTTGCTAAAGACCGCTGAGGGAATTTTGAAATTAACTCGTAGTTTGGTCAAAAAATCATTGTCAGCTAAAAGTCTACCAAGTGAAGATTTTTCTCGATTTATTCAAGAAATGTCAATTTTTGATCCTTATAAACCAATTCATTGTGGGGCTCCACTACTAGGAATAAAAGGACATTGTTCTATTGTTCACGGTGGTGCTGATGCAAAAACAATTTTAGGGGCATGTATTAGTGCGGAGCAATTTGGGCAAAGTAAAATTCTTGCAAAAATTCAAGAAACAATCCAAGGATAAATTATGCCAAAAATATATGGTGCAGAAGTGGTTGGCCTAGGAAAATCCTTACCATCAAAATGCTTAACAAACCAAGATCTTGAAAAAATGATAGATACAAATGACGAGTGGATACAATCTCGAACGGGTATCAAACAAAGATATATCATGGGTGAAGGTGAAGCTTTATCAGACCTTTGTGTAAATGCAGCAAAACAAGCTTTAGAGCAGGCAAAATTAGATGTTGATGACATTGATTTAATTATTTGTGGAACTTTTTCCGCAGATTATAGATTGCCGTCTTTGGCTGCTTTAGTGCAAGATAAATTGGGTGCAAAAAACACAGGTGCTTTTGATATAAATGCAGCTTGTACAGGTTTTATTTATACTCTTGTTACTGGAGCTCAATTTATCCGCAGTGGGACATCTAAAAATGTTTTAGTTATTGGAGCAGACTGTTGCTCTTCTCAGATTGATTGGGAAGACAGAAGTACATGTGTGTTGTTTGGTGATGGAGCATCTGCATTAGTTCTAAGAAGAAATGAAGATCCTAATGTTGGGGTTCAATCAAGCTACTTTGGTAGTGATGGTGGCGGAAAAGAAAGTCTTTGGATAGAGGCTGGAGGTTCATTGATGCCAATTACCAAAGAAGTTCTTCAAGAAAAAAAACACAGAGTGAGTATGACAGGTAAAGATGTTTTTAAATTTGCTATTAATGCTTTGACTACCTCTGCTAAAATTGTTTTAAAACAAGAGGGTCTTGAAGCTAGTGATATTAAATTACTTGTTCCTCATCAAGCAAATAGCAGAATCATTAACGGTGCTGCAAAAAGATTAGACTTTAACAAAGAGCAAATATATATAAATATTGATAGATACGGAAATACTGTAGCAGCATCGGTTGGCTTGGCTTTAAGAGATTCTTATGATGAGGGTTTAATGAAATCTGGTGATAAAATTCTTATCATTGGTTTTGGAGCTGGTTTATCTTGGGGCGGTACTGTAATAAACTGGAGTATTGATTAATGGTTGAAAAAATTGCTTTTATTTTTCCTGGTCAAGGCTCTCAAACAGTCGGAATGGGAAAAGATTTATATGATTCCTCTTCTTCTTGTAAAGAGCTATATAAAAAAATGGATGATACTCTTGGCTTTAAATTAAGTGAACTTTGTTTTTGTGGGCCAGAAGATCAACTGCAATTAACGTTTAATACCCAGCCTGCAATTGTAGGTACAAGTTATGCTTTGGCCCGAGAAATGATTCAAAAAGGTGTTGAACCTTATTGTGTCGCTGGTCATAGTGTTGGTGAGTATACTGCTCTTGCAATTAGTGAGGCATTGCCTTTTGAGACTTTATTGCAATTGGTTCGTTTACGTGGACAACTAATGGATGAAGCGTGTCCAGCCGGAACAGGCTCTATGGCAGCCTTAATTGGTATGGACAAAGAAAAAGTAAAAAAAATGATTGTTGAATTAGATTTATCTTCTGATTTGGTTTTAGACTTAGCAGGGTTAAACTGTCCAGGGCAGGTTGTAGTTGCAGGGCATTTATCTAGTTTAGAAGAAGCAATAAAAAGAGTGAGAGAATTTGGTGGAAGAATGGGATTGATGCTTAATGTAAGTGGTCCATTTCATTCAAGTTTAATGAAGGCAGCCGAAGAAGGACTAGCATTAAAGTTAAGTGAATGTAATTTTGATGAGCCTAAATATCCAATTTTACCAAATGTTTCTCCAAAAATGACGAAAGATAAAGAAATTATAAAAGATGCATTAATGAAACAATTAACAGCACCTGTATTATGGGAAGAAACGATTCGGACTATGATTGATGAGGGTGTAACTAAATTTGTAGAATTTGGTGCGGGCAATGTTTTAGCAGGAATGATTAGAAAAATTGATAGAAAAGTAAAGGTACTTGCTGTTAGTAATTTTGAATCTTTAAATAAAACATTAGAGGAGTTAGCAGGATAATGAAAACTTTAAAAAATAAAGTTGCTATTGTTACTGGGGCTTCTAGAGGTATAGGTTTAGCGATAGCAGAAAACTTAGCCCAATATGGGGTAAAGTTGGCTTTGATATCAACAAACTTAGATACAATTACAAAAGTTGCTAAAGATATTAGTGAAAAATATGGAGTTGAAACTCTTGCTTTACAAATAGATGTAAAGTCAGCAGATGAAATTAATGCTGGTGTTAAAAAAGTTTTAGATTCATTTTCACAAATTGATATCATGGTGAATAATGCGGGTATTACTCGTGATAACTTAATCATTAGAATGAAAGAGGATGATTGGAGTCAAGTTATTGATACTAATTTAAAGGGTGCTTTTTCTTTTTGTAAGGCTGTAACAAGACCTATGATGAAAAAACGAACAGGTGTAATAATAAATATTTCTTCTGTAGTTGGAATCATGGGAAATGCTGGTCAATCAAATTATGCTGCTGCGAAAGCAGGCATGATTGGATTAACAAAGAGTTTAGCAAAGGAGCTTGGTGCAAGAAATATCCGAGTGAATGCGATTGCCCCTGGTTTTATAGTATCAAAAATGACAGAAGAGATTCCTGAAAAGTCTAAGGATGAGATGTTAAGTAGAATACCCCTAGGAAATTTTGGTGAAGCTAAGAATATTGCAGATTGTGTAAGTTTTCTTAGCTCATCTATGGGAAATTATATAACAGGATCCGTTATCCAGGTGGATGGCGGATTGAATATGTAGGAAGGTTAATAATAATGTCAGATATCTACGAGAAAGTAAAAGAAATTGCCGTAGCGCAATTGGGTGTTAGTGCAGATGCAATTACTCCAGACGCTACTTTTATTGATGATTTAGGAGCAGACTCCTTGGATACTGTTGAATTGATTATGGCTCTTGAAGAAGAGTTTGATGTTGAGATTCCAGATGACTCAGCTGAAACAATTACAACTGTAAAGGCTGCGGTCGATTTTATTGAACAAAACCTATAAGGTAAAACAGCCGACTCTTTTGAGTCGGCTTTTTTTTATTTATGCCCAAATATATTTGGTGCTATCCTTTTAGGTTTGCGGGCTTCTTTGAATCAATAAAATTTTGAATTAATGGGGTTTTATTTTTTTAGTTGAAGTAATTAAGGAATTATTATGGAAAGAGTTGTAGTCACTGGTTTAGGTGTTGTATCAGCAATTGGAAATGATGTAGATACATTTTTTAATGGTTTACTCAATAAAAAGTCAGGTGTTTGTGAGATATCTTCATTTGATTGTAGTAAGCATTTAACAAAAATAGCGGCAGAAGTAAAAGACCTAGCAGTTGAGGATTACTTTGATGTAAAATCATTAAAAAAGCATGATAGATTTTCTCAATTTGCAATTATTGCAGCTGATCAAGCAATTTCACAGTCAGGTTTTTTAGAATCTAATGTAGATAAAGAAAGATGTGGAGTTTTTGTAGGCTCAGGCATTGGTGGTTTACAAAGTCATGAAAAAACACAAAAAAACTTTGATAAGCGTGGTGTAAGAGGGGTTTCTCCTTTTTATATTTCTAATTTAATATCTAATCTTGGTGGTGGAAATATAGCCATTAGATATGGATTAAAAGGTATCAATTTTGGACTTGTTTCGGCTTGTTCAACAGGTACGCATAGTATTGGAGAAGCCTTTTTAAAGATTAGATATCAAGATCAAGACTTAATGGTTGCTGGTGGTTCAGAGGCTTCTATTACTCCAATAACTATGGCTGGTTTTGCCAATATGAAAGCAATGTCAAGAAGAAATGAATCTCCACAAGAGGCCTCTCGTCCTTATGATAGAGACAGAGATGGTTTTGTCATGGGAGAAGGGGCAGGTATTTTAGTATTAGAGAGTCTAACGAGTGCAAAAAATCGTGGAGCTAATATTTTAGCCGAAATTGTGGGTTATGGTGCTAGTTGTGATGCTTATCATATTACAGCTGTTGCTCCAGGTGGCGAAGGAGTTGTTCGATCAACAAACTTAGCACTTAAACAAGCTAAAATAGAGCCAGAAGCTATTTCTTATATAAATACTCATGGCACATCTACACCATTAGGTGATCAGTATGAGGTAGAGTTTATAAAAAATGTTTTTTCAAACTCTTATAAAAAAATAGCTGTTAGCTCTTCTAAATCAATGATAGGACATCTTTTGGGTGCTGCTGGTGGAGTTGAATCTATTGTTTGCGTTAAGTCTTTGATGGAGCAAGCTGTTCATCCTACTCTCAATTTAGAAAATCCTGGAGAGGGTTTTGATTTAGACTTCGTTTTAGGCTCATCAAGAGATACTAAGTTAGATTATGTTTTAAAAAACTCAATGGGCTTTGGTGGACATAATGCATCGTTAATTTTTAAAAAGTTTGAAAGTTAAACCTTGTGATTTTGAATGAAAAGATAATTAAGGTTGAGTCAAAAATTGGATATACCTTTAATAATAAGTGTTATTTATTAGAGGCAATTACTCATAAGTCATGTACGGTTGATTGTGGTTATGATTATGAGAGACTAGAGTTTTTGGGTGACGCTGTTTTACAATTATATGTTTCACAGTTTTTGTATAGAAATGAAAACTTAGACCAAGGTCAATTGACGGTTATTCGCTCTCAAATGGTATCAAGAAAAACCCTAACTAAAGTGATTGAAAGACTAGACTTTGAAGAATGTTTTATTGTCGGAAAAAGTGTTAGAGATGAAGAGGGTAAAATAAAGGGCTCTTTTTTGGGCGATTTTTTTGAATCTATTTTAGCAGCAATTTATTTAGATTCAGATTTACAAAAAGTTTATAAGTTTTTACGAAAAATATATAAAATTAATGGAGATTTAATAATTGATGAAGATTATAAATCAAAATTACAAGAAATCTTGTTAAAAACAACAAAAAAATTACCAAAGTATGATACTATACAAAATGATGAGTATTATGAGTCAACTGTGCAATTGAACGAAGATGTTTTTCGTGGAATTGGAAACAGTAAAAAAGAAGCAGAACAAATCGCAGCTAAAAATGCTATTGAAGCATTAATTTAAAGTAGTGAATAAGAAAGGGTGAGCAAGTGGATCTTTTGAAGGTATCTTCAAAATCTCAGTCAAAGGCTGTCGCTGGAGCGATGTCATTGATTCTTGAAAAAGATCATTGTGTAGCTATGCAAGCAATCGGAGCAGGTGCAGTTAATCAAGCTGTAAAGGCTATTGCAATTGCAAGAGGGTTTCTTTCTCCAAAAGGTTTAGAAATTTATGTTCAGGTTTCTTTTGTAGAGCTAATTATAGACTCCAAAGAAAGAACCGGGATAAAATTTTCAATTCACGCTAAATCTGAGTAAAAATTGCAGATCTCTTTGTCTGACATAATTGAAGCAAATTTAAAAATAGTCAGACTAAAACCTGATGATTTTTTTTCGTATTATAATTTAGCAAGAGCCTATGAGTATGAAGGCATGACTAAAGAGGCTTTAGTTGCATATCATAGGGCAGCAAATTTAAACTCTGATGATCCTTATGTTCCTTATTCTTTATCAAAACTATACCTAAAGCTTTCTCAATACGACGAAGCTGAATATCAAGCAAAAAAAACGATTATTAATAAACCGGATTTTACAGATGCTCATGTAATTTTAGGTAGGGTTTTAATCTTTAAAAATAAACTTGATGAAGCCATTTTAAGATTTAAAAAAGCTTCAATGATTTCTCCTGACGAACCTCAAATTTATTTATTTCTAGCAGAACTTTATTATAAAGTCGGGTTTTTGGTTGAAGCTTTAGATAAAATAAAAAAAGCTTTAAAATTAAATACTCAAAATTTTTATTTTCATCATTTTCAAGGGATAATTTTTTATAAATTGAAAAACTATGAAGAAGCATCTAAGTCATTTAGAACCTCAAGTTTTTTGAGTGAAGATCATGTAGAATCTTTATATTATTTGTCTTTAAGTCAAAGAGAGCTAAAAAACTATAGAGAGGCTTTAAGTGCTGCAAAAATGGCTTTAAATATAGAGCCAAATCATTTAGGGGCTTATTTAGCTTTAGGAAAAGTTTATTTAGAGCAATCAGAATTAGATGGAGCAGTTTCTTCTTTTCAACGAGTTTTGAGTATCAATCCATTTTTTGTAGATGTCCATAGAGATTTAGCAGAAGTATATTCAAAAAAGAAGCTTTGGGCTCAGTGCTTATTTCATTTAAAAAAAGTAAAAGTAGATCATCTTAAAAATGAAGATTATATAACTTTAATTTTGAAGTCAAAAGCATTGTTTTTTTCTAACTTTATAAAAGGCTCACTAGAAATATTAAAAACACTTTTAGTGGCAGAGGTTTATCACTGGGAGATTTATTATCTTCTTGGTAAAATATCGCTCGTTGAGCATAATGTTGAGCAAGCAAAAGAGTATTTTGTTTCATCTCTTGAAATTTTAGAAAAAAACCCTGTTGTTTATCAAGAATTAGCTGAAATTGAAGAGCGTTTAGGTAATCATATTGAGTCTTCTAAATATTTAGAGTTAGTTAATATATTTTCAAAAGAAGAAAATAATAATTTTGAAATAAAGGTAGAAAAAAAAGAAAACTCGCATCAACAACTCGAAAAACTAGAAAGTTTTTACGAAGAAATTATTCATAAGTCACCTGAAAATATAGAAGCTTATTTAGACTTTGGTGATAAACTATTTGAAGTTGGAGAGATTGATAAAGCTTTAAATAGATGGGAAATGGCAAAAGCTCTTTCACAAAACTCAAGCGATTTATTATATCGCTTAAGTGAGGGTTATAGATTAAGAGGAGAGCTAGAAAAGGCTCTTAGCCTGTTAGAAGAGATTCGTACAAATCATGGGGATATTTTAGAAGTAAATATTTCTATGGCTAAAATTTATCTTGAAAATGGAAAATGGGATGAATGTAAAGAGTTGCTTCTTAGGTTAGCTTATAATGACGACAAAGAAATTTTACCTTTAGTAATGCTTTTAAAACTGGCAAAATATCAAAATGATTTTGAAGAAATGGAAACCCTTTGTTCTAAAATTTTAGAGCTCTCTTTAGATAATGTAATGGCGTTATCGACTTTAGGATATTTAAATTATTGTGAGGGAAAATTTGAAATTTCAGAGCAATGTTTTGCCAAAGTAATTGAAAAGACTCAAGGTGCTGAATGGGAATCTATTTACTTTTTAGGTTTGATTAAAAAAGCAAAAGGAAACGATAGAGATGCTTACTCTTGTTTTGAGAGAGTCTTAAAATTACGACCAGATCACTTAAACTCAAGAAATCAATTAGCAAATTTATTAAAAAAATTGGGTAACTTGCATCTGGCGGTCAGAAATTTTTTGTTTGTATTGCAATTAGACCCAAAAAATATAGAATCTTTAAATCAATTAGGTCAGTTATTTTTTGAGAGTGGTGATTTTGAAAAATCATCAAAATATTATTTTGATTTAGTTAAAGTTGAGCCAACTCATTTTCAAGGCTTATATCAATTAGGCTTATCATTTTATGAATTGGGCGAATACCATAGAGCGAGCGACTATTTAATTGATGCTTTAAAATATGGTATTGATGAGTCTATTGTTTATTATAGTTTAGCCCAAACATATGAAAAACTAAACCAAACAGAAGAGGCCATTGTTATTTTAAAAAAAGGGCTACAATACGCCCCAAAAAAGTCCTCTACTCATGTTTATAGTCTACAATTGTTGAGAAAGCTTCAAGAAAATAATTTATAAGACTATAGATTTATAGAAGAGAAATCCTACTTTAACTTTAATCTGTCTTCAATCTGATCGAGGACTTTAAATAAATTAAGCATTTTTCGTGCGCTTTGGTTGAACTTATTTAATTGATTAAAGTGAGCAGATTTAGTTAAATCATAAAATAAGCTTGATTGTTGATTTAATAAAAAAGAATATTTGTTTAACTCTTTTTGCATAGGAGCTTCAAGCTCTTTGTATTTTATTTGAATCATGTTAAAGCGGTTACTAGGTCTCACTTTTTTATGGAGTATTTCTTTTAAAGCAAGAGAGAAGGATATATCCATTTTACTTGAATTTAAAAGAAGGTTTGCTTTTTCAATATTTTGTTTGTGTAAATATTTGTTTTTAGAAATTTGATCAAGAGGGCTAAAATTTAAGTCAATAGATTTTACCATTGCAGATGGTATTGTAATAAGGACTATTAGTGTTAAATATAAATTCAATATTTTCATTTTTTCCTCAAAATTTTTAATTTAAAGTGTAATAGTTACTTTTGTTATAAAAATATGGGTCAAATTTAGCCCATTTAATATATTTTTTCGGTTTATTATGACAAAAAGTTATACCTTTTAATGATATTTGTTATTATATGTTTTAGAAATCATTTGATTCAAAGTAAGAAAATAAATAGATATTGATTAGGAGGCTTGTTATGTCAGATTGTATTTTTTGCAAAATAGTAAAAAAAGATATTCCTTCAGAAATTCTTTATGAAGATGAATGGGTATTGGCTTTTAAAGACTTAAATCCTCAGGCTCCGACTCATTTATTATTTATTCCAAAAATTCATACTGAAAACTTTATTGAAGCCATTGAAGTACCTAATATTTACGATAAAATTTTTAATGCTATAGCTAATTTAGTAAAAGAAAAAAAGTGGGATACAAATGGTTTTAGGGTTGTCAGTAATTGTGGAGCAAAAGCAGGGCAATCAGTATTTCACTTACATTTTCATCTACTAGGTGGTAGAGAATTAACATGGCCTTCAGGGTAAAAATATGAGAAAAGAAATTTTTTATGCATCTAAAAAGGTGTTATTTGATGGAGTATCTAAAGAAGAGCAGTTAAACGAAATTCTATCAAATAGTAAACCAAGTTCAGCAAAGACTATTACAAGTTTGTTTTACGGAACTTTAAGAATGTACTTTCCGTTTCAGGAGCATTTGAAAGAAATAAATGAAAATAGATCACTAAAAAAAGATGTTAAGCTATTATCAACTATGGCTTATGTCCAGTTTTTTCAAATGGACTCTATGCCTGATTATGCTGTTTTAGATGAAATGATTAAAGTTCTTCCCCCTAAATTAAAAAATATAAAAAAACATTTCACATGGTTACTACATAAGATATTAAAAGTAGGTAAGTCAATCAAAATGGAAGGTTTTTTACCAGAATATATGAGAGATGAACTTAAAAAAAGTTTGGGTATAGATTTTTCAAGAGAATATGAAGAGTTTATATTAAAACCTTCTAAAAAATATTTTTGTACTGAGTCTTTAGGCACTTTAGAAGATAAAAAACTTTTGCATAAAGATTATCCTTTTTATTCGTGTTCTGGTTTAAATGCTGATGAGCAAAAAAAAATAATAGAGCAAGATGGTGTAATTTGTGAACTAAACTCTATGTTGATTCCTTATTACTTTAAAGATAAAAAGGGTAAAGACTACTTAGATTTATGTTCAGCTCCAGGTAGTAAATTATTATGTGCAAAAATTCGTTATAAAGATGATCAAATTATTGGTATTGAAAAAGATAAAGCTAGGTATTTATCATTAGAAAAAAGAGTTGAAAATAGAGTAGAGTTGAAAAACATTGATGCATTGGCTTATTTAGAAGATTGTAAACTTTTTGATAAAATTGTTTTAGATGCTCCTTGTAGTGGACTTGGTACTTTAGTTTCAAACCCTGAATGGCTCGAGTTTAAAAATGAATCTATTCATCATAAAAAGTTACCAGGCCTTCAAAAAAAACTTCTTAAAAAAGCTTTGTTAAAACTAAATCCAAAAGGACAACTAATCTATAGTGTGTGTACTTATTCTTTAGCAGAAACTCAAATGGTCATAAAAGAGGTTATTGGAGATAAATATAAAGTTAAAAAAATCTCAAATTTAGTGGGCGAAAAACAAATCAGAACAGATTATGGTACTTATTTATTGCCAAGTAAAAAAGTGGGGAACCAGATTTTTTTTGTAGCACTCATTGAGGCGATTCATTGAGATTTATTAAGTTTGTAATAAAGTGGTTTTCAATTTTTTCTTTTTTGTTGGCAATACTGTTTGGCGGAATATGGTTTTTATTCCAGGGAGTGCAAAAGCTATTTCATAAAAGTTTAATAATAGTTCCAAACTTTAAGGGCCTATCTTTAGTAGAGGTTCTTGAAAATCGACCAAAGGGCTTACATCTTGAAATTTTAGAAAAGAAAAAAAGCTTAACCATTCCTAAAGGTTACATTATTGAACAAACTCCAAAATCGGGTGAAAGAGTGAAAGAGGGTAGACGTTTATTAATGACTATTTCTCTAGGATCAGATAGTATTTCTGTGCCAAGTTTTATTGGAAAATCATTTAGAAAAAGTAATTTAATTTTAAGAAACTTAGGTTTGAGCGTTGGTACAAAAGCTTTTATAAAGAGTAAGGATTCGGGGCAATCTAAAGTATTATCACAATCTCCAAAGTCTGGAGAATTAGCTTTAAAGGGTTCTGTTGTTTCTTTTTTATTGTCAAAACCAGTAAAGAGAGGTAGGAGACTACCTATGCTTGAAGAGCACTCTTTATCAAAAGCAAAAGAAATTTTATTAAAATCAAACTTAAGTTTGGGTAAAATACGAAAAAAATCTATACCAGGATTTAAGCATTTAGAGGTATTAGAGCAGTTTCCGCCAGCAGGAAATATTTTAAAAATTGATGAAAAAGTAGATTTAGTCATTAATAATATTGAGGAAACCAACGAAAATAAACAGATAAAGACTATAAAAGTCGATATTAAGCTGCCTCCGGGTTTGAAAAGACAATTTGTAAAAGTGGATAAAATGGATTTTTCAGGAAAAAAAACGATTTATGAAAAGAGTCATAGTCCAGCGACTTCTTTTTCACTAAAGGTAAAGCTTAAAGGTAGTGGTTATTTAAATATATATTTAGACGATATTTTTTATAAGAAAATAAAATTATCAGGAGAGGTCAATGGCATTAACCATAGAGCAAATGGCTATTGAAACGGCTTTTAAAGTAGAGCCAGTTTTAAATCTTATAAATAAAAATCTTTTGATTAAGGACAGGTATAGAGTTCTTAACTTACTTTTTGAAACTTCTAAAACAAATGTTTTTAAAGGGATAGATGTAAAAAAGAAAAGGCATATCTTTATATATGTTACCAAGAATCAATTTTTTCGTAGGAATAAAGATTTACGTAATTGGATTCAAGATATAAAAAGTTTAAAAAAATTAAGAAAAGATGCTCAAGTCTTTGAAGTTTTTGATATAGATTTATGGAAGAAAAAACTTTTTTTAGTAACGAATGCATTTGAAGGCATTCCTATGATTGATTTAATACATCATAGACTAGAGTTACCAATTCCATTTGTTTTAAATACTATATTAAATTTAGCTGAATGTTTAAAAAAAGCTAAAAGATGTAGTTTGAGTACATCTTTAAGTAAAGAGGACTTATACTTATCAAAAGATGGAAGTATACAATTATTAAAGTTTCAAAAAAGCCTATTTAATAATCATTTATTAAATAAATCAGATACAGAAGAAATCTATTTTTTATCATGTTTGTTATATGAGTTACTAATGAATAAAGCTCCTTTTGAGAAACAAGGGTCAACAGCACAACTAGAGTCAAATCATTTACTAGCAAGCTTAAGAGTTAGAAAAGACCAAGTTTCTTCTGACATTTTTACTGAATTATCAGAGATTTTTGTAACTTGTGCGGGCATGAGTGTCGAAAATAGTATTGATAGTTTAGATAAAATGATGGAAAAACTATCCACTTTGTTAAAAAAATCAAGCTTAATTCAAGAGGATCATGAAGAAAAAATAGAAAAAGAAGAGCTTAATTCTGCTTTTGATGTTGTAAATGCATTAAGAGGAGAAGATGAAATAGTAGAAGCTCTTTCTGACTCTAACTTTGGAAATGAATACTCTAGGATTTGGCGTGGATTAGATGTAGAAAATCATTCAAAGTTTGACTCTGATTTAATTTTTAAATCGTGTGCATTTCTTGTCATTTTATTGTCATTTGCTTATAAGTTATATTTTTAGGAATCAATATGAATAGAATAGCTCCTTCGATATTATCAATGGATTTTTTAGACTTAAGAAAAGGTCTTGAAACATTAAATGAGTTTGGAGTTGATGTTCTTCATCTTGATATCATGGATGGGGCTTTTGTGCCTAATATTAGTTTTGGTCCATGTGTTATTAAAAGTTTAAGCAAAGCTTTTGACGGCTTATTAGAGGCCCATCTAATGATAGAGACCCCCGAAAATTACATCGAAGATTTTGTTAAAGCTGGCTGTAACAGGATTATAGTTCATGCTGAATCAACTAAGCATTTACATCGACTTATTCAACAAATAAAATCTTTAGGTGTGCAAGCAGGAATTGCGATTAATCCAGCTACTCCATTATCTGTATTAGAAGAAATAGTTTCAGAAATAGATTTAATTTTATTTATGTCAGTAAACCCTGGTTTTGGTGGGCAATCGTTTATACAAAGTGTTGGCGAGAAAATAAAAAAAGCTCAAAACTTTAAAAAAATAAATAAAAACTTAATTTTTGAAGTAGATGGTGGAGTAAATCAATCAAATATAAAAGAGATTTTTTCTCTAGGAATTGATTTGGCAGTAATGGGGTCAGCCATTTTTAACAAAAATGATGTAGCTCAAAATTTAGAATTAATTCAAAAAGAAATAAAATGTCAGTGAAAAAAAAGTCTTTACATCAAATTTTAAAACCAAGAGGTCTTAAAAAATCTACTTTTTTACATCCTATGACTTTAGAGTCTTTACAGTTTGAATATAAGAAAGGAAACTCACACTCTTTATTGAAGCTAGCCTCTAATGTACAGATAGAAAATCCTAACTCAATTATAGCTAGGGTTTATACTGCACGAGCACTTTTTTTATCTAAAAATCCTTCTCAAGCAAGTGATTTACTTGAAACGGTTGTTATCCCTTTTCCTAAACTAAAAGCAATTTATTTAGAATACTTAACCTATTTGTATGAGGCAAAAAGCTATTCTATGTGGGAAGTTCAATGTAATCGCTTTTTTTCTTTTCATTATTCCAAGAAACTAGCTTTTTGTTTAGGAAAATATCTAGTTAAAGAAAAAAACTATAAACAAGCTTTAAGTCTATTTTTAAGATTGAAAATGGAGTGCATTGAAGAAAATGAAGCAGCTCAAAAAGTAGTAAATATACTAGGAGTAATTTATTTTAGGTTAGGTTACTTTAAAGAAGCAAAAATTTATTTAGATAAGAGCTCATCAGTATCTAGACACTATTATTTAGCTGAAATTACTAAAGACCAAGGGAAACTTGGTTTATCACTTTTACATATAGAAAAATTAAAAGGTTTTACAAAATCTAAAAAGTTATTAAGTAAAGCAATTTCGTTAGCTAAGGGAATGAATAACTTTTCTCTTGAGATGAACTATCATTTTCAAATGTTAAAATTATTAAAAGGTGCAGCAGAAAAAAGAAAATCTTTGCATAGAATGCTTTTTATTAGTAAAAAGCTAGGAGATTGTTCCTTACAAGAGCAGATTTTGAAATCTGTATTAAAAATGTCTCCAACAAACATTAATGTTTTAAAAGATTTATCAAACTTATATAAATTAAGAAAAATGTTTAAAAAATCTTTCAACCTTGAATTAAAGATTATAAAATTATCTCCATTAGATCAAGAAATTAGAGAAAGTATTGCTAAATATTATTATGACCAAGAAAGGTATGATAAATCATATCATTTTTTAAAACTTGGGTATATTTCTTCGGAAAATAGTTTTGAAATGAATTTGTGGTATGGAGAAAGTGCCTATTATTTACAAAAATGGGTAGAAGCTAGAGAGGTGTTTTTATCACTTGTTAGTGAAAAAAAATCATTAGCCCGAATTTATTTTTTATTAGCTAAGATTTACTCCGTTCAAGAAAAACCAAAATTATCTAAATATTATCAAGTCTTATTTGAAGAATATAATCTTAAAATTTGTGGGTAAACTGCTTTTTTTGAGTTAAGAAAAATAAAAAATTGACAAAAAACCCTTTAAAAATGGTGATTTCCAAGTTTTTTTTTGAAATAAGTAATTTTTTTGAAAACTTACCTTGCAATCAAGAAGTGAATTTCATACACTAAATAAAGTTTCAAGTCGTTCTATCGGCTATCATCCTGTGAAAGTATATTAAATAATAGCTTTGTAGGGTTGTTAAAAATAAATTATTTAAGAAATAATGGTTATATAGTTATTTAAACAGAAGTCTCAAAATTAGGAGGACTCATGAACAAAGCAGAACTTATTAAAGCGGTAGCAGAAAAGACAAAATTATCACAAGCAGATGCACAGAAAGCATTAGATGTATTTTTTGATACAGTAAAAGATGCTCTAAAAGCAGGAGAATCTGTTCAATTAGTAGGATTTGGTTCTTTTAAAGTTTCAGAAAGAAAAGAAAGAAAGGGTATCAATCCTCAAACTAAAGAAGAAATTACTATTAAAGCTACTAAGGTACCAAAATTTGTTCCTGGTAAGCAATTTAAAGAGTTAGTAAAGCAAGCTTAATTAAAAAAACTTACTGCTAAATATTTTTGGCTTCTTTTAAAAAGAAGCTCCAATGATGATTTAGAAGATACTTATTTAAGACCTGAAATTATTCAGGTCTTATTTTTTTGACATTTAAAAAAAATTGCTATAAACTGACCGCCCGATTTTGGAGCATATTATACGCTATGTAAGAAATAGGTGTTTACTGATTTTGGTAAGCACCTTGAGTAAATTTTAGGGTGTAATAGACAGTTGTTGTCAAAAAGTTATTAAACTCTATTTAGAGGTAATCGAAAATGAAAGAAAATTTAAAACCCAAACTAATTTTTATCCTTATAGTCTTTTTGGTGAGTCTATATGTAGCAATACCTTCTTTAGGTATTTTTCCTGATGTTAAAGATGTAAATAGAGACGGATTTATCAATAGTCCAGATTATCATGCTTTTTATCGTGAAAAAATGTTATTAAACAAAGGATTTATGGATTCTTATGATAAAAATAAAAATGGAAAACTAAGTGATGGTGAGTGGTCTATAGCTTACGAAAAAGAAAAAGATGTAAGAGGTTTTGATAAAGATCCAAGATTTTTAGAAAGATTTTTTTATCATAAAAGAATAACAAAAGGCTTAGATTTACAAGGTGGTATTGACTTAATTTATAAGGTTGAGTCTCCAGAAGAAATCAAAAATGCCAAAGAGATGTCAGCATTAGTAAAAAAAACTATGACTGTTTTAAAAAACAGAATTGATATGCTTAAGATAACAGAGCCAAAAGTTCAAAGATATCGTTCAGATCATATTAGAGTTCAATTAGCTGGTAACTTCAATGAGAAACAAGTAAAAGCTATTATTGGCCAAACTGATTTATTGAAGTTTATGGAAGTTGTAGATAGTAAAGCAAATCCTTTAGCTTTTGGGATAAAATCTCAAGCAAAGGATGTTGAGCTGATTAGAGCAATCCAAGAAAAGGGCAAAGATGGTAAACCTATAAATACTCCTTTATGGTATTTAGTTAAAAAGAAAGCCTTATTGACTGGAGATGAAGTTGATGGAGCATACCCACAATTTGATGAATTTGGTAAAGCTAGAATTGGTTTTAGCTTTAAACCCGTTGGAGCTAAAATTTGGGGAAAAGAAACTGCAAGGTTAACAGGGCGACAAGTTGCTATTGTTATGGGTGGAGAAGTTTTTATGGCTCCAGTAGTTGAAGGTGCAATTAGAGATGGACAAAGTACAATTACAGGGCAGTTTGATTTAAAATATGTTAAAAATATTGTAGATGTACTACGAGCAGGATCACTTCCTGCAAAGTTGATTCCTGTTCATGAAAACAGAATTGGTGCAACACTTGGTAAAGACTCTGTAGATAGAGGATTTAGAGCAGGTGTCTACGGATTTGCTTTAGTTTTTTTATTAATGTTTGTTTGGTATAAATCATCTGGTTTTATTGCCAACTTAGCATTATTGTTTAACCTATTATTAGTAATGGCAATTATGATTTTTTTAAATGCTACGTTAACTTTACCTGGTATCGCAGGTTTAATTTTAACAGTAGGTATGGCAGTTGATGCTAATGTGATTATTTTTGAAAGACTCAAAGAAGAGTTAAAAACAGGAAAATCAATTAGAGCTGCAATTGATGCAGGTTTTGCCAAAGCATTTTCAGCAATTATAGATTCAAATGTTACGTCATTGTTAACATGTATAATCTTGTTTAAGTATGGTTCTGGGCCAATACAAGGTTTTGCTGTAACTTTGTCTATAGGTATTTTATCAAGTATGTTTACAGCAATCTTTGTTGTTAAGGTCTTATTAAAGGCTTGGTATGGAAATAGTGACGCTAGCACTATTAGCATTTAATTAGGAGTATGCAATGAATATAGATTTTATTAGTAAACGAGCTACATTTTTTACAGTATCATTAGTGGCAGTTATTGTCTGTCTTGGTTTTGTATTTACTCAAGGGTTAAATCTTTCAATTGAGTTTAAATCAGGCTCTGTAATGAGATTAACTTTTGTTGAAAAAGTTAGTACAAGTGATGTTAAAAAGGTTTTGGCTTTAGATAAGTTTGGTGAGTTTTTCAAAAAAGTTGAAGTACAGCAAATTTCATCCGATAACATTATTGCAAATTCAGGGTCAGAATTTTTTGTGACTTCTGATTTTATTGCAAAAACTGAAAATGCTCAAAATATTGAGGACAAACTGGTTGAAGAATTAGGTAAATCATTCCCTTCTGTAAGGGTTTCTGAGTTTGTAAATGTTGGGGCATCTATTGGAGATGACTTAAAAGAGTCTGCAATTTACTCTATAATATTTTCAATCTTAGTAATCGTTATGTATATATCCTTTAGATTTGAATTTAAGTTTTCAATTGTAGCTATTATTGCATTGATTCATGATGTTACTATCGTACTTGGTTTGTTTGCTTTATTTCATAAAGAATTTTCGGCCTCAACTATTGCTGCTTTATTAACTATTATTGGTTATTCTTTGAATGATACGATTGTTGTTTTAGATAGAGTTAGAGAAAACATGAAACTACTTAGAAAAGAAAAGTTTGATTTTATTGTTAATAAATCAATAAATCAGTCTTTATCAAGAACTATAAACACATCTGTAACAACACTTACCCCAATTGCAATCTTATTTATATTTGGTGGAACAGGTGTACACGAATTTAGCTTTGCTATGTTTATTGGTGTTTTAGTTGGTACTTACTCTTCTATATTTGTTGCTTCACCTTTATTAGTTACTTTACTTTCATCTTCTTCTAATCCAGAAGAAGCACAGAAGGTAGCGGCATAATTATAAACTTTAAATAGAGTTTTATAGAAAAACCTTTCATTTATATGAAAGGTTTTTTTGCGTAAATATATTAATTTTATATTTAATGAACCAATGAATAATTTATATATGAGATGACTGTAAAAACTATACAGAAGATAAAATCTTTTTTTGTCCAAAAGTATTGGTGTATTGACCCTCGTTCTATATTTGGGTCATAACCTCTGACATCCATTGCAATAGCAAGCTGGTCGGCTCTATCTAGTGATGAATGAAATAAAGGAACTAACAAGGATAGCCAAGCTTGAATTAATTTTTTTGGCTGCTTAGAGTAAAAACTAGCACCTCGAGAAGTTTGAGCTAATTTTAATTTTTCTAGCTCTTCTATGAGTACGGGTACAAAGCGAAGAGAGATGCCTAACATTAAAGCAAACTCAGAAGCAGGAAACCCTACTTTTTTTAAGGGAGAAAGAATTTTATTAAGTGCATAAACAATTTGTACGGATGAGGTGCTGAGTGTTAAAAGAGACGAAGCTAAGACAACAGTTAGGATTCTTAAAAAGTAAAAGCTACCTTTTAAAAAGCCTTCAAAGCTGGCGACAAATCCAAAGCATTGAAATATTTTTGTACCCTCTGTTGAAAATAAATGTATACAAAAGGTGATAAATAGTAGAAATAGAAGTGGTGATAGGCCTTTAAAAAGAAGCCTTAGAGTTATTTTTAGGCTAAAAATAGAAGAAATTAATATAAAAATAAAGCATAAATATTGATTGATATGTTTCATTTGAAAAACAATTAAACAAAATAAAAATAGTAAAAATATCTTTAAAACTGGATGTAGTTGGTGAAAGATAGAATTACTAGGTATGTATTGTCCTATGATAAGACGGCTCTCTGAGTTCATGAACCCATGATATAAAAAAAATGCTATAAGGTCAAAATTTGTAGAGTCATACAGATATAAAAAAATATTTCATATAAATTCTAGTGGAGATCAAAAAAATGAGATACAATGTATTCGTTGAGGTAAGTACAAATTAAATACGAGGAGCAAACTCATGAGACCAGAAATATTGGGACTAATTTTAGCGGGTGGAAAAGGTACAAGACTAGAGCCGTTAACAAAATTTAGATCAAAGCCTGCTGTCCCTTTTGGTGGTAGATATAGAATCATTGATTTTGTATTAAGTAACTTTATTAATTCAGGGATTTATTCATTGTATGTATTGACCCAGTTTAAATCTCAGTCTTTGACTGAGCATATTTATTCAACCTATCAATTTGGCTCTTTGATTGAAAACCAATTTGTGACTTGTGTTCCTGCTCAAATGCAAGAAGGTGATCATTGGTATGAAGGTACAGCGGATGCTATTTTTCAAAATATTAATTTAATAAGAGAAAAAAATCCTTATCTAACAGCCATATTTGGAGGAGATCACATTTATAGAATGGATGTTTCTGCTATGGCAAAATATCACAATGAAAAAGGAGCAGATTGTACAATAGCAGCTATTTCTGTTCCAATTGAAGAAGCTACAGAATTTGGGGTTATTCAAGTTGATAGAGACTGGAAAATTATCGGTTTTCAAGAAAAACCTGCTGAGCCAAAGTCTTTACCAAATGACCCAACTAGAGCTTTAGTATCTATGGGTAATTATATTTTTAATACTCGTGAACTTATCAAAAACTTACAAGAAGATGCTATTAATAAAGATAGTAGCCATGATTTTGGTAAAGATGTTCTACCTAAAATGATGTTAGAGGGGCATTTGTATGCTTATGACTTCAATAGAAATATGGTTCCTGGTGCAACTCAAATGGAAGAAGAAGCCTATTGGAGAGATGTTGGAACTATCGACTCATATTTTGAAGCAAATATGGATTTAAGGTCTGTATCTCCTGCTTTTAATTTATACAATGATGAATGGCCAATTAAATCTAGAGTTACAAATCTGCCTCCTGCTAAATTTGTTCACTTAGGACCACATCGAACAGGACAAGCTATTAATTCTATTGTATGTGAAGGAGCTATTATATCTGGGGCAACCATTAAGGATAGTATTATTTCTCCAAATGTCAGAATCAATAGCTATAGTACAGTTGATACTTGTATTATTATGGATAATGTTGAGATTGGTAGAGATTGTAAACTTAAAAATTGTATCATTGATAAAAATGTTGATATTCCGAGTGGAACAGAAATTGGCTATGATTTAGAAGAAGACAAAAAACATTATACTGTTACTGAATCTGGCTTTGTAATCTTAGAAAAAAATAGAAGGTTTTTAACTTAAAACTCTCTTTAATATATATATTTTTGAAAGACCTCTTGTAATTTTAGAGGTCTTCCTTTATTTTCGAGTGTTATTTTAAATGCATTCGTTTTATATTTAAGATAAAAATTAAAAATATAGGAAACCCTTATGAAACCAGAGTATCAAAAATTAGAAGCTTTTGTTGATGCAAAAAATGTCTTTGATGTCTTTTTTAAAAACTTTGAAAAAGATTTATATGATAAAAGTATTTGTAATGACGAGCTAGTTTGTGAAACTTTATACCACCTAGATATGGCTAAAAACTCATATAAAAAAGATTTAGAAATGGCAAAGAGTCAAAGTGATATGGCTATGATGCTAAAACTTTTATCTTATGACCCTAGGCAATCGGCACAAGAACCCGAATATTATGGTGATTTAGATCAAGAGAAATATAAGAAAAACAAGCCAATTCATTGGTTATGGGCATTTTTTGATAAACTTCCAATCTCTAGAAACACTTTATTTGCTTTTCCCTTTAGAAGAATTATGGGGAAATTTATGTTTAAACACCTTGGGGATAATGTAAAATTATTTCATAATATTGAGTTTTCATATGGATATAATTTAGTTATTGAAGATAATGTTGTGATTCATCGTGAAGTTTTATTAGATGATAGAGCTGGCATTATTATTAAAAAAAATGCCTCGGTTTCAGATTTTGTAAATATTTATTCTCATCACCATGATACTAATGACATCATGAAAATTAGTTTAAACCCTACTACTATTGGTGAGGGGGCTCGTGTAACCTATCATTCAACTGTATTAGCTGGTCAAAGTTTAGGTGATCATGCGGTTTTAGGGGCAATGAGCTTGGCTACTAAACCATTAAATGATTTAGAGGTTAAAGGTGGGCTTCCGGCTAAAAAAATAGCAATGGTTCAAAGAAAAAACTTTAAGGTTCAAGATTAATTTGTAGAACAAAGTTTTTTGGAGCAAGTTGGATAATTCTTTTATGAGTTTGTTTTTGTAGAGGTACTTCAGGAACTAAAATTTTAGGGTACTTAAAATAACTATAAACTCCGATTGTTAAAAACCAAAGTAGTATGAGTTGTTTAATTATTTTTGAGATATGGTTTGTCTGTAACAAGATTTCAAAAAAAGCTAGATAGAAAATAAAATTACTAGCATAAAAATATCTTCCTCCTCCGTGAAAAAATAAAAAACTTTCTGAGCCATTTTTGAGACTTAAAAATATAAAAATGATACTTAATATTAAAGAAGATAATAGGAGCTTGCTATTTTTTGATACACTTTTAACAGTACTTATAAAAAGGGTAACTCCTGAGATAAGTAATAGTACTTTCAGATAATCAATTTTAAGTATTTGACTAAAGACTAAAAGTTTTTTTTGTATCAATATATGTTTGATAAATATTATTCCATGGTATAGATCCTCAAGGGCGTAGCCAAAAAATGGTCCTATTATATGTTTTACAAATATGATTTGAAAATAATATTTGATTTGAAAGCTATATAATCTAGGGGTATAAGAAATAAAATAAAAGAATCCTTGAAGGCAAAAGCAAATTAATAAAATATAAAAAACCATTCTAAAGTTTTTGAGGTTTTCTTTTTTTATAAAAATAGAAAAAATAATGAAGGTGATGATTCCGACTCCACCAGACAAAAAGGCTAATAAATAAATGAATAGATGAGTTTTGGATATTTTTTCTTGATAAAAATAAATAAGTAAAAAAACACTGATTTGTAAATGAAATTGGGAGCAAATTGTATTTAAAAAGACTTCTTCTGAAAAAGGTAAAAAGATTAAAGAAAAAAATAATATAGATTTATTGAATGTACTTTTCCAAAAATAATGTTTGTTATTTAACACTAATGAAATATTAATTGATTGAATAAGTAAAGCAATGATTAAGCAAATATATGGCGCGGATTTTAGAGGAAATAAGCTTGCTAGAGATGTAGAAATATTAGGAATAATTGAAAAATATCCCATTTGTACTTGGCTTAGCCCGTTAAAAAAACCTTCATTATAGGCGGTTTGAAAATAGATAGAGCCTTCTTCAGCCCAAAATCTAGGGAAAAGAAATAAATCAGGGTTTCTTAGAATGCACAGAGCATAAAAAAGAAACCACATTATTTTATTTTTAGTAGCTGCCATTTTTGAGAGCTTAGCAAAAATTATTAAAAGTTAAAATAAATTTATGAAAAAGTACTTTTGAGGTTTAAAAAGCATGTTTTTTAATAAATACTTTAGACTTCTACAATAAATAGTTGTTGCTTTGACAAAGATTTGAGAGAATGTAATGTCCGTACTCGAATATTTAAGAAATTAAGAGTTTATGGATAAATTATATATTTAAACTAGGGGATACGTATTACTGTTCGATTAAAATTAGGTGGTGCAAAAAAAGCACCAGATTATATAGAAAAAGAGTTTTTTATAACAGATAACTTCTTAGAAAATGGCTTTGTACAAATAGACTATACAATGAAAAAGTTTGTATCTTTTTTTAAAGACTTTGAAGAGGTTGTATTTATTGTAAATGGTCATGTATTACAAGGTACTTATCGAAAAGGAAACTCATACTTTATTTCTCTTGAACTAAAGGACTTGTGTTTATACTTAAACTTAAGTATTGGTGAAAAAATAGTTTTTAAGAAAAAAAACTCAAGCTTTCGTGATATAGAGGTTATTTTTCCTATTCAATATTTAGATAAGTTAAAAGGTTTAGAGTTTTTGGATAAAATGCGCTCTATTCCTCATTTAGAGCTAGATTTTCCATCTGTAACTTCTAAAGAAATTAACTATAGAATAAAAGAATCTTTTTTTAGAGAAAACCCACCACAAATTAGCAATGAAGACGTTTTAAACGGAATAAAAGAATACGAACTAATAGACTCTTTGCAAAAGACAGAGCTAATTTGTTTAAAAGATACTAAAAATGTAAATCATTACCCACATCAAATTGAAACTGTTAGACGAGTATTATTTGAGTGTAGAGGTCGGGCAATTTTAGCTGATGAAGTAGGTATGGGAAAAACCATAGAAGCAGGTTTAACCATCAAAGAATATATTCTTAGAAATGAGGTTAAATCTGTTTTGATTTTGACTCCTGCTTCTTTGACGACCCAATGGCAAGAAGAAATGGAGACAAAATTTGACTTTATTTTTCATACTGCCACTAGCCCTGACGAAATTAAAGAAACTGACTTTTTAATAATGAGCTTAGATACAGCTAAAAGCAGAAAATTTAGAGAAAGCTTTTTTAGTAGATACTTTGATATTGTAATTATTGATGAAGCCCATAAATTAAAAAATAGAAAAACCTTGAATCACAGATTTGTAAAGGGTATTAATTCTAAGTATTTGTTGTTGTTAACTGCAACTCCGATTCAAAATGATTTAGTAGAATTATATAACTTGATTCATTTAATTGCACCAGGTGCTTTAGGTACATTACAAACCTTTAGAAAAGCTTATATTAATCCATTAAATAAACGTATGCCCATGAACTCTCAAGAGTTAAAAGATAAATTAGCTCCCTACTTGATTAGACATACTCGTGCTGAAACAAAATTAAAACTTCCAGATAGAAAAGTAATATTAAAAGAAATATTTTTAGAGGGTCCAGAAAAAGAAGTTTATGCTTTATTAACTCAATTTGTTCAAGAGTATTATTATCGTTTAGGTCAGCAACAAAGAGGTTTAAATCAATTGACTTTAATGCTTCTTCAAAAGTTAATAACTTCTTCTCCACTAGCTATGAAAGTTTCTGTAGAAAATTTATTAGAAAAGGGTGGTTTAGCTAAAGACATAGAAGACCGCTTTCACAAAATAATAAAACTTTGCGATCAGGTTAAAGTTCCTGCCAAATTTAAAACAGTTTTGAATCTAGTTTTAAATGAGCTAAAGGGTGAAAAAATTGTTATTTTTACTCAATTTCGATCAACTCAAAATCAGTTGGCAAAAACATTAGAAAATAACGGAGTCGGTGTAGTTTGCTTTCATGGAGAAATGTCGTTAAAGCAAAAAAATAAAGCGATTATTAAATTTAGAGATGAAGTAACAATTTTATTAAGTACAGATGCTGGTGCTGAAGGTAGAAACCTGCAATTTGCTCACTATATGATTAATTTTGACTTACCATGGAATCCAATGAAGGTCGAACAAAGAATCGGTAGAATTCACAGAATGGGACAGACTCACGAAGTTTTTATTCTAAATCTTTGTACTGTTGGTACAATTGAAGAGCATATTGTAAATCTGTTATCTAGAAAAATTCGCCTGTTTGAAAGAATTGTTGGTGAATTAGAAATGATTGTGGGTTATTTATCAAGCGATCTAAAAGAGCTAGAGTCGCTAGATAGAAAAATTATGGACATTATTGTTAAGTATAAACATCCAGAAGAGCAAAGCCAGCAGATTGATCATCTAGGAAACTTTTTTACGAATGCTGGAAATAAATACGAAGAAGCAAAAGAAGTTCAAGAATATGTTTTTGGAGGGGATAAATCATGAGTTTAATTCAAGATTTATATAAAGATTATTCAGAAACAGGAGAGTTTTCTTGGCAAAAACTATGGAATGATTCTAGTGATTTGTATTTTCATAAACTCCAAGGGCAGATACTAAAGTATAAGGGTGATTTTGAGGGTTCATTTGTTGTTTGTTTACTTGAATATACTCAGCCAATAAGGTTGAAACAGATGATTTTGTTTGTTGAAAAAGATGGAGTCATAGAAACTTGCGAAAACCCTGTAAAATTTCTAGAAAACTTAGTTTTAGATGTCTCTATAAAAGAAAACTTTGATGATGCTTATTTTTTTTCAAAATTTAAAAAACCATTAGGTTCTTGGATTAACTTTCAGGTAGAAAGTAGAGAAGCCGAATTAAAAGTTAGGCTTGATGATGATATTGAAAGATTGAATATGTATTTCAAAGATACTTATCAAGAGCTAGATCAAAAAAGGCGTGCAGTATATTTTCATAACTATTACTTTGAAAAAGAGCAGCAGATTAAAGTTGAAATGGAGCGTATGGAGTCAGAGTTAAAGGCTCAAAAAGCATTATTATTGGCAAAATATCAAGCAATTTGGAAATTAGACTGTCTCATAAAAGGGATAATCAAAAAGTGAAAAATATTGTAGTAGGAATTTTTTCTATTATTCTTGTTTTGGTTTGTGTTTATCTGTATTTGATTTCTCCTTCATCAATGGAAAAAAAAGCAGATAAATTTTATCAAGACTCAAAATATGAAGATGCGGCTCACTTTTATCAATTAGCATTTACAGAAGGTAATATTTCTTTTAAAAAAGAAAGGATTTTATTTAAATTGGGGAACTCTTATCGCTTGTCTGGTGAAACAGATAGATCTTTTGATTTTTATTTTATGGTTTTACAGGAAAATAAGTCTTCTGTTTATAAATCTCGCATTCAAGAGTTTTTAAGAGGAGAAAATGAAGGCTCTTTTCAATTAGATGTAGCGAGTCAAAATATTGAGGTTGATTTAAGTTTTTTAAATTCTACGACTGAACTTTCTTTGAAGGGAACTTTAGATAAAAGAGACGAAATTTATAAAGTTTTACTGCTAGCTATTTCAAATGATAATGCTAACTTAAGCTATCAATTAAAGGATATATATCGTGCTTTTAAAAAACTTCAATTGAAAGTTAAAGAAAAAAAAATTGAGGCAGCAGTCAAGATTAGTATAAAGAAAAGTATCAAAGATAAAAGAGAAATGCTTTTGATCGGTTTAGAGGATACTTTAAAAGTAGAACTCAAACAGATGCGTTCAAATTACAAGTTAATTATACATCAACTAGAAAGTGGAAATGATATTGTTACTCTTAAAAATGATATATTTCCTCAAGCTATTTATGTGTCCTTTAGTCAGGAATATGCTTCTATGGGATCTGATAACTTTTTAACTTTTTTAGAACGTTTGTATGATTCTCATGAAAATGCCAAAATTTTTTTAATGATTGACGATAGTAATAAAGAAGGACTATCTGAAATATTAGATTCATGGGATAAAGACGGACTTTATACTTTAGTATTTCAGGATCAGGATGAACTGGTGTCCAAGATAAAAGAAAGTTTGAAGGCTCGGTTTATATGGCAATCGAATGGTTAAATGACATTCCAAGTGTAAAAAAAGTGTGGGAAGAAGAAGAGACTTCTTTTCGTTTGCATGCAATTCACTCCTTATATATGATGTTGAGCAAAGAAGCGGCTTCTGAATTAGAGGTTATGCATCCTACTGCAGTTCAGCATGAAAAATATTTTGTAGAAAAAGCTAAAGAGAATATCGAAAAATATTTACAACATGGTAAAGTTCCTCTGGAAATTGAAAGAAGTCGTAAGCGTATAAATCAATTAGCCGAAGTAAAAAAGCGTAGGGAAGAGATTCCTAGAGATCCGATGCTTGATAAGGCTAATTTAGATGGTTTAGAAGATTCATTGAAGAGGGAATCATCGTATAAAGATGATAGTGTACCTTCTTTAGTACATCATGAAGAAAAACTTAGTCCAGTTTCTGATGAATATAGTTTAGATGACTCATACGATGCTTCTATAGGTTCTTATGAAAAGTCAGAGCAAGAGGTTTTATACGACGACTCTAATGCATATGAAGAAATATTAACGCAAGAGCCTGAGGTACAAGCAGAATATGATGATTTGTTGTCACCTATGGATGATGCTTCTGGTGAATACGATGATTTGTTACCTCCTATGAATGATGTTTCTGGTGAATATGATGATTTGTTACCACCTATGAATGATGGTTATGATGATTTATTACCTCCTCTGAATGAAGTTTCTGATGGTTATGATGATTTATTACCCCCTGTGAATGAAGTTTCTGGTGGTTATGATGATTTGTTACCACCTATGAACGATGGTTATGATGATTTATTACCTCCTGTAAATGAAGTTTCTGATGGTTATGATGATTTATTACCTCCTGTAAATGAAGTTTCTGATGATTATGATGATTTATTACCTCCTGTGAATGAAGTTTCTGATGGTTATGATGATTTGTTACCTCCTGTGAATGAAGCTTCTGATGGTTATGATGATTTATTACCTCCTGTGAGTGATGCTTCGAGTGAATATGATGATTTATTGCCTCCTATGAATGATGCTTCGAGTGAATATGATGATTTATTGCCTCCTATGAATGATGCTTCTAGTGGTTATGATGATTTATTACCTCCTATGAATAATACCTCTAGTGGTTATGATGACTTATTACCTCCTATGAATAATACTTCTAGCGAATATGATGATTTATTGCCTCCACTATCTGGTGGTGACGAATTTGATGATTTACTTCCTCCATTAAAGAAAGATTAGTTAAATGCAGAATTCTATTTTTGTAATAATTTTATCTTTTATTTTAGTTACGAGTAGTTTTGGAGCTGACTTAAGTTTTTGGCTTGAGATGTCAAAGTCTCATAAAGACGCACGAGAATACAATTTAGAACAGGCTGCTTTGAAAAAAATTCAAGCTATAGACCCAAAAAATGAATATGCAATACGTCGCTTAAAACTATTAAAAAAGAAGTTATCAGCGGACAACTATAAACAAAGTAGAAGAGAATCAGAGTTATCCGCTCTTTTAGAAGAAAATGATGAAGAAAAAGAAGTTGTAAAAAAAACTTCAAAAGTATTTAAAGATCCTCATGAAGAAGCTCGATTTCTAGAAAAGATGTTTCAAGAAGATAAATTATCAAATCAGCAAAGGAGGGATATTAAAAAAAAACTTGGTAAATATTATTTTTATAGAGGAATTGAAGCTACAAAAAGTGAAAAAGTTAAAATAGCGATAGAATATTTAGAGAAGTCTATTTACTATAATAGTGAGTATCAATTAGCTTATTATGAGTTGGGATATTTGTATTTTAAAATAAGAGAACTACAAGCAGGCATTCAAAACTTAGAAAAATTTGTAGAATTACAAGCTTATGGAATACTAACCAAGACCGTAAAAGGTACTTTATTAGATAAATATATGTCCATTGCTCGTAAAAAGTATTATAGAAAAGATTTCAAGGGTTGTTTACCTTATTTAGAAAAGATTATTAGGTTAAACAATAGAAGTCCAGATGCAAAACAGGCCTTATTTTATCTGATGAACTTATATTATTATCGAGGGATGGATTTTTTAAAATTAGATGATTATGCGGGTGCTAGTGAAAACTTTTATCAAACATTAATGACAGTAAGAGAGCGTCCAAATTTAGATCCAAGTTTGTTTAAAAAATTGGCTAAAAATGCTGTTGACCCCTTTATAAAGTTAGCTCAAAGATATTTTATTAAAGATAAAAACTATGGTAAATCTTATCAATATTTTGAGTCGGTAACTTGGTTGGTTCCTGGGTCTGCTCAGAGTTTTTTATCAAAAGAATACCTAAAAGAAATTAGAAGATTGAATGGTACTGCTGAAAACCCAATTGTATATTTTTCAAACTTCATTGAAGAAGAAAACCAGCGTTTTATGATGGAAGAAAAAAGATTTACTCAAAAAGGTAATAAATAGGATTATCTATGATTAAAGAAAATCCTTCAATTTTTGTAATTGAAAAAAGTAATAAAAGGTTCACTCTTAAAAGAGGAGATTTTTCTGTATTAGAAATAGATAAACAATATGGAGAAATACTTTTTGTTGAAAAGGGAATACTTGGTACAAATGATGTGACTCATGTTATTGGAAAAGTAAAAGATGTTATTGTTTTATTATTTGGTAGGTTTCAATTTTTAGAAATACATCATCATCATGATATGGTAAGTACTCCTATTGGTACGGGAATGGGTATAACTTTAAAAAATGGAAAAACTTTCCTTTTATCTAAATGTAATCAATCTCAATTTGATGATATAAGGGTTGTACTATCAGAAACTCTTGGAGATGTAGAGGTTTTTTGTACTGATGATTTGATTATACCTCAATCACCAAAAGTAATGATTCAGTATCACCTTCCTTTGGTAGTGCTTGGTATTATAGTAGCTTTTATATTTTTTATTTTCATTAATAAGATTTTACCAATGAATTAAACTTTGATGAAATCAAAATTAGAAAGGCTTCTATTTAGATATAAAAGAGGTCTTTCTTTGTTTTTGAATTGAAAAGTTTTTCATCAAATATCTTCCTTATGTTTAGTATTAGTAATACAATAAGAAATTAGTTATTATTGGTGAAAAAGTGAACAGATTTTTCTTAATTAGAAATAAAAAAGGAATTTAAATGAACTCTAGACAACTTGAAGAAGAGTTTAAAAAAGAAGAAGATGCAATTAATAAAAAAGTTCATCTTGGAGAGCTATCTGCTGATGAAGGTGACTTTTTAGTTAAACAAGCAAAAGAAAAATCAAAAAGAAGGCTGGCTAGATTAAAAAGACCTAGTAGAACAATTTTCTTTGTGATAGCTCTAATTGCTACCTTATGTTTTTTATATTCATTTTTTAAACTTTATACAGAGCTTGATAGGTTGTCAATTTCTCATATAGAACTTTATGTTTTAGTATCATCTGTATTTGTATTTTTAATTTTAGGGCACTTAGAGTTAAACCGACTAGAAAGAATGTTTTCTCGCTTTTTTTCAAAAGCTTATTTAAAGCAAATTTTATATGCTCCTGAAATTGATTTTGAATGGGATCAGCGTGAACTAGTACAAGTTAGATTAAATGTAAAAAATCAAATTAATTTATATGCAGGGCTATTAGATGAAGAAGTCTGTGAATTGAACTCTAATTTGTTAAGTGCTGTGACAACAGTTTTTGATGATGGAAGTGGCTTAATTGAAGAGGTTGCTCTTGGATATTATGTAATCAATTACAGAGGAAGTCATAATGTAGAATTAGTGATAACGAAAATAGAAAAATTATTTAGCCTATTACGTATGCATGATGGAGATTGGTTTTCAAAATCGGTTAGAATGGGTGCTAGTGTTGTAAGTGGAAGACTTTGGTGTGGAACTTTAGGAACAGGTTTTCAAGTTTATCGGACGATGGGGCATAAGGTAAAAACATCTGAGGCTTTGGCCGAGGCAACAGGCTGGGAAGAAATTTATTTAGACGAATATTCATTAAATACCATTGATAAAATAGCAATCACAAGTGATAAAGAACCTGTTTTTTTACGTTCTACTAGTGAGCTAATTTCTGTACATCAATTTATTACTTGGAGAGGTGGAAAAAGTGGCATTTGAATTAAGTGAATCAGAACAGTATGACTTATTTTATGAATTAGCGAAGAGTTTATCCCATCCATCAAGAGAGGTTAGAGTTTCTACAGTTGCTGCTATTTCTCGTATAGCCAATAGAAGATGTACTAATTTATTATTAGATAAATTAGATTTAGAAAAAGATATTTTTATTAAAGCTTCTTTAATTAGAATTTTAGGAGAAATTGGTACTCCAAATTTAATTGATGCATTAGAAAAGTATCAAATTCATTCAGAACCTAGAATCAGAGCAAATGCTATTGAAAGCATGGTAAAGCTTCAAATTAAAAATAAGGAAGAATTAGTAAAAAGAATTATCCCTTGTGTACATGATGAAAATAATAGAGTTTCATCAACAGCTTTGAAAGAGCTATTATCTTTAGGAGAAACTCGTTTTGTGCCTTATTTAAAACTATTACTAAAAGGTACTGATACAAATAGAAAGTCATCAGCTATTTGGGTAGTGGGTGAATTAGGTTTAGTAGAGTTTGTAGAAGATGTTGTTTTTTCTTTATATTCTGAAAATTATCAAGTGCATTCTATTGCTGAAAGAGTTCTGATAAAATTTAAGGATAAAGCCTTACCTATATTATTTGAAAATCTTTTTATGGGTGACTCAATGGTAAAAGTTTATACTTTTTTATTTTTATCTAAGCACTTAGATGAAATAAGTGAAGAGCAAAATGATATTTTATTTAACTTTGTAGAAACAGAAAATGATTTTATTGTTTCATTTGTATTAAAAATATTATATAAATTTAAATCAGATAAAGCTTTTAATTTAATGAAATCTTACTTGTTTGCTGAAGATGAAGCCCTAAGAAAAGTATCAATAGAAGGAATATCAAACTTTGTAGATAGAGATGAAATTGATGCTTTATTGGTAAAAGCTATTCAATCTGAAAAAGAGCCAAGACTTTTGGCTAGTTTAATTAAGTGTTTAAGTGCCTTTCCTCAACAGATTTCAGAAGATTTATTAAAAGGTTTTTTAGATCATGAGGATGATCGAGTTTGTGCAAATGCTATTGAGCTTTTTGGAAATAAAGGTGATGAAAAACTGTTATCCCTCATTACTCCACATGTAAAAAGTTCTAATAACAGGATTATGGCTAATGCTGCTATCGCTTGTTTTAGATTAGGCGAGAAAAAAGTATTGGGTCATTTAAAAGAAGCTTTAGTTTCATCAAATGTAAAGATGAGAGCTTCTGCTGCTTTTGCACTAGGAGAAATAGGTTCATCAGATGTAGTAGAAATTCTTATTGAGCGTTTATTAAAAGATGTTCAATCTGTAAGAAAACATATTATAAATGGTCTATTACAACAAGATAAGGGTATTTATCAAAAGTTAATTGATATATTAAAAGAATCAAACTCGATGCAATCAAGAGAAGTATTAGCTGAAATATCTCATAAAGTTAAGACACCTCAAGAGCAAATACAAAAGTTACTTGAATACTATAGTGATGAAGTTACTGCATTTGAAATTCCAGAAAAAATGTCAGATCAAGAAATTGATGAAGTAATGGAGTTATTATTTTGTAATGATCAAAAATTAAAAACTTATGGCATCTATATTATGGGTGAGAAAAAGGTTTATAAAAGCGTTTCTAGGTTAATTTGTTTGCTGTATGAAAGAAATGATGACGTAGTTGGAGAGACTCTTTTGGCTCTTGAAAAATTAAATAAAGAAGAAACTTTAGTTTTTTTAAGAGATGTTTATCCTTGGATGAACAATGAGAATATAGATTTATGTGCAAAGGTAATGCAACACTTTGCCAAAGGAAAATTAGACGACTCTTATTTTACAGGTCGTTTGAAAGAAAAACATTTAATTTGCTTAGAAACTTATAAAGTGGGTAAATAATTGAATGATTTATTTCTTCAAATATTAGAAATTCGCAGTAATTTATCTTTGTTGCCAACAGAGGTAATAGCTTTTGTAATAGCTTTATTGGCTGGTATGTCTGGTTCTTTTATTAATATGGCAGTTTGGAGAGTTCCTAGAAAAGAGTCAATTGTTTTTCCAAGGTCTCATTGTCCTGTTTGTAATCATGTACTTGGGCTAAGTGATTTGATACCCGTTTTGAGTTATATTTTCTTAAGAGGAAAATGCCAATATTGCAAAACTCCTTATGGCCCAAGATATATGTATATCGAGTTAATACTAGTATCGATTGCTTTAATTTTATATTTTTCTTTGGGTTTATCTATATATTCTCTTTCTATTTTTGTGATAATATCTATTAGTACTTTTTTAATTGGAATAAAAAATTCAAAAAAATTGGATCAAAATATTATTAGTTTAAGTGAAAATACTAAAGGTTTTACTTTTTTAGAAGTAATGATGACAATGGTTATTGTTGGGGTGATTATTATTCCATTTGGTAATTTATTTATTAGTTCGTACGGGAGAGTAATTAAGAATAAAAACTATTTAATCGCCTATAATTTAGCAGAAGAAAAAATGGAAGAACTACTCTTAGTCGACTTTTCAAAACTTAAATCAGATTTTGAGCTTTATGCTCATACTGCTGAAAATAAAGATTCTATTTTTGCTGATGAGCACAATGGTATTTATCAAAAAATGAAAGAAGACGAAGCTTTTTTTGAAAAAAACTTTTCTGACATATATACAAAAAAAATTCAACTACCAGTAACTATTATGAAATATTTTAAGAAAAGGTATAAGTTTTATTTTGAAAGAAGCTACGAACTTTACCCAAAGGGATACGAAAACTTTAAGCGAACGGTTAAAATTACCCCAGTGTATATTGAGCATAATAAAAAATTTAGAAAAGAGTATTTACAAAAACTAGATAAAGAGATTACAAATCTTTTAAAAATGACAGTAACTGTTTGGATAAAAACAAAATCATTTGAAAGAAAAATAGTTTTATCAAGGTATAGAAAGCGTTGATATGAAACTACTAAAATCTAAGGCTTTTACTTTATTAGAAACCATGATGGTGGCTTCTATTATGATTATGGTTTCTGGTATGATTTATACTTTTCATATCAATCTAGTAAGAACATATTATCGTGGTTCTGAGATGTTACTAGATGTGCAAGAAGCGCAAACAATTTTAGAAGTAATGACAAAAGAACTTCGTAGTGCTTCTGTATTAGTGAAGCTAACACCAGATTATTTAGAGTTTTTAAGGTTTTATGATGCTGATTTATTACAAGAAAATGATCCTGTTAAAGATCTCAACAGAATCCAGGTGAAAAAAATAGCTTACAGAATTAGAAAAGATGATGAAGACTTTTATATTGTTGAAAGACAAGAAGGTTCATCAGCCTTTTTACCACTATCTGGAGGGCTACGCTCTAAAGTGTTAAATCCTAATGTATTTAAAGGCTGGAAAAAAACAAGAAAAGGTTACTTTGTTTTTGATCCTAATCGTTCAGGGCCCGATAGAGTTCCATTGATTCAAATCACTCTTGCCTTACAAAAAGAAAAAAATCCAATAACTTTGATTAAAAAAGTTTTTTTGCCTGTGCCTTATGGGGCGACTCCTAAATTATAATAATTTTTTAAAGGTTTTTAACTCTTATAGACCCTTTCTTCATACAAAAAAATGTATGTGCTTATCATTTTGTTTAGGCTTCAAAATATATCAATTTTCAAATAAATAGTCTTATTAAAGGCATATCTTATAACTCCGAAGACTAATTGACATGTATAAATTAATTAATTTATACATAAACTTTAATTTAGTTTATTTGGAGAAGTGTAATCATGGCTGAAGCCGTTGATAAGTCAAAAATGAGAATTGGTGATGTGCTCGAATATAGAGGGTATGTTACTAAAGTTCAGATGGATGCTGCATTTAAGAAGCAAAAAGAAACAGGTCTTCGACTAGGAGAACAGTTAATTGCTTCTGGAGTGGTTTCTGAAGAAATCATGCTTGAATGTCTATGTTGGCAAAAAGATGTTGCTATGATGTCGGTTGTAGGTTTAGAGATTTCGCCAACTGCATATGGTATGTTGAGTGAAGATTACATCGAGCAAAACCTAGTTTTACCTATTGATATAAAAGGTAAAATAATTACTGTGGTACATAGTGACCCATTAAACTTGAGTTTTATTGCTGATGAAGTTGGTCATAAAACAAATTGTAAAGTAGAGATGTTTGCAGCTACAGAAGGTGGCATTAGAAAATGTATTGAAGAGTATCGAGAAAAAATGAGAGAGTTTCAACCTCTTATTGATGCTTTAGATGGTGAGTCTCCCGATAAACCAAATCCAATGACTGATTTAGTTTATGATCTTGATGATGCTGCTACTCCAATGATTTCTTTTTGTAATATGATTTTAAAGACTGGTATGCAAAAAGGTGCCACAGATATTTTTATTGAATTTCATGCAGATCAATTACAAATACGCTATAAGTTAGATGGTGAGGTACAAGAGCTATTAAAATTTCCATCTCTTTTTGATAAACATAAAGAAAAAGTAGTTGCTAGATTAAAAACTATGGCAAATATGGATATTTCGGAGAAACGTGTACCTCAAGATAGTAAGTTTAAAGCTGTTTATTTAAAGAAGTCGATGGATTGTAGAATCAGTACTTTACCAACTGTAGAAGGAGAAAGAGTTGTTTTGAGACTTTTACAAAAAGACCGTCTCAATGTGACTTTATCTAATGCTGGTTTTTCTAATTATTCTTTTAAAGTAATGACACAGCTTTTGGCAAAACCTTATGGACTACTTTTAGTAACAGGCCCAACGGGCTCTGGTAAAACTACAACTTTGTATGCATCATTGGCTCATGTTTGGACTCCTAAAAAATCTGTTGTTACTGTAGAAGACCCCGTTGAATATGAGATATTAAACTATGCACAGGTTCAAGTAAACACTGATGTTGGTTTAGGTTTTGCTGAAAGTTTAAGGGCAATTTTAAGACAGGCTCCAGATATTATTTTAGTGGGTGAAATTAGAGATGGTGAAACAGCAAAAATAGCCTGTGAAGCTGCTATGACTGGTCATATGGTCTTATCTACACTTCATGCGAATACTGCTGCTAGTTCTGTTATGCGTTTAACAGAAATTGGTGTAGACCATTATTTAATGTCATCTGTTTTAATAGGGGCTCTTTCACAAAGATTAGTAAGAAAACTTTGTGTTCGATGTAGAAAAAAGGTTCCTTTGGTAAAAGAGATTCAATTATTTGCAAATAGATATAAGCTTAAGTCGCAGTTTGTATATGATAGTAAAGGCTGTGAGTATTGCCGAGGTAGTGGTTATGTCGGTCGTTTAGGTATTCATGAGGTTTTAGTAAATACTCCTGAGGTTGGAGATGCTATTACTAGAAAAGTGCCTCCTATGGACCTAGAAGCAGTAGCAAGAAAAAAGGGATTTATCTCTTTAAAAGATGATGCATATTTAAAAGTATTACAAGGTTTAACAGATTTAAAACAGGTATTAAAAGCCGCAGGTTAAAGGAGAGGGATTATGAGATTCCGTTTAAATACAATGGCTATTTTATTGGCCCTAAGTCCAGGAATGTACACAACTTGGTCATCAAGTTCATTAGAAGAGGGTTTATCAGATAGACTGTTTGAAAAACATGTAAAATCGGATAAGCAAAGAATAGTAAGGCATAGCAAAGTTGATTTAGAAAACTCTCCATTTGTTGTTAGTGATCAGATGAGGGGTGTTCGTACTCCTAAAATGATGCGAAGAACAATGCGAGGTGAAGTATCCCAATACCATACTGATTTTTATGCAAAGCCAGTAGAAATTGGAGATGAAGTTTCTATTATGAGAACTAGTATGACTAGAAATCTTAGCATTAAAACGTCTTATGATAAAAAGGGTAATATAGTTGCTATTCATGCTTGGAAAAGAGATTCAGGTCAGGCTTTACAAATGAGCTTAGATGTTTTGGCAGAGCCTATAGTAAAAGATGAAATTGAATCATCTGTAGCTAAACTAAGAATTGTTTATAATGCTTATGGAGAAGTAATTTCAAAAGCTGCGTGGAATAAGATTACTGGTGAAAAGATTGCCGTACCTGCTTCTGTGCCGTTTACTAATTATGTAAATGAAGATAAGTACTGGGCTCATGTTGAAAGACAAAAACTTTTTGATAGAAATTATGAAGATCTTTATGTAGATAGGGGTCATGTAGCAACAAGGCGTATGAAAAAGATTGTTCGACATGATAATCCTTTTGGAGTGCCAGAAGAGGTTGTAGTCTATGAAGAACGACCAATTATTGAGAGACACTATGAAGATGCTCATTATAGAGCAGATGCAAAAGTAGGAGTATTTAGTGCGACCATGAGTGGTGGGGCTTCTTCAAAAACAGGTAAAGCAACTTTTAAAGATTCTAGTGCAACTCACTTTGAGGTATCAGTTGATGCAGATATATTTGGTCAGCCAATAGAGGTTGGATATACTAATATGAGTAATAAAAGTACTCTTTCAAGTGCTACTGGCTTTACTTTTGACAATAAGGCATATCTAGCAGGTTCATCTATTAACACTGACTTGTCTCAATTTGACTTTACTCTTAGAAGAGAGTTTAGAAGAAGTGAAGAAGGTGACTTTGGTATTAACTGGTTGTTTTCAATAAAGTACTTAGACATGGATTTAAGCATTGCTAATGCAGCAACAAAATCAAGAATAAAAGGTCAAGCTATTTTACCTCAAATTGGTATTGAAGTTGTCAAAAATATGACAGATCATATTGACTTACATGGTTATGCTAAATACTTTTCTTTATCAGACACTACTTTATCAGAAGGGTATTTTGGAGGAAAGTATTACTTTCATCCAGAAAATGTAGATGAATGGAGAGCTAGTCTTGGTTATAAATTTTATGACTTAACTGCTAAGAATGGTACAGATGAGTTTAACTTAAAGCAATCTGGACTAAAGGTAGCACTAGAGCGTTCCTTCTAAGTTAAAATAAAAAACAAAATTATATGTACCCTGATTTATCTATTGACTAGATGAGTTGGGGTTTTTTAATTGTCTTGATTAACATCAGAGAAAGAGAGCTCAGCTTCTAAATCAGTAGTGCTTTGTTCATCTAAAATTTGATTGTCTGTATTAGAAGTTTCTTTTATAATAGATTTAACTCTATCGTATACTTTTTTATTTTTAGCTAAACCGACATGTCCAGTATTTAGTATTTGTATATTTTCTGCTCCTTTAACGCCATATCCACGTAAGCCTCTTTTTTGCCAAAAATTAACAAAGAGATTAACGTGTTCAGGCTTTTGAAAGTGCATAAACTCACCACTAAAACCGCCATTAGAGCCTGTTCTTGGATCTAAGGTAATTACATTGTTTACTTGGATATCAGAAACTTTAAGTTTATCTAGCAATTTAAAGGTAGCAATGCCAGCTCCGAAACTATGCCCTATGATTGTAAGTTTTAGGGTTTCTTTCATGACTTTAGACCATTTAGTAATACATTCGTGAGCAGCATTAGTGTCAGTCCATCCGTAACCTTTTGTGGCAAAACTATAGTTGAGTTCTTTTTGAATTTTTCTAGTGATATTTCTTTTTACAAAACCGGCAAATTTAGAGCCAAGTCCTTCAAAAGAAATAACTAAATGACTAACATTTGCTTTTTTTGAGTCGTAAGCTAAAACTTCGCAACTCGCTCTAGGAGATAAAATTTGTCTATTTGTATTGGGGGTAGATTCGGCTCTAGTTGTTTGCGGGGTAATTACGGGAGCTTTTATATTTTCGTTACTTGTTGGTAGGTTTGGGACAATAAAAGGAGTTTCTTGATCTTTTGCACTTAGAGTTGGTCTAGGAGACTTAGGGTCAAGACCTTGATTATTATTAGTCTCGCAACCGCAAAGAGCAAATAGAAAAAAGATTGAAAGGGTTCTTAAAATAGAGTTAAAAAATATTCTCATACAAGTGTATACGATAAAATCAGAAATTTGTTTCAGATCTTATTTATTTAATATCTACTTTTATAAAGAAGTATCAAGCCAATAAAAAAACTGACAGTATTGGGAATCCAGTTAGCTATGAATGGGTCTAGTGTACCGTTACCACCTAATGATTTACCCGTAGCTAAAAGTACGTAATATAAAATCATGATTAGTAATCCCATACCAAAACCGTTGGCTTTACCACTTCTTGTGGGTTTCATTGCTAATGGTGCTCCTACTAAAATCATAAAAATTGTGGCAAAGGGAAAGGAGCTTCTCCAATAATATTGAGTTTGAAACTCTTTGGCTGAAAGCTTATTTTGTTTTCTTATTAAAATCTGTTTTTTAAGCTCTTTCATGTTCATTTCAGAAGGAGATTTATTTTCAGGGTTTCTAACAATATTTTGAGCGTAGCGATCAGATATTGGATAAATCCATTCTTCAAAGCGGATAATGTACTCGGTTTTACCTGTTTTATCAAAATAGATGGTTTTACCATTTTTAAATGTCCATAAACTACCATCTTTAATTTGAGCTGTTTTTGCTTTAGTAATTTGTGGATATATAGTGCCAAATTGAAAGAGTGTAACGTCTTTCATAACCTCAGCTTTAGCATCGTATTGTCTAATAAAGAGTTTAAACTTTTTACCACCATCAATAAAAATGTCTTTTACGATTTTAGGGAGAGGTTTTTTTAAGGTTATTTCGTTGATATAGACCTCTTGCATCAAAAATCGTCCTTGAGGAACAACGATTTCATTTAAGAAAAAAACACCTGTAGAAATAAATGCTCCACAAATTAATAGGGGTAGTATTAATCTAAAAGGAGAAATGCCAGCAGCTTTAATAGCGGTAAGCTCTGAATCATTATTGAGTCTTGTTATGCCAAGCATAGTACCCATTAAAACAGCCATAGGAACAGATGTAACTATAATAGACGGTAGTTGATAGATAATAATTTTAAATAAGGCTTCTAGTCCGACACCTTTTTGTACAACAAGATTAAGAATATGAATTAGCAAATTAACAATCCAAAGACTTGCAAAAATAAAAAAAGAAAAAATGACTGGTGATTTTACTTGTTGTAATACGTACCAATCAATTCGTTTTAAAAACATTTGTTTCCTTAGTTGCGAAAACCTTGTACAGGGGTTGGTATATAACCACCTCTGTTTAGAAGTCCTGTTGCTTGTTTGTCATGGACTGCAATAATTGGTGCTTCACCTAGTAGGCCCCCAAAAACTGCAATATCTCCTGTTGTTTTACCAGGAACAGGAATAATACGAACGCCTGTAGTTTTGTTATTAACCATACCAAGAGCACATTCATCAGCAATAATACCAACGAGTGTTGCTAAAGGTATGTCACCAGGAACTGCAACCATATCTAGCCCAACACTACAAACACAGGTCATTGCTTCTAGCTTGTCTAGTGTTAGTGTGCCTGCTTTTGCAGCTTCAATCATAGCTGCGTCTTCACTTAGGGGTATAAAAGCTCCACTAAGTCCACCAACTTTTGAAGTGGCCATAGTGCCACCTTTTTTGATTGCATCATTTAAAAGAGCTAACGCAGCAGTAGTACCATGAGTACCAACTTGGTCAACACCAATGAGTTCAAGTATTTCTCCTACACTATCTCCAGGTGTTGGTGTTGGTGCTAAAGAGATGTCTATGATACCTTGTTTACAAGAGAGTCTTTTGGCAGCTTCTGTTAAAAATAAATCTCCTACTCGAGTCATTTTGAAGCTAGTTTTTTTAATTAATGAGTAGATATCTTGAAGAGGTAAGTCTTTAGAGGCTTCTGCTAATACTTGTCGTACAACCCCAGGGCCAGAAATACCAACACTAACGGTCTTATCTCCAAGTGACATACCATGAAATGCCCCAGCCATAAAAGGGTTGTCTTCTACGGCATTAGCAAATATAACTAGTTTTGCACATCCAATAGCATCTCTGTCTTTGGTCATTTCAGCTGTTTCTAAGATTTTTTTACTCAGTAATATAATAGCATCTAAGTTAAGACCTGTTCTTGTGGTTGCTACATTAAACGAAGCGCAAAGTCGATCAGTTTGTGCTAAAACTTCGGGTAATGCATCGATTAAATTTTGTTCACCTTGTGTAATGCCTTTATCAATTAAGGCTGAAAAGCCTCCAATAAAATCTAAGCCGAGTTCTTTTGCGGCTTTATCAATAGCTAGGGCAATTAGTAGCGGAGCTTTTGGAGATTTACCATCACATAAAATAGAGACTGGAGTAATAGCCATTCGTTTGTTGGCGACAGGGATATTAAATTTTTGAGAAATATTATTGACTTCACTGACTAAATCTTTAGCTTCAAAACATAATTTATCATAAACAGCATCAGCGGTTTCTTGGTCTGTTGAACGATGGCAATCTCTTAAGCTTAGACCCATAGTTACTGTGCGTATATCAAAATGATTTAAATAAGGAAATGAAATTGTTTCTAAAATTTCGTTGAGTTGAAAGGTCATTTTTAAATCCTGTGCATGGCATTGAATAAGTTTTCATGGGCCAACATGATTTGTAGTCTAAAGTTTTTAGTATTTTGCTCTAAGTGAGTCTTTAAATGTTGTATGTCAAGACTTGTATTTGACTCAAGCTCCATGAATAGGACAAACTTTTCATCTAAAATTTTTTGAGTAATATCATTAATTGAGAGCTGAAAAGTTTGGAGGTTATTTGCTAATGTAGCTATAATACCAGGTTCGTTTTTACCGATAACGGTTAAATAAATTTTTTCTTTCATATGATTTTGGTTGATGTTTTTTGTAACAAAAAAAAGTAAAAAGATTAGTTTGAAATATGGATTTTAGGCAAATATTTTTTGTAGGATATTAACAATGGCTCCACAGGCTAAAAGTCCAAAGAAAAATAAAAAAAAGTTTTTAAAAACTTCTGTTTTAATTTCGTTTAGATGATGATTATCAACAAAAGAATAAACAGTAGAAAAGATAAAACACGCTATAAATAAGAAAATTAATTGAGCTATTTGAAGACTAAGCATTTTTAGACTCCTCATTGTGGGCAGTATCAAAACCATCAAATAATATGATTAAGTTGAGCATACAGGCCATAACTAAAAAGTAAAAACCAATATCTTTTAATGGAGAAGGAATACTTTTATTATTTTTTGTTATAGGGAATTTATCCCACCAGTTAATAAAGATACTTTGGAAGGTCCCACCCGTAAAATGAAGAACAGGCGTTGATAAAATCGGAAAAATAACCAAATAGGTAAAGTGCCACATTTTTTCAAGAGTTCCGGGTCTATATCTAGCTTTAGCATCATCATAACTAGCGACGTTGATTTCTCTGTTAGCTGGTAGAGCAAAAAAATTATTTGCTGCTCCATAGATGATTTCGTTTTTACCTTCTTGAAGAGATAGGGGAGGAAAATTAAAAAATCCTTTGTAATCTGATTGAGTTTGAACTTTTGTACCGAGAGTTTTATTTGAAATCTCAAGTGTTAATCCAGGCTTTGTATGACCTTTAAATGCAACTTTTGAAGATGAACTTATTTTATTTAAATTAAAAAAGTGTATGCTTTCGTTCCATTGGGGGTTTATTGAAGAAGATAGAGGAATTTCTTTTTTAGAATTTTGATCAAATGATATGTCGATACTATTTGTTTTAATATCTTTGTACCAATAGTAGTGATCAAAGTCTAAGGATAAGCCTAAATAGAAACTAAAAGAGATAGTAATAAAAAATACGACTGCTTTTAGTTTTTGTCCTAGATAATAGTGACCAAGACCAGGGGCACAAAGGTTGAATAATAATGAATAATACTTTTTCATGACTTTGTTAAACTCCGAGCATATAAGCGTTAAAATTACTTATAGTTAGTGTCTTGGGTAAAATCTAATAACATAACCCAAATTATAAAAGTGGGTTTATGACTAGTTCAGTGGTTTTACATATAAGAGTAAAACCACTTTTGCTTGCTATATATTTATGCTGCTGGATAGACAGAAACTTTTTTTCTGTTTTTTCCTAGTCTTTCAAATGTTACAACGCCTTCTGTTAAAGCGTACAATGTGTAATCTTTACCCATTCCAACATTTGCACCAGGATGGACTCTTGAACCTCGTTGACGAATAATAATATTTCCGCCAACTACGCTTTGTCCACCACTCTTTTTAACGCCTAAATATTTTGGGTTTGAGTCACGACCGTTGGACGAACTTCCTACACCTTTTTTATGTGCCATCAGAAACTCCTTAGTTTCAAAGCGGTATTTACCACATTTACGATGAAGTGCTTATGTTAAGCTTAATTTCATCTGTATGAATTCTTTTAATTTTTTCAACACCAATTAAAAAACTTTTTAACAAAATTTCACAAGTTAAAAAACTTTCTTTACTATGACTCAGAGCAGTAATTTCAAGAAGTCCTGAATTACTTTTTAAACTATACTTACTTTTTGGGGTTAATACCAATAAAGATTCAGCAAAGTTTTGTCCCAATATGGATACAGAGTTACAAACAAGAGCCAATTGACTTTTTTTTATTTCATGTCCAGATATTTTTAGACTATGAAAACGTGTGTTTCTGATATCCAAATGGATATGAATCATTAGTTTATAGAGATACCAGTGATTTCAACAGCAGTATAAGACTGTCTGTGACCTTTGATTCTTCTATATCTTTTTCTTCTTCTTTGCTTGAAAACTAGAATTTTTTTAGCTCTTTTTTGAATGATGATTTTACCAGTTACGCTAACTTTAATGTCGCTACCTGTAACTAATTTGTCTCCATCAGATGCCATGATAACATCAGTAAAAGTAACTTCTTCGCCAGCTTCCTGGTCTAGTTTTTCAACTCTTATTTCTACACCTTCAGAAACTTTATATTGTTTTCCGCCAGTTCTAATAATTGCTAACATCTTAAATCTCCTTAATCAGATCAGTATTATCTGACATATCAAATTGGACCCAGTGACTTAAGATAACTAGGATCCATCTATTTTATCGCTAACGATTTGCAGGATAAAACTCTCAAAACATCGGCTTGACCGAAGAGAGTGGGGAATTATATGCTTCTTACTCTAGAATGTCAAAGATTTTTTCAATTTTTAATAAAAAAAACTATTCATGAAAAAATACATACAAAAGTTTATAAAAATAAGAACTTTGTGTATTGAAAAACTAAAGACAAGAGCTGTTTTATGAAAATCTATATTTTTCGTAGTGAAAAGTGGCGTCTCCTCTAATAAAAATAGAGGTATTGGTTTCTTCTTCTAGTTGTTTAAATTTAGACTGATCTCTCTCTAATAAAATAGAGGCAACTTCTGGATGGCAAGTAGCAAGCACTACAGAAGAGTTTTTTCGAGATTTACAGAGTCTTCGTAGCTCAGAGTGTATTTTATTACAAATGTAGTCTTTAGAGGTGATACGACCTTTACCTTTACAATAAGGACATGTTTCTAATAGATGATAACTGAGTGTACGCCCAATTCTTTGGCGAGTCATTTGTAAGATGCCAAGTTCACTAATTGGTTGGATATTATATTTTGTTTTATCAAATTTTACTTCATTAGAGAGGGTTTGGAAGACGGTGTCTTTGTGTTCTTGGCTAATCATATCAATGAAATCAATAATGATTATACCCCCGAGGTTTCGCAGTTTTAATTGGCGTGCAATTTCAATTGCTGCTTCTAAATTTGTTTGGTAAACTGTTTCTTCTAGGTTGCTTGTACCTAAAAATGAGCCTGTATTTACATCAATTGAAATTAAGGCTTCTGTTTCTTCGATAATGGCGTAACCACCAGATGGAAAAGGGACTCTTTTATCGATTGCTTTATGGATTTCTTCTTCGATTGAATATTTATTAAAGATGGGTTCAGTAGTATGTTGAATCACATCTTTTAAATTTTGAGGTAAAAATTTACAAACTGACATTATTTTTTCGTATTCTTCTTTAGAATCGATTAAAAAGGTGTCAACGCTGCTATTAAAATGATCTCTAATTACTTTTAGTAAAAGTGAAGATTCGCTGTGTATTAAAGAAGGGGTTGGAGAGCATATTTCTTCATTTTGAACGTTTTCCCAAAGATTGAGTAAAAAAAGTAAATCTTGTTCGATTTCTAGTTTGCTTTTACTTTCTGCTTCTGTTCGGATGATAAAACCGATGTTATTGGGTTTTATGCTTGTGCCGATTTCATGAAGTCTTGCAATTTCGATTGGGTCTTCAATTCTTCTTGAAATACCTACATGATTGGAGGTTGGCATTAAAACTAGGTATCGTCCAGGTAATGTTAAAAATGTTGTCCCTCTTGGTCCTTTGTTGGCAATGGGCTCTTTTATGACTTGTACAGTGATTTCTTGACCATTTTTTAAAACATCGGTGATTGATATTTTATTAAGAGTTTCTGGGTCAAGTTTAGAGATTTCTTGGAAGGGGTCGTCATCTTCTATTTCTTGACGACCTGAGTCGTCATCATTAGAAAAGTAGTCTTCGGGAGAATCTAATTGAATATCAGATAAGGGTAGAAATAAGTCTCTGTCTGTTCCGATGTCTACAAATGCACATTGCATTCCTGGGATAATGTTACTTACCCTTCCTTTTAAGATGCTTCCTATTAGTCGACGAGTGCTTTGTCTTTCTATGAAAATTCTTACTAATTTGTTATCTTCAAGGATTGCTACTCGGTTTTCAGAACTTGTACAGCTAACTAATATTTGTTTCATGCTACTCAAATTTTTCTAAGAATTTATCTAGTTCAGGTTGTTTACCATCAATTAATTTTCCAATAAATGGCATATTTCGATAAAACTGCTTATAATCTAAGCCATAGCCTACAACAAAACAGTCATCAATATCAAAGGCACTAAATTTAACATCGACAAAAGATTCTCTTTTAGCTTTTTTATCAAGCATGGTACAAAACTCGATTGATTTAGGATTTCTAGCTTGTAGCATTTCTTTGAGGTTTGCCAAAGTTTTACCAGTATCAATAATATCATCAATTAAAAGAACGTGTTTGTTTTTAATATTGGTTTCAAGATCTTTTTCTATTTTTACAACTCCACTAGAAACCATTTCATTGCCATAAGAACTTACAAACATAAAGTCAAAAACAAGGGGACAATGAATGTGCTTTACAAGCTCGGTGTAAAAAAGGGTGCATCCTCTTAAGATTCCGACAGCTACGAGCCCATCTTCTTTATATTTTTCTGTGATGAGAGCACCTAACTCCTCACATCTTTTTAATATCTCTTTTTCAGAAATTAAGGGTTCAAAAAAATTATCATAGATATCCATTGGATTTATCCTTTTTTATGCTATTGGGTATAAGTAAGATGGCATGATACAAAATGTAGAGAAATTTGGCACTTGTTTTTTGTTAAATTTTTGTTAGATGATATAATAAATGAAAAAAATGCTTTAATTATCCAAAAATGAGAAAAAAATGATTGAATATGAAATTGGTATGAGACAAAAATTTCTTTTTAAAAAATATGCACTAATAGGCGGAATTGATGAGGTGGGTCGTGGCCCTTTAGCTGGTCCAGTAGTGGCAGCAATGGTAATTTTTGATAAAAATACTAAAATTGAGGGTTTAAAAGATTCAAAAAAATTATCGGCTAAAAAAAGAGCTTTTTTAAAACCCGAAATTATAGAAAAAGCTGTAGCTTATGAAGTGTGTTTTATTGATGAAATGACAATTGACCAAAGAAATATTCTACAAGCTTCTATTTTAGCCATGAAAACTTGCGTGGAAAAATGTAAAGTAACTCCTAATTATATGTTAGTTGATGCGGTTGATTTATCTTCAACTGGTATTGAATGTGAAGCTATCATAAAAGGGGATTCAAAAGAACCTACTATTATGGCAGCATCAATTTTAGCAAAAGAGTTTCGTGATGATTACATGAAAAAGCTAGCTTTAGAGTTTCCTTCTTATGGCTTAGAAAAACATATGGGATATGGCACAAAACAGCATATGGAGGCTTTAAGCGAACATGGAGTTTTAGATTGTCATCGAAGAAGTTTTAGACCCGTAATGAAAACCATTGTTTCACATGAAGAAAGTTTGAAAAAAGAGATAAGTTATTTAAGTAGAGAGGGTGTAATACAATTTATGGCTCGATTAAAAAAAATGGACCTCATGGTTGAACTTGGAGAGAGAGTTTCAATTGTTAATGATGTTTTGAGGTCGTTTTGAGTGTTTCTTTAAACGCAAATATGTCTCCCTTGTTAAAAGCAAAAGTTTTGGGACAGGTAGGTAAAAAGGCAATTTTACTAGTTGGTGGAAAAACTCATAGTGTAAATGTTGATAAATCTTTGTTAGAGGGCTCAAGAGTACATGGACGATTTTCTAAACTAACGGGAAATTTTGAAATAACAAAGTTAGGGCAAACTGCTGCTGGTGGAAAAAACCACTTAAATTCATATTTTCAAAGTCAGGGTATAGCTATGACTGAGTTAAACTTTTTGACAGGATCAAAGTTGATGGAAATGGGTAAAGCTTTAGATCCTAAAATATTTAGTGATATGAGCCGTTTTGCTCATTTATTAGGCGATACAAGTGAGTTAAGTATAGAAGCGATGTTGATTGCTATGCAAAGAAAACTACCTATGTCTAAGGGTATCTTGTCTTTATTGATGCAGTTTTTGCCTTTTACTAGTTTAAAAAAAGAATTATCTGATGGCGGAAAAGCTAAAATAAGCGATAAAGCTTTATTAAAGTTAAAATCATTATTGCCAGAGTTGAGAGGCAAGGGAATAGACATAAAGTCTTTTTTATTAGATATAGGTATTGATGAAGAAATATTATTACAAAAAAATATATTTGAGTCAGATATATTAAGGGGCTTAGAACTAAAAAATGAAAGTTCAATAAGTAAACTTTTAAAAGATTTATTTAGTTTTTATAAGATTTTTACAGAAAAAAAAGAGGATTCTTTAGACCTATTTTTACAGGTCCCTTTTGTTGTAGACGAAGAATTAGAAGAGCTGTCGATTAGATATAAAAAAGAAAGCGTGAATAAAGCAGGTTCTATAGAAGATAGGCATAGTTTAGAAGTTTTACTTGATATGTCAAAACTAGGGAAAACTTATATACAATTTATTTTGAGCAATAAAAACCTATCGGTTTTATTAAGGTTAGAAAATATGCCAAAAGAGGCTCATTTAGAAGAGCTTGAAAAAGAATTTTTAGAGATTGATGATATTGAGATTGTTCGTGTAAAAATGACGACGGGTATTGTTGAGAGTATTGGTCGTACAAAACAAAAAATAGAAGCAATCAATTTGGATGTAAAAGCATGAGAAAAAAAAGTGTTGCTTTAACTTACGATTCAAAAAATAAAGAAAATATTGCTCCTACTATTGTTGCAAAAGGTTCTGGTTTAATAGCAGAAAAAATCAACGAAATTGCAAAAGAAAATGATGTATATATTCATGAAGACTCTGATTTAGTAGAAGTTTTAGTTAAGCTTGAGGTTGGGTCTGAAATTCCAGAAGAGTTATTTGCAGCAGTAGCAAAAGTTTTGGCTTTTATTTACAAAATGAATAAAAAATAAATTATCCCATAAAATTAGAGATACTAAAATACTGAATGTAGTCCCAATTTAAAAGAATCTTAAATTGATTTTGGTCTTTATATTTTTTTAGGTAATTTAAAATGTTGGGCTGAGCTTTTATATTGCTATATTTTTTGTCTAGTTGAAATTTAATGGTTCTTTTAATCTTTCTTTTGTCGTTTAAATACAAAGATAAAAGAGGAACTTTTATTGAATTTTGAATGGGTGACTCTTGTTGTATGTTTAAATTTACTTTTTGTAACGAGGAGAGGTAAATAGGGATTAAAATAGATTGTTTTTTATCTAGGTAAATGTTTGTTTGTAATTTATTTAAAAGAGTATGAAAAGTACTTTTTTGTTGAATAAATGTTTTGATTTTAGAGTTTATATTGATGCCAGATAATCTTAATAGTTTAATTTGAGGTATCCATGAATGATTTTGGATTAAAATATTAAACTTTTGTTTTCCTTGGTATTTATAACATTGAACTTTTTGTTCAATAGAGATTATTTGACTTTTACCTCTTGTCATGAGTAAAGATAAGGTGATTAAAAATAAAAGTAAAAAAGTACAAATAGGTACAAATTTTGTCAAATTACTACGAAAAGTGAGATAAATCTTGTTTGTTTTGGTCATTTTTTGTTAGTATTCCCGCATTAATTATATAAAAAAACTATGAACAAATTTATTACTATTATTTTTTATACCCTGATTCTTGTTTTGATGCAAGCAAATTTGTCTATTTCTTACGCTATTTGTACTAAATCTGAGGGGTCAGCAGGTGCTTGTGATGCAACAGACAATGCAGACCCTGATTGTGCTTTAACAAAAGTTGCCGTTGGTACTAGCATAACAGGGGCAGAAGATATAGAACCAGATGGCAAAAGAACCTCTTTTGATAAGTATAACATTGACTATCGAAATGATGGAGGAGCTGAGCGTGGATACCAAGCCCAAATTATAGGTTTAAGTGGAAACGATTTAGGTTCTACTGATAGTCAGCGAACTTGTGAGGGTAAATTAATTGCGTTTTTTAATGATCCTGGCGAAAAACAAGTTCGTGTTCAAGTAACTCAAACACCAAGTAATTTACAAGCTACGTCTTCAAATGCGTTTAAAGTTACTTATGATATAAGTCCTCCTGAACTACGAATCACTAGAGTGTTTGTAGGAGCTTCTAGTGAAGGAGAAGGGTTACCTTACTCTGCTGGTTCGATGTATTTTACATCAGGAGAAATAACAATTTTGGCGAATGTATCAGATGTTGCTCCTGCTCAAGATATTAAACTACTTGGTATGCAAGTAGTGAGTGGCTTGCCAGATACTCAGACGGTTCAAACCAGTGCAAACTTAGATGGTAAGTTTGATTTTGCATTAGGGCTTGGAGGCAAAGAAGAAGGTACGTTTCAAATACGAATTTCTGGCATTGATTCAGATAAAATAACATTTGGAGATGGTTCTCCAGCAAACTTTTCGTCTCCTCAATTGATTCAAGTGACTTTAGATCAAACCTCTCCAGTATTATTAAAATTAGAAATTATTACAAACCCTTCTAAACCAGAGCAAAAAACTCAAGATGTGCCGGGGGTTTTTATCCCACCAGGAGAGTTTAGAGTTCGGGCAACTTTTTCAGAAGATTTAGCAAAACCACCCACTTTATTAATAACACAGCAGGGCTTGGGTATTGGTGACCCATCAGACCCCTATCCAGTTGGTTTTGATGCCGCTTTATTTGCATCCAGTAAATCAATCATTGAATATACTGTAACGCCATTAGTTGCAGATAAAGATATTGGGCCAATTGATTTCTCTTTTAGAGAAGATGGAACCGATAGAGCAGGAAACCCAATAGATGCAAATTCAGGTGTTTTTACGGGTAGCTCAGGGATGTCTATTGCAAGAGCTGTTATTTTAGATACAATACCACCAGACATCAATAGAGTTGCCGAAAATAGCGTGGGAGAAGTACAAAGTATCCCTGCAAATAATGAAAAAATAGCAAAAGGCTTTTTTCCTGATAGAATCACCATTATTACAAGAGATTATGATTTACCAGAAAGAGTAGGAGAAGACTCTGGTGGTGATTTAGCAAGTACTGCAAACGCTTCTGGAGTAGACTTTAATAAAATTTTAGGAAGTGCTGAATCATCAGAAGATGGTATAAAAGTAGAGGTCACTGACCCAAATGATAGAAAAATACCAGGTACTTTAGTAACTCAGCCTCCTAATGGCCTGCAATTGATATTGCCAGACCCCTTAATTTTTTATTCTGATTTAGGTGGTGTGCCTCCAGAAGGAGTATACACTGTAAAAACAACTTTAATTGATAAGGTTGGCAACTTAGGAATTGAAACTTTCTTTTTTACGATGGATAATACAAATATTAGAGGAGATACGATTCAAGTTTCTTTGTCTCCTCCATCAGATGGTACAGGTAATATAGGGACTCCCAACCCGTTTTTAGTAAACCCTATTAATGATAATATTTTACCAGATAGCCCCGACTTGATATCGGATCTAAGTACTTTAAACTCAGTGAATACTTTAGATGGTTTCAAGGTTTGCTCGTCTGACCCAAGTTTTAATTTAACTCGTTCGACCTTTCTTTTAAAAGCAAGATTAAATGGACCCGATACCATTGGTAGAACGATGGTTGTTACTGGTGCGCCAAATATTAATGATGATGATAATAGCTGTAATGTACAGGGGGCAACAGAGATTAGAGTAGATAAAGATCAACGATCTATATTCCCTAATTTAAATTTTGACTTTCCAAATCCTGATGGTGTTGGAGAAGCTGTTCCAGAAGGTGAAGTTGATCCAAGATTTGGACAGTTTGATGGGCCATATTTTGTTGAAATTGTTGCTGTTGATGAAGCAGGCAATTTTTCTGATCCAATAAGAAAAGAGTTTTTACTTGATACAACGGCCCCTTATACAGAGTCAACTTTTCCAAAAAATAATGGTAAAATTGGTGGAGCTCTAAGACATGTTTCTGCTGTTGTTGTTGATCCTCATCCACCCAGATTACATGTTTTTGATGCAGAAGGTCATATTAATTATGGCTCTGGAATTTCAAAAGACCATACAACGATTAAACTTTTTTTACAGACACAATATAAAAACGGTACCTTAGACCCAGATGTTTTTGGGGCAGAAAATGTGCTTAGAGGTGCTTTGAGGTTTGTACATAATCCAAACTCAAGTAATCCCGATTTACCAAGTTTTAACCCAAATGATGACTCGTTTAGAGTTTTATTAGAGTTTGTAGATAAAGATTCAACACCTGTTGAACTACCAAGTGATGGTAGTGCTGATGGTATTTATAAAATAGAAGTGGTACCAGCAGATAATGCAGGTAACTCTTTAACAGATGCTCTAGCAGAGACAACAGGTTATAAAGTACCAGCAGAAAATCCAAATAAAGTTTTAGAACTAAGAAAAGACTGGTTCTTTTTATACGACTCTGTTGCACCAAACTTAAAAGTAGATCCAATTGGTGGAAGAGACTTTGTTGATGAAATTAAAGTAAACGGAAATAAATTTGGATTGACAGGAAAAATTCAAGACCTTTCTGCAAAAGCTGCTGATCCGACTCAAGGTGGCTCTGGTATAGAAAGAGTAGAGTACTCCGTTGTTTATAAAACTACCGATGGTGCTTTGGTTCAAACTCAAACAGTAAATGGAAGAGAAAGAAAAAATCCTATTATTGATTCAGCACATGCAATATTAGCTGCATATGGTGATCCATCAAATGATCCAACACTTTCATCTACAAAACCATTAGACCCAGTTTCATATGCTATATTTCCAATGGAAGAACTAGCTTGGACGATTCAAGATTCTTTTCCTGATGTTTTAGATTTAATTGGTCCATCAGATGTAGCAGACGGAAAAGAAGCCAACTACTGGCTAGAAATTAAAGCGATTGACCAAGCAGGAAACGAAACAAAAAGAGAAATAAAGTTGATGGTTAGTTTTGGAGGGATACCTGCCCCACAAATTATAGAACCAAAAATTAATGAATTTTTTAAAAAGAGCGTAATAGATTTTGAGTTTTCAGCTATTGAACAAGCAAATGATTATGTTATGACTATCACGCATCCAAATGCTTCTATAACAACAAGAGCGATACCAATTGGTAAACCCAATGAAAACGTAAAGTTTATCGATATTCTCTCTAAAGAAGGAGAATATAAATGGAAAATAGTAGCTAGAGACTCTGTCGGAAATTTAGGCACAGAGAGCTTTTTACAGACATTTACCATAGATAGACAAGTACCTAAGATAAACTTGGTGAGTTGGACTGACTTGAGTCCTCAATCTCAGGGTAAATTAACAAGAGGTATATTTAAATTAAGTCTGTTGTTTAACGAGCCTTTAGAGACTTTTCCTTATGTTGTTTTTCAACCGTTTAATGGTTCAGCTGTTCAGCCTCAATTACTTGTTACATCAAATAGTGAAGGTAACTTATGGGAAGGTGTTGCAACTATTCCTGAAACTGCTACAGCGATTTGGGATGGCTTTGCAACGGTTGAAGTGTCAAAAGCTAAAGATTTTGCTGGTAATGAGTTAAGAAAAGATAGGAGCATTACTTTTGAAATTGATACAGGGCCATCTTATGAAGTCAAAATGTTTGAAAACCCAATCAACCATGAAGAGATTTTATTGGTGATAAAGTCTTCTGAGCAATTACTAGGAGATATTAGCCTCTTAGAACCTAGCGGAATTAAATTTTTATCTCATGATGTTTTGAAAATACCTGGTAGAGTTAATAGCTATCAAAACTCATTTACATTAATTAACTCATCAGTTGATGAGGCTAGTGTAAAAATTGTAGGTGAAGATATTAATGGTAATAGCTCTTCTAGAGTAGTTAGATTTCCTTTAATTAAAGTGAACCCAAAGCAAAGTAGTATATTACGGTCAAAAAGTTTACTTGTAAGTATACCTAAAAATGCTGTAGCAGTTGAGAGGTCAATAGCTTTACTACCTCCTAGTGAGTTTGCTTTGAGTGAGAGTAAGGGCGATGAGTTAATTAAGGTACAAGAGTTGGGTTTATTGAGCCCTACAAATATAGAGTTTTTAACTCCAAGTTTTGGCAAGTTGACTATCAATAGACCACTAGCAAAAAAAGAAGCTTTGTTTATACAAGGTAGATCTAGTCGTCAATACTTAGCTGTAACCTACTTAAACGGAGAACTTTTATTTGATGTAAATCATGGCGGAAGCTTTGCTATTTTTAAAGATATTAAAGCTCCAAAAATTACTTTAGATAATGAAAATGAAGATGAGCTATTATTATCTGGTTTTAATGCAAAGTTTACTTTTAGTATGCAAGACTTAGGTACCGGACTAGGTGACTTTAGTGTTAAAATTGGTGCAAAAGAAATGAAGGTAGTCTCTTTAGGTGGGGATAGCTATGAAGCTAGCTATCAAGGTCATTTACCAAGAGGTCAACATAGCATTTCAATTGTTTCAAATGACAAAGTTGGTAACAAGTCAATATTAAAAGCAAGTGCAAGTGTTAGTGGGCCAATTAGATTGAGCGCTCAGGTTTATCCAAACCCAGCTAGATCAACTCTAAAGGTTAGATATAAACTTAGTAGGTCAGCAAGAAACCTATCATTTAAAATTTATGATAGTGCTGGTGATCGTGTTTTTATGAGTTCACTAAAAACTGACATTAGTATAACAGCTGTTGCTGGGACAAACGAATTTGAATGGGAATTAGAAAACTCAAGAGGACTTGAAGTTGCTAATGGAGTATATATATTGCAAATTGATGCAGAAGATAACCAGGGCTATCGTGATAGGATACGTATAAAAATAGCTGTATTGCGTTAATGATTTATGGATTATTTTAAGATATGAATTTTTCTAAGACCTTTTTAATTTCTTTGATTGCGATGTATTTTTTACTAGCAAAAGGTTTTTGTGTATGCGTAGGAAATGAACGGGGTGCCTGTCTTGGAGATGACCCTGTTACTTGTACTATTACTAGACTGGTAGTAGGCCCAAGCTTAGCAGCAACAGAAGATGTAGATAAAGGTCGAACCTCTTTTACAAGGTATCCAATCGAATTTACACACAATGGAGCTAGCGCATCTTTTACAGTTAGACCCCTTACTAGTGATAAAGATGCTGGTTTGTCAGCTACAGAAAATGTTTGTGACGGAAAAGTCATTGCTTTTTTTAATATACCAGGCGAAAAAAATATAGGCTTAGAAGCCCATCAAAGTGGTGTTACAAGTGAAACAACAATTTCAAGTTCAAACTCTTTTAAAATTATTTATGATAATGTAGCTCCAGAAATAACAATTACAGAAATTTTTTTAGGGCCAGATACATCTGCTAAAAGAGAGATATTTTCAGCTGGATCTACTTATTTCACATCGAACGAAATAACAATCAAAGCAAGAATTGTTGATTTGGCGCCAGCTGTACCGAGTGACCAATTAGCAATTCAAGTTATAGCAGGATTAAGAGAAAAAGGACCAATTATTCCTCCTTCTGCACAGGGTAATGGTTTGTTTGAATTAACTTTAGGTCTATCAGGAGAAAATGACGGTGAATACAATATAGAAGTGGCAGGCTTAGATGCAATAGGTGGAAAATTTCCTGATGATAGTCCTGCTAATGTTTCAAGAGGGGTCCCTTTTAGAGTAATCAAAGATTCTACATCCCCTGTATTAATAAAAATTGAAATCATTAGAGACCCAAATGGACCAGCAAGAAAAACTTTTGATGTTCCTAATGTATTTGTTTCTGCTGGAACATTTAAAATTAGAGCAAGTTTTTCAGAAGATATGGGGGTTCCTCCAAATGTTATTGTTCAAAGTGAGGGCTCTGGTTTTGGTGAACCTTCGGCCTCAAGTATTGCTTTATTAGATACCTCTTTGTTTCCTGCTAGCAGAAAAATAATTGAGTATAATTTTACTCCTTTGCTTGGTTTAAATGATCTAGGAGCGTTAACAATTGCTTTTTCTTCAAATGGTCAAGATTTGGCAGGTAATCCATTAGATTTATCAAAAGGTGCATTGTCTGGTGCTGTTGGTTTAGGGGATGCTAGCGGAATCAAATCAGCTGTGATACTTGATATTATACCTCCTGATCTAAAAAGAATTGTCGCAGGTGATATTGGTTCTATTCAGTCAATTCCTAAAAATGGGCAAAAGCTGCCAAAACAAGGGTTTCCAAAAGAAATTACAATAATAGTAGCAGATTATAACTTTTCAGAAACTGGTATTCCAAGTGGCTCAGAAGAAGAAATATTTAAGACAAATAATGCTTCTGGTGTTGATTTTGATAGATTATTAGATAGTGGTTCAGCCCAAGACTCTTTAGGCATTAAAGTAGAGGTTTTAGACCCAGAAGGAAAGGCTATTAATGGTACAATTTCAACAAAACCACCCAACGGTTTAGTTTATTTATTCTCAAATTTAATAGAACTTTTTCCGCCAAATGGGTTTGCACCAGCGGGTGCATACACTGTAAAAGTTTCTTTAATTGATAAGGTTGGTAATACTTCAATTGAAACTTTCTTTTTTAATATTGATGCTACAGACGTTGACCCAAATACAATCGAGGTTTCATTACTTCCAGAAAAACCAGCACTTGGTTTTACTCCAGATAGCGGAAACCCCCTACATGAAAATCCACTTACAGGCATTTTAGTCCCTGATAATCCGGCATTAGTAGATTTGGCTCTGGTTGAATCTGTTCGTGAACTAGCTAGTTTTAAGGTTTGTTCAAGTGATACAACTATTAATTTAACTCAAACTGAGGTTAAATTGAAAGCTAGATTAAATGGACCTGATACTGTTGCAAAAACTATGATTATTACGGGTTCTGTAAATGTCAATGATGAAGAAAATACCTGTAATGTAAAAGGTGCTTTTAGTTTTGATGTTTTAAGAGATCAATTAAAACCTTTTCCAAATTTAAATTTTGATTTCCCTAATCCAACTCAAGTAGGCAATGGTGTATTGCCAGGAGAGAGAGACCCTCGTTTTGGGAGATTTGATGGGCCATATCAAGTTGAAGTCATTGGGGTTGATGATGCTGGCAATATTTCATCTCCGATTTTAAAGGAGTTTTTATTAGATACAACTCCTCCTTTAACTTGGGATACCTTTCCTCGTTTATATGCAAAAATAAAAAGTCCTTTGAGACATGTATCGGCTGAAATAAAAGATCCTCATCCTCCGAGATTACATACTTTTGATGCTGATGCTAAATTAAACTTTGGTTCTGGCATCTCACAAACCCATAGTTCGATGAAACTATTTTTAGATGAGCCCTATAGAGAGGCTGCTTTGAGTCCAGACTTATTTAAAGGTTCAGAAAGAGAATTAGCTTCGTTTTTGACATATACTCATAGGCCAAATGCTGTTGACCCAGAGGCAGCAGGGTATAACCCAAGAGATGATGCTTATAAAGTTTTACTTGAGTTTACAAACTTAACTTCAAAAGTAGAGACTTTACCGATTGATGGAAGTGCTGATGGTATTTATAGAATACAGGTTGTTCCTGTTGATAATGCTGGAAACAGTATACAAGCAGCTATTGATGGAAAATCAGGCTTTCAACCATCACAGGACTCAAAAGATATTACAACAGAAACAAGAAAAGATTTTGTTTTTTTATTGGACTCAATTGCTCCTGTCATGTCTTTTAAAGAAGTTAATGGTAAGCAACCACAAAAGTTACAAATATCTGGTGATAACTTTCACCTTGAGGGTGAAATTCAAGATTTATCAGCAAGATTAGACGATGCAACAAAAGGTGGTTCTGGTATTGATAGGGTTGAATATCGCTTAGTATTATTAACAGAAAGTGGAGCTTTGGTCCCTGAGGTAACAGTTTTAGAGCGCTTAAGAAAAAACCCAATTTTAACTGGTATTGCTAAATTAGATCCAATTCTAAAAGAAGCAAATGACCCTAGTGTTTCTTTGACAAAACCACTTGACCCTGCTACTTATAAAAATATTACTTTATTAAAAAGAGGCTTTTCAATCAATAAAATTTTGCCAAACTTTAATGATATTATAAAATCAGGTGATGCTCCAAATGGAGGTATCAGTAATTATTTCCTAGAGGTAATTGGTTATGATTACTCAGGTAATGAAATAAAAAAGACTTTGCCTGTTGAAATGAATTTTGGAGTCTTGGCTTCTCCGCAACAAATAAATCCAACTTTTGATCTACATTCTAATAAGACAACTTTTAATTTTGAATTTGAAAAGATTTCTTTTGCAAGTGATTATATATTATCGATTTCAAGACCAGATGGTATAATAACGACTCAAGTTGTAAAACCTAGTATAAGCGAAGAAACTGTAAAACAACTTATTTTATTATCAGATAATGGTGAGTACTTTTGGTGGGTACAAGCAAGAGATTCTGTAGGCAACGTTGGTTCAAAAAGCTTGAAGTTTCGGTTTTTTTTAGATTTAATAAGGCCTAAAGTAACCCAAATTTTTTGGACTGATTTGACCCCAGGATCAAATAATGGAAAACTAACTTTAGGTGAATTTAGAATTAATCTCAGGTTTTCAGAAAATCTAAAAGAAGCTCCTTTTGTTACTTATAAACCATTAGCTGAGTCTATTGAAAATCAAGTTGTAGTCACTGAGTCAATGAAAGATAATATTTGGCAAGGACGCGTTTCTATTCCAAGAGATGCTAATTATGAGTGGGACGGAACAGCAACCTTAGATGTATCAAAAGCAAAAGATGAAGCGCTCAATGAAATGTTTGTTGATAGAAATACAACCTTTGAAATTGAAACAGGGCCTGATTATGAAATTAGAATGTTTGAAAATCCAATATCTTCTCAAGAAATTATTTTAGTTTTAAAGGCTTCTGAGTCATTATTTGAAAACCCAGTAATTTATGAGACTGCTGGAGTTCAACTTATTAGTGATGAGGTAATAAAGATAAAAGATAAATCTTATTCAGCAATTTTTAAAGTTCCGAGTAATTTTACAGGTATAGCTTCTTTTAAAATTGTTGGAAAAGATTTAGATAGTAATCCATCAACAAGGATTATAACTTTCCCTATAGCTTCTGTTTCTCCAACAAATTCATCTATTTTAAAAACAAGAAATACACGTTTAGTGATACCTATTAATGCCGTAAATAAAGAAGTTACAGTTGGTCTATTGCCTCAAAAGAGTTTGAGTTTAGGTAGTACTAATAAAGATGGCATGCTTAAAATAAAAGAATTAGATACATTGTATCCAAGCTCGGTGCAGTTAAACTCTTCTTTATCCTTAAGTTTGGTTTTAGATGAGCCATTAAAAAAACAACAAGCTTTATTTTTACAAACTAAAGATTCATTGGATTTTTTATCTTCTTCTCGTTCTAAAGTATTGACTGCAAGCCTAAAAAAAATGGGACAATTAGTAGTTTATGAAGATACAGTAGCTCCATTTATTGAAGTAGAAAACGAACAAGATTTATTTTTTTATTCAAGAGGAGATAAGTTACAAATATCAATTGAAGATTTTGGTTCTGGTGTTGATTTATCACAATTAAAGATATCAATAGATGGTAACTTAATGACTTGGGTTCAAACTTCGTCTTCTAACTTTGAAGTTATTATACCTTCATTGAGTGAAGGAAAGCATGAACTTGAAGTGTATGTTGCAGATAGGGTAAGAAATACTAGTATTTCAAAAGCTATAGCAACTGTAGGAGGGTCATTAAAGTTAAAGGCTTTTATTTTTCCAAATCCGGCAAGGTCATTTGCAAAAATACAATATGATTTAAATGTAAATGTGTCTTTTTTGAAATTATCTATTTATGATACGTCTGGTGGCTTAGTTTATCATACAAACTCTAAAGAAGACTTCTTGTTAAGTACTAATAGAGGAAGACACTTTTTTGATTGGAGCCTAGAAAGCACTATGGGTGATGATATCAAAAATGGTGTGTATTTTATTAAGATAGTAGGCGTTGACTTATCAGGAAACTCTCACAAAGTTATATTGAAACTCGCTGTATTAAAATAACTATTTTTAAACATTTCTCTAGTCGAGATAAATTGTTTCTAATTTGAAACATTTTTTAGATACTATCGTAGTATTTAGTAGTCAATCATTTATTTAAAGTGATTATTCTTTGTATTTTTGAGGTTATCTATGATTTTTAATATAAAAAAAATATTGTCAATAGCAGTTGTAGGGCTTGTAACTAGTGCCCAGTTGAGTTTTTCTAATCCAAGTTTAGAGCTAGAAGACGCTATTTTAAACTCTGAAAACAGTGAAGTTAAAATATCTAGCTTAAGTGCATATAAAACAGGTAGTAAAAAAGTTAAAAATGCTTTAGATCAGGCTAAAGCTTTACAAGAGCATGGTGATATAGATTTGAGAGATCAATTTTTATCTCTAGCTTTAATAACCCTTGAAAACGAAAATACAGATATTTATAAAAAAAGAAGCGGTCCACGAGCAGCTAAATCTTCTAAGGTAAATAAATTTGAGTCTTTGTATGGTCAAGGTGGAATTTTAGACAAAAAAACTCAGGGTGTTATAAGTGATGCTGTAGATGCAACCATTGAAAGTGATCAATGGTTTGTGTCAATGCTTGAAAAGTTAGGTCTTTTAGCTAAAGATTATCCAGAGTTAAATAATAAATTAAGAAAAAAGTACCCTCATTTAAATAATGATGAGTTAGCAGATTATTTAATTAAACAATCAGCAAGATTAACAGCAGGTGTTGGTTTTGCCGCAGCCCTGCCTGGTATCATACCAGGGGCTGGTACAGCCGTTCAGGTTTATGTGAATGTTGGAACAATGATTCCTGATATGATTTATCTATTTAAAAAACAGGCAACTTTAATTTTTAGAATAGCAGAGTTATATGGTAAAGACATGGATGATGAAGATCGTGTAACAGAGGCTCTTATTTTATTTGGTGTTGCTTCTGGTGTAGCTGGAGCTTCAAGAGCATTAGAGCAATTTATGGAAAATAAAATTGCAAAATATGTTCAACAAGCAATTACACAAAAAGGTTTAACTAATATTGGCTCAAAAATAGCGACTCTTGCTCCACAAAACTTTTTAGGTGATATCATTAGAATGATAGCGAAAGATCTTTTATCAGCAGGTACAGTTGAAAAGGGTTTGACGAGTTTGATCCCACTAGTTGGTGCAGGTATTTCTGCTAGCATGAACTACATTTTTACAAAAAAAGTAGGACAAATCGCAAAGACCTTTTATTCAGACGAAAGCGTTTCAAGACTAGAAGCTATCAATAATTTAAGTTTACCAAAAGTTGAACTTGCAATGTTTAGGGCTATTGTAAAGGTTATTAATGCTGATGGTGTCCAAAAACCAATTGAAATTGTGGCATTAAAAAAACTTGTAGGTAAGTTTGAGCATAACCGTAAAATTGTAGATAGAATGCTTGCTGGAGATGAAGAGTTAATGAAAAAAGTTGATTATGATATTTCTGGTGAAACAGCCATAGTAAAAGACCAAATATTACATGCTATTACAATCATGGAATATATCGATCTTGAAAAAGGACCAGAAGAAATTGAACTTCATGAAAAGATTTTAAAAAAGTTTGGAATTTCAGAAAAAGAAGCAAATCTTGTTGAGATTCGAGTAAAAAAACAAAGGAAAGTTTCTTCAAATTCTTTTAAAGGTTTTTTTACAGGTGTTTATAGAAAATATCAAAAATGGGTTGGTTCAAAAGAAGAACTTAAATTCTAATAAATCTTTTATAAAAATGTTAAAAATAGCCTAGAAATTCTAGGTTATTTTTTTTTCTAAGAGTGATATAGGAGATATAGAGTTCTGAAATGTTATAATAGAGTTTCACCTAACATATGGGAAAGGTATTAAATATGATACAGCGTTATGAGTATGTAAAAAGAGCAGCACAAGAAAGCGAACTAAAGCCTTGGCAAAGAGTATATACCAATAGAAACCTAAAATTAGATACAGTTACTCATATGGGATTTGATATGGATCATACCTTAGCTGTTTATCATGAAAAACTTGAAAAACTTGCTTTTGATTTAAGTATTAAAGAATTGGTATCAAAATTTGGATATGACCAAAAAATTCTTGATTTTGAATATGAATATGGTGGAGTTATCAGAGGATTAGTTGTTGATAAAGTTCGTGGAAATGTTATAAAGCTAGATACTCATAAATACGTTGAGATCGCTTATCATGGAGAAAAACGCTTAACTCGAGATGAAAGAAAAGTGATCTATGCAAAACCCGGTGAATCTTATAGGCCAGATGGTGATGAATACCGTTATTTGGATACTTTATTTTGTTTGCCTGAGGCTTATTTATTTTTAAGAATGGTATCTTTTATAGACGAAACAGAAGGACAAAGAGAAGATTATACCCAATTGGCTTCAGAAATTAGAACAAGCATTGATACAATCCATCGCAATGGTTCTTTAAAAAAAGAAATAGCAGATAATATTAACTCTTATGTTAATAAAAGTGCTCAATTGGCAAAGACTCTGCATCATTTTATACAGGGTGGTAAAAAACTCTTTTTACTAACAAATTCAGAATACTATTTTACTGATTTAGTGTTGACTCATCTTTTAAGTAATGAATTGTCAGAATATACAAGATGGCAAGATTATTTTGAGATTATTGTTGTTTCCTCAAGAAAACCAGGTTTCTTTTTAAAAGATACAGAAATGGAATCCATCAAGGTTGACGAATTAGGGGTAAAAATTTCAAAAGACGTATCTTATAAAGTTTTTCGTGGTGGTTACTATGCAAAAATTGAAGAGTTAATTGGTTCTTCTGGTGAAAATATAATGTATTTTGGTGACCATACTTTTGGCGATATTTTAAAATCAAAACAGACTTGTGGCTGGAGAACAGCCATGATTATTGAAGAACTCGAAAAAGAACTAAAAACTATTGACTCCCATAAGGATAAAAATGCAAAACTCTCAGGGATGAGGGGTGAGCTTTATGACCTTCAAGAGGAGCTTCATCTATACGAAGAAAAAATTCATAGTTTAAGAGACAGAAAAATAGATTGTTTTGATGACTTAACAAAAAAAGAACTTGAAAATATGGATATTAAGATTAGTGAGTCTCAATGTATCTTATCTCAATTAGAGATACAATTGAGTGAAACCGTCTGGAAAATAAAATCTCTTGAAGAAGAATTGTTAGAGGATTATAATCCTAAATGGGGATGTTTGTTTAAATCATCTCGTAGAAAAAGTAGACTTGGTGATCAAGTTGAAGATTTTGCTTGTGTTTATACATCAAGTATAACTAACTTTTATTATTATCCTACTACTAAGTACTATAGGATTAGCAGGGACTTAATGGCGCATGAAAGGTATGACTCAAATTCGTATTAAACTTTTATATATAACTTTTTTATTGTATGTGTCTTTCGCTTTGCTTGGGTGTGGTGCGGGCACATCTGACTCAGGGTTTCCAACTCAAGTAAGCATAACCCCAACTAGTGGTACAATTTCAGGTATTTTAAAATTACCTACTGTTACAGATGGTGTACAGCAGTCAAAATCTAAAATTAGTAAAGCTTTGTCTAATTTAAGCGACTTTTCAAGATTTACAATTTTTGCAAAATATAAAGTAAACGGGATTGAAAAAAAAATACCTGGTATTGTTTTATCTGGAGGAGCTTACGAAATATTAGGTATTCCATTTGGGCAAGAGGTAATAATAGAAGCAACTTTGGGTAAGATTATTCTAAAGGGTGTAGTCTCTGCACTAAGTATAGAAAATGTTTTCGCAGATATGAGTATGGACCTTAAAACAACCGCTCAATCGGTTTTATACGAAGGTATTAAAAGAAATGCCGAGTTAAATAACCTACCAAAAGTTGTATTTAATGATTTGAGGCGATCAGAAACTTTCATAAGAAATATAGAGGCTTTAGCTTCGATTTTAGAGGTGCAAATTCAAGATGAAAACTTTGATGCAACAAATACTTCTATATTAGATAGTTCAGTTGTGATCAATGAAGTAAATGCTGTTGTGGCTACTACTGCATCAAATGGTACTTTTAATCATTTACCATTTTTACAAATTTCTAAAATTGATACAAATCAACAAGGTCGGGTATCTATTAAATTTAGATTATTTGACCAAGAGCGAGATTTGTCAAAAGTTGACTTTTATTTTTCAACTGATAATGGACAAAGTTTTTTACCAGGAAGCCAAAGTCAAGATAGTTTTATTAATATGAACAGTTTGTCGATTAGTTCAGATGATATAAATTCGGCTAATTTTGAGTATTTGTTTTTTTGGGAATCAGTAGCAGATTTACAGGTTGGAGCTTCTCATAATATTATTGTAAGATTTGATGTATATGATGTATCAAAAGTAAACCCGAGTGCTCAAGATTTAAACTCTATAAGAAGTGTTTTATTTGTGGTTGACAATAGAGGTTTGCCTTCTATTTTAACAATATCTCCAAGTAATTATAATATGGGTGGAAACATCCCAAGCAAAATGGTAATTACGGGCACAAATTTTACAAGAGTGCAAGGTGGAAGTAATATAACTAAGGTAGCTTTAGAGTATTTTGGTGCAAACTTGGCGATTGTCCCTAGAAAATTCACTTTTGAGCTAGGTCAATTTATAGTTGTTTCAGATAACATAATAGAGGTAACCTTACCGTCTATTGGTTCAACTACAACAAAAGAACTTTTATTTCCTGTTGAGTATCGAATTTCAGTTACAGGACTCGAAGAAGCTTTAAAAAGTTTATCTCCTATTACTCAAACCTTAACTGTAAAAGAAAATAAAATTGCAGATTTCACTGGAATTTTTCAAAAATTTACTCCTATAACTGGTAAAACTGATCAAGACAATATTATACAAATTAATGGTAGACATTTATCAGGAGCTTATTTAGGTGGAGTGGTTTTAAAAAATCAAACAAGCCCTAATTCTGATATTATTTTGACCCCAATTGATGTAAAAATGTCTTCTGGTATAGACCCTTCAATTATGGAGTGGAGAGGGCGGTTAACATCACCTGTTCAAACAGGTACTTACCGACTATATATTAAAAACTCTTGTACAACTTGTAGTCCAGCATCAGATATTACAATCAATACACAAACTTTTAGTGTAAGTGAAGATGTTCCTATAATAACAAATGTATTTCCATTTTCTTCGTCTACTGTTTTTAATAAAGTAAAATCAAAAATTATAATCTCAGGGACTCGTTTTTATTCGGCTTTTGAAGTGAGAATATCTACCAATAGAAATAGTTTATTATCGGCAAGCTCCTTTGCTTCTCAACAGTCAGTTTCTATAGCTGCAACGACGACTTTTGATCGTATAGAAGTTGAATTTCCTATAGGTTTAGAGCCAAATAGTTATTATATTGGGGTTAAAAATTTAAGTGGATTAGTTGGAGTGTCTAATAATACAATTATTGTTCAAGAGGGTGAAATAACTGTAACAAATATTAGTTCAAGAGTTTCTAGTACGGGTACGGTTGATCTTCCTAACCCAATTTTAAATTCTCAAGCATTTTTTGTACATATCAATGGAGATAGTTTAGCTAGTTTGTCTAAGGTAAACTTTATTTCTAGTAATGCTACTTATTCAAAGAGTGCACCATTTATTTTTACGAGTTTCAATAAAGCCGTAATTGAGTTTCCTTTATTTACAAAGCCAAGCTTATCTGAATATACAATTGTACTTGAAAATAGTTTTAATGCAATTTCTGCTGGTTGTGCAAGTGCATCTATCACTTGTCCTCAAATATCAGAAGCTCCCCCTATAATGAGTTCATTTCAAAGATTAGAAGCTCAAGGTACAAGCATTATTTTAACAGCACACGAGGTTTTAGCTGATGAAGCTTTTAACTTAATGATATCAGGTACATCTTTGATTGGAGCAAACAAAGTTGAAATCTGTAAAACACCTGTTAATTGTCCATACTTTACAGATATTGTTTTATTAATTGATGATGACCCTAATACAAATAGAGTACAAGCTTCATTTAGATCTCAAAGTTATTTAGAACCAGGTACTTATACTTTAAAATTAACAAATACTGCTGGTAGTCATAGCGCTTTTATTAATAATCCATTAATTGTAGTAGAGCCTCCTCCTATTTTAAGCTTTTTTAACCCACAAACTCTTTCAAGTAAAGATATTCAAGAGGGGTCTCAAACTGTTTCTTTTACTGGTGATAGGCTTTTTGGGGTTCATCATATCTATTTATTTAGTTTGGATAATACTAATCCTTTAAGTACTTGTAATGTTTTAACATCAAATGCTACTTATACTTATTTTGGTTTCCCGGTGACTCCTGTAAATCGTCAAAATGTTGAACTTCGTTTGAGTGGAGATGTATTAGTACCAGGTAAATACTTAGTTCGACTTGAAAATAGGGGCTCATTTAACTCAACAAATTTAGCGAATAATTTATCAGCATGTAATGTTAATGATTTAAATTCTCAAGTTATAACTATTACTGAACCTCCTTTAATATTTAATTTTTTTAATGATGGTAGTGGCTCTACAACATCTACTACAAAATCATTAGAGCTTACCTCAGAGGTTGCAATTGATGGGCGATTTTTATTTGGTTTGGATAAAGTAGAGTTTCGTTTATCTTCAATTTTTGAGCAAATAACAAACTTAGATACTACTTATACCTTATTAACAACAGGTACAGTCAGTAATACAGCAGCAACATTTATTATCCCATCTGGTTTAATACCTGCACATTATGATTTATATTTAAAAAACGCTTCGATGTCAGAGCCAAGATATGTTGGTGCTAGTGTTCATATGATTGAAGTTAGCACTCCTGAAGTTCAAAGTATTGCATTGCTTGGTCAAGGTGATACAAACCTAATAGACAGAACATACAGGCTTGAGGGTAAAAATCTTGATGGTGTTGGTCTAATTACAAAAGATATGCGTTTGATTGATGAAAGAGAATCAAGTCATGTTATTCAAATAGCTTTAGATGATATAGCTTTTAAAGTTGATGTAGATAAGAGTCGTTATATATCATTTAAAGTAAAGCAAAATACTCATGGTGGAAATTATTTTTTATCTATAAAAAATAGTGCATTATTAACTAATACTTTGTCATTAACCCCAGATGTAAGAATTGGAGAGTTAAAGCCTGTTTTTTCATCATTAGCGGTTCAAGGGCCATTTGATAATGAATATGGCTTTGGAGAAAATAGTAAAAAACTTAGAGTAGAGCTCATTGGTGAAAACCTATCTTCTGTTACTAAGGTTCAACTTGTTAGAGAGGGTAGTACAGGTGATCCTTTGTGTAGTGGGATACAAGGCCCGTCTTCAGATCAAATTATTTTAGAAACAAGTTCTATTATAAGAAATTTTTCATCACAGAGTGTTAGTTTATCTGTAACAATACCAAAGTTTTTACGTCCAGGGTTTTGGGATATTCGTATATTAAATAACTCTGGTGAATGTTCAGATAAAATAAGCCCTATTAATTCTCCATTTTTTGAGCAGGTTTTAATTAGAGAAGGAGCTCCAAAAATAAATAGTATGTGTGAATATTCCTCTACTTTAGGTTTAATAAACTGTGGCAGCCTTTTTCAAAGAAATGTTGAAGATCTAAAAAAAGTAGGTTTTAAGGGTGAAAACTTTTATTCATTAAGCAAAGTTAGACTTTTTAAGCAGGGTTTAACAATAGCAGATAAAGAATACAATTTATCTTTTGGAAACACATCAGCAGATATTTTAATACATACTTCTGATACTGTTGCATTAAATTTAGACTTTCGATTTAAAAATGTTGGTTTTTTTGATTTAGAATTAACAAATTTAGTAGCAAAGCGAAAAGAAGTAGCAGCTATTGAGAGCATAGAAATCAATGCTCCAAATATTGACTCTTTATCTCCTTCTACTATTTCAAATGTTAATAACCAAACAATTTTAATGAGTGGAAGCAGCATGACTGGTACTACTGATGTTGCTCTTTGGAGCCTTAGTGGTGATAGTTTAGTTACTGAGATAGTAAATACTAACTTTATACGTAATTCATTTTCTCCTCATGCTAGTTTAACTTTTGATGTACCTAAGGGTTTGTTTCCAGGTACCTATGGGGTAAAAATAACAAATTCATCTTCAGATCAGGCTGGTTTTGATCAAATAGGTAGTGAAAGATATTTAACTGTAATCGAACCTATTCCGAGCATTTCTTCTATGTCTTCAGCTGAAGCTAGAAATCATCAAACAAATACCATCGAATTACTTGGAGAAGGATTCATGGGAGTTTCTCAAGTAAGTTTATTACCAGCTTCCTCAGGAGCAGATAAAAATGCTAATGATATTTTTGGTTTAACTTACTCAGAAATACCTTTATCATACTCTATTACATCTCGAACTCTAATGCAGGTGACAATACCTCCATTTAAAAATCCAGGTTTTTATCGTTTTAAGTTAAAAAATACAAACACTACTTTGTACACCCATAATATTTCATTGCGAATAAGAGAAAATACACCTGTGATTCTTTCTTTAAATCCAAGTGAGATTTTTTACTCTAGTGACTCTACAGTTTTAATTTCAGGGACGGGTTTTTTAGGAGTAGCAGGTACTACTCTTTCAAATACTGATGTAGAGCTTTTTTCTGATGCTGACATAAGTGAGGGTAAACTAGATATTTTACAAAGAAAATATGAAGAGTTAACTGTATTAGTTCCTAAAAATAAAACAATAGGACTTCATAAAATTGTTATTACAAATCAAGAGGGTAATGCTTCTTCCAAAATTGTTACAGTTTTTGAAATCAAAGAGGGTTTAGTTGAGCTTGACGAAGTAAGTCCTTTAACGTTTGCTTATGATGTTGATTTTTCAAATAGTGTAAATCGTTTATTAATTAAAGGTAGACATCTACAAGGTGTAAAAAGTATAAAAATTCAAACGATTTATAGTGGAACTTTATATTCATATGATGTAAATTTTAGTTTGTGTACTATAGCTCCTTATGTTTCTTTAAGTAACTGTCCTATAGAGACAACAGAGATGTTTCCGGCTAAATACCTTTTACAGATTGAAAATTCTGCAGGTATAATAACACCTGTAACTCCTGTATTTGATGTTACGATTCCACCATCTGTTATTACTAACTTTACTCCTGATAAAGGGCCATTTAATGCAGCAACAAAAGTGACATTAACAGGTACAAATTTAAGACGTTTTGAGGTGCTAAACTTTAGAAGAGCAAACCAAGCAGGTCCATTTAATGACAATACTGTAGACTTTATGTCTCAACCAAGTTATCAAGCTCCAAAATTTATAGATAAAAATACAGTTGAAGTGCTGATGAAATCAGTAAACTCAGGAGGGTTTGATATTTCTCCAGCTGAGCATCAGTTTATATTGCAATGGAAAACCTATGGTGATTCAAGCTCAAAAATATTTGGTCCTTTTAAATTTACTCTTGATAGTAACGCACCTGTTATAACAAGTTTTGCTTCTTATAATTTATTGATACCTTGGGGTAAAACCACCAATTTTTCAGATGATTCTGTTGTTGCAAATTTACCAACGACTTCTGTTGTTAGTGGTTTAGATACTACTTTTACATTGCTTGGACAAAACTTATCTGGGGCAAATAAAATTAGAATTGTAAGAGAGTTTGATAGTATGGATTTTACTATTGCTTGTACTACAGGTATTTTTACAAACTCAAATGGGCAAAGCTCTTCGACCTCTCTTGAGGTTTTTGTAGCAAAAAGTTTATTTGATCCTAATGGTGCTTATGTAGATACTTGTAGCAATAATGTATCTGTTTTACCGTTATTACCTGGAGTTTACTCTTTTATTATTGAAAGAAACGATGGTCTCAAATCTAATATTGGCTCGGGTGAATTTTATTTTGCTGAAGATTTAGCTCCAGGTGGTTTAGATATATCAATTATTTCTAGTAATAAGTCAAATATTAATACAGTAAGAGCGAAATTAACCAGTACAAACCCAGATGGTATGTTTGGTGTAAAGAAAGTTTCATTTTCTATGGGATCTTCTGTTGTTTTAACTTTAAACCTTCCAAGAGGTGGTCCAGATGGTGTAGCAATACCTCGTGCTTACAAAGAAATATATTTTGATATCCCAGCTGAGAGTTTACGTGGAAATAAAGACTTTTACTCAGCAAACGGTACTGTTTTATCAACTAATAACTACGAGATAAATGCTTTAAATTCAAGAGGGTGGGGTACAGCAGTTGGTAATAAGTCTTTTATGCTAGAAGACGAAGTAAATATTATCTCCATTGGTCCAAAAAATGGAGTAAACTTTATAGATACACTTGTTGATGTTGGTGGCTCTAATTTATTTGGAATAGGAAAGTCAGTCGGGTTATTACCAACAATGTCTTTTGCTGATTTTGGTGGAATAAATAGCTTTGTTTTAATTCATAAAGAAAGTTTTGAAAATAGTTCTTTAACGACTGAGTCGATTGATTTAACTTCTAGTGTTACTCATCAAACAGGGTTTGGTTTTCAGTTTACGATGCCAAAAGAGTTGAGGCCTGGAAAATGGTTTATACTTACTCAAAATGATCATAAAGCTTCTGTAGCTGGCCAAAACCCAAGGTCTTTTGCTGGTTTTCAAAACTTATTATTTGATGTAGTGAGTTCATCTCCAGTTGTAACATCAGTAACTCCAATATTATCTACATTCGATCAATTAACAACGACTATGGTGATTACAGGCGCTTTTCTTTCTGGAATCAGAACAGCTCAGCTAGAGTTATTAGACTCAAGTACAGAGTTTAGTAGATTTTTAACTCTAACTAGTGCGCCAGACTTTATTGCTTCAACCTTTGGAAGCCTTTCTTTTACTCTTCCTCAATCTCCAGATTATTTAATACCAGGTGATTATCAAATCCATTTAGGAGATGGCTCAAGTGATATTTTGGTTCCGATAGGTAACTTTTTATTTAAAATTGAAGAAAAAATACCAATTTTGACAACCATAAACCCAGCTATTGTAGATAATAATGATGATGTGAGTATTTCTTTACTTGGAGATAATTTATTTGGAAGTCCTAAAATTACGATTACAAATGGTAGTGAAACAATTCAAATAAATACATCAGCATTACAAATGAGTGTGAATCAATTGCAAAATTTGACAATTCCAAAAAGCTTGTTTCCACAAGATTGGATTTTAAGTATCCAAAACTCAAAGGGCTCTACATCTAAAACTTTTATCATCACTGAAAGAGTTCCAATTATTTCATCAATTGTACCAAATGAAGTTCCTTTTAACGCCAGAACCCCAATTACTTTACATGGGGATCATTTTATTAGTGCATTCTCTGTTTTAGGTTCACTACGGATAACGGATGAACTAAAAACTGCTTTAGAAGAAGTTAAATTAGTTAGCAGAACTGAAATTACTGCGGTTGTACCAGAAGGTATTCAACTAGGTAAATATGAACTCATTCTCTCTAATAAAGGTGGTAAAAATACGACTTCTGCTAAATTAACAATTGAAGGCGGTGGATTAAACTTAACAAGTATTACCCCAAATGCAGGTTTTTCTACAGGCAACGACTTTATTAAAGTTGCTGGGGGCGGTTTTGTCCAAGGAAGTAAACTAATTATAGGTGGTTTATTGGCTTGGAATGTTCTTGCTACTGAGGATGAACTACAAGCTTTTACTCCTCCTGTTAGTGCTTCTCAAGATATGACAGGTGGTTCTACAACAATTGAGGTTTTTGTTATTAACCCAGATGGAGCACAAAGTAATAGTTTAAGTTTTACTTATTTACAAGAGCCTAATAAATTACCAAAACTATTGATGGTTTATCCTGGTGCTATTGATGTAGATACTATTGGTGGGGAGCTAAATACAAAAATAGCATTTAAGTTTTCAGAACCAATGAATGTAGATAGCTTAAATATTGAGGTTGATTTAGTAAATAATTTTAAAGCAGTTTCATCTTTTAAAGATTCTGCTCCAATGGCTGGAGTGATACGATCAGACTCAAGCAGTAGAGTTTTTGTATTTGAGCCAGTTCCGGGTAATAATTACCAAACAAATAAAAGAGCTTCGATTGGTTTCTCATCAGAAATTAAGAGCATGCAAGATGAAAATTTAATAGCAAATATTGGTGAAACGATACAATCAAATAGTGTTTATTTTAGCTTAAATACCTTTATTGAAGATTGGGGTTTTGTACCTAATAAAACGACTGTAGATACAGCAAATTTAGCTATAGTTTTACCTGTGAGCTCTACAGCTCCAGTTTTAGAGCTAAGTAAGTCAATTGTAGTTGAATTTAATAAATTTGTGAATCCTTTAACCGTTTTTGAAAATGATTTTATTTTAAAAGATGTTACTCAATCCAAAATATTAGATATCACTATTGAAATTGACGGAAGTGGAGATAAGGTAATTGTAAATCCTCTGGAGCTTTTATTGCCTTCTCATGAGTATCAACTACAAGTAAGAAGCGCAAAACTAGAAAGTTTAACTTCAAATCCAATGGGTAGTGATCGCTTTATACAACTAAAAACTGTTGAAAGTGGTCCAAAGGTTTTACAAACAATTCCATTTAACAATCAAACGAACTTAGCTGTAAATATTAATTATATTGTTGAGTTTGACCAATCTATTGATCAAATAACGGTGACAAGTTCTAATTTGATTATTAAAAATCATTTGAATGCTGAGTTGTTATGGACTTATGAGCTTGATGAGAGCAAAAAATGGTTAACTTTAACTTTTGATGAGTCTTTAAGTCCTAATAACTTTGTAGATGTAGCATTAAGTCGTCGAATCAAATCAATTGTTGGTATTCCAATGTCTTTTCATACGACCTCTCGTTTTAAAATATCATCAGATTCAGAGGCAGACTTATCAGAGCCAGTGATTAGGTTTATTACTCCATCAAACTTGGCTACAGATGTATCAACTGATGTTATAATTATTGTGAGTTATTCTGAATCGATTCACCCTGTTGATATAACAAAAAGTAATTTTACGATTAAAAAAATAAACAATGGCATCGAAGAAGACTTGTCTTATACTTTACAATTAGATTCAAATCAAAAAACAGTATATTTAACAGCAGTTAATGGTTTGTCTAATGATGCTACTTATCGAGTAACAGCACATCTAGGAGTAAGAGATTTAGCGGGTAACCATTCAACAATATCTGTTGGTACTCAATTTACTGTAACCTCATTTTTTGATAATTTTGGGCCTAATTTACAGCAGGTATCTCCATTTGATGGAGAAGAGGGTGTAAATATTACAACTACTGTTATTTTGGTATTTAATGAAAACTTATCTCCAAGTACGGTCATTGACTCTAACTTTAGATTGATTCATTTAAGTAATTATAGTCCTTCTTTACCTAAAGATCAGTTGGTGGGTACAACTTTACCAGCAGCAATTAATTTAGTGACTGACAATCAAGTTCAAATAAACTCTGTAAGTGCTTTAGCTAAAGCAACTTTTTATATGATAGAATTTACATCAGATGTACAAGATCAATTTGGAAACCCAGCGGCTTCATTTAGGTCTGTTTTTAAAACAGAGGTTAGAGTAGATAATACTCGTCCAATAATAACGTTGTTAACTGTTAATAGTTTACCTCATCACTTAAATGGTGATGGTAATACAATAGGTACATCTAACTCTATTCCAAGAATAGAGGTCAATGGACAAGGATTTACCATTGATATTTACTATGAAGACCCTTTAGTTTCTGGTTATGCTTCTGGTGTAGATACTTCAACATTAAATGTAACAACAGAAAAAGAAGTTAATGGGCTTAATTTTGGAGAAAATCTAGTTACAAAAGCAACTCAGCTTGGTAATATTATGCATGAAGATGGTCATACTAGGTTGTATTTCCCAAGAGGTAAACAATTAACTTTTGCTCAAGCAAAACATACTTTAACAGCAACGATTCAAGATTTTCCAGACCCTTTAGCTAATAACCAGTCTTTAGCTGTAAACTATGCTTTTCATGTAGAAAACGACTCACCTGTTTTTATACAAAATAAATTATATTTTTTAGACTTTAGTGGAGACTTTTTTGTTCAAAACCCTGATGTAAAATTAGATGGAGAGCTTACGATTCAAACTGACTTTAAAAATCCTCCAGCTGATAGCATAAATGATTTTGATAGAGACTTGATTATTATGGGGCTTACGGTTGACCCAAATCTTGATATGTCTGAAGCCTTAAGAAATATAGCTTTTGGAGTTAGAACGTTAATAAGAGGTGAAATCTTAAGAGAGTCTCGAAAACTATTTCACTTAAATCCAGATACTGGTGTAGCTATGAATAGTTTAGAAGCCATGAATGTACGTTTGACTACAAACCCTTCTGAAACTGTTTTAGGTTTAAGAAGTATTATTCGTATTGGTGGGGATAATGGTGAAGAAACAGATACTACTTTTGTACCAAATAAACCAATAGATAGAGGTTTTTATTCAGAAAAAAATAAAGATTCTCAATTAGATTTAAGTGCGAGAAGTAGGGATAGAGACTCAAGTTTAGGGGTTTTTACAACTCATTTAATTAGAAAATATGCAAATGATGCTGGTGCTAGTTCTGACTGGAATTTTAAATTTGGCGCTTTTGCACCTCTTGGCTTTTCGGGTAGTGGGGGACAAAATGGACAACCTATAGGTACTTTTTTTAGCGATCAAAATATTTTGGATCTTTGGCATTTTGAAGAGAATGAAATTACGTCAGAAATAACAATTGAATTTGATAAAATTCGTTTTGGAAAAATGAAACGAGCCATTCAATCTTTTGCCAAATTAGTAGCTGTTGGAGTTGCTAGAGTTGCTGCAATTGGTACTGGTGCAAATGCTATTGGTGTTCCTGAGCAAGGGTACTTTGGTGGAGTAATTGACTCTTCTTTTTTTGTAGCTTCTCAAACAGAAACTCACTTTTTACAAAGAATTTTAGAAAACTCTCAAGCAGAAAATAATTTATTGAGAAAAGAAATTGATTATCATTCAAATTTTAATGGTATTCACTTTTCTGATTTAGCTAAAAATTACTTAGAAAACCGAGTGCTTGTTACTCCACAAATATCGGGGTCATTACCAGATCAGATAACAAATGTGGTAGCAATTGGAGGAGATGGGGTGGCAGATTTAACCTGGAGTCAGTCTATTACGGCTACTCAATATAATATTTATTATGGTTTAAATAATTTAGTAACTACAAGTAATTTTGTAGGTAAAGTGTCGTTTACTAATAACTCAGGTACGATTACTGGTCTGAATAATGGACAAACTTATTTCTTTTTTGTAACAGGACAAAACTCTCAAGGTGAAGGGCCGGCATCAGCAATTGTTTCAGCAGATGTGAGTGCTTCTAGTTTGTTTAAAATTTCATCAAGTCAACTTCAACCAAATGTAGAAATGCCAAATATTTATACATGTAGTAATTTAAGCCCACCTTTAACTTTTGAAGGAGTTCCTCCTAATACTTTATCTTTAGTTTTGGTTGTTAAAAATACTTCAACAAATAATTCGATTTGGAATGTTTATAATATTTCAAAACTATCTACTGGTACTAGTGCTGGTGTGATTCCTGGCTTTGGTATTCAAGGGCGTAATGGTAGCGGGAGCATTGGTTATGAAGGGCCGTGTCCAAGTCAAGGGACAACTCAATTTGTTGATTTTAAACTTTATGCTTTAAATATTTCATTAGGTTTATCTACAGGAGCTGCTGATAACTTTTTAGATACTGTAGACAGTGGTCATATTATTGCCCAAGATACTGATAGTTTAAAAAATATAAAAATAACAAAATAATATAAAAAATAGATTACAAATTATTTTTATTTGTGGTCTATTTTTTATTAAGGAATAAAATGAAAATATTATTAACCAATGATGATGGGTATAGATCAGAAGCTTATCAGCTTTTAGGTAAAGAATTACAAAAAAAACATGATGTAACAATGATTGCACCAGAAAAAAACTGTAGTGGAATATCTCATGCTTTTACTCTACTTGAACCTTTGTTTTCAACAGATATGCAAGAGGTTGAAAACTCTTTTAATCTAAAACAGTTTTCTCATTTATCTGGTACTCCCGTTGATTGTGTTAAATTTTGTTTGTTAGAAACAATGAAAAAAGATTTACCCGATTTAGTGATTTCTGGTATTAATTATGGAGCTAATTTAGCTTGTGATGTATTGTATTCAGGTACAGTTGGTGCGGCTGTTGAAAGCTATATTCATGGGGTTTCATCTATTGCTTTATCTTATAAAGAACATGATTTTCCAAAAGAGAGAGTTCTTGAAATGCTTGAATGGTTCACTCCTTTTTTAGATAAAATAGAGTCTCATATGCTAGAAAAGCCAAGGTTACTAAATATTAACTACCCGCCTGTACCGAAAAAAGAGATTAGAGGTGTAAAAGCTTGTGAAATAGGGACAGTTGGTTATAAAGATTTTTATGATAAAAGAGTTAGTCCTTTGGGTAAAACTTACTTTTGGTTATCTGGGGTAATGGAAGAAGAAAAAGAAAATAAAAATTCAGATAAATATGCTATTCAGCATAATTATATTTCTGTTTCTCCATTAAAAATTGATTTTACAAATTATGAAGAATTAAACTCATTAAAGTCGGTATTGAAATAAGAAATCTAATAAATGTGGAAACTTTTTTCTTCTTCTATCGTATTATATGGTAGAACGAAAAAAGCGTTCACAGTAATAGACTATAAGGGGCCTCCCATGAGTATAACAAATGTATTAGAGTCATCAGGTATTAAAAAATTTACATTTTTAACAATGTTTTTATTTGTATTTTCAATTGTACAGCCAGCATTAATGGTGAGTTTTGCTTCAGAAGCAGACTTTTATGATGGGCCAAATGGATATATGTCTCAAAGTAAAGGTCAAAGTAAATATCGATCGTATGATCGAATCCAAAACGAAGGAATGGCTAAAGCTAATAAGCTTGTTGGCATGACTTTAGGTGGAATTGTTGGTGGAGGACTTGTATTAGCTCTTGGTTTAGCAGCAAGCCCGATATTAGCTGTAGCTACTTTAGTTGGTTCGATACTAGCGGGTGGTTTTCTAGGAAGCGCAGTTGGTAACCCAGTAAGAAACGGTATAAACCGTACTACAAGTAGTTCAAATATGATGTCTTGGATTGGTGGAATAGCTGGTGGAACATTAGGTTTTATGATTCCTGGCGGTTCAATCATTGGTGCTGCTGTTGGTTCAACCTTAGGTGGTGTAGCTGGTAGTTATTTAGCTGATAATAAAGATAGAATTTTAGACGCTCCATCAAGAATGATTAGAGGTGGCTTTGCTAGAATGTCTGGTGGAATGATGGGGCCTATGGGTGCTATGATGGGTGTTCCTAATGCTATGAGTAGCATGATGGTTGGTACTGGTAATCGAATGTATCCAGGTAACTGGTACGGTCCAAATGGTGTTGTAAATACAGAGCCAAGACAAATGGTACTGGATCAATATGGTCAAGAGATTACTCCAGATAGTCATTATGTATGGCATGATGATAATGGAGATTATAATTATCCAGGTTGGAAAAACGACTTATATAAAGCAGATAATAGTTCAAGTTTTTATAGAAGAAATTCATCAGCAGGATGGACGACTGGTGTAGGTACTCAAGCATCTAGAGTTTCTGATATTTCTAGCCCACAATGGGGAAGAGGTGGATCGTCATCAAAGTCACCAAGCGGACGAACAAGAATCAATTATTCAGATGGAGATGTATATAGCACATATACAACTACAGATGGTGAAACGTTTAATCCTGACTATGAAGCAGGTTCTGGTGATAGTTTGGTTGGTTTAACTCAAAGATATCAAGATGCTGTTGAAGAACTACGAACTCTAAGTTTAAACAACGCTTCTGACTTACAAAGAAGAGAAGCACACAGAGAAGTTCAAAGACTTGAAAGAATGTTACATCAAGGTTTAAATAGATAAGACTCAAACTTTAAACTGAACTTTAAATAAAATACCCTGTTTTTAGTCAAGCAGGGTTTTTTATTATCTGAAAGTAGGAGAAAAAATGAAACGATTGATACTTATATTATTACTTCAATTGAACTTATTTACATTAATAGATGCAGAGGCTGTTGCAGCGAATATATCTTTGTCTTCTTTAACTCAAAAAATAAAGAGTATCTTTAAGCCAAATGCTATAGTTTCAGCAAATCACGCAGCAAATTTTTTAGGAAAATCTGGTGCAAGCGTATCACAGACACAAACAGTTTTAGCTAATGAAGTCAGCAAAGGCACTGTAAGTGCTCCTGTAAAGATTCAAAATTTCTTTTCAAAAATAGGAGATCAGTTTAAAGCCTTAAAATATACTGGAGCAAATGCTAAAATATCTATGAATAAAGTTGCTTCAATAGTTGATTATAAGCCATATACTGAGGTGCAACTTAGATCAGGAAGTAAAATATTATTGAATCAAAGTACGGTTGATTCGTATCAAGTAAAATCAGCTGAAGGTAAAGTTTTATTTAGAGGCTCAGAAAAAAGAAGTCCAAAATTAAAGCTAAAAGGTAAAGTTGATGCTAATGCTCTTGCAAAATTTAAAGGTCAGTTAGCTGAGTCAGCAGCCCGAATAGACATAGCAAAAGCAGAGTATCAAGGCTTGAAACTAAAAGTAAAAGCAAATCAAGCAAGCCCTGCTGATAAATTACGAATCACTAAGCTTGGTAAAAACATTCCAAAATATGAAAAAGCCTATAAATCCTTAGAAAAACAAACAAGTTTAAAAAGTTCTTCATTAAAAGGAGCGTTTGGTGATGCAGCTAAATTTGCTTTAACCTCAATTGGTATTAGAGCGGGTATTAATATATTATCTCAAGCGATTCAAAATGACGGTAAAGTTGATTTTAAAAATGCTTTGTCATTTATGGCAGATAAGTCTTTTTGGGGCGGTACAGCAGGTGGTTTTTTAGGCTCTATGATTGCTTCAACTGTTGGTAGTATGATAATACCTGGTGGGGGAGCATTAATGCGTGCTTTGCCTGGATTTATTGGGGCAGCTGCTGGTTTTGAAGTTGGCTCAGGTAGCTTAGAAAAAACAAATTGGGTTCAACTATTAGCTTCAACTGGTGCATCAGCTGCTGCTTTTGCTTTAATTGGTGGCCCTGTAGGTATTGGAGCTTCAATTTTGGCTGGTATGGTAGTAAATAAATTATTTGAAAAAGATGATCCATTTAGTGAAATGGATATATACTCTGAAAAATGGAATGATGTTGCACACCCAGATATTATGATGCAAGGGCCAAGTAACCAAGATTTTCAACAATTTACAAAGCTTGATGCACCTGCCGTTGCGAGTTTAGCCCCAATAGTTATTAATAAAAAGAAAATAACTGTAATTAATACAAATACTGAGTTACTTGATATAGTTGAAATTTCAGCAAAAATGAAAGTTCATTATAAGAGTTATATTAACTTCTTAAAAGAAAAGCAGGCTTTAGATGCCGCGGCTGAATTTGAAAAATATAATAGGCTACGAAAACAAATTCAAAGAGCTAAAGGTGAGATTTAATCATCAGATTTATGTAGAAGTCTTTTAAGTAGCTGACTTAACTTTTCTAGAGAAAAGGGCTTGTTTAAAAAACCATCTAAGTTTAAATCTTTAATAGATTGAATGGTGTATTCATTTTGCAAGCCTGTCATAGCAACGATTTTTGCATCTTTGTTATATTTTGATTTTTTAATAGTATTAATGACCTGAAATCCAGAAAAGTTTGGGATATTTATATCTGTTAATATTAAGTCATATTTGAATCTATCAATAGCTTCTGCTGCTTCAACTGAGTTTGAAAATCCCTCTGCTATAAACCCCTCTGACTCTAGGGTTGTTAGAATCATTTCTAACATTAGTTCTTCATCTTCTACAATTAAAATTTTTGGCTGAGTGCTACTTCTGATACTTTGATGAGTTGTTGGAGGTTCTCCCTCTGGAGTATTTAAAATAACTTGTGTCGAAGAATCATTTGTAATGATGTTAAGGTCTCTATTTGACTCAAGTATTTTATCAGTAATTTTAGAATGTAATATTTTAATAATACATTGTTTGTAAGCACTACTAATATTAACCTGTATAAAAGAGTATCCTTTTCCACCAATTTTAGAAATTAAAAATTGAATATGTTCTGTTATAAATGTACTCAATAAATCTTTATTTTCAACGATTGTAATAGATTGTTCGGGTAGACTAATTTTTAATTGTACATTTTGTTGTTCAATTTGGTTTAATAAAGAATAAAGAGTAGATTTTACCAGTTTTTTGATGTCTATTGGGTGGCGCTCTCTTATAATTACTTCTTTAGCTATTGGCATAGGTTCGAGAGTTTTTTTCTTTTTAGTAGAAGTTTGGATAGTTTTTTTTGTATTACTTTTTAAGATCCTAGAAATGTGTAGAATTAATAAATCTTGAGGGTCATCGCACTTTATACAAATACAAATAGATTGAGGAAATTTTTTAAAAAATTTAATCCAACTTTGATCAAAGGCATAGATCAGCTGAGAAGATGGAAACTTATTTAAAATATTTTGGAATAAGGTATCGGCACCATTTTTTGTTAAAATATTTTTAACAAAAGAATCGTCAATAATGATAATAGGAGCAGATACATTTTTATTTTCTAATAGAGTAATTAATTCAGGATTCTTTAGAATCCAAGAAAAAATATGAAGTTCAATGTTTGAAAAACATTGCTTCCATAAAGATTGAATTCTATTTGTAAAGTTGGCTTGATTAGATAAAATTAAAACTATTTGTTTCATGTTATGTTTTTCGGTTTAGAATATATATCATTTTAGTCTATTCAGAGTAATAATATTGTGACGAATAAATATATGTAGTTATAAAAACACATCGATATAAAGGTTCAGGTTAATGAGTGAAAAGTTTTTAGAACAGTTTGCAGTTTCCAATAATGTAATAACTTCAATTCAATTAAAAGAATTACAATCATTACAAGAGCAAACGAATGCTTCATTTGAATCTGTCTTACATGAGACTGGTTTATTTAAAATAGATGATTTGTATGGGATGATTGCTGCTACATTTGGCTTACATTTTTTACCAGAGTTATCAGATGATTATATAAATGTGGCTTTAAACTCAAGATTACCCATTGATTATTTAGAATTGAACTCAATTTTATTATTAGAAGAAGGGGGGACAACTCTTACTGTGGGGGTTTCTAGTCCAAAAAGTTTAGAGGTTAAAAATGAACTAGAATTGAAGTTTTCAAAACATGTTCAATTTGCTTTGGTAAAAGAGTCAGAACTAAATAAAGCACTTTTAAAAATAAAAAGTCAGCATCAAAGAACTATGGGTGATCTTTTAGAAGATTTAGAGAGTTTTTCAGATGGTGGTTTACATCAAGATGAAACAGAATTTTTGATGGATATTGCAAATAAAGCTCCGATTGTTCGTTTGGTTAATATGTTGATTCTACAGGCAATTAATGAAAATGGCTCTGATGTTCATATTGAACCTTTTGAAAAAAGTTTAGAGATTAGATTTCGCATTGATGGTGTTTTAAGAAAAATACAATCGAGCCCCAAAAACTTAGCACAAGCGATTACCTCAAGAATCAAATTATTAGCAAATATGGATATCACAGAGAAACGACTACCTCAAGATGGTAAATTTAAAATGAGAATCCAAGAAAAAGAATATGATATTAGAGTCTCAACTTTACCTTCTTTTCATGGAGAATCTATTGTACTCAGAATCTTAAGAGGAGAGCATGATCGCTATTCTATGAAAACAACTGGTTTATCGGGTTGGAATTTACAAAAAGTACAAAGTTTTATGAAAAGTACAACAGGAGTAATTTTAATAACTGGACCTACTGGTAGTGGTAAAACAACAACTTTATACTCTATTTTGTCGGAGCTAAATGAGCCAGATAGAAAATTAATAACTATTGAAGACCCTGTTGAATATCAGATGCAGGGAATTATTCAAATGAATGTAAACTCAAGAATTGGAATGACCTTTGCGAGTGCATTAAGAAGTATTTTAAGACAAGATCCTGATATTATCATGGTAGGAGAGATTAGAGATTTAGAAACAGCCGAAACTGCTATTCAAGCAGCTTTAACTGGGCATTTAGTTTTATCGACACTGCATACAAATGATGCTCCATCTGCTGTTACAAGATTAATGGAAATGGGAGTAGAGCCTTACTTGATTTCGACTTCGGTTGTTGGGGTTATTGCACAAAGATTGGTCAGAACCTTGTGTGAAGAATGTAAAAGACCAATAACTCAAGATGAATTTGTAAATCATGGAGCTTCTAAGGGCTGCGAACCAGTTGGATGCGAACTTTGCCGAAAATCTGGATACTTAGGGAGAGTAGGCGTATTTGAGGTCTTAGAATTTGATGAGGTAATTAGAGAAATGATTATGTCTCAACGGGGGCCACAAAAACTTTATGAAGGCTGTATTGAACAAGGAATGGTAGCCTTAAAAACAGATGGGTTAGATAAAGTAAGGCTTGGTCTGACTACAATTGATGAAGTGTTTAAGGTAATCTGATGCCTAAATATAAATATAAGTCTTTATCAAAGAGCGGTGAAATTTTTTCAGGAGTTATGGAGGCTGATACTAAGTTTGAGGTTTTACAAAGAATAAAGCAAGAAAACCAGATTCCTGTTGAAGTAGAGAAATACCTTGAGAGCTCTAAAAAAATAGAATTTACTTTTTTTGGCTTATTGGATAAAAAGAAACTTTCGTCTAAAGAGGTGCATTGGTTTACTCAGCAGTTTTATAGAATGATAAAGTCTGGATTTACTATTGACAGGTCTTTAGAAATCTTATTAAAGCAAGTTAAAACTCATTCATTAAAAAAGTTAGTAATGGACTTAAGGATTCAAGTACAAGAAGGAAAAAGTCTTCATGAAGCTTTATCAATGTATAGTGAATACTTTGATAGCTATTATGTACACATGATAGAAGCTGGTGAAATGGGAGGGATACTAGGTGAGTGTTTATCTCAAATTGTAAATCTAAAAGATAGGCAAGCAAAAATTCAAAAAAAACTAGTTTCAGCCATGACCTACCCAGCTATTATGAGCTTGACTCTTTTTGCGACAAGTACTATTTTTCTTTTTTTTATTATTCCTGAATTTGCCATTATGTTTAAGGATTTAAACCGAGAGCTACCCATTGTTACTCAAATGGTTTTAACAATTTCAGATATTTTTTTAAATTATTACTTAGAAGTTTGTATCGTTTTTTTTGCTATGATTTTGGCTTTTAATTTTTATAATAGAGAAAACTTATCCTTAATTGTAGATAGATTTTTATTAAAAAGTGCTCGTATTAGTGATTTATATACTGATTTTTTATCAGAAAGGTTTTCAAGGATTTTGGGAAGTTTATTACAAAGTGGAGTATCTTTATATCAAAGTTTAGAAATTGTAAAAAAAAGTATTGAAAATAAAGTGGTAAAAGATCATGTGTCTTCACTACAGTTAGGCTTACAAAAGGGAAATGGTTTAGCTCAACAACTTTGGGAGCAAACAATCTTCTCAGAAATTATGATTCAAGCTGTTCACTTAGGTGAAGAAAACGGTAAATTAGGAGAAATTTTGTCTCAAACTGCAGATCAGTTTGAAGAAAATATTAGTAGTAATGTGGATATATTTCTGGGCTTTATTGAGCCTTTTATGACCTTGGTAGTAGCTGTGTTTGTAGTTTTAATGATTATTGCTATGGTTTTACCTATGATGCAAGCTTCAACCATGGTGTAGTCGTGAAATTAGATAAAAAAGGTTTTTTATTAGTAGATATGATGATTGCTGTCAGTATCTTATTTTTAATGGTAGTTATTGTGAGCCCATCTTTTACTTTAATTAGTGACTACCGCTATAAACAATTTATCTATCATCTAGAAAAAGTAATTAAAACTTGTAAAAACTTATCAATTTTAAGGCAAAGAACAATAGTATTGCATTTAGAAAATTCAAAAATTTATATGAAGCAGCAAATAAATAAAAAAAACAATTATTATTTTTTTGAAAATATCAGTAAATCTCCTTTAAAAATACCCTCTTTTGTTCAACTTAAAATTAGTTTATTAGAGGGAGAGATACATCAACAAAAAGGTAATAATCTATTTTTTTACCCTGGTGGTCGTTTTGATAAAGCAAAGATTGAAATGCTTGTAAATGGTAAAGAAAAAAACTTTGAAATATTACTTTCAGATTCTTTAAAAGAGGTTAAAGAATGAGAAAAAAAAGATTAAAAAAAGGTTTTACTTTTATAGAGTTAATGTTTGCAATTGCCTTATTTGGAGTAAACTTTCATTTAATTTATGGTCAAGTGTCTAGTTCTATAAGGTCTATTGCTAGATTAAAAAAAAGACAGAGACTATATTATCAAGTTCAAAATCATATTCAATTTGAACTAATGTCTCCCTATGAACTAACGACTAGTTCAACAATAAGTTTAAGTAAAGGCTTAAATGGTTTTATAGCTAAGCAAGTGGTAGAGGTTTTAGAATTTGGTTTAAAAAAAGTAAAAGTTGATGTCATTGAAAAAAGGACTTCAATTAATATTTTATCTTTAGTTTTTTTGAAATCAGAGTCTATAAGAAAGAAAAGCTTATAGTTATGCAAAATGTAAAAAGTAAGGGTTTTTTAACTTTAGAGCTATTATTAACAATAACTATTTTTTCTATGATTTTGATGGCTTTTCAAGATGCTTTAAGACTATCTCTTAGGTCTCAAAGAAAACTAGAACTTATAACAGAGAAAATACAAGAAAAGAGTATGTTTATTGAGGCTTTACAAAGAGATTTAATGTATTTAGTACCTTTAAAAGATGGAAAGCAAATATACTTTATAAATGATAGTGATTCTTTTACTTTGAGATTTATATCTCAAAGGCCGATTACATATCCACCACGAAAAGTAAAATCAAGGATACTGCTAATTGAATATTCTTTTAATAAATTAAAAAAAAATGAGCCTGTTCTTAATAGAAGAGTTCAAGAAATTTTTGGCTATAATGAGTTTACTTTAGAAAAAGAAATTAAAGATGCTTATTTGAGCTCCTACATGCAAGGAGGGATTTTATTAGATTATAAATTTGAAGGTAAAATAAACTTGTCATGGTTTGAAGAGTCAAAATATATAGATTTAAGATGGAAAAAGTCAATAAAATCAGATGAAATAGACTTTTATAGATTTTATTTTTTACCCTTCAAAATAAGTGAGAAAAATGAAAAAAAGTCTATATAAAAGAGGCTCTATTCTTATTGTTTTATTGTGGGTTTTGACGTTTTTATTTTTTGTTGGGGTTGAGATTCAACTGTTAGTTCAAAGAACTAAAGAGTTAGTGAGGTTTGAAAAAAATCAGTTGATTGCAAAAGTAGCAAGTTTATCAGGGGTTGAGTATTCAAAATATCTATTATTGAGTGATAAAGAGCCTTTAGATACCCTACATGAAAAATGGTCAAATCAAGAAATAGTCGAATATAAATTAAGTAAAGACATATCTTTTACTTTAAATAATAAAAATAAATCTACAAATTATAAATTTAGTTTTGGCTTAAAAGACTTAGAGAGTAAAATTTCTTTGGTGTCTCTTCCGATTGATCGTTGGAGTTCTATTTTAAATTTGAATGAAAGTCAGCAAAAAACTTTAGAAAGCTTTAGAGAGGGTGTACGTAAATTTGAAGATTTATTGCAACTTAGTAGTATTTTGAATTTAAGCAATAAGCAGATGATGGGGGAAGATCAAAATGACGATGGTCTACTCAATGAAAATGAAAATGATGGAGACTTTTCTTTGCCTAAAGATAATTTTGATAATATTTTGAACTTTGGTATTTCAGATTTAGTTTCTTGGCAAGCTAAAGAAATGAATGTTAATACGATTGGAGCTTATCAATTAAAAAAGCTTTATCCTCAAAAAAAAGATGAAATAGATCAGTTCATTATAGCAAGGTCTCAAAAAACTAGTGGATATAGTACAATACCAAGTAATTTTCAAACTATTTTTCAACCAAAAAAATGGTTTGGTGTACATTCTAACTTTTTTATAACAAGATCAAAAGGCCAGGTTAAGAGTCATGTATATAGAAGTAAGTTTCTATTGTATAGAGATGATAAAAAAGTTTATATTTTACGTCCTTTAGTTTGGTAATAACTTTTCATGATGGTTTAAAAAATATTAAAGACCTGAAACTATATACTTTGCCTTGAGAGTTTTCGATGAATAAAGTAAAAATAGAAAAAAAGTTTTAAATGAAATGAAGTTAGAAAAAATAGACATAGGTTTCTTGAAAAAAAAAGTAATTGAAGATTATTTTTATAGTACCACCCTTGTAGTTTTACAATCATCCTTTCAAGTGGTATGCGCTAGAAAGGTTTGGTCTAAAATAGTCATTCTATGGAAAGAAAACCACTTTTTTGTATCTGAAAATAATCAAGAAAGAGTAGATCAAATATCAGACTATTTACATGATAAAGTCTCTAAAAATGAGATGATGGGAAGCGAAATATCTATAACTTGGTATCCAGGTACGGTGATATATAAATCCATTGTTTATCCAAAAACTAATATTGATATAATAGTACAATCAGTAAATTTAGCTTTAGTTGAGTTGTTTCAATTAAATTATAGGCAACTTTGTTTTTCTCATCAGTTAACTGAGGGTGGTTCTACAATTGATGCTTTGATAGTAGCAACTGAAAATATTTCTATTGATTTAATAAAAAATATAAAGTTAGAGGAGCCTTATAAAATAACACGGATTAGCTCATTAGCCTCAAGTGTTATCAGGCTTTATCAATCAAGTAAATACTACTCAACAAAAGATCCTACAATAATTATTTTAGAGGTGGAAAATCAATTACAACTATTTTTATTGCTAGGTAACCAATTGTTAAATCATCATGAAGAGCCAACTTGTTTTTTAGATTTCAATCAAGGTTTTGAGACATTTGAATGGGCTATTTTTTTAAAAGGTAAATTTAAGTCTTTATTTTTTCATTCATTAGGGCAGGAGTTTCCAGAAAAGGTAGATGTAAAAAACATTTTTTATTTGACCTCTCAAAAGTTTATGATGTCAGCTAGTTTAGAAGTGAGTAAACAATTTAGCTTGAGTCAAAGAGCTTTAGAGATAAAGCAATCTTTTTTAAATAAAAAAGAAGACTTCAAAACTCCAATTGATTTTTTACAATTTGGATTAATAGAACAATCTTTTACCTCTGTAGTTGGAGAAAATAATTATTTACGTCCTTTAGATTATCAATTTTTATATACAAGGGTTCATAAGATTTATTTGAAGCATTTGTTGATGTTGGTTTTCTTTTTATTAATTTTGCTAAATGTGCAACTTTATTTTCAAGAATCAAACTTTTACTTACAGCTAAAATCATTAGATGTAAAAGTTAAGCAAGAAACAATTAGGGTTGAGAGAATTGAAAAAGAATATAAAAAAGTTTTGTATATAGAAGCTAAACTAAAAAAAGTACAGGCTATTTTGAAATCAAAAATTCATCCGACATATTGGTATTATATAATTTCAAAGCATTTGAAAAAAGAAACTTATCTTAAAGAGATAAAGGTAAGTTCTAATCGAGTAGATTTGTCAGGAGAGGCAAAATCTCAAGAAGATATTACTGATTTTTTAAGAGGTTTATCAAGTGAAAGAGAAGTTTCGGGGATTCAATTAGATCAAATTGTAAGAGACAATAAAGGTTTATTTCTTTTTAATATTGATTTTTTTTGGAAAAAGAAAGAGGAGTAATTAAAATGATATTTTTTTTAGGAAAAAGGTTTTCAATTTACTTTTTTTTGCTATTTACTTTATTGTTTACTAAAGTACTTTATACTTATTTTGAAATAATAGAGCATAAAAAACAAATTAAATCTCAAAAAGAACTTTTTAATTTACGCTTAGAAAAAACAAAAGAATTAGAAGGTGTAATAGAGGCTAGAAAAAAATTAGAACAAAATTTAGAGTTTTATAAGTATAATTTTTTAAACCCTTTAAAGTCTGGAACAAATGTTTTATTTGTAATGAAACAATTACAGTATTTGTCAAAAAAATATAATTTTGTGATAGGAAACCTACAGGTAAATAGTGGTGGAGATAATAAAGAAATTTTCTCAATAAAAATTTCAGGAGAAGAAGATAAGATCTTATTTTTTTTACGTGAAATGGAAAATAATTATCCAAATTTAGATTTTTTGGATGTGGTATTATTTGCTAAGAAAAAAACAAGATTATTGAGTGGAAATATAAACTTAATTGTTCATAGTCAGGAGAATTGATGTTAATACAAAAGAAAACTTCGATTTTATTAATAGATGATGACCTAGAGACTTTACTTTTATTTAAAAGCTTTTTTAAAGAAACTGAATTGACTATAGAAATTTGCTCAAAATTTGAAGACTTTACAGAGTTGTTATTAGAAACTGATTTTGATTTAATTATTAGTGACTTAAATATGCCTGAAGTTTCAGGCTTAGATATTGTATCTTATGTTAAATCAAATGTTGAGTACCAATGGATACCAGTGGTTATAATTACTGGTCATAGTGTTGATGAAAGATTATTGGAATGTATTCATGCAGGTGCTGAAAATTATTTTATTAAGCCATTTGATTTTGATCTTTTAAAAGCAACTATAGAGTCTTTAATTAAAAGAAAAAATCATGAAGAAAGCTTATTTGGTAAAATCCAATCTTTTAGAGATTTGGCTAATAATAGAGGAGACTTTTTTACAAGAGCCTCGCATGAATTAAAAACTCCTATAAATGCAATTATGGGTTATGTTTCTTTATTAACAAAACAGGTTGAAAATAATTTAACAGCTCAACAAATTGGATATTTAGAAAGAATAGGGGTAAATACTCAAACTTTATTAAAAGCAATTAATGGTCTTTTAGACTTTGAAAAGCTAGAAGAAAAACAATCCAATGTTAGTTTAGAGCCAGTTTATATAAAAAAACTAATCTCAGGAGTTGTAGATCAATATCAAAGCTTATTGATTCAAAAAAAGATTGAAATTAGTACAAAGTATGATTTTGTGGGTGGACCAGTTTTTATGGACCGTGAAAAGTTTTTATTAATCGTAACAAACCTTTTATCAAATGCGATTAAAAATACAGAAAATGGAAAAATATCTATTTGTGTAAAGGCTCAATTGTCAGAAGGTGAAAACTTTTTATTGCTTGATATTTTAGATACAGGTAAAGGCATTGAAGATGACGTTAGAGATAGTTTGTATCAAATGTTTTATGGAAGAGAACTGCCTCAAGTGACTAAAGCTTTTGGAATTGGTTTGAGTAATGTTAAAAAATCTTTAGATTTGCTGGGTGGAAGTATTTATTTTGATAGTAAACTTAAAGAGGGAACAAAGTTTTCTTTAGGTTTTCCTTTAGATTAATAGGATAATTATATGGAATATATAAAAAACATTGTATTTGTTTTAGAGGATGACTTTGACTCAGCACTAGTATTAAGAGGGCATTTAGAGTTAGCAGGTTACTCTGTCATCCTTGCAAATAGTATTAAAAAATTTAAATTATTACTATCAAATATGAAAGAAACTCCAGTGGTGTTTATTTTAGATGTAATGTTACCAGATGGTAGTGGTTTTGAAATTTTAGATTTAGTAAAAAAAGAAAACTATAATTGTAGTTGTATTATGATGACTGCTGCTAGCTCACTTGGAGATGCAACAAAAGCCATGAAACTTGGCGCATTTGATTATGTATCTAAACCTCTTGATTTTGATAGGTTAAATTTAATAGTTGATCATGCTTTTGAAAAGTGGCATTTAAAAAATGAAACAAAAGTTTTAAAAAGTAAATTAGATCCGAGTTATTCAGATTTATATGTAGGAGATTCAGAAGCAATTCAAAAAGTTTACTATTTAATTGATCGCTTTGCTCCATCAACATCTAATATTTTAGTGACTGGAGAAAGTGGTACAGGAAAAGAACTTATAGCAAAGCTGATTCATAAAAAGAGTGATAGAAGGCAAAAGCCCTACATTGTAATAGATTGTGGCTCTTTAACAGAAAACTTTTTAGAAAGTGAACTATTTGGTCATGTTAAAGGGGCCTTTACTGGTGCTATCCAAAATAAGCTTGGTTTATTAAAAGAAGCTGATGGGGGCACATTATTTTTAGATGAGATTGGAGAAATTCCACTCGCTTTACAAACTAAATTATTGAGGTTTCTCCAAGAAAAAGAGTTTCGACCGATTGGTTCTAATCACTTAATAAAAGTAGATGTAAGAATAATTTTTGCAACTAACAGGGATTTATTAGAAGAAGTAGAAGAGGCAAAATTTAGAAAAGACCTTTATTACAGAATTCATACCTGTAATATTCACTTGCCTCCTTTAAGAAATAGAGAAAGAGACGTACCTTTGTTGATTTCTCATTTCATCAAAAAATTTGCAAATGGAAGAGATTTAGAAATTGAGACAAAAGCTATGAAAGCTTTGATGGAGTATGACTGGCCTGGAAATGTTAGAGAACTACAACATGTAATAGAGCATATGATTTTATTAACTTCAGAAAATACTCTGACTTATGAGGAGATTCCTAGATTAAAAGGAGGGCTAAGAACAAACTTAGATTATTTATTTGATGAATTTTTATCTGGAGATAAGTCTTTAAAAGAGATTGTGGCTCATTTTGAAATGTCTTTAATTGATAGAGTATTACAAAAAAATAATAATAATATTACAAAAGCAGCTAATGTTTTAAAAATTAATAGAACTACTTTAAGTAAAAAACTTACCCGAGTAGCTACAGGAAAATAAAAAAATGAACGAGAAAGTTTATAAATTATCTTTATTTATTTTATTTATTTCATGTTTATTTGGAGTGTCTATTATTAGTAACTATAGACCTCATGATTTAGTTAGCTCTTCTTATCAGCAAAAAAAAGTAGATTATGATTTGTCAATGTTAGAAAATGATGAAAATGATGACATTAGAGAATCAAAAAATATTTTACGTTCTTTATTTTTCTCCAAAAAGAAAAAACTATTGTTTGCAGATAAACCTAAAAAAAAAAGTGTAGAAAAATTAAAGGTAAAAAAAAATGTTCCCTTTCCTAAAATTAAAATCAAAGGAATAGTTTATTCAAGTGTTCCTAAAGCTATTTTATTAATTTCAAATAAAGAAAGAATATTAACAGAAGGTGAAAAAGTTTCTAAATGGGAGCTTTATAAAATTTTAAAAGATGAACTTTTTTTTAGACTAGGTGAAGAAGAAAAAAGTGTTTCTTTTGGAGCAAAAGATTTTTCTCAGGGCTCTGGTTCCCCAAGAAGAACTAGAGGTAGGTCTTTAGGTGGTCCATCTAGTTTTTTCTAACAGTTTGTAAGTTCAAAACAGTAAAACTGTTTGCATTTGAGTACATAACTATTATTGTTTTAGTCAATTATTCCGATACAAAACATGAGATAAACCCTCATTTTTTGTATGATAACTATATTACGTGACATAATAATACTAATTTTTTTCTGTATAGGCCTTGGTTTTTTGCAAGGGGCAGATAAAGAGTCGTTTCCAAATGTAGCTAGTGACTCTTTTTTGCAAAGTATCAGAGATAGTGAAGCTTTAGATAATAAAGACCCACTTCTAATGGATATTCAAAAAACATTAAACTTTTCAGGAATGAATACTCCAGACTTATCAGCTCCAGCTTCAGTAGAATTATTATCAGAGCCTTTAGTAGACGCAAGTTTTGCCGAACCTCAAGAGGAGACTTTTGCTTTACCAGAAAATACGATTGTACTTCCTCCTACTACAACAATTTCCTTTCCAAAAACTCCAAAGAAAAAAGTTATTACTAAGAAAAAGCTTAGAAAAACTCCAAATGAAGTAAATAAGAGTTTCAAATCAAAAAAAGCAGTTAAAACAGTCGGTCCAAGCTTGCCTCCTGGGTTTAACTCTTTTCAAAGATCTAATAATAAAAAAAGAATGAATAGAGTACCTAAAAAGCGATTTCATAAATTAAAAGGTGTAACTCAATTAGAAGACTCAATATTACTAAACTTTATTGATACAGGGTTAGGAGTAATACTTAAAACATTAAGTGATTTTTTAGAAAAAACTTTTATATTATCTCCAAAGGTAAAGTCAAAAATAACAGTAATTAATCCAAATGAATTAAATAAAGAAGAAGCTTATGAGGTTCTATTGTCTATTTTAGAGTTAAGCGACTTTGGAGTAATAGAAAAAGGTAATGTAGTTAAGATTTTCCCTAAAAAAGATGCTAAAAATTTTATGACCTCAATTTATGAAGATAAATCTAAAGGAGATAATTCTTTAGTAACTAAAATTATAGAGTTAAAGTATCTAACCCCAGAAAAAGTAAGCCAGCTTTTAAAGCAATTTATAAGTAAGGATACTGAGCAAATTTCATTAGATAATTTGGGGAATAAAATTATTATTTCAGGTTTTAAAAGTCATGTAAATCGTTTTGAAGAGTTGATAAAAAAATTAGATAAAGATTACTTATTAGTGTTTAAACCTCACTTTATTCGTTTAAAATACGGCAATGCAGATAAATTAATAGAAACAATTCAGCAATTTTACTCTTTTGAGTCTGGTTCATCCTCTAAAGGAGGCCCGACATCGGCAAGGTTTTCTCAATCAAAATCATCTTCAAAAAACATGGGTAATATTAAATCTATGTTTAGTTTGAATAATGGAGACATATTAGTTGTTTTGGCTCATCAAAGAGAGATTAAAAGGGTAAAAGAGCTAATAAATCATTTAGACCAAGATGAAAACGAAAAGAAAAATTTTTATGAAATTTATTTGAAAAAAGCAAGAGTACATAAAGTTTTAAATTTATTGGTAAACTTTTTACAAAATAAAGATAAAAAAGGTGCTAATGGAATACCTGGTAGGAGTTCTATAAACGAAATATCAAAAATTAATGAAAATAACTATATTATTTTAGAAGATGTAAAACAAAATAAATTAATTTTGTATTCAAATGTGTATTACCATAATTTAATTAAGTCTTATATAGACTTATTAGATCAAAAATCTTTTGGTGACCCGATTGTTAAATACTTTCCTCTTTATCACATTTTACCGAAAGATATTTCTCAAAAATTAATTAAAGTTTACCAAAATGAAATAAAAACAAATTCATCAGTACAGTTAAAGATAATACCAGATGAAAAGTTAAATGGGATAGTTGTAAGCTCTTTGTCAGATAAAACAATTAGAGATGTTGAGAAAATGATTTTATTTTTAGATAAGGGGCAGTCTCACTTTTTAATGGAAGAGAAAATTTATGTTTTGGATAATGCCAATGCTAAAAATGTAGCAACAGTTTTAGAATCTTTTTATCTTAAAAGTGGTTCAGCAGGGGGAGCAATTTCAAAGATAGTTGCAGATGAAGAAACAAACTCAATTTTAGTATCTTCTTCTCCTGAGTTATTGTTAAAAATAGAAACTATGATTAAAAAGCTAGATAAAGAATCAAGTCAAATTTTGGTAGAGGTATTAATTATAGAGGCATTATTAGATAAGAGCAGTGTTTTTGGAATTGAATGGGAATTTACAGAGGGAGGGAATACTCATGCTACAAACTTTGGTATTGAAACCTCTAGTTCTACAGGGGCAGACTTATTTTCTCAATTAACAGGTTTTAAGCAAAGTATTTTAGATCCAAATAGATTCAAGGGAATCATAAATGCTATTAATAAAAAAGAAAATGTGAGAATTGTAGCAACACCTCGTTTATGGGCATCTAATAAAAAAGAAGCAAGCTTCTTGATTGGTGATAAGGTTCCTATAAAAACATCAGAGTCACAAAATACTGTTGGTACTGTTAATAGTTTCTCATATCAAGATGTGGGTATAAAGTTGGTTTTGACTCCAAATATTACTAAAAATAAAAATATTACTTTAGAGATTGCGCAAGAAATTAAAACTCTAAGGTCAATTGGTTCATCAGATACTGGTGGAAATCCTATTATTCAAACAAGAGAAGTAAAGACAACAGCAACAGTAGAAAACAAACATACTATTGTTTTGGGTGGATTGATTAGAGAAGATACTAATGATACTATAAGCGGTGTACCTGTCTTATCTAAACTACCTTTTTTGGGGTCTTTATTTAGAAAGAAAAATAAAACAAAAGTAAGAACAGAGATGTTGATATTTTTTACTCCGACTATTGTTTCTAAAAAAGGTGTAAAAAATATTTCAAACATTAGTTTAAGACAGTTTTCAAAAGTTATGGATTAGTTTTAATACTAAATTAGAGATTAGTGGAGGATTATCGTAGACCTTTTGATAACTAATAGTATATATTAATAGCAGAAATTAAAAAAATGAATACCATGTAGAGTGAATTTAGACACATTAAAGGTGAATAATTGCACGCAACTGGTTGAAGTTTTAAGGGTTTATACAAAAAAGTTTGAAATTTTCATTCTTTTTGTATGGTGTAGATGGTTATATCATCTTTTGGCATTTTTTTTGCAAGGATGTAGATGGTAGAAGTTTGTTCAAGCTAGTTTGTATGCTTGCTTGTATGTTGAAGTTGATTTGAACAGCTTTTGTTTGATTTTGTAGTCGTGATATTTTTCACTGGGTAATGATTAAAACTTTCGATTTAGGAAAGGGAAATAGTATGGGAACTTTAATACGTAGTTTCGTTGCATTTATTTTATTCACTTTATTTACTGGTTTGGTTCATTCTAGAGATGTCTTAATTGACGCCTCTTTAGATGCTGAGCGCTTAAATAAGATAAGAATTTATGTTTTTAATGAAAAAGGGCAGTATCAAAATAAGTGGAAAGCTTTCAATGAAGAAGGTATCGTTAAATTTACCTTAATAGAAGGTGCTTATAAGTATAGAGTAGATTATCATGGCCAACATTTTACTAAAGTCACAAAATCAAGTGAAGTCAAAATAAGTTTAAAAGACTTTGGCTTTAGAAATGTAACTATCAAAGGTGATAAAAAATTAAGCAAAAGCCGTATCTATGCATTTAATGAAAAATCTCAATATCAAAATGCTTATGCAGTTTTTAATGAAGAGGGTGTAGCAGAGATTGACCTAGTAGAAGGTGCCTATAAATATCGTGTAGATTATCACGGTCAGCATTATACTGATTTAACAAAGTCATCAGAAGTTGAAGTAGATTTAAAAGCTTTAGGTTTTCGAGATGTTGTAATTTATGGTGATAARAGATTATCTAAGACTCGAGTTTATGCTTATAATGAGAAGGGTCAATATCAAAATGCTTATRCMRCTTTTAATGAAGAYGGAAAAGCAAGTYTAGAGTTAGTAGAAGGTGCTTATAAGTATCGTGTAGATTATCACGGTCAGCATTATACTGATTTAACAAARTCATCAGAAGTTRAAGTAGAYTTAAAAGCTTTAGGTTTTCGAGATGTTGTAATTTATGGGGATAAGAGATTATCTAAGACTCGAGTTTATGCTTTTAATGAAGCAAACAAATACCAAAATGCTTATGCAACTTTTAATGAAGACGGAAAAGCGACTTTAGAGTTAGTAGAAGGTGCTTATAAGTATCGTGTAGACTATCGCGGTCAGCATTATACTGATTTAACAAAGTCATCAGAAGTTAAAGTAGATTTAAAAGCTTTTAGTTTTCGAGATGTAGTGGTTGATTTGTCTGCAAATGCAAAGTTAGTGAATAAAGCAAGAGTTTATGTTTTCAATGAGAAAGATAAATATCAAGGTATATGGGGTTCTTTAAATGAAAGCGGAAAAGTAAAGTTTTACCTAAAAGAAGGTGCTTATAAGTACCGAGTAGATTATAGAGGTCAATGGTTTACTGAGTTAAGTAAAGATACTGTTGTAAAAACTTCTTTAGAAAACTTTGGTTTTCGAGATGTAGTGGTTGACTTGTCTGCTAATGCAAAATTAGTAAATAAAGCAAGAGTTTATGTTTTCAACGAAAAAGACAAATACCAAGGTGTTTGGGGTGCTTTAGATGCAAGCGGAAAAGTAAAGTTTTATTTACATGATGATGCTTATAAGTACCGAGTAGATTATAGAGGCCAATGGTTTACTGATTTAAGTAAAGATACTGTAGTAAAGACTTCATTAGAGGCTTTTGGTTTTCGAGATGTAGTGGTTGATTTGTCAGCTAATGCAAAACTAGTAAACAAAGCAAGAGTTTATGTTTTTAATGAAAAAGACAAATACCAAGGTGTATGGGGTGCTTTAGATGAGAGTGGAAAAGTAAAATTTTACTTACATGAAAATGCTTATAAGTACCGAGTAGATTATAGAGGTCAGTGGTTTACTGAGCTAAGCAAAGATACTACAGTAAAAACTTCATTAGAAGCTTTTGGTTTTCGAGATGTAGTAGTTGATTTGTCAGCTAATGCAAAACTAGTAAACAAAGCAAGAGTTTATGTTTTCAACGAAAAAGACAAATACCAAGGTGTTTGGGGCGCTTTAGATGCTAGTGGCAAAGTAAAATTTTACTTACATGACGATGCTTATAAGTACCGAGTAGATTATAGAGGTCAGTGGTTTACTGATTTAAGTAAAGATGCTGTTGTAAAAACTTCATTAGAGGCTTTTGGTTTTAGAGATGTAGTGGTTGACTTGTCTGCTAATGCAAAATTAGTAAACAAGGCTAGAGTTTATGTTTTTAATGAAAAAGACAAATACCAAGGTGTTTGGGGTGCTTTAGATGCTAGTGGCAAAGTAAAGTTTTACTTACATGACGATGCTTATAAGTACCGAGTAGATTATAGAGGTCAGTGGTTTACTGAATTAAGTAAAGATGCTGTTGTAAAAACTTCATTAGAGAACTTTGGATTCAGAAATGTAAAAATAGATGTTTCTGCAAATAAAGATTTGGTAAAAAAATCTAGAGTTTATGTGTTTGATGGAAACAAAAAATACCAAGGAGTTTGGGGCACGCTAGATGAAAATGGTAAAACAGAGCTTTATTTAGCAAAGAAAAACTATAGTTACCGATTAGACTTTAGAGGTCAATGGTTCACAAAAGCTAGTGATGATAATGAAATAAAAGTAAATATGTCACAATTTGGCTTCAGAAATATAGAAATTGACGCATCTGTAGATAAGGCTTTATTAAATAAAGTAAGAGTCTATGTGTTTGATGAAAACAATAAGTACCAAGGTGTTTGGGGTTCATTTGATACAAACGGAAAGGTAAACTTCTTTTTAGCAAACAAGTCATATAAATACCGTATTGACTATAGAGGGCGATGGTTTACAAAAGCATCTTTACCATCAAGTACAGGGTATTGGGTGCCTGTTAAGTTATCTGATTTTGGTTTCAGAAAAGTTACCTTAAATGCAGATGCAGATAAAGCAAGATTAAATAAAATAAGAGTTTATGCTTTTGATGAAACTAATAAAAAATACCAAGGTGTTTGGACTGCTTTTGATGCAAACGGTAAAGCTTCAATGTTATTACCTGTTAAAAATTATAGCTATCGTATTGACTATAGAGGGCGATGGTTTACAAAAGCTTCTGAAAAATCTTCAGTTAATGTAAAGCTTTCAGACTTTGGTTTTAGAGATGTAGTTATTTCATCACCTCTTGATAAAACTTTATTAAAAGGTAAAAGGGTCTATACATATCTAGCAAATAAGTACCAAGGTGTATGGGGTACATTTGATGTAAATGGTGAAGTAAAACTATTTTTATCAACAAAAGAGTATAGATATAGAGTAGATTACATTGGTAAGCATTATACTCAAGCATCAGACTCAGCAGAAATCAATGTAGCTTTAAGTGATTTTGGTTTTCATGATGTAAAATTAGAGGCATCAGAAAAACCAGAAGTATTAAAAGGTAAAAGAGTTTATGTCTTCAAAGGTAAGAGCTATCAAGGTATTTATAAAACTTTTGTAGATGGTAAAGTTGAATTTAAATTACCAAGCGAAGCTTATAGATACAGGGTTGATTATGCTGGGCAGCATTATAGTCCAGAGACTAGTTCATCTTTTGTATTGTATAGCCCAGTTGACCATAGTTTTATTGATCAAAAACCAGCTATTGATGTAGAAGTTACAGTTGTACGAGGATTAGGAGAAACTCCTGTTGCAAATACACTAGTAACAGTTATTTATAATAATGAGTTAACAGGCGTTACTGGTAGTACAGATGCAAATGGTGTTGTTACATTATCAGCATATAATGAGCCGACTACAATTTTTCAAGTAGATTACTTAGGTAACCTATTTGAAGCAAATATTGTAGATGGGGCAGCAAAAGTTGTAATACCAGAATCAACAATAACTTTAAACTTAAGAGTACAAGATATTGGTTTATCTGGTGTTTTAGTAACAGTACTTAACCCAGACGGAACAACGACTGGTATAAGCTTTATGACAAACGCAGAAGGTGTGGCAACAATTTCATTGCCACCAGGTTCTGATTATCAATTAAAACTTACTTATCAAGGTAATGAATATATTGTTAACCCATCTGATTATCCAGACGGAAATATTGATTTTGAAGCAGTAGCTGGAGAAGATGCACCAGATTATAGTGGTCTAACTACATTAGATAAGCTAATCAGTGGAATATATAAAGCAATTGACTTAAATGCAGATGTATTAAATATCTCACTTGGTTTTGACTCGTCAGATGAAATACCAGCTCTTGAAGCAGCATTACAAGATGCAAGAGACACAGGTATGGTAATCGTAGCAGCAGCAGGAAACGAAGTAGATAGTACACCATTTTGGCCAGCAGCTTCACCATTAACAATTGCAGTTGGTTCTGTTGATGAAAGTCTATCAGTATCACATACAAAGCAAGCAACATGGGTAGACATATTTGCACCAGGTGTTGGTATCTACTCAACAAATAAAGATGGAGATTATTCATACTTCTCAGGAACATCATTTGCAGCACCTTTTGTAAGTGCATTGGTAGCTCAAATGTTGGCTTTTGATCCAAGCTTAACTCAAAGTGAAATATTAAGTAAAATTTCTACTACTGGTAGTGATATTTTAACTTCTGACTTTAATTATCCTACTATGAAGATGATTGATTTTGAGCAAGCTTTGAGTGATTATACAAGTGAGACAGAGCTATTAATAGAGAACTCTTTGAATTTATCTAGGTTTTCACCAGCAAAAAATGAGAGTATAGATTCTTTAGAGGTAGACTTTGCTTGGCCTTTAATTGTAGGTGCAGAAAGCTATAATTTATGGATAATGGATACCAGTACAGGAGAGTTAGTAGAAAAAGTAGAGAACTTAATCTCTACAACTCATAAGCTAATCCTTCCTCAGGGTACTTATGCATGGTGGATAAGGGGATTAGTTAGTGGAGTTTATACTGCTTGGTCAGATGCTAATTTATTTATAAAAAATCAAACTAGTGTTTTAGATGAGGCTGAACCATCATTTTCATGGGCGTCTATAGAAAATGCGATTGAATATGAGTTTGTAGTTCACAAGGTGGACTCTAGTGGAAATAGATTAATTACAGGTTATGATGTTAGTGCCGCAAAATATTGGGAAAATGGGCATTTAGGTGCTGTTGCTTTGTATACAAACAAATATAAATCTAAGCATTTATACCATCCAGGTTTTTATGAAGGATGGGTGAGAGCAAAGTTTGAAAATGGCTCTTTTTCTGGTTGGAAATTAGTAGTAGGAGACCTTGAAGTTCCTGATATTGGACAAGACTTGAAAGAGGTAGGTATTGTTTGGGGAGCAATTTCTAATGCTATAGAATATGAAGTTGTTGTCCATAAAATTGATGCAGATGGAAATGAAGTAACTAGAGGGTATGACATTGAAAACGCAAAATATTGGGAAAATGTAGGAAACTCTTCTTTAAATGAAAATAGATTTATTCCTTCAAAAAACTATGAGAATGGTTTTTATAACTTTTGGATGAGAGCAAAACTAGAAAATGATAGTTTAAGCAATTGGATTTTGGTACATGAAGGACTAGAAATAAATGAAGTTGTTCTTGCAAATTCATTAAACGAGTTCAGTTGGGCAATGGTGCCAAATGCATTGTCCTACGAAATAGTAGTAAATAAAACAGATGGTAATGGAAATGAAATACTACTTGGGTATGATGTTTCTGCTTCAAAATTTTGGGAACTTGGCCCAAAAAGTGGGAAAAGTGTATTAAATAATAGTTTTACTGCTAGTAGAATTTATGAAAAGGGATTCTATAATATATGGGCTAGACCTGTTTTTTCTAACGATGATCTCGGTGGATGGATTTCTGTCGCTGAAGATTTTCCTGTAACAAATACATTACGGCCAGATCAAGTTGGATTTACTTGGGCGACAGTTAACAATGCTATCAGTTATGAAGTAGTTGTTCACCAAGTTGATGTTTTGGGCAATAAACTCATCGAAGGATATGATATTGATGCAGCACCATACTGGGAAAAGGGACAACTAAAAGGGATAGATTTAAAAGAGAACTTTTATAAACCAGCAAGAGAGTATGTGCCAGGTTTGTATGATGCTTGGGTTCATGCAAAGCTAGAAAATGGAAACTTCTCCTCTTGGGTAAAGCTATGGGATAAGGCTGAAGTTTTAGATGAAGGACAAACCCTTCAAGATACAGGGTTCGTATGGAAGGGAGTTCAAAACTCTGCTAGATACGAAATTGTTGTACATAAGGTTGACGTAGATGGAGCAGTTTTAGTTTCGGGATATGATATTGATGCAGCTCCTTTATGGGCTCAATCTAACTCTGGAATACAGGCAAAATTTATAGAAACGAATTGGTATCAACCAAGGCAATATGAGTCTGGTTTATATGATGTATGGGTTAGAACTCAACTAATAGATGGTACAACAACAAGTTGGACTAAGGTTTACGATAAATTAAATGTAGATTCTACTAGTTCTATTGAAGGCTTTCAAAACATAGAAATAAGAATGGATGAAATTGACTCTGCTGTTATATATGAAGTAGTAGTAAATAAAGTAGATGATCAGGGTAATGAAATATTACGTGGGTATGATATTGATGCAGCTCCTTTTTGGGCTGGATCCTCTAATAAAAACATTGCGATTCAATTGAAAACAAGGGTTTACTCTCCTCAAAGGCTATATGATGAAGGCCGTTATCAGCCATGGTACAGAGCCAAACTTGCTGATGGTACTTTATCTAACTGGAGAAAATCACGAGAAATTATTGTGAGCTCTGGATCTTTTAATGAAACTGAACTTGGGTTTACTTGGAAACCTGTAGCAAATGCAAAAGGATATGAGTTTGTTGCTAACAAAATAGTTGGAAATAAAGTGGTAATTAGTGGGTATGATTCAGAGCATGCTCCTAGATGGTATGTTAGAAGTGGAAATCTTTTAACCCATAACTATTATGTCCCAACAAGAAAGTATGAGTCTGGAACTTATGCTTTGTGGGCTCGTGCTGTATTGGAGGATGATTCTTTAGGATCTTGGATTAATGTGAATCCTAATTTTATTGTTAATACGAGAAAGTTTGGTTCAGATTATCAAACAATTACTTGGGGAATAGATAAAAATGCTACTAGTTATGAAGTTGTTGTTAATAAATTAGATTTAAATAAAGATTTAATTTATAAGGGCTATGATATTGATGCTGCTCCATTATGGGTGAATGGTCATCAAAGAGGAGAAGGAACAGAGTTTAACTATTATGTTCCAAAAAGGCTTTATGAAAAAGGTTTTTACAGATTTTGGATTAGAAGTATTTATGCTGATAACAGTTTAGGAAAATGGGTAAAAGCAAGAGACTTTGAAGAAGTGGAAGTGGATTTGAATGTGGCAAACTTTACTTGGAAGCCGATTAAACTAGCGGAACAGTATGAAGTTGTTGTTCATAAAGTTGATGTCTCTGGTCAAGAGTTGGTACATGGATATGATATTGATGCGGCTCCTTGGTGGGAAGAAAGTGGAGTGAGAACTGATAATCTTGTGACTTTGACGACAAATCATTATAGTCCAATAAAGTCTTATGAAAAGGGTTTCTATATGGTTTGGGTACGTGCTAAAGTTGCAGGAAATATTCGTGGTTGGAAAAAAGCTTACGACATGTTTGAGATAAAATAGGGAGTAAATTATGAGATATTTAATTATTTTTTTAATGTGTAGTGTGGTAGAGTCAGTAGAAAGGCCTCTTTCTATTGTGGTAGGGCAAATCGAAACAAAGTTTGAATGTAAAATAAATTTCCCTGAAAAAATTTCGACGAGAAAAACAAATGTGAAGGTTTTTGTTTCTTTAAAGAAAGCTTTAAATAGTCTTTTTTATAAGGAATCATTTGTAATTCAAAAAAAATCGGGAATTAGAGAAGTAAAGGTTTATGAAAAAAACTTTCAAAAACTAGGAAACCTAGGAGAAAGTAAAATTATTCCTAGAAAAATTCTGATTAAAGGTAAAGAGACTTTGGTTGATAGTAACTCTTTGATATTATCCTTTAACAAGAAATTAAGTAGAAACAAAAAAATAGAATTACTAGAAAAGTTTAATTTGAAATATGATTCAAGGTCGTTAAATCAAGATAATATTTTAATAAGAACTTCTGCTAGTGTTGAAGAGAAGTTGATAAAAAAAATAAGCAACGAAAATGATGTTCGTGTAGATTATAATTATTTAATAAAAGTAGCTGGAAACGAAGCAATAGCAGTAAATTTAGCAGCTATAAAAGTTACGGATGAATTTTATAATCAGCAATGGGGGCATCAATCGGTTAATGGTCACGTTGGATATTTGGATGAAAAGTCTAAATTGATAAAAATTGTTGTACTTGATACAGGCGTTAACTTGTCTCATGAAGATCTAGTTGAAGGTAAAGTTTCAAATAGAGACTTTAGTGATGATTTGTTAGTAGATAACGATAATAATGGACATGGAACAGGAGTAGTTGGTATTATTGGTGCAGTTTGGAATGGAAAGGGTATATCTGGTCTGACTGGGACAGATATCATTTCTGTAAAAGTATTTGATCATTAAACTCTTTACTTTAGTCTAAAGTATAAAAGCCTTCATTTATATGAAGGCTTTCTTTTCGTATAAAATGTCAATTATTTTGAGGAATGAATTAAGCGCCTTCTCATAAGTGCTTTGTGTTAGATGAGATTAACTTAGGATTACAATGAAACAAATATCATTTTTGGATTTAGAAAAAATAAATCAAAAATATAGAAATGAAATTCTAATGGCAATGACCAAGGTATTAGACTCTGGTTGGTATATTAGAGGTGAAGAGTGTAACTCTTTTGAAAAAGAGTTTGCGGAGTTTTGTAAGGTAAAGTATTGCATTGGAGTTGCTAGTGGACTTGATGCTTTGATATTGATTTTACGAGCATATAAAGAGTTAGGTGTTATTAATGAAGGGGATGAGGTAATTGTTCCGTCTAATACTTATATCGCTTCTATTATTGCTATTAGTGAAAATAAATTACTTCCTATATTGGTTGAACCCAAAATGGATACTTATAATATAGACCCAGACTTAATAGAAGCCTCAATTACCAAGAGAACAAAAGCAATTTTAGTGGTTCATTTATATGGACAACCTGTAGAGATAGATAAAATTAAAGTAATAGCAAAAAAGTATAATCTTAAAATAATTGAGGATGCCGCACAAGCACATGGGGCAAAGTTTGATAAAAGAGTTGTGGGTGGTTTATGTGATGCTGGAGGCTTTTCATTTTATCCAGGTAAAAACTTAGGAGCATTAGGTGATGGAGGTGCTATAACTACAAATGATAAACTATTATCAGATACAATTAGGGCTATTTCAAATTATGGTTCTCAAAAAAAGTATGTGAATAATTTTAAAGGTATTAATAGTAGATTAGATGAGTTACAGGCATCCATACTAAATGTAAAGTTAAAATATTTAATTGAAGATAATAATCATCGAGTAGAAATTGCAAATTATTATTTAAAAAATATAAATGCAGAAAATATAGTTCTTCCTAGTGTTTCAAATAAATGTAAGTCTGTTTGGCATTTATTTGTTGTTAGCTCTAAAAATAGAGATAAAGTAAGAAATTTATTAGAAAAAGAAAAAATTCAAACTTTATTACATTATCCTATTCCTCCTCATAAGCAATTAGCTTATAAAGAATGGAATCATAAGAAGTTTATAATTTCTGAAAAAATTCATAAAGAGGTTTTCTCTTTACCAATTAGTCCTGTTCTTTCCTTGAAAGAAGCGGATCGAGTGGTAAAAGTTTTGAACTCTTTATAGTTAATTATTAATTATTTTTTTTATTTGATATACTCTATATAAAAATATTACAGGAGAATTATGAAAGCCATTATTTTAGCAGGTGGAAGCGGAACAAGATTGTACCCTACGACACAAATAATAAGTAAGCAATTGCTACCAATTTATGATAAACCCATGATTTACTATCCTTTATCAGTTTTGATGCTTGCAGGTATCAGAGAGGTTTTAATTATTTCGACTCCTCAAGATACCCCTAAGTTTAAAGAATTATTAAAAGATGGAAGCCAATGGGGAATTTCTTTACAATATGAAGTTCAAATGCAGCCAAATGGTTTAGCAGAAGCTTTTATTATAGGAGAGAATTTTATTGGTGATGACTCAATTTGTCTAATATTGGGTGATAATGTTTTTTATGGTCAAGGATTTACCCCTTTATTAAAGAAAGCAGTTAATAATAAAATGGGAGCAACTATTTTTGGATATAAAGTAAAAGATCCTGAAAGATTTGGAGTAGTAGAAGTAGACGATGAAAATAATGCTATATCAATTGAAGAAAAGCCTGAAAACCCAAAATCTAATATTGCTGTAACAGGTTTGTACTTCTATGATAATTCGGTTGTTGAAATTGCAAAATCAATAAAACCCTCAAGTAGAGGAGAAATTGAGATAACTTCTATAAATGAGAAATACTTAAAAAATAAGAAGTTGAACGTTATTATATTAGGTAGAGGATATGCTTGGTTGGATACGGGTACCCATGAAAGCTTATTAGAGGCTGGTCAATTTGTAGAAACAATTGAACGTAGACAAGGTTACAAAATAGCTTGTTTAGAAGAGATTGCTTATAATAACCATTGGATAAATAAAGAAGAGGTCTTAAAAATAGCAGAGCCATTACGTAAAAATAGTTATGGTCAATATTTGGTTAATTTGGTGCAAGAATGAAAACTATTTTAATTACCGGTGGTGCAGGCTTTATTGGGAGTAACTTTGTTTCTTACTTTTTAAAGGAATATGAAAACTATTGTTTGATTAATTTAGACCTACTAACTTACGCTGGAAGCTTAAAAAACTTAACGGAAGTTGAATGTAATGATAGATATTCATTTATTGAGGGAAATATTTGTGATAGAAAGTTAGTAGAGAGTATTTTTCAAAAGTATAATATACGTGGAGTTATTCACTTTGCTGCAGAGTCGCATGTGGATAACTCCATTAAAAAACCTGGAATATTTATTGAAACTAATATTAATGGTACTTTTACTCTTTTAGATGTAGCTTATAAATATTGGATGAATAGTCCCTTTTCTTATAAAGAAAACTATTTAAATTGTAGGTTTCTACAAGTATCTACGGATGAAGTTTACGGAACTTTAGGGGAAACAGGTCTATTTACTGAAAACACTCCATACGCTCCTAATTCTCCATATAGTGCAAGTAAAGCAAGTGGGGATATGATAGTACGCAGTTACTATCATACTTATGGCTTAAATACTATAATAACTAATTGTTCAAATAATTATGGTCCAAAACAACACTACGAAAAGCTGATACCAACGATCATTAAAAAAGCTATAAAAAGAGAGAATATCCCTATTTATGGGGATGGAAAAAATATAAGAGATTGGTTATATGTTTTAGACCATTGCAAGGGTATAGGTATGGCCTTTCATAAAGGAAAAAATGGAGAGACTTATAATATCGGTGGTAAAAATGAAAAAACAAATAATAATATAGTAAATATAATTTGTGAACTATTAGATAAGCAAAAACCAAACTTAAATGGAAGCTATAAAGAACTAATTACTTATGTTGAAGATCGTGCAGGTCATGATAAAAGGTATGCAATCGATGCAAATAAAATAGAAAAAGAGTTGTCTTGGTTTGCCGAAGAAAACTTTGAAACGGGTATTTTAAAGACAATCGAGTGGTACATAGGAAAACTAGATGAAAATTGAATATATAGAGTTTAATGTTTTAGGAGATAATAGAGGCTCTTTAATTGCTCTCGAAGAAGAGAATGAAGTTCCATTTCAAATTAAAAGGGTTTATTATATATTTGATACCCAAGTTAATGTTAAAAGAGGATTGCATGCTCATAAGGAGTTAGAGCAACTTATGATCTGTATTAACGGGAGCTGTAAATTATCTTTAGATGATGGACAAACAAAATTAGAAATTTTATTAGACACTCCTTCAAAAGGAATTAGAATAAGAAAAATGATATGGCATGAAATGTATGAGTTTTCTCAAGATTGTATACTAATGGTATTGGCAGATGATTTTTATTCTGAGAGTGACTATATTAGAAATTATTTAGAGTTTCAAAAGGCATATGAAATGAAAAGAGATTCTAATTAAGAAATTAATTATAGTAGGTATTGGAAAAACGGCAGATTTAGTATTTGAATACTTTAAATTTGATTCAGATTATGAAGTCGTAGCTTTTGCCGTAAATACTTTCTATATTTCTTCGGAAAAAAAATTTGGTTTACCTATAGTAGGTATAGAATTAATTGAGAAAGAATTTAATCCAGAAAGTTATTATTTTTTTTGTGGAATCTCTTTTGTTAATTTGAATGAAACTAGAGCTAAAATGTATGAATTAATGTGTAATAAAGGGTACGAACCTGCGTCGTATCTTCACAACTCTTCAAATATATGGAAAAATGTAACATTAGGGAAGCATATATTTATATTAGAAGGTGTTACAGTTCAACCATTTTCTATAATTGAAGACAATGTAATGATTTGGTGTGGAAGTCAAATTTGTCATCATACGATTATTTCTAAGAATGTTTTTATTGCTTCAAATGTTACAATTTCAGGTTCTTGTAATGTAGGAGAATTTAGTTTTATAGGTGCCAATACTTCTTTTAATGATGAAATTAGTGTAGGTAAAAAATGCTTAATTGGCTCAGGATCTACCTTAATTAAAAATATTGAAGATAATGCTAGAATAGTTGGAATTAATAGAAAAATATAAATTATTATAATTTATAAAGATAGGGAATAGGAGTCTAATGAAAACTTTAATTTATGAAAACTCATTAAAAGAAGAATGGGATAGCTTTGTATCGAATGCAGTAAATAGCCATTTTTTTTTTAAAAGAGATTATCTTGAGTATCATAGCGATCGTTTTAGTGATTTTTCTTTATTGATATATAATGAAAAAGATAAGTTAGTTGCTATATTTCCTGCAAATTTATCAGGTTTCACTCTTTTTAGTCATCAAGGATTAACATTTGGTGGCTTTTTAATTGATGAAAATATGGGTATTTTAGATTATTTATCTCTTTTTGATTCATTGAGGACTTTTTTAAAAAAGAATCAAATAAAAAAAATGGTATATAAATGCATACCTTTTATTTATTATTCAATAAATAGTCAAATTGAAGAGTATACATTATTTAAAAATGGAGCAAGTCTTATTGCAAGGGACCTAAGTGCTACGATTGATTTAACAAGTAGCTTTAGTTTTAAAAATAGAAGAAGAAGAGGTATTAAAAAATCTAAAAAACTAGGTTTAATAGTAAGTGAATCTCAAGACTATTCAAACTATTGGGGCTTACTGAGTGAAACTTTAAATGAAGTTTATGGGGTAAATCCTGTCCATACATTAGAAGAAATAAAGTATTTACATTCGAAATTTAAAAATAATATAAGGCTTTTTATTTGTGAAGATGGAGAAGAATTATTGGGCGGTGTTGTTGTTTATGAAAATATAAACTGTGTACATATTCAATATATTGCTGCATCTACTAAAGGAAAAAGAGACGGGGCGTTAGATTTGATTTTTAATGAGTTAATAATGAATATTTTTTCTGAAAAACAATATTTTGATTTTGGTATATCAACAGAAAAATCAGGGATGTATTTAAATGAAGGGTTAATTTCTCAGAAAGAAGGCTTTGGTGCTAGGCCTGTTATATGTAGTACTTATGAATTAAATTTGGATTAATATTTATAAACTGAGAGCTTTAATATATTTATGAGTGATTTTTAAATGATCATGAACATTATTTACATAGTCTCTTGACTTTAGGCCAAGATCATTAAAGCTCTTTTTTTGATTTAATAAGTTTACTAGAGTCTTTACGATTTGATCCACACAAGGTATAATATTATATACAGGACAGTCAGTAACATTCAAGTCTTTAAGAAATTCTGGCTCCGCTCCAGAAAGGAGAATTTTCCCCATTGCTAATGCAATTACCCCATTAACTCCATAGCCATAAGAATTACACTGATCAACTATTAGATGACTTTTTTCCATTATTTTTTTATACTCATTGATTGTCATGTTTCCTTTTAGGATAAACTCAAAATCATTTGGATAGAGTTTTGAAACTAATTCAAAGGCTTTTTTTATATATTTTGTTCCCTTAAAGCCTTGCCTAGTTATACCATGGAAAACAATGATTTTATTGTTAGCTGTGATAGGGCTATATTTATAATTAGACAGATTAATAGGGATAGGAATTGAAGCTTGTAAGTTTGGTAGTTTTTTATATGCTTCTGCGTATGTATAAGCTATAGGAATTATGCCTTTAACTCTATTGGCTAATGATTTGTTCCATTCATAAGACTTCAATGAACTATAAAAGGTATGGTCACTATTATTGTCTATAAGGTCATGATATGGATTATATTTTAGACTTTGATAGCATTTCCAAGAGTAGGCATCTGTACCAGCAGCAGATAAATAACAATGAGGGTGATATGAAAGTATCTTATTAATTAAAGTTTCATTCAACCCAAACCTTCTGCTAAATAAAAAAGGGCTTTGTAATATTATGCGGTCGTATTTTTGTAGTGAACTACAAAATAAATATTCTTGAATTGGTTTTATAATTTTGTGTAACACATTAGAAGAGTTACGGAATGTTAAATCAGCATTTTGCTTCTGCCAATTATCTCCGATAACAACTATACTGGATTCATGGCCAAGCTCTTTTAACCCTGTTTGAAGGTCTGTAAATAGTCCACTATAAGAACCAAGAAATAATATTTTCATTTTAAACCACTCCAAAAATAAAAAAACGATTGAATTATATCTTATTTCATCTGTATTTAATACTATATACAAGATTTAACAGTAAATTAGAAAAAAGTCGATATTTGAGAAGTCAAGATTGATTATTAATATAATAAAGGTTTATTGAATTGATAGAAAAAATAAAAAATTATGGAAATTTCATGAAGTATTTAAAGAATACTTCATGGTTATTTTTAGAAAAAATTTTTGGAATGATTTTGCGTCTATTTATAGGAGTTTGGGTTGCTAGGTATTTAGGTCCTGAAAACTTTGGTTTGTTGAGCTATTCTCAAAGTTTTGTAGGGTTATTCGCTTTGCTTGCAACAATGGGTTTAGATGGTATTGTTATAAGAGAGCTAGTTAAAGCACCAGATAAAAAAGAGTTGCTACTTGGTACTTCGTTTATTTTAAAAATAGTCGGGTCTTTTTTGATGTTATCAGTACTTTATATTGCTACAACTAGCTTAAACCACTCTGAAGAGATAAAGCTAATAATTTTAATTATCGGATGTTCTTCTATTTTTCAAAGTTTTCATGTTATTGATTTCTATTTTAAGTCAAGAGTTTTAAGTAAGTATGTTGTCTATGCAAGTATTCTTAGTGGCATTATATCAAATCTTATTAAAGTATACTTGATTTTAAATAAATCATCGATTCTATACTTTGCATTAAATCTTTTGTTTGATAGCGTTACAATGTGTATAGGCTTGCTTCACTATTTTAGATTAAATGGAAGTTCTTGCTTTAACTGGAAATTTGATTACAGCCTTGCAATATCTTTATTTAAAGATAGTTATCCTCGAATGTTAAGTGGAGTAGTTATTGCAGTTTATATGAAGATAGACCAAGTAATGTTACAAGAAATGATAGGAAGTGAAGCAGTAGGTCATTATGCTGCTGCAGTTCGTTTAAGTCTTATTTGGAACTTTATCCCGATAGCAGTCTGTTCTTCTTTTTTTCCTGCATTAGTTAAATTAAAACAAGAGTGTCAGAAACTATATTATTCTAGGCTCCAAAAGTTGTATGATTTGCAGTTTTCTATGGCTTTTACTATTGGATTACCTATTATGTTTTTTTCTGAAGATATTACATCTTTTTTATATGGAGGAATGTATGATAGTTCAGGACAAATTTTAAAAGTACATATATTATGTAGTTTTTTTGTGTTTATGGGAGTAGTACGAGGCAACTGGATAATAAATGAAAACTTACAAAAGTATGATATGTTTATTCATATAATTGGGGCAATTTCAAATATTCTATTCAATTACTTTTTTATTAAAAAATATGGTGTGCTTGGGGCCGCCTACGGAACAGTAATCTCTTATATGTTTACTTTGTTTTTTTCATCATTGCTAATCAAACAAATTAGACCTTCATTTTTCATGATAATTAGAGGTTATTATAATATACTTAGTTTAAGGTTTTTAAGAAAAGGATATTTTAATGATTAAATTTGCATTGGTTGGTTGTGGAAGAATTGCTAAAAGGCATAGTGAATTGCTAGGAATGGGTCAAATTGAAGATGCATCTTTAGTTGCAGTTTGTGATATTTTAGAAGAAAAATCTAAAGCTATTGGAGAAAAATTTAATATCCCCTATTACACAGATATGGATGAAATGATGCAAAAAGAAGATATTGATGTTGTTACAATATTAACAGAAAGCGGATACCATGCTAGGGATACAATTAATTTGGCAAAATACGGGAAGCACATAGTAGTTGAAAAACCGATGGCATTAACGATTGATGATGCAGATGATATGATTATGGCTTGTGAGAGAAATGATTGTAAGTTGTTTGTTGTAAAACAAAATAGATTTAATGTACCTGTTGTAAAGTTAAGAGAGGCATTAGATCAAGGACGTTTTGGTAAATTATTTATGGGGACGGTTCGTGTTAGATGGTGTAGAGACCAAAACTACTATTCACAAGCTCCTTGGCGTGGTACATGGGCTATGGATGGTGGAGTTATAACAAATCAAGCAAGTCATCATGTTGATTTATTAGAGTGGATGATGGGTAAAGTTGATTCTGTTTATGCTAAGGGTATTCAAGCATTAGCAGATATTGAAGCAGAGGATACCGCAGCAGTTATTTTAAAGTTTAGAAATGGTGGTATAGGTATTATTGAAGCAACAACGGCAATTAGGCCTAAAGATTTAGAAGGGTCTTTATCTATTATGGGAGAAAAAGGCTCTGTAGAAATAGGAGGATTTGCTGTAAATCAAATGATCCACTGGAACTTCAATGAAGAACATGAAGGTGATAAAGAAGTAAAAAATAAATATTCTGTAAATCCCCCTAATATCTATGGATTTGGTCATCAGTCTTATTATGAACATGTTGTTGACTGTATTAAAAATAACAAAAAACATCTTGTAGATGGATTAGAAGGTCGTAAAAGTGTCGAAATTATTTCAGCAATTTATGAATCAATGGAAACAAGAAAAGAAGTTTTTCTAAGGTTTAAGCCAGAGCATTGTAAGCTGGGTCATAGATTGTGATAGAAATTAATGTTCTTGTAACTTCTGCTGGGGTTGCTACTGCAATTAATGTAATTTCAGCATTAAAAAAAAGTAAAATATATAATTGTAAAATAATTACTACGGATATGAGTGAAGAAGCTGTAGGTTTATATTTATCAGATAATTATTACATTACTCCTCAAGCAAATGATCAAAGCTTTTTACCTAAAATAATAGAAATCATAAGAAAAGAAAAAATAGATTTCATATTTCCGATGCATTCAAGTGAAACTTTATTATTTTCTAAAAATTTATTTATATTTAAAGACTTAGATGTAGGAATAACCATTGCAAATCAAAGTGCTGTTAAAAAGTGTGTAGACAAAGTTTTATTTGAAAAACATTTGAGTGAAAACTCTTTTATTTCTCCTCATAGTTATATAAATTCATCAGATATAGAAGATTATCCTGTTTTTATTAAGCTAAAAGTAGGAAGCTCTTCAATCGGAGCATATAAAATATCAGATTTAAATGAACTAGAGTTTTATTTAAAAAATAATGAAAACAACTATATAATTCAAGAATTTATTAGTTGGCAAGAAGTTACAATTGATTGTTTTGTGAGTAAATTAGGCTTTTTGATTGCTTGTGTTCCAAGGTTTAGATTAAAAGTTAAAGATGGAAAATCTGTCGTAGCTAAAACCTTTTTTAGTGAGGAAGTGTTATCTCAGGTTAGAAAACTTTTAGGTTCTCTTGAATATAGAGGAGCTTGTAATATACAAATGTTTTATAAAAATGATGAAGTAAAAATTATTGAAATAAACCCTAGATTAGCTGCGGGAGGATTACCTCTTGCAGTTGCAGCAGGGGTTAATATCCCTGAGTTAATGATAAAAGATTATTATGAACAATTAGAAAATAAACTGATTGATTATAATAGTAATTTAAAAATGTATAGATATTTAACAGAGGTTTTTATTTAATTATGGATAAATACGATAACTATATTTTTGATTTTGATGGTACTATTGCAACTATTGATGTTGACTGGATATCTTTGAAAAAGAAAATAAATACTTTATGTATCCAAAATGAATTTAGAATAGAGCAAAAGTTAAATTTAAAAATAGATCAGCTAAAAGCTGTAGATTCAAATGTATTTCAAATAATTAAAAGTTTTGAACAAAACAGTGCTGATGTAGACTTTCAAGAGATAAAACCTATTATATCCTTTTTAAAAAAATTAGATGTGTTTTATGTTGTAAGTAATAATTTAAGATCAACTGTATCAATTGTTCTAAAGAAAATAGGCTTATTTGAAAATTGTAAAAAAATAGTTGGTATTGAAGATATAAAAAACTCTAAGCCAAGCTGTAGTGCTTTTGAAGTTTTATTACCTTTTTTAAATAAAGGAAAATCAATTTATATTGGAGATCGAGAAACAGATCTAGAGTTTGCTAAAAACTCTAACATTGACTTTAAATATGTAAGGGACTTCTATGACTTTGGATGAAAATTTAATTCATTATAACGACGATAACTCAAAAATTGAAGCAAGGTTTGTAAATGAAAATGCATTTCAATTATCTATTAGGTTTATAAAAAATAAAAAAATTTTAAATTTAGGCTTAGGTAATGGACATGTTATTACTAGGTGCGATGGTATTGTTCATCAACAAGTTGTTGTAGAAGGCTCAAAAAAAATAATTGAAGCATTCGCTTTTGAAAGTAATAAAACAAAAGTTGTAGAGTCATATTTTGAGGATTATAAATCAAATGAACTATTTGATGTCGTATTAGCAAATCATGTACTTGAACATGTTGATAATCCTGTGGCATTAATGGAAGGTAAGTTTAATGAATGGCTTAAGGATGATGGGATAATATTTTTAACGGTTCCTAATGCAAAATCAATTCATCGTCAAATAGGCAAAAAAATGGGTATGCTTAAAAGCGAATACGAATTAAATAGTTCAGATGTTAAAGCAGGCCATCAAAGAGTTTATGATTTACAAAAGCTTAAGTTTGATGTAAAAGAGGCCGGCTTTGAGATAGTTGATTTTGGAGGTTACAATCTAAAAATGGTTTCTTTAGCTCAAATGAGTGATTGGGGGCAAGAGCTTCTAGATGCTATTTTTGAGGTAAGTAAACAAATGCCAGTTGAAGTTTGCGCAAACATTTGGATGACCTTAAGAAAGAAAAGTATATGATAAAATTTTTAGATTTAAAAAACCAGTATGAAAATATAAAAGAAGAAGTATGTTTAGCTATCGAAAATGTAATTAGCCAAACAGCTTTTATTGGTGGAAAATATGTTACAGACTTTGAAGTATCATTTGCCAAGTATCAAGAAGCAAAATTTTGCATTGGAGTTGGAAATGGTACTGATGCAATTGAGATTGCAATAGAGGCTTTAGACTTACCAAAAAACAGTGAAATAATTGTCCCTGCTAATTCATTTATTGCTTCGTCGGAAGCTGTAACTAGAAGTGGACATAAAGTAATATTTTGCGATAATAATAGTGATAACTATACAGTTTCAATAAGTAGTTTAAAATCTAAAATAAGCTCAAGGACTAGGGCGATAATGGCAGTGCATCTTTATGGACATCCCTGTGACATGGATGAAATTCTAAAAATTGCCAAAGAATATGACTTAAAAGTAATTGAAGACTGTGCTCAAGCACATGGAGCTCTATACAAAGGAAAAAAGATAGGTGCTATAGGAAACATAGGAACTTTTAGCTTTTATCCAGGAAAGAATCTTGGAGCATATGGAGATGGTGGTGCAATAGTTTGTAATGATCAAAATTTAGCAAAAAAAGTAAAGATGATTGCAAATCATGGAAGAATTGAAAAGTATAACCATGAATTTGAAGGTAGAAATAGTAGACTGGATGGTCTCCAAGCTGCAATTTTAAGTGTAAAATTAAAGTACTTAGATGAATGGACTGATGCAAGAGTATCTGTTGCTGATTATTATTTAAATCATTTGAAAGATATTAAGGATTTAGTTTTACCAAAAAGAGAAGATTGGGCAAAACAAGTTTATCATTTATTTGTAATTAGAGTGAAAAGTAGAGATGCTTTAAAATTATTTTTACAAGATAAAGGAATACAAACTGGAGTACATTATCCTATTTCTTTACCTAAACTAAAGGCGTATGATTATTTAAATCAGGGTAAAGAAGATTTTTGTGCAAATATGTTTGATGCTCAACTCTTAAGTTTACCTATTGGAGATCATTTAGATAAAAAAGATCTAAAAAAGATTGTAAATTGTTTGAAAGATTTTTTTAATGACTAAAAAGGTAGTGTACTTTCATTATTTTATTTCTGATACTATTATGAAGCTTGCTTTAGAGAGTGATACTTTAATAGAGGGTATAAGAGAAAATGATTCAGCAACTGATGGTTTAATTATTGGGTTTGAAAAACTTGGTTATAAAGTTGTGTTTGATTATAAGACGGACTTTTTCGGCTTTCCTAATTTTTTTGTTAAATTTAAGTTTTTTAACCTGATCAAAAGAGTATATAAAAAAGTTTTCAGAAAATTAGATTCCTACTTATTAAATAAGCTTTTACAAAAAAAAATATTAGCTAATAAAGCTAACTTATTGTTTACTGTATTAAATCCTACGATTTCGATAGGTACTTTACTTTTTTTAAAAGAAAATAATATTAAGTCAATAGAATGGTTTGGAGTTTTTCCTTTTCAGTTTAAAAGTAGAGATAATGTAATATTAACAGTTCCACATTTTGATTTAATAGTATCTGCAGGAAACTTACTTCCTCATTTTGATAATAGATTTAAGCCAGCCTCCTTTTTACAGGTTCCTCCAGCTCTTAATTTTAAATCTATAAAAAAATGGGAATTGTCAATTGTAGAAAGAAAAAAATATAGCCATGATATTGTATTTATTGGTTCAGTTGCTAAAGTGCATTCAAATAGGTGGGATATTTTAGAAGCTATCTCAAAGAAATATAAAAATTTGAGTATTTATGGTTATGGAATTGATAATGTCCCTGATAAATATGCCTTCAAAAAAAATTATAAAGGTAGTATATGGGGAGATGATTATGGGAAAGTTATTAGTAACTCTAAAATAGTATTAAACTTATTTTTAAATAACTATTCAAAAATGGCTAGTGGCATGAATACTAGGGCTTTTGAAATACCTGGCTGTGGAAGTTTCGAATTATCTCAATATGTCCCAAATTTAGAAGAATTTTTTACTATTGGAGAGGATATTGAAGCATTTAAAGACGTAAATGACTTATTAAATAAAATTGATTATTACTTGAAAAACAAAGAGGAAAGAGAAATTATTGCAAATTGTGGTTTTCAGAAAGTTCAACAGTATACCTTTTCTAATTTAATAAAAAAAATTTTAACTAAATTAAATTAATAAGAAATTATGCGTTTTTTACTATTACTTTATCTATATTGCTTCTACTTTAACTACTTTCGTTTTAGTTTAATAATTATGAGTTCTTATCCCAAAGATTTATGTTTAATGTTCATTACTATAGTTGGATTAAAAACTGTAATTTCTGACAAAGAATTTAGAAGAGTAGTATTTCCTTTTCTACTATTTATATTTTTAATAACAAACTTGTCGGGCTTATATTTACTGGGAGTAAAAGGAGTTCCATTTATATCTTTAATGAAAAGATTGATAATACAATCTTTTAGATTTCTTTTAAGTGTATTAGAAATATATTTAGGCTTCTCCTTTTTAAATTATATTAAAGCCGAACAGTTTATAAAAATTCAATACTTTTTGATGAGAATATTGATTGGAGCAGGTATATACCAATTTATAGCTTTTCATATTAAATTACCTTATTGGGGCCTTTCAATGACTAGATCTATTATTGCTCCCTCAGCAACTTATGGCATTAGACCAAATAGTTTTATTGGAGAACCTAAAACTTTTGCAATTTTTTCACTCATGGCTTTGACATTTTTTGCATATTCTTATATGTATAAAAAAATATCATTATCTTCATTTTTTATCTGGTTTATTTTATCTTTATTTTGTTTTATTCGTGCTGAATCAGGAAATGGTATATTAGGAGTTGTTCTTTTATTGTTAATCCACTTTTTAATTTATGATATGAACTATTATTTAAAAGTTGTAATCTGTGGAGCAGGTTTGTGGATGGCTTATTTTATTTTTTCTCAACCGGACTTATTTTTTTCAAGGAACTTAGAGATTTTATTAGCTCTGTCTCATTTAGATTTTAATACACTATTATATAGTATGGATGATTTAGTATTATTACCATTTTTGGCTTTAATCGGTAATAAAATATGTATTTTCTTAGGGTTTGGGTACGGGTTATTAACTTTTTATGCAAGTGACTACATGGAGTACTCTACTTGGCTTATAAAGTTTGCTGGTACAAGTTTCAATATAGACTCTAATGTAGAGGTTTTAGGGATTGTTTGTAATTATGGTGTATTATTAATGCTTTTATCTTGTTTGTTTGTAATCAAAAAGAAAAAAGAGTTAACTAGGTCTTGTATAGACTCTGATCTATTAGTCATTTCTGGTTTTTTATTTAATTGCTTTTTTTTGGGATTATTTATTGCAGGAAATAAAGTTGGTCTATATTTTTCATTAGGCTTTTTTCTACGTGTTAATAGTTTGATCTCAGAAAATGATTCATCTTTGGAGAAAACTTAATAAATTATATATTTCGTTTGTTGGTTGAGTACTTATGGGAAAATCGTGATGAAAAGGACAAAATCAATAAGAACAACAATCGACAATGAATACCTAAATATAATAGGAACTTTAAATTCTAGTGCTTTAAAGCTTACTTTGATTATAAGTGAGTCAAGTTGATATTATTTTAGCTAATACTCCGTATAACAGAGCTAGTATTGTAGTTGAGACAGCAAAAGAGTTGGGCTTGAGTTTAATTTATTTACCAAGTTCATTAAATTTAATCGATCGTGTTTGGATATTTTTAAAAAAAAGCTATGCAAGTCAATTTTATCCAATATTTCAAGACTTTTTTGAGACTGTTATTACCTTTTTTAAGTAAGAAAATTATAGAATGGAACTAGAAATTTTACTTATTACAAAGTTTGGAGTTATGGCTCTTAGTATAGAATGAAAATTTTTATGGAGTGGATTTTTGATATTCTTCTTTTGAGGAGTTATAATTAAAACTGGGCTTATATTTAAAAGTATCGATTTTGTTTTAGGAGTATATTTATTTTAAAATTAGTTGTTGTGATTCCTTCTTTTTATCCTGCAGTTATTTATGGAGGCCCAATTTTTTCAGTATTAAATCTATTGAAGCCAATCTCTAAGTTAGGTATTAATGTTTTAGTTTCTACGACGAATGCTAATGGTAAAGAAAAGTTAAAACTAGAGACATCTAAAGAAGTTGAAATAGAAAAAAGCTTAAATGTAAAGTATTATAATGATACATTTTTAAACTTTTTATCTGTGCCTATGATTTTAAATATGTTTAAAGACTTTCAGAGGGCAGATATAATAAATATACAAAGTATTTTTTCAATGTCTACTTTATTTTCTTTGGTAGTAGCAAAAATTTTATCAAAAAAGATTATTCTGACGCCAAGGGGTTCTTTAGGAAAAGAATGTTTATTGTTAGGTAGAAGTCACTATAAGCTTTTTTGGATTAAATACTTATTGCATCCATTGACTTCAAATATATATTGGCATGCTACTTGCCAACAAGAAAAAGATGAAATATTAGACTTGTTTGATGTTTCATCAAATAAAATTTTTATATTGGCTAACGGAATAAATGTATCAGAGTATCAGAATAAAGTTAAACTAACGAGAGATGACTTTTTAAAAAAATATACAGGGAAAAATAATTTTTCAAAACATATTATTGTAAGCTTAGCAAGGATTCATGAGAAAAAGGGCTTGGACATTTTAATTAAATCATTTGCTGAATTTAAAAAAATATATGAAGATGCAGTATTGGTGATTGCGGGTCCCGATGGAGGAAGCTTAAAAGAACTTCAAAGTATTTCAAAAAAAATGAAAATTTCTTCATCTGTTTTTTTTCCAGGAAATATATCTGGAGTAGATAAAACAGATTTTTTATCTGTTGCAGACTTATTTGTATTACCCTCACATAATGAAAACTTTGGAATAGTCTATGCAGAAGCACTAGCTTCGGCTACTCCAATAGTGGCATCTAAAAAAACTCCATGGAAAATTGCAGTAGACTTTAACTGTGGAAAATGGGTAGAAAACTCAATTAGTAATGTATCAAAAGCAATGATAGAAATATTTGACGAAGATTTAGAAAAAATGGGTAAAAATGGGAAAGAGCTTGTTAAAAATAACTTTGATTGGAATATTATAGCTAAAAATTATTTTAAAAAGCTTCACAACATTATGAAGGAATCTGAATGAGACTACCAATTACTGCGATAATTTTGACTTTAAATGAAGAGAAAAATTTACCCGAATGTATTTCTTCAATTGAAAAATATGTAAATAAAATTATTATTGTTGATTCTTTTTCAAATGATAATACAAAAGAAATCGCTGAAAAATATAATGCTGAATTTATTCAAAACAAGTGGATTAACTACTCTCAGCAGTTTCAATGGGGACTAGACAATACAAACATTACAACTGAATGGGTATTAAGGATCGATGCTGATGAAAGATGGACAGAGGAAGGCTTTTCTTTGTTAGCAAAAGAAATTTTAAAAAAAGATATAGATGGAGTCTTTGTAAAAATTAAGATATTTTTTATGGAACGTTGGATTAGCCATGGTGCTATTTATCCCAACTACTTTTTAAGAGTTTTTAGAAAATCCAAAGGAAAAATAGAACAAAGATGGATGGATGAACATATTCAAGTAGAGGGAAAAAGTATTTATACTGAAATAGATGTTATTGAATATAACTATGATAGACAATCAAATATAGGGGGATGGACTGAAAAACACAACTCCTATGCTCTTAGAGAGGCGATAGAGTATATTTTACTAAAAGAAAACTCAAATAAAATAGATGGAATTGCAGATAGAAAGGGTGGTAAAACAGCAAAAAAAAGATGGCTTAAAGAAGAGATATATGGAAACTTTCCTTTGATTTTGAGACCACTTGTATACTTTTTTTATCGTTTTATTATAAAATTGGGATTTTTAGATGGTAAAGAGGGGTTTATTTTTCATTTTTTACAGGGTTTTTGGTATAGGTTTTTAGTGGATGTAAAAATTATAGAAATAGAGAGAAAACTAAAAAAAAGTAAAGTAAGTTTACAAAAACTATTGTTAGACGAATATGGGACTATTTTATAAGTTACTTTTCTTAGGTTTATACACTTTTAATGGTGCAAATTTAAAAAATTGAAACATTTTTATGAAAAACTTGATTGTTAAGGTGAATGTATTGGGTGTTAAGTTATTGATTTTCCAAGACTTACGATCTTCTTTATTTGCTCTTAACCTATTAGACAAACTCATATTACTGTGTCCACCATTTCTCATGACAATAGTAACTTCATCTAAATATGAGGCTGAAACATTATTGGCATATAAAAGTCGTAACATTAGTTCGTAATCAGCAGAATTAATTAAATTTGTATTAAAATAGCCAAATTGGTCTAACTGAGTTTTTTTAACAAAAAAAGTTGGGTGGGGTGGCATCCAACCAGATAAAAAATTCTGTTTTTGATAACAACCTGAGTACCAATAACGAAGAACTTTATAATCATTAGGGTTAACATAGACTAAGTTAGCATAGCATGAATCTGATTGGTTTGTTTGGATGTTTTGAACTATTTTAGTTATCACTTGATTGTTTGAATAAAAATCATCAGAGTTTAGGGTTCCAATAAGCTCGCCAGTTGCTAGAGAAATACCTTTATTCATAGCGTGATAAAGTCCATCATCTTTTTCAGATATAACAGTAGTAATTTTATCTTGGTAGCTATTGATAACATTAAGTGTATCATCATTTGATTTTCCATCAATAATAATATACTCAATATTGGAGTAGTCTTGAGAGAGTACAGATTCTATACAATCTTTAATAGTGTCTTGGTTATTGTATACAACAGTAATAATACTAACTTTCATAGTTGTTTCCTTTAGAGAGTTTAAATTTATCATAACGATATTGTAAGCTGGATGATAAATTTGAAATTGTATAATAGTAATGAGATAGAACTCGCCTAAACAATTGAAATGAGATATGGTTTAAATCTAACTTTTTACGGACATCTAACGCTTCATCGATCATTAATTTATGAGTTGACAAGGCTTCTTCATGAATACGAAAAGTAGCTAAATTTTCTTTTAGGTGAAATATATTTGTTTGAGAAGAAAGTAATATTTTTGAAAAGAAATCAAAATCACCTACATATTTATATTGTGTATCAAAGGGACCGATTAAGTCCCAAATTTTTCTAGTCCAAAAAGCTGACTGTTGAGCAAATGGCATTCTTTGGTAACACAAAATTGACTTTTTACCAAAATTAGAAGCTTTATAATGGTAAGATTTTTTAGTGGTCTCATTTTTAATCGAAAAGTTACTAAATACTAAAAAGTCTTCATTTAACTTTTTATAAGTCTCAACTACTCTCTTAATACAGTTGCTTTGGTATAAATCATCTGAGTTTAAATAGGCGAAAATCTCTCCATTTGCATAAGAAAATCCCTTGTTAATAGCGTCATACATTCCTTGGTCCTGTTCTGAAAGAAAAAAATCAATTTTATCTTGATATTTTTGTAGAATTTGCAAAGATTGGTCTGATGATTTACCATCAATAATTATGTGTTCAATATTATGATAATTTTGTTTTTGAAGAGATAAGATGGTTTCTTCTAGATATTTTGCACCGTTATAATTTGGGGTGACAATTGTAACTAATGGACTTTCGATAGAGTGTTTTTTATATATTTGTTTTGTGTGCAATCCACCTTGCATAATATTTCCTAATGTTTAAATTATTGAAAATAATTGTACATTAATATAATTAATATAATTAATATAATTTATATTTGACCTTACAAAAAGTAGCTTTAAAAGGTAAAATGTTTGTTGTAATGCATAATTATGTTTAGTCATTTGTTTTATTATGTGTTCCTTTTTAAATATTTGAATATAAATTTATGAAAAAAACAGATCTATCAAAGTTTAGTAATAAAGAATATAAACCAGGTTCTTTTCTGAAAAGACTCTTATGGTTAATTACTGATTATATTCTAATGCAAAATTTATTATTCTTTTCTTCAAGCTTAAGGCTAAGAGTATTAACTTTGTTTGGGGCAAAACTAGGTAAAAATATTAATTTAAAGCCTGGGGTTCAGATTAAATACCCTTGGTTTCTTGAAATTGGAGACAATACTTGGGTGGGAGAAAATGTTTGGATAGATAATTTAGAAAAAATTCAAATTGGTTCAAGCGTTTGTATTTCTCAAGGTGCTTATTTATTAACGGGTAATCATAATTATAAAAAATCTTGTTTCGATTTGATTCTTGGAGCAATAATTATTGAAGATGGTGTTTGGATTGGGGCAAAAAGTACAGTATGTCCAAATGTAACTTGTAAAAGTCATTCAATTTTAACCGTAGGCTCGATTGCTACTAAGACTCTAGAAGCTTACTCGATTTATCAAGGAAACCCTGCTGTTTTTATACGACAACGAGATTTAATAGGCTAAAGGTCCAACAAAGTTTTAGGAGAAATGTGTTATTTAATAGCTTTCCATTTATTTTTTTAGTTTTAATTACTATGTTTTTTTATTATCAAAAATCATTGTTGAGCTATCAAAGGCAGATTTTAATTATTTCTAGTAGTGTTTTTTATGCTTATGGTCAACCTTCTTTATTACTTTTATTAATGTTCTCTGCTTCTATAAACTCTATCATAAGTTATTTAGTTTATTTTGAGAAAAATATATCAAAGAAAAGGGGCTGGGCAATATTTGGAGTTGCTTTTAACTTGTTGATTTTAATATATTTTAAGTATATTGGATTATTTGTTGGAATATTTGATAAATATTCACCTTTTAATGATGTAGGAGAGTTTTTTATATTGATTCCTTTGCCAATTGGTATCTCTTTTTATACTTTTCAAGGAATCAGTTTAGTTGTAGATTTGTATAGAAAAGACTCTAAAAAACAAAAAAACTGCTGGGAAGTTGAAAGGGATTTTTCTAAGCACTTTCTTGATACAATATTTTTCATATCATTTTTTCCTCAGTTAATTGCAGGGCCAATTGTAAAAGCATATCAATTTTATCCCCAAATACAAAAAAAAGTAATAAAAGGTGTTCAGTTTGAAAAAAGTTTTAAACTTTTAATAGTGGGCTATTTTTTTAAAATGGTTGTAGCAGATAATCTAAAAGATCAAACTTTTTGGATGATGTATCCTTACTTTGAAAGTTTATCATCGATAAACTTATTAGTTTTATTGATAGGCTATTCGATGCAAATTTTTTCAGATTTTGCAGGTTATAGTTTAATTGCGATTGGAGTAGCTAAGTTATATGGATACAATCTGTCTATAAACTTTTGTTTCCCATATATTGCAAAATCGTTTTCAGAGTTTTGGACTAGGTGGCATATTTCTTTATCAACATGGCTCAAAGAGTATCTTTATATACCTTTAGGTGGAAACAAAAAAGGAAATTTAAAAACCTATTTAAATTTGATGCTTGTTATGGCTTTTGGAGGTTTATGGCATGGTGCTGCTATAAGTTATATGGTTTGGGGAATTTATCATGGCTTACTATTATCTGTAGAAAGGTTTGTGCAAAAAAATATAATAAATATTAAAACTCCTTTATTTGACTATTTAAAGGTATTTATAGTTTTTAGTTTTGTAACTATAGGATGGCTTTTATTTAAGCTTCCAAACTTTTTTCAAGTACTATTATATTTGAAAGCTTTTTCAATGAATTTTAATATATCGATTAATAAGTTGGGAGTATTTTTGATTATTTGTTATTCATTACCTATTATAATGTATCATCTGAGTTATTTGATATATAAAAAAACGGGTAAAAACTATTTGGATAATAGTTTTACTTACTCTGTTATGTTATTTTTAATTGTTACAAACAGTGGGAGTAGCGGTGAATTTATCTATTTCCAATTTTAGAAATATAAAACTAATACTTTTTCAATTTTTTGTTTTTTTTAGTATATATAATTTACTTTTATTTTATAAAAGTCCCACTATTACTTCTTACCAAAGTCAATGGCAACAAAACTACTCTATTGCTCAAAAATTCATTTATAATTTAACTAAAGCTAACGTCATTGTGGGTTCGTCTTTGGCTGCGAGAATGAGAAATAGATTTTTGGATAAAAACTTGTATAATTTATCATTTTCGGGGGGTAGTGTGTTAACAGGGCTTGAAATTATAAAGCAAAGTAATACTATTCCTAAGTATATTTTTATTGAGATAAATACTATTTTTAGAGAACAGGATATAAAAATGTTGAATTCTTTATATTATCCAATTTGGTCAAAAGTGAAGAGATATTTACCTGCATTAATAGAAAAAAACCAGCCTTTAAATTTAATTTTATCTAAATTAAAAAACTTATATGGAAAAAGTCATATAAATCATTTGAAAGAAGCTAGAAATCAAAGAAATTTTGAAATGTCGTTGAAATTAAAAAAATTAGAGTTTCAAATTGAAAATAATGATTTAAAGGATAAGCTGATAAAGTTGAAGTTATTGATAAACTATTTAGAGTTAAAAGGAGCAATAATACTATTTTTTGAAATGCCAATAGAAAAAAGTTTAGTCAATTCAATTAAAATGAAACAAATAAGAAAAGTTTTACAAGAAAACTTTAGTAATAAAAACTTGCTAATCTCCTATATGAATTATACAACAAGTGATGGGTTACACTTGTTGTATAAAGATGCTTATGAGTATACTAAAAAGTTTAAAAAGTCTGTAAATCAATATGAAAAAATACTTAGAGTTAATTAGAGTTAAACATTATGTTAAAAACTTATTTGTTTTTTTACCCTTGTTTTTTGCGGGAAAAATTACTAATTTTGATTTATTTACACAAACTTTTTTAACTTTCTTGGCATTTTGTTTAATTGCTAGTTGTGTTTATATTGTTAATGACTATATAGACATAGAAAAAGATAAACTACATCCAACTAAGTGTAATAGGCCATTTGCCTTGGGTGAAGTAAACTTTCAACAAGGTTTTGTTTTGTGGTCTTTGCTTCTGTTAGCTTCTGCAGCTTTGTCGTATTGGGTATCTACTAAAGTTTGCTTTATTTTAACTGTGTATATGATAATARATTTATTTTACTCTAAGTGGTTAAAAAAAATACCTATTATTGATATTTCTATTGTATCGTTGGGTTTTGTTTTTAGACTATTTGCTGGAGGTTATGCTACAGGAGTAGCTTTATCAGAGTGGATTATTTTAATGACATTTTTGTTTGCATCATTTGTTGCAATAGCAAAAAGAAGAGATGATGTTTTGATGGGCGATAAAGGTAAAAAAGTTAGAGATGCTATTGACGGTTATAATTTAAAGTTTGTAGACTCATCTATGGTAATGTTAGGGGGTATAATTATTGTATGTTATATCATGTACTCATTAACTCATTCAGTACAAGTCAAGATGGGAGGAAAGCCTTTATATTTTACTACTTATTTTGTAATTTTAGCAGTAATGAGATATTTACAGTTAGCATTTGTAGAGAATAAAACAGGTTCACCGACATCTTTAGCTTACTCAGATCGTTTTTTACAGCTAACTCTTTTAGGATGGATTGTCTGTTTTAGTGTTTTGATTTATCTATGATTCTTATCAATTACATTTTTTTTGCACTTTTAGCTACAGGGGTAAATTTAATGAGTCAATTTTTGTACGTAGAGTTTTCTCCATTTAATTTTTTGAAAAAATTAATAGCTATATTTATTGGTACTCTTACAGGACTTATTTTTAAATATATTTTAGACAAAGTTTATATTTTTAAAGTAGAAATTAAATCTAAAAATGAAGAAGTAAAGACTTTTATTTTATATTCATTAATGGGAGTGTTTACAACTATTATTTTCTGGTTCTTTGAATACTCTTTTATAATGTTGTTTCCAGAGTCACCGAATGCTATGTATTTTGGTGGGTTTATCGGATTAGGAATAGGTTATATAATTAAATACTTTTTGGATAAAAAATATGTATTCACGAAAAGCAAAAATTAAAAATTGGGGAAATTACCCAAAAGTAAACTCAAATCAACTATTTTTTGAAAATGAAAAAGATGTATCAAAAATAAATTTATCTATAGCAAGGGGTCTTGGGAGAAGCTATGGAGATAGTTCGCTCTTTTCAACAACGATCGAAATGAGTAAGTATAACTATATTCAATCATTTTCAGAAGATGGAGTTTTAGAGTGTACAGGAGGACTCTCTTTAGAAGAAATTATCAATATTTTTTCAATAAGAGGATGGTTTTTGCCTGTAACTCCTGGGACAAAATACGTCACTATTGGTGGTGCAATTGCATCAAATGTACACGGAAAAAATCATCATACAGATGGTTCATTTTCTAAATATGTACTTTCTTTTCATTTATTTAATGGAAACTCTATTATTGAATGTTCAAGACAAGAAAATAGAGATTTATTTTTAGCAACCTTTGGAGGTATGGGGTTAACTGGTATTATTATTTCTGCTAAGATTCAATTGTTATCTATTGAGACAAGTTATATTATTCAAGATCAAAAAAGAGCTTCAAATTTTGAAGAGCTAATGTCATATTTTGAGTCCTCAGAAGAAGAAAAATATTCAGTTGCTTGGATTGATTGTTTGGCTATTGGTAATGAACTTGGTAGAGGAGTTTTAATAACTGGTCATCATGCAACAAGAGATGATTTATACGGGACAACCTTTTTTGATAACCCTTTAAAATTACATACATCTTTACAAGTTAAAATTCCTATAGATTTTCCTGATTTTATATTGTGCTCTGAATCGGTATATTTGTTTAACTATTTATACTATTCAAAACCCTCGTCTGAAACTATAAAGGGGTTTTGTAAATTTGATCCATTTTTTTACCCTTTAGACTTTGTTTCTGAATGGAATAGGATTTATGGTTCAACAGGTTTTGTACAATATCAATTTGTAATTCCGATGAAAAGTTCAAGAGAAGCTTTAAGAGTGATTTTAGAAAAAATAAGCGATAAAGGGTTTGCCTCTTTTTTAGCAGTATTAAAACTTTTTGGTGAAGAAGATGAGGGGTTTTTGAGTTTTCCAATGAGGGGTTATACCTTAGCTTTAGATTTTAAGATAGTAGAAGGACTTTTTGATTTTTTGGAAGAATTAGATCAAATTGTACTAAAGGCTGGTGGGAGATTATATTTAGCAAAAGATGCTAGGATGTCAAAAAGTACTTTTCATAAATCTTGTTATGATATTAACGGGTTTCAAGAGGTTTTGAAAAAATATAATTGTGGAGATTATTTTAAATCACTACAGTCAGAAAGGTTAGGTTTATAATGAAATCTATATTTATTTTAGGAGCTAGCTCTGATATTGGTAAAGCTTTGAGTTATGAATATGCTAAAGATGGGTACTCTTTAATTCTTTCAGCAAGGGACTCCTCTGTTTTAAATGATTTAAAAATAGACTTAGAGGTTAAATATAAAGTTCAAGTGGATTTAGTAAATTTGAATTTAGAAAGTTTTAGAGAAATTGAATCAATAATTAGTTCATATCATGAAAAGCTATCTGGTTTTGTATTAATGGCGGGTTATTTAGGAGAGCAAAATTTAGCAGAGAGTGATTCTTTAGAGGCTATAAAATTAATGAATATTAACTATACTGGTTCATGTTTAGCTTTAGAGCAAGCAGCAAAAATATTAAAGACGACAAGAAATTCATTTATTATTGGAGTCGCATCAGTTGCAGGATTAAGAGGTAGACAGAGCAATTACTATTATGGTAGTGCAAAAGCAGGCTTAATTTCTTTTTTATCAGGTTTACGAAATAAAATGTGTAAACATGACTGTCATGTCTTAACAGTTTTACCAGGGTTTGTAGATACAAAAATGACTGCACATTTAGATTTACCAAAAGCATTAACAGCAAGTGCAACACAGGTAGCTAAAGATATAAAAAAAGCACAGAAAAAAAAGAAAAATGTAATTTACTCTTTATTTGTATGGCGTTATATCATGTATATTATTCGTATGATTCCAGAGTCTATTTTTAAAAAAATGAATTTATGATTTTATTTGAAAATTCTCATTTGTTCAGCGTCTTGAATCAAGGTATCAAAACTAGTATATTGATTTAAAAGATCTCTATATTTATTTAAGATATGTATTTTTCTTTCAACAGAAGCCAATATAATATCTCCACCTTGTATAGAAATATTTTGGGTTAAATCTCCCATTTTCATGAGTTTTCTAGCATCAATATCTATAATAATTGTACCATTGTCACTTTTTCTAAAAATATAAAATTTTCGGGTATATCTGGGTTGAGTAAGGCTTTGATTTGCTAATAAATCCATCATGGTTATTTTAGTGTTCATAAAATAACGACCAATGTTTGAAAAGTTACCAACTAAATAATAGAAGCTATTGGAGTTTTCAAGTTTATCATTGAGGGTAATATGATCATCATGATTTAATATTGTTTTAGAAGCAGTAGAGTTTGTTAGTAAATCTATTATTATGGTTTTTGTGGTGCGTTTTATACTAAGTGATTGAAAATCTAGATTTTCAATAGCAATAACATTAACTAATTTTAGAAGTTCACCTAAAGAGCTTTGGTAGCTTAATTTGTATTGACCTAGAAACTTATTTTTTAAAGCAACTGAAACAAGAATGTTTTTGTCTATATCTAATTGTAAGTTAGGATTTTTTAAAAATAACCTCTTAGATATTCTTTTTTTTAATTTTTGTTTAAATTGTTTAATACTTGTATTTAAAATATTAAACTCTCCAAGATGCGGGAGAAACACTTTGTCAATACGATTAATTTTAGTAGTAGGAATTGTAAGTTCTTCTTCTAAGTAATTATTTAAAATATTTATTCTAACAGTATCTCCAACAATAAATTGAAGTTCATCAAACTCAGAAGAATAAGATAAAAGTAAAAAAATATTAAATAAAAAAATGATTGTTAATGGTTTCATATGTTACTAAGTGTAATTGTCTATGCTAAGTTATACTTAGTATCGTACAATACTTAGGTAAAATATAAGATAAATGTATAAAAAATAAATTATTAATAATAAATGGAAAAATATGGCAATGAAAAACTCTGAATTGGAGATGTATCAATTAAAACAATTTTTTATTGATGTGTTTTACAAAGAGTTTTTTTTAATTATCCTTTTATTTTTTGCATCTATATCTGCTGGTAGTTACATTATCTATGTTAAAACTTCTATAAATTACAAATCTTCAACAATTTTAAATTTAAAAAGTAGCTTTGTTGGTGAAAAGGCCTTGTTTCCTTGGATTAAGGAGTCTTCTGGCTTTAAACCAAATTATATAAAAAAAAAATTAAGAGATAGTGATATTTTAAAAGATGTTATGTTAGAAACAAAAACAAAAATATCTGTGGGAATGATTTTAAAAAAATTAAAAATCAAAAATTATTCAGATGATTCAAATGAAAGGCAAAGAGTTTTAGGGACAGTAGATATTGGTAAATCTTCAAGTAGTAATATTTTTACTTTAGAGTTTTCTTTAGGGGGAACGCTAAAAAATGATTTACCTCTTATTTTAAAACTACTCATAAGTAAATTTGTAAAAAATGAAAATGATGAGATTCATTTAAGTTTAGAAAAAAAGTTATCTATCTTTGCTTTTCAAAGAGAAGAAATAAGAAAAAAGTTATCAGAGTTAATTCTAAAAAAATCATCTTACCAAGAAAAAAATAATTCATTAGATATCCAAGCTGAAATGGACTCTATCATTTTATTTATAAATAAAAACATGGGGGTTTTAGACAGACTTGATGGAGAAACTTTAGTTTTATCTCAAAGAAAGATAGAAGTAAGTAAAGAGTTAAAAAATAGATTGAAAGAAAGTATAGACCTATCTTTATTTGATAAGTCCTATGGAGAGTTAAGAAATCAGTTATTAGAGCTTGAAGCAGACAAGTCAGTACTTGAAGAAACATATATTAAAGGACATCCAAAACTCAGATCTATTGGTTCAAAAATAAAAGTACTAAGAACAAGAGCAAATGAACTAAATGATAGATTTAATAATGGTTCAGGCAGAATGTCTTTAGACCCAGTTGCTAGGTCTTTAAATCAAGAGATTAGAGGGTTGGGTTTTAAAGTTGCAGCTTTAATTCAACAAAGAAAGTCAATTAGTGAAATAACAAAAAAAGAGAAAAAAAACTATAAGTCATTAAATGAGGCTCAATCACAAATTTTATCTTTAGTAAATTTAGAAAAAGATTTACGAAATGAAGAGAGTGATTTAACTAAACTAATAGAAATAGGTGGTTTAAATTCAAAAACAATTTTTTTAGACTTTGAATATGTCAAAGAAGTTAGTGATGCAGTTAAGTTTAATAATCAATTTAGAAATTTCGGTCCTATTTTAGTTTTTATTTTAGCTTTAATCAGTGTTGCTCTAGTTTTGTATACAAAATACTTTTTTAGTGGAAAATTTATGAGATCTTCTGATGTTTCAAGGGTATTACCTCAGCCTGTTTATGGAATGATTACTAATTCAAAAATATTAAATGGTGATGAGATTGTTTGTATTGAAAATAAAACTCCTGCTGCTGAGAGTTTTCGTAAATTAAGGGCAAACCTGAGTTTTCATTTTGATGATTTAAAAACAATTACTATATCTTCTGCTGAACGTGGTGATGGAAAATCTTTTGTTGCTGTAAATTTAGCTGCAAGTATGGCTATGATGGGTAAAAAAGTTTTATTGATTGATGGTGATGTTAGATTACCTCGAGATCATTTAATGTTAGGTTTAGAAAACTTACTTGGTTTTGTAGATTTGATGGATGATTGTTCACTTGATGATGTTATTCAGGAGACAAAAGTAAATAATCTGGATTTTATGTCAAGTGGTATAACATCACAAAATTCGGCAGACTTTTTACATTCAAGTAGATTTGGTACCATTTTTACTATGCTTGAAGAGCGATATGATTTTATTTTATTTGATACTCCTCCTGTTGCTTATGCTACAGACGCTTTTATATATGCTAAGAGGACGAGTGTAACTTTATTTGTTTTATCCATTGATAAAACTAAAGTTGTAAATGTTGAAAAATATTTAAGTGAACTTGAAAACTTAGGGATTGATACAATGGGTTTGGTCATCAATAGAGTTTCAGAGGCAGAGTTATTTGGAGCAAGAAGCTACAAATATTATTATTAAAACTACCTGTTTAATAACTGTTGTTTTAATGAGTCTAAATCTGGTTGTTGTTGATTTATCATATTATAAATAAGTTCTCTTTTTTGAATAGGTTTTAGATTAAGATTTTCTTTCTCTTTAAATAGCTGCTCTGAAATAGTAAATAAGAGAATTGTTATAAGAGTTGTATAAAATACATATTTTGTAGTTGTTGAAAATGGGCTTTTCTTTTCTTCGTAGTGATCTACTTCAGGGCCTTGCTTGAGTTTTTCATCGTGTGATATAAAAACTAATTTATCTAATATTTTTTGAAACTTTTTCATTTCAAATGGTTTTTTTAAACAGGTGAAGGCTCCAGCATCTAATAATTGATTAACTTCATCATCATTAGCAGAGCCAGTCATGCCAACTATAAATATAGAAGGGTCATAAGCTTTAATTTGTTTACAAACTTCAATACCACTCATATTTGGCATATTAATATCCATTAAAACAACTTCATACTTTTTTGTTTGAATGGCTTCTAAAACTTGTGTTGGATCTTCAATCGTATTTACAAAAAAACTAAAGGCTTCTAAAAAATCACCTAAGACTTCAAGTAAAATACTTTCATCATCAACAATTAAAATATCTCCACGAGTACGATCGCTGTAATTGATTTTTATTTCTTGAGGTTCGGCAGAGTATTTTTTAGATAATTGTTGAATGAGTAGTTTTATTTGAGAGGATGAATAACCAATAGGTAAAAAATGAGAAACTCCTATTTCCATCATATCTATTAATGAGTTGTGATGAGAAGATGAGTTTAATAAAATAACTTCAATTGGGTTATTTTTTTGTAAAAGGCTTTGAATCCATTGGCTTGTTAAAACTTTATCTTTCATATCTAAAAAAATAAATAAAGGAGAGTCTGATGTATCAATTTCTTTTTGAATGAGGTCTAGGTTATTAAAAAATTGAATATTTTGAAACTCTTGAGTATTATTTTTAATTTTTTGTAAAATAGATGATTCAGATTCATAGAATAAAACTTGGGGCTTTGACATTTTTTCTCCAGATAAAAACAGATTAAGCTTATTATATTAAAAGCTTTTGTTAAGTTCAATCATATAGGGAAAGTTTTACTTTTTATAAACAATTTAAAATGATCTTTTTATACTTACAAAATATACTAATAATACCGACAGTTTGTAGTAGTTTATCTATGTAAAAATAAATTAAAGATTTATATATTATAAAAAGGTGTGTAGGCTAAAGAAAAATGGGATTGTTAGCAAACTTAATTTTGAAGAGTAAAGGTAATGAAGCGAAGCGTTTAGCTTTGCCTTTTTTGCGATCTATTTTACATTTAAATAGAAGCTTTTCAAAAGTAAAAACAATTAATCATTGTCACCAGTTTTCAAATGCATTAGTTTTTTTAGAAAATTGTTTTTTGCAACTATCTTTGCGTGATGATTATATAGAAAAGAATATTTTAAAATCACTTGAAAGTCAAATTACTCAATTAAAGTCAGGACTACTCTTAAGAAGTCACGAAATAGTGATGATTGATACCAGTACTATTAAAGATGAAACTTCGATTAAATTTGATGCTCCAAAAATAGTTCTTAGAGGTATTTTGTTTTATTTATTAAGTGAGAAAAAATGGCAAAAATTTAGAGACTTTTCAAGTTATTATGAAAGATTAATTTGCAGGGAAGAAAATTTAATATCTAGAAAAGAACTTCAGAAAATGACTGTAAAAATAGATTCATTTTCAAAAGAGCAGCTATATTTATATCTTCGAGTTTGTTTAAAAAGTAATTTTATTCCAAAACTGAGCTATAATAACCTTTTTCATCAAAAGTTAGATGAACCTTTCATTGATTATATAAAGTTTTGTTTCTTATGTATTCAACAACCAATAAAAGTATTAGATAAGCTATTTAAGTTAGTTTCTATTGATGCCTTTAAAAGTTTTGAAGAGGTTAATTTAAGTGATTTACAAATATTATTATTAGCTAAAAAACTATTTAATAGTAGTAATGTAACTTTGAGGTTATTAGCAGTAAATTTATTAGTTCGTTGTAAAAAAATAGAAAGTTATAACTTATTAAAGATGCATATAAAAGATCCATCAAGTCAGGTAAGGTTTTCTTGTATAAATGGCTTAAAAAAGAGTTTTAAAATAAACTTATTATTGGATGAAAATTTTGATGGGAAACTAATTTTAAAAGGAGCAAATTTTGAGGAATTTGCTTCAAATTTAAATATGGAAGAAAAGAAAGATTTAATTTTTAAATTTTTAAAAGCTAGAAGAGATACTACGAAAAGTAAAAAAGAACTCCTAATATTTGAATCTAACTTTTTAAAAGAAAGAAAGCAAGCCTAATCTAGAGGGCTATCATCCCATTCAATCTCTTTTTCAGTATCTTGAACCTCTAAAAGTTCTAAAAATTTAGCAGTATTATTAAGACCTTTTTCATAATAGGCCTGGAGTAAGATAGACTCTATATCTTCAATTTTAATATTTTTAAGCTTTTCTTCATAGGGTACATCAACATTTTTAATATTTTGAGAATAGAGGTAAAGGTAAAGTGCTTTTCTTAAACCTGCTTTATGTCCTGCTATTTTACCGTTTGCATATACTTTTTGAGTAGCATAAAAAGAGTAAATACAAATAGTGAGAATGATACCAGAACCAAAAATTAAAAAACCACTAGTATTTTGAATTGATTTTGAACTATATATGACTAGAATGGATAGTAATATACTTACAGAGTGTAAAACTCTAACTACATTTTTATGAGAAACTCCCATGGATAAGAGTCTATGATGAATATGACTTTTATCTGCTTCAAATATTTTTTGCCCTTTATTAGCTCTTCTTATGATTGCTAAGGATGTATCTATAACAGGTAAACCAATTAAAAGGACCGGAGTTAATATACCGAGTGTAGCCGTTTTGAAAGAAAGCATAGTTAAAGAAAAAACAGAAATATGAAAGCCTAAAAATAAAGAGCCAACATCTCCCATAAATATTTTAGCAGGGTTCATGTTTAAGCGTAAAAAAACTAAAAGCCCTCCTAAAATCGCAGGCAGTAAAATTGCTGTATGAAAACCATCTTGATTAAGGTAAATAAGGGTAATCATTATAATTGCAGCAACTCCACCAGCTAGGCCATCTAAACCATCTAAAAGGTTTAAAGCATTAGTAATGCCTACAATCCAAAAAATAGTAATAGGAGTTGCCCATTGGTTAGTTTCAATATTGTGCCCAAATAAAGCGAAAGAGTCAATGCTAATATCAAATTGACAAACCATATAAGCTATGAGGCATTCAATAATAAACTTTAATTTAGAATTAAGATTTTTCAGATCATCTACAGCTCCTAAAATAGCGATGCAAATTGCTCCGATTATTATTCCTTTAGTTTGGGTTGTAAATAAGTCGGGAGAGCTTATATATAAATAAGCTATAGATGAAAGGTATCCAAATAAAAATAGAAGTCCGCCCATTCGTAGGATATTATTTTTGTGGACAGACCTATGGTTTGGAATATCATAAATTTTATTTTTCTCTAAAAAATAAAATAGAGGTTTTGTAAATAAAATTGATGAAATAAAAGAAACAAAGAAAATAGTCCACATATTTTAAAATAAGTCTTTCGTTGAAACCAGCTAAAAGCCAGCACTTCATCAAGAGTTAAGGTTGAAAATTCATTTATATGATAATACCATAGCAAGTTTTATTTTGGTATAAGAAACAAAAAAACCTCATCAATTTTGATGAGGTTTTTTAGTAGAAAAAGTTGTTAAAATTACTCTTCGTCTGCTGTTTCTGCCATTTTTCTTGCAGCTCTAGATGTAGCTACTGTGAAAAAAGACTGAGATGCTAAAGAGAAATCAAATCCTTTGATATCAGCAGCTCTTATGATGTCATTTAGGTTCATTTTTTCAATATCAACAGGAATAAAATCAGGAATATCTTTTGGTAGGCAAGAGATTTCGGCTTCTAGTGCGTTTTGTTGTAAAACTCCACCCTGTCTCATAACTCCGTGAGGTGTTCCGATACCTTTAATGGGTACTTTAATTTTAACAATTGAGTCTTCTTTAGTTGATTGAAAATCAATATGTATTACGTTTTTTCTTAGGTAATCAAATTGAAGGTTTTTAAAAATAACGTTAGATGATCCAGCATTGTCTCCGCCTTCTATAAGAAGAGAGATTAGTCCGCTTGTTCCTCGTTCTTTGATTAAAAACTCAACATCTCTTTTTGTTATTGCAACATGAGATGTTCCATTTTGTCCATACAATACAGCTGGTACTTTACTATCTCTTCTTAATCCACTTGTAGAAGATTTTGAGACTGTTTCTCTAGCTTCTGCTTTAAGTTCGTACATGATTTACTCCTTGATTATTACTTATTTAATATCACCAAAAAGCCAATAAATCTTTAATATTATTTAATCCGTAGGATTATTATTTGTTCGCTTTGCTGAGCAATTAGATTGCTCTTTTCTATCAATGGTGCTTGCTATAAAAGCGAAGCGATTTTATCAATGTGTGATTGATGTGTCAATTGTTTATTAAATAAATAGACTAAAAAAGAGCATAAAATGTTTTAAAGTTAGAAATAATAGACTTTTTACCCTGTATAAACTTTACGGTATGTCTATGTATCGTGTATATTTCGCAGATAATTGAATACAAAAAAGTTATGTAAAAATGATTTAAGCTAAATTGGGCAAAAGGCATACAAAATGGATGTAATACAGTCAAAAATACAAAAAAACTCTGTTGACTTCAAAAAAAACTATTCAAAAATGAATAAAATTTGTGAAGAATTTATTAAGCGAGAAAAAGATGTAATATTTCGAGATGATGATCCGTCTGTTTTGAGACATCGTAAACGAAATAAACTTTATGTTAGAGATAGAATCGATTTATTACTTGATAGTAATTCAGATTTTTTAGAAATTTCATCACTTGCTGGTAATGGTATGTATGGAGCATCTCCTCCTCCAAGTTGTGGTTTAGTTGCAGGTATCGGAAAAGTAAAGGGCCGACATGTAATGATTGTTGCTAATGATGCTACAGTTAAAGGTGGCTGTTATTATCCTATGACTGTGAAAAAACATTTAAGAGCACAAGAGATTGCCCTTGAAAATAATTTGCCTTGTTTATATTTAGTAGATTCGGGAGGGGCCTTTTTACCACTACAGAGTGAAGTTTTTCCTGATAAGGAGCATTTTGGCAGAATCTTTTACAATCAAGCTCAAATGTCTGCAAAAGGGATACCACAGATTTCTGTTGTTTTAGGTTCTTGTACAGCTGGTGGTGCTTATGTACCTGCAATGAGTGATGAAACAGTCATTGTAAAAGAGCAAGGTACAATTTTTTTAGCGGGGCCTCCATTAGTACAAGCAGCTACTGGTGAAGAGGTAACAGCTGAAAATCTTGGTGGTGGAATGGTTCATACTTCAATTTCTGGGGTTGCAGATTATTTGGCTTTGAATGACCAACATGCTTTAGAGATTACAAGAGATATTGTAAGTAATTTAAATCCATTAACTTATTGCCATGAAGATGAAATTAAGATAGATGGACCAAAATATGATAAAGATGAAATATTAGGGATTATTCCTAGTGATGATAGAAAACCATATGATATTAGAGAAATTATTGCTCGTGTTGTAGATGCTTCAGAGTTTCAAGAGTTTAAAAAAAATTATGGGCAAACTTTAATTTGTGGTTTTGCAAAAATTATGGGTTTTAAAGTAGGAATTTTAGCTAATAATGGAGTTTTATTTTCAGAATCTGCTTTAAAAGGTACTCACTTTATTGAAATTTGTAATAAAAGAGAGATTCCTTTGGTTTTTTTACAAAATATAACTGGCTTTATGGTTGGTAAAAAATATGAACATGAAGGTATTGCTAAACATGGTGCTAAAATGGTGATGGCTGTTTCTAATGCTAGAGTTCCAAAGTTTACTGTGATTATTGGTGGGTCTTATGGAGCTGGTAATTACGGAATGTGTGGTCGTGCTTTTCAACCAAGACAACTATGGATGTGGCCAAATGCTAAAATATCTGTGATGGGCGGAGAGCAGGCATCTAATGTTTTAATTTCAGTAAAATTAGCGCAATTGAAAAAAGCTGGTAAAGCTCCTGATGAAGATCAAATTAATAAAATAAAGTCAGAGATAATGAAAACTTATGAAGAAGAAAGCTCTGCTTATTATTCTACTGCTAGATTGTGGGATGATGGAATCATTGATCCTCGTGAAACTAGGAGGGTTTTAGGGCTTGGACTTGCTGCTAGTTATAATAAAAAAATGGATGAGTATTCTCAGGGAATTTTTAGGATGTAATGATGAAAATATCAAAAGTATTAATAGCAAATCGTGGTGAGATTGCAGTTAGAATAATAAAATCACTAAAAGAAAATGATATTGAATCAGTTTTGGTTGTATCTGATGTAGATAAAAGTAGTATGGCAGCAAAAATGGCTGACTTTGTTTATGAAATCGGTGGAAAAAGTGCTGCTGAGTCTTATTTAATTGTAGATAAAATTATAGAAGCTTGCCAGTATTATGAGGTTGATGCTGTTCATCCTGGTTATGGCTTTTTATCTGAAAAGCTAGAGTTATTAGCTGGATGCTCAAAAAATAATATAAAATTTATTGGGCCAAACAAAGAAGCTATTAAAGTTATGGGTGATAAGATTTTATCTAAATTAAAGATGCAAGAAGTTGGAGTGCCGACAATTCCTGGTTTTACTATCGAAGCAAAAAATTTAGAAAACCCAAAAGATTTATTAAAAAAAGTATCTGAAATTAAGTACCCCGTAATGATTAAAGCCTCTGCTGGTGGTGGTGGAAAAGGGATGCGAAGAGTTGATAGTGAAGAGCAGTTTTTAGACTCATGTAAATCTTGTAAGCGTGAAGCTATGAGCTCTTTTTCTGATGATAGAATTTTTGTTGAAAAATTTATTGAAAACCCTCGTCACATTGAGTTTCAGGTTTTTGGTGATGACTTTGGAAATATAGAGCATATTAATGAAAGAGATTGTTCGATTCAAAGAAGAAATCAAAAAGTTATTGAAGAGTGTCCTTCTCCAAGTTTTTGTGATGATTTACGTAAAAAAATGGGAGAGATGGCAATTTTGTGTGCAAAATCTGTTGATTATGTAAATGCTGGTACGGTCGAATTTATTGTTTCAGAGAAAAATGAGTTTTTCTTTTTAGAGATGAATACAAGACTACAAGTAGAGCACCCTGTGACTGAGCTAACTCATCAGGTTGATTTAGTGAAAGAACAAATATCAGTTGCAGAAGGTAAAAAGCTCTCGTTTGATGATGAGGATAAAACCATTAAAGCCCACTCTATAGAGTGCCGTGTGTATGCTGAGGAACCACTAAACAATTATGCTCCCTCAGCAGGAAAGTTGTTACGATGTACTTTTCCAAAAGAATCAAAAAATATTAGAATAGACACAGGGGTTGTCAGTGGAGATACAATCTCTATATACTATGACCCGATGATTTGTAAGCTGATAACTACAGCGAAAACAAGAAAAGAAGCTATCTCTTATATGGTGCAAGCAGTTAAAGAAACGACTATTTTTGGTGTTGAGACAAATTTATCTTTTTTACTTGATATTTTAAATGAAGAGTCTTTTGTAAAAGGTGAATACAATACGAAATATTTAGAAGAAAAAGATATTGGTTCAATTAATAAAAAAAATAATGGTTTTAATAAATCAGTATTAGAGAGTTTGGTAGACTTTGATTTAAAACAAACAAGTCATGAGGCTTTAGACCCTTTTGTCAGTGTGGAGTTATAATGATACAAAAAAAATATCAACAAATAAAACCTGAGTCAGATATTGAAATTAGATTTGAATTAACTTTAAATAGGAAAAATAAAACTGTTCAAGTGAATAGTGATAGTTATAACTTTTTTTTAAACAAAAGCATTAATTACGATTATCATTTAGATGGTTCTAAGGTGTATATAAAAAAAGATGGTAGGTACTTTATATTTGAAGAGATAAAATCATATGCTGGTCTTGATGGCGAAGCAGATGGTGATGGTGTTATTAAGTCTAAAATGCCAGGTAAAATACTTGAGGTTTGTGTAGCTTTAGATAGCGAGGTTAAAAAAGGTGATTCTTTAATTATTATGGAGTCCATGAAAATGGAAAATACGATTTTAAGCCCATTAGATGGTATTGTTACAGCTTTAAATGTTGGGTTGAATGATTTGGTAGAAGCAGATCAAATCTTGATTGAAGTTTCTACTAAGGAGTAATATTTGTGGATATTAAAATAGTTGAAGTAGGCCCACGAGATGGTTTACAAAATATATCTACTTTTATTCCTTTTGATTTGAAGGTTTCTTTTGTTGAAAAACTACTGAGAGCTGGTTTGAAAGACCTAGAAGTAGGGGCTTTTGTTTCTCCTAAATGGGTTCCTCAAATGAGAGATAGTTTAGAAATTTGTAAAAAATTTAAAGGTACTATGGCTTTAGTGCCAAATCAAAGAGGGATGGATCAATATTTAGAGTCTGGTTTAAAGAATGTTGCTTTTTTTACGGCTGTTTCTGATACTTTTAATGTAAAAAACACTAATAAAACTTTTTTGCAGTCACTTGAGACTTATAAGCCTTTAATTGGCCAAGCTAACTTAGATAAGTCAAAAATACGTATGTATATTTCTACTGCTTTTTATTGTCCTTTTGATGGAAGAATATCATCTAAAAAAGTCTTTGAAACTGTTGAAAAACTACTAGAGTTTGAAATTGATGAGTTTTCATTTGGTGATACAATTGGTCGTGCTACTCCAAATGAGGTTGTAGAGCTAGTTAAAGGTTTAGAAAAAATTTTACCAATAGAAAAGATAAATATGCATTTTCATGATACTTACGGTATGGCTCTTTGTAATGCAGCTAAGGCTATTGAGCTTGGTATAAAGTCTTTTGATACTTCGGCTTCTGGTTTAGGTGGTTGTCCTTATGCGCCTGGTGCTAGTGGTAACTTAGCTACAGAAGACTTAGTCTACTTTTGTGAAAATCAGGGGATTGATACAGGAGTTAATTTAGATCTTTTAGTTGAAGCTACGCTTAGGATTGATGCTTTTTTGTCTAGGATATCTAGCTCTAAAGTGAATCAGTTGATTAGGGGTCAGGTGTGAATATTGAATCTATTTTAAAAAGAATTTCACTTGGTGAAGATAGTTATACTCAATTTAAGGTTAATTTAACAAATTTAGATAAACTATCCGAAGAATTGGTTGCTTTTTCTAACTCAAGAGGTGGAGTTTTATTTATTGGAGTCGATGATAAAAGTAATATAATTGGTTTGTTAGATGATGATATTAGACGTTTGAATCAATTAATTGGTAATGTAGTAAATACTCATATAACTCCTTCTATTTATCCATTAGTAAAAGTTGAAGAAATAGAAGAGAAAAAGATTTTAATATTAGAAGTGGATGAAGGTACTAATAAACCTTATGCTACAAATAAAGGAATTTACCTTACAAAAGTAGGAAGTGATAAAAGAAAAATCTCCCCTCAAGAGTTGCGAAGATTATTTGCAGAATCAAAAGAGTTATATGCAGATGAAGAAGTCTTATCTCGTACAGATATTTCAGACATAAATACAGAACTTTTTTATCAATTTGTTTTAGATAATGATAAAGATTTATTTGAAGGATTGAAAACAAAATCTTTAAATTTAGAAATTATACTAGAAAACTTTAATTTAATGACAAATAAACATTTAACTTTAGCAGGAAATCTAATTTTTGGAATGCTACCACAAAAGTATAACCCCTCCTTTTATATAGATTGTGTTTATTTTGTTGGAAGTGATGTTTCTTCAAGAGAATTTGTTAGTAAAGATACTATAAAAGGTACTTTTAAATCTTTATATAAAGATGCTTTAAGGTTTATTACAAGTAACTTAAAAAAGGTTCAAGTAGAGAAAAACTTTAACTCAAATTCACAACTAGAAATTGATGAGATAGTACTTGGAGAATTAATTGTAAATGCTTTAGTACATAGAGATTATTATATGAATGCTCCAATTAGAGTTTTTATGTTTGATGATCGCATAGAGATTATAAATCCAGGGAAATTAACAAACTTTTTAACGATTGAAAAGATTAAAATGGGAATTAGTATCCAAAGAAACCCTATTTTAAATTCTATTTCTAAAAATGTTTTACCATATAGTGGTTATGGTAGTGGGATAAAAAGAGTATTAGCTTTGATACCTGAAATTAAATTAATTAATGATATAGAAAAAGAAGAGTTTAAATGTATTATCCCAAGAAAAATATGAGTTTAGGATAGGGTAGAAAATGAAAGAAGAAGAAATTAGACCAAAAGCTATATTTGATGAGTATTTAAGACTTGCTAAAATTGATATAGATTCTTTTTTTAAAGATTGTGAAATGCTTGAAATAGATTGTCCATCTTGTAATAACAAGGGTCAATTTAGCTTTAAAAAACATGACTTTAACTATGACTTTTGTAAAGTCTGTAAAAACTTATACGTAAACCCAAGACCTATTAGAGAGGCTTTTGATAGTTATTATAGTGACTCTCCTAGTACAAAATATTGGGCAGATGTATTCTATAAAAGTACAGCAGAGGCTAGAAAAGAAAAACTTTGGAAACCAAAAGCAAAAATGATTTTATCTATGCTAAATCAGCCAAAACAAATAAGTTTTGTTGATATTGGTGGAGGATATGGTGTTTTTGCAGAACTAATGAAAGAAGAGCATGGTTTTGATACTCATATTATTGAACCAAATCAATATTTAGCTCAAATTTGTAGAGAAAAGGGTTTTAAAGTAAGTCAATCAACTATAGAAACATTAGATAAAAAAGAAATATCAAATGAAAAAAACTGTTTTGTTTGTTTTGAACTATTTGAGCATTTATATGATGTAAGAGAGTTTTTAGAAAAAATACTTGATCTAATGAATAGTGGAGACTCTTTTATTTTTACGACTCTCAGTAGTACAGGGGCAGATATTTTAGCATTATGGGAAAATTCAAAATCAGTTTATCCTCCTCATCATTTAAACTTTTTGAATCCAAAGTCAGTTAAAAAATTATTAAATTATGTTGGTTATACTGATGTGGAAGTGACAACTCCAGGTAAATTAGATGTAGATATTATGGTAAATAGTTTGAGTGATTTAAAAGACCGTTTTTTTGCAACTCAATTAGATATCATGGATGATAGTGAGAGAGTTGAGCTTCAAAACTACTTATCTAAAAATAAATTAAGTAGCCATATGATGATTTACTGTAAAAAGGCTTAAACATGGGGAAAAAAATAGCATTTTTTGACTTTGATGGAACAATAACAAATGCAGACTCTTTTTTTAGATTTGTAATATTTGCCACCCCTTGGTCTGTATTGATACTTAAGGGTATTAGACTTTTACCAATGCTTATACTTTATAAATTAAAACTTATCTCAAACCATAAAGCTAAAGCCAAAGCTTTAAGGGTGCTTTTTAAAGGGGTAAGTGAAGAAAAAATGAAAGGGTTTGGAAAAGAGTTTTACGATAAGAGGGTTCCATCACTTTTAAAAAAATCAGCTTTAGATAAAATGAAATGGCATAAAGATGAGGGGCATACAGTTTATTTGGTTTCTGCTTCTGTTAATTATTGGTTAGAGGAGTTTACAAAGGTTCAAGAGATAGGTTTAATTTGTACTACTATGGAAGTACAAAATGGAGTTATGACTGGTGAACAATCTTCAAAAAACTGTTATGGTGAAGAAAAAGTTAGGCGTATCAAAGAGGTAGTTAATTTAAGTGATTATGAGTATAGTTATGCTTATGGTGATACTCGTGGTGATAAAGAAATGCTTGAGATGGTAGATGAAGATTATTTTTGTTATTTTCACTAAAGGTATAAACTTTTTTTAAAATTTGTCGATATGTGCTATAGGGCTTTTTCTTTATTTTGAGAATTAGGCCTATTTTTATTTATTAGGGTTTGAATGGCTAAGAAAAAAATACTATATATTTCTCGTATGGGGAATGATTTTGAACGATTTGTTGCGATGGCAGATTATTTGAGAGATGACTTTGAACAGACTTTTTTACATGTTTATCCTTTAGAAAGGTTAATATCTAAGTGTATTTACGATTTGGCAGAGTTTGAAGATTGTCCTTTGAAGGATTTGTCTGACTATAGTTTAGCCTATGAGAAGTATATTGAATTGAATTATTTAGCTCGTAAATTTAAGCTTAAGTTTTTTTATGATTTGGGGCAGAAATTTAAGAGGTACGTAGATAAAAGAATAAAAAAGGTTTCTGAAAAAATTTTAAAGGAAGAAAAACCTGCTTTGGTGGTACTAACTTATGTTTCTTTAATTGGTTGTCCCGAAATAATTATTGAAATTCATAAAAAATGTATTGAACAAAAAATCCCTATTTTATTTTTATTTCATGGAATTGGACGTTATGCAATAAACTATAAAAAAAGTAATGATGACTTTTACTCTATGTTGTCAGGGACTATTGCAACAGCTCCAAGTCAACATGAGTTTGAATATTTTTATAAATTAGATATTCGTACGAATCCTCAAATAAAGAAAAAATGGGTTGTTGGTGATCCAAGACTGTCCTTACAGTTTGTAGAAAAAGTTCAAAAAAGTTTTGTAGAAAAAAAAAATAAGAGTAGAAAAGTAAAAATTGCCCTGTTTGGAACAAATATTGGTTACTTAGATGGTGCAGAAAATGAATCTCAATTTGTGTGGTTAAATAAAATAGTAAAAAAACTATTAAAAAATGAAAATTTTGAGATATATATTAAATTTCATCCAAATAATCCTCCTAGTGATATTAATTGGTTTCTATCTCAAAAAAAAATTATAATTCTTTCTGAAGGCACTAATTCAGGGGAAGTATTAAGCATAGTAGATTTAATTATTACCCCTCCAACTTCTATTGTTTATGAAGCTATGGTATTGAATAAACCTATTTATATTATTGATGAAATAAGAAATAATCCCTTTAGTTTTTCAGAATTCAATATTCCTTGTTTAACTTTGAGAGAAATGAATGAATATACTTTTGAGATTTTTATTCCAAACTATAATATCGAATTGTTAAATGAGCATATATGGGGAAATAGCAAAAATATTGATTGTAGAGAAAAATTGAAGTTATTATTAAAAAAACTTTAGAAATAAATGATGCATTGCATACCTATAGGTTTTCAAGATTATTAGAATCAAATGGAATCGTTTAAAAAAGAATTATTAATCTTATATTTAAATAAAAATTGTATAGAAAGTTAAACTATGAACCAAAAAACAGATGTGTGGTTAAAATTAAGTAAAAAACAAGTAGAAGATTATCATTTAAAACAATTTGATAAAGTGTATCAAAGTACTATAGCTTTTCATATGTGGTTAAAGTCAAAAGAAATCATAGAAAAAAATGATCTAATTGTAGATGTTGGATGTGGTTCTGGTTCAAATTTAATCCATTTAGATGATACATTTCCTGATATAGAGTGCTGTGGTATTGATATCAACGAAGATTTAGTATCTTTAGGGAATACTGAAATGAAAAAGCGTAATAAGAGTGAGATTAAAATTATATGCGCAAATTTCAAAACGCATAGTTTCAAAAAAAAGCCTAAAGGAATATTAAGTTATTCTTTTTTATCTTTTTTGCCAAGCTTAGATTTAGGACTTGAAGTAATGGCAGCATATTCTCCTGACTGGATTGCAGCTACATCATTATTTTATGATGGACCTCTTTCATGTAGGACAGAAGTTATAAACCATTCGGAAACAGAAGATGACCATCCTACTCAATGTTTTTATAATACTTACTCTTTAGAGTATACTAAGAAAAAGTTTAAAGATTTGGGATATAATAAATTTGAATTTGTTCCTTTTGATATTGATATAGATTTATTGAAACCTGATGATAAGCGTTTAGGAACATATACAGAAAGGCTTCCATCAGGAAGAAGACTGCAAATTTCTGGACCGTTATTGATGAATTGGCATTTTATTTTGGCTAAAAAATAATGTAAAACTACTAGGGTAATAGGCTTCTTTTTAAATGAGTTAGAGTAAAATTAAAGGTTGTTAGTGTGAAAATTAAAGGGAAAAGAGTGTTGGTAACTGGAGCAGATGGATTTATAGGGTCTCATTTAGTTGAAGAACTTGTACGTTCTGGTGCAAAAGTTAGGGCTGTTAGTCAATATAATTCACAAAATAATTGGGGTTGGCTAGAAGATATTCCTTGTTTAAAAGAAGTAGAAGTAATTTCAGGTGACGTGAGAGATTTTCAATTTTGTCAACTTGCAACAAAAAAGATTGATTTAGTTTTTCATTTAGCAGCCTTGATTGCTATTCCATTTTCTTATGTTGCTCCAAGTATGTATATTGATACAAATATATCTGGAACATTAAATATGTGTTTGGCAGCAGTAGAAAACTCCTGTGAAAAATTTATTCAAACTAGTACAAGTGAAGTTTATGGTTCAGCATTATATGTACCTATTGATGAAAAACATCCATTGCAAGCTCAAAGTCCCTATAGTGCTAGTAAAATAGGTTCAGATTCAATAGCTTTAAGTTGTTATAACTCATACGATTTACCTTTATCTATTGCTAGGCCTTTTAATACCTATGGTCCAAGACAGTCTGCTAGAGCTATTATTCCAACAATCATCACTCAAATTTTGAGTGGAGAAAGTAAAATTTTATTAGGAGATTTGAGTCCTACTAGAGATTTTAATTATGTAAAAGATATTTGTGAAGGCTTTATGAAAATAGCCTCATCAGATAAATTGAATGGAGAAGTAGTAAATATAGCTTCAAACTCTGAAATTAGTATGAGAGAAACTCTTAATTTAATTAAAGAAATAATAGGGAAAGATGTAGAGTTTGTTTTAGACCCTGTAAGAATTCGTCCTAAAAAATCAGAAGTAAATAGGTTATTTGGAGATAATTCTAAAATAAAATCTCTAACAAACTTTAAATCTTTGTTTACTTTAAAAGAAGGGTTAGAACAGACTATTGAATGGTTTTCAAAAAAAGAGAATCTCTCTAAATATAAGGTAAAAGTTTATAATGTTTGATGAAATAATTGCTCATATAAGAAAATTGTATTCAAGAAAAGAAAATATAAATTTACATCAGCCATTTTTTGCTGGCAATGAAAAAAAATATTTAATAGACACAATAGATTCAGGTTATGTTTCTTCTATTGGGGAGTATGTTAATTTATTCGAGGATTTATTAGCCAAAAAATTAAATGTAAAATATGCTATTGCTATTATGAATGGAACCGCTGCTTTACATATTGCTCAAATTGTTTCGGGAGTTGAAAAAGGTGATGAAGTAATTACACAAGCTATGACATTTGTAGCAACTGCAAACTCTATTAAGTATTGTGGCGCAGAACCTATATTTTTGGATATTTGTAAAAATAGCTTATCTCTTTGTCCTGAAAAATTATTATCATTTTTAGAAAGTGAAGCAGAAATAAAGTCAGATGGACAATGCTACAATAAAAAAACAAAACGAAGAATTAAAGCTTGTATTCCAATGCATACTTTTGGTCACCCAGCAAAAATGAAAGAACTTCTTGAAGTTTGTGAGAAATATAATTTGGTAGTTATTGAAGATGCAGCAGAATCTTTAATGAGTAAATATAGAGGAGCATATACTGGGACATTAGGAAAACTTGGTATCTTTAGCTTTAATGGAAATAAGATAATTACGACTGGTGGAGGAGGGGCAATTGTAACAAATTGTGATATTATAGCAAAGCGTGTAAAACATTTAACAACTACCGCAAAAGTACCCTTACCATACGAGTCCCAGCATGATGAACTAGCATATAATTATCGTTTACCTAATTTAAATGCTGCTTTGGGGCTAGCTCAATTAGAGCAAATAGATTCGTTTGTTTTAAAGAAGAGAAATATAGCAAAACAATATGAAAGGTTATTTAATGATAATGATTCATTTAAATTTGTAAAAGAAATGCCAGAGAGTGAGTCTAATTATTGGTTAAATGCTATTGTTTGTAAGGACTCTTTTTTAAGAGATGATTTTTTAAAGACCTTAAATAATCAAGGAATTTTAGTGCGGCCAGCATGGAACTTATTAAACACTTTAATTATGTATAAAGATAATCAAACAGGTGATTTAACAAATGCAATAGATCTTCAAAATAGAATTGTAAATTTGCCTAGTAGTGTGGTTTAAAAATGACAAAAAGAAAAATATGTGTCATAACAGGTTCTAGAGCTGAATTTGGAATTCTCTCTAATTTATTAAAAGAGATTAAAAAGTCAAGATTTTTGGAGTTACAAATAGTAGTAACTGGGTCTCACTTATCTTCTGATTATGGTGAAACCAAACAAGAAATTTTAGAAGACTTTAAAATAAATAAAGAAGTAGAAATTTTATTATCCTCAGATACTCGTATTGGGGTAGCAAAGTCAATGGGTTTAGCTATTATTTCATTGTCAGAAGTTTTTAAAGAACTCAATCCTGATATTGTATTGCTTCTTGGTGATCGCTTTGAAATTCATGCTGCTGCAACCTCATCTTTAATAATGGGAATACCCATTGCACACATACATGGGGGGGAATTGACTCAAGGTTCTTGGGATGAAAGCTTAAGGCACTCTATTACAAAACTATCTAATCTTCATTTTACGGCTACAGAAAGTTATCGAAAAAGAATAATTCAAATGGGAGAAAATCCCAACTTTGTTTTTAATGTCGGCTCATTAGGTGTAGAAAGTATAAAAAAGATTAAATTGATATCTAAAAAAAAGCTAGAGGAAAATCTAAACTTTTCTTTAACTAGAAATACTATTGTTGTAACAGTCCACTCAGAAACCAATGAGCTAGGACTAGAGTCGGGTATAATAACAAACCTTTTAAAAGCTATAGATTTTATTCCAGAGTTAAGAGTTATTTTTACTTTGTCTAATGCAGATGTAGGGGGAAGAAAAATAAATAAAGAAATTTTAAACTTTGTTAGCTTAAATAAATTGAGAGCTATAGCTTTTGAAAGCTTAGGTAAAGCCAAATATTTTAGTTTATTAAGTTATATAGGTGGAGTTGTTGGAAATAGTTCAAGTGGGATTATAGAGGCTCCTTCATTTGGTATTAAAACCTTAAATATTGGGAATAGGCAGAGTGGCAGAATAAGAGCATCTAGCGTGAGTGACTGTAATAGAGAATTAGAAAGTATAAAAAAAGAACTGAAAAAGTTTGTAGATAAAATTTTTTCATTAGAGGATGTTCAAAACCCGTTTGAAAAAAAGAATACAGCAAATAAAATAATAAAAGTTTTAATTGAAATAGACTTAAAAGAATTATTAAGTAAGTCTTTTTATGATTTATTGTAATTCTTTAAGAGAATGATGGTGAAAGAAAAAGAAATGAACTGGCAAAATAAAAAAATCATTAATGAAGTAAAACAAGAGATAGACTCCTTTTTAAAAAAGAAGTTTTTTTTACTAGGGGATTACACAAAATGTTTTCAAGAAAGTTTTGCAAAGAGTCAAAATGTAAAATATTTTATGGGTTTATCATCAGGAACAGTAGCACTTCAATTACTGTTAAGAGCTCTTCAATTATCGAAAGGTAGTAAGGTATTGGTGAGTTCATTTTGCCCTATTCCAACTATTATGAGTATATATGAGGCTGGGTATATCCCAAAATTTGTAGATATTAATGTAAAAACCTTAAATATAGATATAAGTAATTTAGAAAAAAGCTATGATACAGATTGCCAAGCAGTAATTGCTGTACATATTTTTGGAAAGTTATGTAAAATGAGTGATATTTCTTTGTGGTGTAAAACGAAAGGATTATTATTAGTTGAAGATGCTTGTCAGGCAGTAAATTCAAATCATAAAGATTTTTCTATTGCAGAACATTCTTTAGGGGCTGCTATGAGCTTTTATCCAACTAAAAACTTAGGGGCTTGGGGAGATGCTGGTGGAATTTTAACCAACGATGAACTTTTAAAGAATAAAATAAACTACTTAAGAAACTATGGTTTAAATGAGAGTTTTGAAAGTGAATCAATGGGTGGAAATTATCGTATTGATGAATTACAAGCCATGATTTTATTAAAAAAACTACCATTGCAAGCTCAAGACATGAAAAATAGAGACTCTATTTTAGACTTTTATATTAAGTCTCTTGGAATTGATAAACTACAAATGGAAAAAGATGAGGGATATCATAATAAACACGTTATTTCCTACTTGTTAGAATCCAGTGTAGATCGTGAGAAATACAGGACATTTTGTAAAGAAAATGGCCTCAAAGAAAGTTTCTTTTATGAACATCCAATTTATAAAGAAAAAGGGATAGAAAAGGGAGCTTTTTTGAAAAACTGTGAAGATGTTTGTTCTAGAATTATAAATTTACCAAACAATAATAAAAATCAAAAAGTTGTTTCCTTTTTAAAAGAGTTATAAAGAACGTTAATTATGTCAAAAGTTTATATTATTGCAGAAGTGGGAGTTAACCATAATGGAGATATTGAGTTAGCTAAAAAATTAATAGACGTTGCTGTAGAAGCACGAGCAAATGCAGTTAAGTTTCAAACTTTTGTGGCAGAAAAGTTAGCAACAAAAAAAGCTATTTTGGCTAGCTACCAAAAACTATCTATGGGTGAGGTTTCACAACTTGAAATGTTAAAAAAACTTGAATTAAGTAAAGAAAGCCATAAAACTTTAATAAAATATTGTAAAGAAAAACAAATAGACTTTTTATCTACTCCATTTGATATAGATAGCTTACTTTTTTTATTAGAACTTGGGTTAGATACAATTAAAATACCAAGTGGAGAAATTACAAACTTTCCTTTATTAAAAGAAATTGGGAAGAAAAATAAAAAAGTTATTTTATCTACAGGAATGAGCTCTTTAGAAGAAATTAAGAATGCCTTAAAAGTGTTAGAAAATTACGGAACAGAGAAAAAGAAGATAACGGTATTACAGGCTAATACATCTTATCCTACTCCATTATCAGATGTAAACTTATTATCAATGAAAACAATTCAAGATACATTTCAAGTTAAAGTAGGGTATTCAGATCATACATTAGGGATTAATGCTAGTTTAGCAGCTGTAGCCTTAGGTGCATGTATTATTGAAAAACATTTTACTTTAGATAGAAAAGCATTAGGGCCCGACCACGTGGCTAGTTTAGAGCCTATAGAATTAATAAATTTAGTAAAGGGAATTAGAGAAATTGAACTCTGTATGGGCTCTTCGATTAAGCTTATGACAGAAAGTGAAAAGAAAAATATAGATGTAGTTAGAAAAAGTATAGTAGCAAATGAAGATATCAAGTTAGGAGATTTATTAACTGAAAATAACCTGACTACAAAGCGTCCTGGATTAGGCCTTTCCCCAATGAAATGGGAAGAGGTAATAGGTACATTGGCTATTAAAAAGTTTCAAAGAGATGAGTTAATTAAACTTAAATGACAAACTATATTATTTGTTTAAAGGTATATTTTTATCAATCAAAATATGAAAATCGCTATTAGAGATTAAAATATTTCTTTCAAAACCATTAATGGAGAAGTTTAATGTTAAAAAATAAGGTAATAGTAGTTGTAGGTGCATGCGGTTTATTAGGAAAAACCTTATGTAAATCTATTTTGAAAAATGAAGGAACTATTGTTTTAGCAGATATAAATATTGATAATTTAAAATCTTTGTATGATTCTTTAAAAAATAAGTCTGGTAAAAGCTGCTTAAGTTATTGTGAATTAGATATAAACTCAGCAACTTCTTTAGATTATTGTCTTAAAAATACTCTAAAGAAATGGGGAAAAATAGATGGTTTAATTAATAGTGCCTACCCTAAGAATAGTAACTATGGCAAAAGCTTTTTTGAAGTGCAATATGAAGACTTTTGTGAGAATTTAAGTATTAATTTAGGGGGGTCTTTTTTGACGTCACAAAAGTTTTTAGAGTTTTTTATCGATCAAGGATATGGAAATATTATTAATATTTCATCAATTTATGGAGTTATAGCCCCAAAATTTGAAATATATAAAGGTACAAATATGACTGTTCCTGTTGAGTATGTGGCGATTAAATCAGCATTGATTCATTTAACTAAATACATGGCGAAATTGGTTAAAGGAAAGTCTATTCGAGTTAATTGTATTAGTCCTGGTGGATTATTAAATGGACAAGCAAAAGAGTTTCTAAAAAAGTATAACTCTCAATGTTTAGAAAAGGGAATGTTAGATGCAGAAGATTTAAATGGAGTAGTTTTATTTTTATTAAGTGAAATGAGTAGATATATATCAGGTCAAAATATTATTATAGATGATGGTTTTGTGCTATGAAAAAAAAAGAGTCGGTTTTAATCATAGGAAGTAAGGGATATTTAGGAAGTCACTTAGTAAGTTTTTTAAATGACTTAGAAGTAAAAACTTATAGTTTGGATATCAATAATCTTCAAGATAGAACAAAGCTTTTAATGAAGAGCGACGTTGTAATATTAGCGAATGGATTTTCCGATCATGAAGCAGGAAAAAGAGACCCTATTTTAGACTACGATAGAAATATAAAAGATTACCTCGAAATATTTAGAGATAGAGCTTTTTCTGATAAAAAAGTAATTTATTTAGGTAGTTTATGCCAATATGGGAAAATGGCTGGCGAAGTTTTGGAAGATTATTTCGTATCACCAATTGAGCCTCAAGGTTTAAACAAAGCATATATAGAGAGTTTTTTAGAACTTATATCAAGTGTGAAAAATATTAGTTATACCTGTTTAAGATTAGGTGCAGTAATTGGTTCTAAGTTAAATTTAAAAAACCTGTCTCTTTTAGAGAAAATAATTTTATTAGATATAAAAAAAGTTGAAATTGAAATTTGGGGTGGAAAGAATCGTTGTTATAGTTATATGACTATGAATGAATTTTTACTTATTATTCAATATATTTTATTTTGTAATATTTTTGAGAACCAAATTTATAATTGTGGTTTGAAAAATATAAAACTTTTGGAATTATCAACTTTATTGGATTCAATGAACCTGATAGAAACAAAAAATCAGCCATCTTATAATATCAATAGCTCAAAATTATTAGCAAGATTAAACCAAAGGTTGACGCTTTCTTCATTGACTACAGATGTATTAAGTTTAAAAAAAGAAATAGTCTTGTTGTTAGAGGCTGAAGTTTAATATTAAACCATTCTCAATTAAATAATTAAGTTTTATTAAAAATATTTTTCGCCTTCTTTTCTTGTTCTAATAAATTTTGCTGGAACTCCGTAGACTACCGAGAAAGAGTTAACAGATTTAAGAATAAGGGAAGAGGCCCCAATAATAGATTGTTTTCCAATATGAATTCCATTTATTAAAGTTGCACCAATATTGATAGAAGAGTACTCTTCAATGTAGCAATTACTTCCGGTTTTTACTCCGGGTGCGATACTTGTAAAATTTTCAAGTGTTGAGTCATGGTCTAAAGAAGAGTTAGTATTTAAAATACAAAAATGACCTATAGAGGTAGAGCTATTAATAGAGACTCCTGACATAATAACTGTGCCTTCTCCAATAAAAACTTCTATCCCTATTGATGAATTTGGATGGATAGCAGAAATAAATGTTAGATTTGGAGATTTTTTTTTAATTTTAGCAACAACTTTAGAACGAATAAAATTGTCTCCAATTGCAACAATAGCTCCCATTAAAGAATGTTTTTTATATAGTTCTGAAATATCCTTATCTTCTCCAAGAATTGGGTATCCAGCTATTTTATCATTCACTTTAAAAGCTGGGTCTAATAACCCTATGATTTTGTATTTATTTTCTTTTTGTATGATGTCAATGATTACTTTAGCATGACCAGAAGCACCAAAAATAATTATATTGTTCATATTTTCTCCAGAGGTTTTTATATCGAAATTTAAACTTTATATTATTCTAAATATCTGAACAACTTTTAATAATTGTGATATTTCATAATAGATTCAACCATTAAAAAATCATATATATCATCAATTTCTAACGATTTAAATTTTGGTATAACATGGGCAATTGTTTTAGAATGATAGAAACTTTTATTAGATAAATACGATTTAGTTTCAGAAATATAAATACTTCCTTCATAAAAATATACGTCATCAATATCTTGTCTTCTTAGAGTAGAAGACTTTATATCATATTTATTCAAGTAGTTGTTTTGGTCTAGCTTAACTAAAAAAGCGGGGTTTTGATCTTCGGTTAGGCTAACACCAACAATTGACTGGGCATTACTAGATAAGAGGTTTTCTATTGCTAAATCTATATCTTTAACTTCTCTGAGTGGAGAAGTAGGCTCAAGTAATACTATATAATCAAACTCTTGATTAAGTTGTTTATAATAATTGATCGTATGAAGTAAAACATCAAAACTGCTAGTTTCATCTTCAGATAAATATTCTGGTCGAATAAAGGGAGTTTTAGCACCAAAATGTTTTGCTATTTTTATAGTTTCTTCACAATTAGTTGTTACAATTACTTCATCTAAATATTTAGACTTTAATCCTGATTGAATACTCCATGCAATAAGGGGTTTTCCATGTAAATTTTTAATATTTTTCCCAGGTAGTCCTTTGCTCCCTTTTCGTGCAGGGATTATTCCTAAAAAAGTTTGATTTTTATACATTATTATCCTTAAAGAAGTTGAAATGATAAGAATCTTCAAATAATACTATAAAGTAAGAAAATATTCATTAGTTTTAATATCTTTTATGAGTAAGCATATATGAAGGATCGCAGGTTAAAATAAGATTGTATTGAATGTGATAATGGAGTTATGTTCTAATGTTAATACACTTTTATTAGGTTTAATATCTATTTTATTTGAATTGAGGAAAAATGAATAGTGGACAAAAGCTTTGGCGAGAAGCAATAAAAATTATCCCAGGTGGAAATGGATTACTATCTAAACGCCCGAGTAGATATGGTGCAGATATTTGGCCAACATATTTTAGTAAAGCAAAGGGCTGTAAAATTTGGGATTTAGATGGAAATGAATATATTGATATGGCTCAAAGTGGGGTTGGGAGTGCAATTTTAGGCTATTCGGATGATGATATAAATGAAGCTGTAATACAGGCTATACATAAGGGTATAAATACAACTTTGAATGCACCAGAAGAGGTAGAATTAGCAAAAAAACTATTAGAAGTAAATCCTACAATGGGCGGAGTAAAGTTTGCTAGAGGTGGTGGAGAAGCCATGAGTATAGCTGTACGAATAGCTAGGGCTTATACTAATAAAGATATAGTGGCATTTAGTGGATATCATGGTTGGACAGATTGGTATTTGGCAGCTAATTTGAGTTCTAAATCTAATTTGGATGAACATTTATTATCTGGTTTGTCCCCTGTTGGTCTTCCAAAAGGATTGAGCGGTACGTGCATTCCATTTAAATATAATGATGTAGAAAACTTTTTAAAAGTAATAAGCAATAACCCAAAAATTGGAGTAATTGTTTTAGAGGGAGCGCGCTACGATTTTCCCACAAAAGATTTTTTAAAAACGATTGATGTTGAATCGAAAAAAAAAGGTATAGTTGTTATCGTAGATGAAATAACATCAGGATGGAGAGTTTCAGAGAGTGGTGTCTATAGAATATTCGACTTTAACCCTGATATTGCTGTTTATGGTAAAGCTCTTGGTAATGGTTTTGCAATTTCTGCAGTTGTTGGCAAAAAAAATATAATGTCTGTAGCAGAAGATTCATTTATTAGCTCTACTATGTGGACTGAGAGAGTTGGTTTTGTTGCAGGGCTTGCAACAATAAATAAACTGTTGAAATACAATGTCCACAAACAACTTATTGAAATTGGTGATTACATAGGTAAAAACTGGCTTAGTTTGGCAAAAAAATATAACCTTAAATTAAGTGTAACAGATTATAAACCACTCATTGGTTTTAAATTGGGATATGGAAAAGATAATGACTCTATTATCAGTTTATTTATCCAAGAAATGCTATCTAGAGGATATCTAGTAAGTTCAAATGTATATGTAACTTTTTCTCATACTAAAGAAATTGTAGATAGATATTTAAAGGATGTTGATGAAGTATTCTATATTTTATCTAAAGCTATTGAAAGTTCATCAGTTTTGAAAAAATTAAATACAGAAATAAGGTCAGATGCTTTTAAAATAGAGTCACTTTAAGCATAAAGATATCGATTAGAAATGATAAAAAAAGAGAAAATACTTATATACGCACCTTTTCAGGGAGTAGCAGAATACTCTTTTCCATTTGTTAAGCTCTCAAATACTCTCCGAGAGTTAAACTATGAGGTAGATTTATTAACTTGTAGAGGGCTACAAATAGATTCTTGTATTCTACAAATATCTGCTCATAAAGAGTTAAACTCTATAAAAGGAAAAAAAACAATTTGTAATTGGTGCAGAGAATATACTTCGGCTAAAGAGATCTATTTTGATGAGCTGCTCGATTTAGATAGCTTCTCTTTAAATATTGAAGACCAGAATGAAATAAATAATATTGTTAAAAAATTTCAATTCAAAGATATAGAGTCTTTTGAAATTGATAAAATACCAATTGCTAGAATTGCGAGTTATAACTTTTTATTGAGATTTCAAATTATTGATTTGAATGAAATTTCAGAATATCAATTTGAACAATTTAGAAGTTTTTATTTAAAAGCAGTACTAAAAACTTTTTTTAGTTATAAATGTTTTCTTAAACAAAAATTTTATAAAATGGTATTTGTTGGAGATCCACACTATTCTCAGAATCAAATTATTTTGAGGTTAAATGACCTATATAATGTCAAAAGTATAGCTATGTTTCCTACTCATCATCATAAATATTACTTTGATCACTATTTATTATGTCATGGGAGTAATTATGAGTTTACTCAAAAAATTTTATCAGCATTTACCCCTAAAGAATTTATATACGATAAAAAATCTTGTGATTTGGCATTGGCTTATGTAGAGTCATTGTGGAATAGTAAACAAAAATCTATTTTTTCAACTCCTAAAAATAATAATCTAAGTGAGATTTTGAGATGCTGTAAAATAAAAAAGCAGCAAAAAAAAATAGTTTTATTAGTTATGAGCTCTTTAGATGAATCTTTTGCTACAGATTTTTCAGTTTATAATAGTGAGTTATGGAGTCAATATAGTTTACTTTTTGAGAATCAAATTTTATGGATAGAAGAGTGTATAAAATATTTTAAAAATAGGACTGATACTAAACTAATTATCAGATGTCATCCAAGAGAATATAATGAAGGAAAAACAGCAACTATTTTAGAAGTTGAAAAGTTAGCCAATAAATATAAACACGAAAATATATATTTTAATTTTCCCTCAGATAAAATATCAGTATATGATTTATTAAATATATCAGATCTATGTTTGATGAGAAGATCATCTATTGGTATTCAAGCAGGCTTAATAGGTATACCTGCAATTTCTTATGTGAATGGGAACGAACTTTATCCTGTCTTTTTTTCTCCAACTTCAATAGAAGAATATTTTTTAGATATATCAAATGTACTGAATAGTGAAAATAGTAGAAAATATGAGTACGTTGAAATACAATTTAAATGGTTAATACATTATTATGGAAAATCTTCATTCAAGTTGAACTCAAATGATTATTGGGATTTACATCCAAAAAATGATGATGAAAAAGAGATAAGAAAAAAGAAAAACCTCCCAGTACACCAAATTGATATTTACAATCAATTAACAAAAGTATTAGATTTGGATAAAAAATTATTAGAGAATTATATAAAGGGTGGAGGAGAACTCTGGGATAATTTTGATAGTTTTAATCAAAGTAGCTTAATTGAAATAAGCTCTTTTAATTTAGTACAGATGCTACTCCAAGCAATTTTTTATAAAACGATCAATAGCAAAAAACAACAAAGCATAAATGAACAGAGAAATCTTAATAAATCTATTAACTTTTACCTACAAATAATAGAGTCAAAAACAGTTTAAATAAAGGGAAATAACATTGGTAATAAACAAAAATAATCATACTAGAGATATTGCTCATGATAAAACATCCCAAGCAATTTTTTTATTTGGAGTTCCTAGAAGCGGAACTTTTATATTAGGAAAAATAATTCATTCGTTTAAAAATGTAGAGTGTACTTTTGAACCTCCCACTTTATTATCCTTATTTTCTTTAATAAATAAGATAGATGAAAGTAGTTGGAAGCTATTATTTGAGACTCACTTGTTTGAAGACTTTTTTATGAATGCTTTGGCAGGTAGAAGCATAAACTGTAATAGAATAGATGATAGTTCTGTTTATCATTCTAAAGAAGAAGGCGAAATAGAAAAAAGATTAACCTCGACTTTTAGAGAGACGACATTACAGGAAATTTGTAAAAATGGAATAATTGCTTGTAAATTAAGCTTTATTAGTCCTGAGCTATTGAAGTTAAAAAAATGGTATCCAAACCTTAGGGTTTTAAGCTCATTAAGAGAAGCAGAGGATGTTATTTCATCTTATTTAGTAAAAGACTGGTATTCTGATAAAAACTTTCAAAGAAACAGTTTTGTGAAACCACATATATTAAAAAATAATTACTGTATTCCTTTTTGGATACCAGAAGTAGATTATGACTTATGGATTAACTTTAGTCAAATTGAAAAAATAGCCTATGACTATATTTATATGAGTAGACAAATTAAAAAATCGGATAACAATGTAATCTGGTATAGCGATTTAGTAAATAAACCAAAAAAAACTATACAAAGGTTATCAAAGTCTATGAAAGTTGATTGGGGAACAAAAACAGAAGGCTTAGTTTCTACTATTAGCCGAAAAACAAATAGAACTTCAAGAACTATATTAAATAATGTATCAATAGAGCTAAGAGAAGAATTAAATTATTGGAATGACTTTAATAAAAGTAGAGGAAGCTACTTTACTAATGAATGAAGGAAATAATGAAAAAAGTCCCTTTTGTAATAAACTGTGAACAGTTAGATATAGATGTAAATCCATCAAAGTCCTGGATATTAGAAAACTTAGATGGAGAATGTTATTTAGAGAAAATGATTCGTTTAGCTAAAGATTCAGATTTATTTAGTGCAATATTTTTATTGGTACCAGAAACTGAAGAATATTCTTGTTATGATTCTTTTGCAAAAAACGAGGTTTCGATAGTACATTGTAAGAAGTCAGATTTTCATTGGAAAATAAAAGACCAGGCAAAGACTTGGAATAAATATATTAGAATGTATGAAAGGATACCGTGTTGGAACTATCAGCTATCTAAACGATTAAAAGTAGAGTTTGTCTATTCTATAGATGCATATGTATTGATGCCAACTTATGAAGTCATGAAAAGGGCAATTGAAATGACCTTAAAAGACTTATACTCTTATCATATTGTAATTGGGGTGGGATATGTTCAAGGCTCTATTTTTCCTATAAAGTATTTAGAAAAATACTATTATCAAGATACTCATCTAAATAAATTAAAATGTTTAGATTTTAATGAATTAAAGTCTTATGTTAAAGTTGAAGAAAAGCTTTTAAGGAATAATTACACTAATTTAGTGAGAAAATGTCTTACATTTGGTAGAAAAGAATTTTTTAACTTAATAAGAGAATACTTTATAGAGTTTCCTAATAAATATGATTTAACAGAAGAAACACAAGATTTTCTCTATAAATATTTGAATAAAAATATCTATAAAATAGACTTATTACCAAAAACTATTGAAATAAAACTTGATGATAAAAGTTTGCCCGAAAACTTTGTAGCTCTCTTTGAAAAAGCGTCTGAAATAGGGAGATTAACATTTATTATTTGTTTTGATGAAAGGTTTGAAGATTGGGATACTTTAATAGCTTTATTGATTGATTATAACTTACATTATATTTTAAAGACTGACGGAGATCTGGATTGTATATTATTTAAAAAACTAATAGAAGTTTTTGATATCATAGACTTTAATTTAAATGATTATTCTAAAGAGAGGTTGCAGGTTTTGAACAGTACTGTTAATTACAACAGAGTATTTAATAATTTTGATTCAATAGCTAATTATAGAGATAAAAATGCTTCTCCTCAAATTGGAATCTTATGTGTTTTACCAAGTGATAAAGTTACACAACTAAGTATTGTAAACTATTGGTTTGATAGAATGGACTTTTGTTTTGGACTTAGTAGCTTTCAAATAATTGGAGATAAAAATCCAAAAATTCAATATATAAAATATTTTCATGAAGATGAAAGTCAAAAGAAAGCAGATATTATAGTAAATTTAAAAGGTTTTGATAATAAAAAATATAAATTATCTTTATAATAGATATAAACAATTTTGAACTTTTTGCCGATAATATTAGTGTTTGCATTTTAATTTAGGAGGAATAATGAAAGCTGTTGTTATGGCTGGTGGTCTTGGAATGAGACTTCGTCCTTTAACCTCTGTTATTCCAAAACCTATGTTACCAGTTGGTGATCGCTCAATTTTAGAAATTATTTTATTGAATTTAAAAAAAGCTGGAGTAAGTACAGTTTATATAGCCGTAAATTACATGTCAGAATATTTTAAAACTCACTTTGATAAAAACCCAATTAAAGATTTAGAGATCGTATTTAGTAATGAATTAGAGCCTCTTGGTACAGCTGGTCCATTAGGATTATTACGAGAAAAATTTAGCGAACCTTTTATAGTTGTTAATGGAGACATATTAACAAACCTTGATTTTGTTGATTTTTATAATACGTTCAAAAAAGAAAAGGCAGATATTTTAGTAGGAACAAAAAAACTATACCTCCCAACTAATTATGGTGTTATTTCTTCAGTTGGTAGTGATATTCTTTCTATTCAAGAAAAACCACAAATTGAAACTGAGATCGTAGCAGGTATATATTGTCTATCCCCAAGTGTATTAAACTTGATACCTCACAACTCTTTTTATCAAATGAATGATTTGTTACAAACTGTTTTAGATACAGGTAGACTAAAAAAATATCTAATTTCTGATTATTGGTTAGATATTGGTCATATGGAAAACTATGAGCAAGCTCAAAAAGATGTAAATGAATATTCACCTTTAACTCTTCAAACAAATACCTATAAAACTAGACAAGTATAAAAAATGATATCTCTTTCAGTTATAGATAAAATGCGACCAAAAAACAAACAAGTAAACTTATTTTTATTAAGAGAAAATTGTGGAAAAGCCTTCTATAAAAAGTATCACTCTAAGTTTGTTGAAGTACCTTGCCCATCCTGCTCAAAAAATGGAGAAAAAGTTTATCAAAAATATGGCTATAAACATTTAAAGTGTGAAAACTGCTTAACAGTTTGGTGTTCTCCTAGGCCTACAGGAACTCTTTTATCTGAGTATTATGCTTCTTCAGAATCTACAAAATTATGGACTTCTATTTTAGTTGAAACTGATGTTGACAGAAAAGTATTACAGTATGAGCCAAGAGTAAATCAATTGATTAGATTACTAAAAAAGGATAAAAAATTTAGGCCAAAATTAGCAGTAGATTTGGGTGCTGGCTCAGGTGCTTTTGCTTTATCTTTACAAAATAAATCTTATTTTTCAGAGGTTATAGCAGTAGACTTTGAAGAAAATTGTTGTAATGTTTGTAATAAAAATGGCTTAAAAACTATTAAAGGCTCTATTGATGATTTAGAAGATAACTTATATAGTTTGATTACTATGAATGATATGATAGAACATCTATTTAATCCTTTAGATTTTTTATCAAAATGTAATAAAGTATTAACTGATAATGGCTATATATCAATTGCATGCCCTAATGGTGAAGGTTTTGATTTCAAGCTAATGAAAGAAAAAACGGTTAATATAACTCCTCCAGAGCATCTTAATTATTTTAACCCAGAATCGATTAAACTCTTATTAGAGAGTACAGGTTTTGAGGTAGTTTTACTAGAGACTCCAGGTATTTTAGATGTAAGTATTATAAAAAGAGAAATCAATCAAAAAAACATTGATTTATCAAAAAATAAATTTATAGAAGACTTATTGATAAATGGTGACGATGAAACTTTAAATAGTTTTCAATCTTTTTTAAGAGAAAATAAATTATCATCTCATATGTTAGTTATAGCAAAAAAGATTAATTAGTAAAATACCTAATAATCTTAAAATTCTCAACAGCCTTAACCCCTTGAGCTCTACCCTGAATATAATGAATATTTCTAATATTTTCAATAGAGCGTTCATGGGGGTCTTTTCTCATTTGAGAAGCATATAAAGATAAACCATGTAATTTATTTTCAAGTTCATCTTCAATATTTAAAAAGAAGTTGGCATCAAAGCTTTGATTGTTCCATGAAAAAGATGGGTTATCATACTCAATAACAAATGGAGAAAATCCCTTTAAATGATGGGGCCTTGGGCGTAATGCAGTAAAGCAACATTGATAAGTGACTCGGTGATCAACATTGTATGAGTTAGGAGCAGGAATAGCTACCATGGTAGGCATTAAAGTATTTAATGAATATTTAGAATTTTTTTCAAGAGCATCTAAGATTTCTTTTTCGGAGATAGTATCAAGTTTTAAATGATATTTATCACCAGGAAATAAAACTTCGTATCCATCAATTTTAAAATAATCCATTACAGATTCAAGCTCAGACTCTCTAGTAGAACTTTCAGAGAATCCTCCATATTGAGGTTCGTCTCCATATGTCATAATTAAAACATATACGCTACCACCAGCATTTTTAACTTTTTGAATGAGTCCACCACAACCAAGAGTTTCATCATCAGGATGTGGAGATACAATTAAAAGTTTAGTGTTTTCATTAATCATTCTGTTGCTCTTTTATCCATTGTTTATTTTCAAGTAAGCCTTGATCTAAAGTATATTGGGGGCTCCAGTTTAAGTTTGACTTAGCTAAGTCAGAGTTACATTTTAAAACCATGATTTCACTTTGGGGGTGTGGATGCTCTTGTAAAATGATCTGATTATTTGACTTTATTTTATGGGCTAAATTTATAATTGAAATAGTTTTACCACTTCCAGCATTTAAAATAAGTGGTGTATCTTTGGTGTTCATATATTGATATAAAAAATTAGCACAATCTTTAACGTATAAAAAGTCTCTATTTTGTGTGCCATCTCCAAATATTTTTAAATCTTCACCATTGATCGATTTTTCTAAGAAAATAGGAATGACTCCGCCTTCTTTGTTGTTGCTAGCCTGGTGGGGGCCGTAAGTATTGAATGGTCTAGCGATTTTAATAGTTGATTGATAGCTATAGTGATATGAAATAGCGATTTGTTCAGCTGCAAGTTTACTAGCACCATAGGGGGAAACAGGTAAAGTGTTATGAGCTTCTGAGATTCCATTTGTTGTTGCATCTTCATATTGTGCATGAAGTCCATAAACCATACAAGTACTAGTCATTAAAAAAGGAATTTTAAACTCTCTACATTTTTCTAAAATATTATGTGTTCCATTAGCGTTAACTGCCATATATTTTTTAGGATTGTCTAAACTATCATGTACATCACCAAGAGCAGCTAAATGATAAACTTGTGTGATGTTATTCCATGGGATTTTATCTAAATCATTGTCGTTAAGAATTGAGCCTTTGATAAAAGTATAATCATCTAAAATGTTGAGATTATTTTTTTTACCAAAACTAAGATCATCTAATATGATGGTATGGTAATCATTATCATTTAAGTGTTTACAAAGCCAACTACCAATAAAACCTGCCCCGCCCGTTACGAGTACTTTTTTATTTGTCATGTTTGTCAAATTTCATGGCATCACATCCATTACAATAGTGTTTTTGATTTCGTCTAAAGTCTTTATACTTTGGATGATTCCAGAGTTGGTCTATACTTTTTATATTTGAAAGTTTATCAATATGCCAATCTGGTAATAAAGTACAAGGAGTAACATATCCTATACGATTTACATAAATATTTTGCCATGTTTGAGGGCATCTTTCACCTAACATAAAATGATATCTACGTTTATCTTTGTGGTATCTACCGAGTGGTGTAGAAACAATCATTTTCCAATGTTTGTTTTCTTTTAGACTTTCTATGGTTTCATATAATTTATACTCTTCTTGATAAGGAACTCGTAAGTTATCAATATCTCTAGCTATGTTAGGGCCAAAAATAATATGCATATCTACTTCTAGTTTATCTAAAGCATTAGAAATAGCTATAATTTCGTGGGCATTGGCTTTTTGTACTAAAGTATTCACTTTAAGATGAGTTTTAGACTTATCTCTAAGTGATAAAAATAAACGAAGTTTTTTCCAGACGGGTACATTAATATGTCCTGTAAAGTCTTTAGTTTGTTTTTCAATACTATCAATAGAAAGAGTAATACCATCAAGTCCGATATCAAGAAGCTTTTTAAACATTTTTTCATTTAATAAAAGCCCATTTGAAGTAAAGTAAACTTTAAAATCTAAGCTCTTGGCAAGTTTAATTAAATCAAAAAACCTTGAGTGATAGGTAATTTCTCCCCATCCTCCAATATCAATTTCTTTGATGTTTAACTTATTGAGACGATGTAAAGTGTCTGAATAAAGGTCAAAGTTCATCTCATCTAAATCAATGTTTAGTTCATGTCTTGGACACATAGTACAATCAAGATTACAGGCATTGTTTGCCTCTAATTGTATCATGTTTGGTTTGTTTGGAATTTGGAATAAAATTCGTTGTAAATCATCTAACCAATATCTAGCCATATACTTTCCACATGTTACAGTCTTTACACACATCAATTTTATCAAAGTCACCATTGATATGGTGTTTTCTTAGTAGTTGGTACTCTGAATTATTCCAGATATCTTTTAAGGGTTGTTTATGGATGTTCCCCATATTCATGTTATCATCAAAAACAGCACAACAAATAGAGACGCTTCCATCATAAAATACCATCATTGTTCTAAAGAGTTCTTTACAGGGATATCTTGTCATTTTTAAGTCATTGAGTGTTCCATTTTTTTGGATAACTCCACCCCAATTATGAACATTTGGGACAGATACATCATCAACTTTATCTTTCCAATAATTACAAAAATCATCAACTTCTTTTTGAGTTTCATCCATTTTAATGATTTGAAGAGTTAATTGAACATCTTGTTCTTTATTTTGTTCTTTTCTTAGCTTTAAAAATAATGAAATAGCATTTTGTACTTTGTCAAAATTACCGTTGATTCTTACCTTTTCATAAACTTCTTTTGTTGCTCCATCTAAACTTATACTTAAAATGTGAGGGGGGTCTTTTAATAGTTTATTGATTCGTTCTTCTGTTAGGTAGTGACCATTAGTATTAATTTTTATGTTGAAGCCATATTGTTTAGCTAATGTAACCATTTCATATACTTCTTCTGTAATGAAAGGTTCTCCATAACCATTTAAGGTAATCTCTGAGACACCAGCTTCTTTAGCTTGAATCATTACTTTTGTATAATCTTTTATACTCATTGTGCCAAGGGGCCTAGTCATATGATCTCTTGGGCACATTACACACTTTAAATTACATTTATTGGTTGGTTCAATGTTTAGCATGACAGGAGTTTGGGGAAGTTCAATTAATGTGTCATTAGAATACTTTATCCATTGAGATAGACTTGTATTTAAAATATCTTTTGATTTATTTAATAATCTTTGGAGAAACTCAAAGTCACGTTTTGAGCCAGTAGTCCATCGTAGCTCAGGGCGTAAAAGTTTATTATTGCTTGGCTGAATCCTAAGAACTTTAGTTTCATCTTGTTTTTCTGTTAAAAATAATTCTTTTGGCCGTTTATGGTAGTCTACTTTTTCAATAGATTGAATAGTGGATGCTCTATAAAATTCAAGGTTGACTCCAACTGGAAATCCCCAAGTGACAGCAAAACCATAGTTGAATAAAGCTTCTAAACCTTGATCGACTAACTCTAATCCTACAATAGGGTTGTCAGCTTTTATCCTGATGATAGAATCTACTTTATTTATTTTAATTGCTTCTTGTAGTCGAGGAATTTCTTCGGAGAAATGACTAAAATGAAAGTTGACTTGAGGAAAAATGAGTTTTAAATTTTCAACTTCTTTTAAATGATGTTCACCAAAAATAGATAAAAAAGTCGTAATATTATTTTTACTTTGTAATTGGGAAAGCAGAATATTTAATGAGTTTTGTATGCCTATAGCATCAAAAACTTTTGTATTTTGTCCAAGCCAGTTTTGATTTAGATCAAGAAGGACTACAAAACATGATTTCATTTTTTTCCTTTGTATTTTAATTAACATTTATCTATCGGCAATAAAAGAGCTATATGCGATAGTTGTTCCAGATTGTAGAATGATACTTTTTGCTTCACAGGAAGAATATTGCATTAACAAATCAATAACTGAAAGGTGGCTTGTAAAGTTTTCATTTCTTTTATTTTTATAGATAGGGTTAGTTGAATGAATAAATAAAGAAATACTTTCTTTTGTAAACTCTGTTGGGTTCAGATAATTGAGTGAAACTTCTCCAGTAATATATTGTCTACCAGAAAGAGACTGAATAAGATCTATAATTCGTTGCGTTTTTGTACTATTTATTTGAAATTTAGATGATAGCTGTAGAGGAGTATCAATTTGTAGATATTTTCTAACAAGTGAAATAAATGATAAATTGAAGTCGATTAAAAATTGATGATTTGTTGTATAAACCTTTTCAAGAAGCGGAAAAAAGGAATGATAAAAATCCTCTTTACAGTAGGCTCTTTGTAAGGTTTTAAGGTGTTTTTGTATATAAGAAGAGTTAGAAATCTTTACATCTTTAATAATTGAACTTAAAGAGCAATTTACCGGAAGAGTGAGATATAATTTAGAGCCATTGAAGACTATTTGATTTCTATTTTGAAAATTACGTTTACAATACTGTACATCATCTAAGAAAATATACTCATCAGCAAGCATCATTTTATTAAAAAAACCAATCCAAGGTAGGCATTCAGGTTGGTGTATAGCTATTACTTTTTTAGTATTTGATAAGTTCATAGTCATTTTTTGTAAATTTTTTAAGTCTGTTTTTTCGTATTTTTAAAATTTTACTATAATTTCTAAGTCCAAACCAGAAAACTTTTAAATAATCAAAGGTTTTGTCTTTAATAATTGATTTTATAATAAATAGAGGGAAAAAAACGAAGTGGTAAATCCATAGTTTAAGGTCTGTAATATTTAGCCAAAAAAAGAGCAGTTTGTTACGTCTATTTGTGGCAATTACAAAGCTTCGATCAAATTTTGATATTGTTGCTTGATTCAGATGCTTTGTAATAGCTTTTGGTTCATAAATAATTTCATAACCCATTTTTTTTGCACGATAAGATAAATCTACGTCTTCCCAATAAAAAGGAAGGAGTAGCTCTTCAAAACCTCCAACTAATTGGAGTTTGTCAGAACAATAAGCGCCGAGACTTCCAAAAGGCATAATTTTCGACTGATTTATTTGGTTTGGTGTAAAATTATGCTTTAGTAATAAGTGACCAAATTTTATTTCAGCATCAATTAAACCTGCTTGATATTTTAAGTCATCTTCATTAATACTCATAGGTACGGCTAAAAACAGTTTAGGGTTTTTGTGAAAACAAGTTAATAGGTTTTCGATGTAATTTTCTTGAATAAACTCATCATTATTTAATAAAATTAAATATTTACCCTTAGTTATATTAAAAGCTTTATTATATGCACATAAAACTATATTTTCTTGAAGAAAAAAGGGAGTAATTTGTTTAGAAAATTTTTTAATAATTTCTAGACTAGAATCAGTACTACAATTATCAACAATAATGAGCTCACCATTTAAAGAAGAAGACTTCATGATATTTAAAGTATGCAAAATTGACCTCTCTAAAATAAAGTCTCCGTTATAATTTAAAATGAGAATAGAATAATCTAAAGTCATATACTTTCTCTTTGCTTTTTAATATTTTGCAGAATTTCTTTTAATTTAAATGATTTAAGATATTTACTACTTAAATGAGAGTATTTAGGTCTGATTTTAGAGTAATCATTTTTAGGAAATTTACATGGAATTACAATTTTATTTAAATGAAATATATTTTCGATTAATCTACCTGCTTGATAGATAGAATTACACTCAGAGGCAATATGAAATAATCCAAATTGATTATTTAGAATTAAAGTTTGAATTGTTTTAAAAATTTCAAAACTTGAGATAGGGCTAAAGGTTTTATCATAAAAAAGTTTAATTTTAGTATTGCTTAGAGAAGACTCTATAATCCAGTCGATTAGGCTATTGTTATGATGTTTCAATTTTAGAAAATGTCCAATTGGAGTAAACCTTAAAATAATCGACTTTTGATAAGATTGAATAGCTTGTTCACCATATAATTTTGATTTGGCATAAGATGAAAGAGGGTCTGTATGAGAGTTTTCATTATAATCTCCTAAATTTCCGTTAAATACAAAGTCTGTAGATAAATAAATGAAAGGGATATTGTTTTTTTTAGCTAGTGAGAGTAGTTTTTGAGTAGAGAGATGATTGATTTGATTTGTTAGTTTTGGGTTATTTTCTGAAAAGCTTACATCAGTAAGAGCAGCACAATGAATAATTAAGTCCAGTTTTTGATGATTGAAACTTTGTTGAGATAAAAAAATATCTTTTGATAAATCAATTAATTTTGAAGGAAATTGTGTACAAATTTTTTGATGATAAGTACCAAAAATATTATTTTTATCAAGATAAAAGTAGTGGGCTAGATTAAAACCAACTTGTCCCATGATTCCTGTGATTAAAATATTCATAATAGTATCCAAAGCAATAGGTTTTGTAAGAATTTATAAAAGGAGTGATTATTTACAATTCTCAAAACGATTTTCTTTTAGTATAATTGTAATATAAATTTTAGCAAAGAAAAAATTTCTCATATACTCTCTAATAAGATGTTTAATAAAAACAAGGAATAAAATGGATAAAAAGCCAGTAAAACCTCAGATAGCAATAAAGACAACAGCTCAACCATTTGCATACCCATTAAAACAATTGATGATGGAGCTTGAAGCTCGTGAAGCTGATGGAAAAAGAGAACTGTTAGGTTATGGTTTTTCTGATTTTAAAGAAATGAACTCTTTAATTTCAGGTTTTAGAAAAGGTAATATCAGTTTAATATTAGGTTCAAAAAATCGTTTAAAGAGTTCACTTTTACTTTCTATTGCTTGTTCTATTATTAAAGATAAAAAAGTTCCAGTTTTGTATTATAATTTTAATACTCCAATTATGGATTTGTTATATAATGCATCTTCTTGGTCTTCTAATCTACCTTTAGACACCCTTAAAAAAGCAAAAATTATGGGTAACTCGACTAGAAAAAATGCGTTCCAAAAATCTTTAGATGAGTTTTCTAAATTTCAAAACTATCTGCATCTTGTTGCTGGTTCTCAAATCTCAACTCCATTATTAATTGAAAATGAAATAAAAATTTTAAAGCAAAAATATAAGAGTAAAAACTTTGTTTTAATTATAGATGGTTTACAATCTATGCCAAGCAATGAAGCGATTAGTTCAAAGATATTAAAAATAGAAAGTGTTGTAAATAGTTTAAAGTCTATAGCTCTTTCACAAAATATACCTGTCATTGTTGGGGCTGCTATTACTAAAGATGCTATTGAAATAGATGAAAAAGAAGATAATGAAAGGATAAAGCTTTCAGATTGTAGAAATTGTCCAGATATTGAAGATTTAATTGATTTTGGTTTTGTTATGTCAAAAAATTGGACAAATAGTAACGAATTAAATAATCAATTATCTCAAAAAGCCGAAAATATACAAAAAGATAAAGACTATATTCCAGATATGGAAGTAATAGACTTACATTTAGATACTTGTCCTGTTGATATTGAAGAAGAGCAATCTGTTCAATTTATGGTACATAGATTAAATGGTAGATTTTATGAATTAGGGATGGCTTTTGAACAAGAGCTTCAAAACTTTAATCGCATAGATAAATTAGTGACTGAAATTATAGTTCGTGAAGAAATTGAATTTTTAGACATTGATCCAAATAGAAAGCCAAAAAAGAAAAAATTAGAAAGTAACAAGCAAAATACACAGAATAATCAGATGTCTGGCATGGGGGATATGGGAATGATGGCAGGTATGATGCCGGGAATGGCTCCTAAACAATCTCAGCAAGTGTCTCAGCCAAAAAAAGAAAAAGTTAAGGTGTCTTTAAAACTTGGTTCTTAATAACCACTCTGTATAAAAACTAATTTAAAAACAGTTTGAAATAAAATCTTTATATCTAGTATAAAAGACCAGTTTTCAACATAATGTAAGTCATAAGTTGTTCTGTCTTCTATGCTAGATTGACCACGCAAACCATTGCATTGTGCCCATCCAGTAATACCAACAGGCATACGATGTCTAATCATATAGCCAGGGATTTTTTCTTTGAATTGATTGACAAAAAAAGGTCTTTCAGGTCTAGCTCCAACTAAAGACATTTGTCCAATTAGTACATTCCAGAGTTGAGGAAGCTCATCAATAGAGGTTTTTCGTAAAAAAGTACCAGCTTTTGTCCATCTTGTATCACCTTTTATAGCCCAAGTAGGGCCAGATTTGTCTTCTGCGTCTGTTCGCATAGAGCGAAACTTATACATTTTGAAAGTTTCTCCGTTTAAACCAACTCGTTCTTGTGAATAAAAAACAGGCCCACCATCTTCTATTTTAATCATAAGATAGATGATTAAAAAGAGAGGGAAAAGTGCAACTAATGAAATTGCACTCAAAAGTCGGTCAACAAAAATTTTCAGAGTATATTGCATGCTGAGACTATCATGTCTAGATCCTATAGCAATAACAGGAACCCCATGTATAGCTCCAATTTCCACTTTACTAGTTATGATTTCAAATAGATCAGGAACAACAGAAAAGTGAATGCCTTTTTGTTCACACTCTTCAACAATTTGAATAGCTTTTTTTTCTTCTTTATCTTCAAGAGCAATAATAACTTCGTTAATTAGATGTTCTTGAGTGATTTGTTTAAAGTTGTTTAATGGACCTAGGTAATTAAAATTTGAGGGTAGATGGATAGAAGAAGGGCCAATCATAGATAGATTTAAGGAATCATTAGAGTTTTTTAAGTTTTGATAGATTTCTAAACCTCTAGTGTTTGTGCCTATGATTAGAATATTACTTCTTTTAAATAAGTTAGGCATTATCATTTGTATAAATAGAGCTCTTAAATATGAAAAAATATTAAGAAATATAAAGATAGCAAAAAATGAAATACTAACTGTAAGTCTTGAAAAATTAAAATCTCTGTAAAAAAAGGCGAAAGATGTTAGGAGTAAAAACCCATAAAAGATATTTCGGCTTAAAAGCCAACTGTATTCAGGAGTAAAGCGAAAGCCTTTTTGATATTGACCAGAAAAGACAAAAATGGAGTAAAATAGCATCGAAATAAAAATAAAAGCATTAGAATAAGTTTGAAAACTTGGAATACCTTTATTTATATCTATTAAACCACTATAAAAACGAAGATAAAAAGAAAAACTTAAGATAAAATAGATAGCAAAAGCATCTAAAAAGGAGGCTAAAGCCCCCGAAAATGTATTTTTATTGACTCTCATGTAAGAAACATTATCATGAATATGTGCAAACTGCAAGGGAGATTATTTGAATGAAACAAGAGATAATAAAGTTAGATACGAACGGTAAGGGTTTGTATGAAATAACAAGWAAAATTGAAGAGATAGTCAAGCTTTCAGATATTGAAATAGGCTTAGTAAATGTATTTTTAAAACATACTTCTGCATCTTTGACTATTCAAGAAAATGCAGACCCAAGTGCAAAAGTAGATTTAGAACGTTTTTTAGAGAAGTTAGTACCAGAAAATCAAAGTTGGCATACTCATACTTTAGAGGGGCCTGATGATACTACCTCACATCTAAAATCTTGTTTGACACAAACATCTTTAAATATTCCAATGAGTGAAGGGCAATTAAACTTAGGCATATGGCAGGGTATTTATCTTTGGGAGCATAGAAAACATTCTCATAGAAGAGAAATTATTATTACTATTGTTAGTTAGTATCTTTTTGTAAAACTTACTGATAAATTTTTACTTTGTGTATATAATAACAAAAAATGGTAATTTTTAGAAACTATTGTCAAGTTGCTGTGTAAGTAATCAGTCAGTTTTTAAGTAAATTCTTTATGAAAATAAAAATAAAAAAAACTCCTCATAAAGAGGTTTTGAAACAAAGATTTTTACAGAATCAAAAAAAGATAACAATGAGTTTTATTTTTGTTTTACTCTGTATATCTAGTTTGTTATTTATTTATGTCTATCAAAGTATGGAGTTAGTTTCTTTAGTAAATGAAGAAGCCATTGAAAAAAAGAAAATAGCGACTCAAGAAAAACTATTAGAAAGTTTTTTACAACAACAAGTCAGTTTAAGCTCATTGCAAAGAGTTGAGTTTATTGCAAAAGAGCAGCTGGGAATGGTAGAACCTGATGAAAGTTCTGTTATATATTTAGAGAAGTAATATGAAATTTCAAGGAATCGAGCATTATCCAGTTTTGTATAGAGAAGTGCTTGAAAACATACCTCAAAATTGTAAATTTGTTTTTGATGGAACTTTAGGTCATGGTGGACATGCTAAATTAATTCTTCAAGATAAAAAAATTGAAAAATACTTTGGTATAGATCAAGATGCTAATATCATCAATCATTTTTCAGAAAATATCCTCGATGAAAGATTGATACTACATCATGGTAATTTTTCGGAAGCAAAAAAGTTTGGAATTGAAGAAATAAAAAATTCAAATTTAGATCTGGTTTTACTAGATTTAGGTACTTCGATGTCTCAATTAAAAACTCCTCAAAGAGGTTTTTCTTTTATGAAAGATGGGCCTATTGATATGAGGATGAACGATACCTCTTCTTTTACTGTGAAAGAATGGCTTGAAGAAGCAAGTATTGATGAAATTTCTCAGGTTATTTTAGAATATGGTGAAGATAAGTTTCACTACAGAATTGCAAGAAGCATTCATGAGAATATTCATAATATTAACACGACCTTAGAGTTAGCATCTATTATTGAAAATTGTTTGCCAAAGTCACATTTACGCAAACAAAAAATTCATGGTGCAACTCGAAGCTTTCAAGCGTTTAGAATTTATATCAATAATGAGCTTGAGGTCATCCAAAATTCATTAGACTTTTTCTTTGATAGTTTAAAGTCTGGTGGAAGATTACTTGTTATTTCTTTTCATTCTTTAGAAGACAGAATTGTAAAAAGGAAATTTCGCTCATGGTTAGAAGAATCAAATATGCCAAAACATCTATTACCAGAGGGTGAATATAAAGAAGCTTTGGGTAAAATGATCTCTCGTAAAGGCTTTGAAGCTAGTAAAATAGAGCTAGAAGAAAATCCGCCATCACGTTCTGCAAGATTACGTGTTTTTGAGAAAAAGTAAGTAATGAATGCTAAAACAAAAATAGATACAAAACTAAAGTGGGTGAGGTTGTCACTACTTTTAATCTTTTTAATTATAGCTTCTAGATTATATTACATACAAATAATAAAACATGATTTTTGGCAAAAAAAAGCAAATAAGCAACATTTTAGTAAAAAAAAAGTTTTAAGACGACGTGGAACAATTTTTGATAGAAATGGAAATCAATTAGCTTTTACTGCTGCTGTAAAACAAATGACTTGCGATCCTACAAAGGTGAAAAACCCCGAAGCAACATTATCTATGTTATCTCGCTTTACAAGACTAGAAGTAAAACCCTTACTAAAAAAACTATTAATAGCAAAAAAGAAAAAAAGAAGGTATTTACTTTTAAAAAGAGATGTAAGCTCTCAAGAATATTTAAAAATAAAAGCTAAAATGAAGTTTGAAAGAAAAAACCTTCCTAGTCCAAATGATTTTGGTATTTTAGCAAATTGTATTTACTTTGAAGATTCTTATAAAAGGTACTATCCATATAATATGATTGCTTCTAATGTACTCGGTTTTGTTGGGCGTGACCAAAAAGGCTTAGAAGGAGTAGAACTTTTTTACGAAAATCTATTAAAAAGTGAAGATGGAATCATAAGTTACGAACGTGGTTTAAATGGTTTAATCATACCAAACTCTGAAAGAAAAGTGCGTAAAGCAAGTGGAGGGACAAGTATTTATTTAACTTTAGATGTAGTTATACAATACATTGTTGAAAAAAGATTAAGAGAGGCATTTGAAGTAAATCGTCCAAAAAGTGCAGTTGTTGTTGTAATGAACCCAAATAATGGAGAAATTTTAGCCATGGCATCACAGCCAAACTATAATCCAAATTATTATAGGTTTTACTCTTCAGAAGATTTCAAAAATAGAGTAATTTCAGATCAAGTAGAGCCTGGTTCAACCATGAAAGTTTTTACGGTTGCAGCGGCTCTTGAGTCGAATGCTATTACAATTTTAGATGATTTTTCTTGTAACGGATATATAGAACTATATGATGTTTTTAGAATCCATTGTGATGGAAGGCGTTCACATGGTTCTTTAGATTGTTCACATATTTTAAAAAAGTCTTGTAACGTAGGTGCTATTCAAATAGGACAAAGATTAGGAACTAGAAGGCTTTATGAATATATGAGGCTTTTTGGTTTTGGAGAAAAGACAGGAATTCAATTACCAGGAGAAATTAAGGGACTAAATAGGCATCCAAGAACATGGTCAGGTTTATCTTTGGCCGCCAAATCAATTGGACAAGAAGTAGCTGTTAATTCGTTACAAGTAGCAAGAGCATTTGGATCTATAGTAAATGGTGGGATTCTTTATCAGCCTCAAATTTTATTTAAAACAAAAACATTTGAAGGAAAAACAAGTGAAATAGCAAAAAATCCAATTCGTAGAGTAATCCAAAAAAAGAATGCCGATTTATTAGTAGGCATGCTTAAAACTGTAACTCAAAAAGATGGTTCAGGAAAAAGAGCCTATATTCCTGGTTATAGAGTTGCTGGAAAAACAGGAACAGCCCAAAGTTTAGCAGAGATGCATAAAGAGAGGGACCCTTTTGAAGAAGAGGTAGTTCCTCATGTGGCATCATTTGTGGGAGCAGTTCCAGCTGATGATCCTAGATTAGTAATTTATATTATGCTCAATGAGCCAAAAGGTGAGAAATACTATGGAGGACAAGTAGCTGCTCCTATGTTTAGCGATCTAGGAAAAGAAATATTAGCTTACTTGAATGTGGAACCAGATCCATCTTTAAAAGAAGAAGTTGAAAAAACAAATCTAGATTTTTCACCTGATAAAATTAGACAAGAAAGCGGCCCATCTGCTGGTCCTGATTGGACTGAAAACTCAACGGAAGTTTTAGTTGATGAAGAAGACCAAATGCCTGAATGGTTAAGATTGGATGAGCCAGGTTTCATTCAGCCAAGAACGATTAAGCCATCAGTTAAAACACAAGCTTTAGATGATGAGGATAGTTGGATATGGGATTAACTCTTTATGGATTAAATGCGCAGGACCTTTGCTCAAATACAAAGTATTTACAAAAAAATAGTATTTTCTATATTATGGGGGACTTTAACTTTGAAAAGTTCTTGCCATTTGTTTTAAAAAAAAAGCCTTTAGCAATCATTCTAGAGAAAAAATCAAAATCTAAGGTTGATTATAAAAATATAATTGTTGTTGAAGATGTTCGTAAAATATATAGACAGGATGTTGAAAAGTTTTATTATGATTTATTTACTAGCTTTGAGCATATTGGTATCACAGGAACAAAAGGTAAATCAACTATAGCTTATACCTTATTTAAGTGTTTACAAAACTTATCACAAGATGTTGCTTATATAGGAACGATGGGCCTTTATTATAAGAGTCATCATGAAAGTATGGTAAATACTACACCAGGCTTAAATGATTTTGTTGAGATATTAAAAAAGTTAAGCAGTGAAAAAATAGATACTTTAGTGAGTGAGGTTTCTTCACAGGCTATTTTACAAGATAGAGTGGCTATAGATTATTTTAGACATAGGGTTTTTACTGATTTATCAGAAGAGCATTTAGACTGTCATTTAAATATGGAAAACTATTTTGAAGAAAAAGCCAAGTTTTTTCGAGGAAAATCAAACTATACTGCTTATATATTAGATCGTTCATTGTATGGAGATAGAGTTGCTAAAAGTATTGATGTAAAGACCATTCGGTATGGTTTAAAAAATAGTAATTTAAGTGATGATTTAAATGGTTTAACTTTAGAGTATGAAAAGACAGACTTTAAAACTCATTTAACTGGTTTTTTTAATGGAGAGAATATAGCTTGTGTTTTATCTGTTTTATCAAATTTAAACTTTAAAAAAAATGAGATGCAAAAAGCACTAGAAGAAGTAAAATTTATACCTGGTAGAATGGAAAAAATAACTTCTTTTAATGGTGGATTTATTTATGTTGATTATGCTCATTCTTCTGAATCTTTAGAGTTTGTTTTGTCTGCTGTGTCATCTAAGGTAAAAGGTAAATTAAATGTTATTTTTGGATGTGGTGGAAACCGTGATCCTTTAAAAAGACCTTTAATGGCAAAGAGTGCTGAGAAATACGCTGATATAATCGTTGTAAGTAATGATAACCCAAGATCTGAAAATCCTTTAGATATTATAAAAGATATTGAAAGTGGTTTTAGTGATAAAGCTAGATATCAAATTATTTTGGATAGAAAAAAGGCTATTGAAGATACGATGAGTCAGTTAAACTCTGGTGATGTATTATTAATATGTGGAAAAGGTCATGAAAACTATCAAATTATTGGAGATAAAAAAGAGTACTTTTGTGATAAACAGGTTGTTTTAGAATATGCCAAATCATTTTCTTAAAGATTTAATAAATTGTTCATCGGCTCAGTTTGTTTGTGGTGATATTAATCTATGTTTTAATTTTCTTCATTTTGATTCAAGGCTAATTCAAAAAAACTGTGGTTTTTTAGCGATGGTAGGTGAGTCCCAAGATGGTCACGACTACATAGATAAAGCGATTGAAAATGGTGCAAATTTAATTATTGCTGAAAAAAAAGTAAAAGTAGCTAGTCATGTAACTTTAGTCATTGCAAAGTCTGCATTAGATGTTTTACAGACTTATGCAAAATGGTACAGAGAGACTAAATTAAAAACATATATAATTGGTATTACAGGGTCTGTTGGAAAAACTAGTACAAAAGATTGTATGTCTCAATTAATTGGGCAAGACTTATGTTATTCATCAGAAGGAAACTATAACAATTTTTTAGGTTTACCAATTTGTCTTTTAAAAATGGAAGAAAATCAAAAGTATGGAATTTTTGAAGCGGGTATATCAACCCCTAATGAGATGGAACTTTTAGGAAAGATTTTACAGCCTAATATGATGATTGTTACAAATATATTTCAATCTCATATGGAGTTTTTTGATTCTCATAGTAAGTTAGTAAAAGAAAAATTAAAATTAAGTAAACAGATGAGAACTGGTTCTATATTAATTTTGCCAAAAAAATATGAACAAGAAGCTAGAGATGATCTAAAGGTAATCACTTTTGATCATTTGATTCCTCAAAAAAAACAAATTGAAAAAATTGGCTTTGGTCCTTCTATAAGTTTTGAATTATCCAAAATTGCGATCAAATATTTAGAGATAGAAGTGAGTTTAGATAATGAAATAGCTATGACTCCATTAAGAATGCAAAGATGTATAAAAAAGGGTCAAAATTTTTTATTAGATTGTTACAACGCATCTCCTGAGTCAATGTCAGCACTTTTTTTATCGGTGTCTAATGTAAATGAATGTATTTTTATTTTAGGAGATATGTTAGAACTTGGCGTAAATAAAGAAGAAGTCCATTTAAGAGTTTTATCTGATTTACTTAAGTTAAAACCAAAGAAAATTTGTTTATTTGGGGAGATTTTTTCAAAAGCATATGAAAAATTAGAAAAAAACTCGATAGATATAAAAAAGTATCAAAGAATAGATGATGTAATAAGTGAACTTCACATTTTAGAGAGTGAATGTATAGTCATTAAAGGTTCAAGGTTTTTCGCACTTGAAAAAATTTACCAGAAATATTAAAAGCTTATACCCAAATGCAAATGGTTTTATTGTTTTGAGTATATAAGTTTTCAAGGAAATTATGATAGCAAGTTTCATAAGTAGTATTACTTTACGTGCAATATCGTCTTTAGTTATAGCATTTATCATCACTTTTTTATTGGGCCCTTGGGTAATAAAAAAGTTGCAAGAAAAAAAAATAGGGCAACAAATTAGAGAAGAAGGAGTAAAAGAACATTTAAAAAAGTCAGGAATCCCTACAATGGGAGGAATCATGATTATTGTATCTGTTTTTGTTAGTACTTGTCTTTTGCAGCATTTAGATAGAAATTTGTATATGGTACTTGGTACTTTACTTGGAATGGGCGCATTGGGCTTTGCTGATGACTTTTTAAAAATTACAAAAAAGGGGACTGGTGGAGTTATAGCTCGTTATAAATTATTGGTTCAAACAGTGATTGGGTTGACTATTGGCATAACTTTATATTTAGACCCAAATGTACCAAATACCTTATTTGTACCCTTATTACGTACAGAGTTAGACTTAGGTTATTTTTATATTTTATTAACTACACTGACCATTGTAGGTTCATCTAATGCTGTTAATTTAACAGATGGTTTAGATGGATTAGCTACGGGTATCATGTTTATTGTTATTGCTTGTATGGGAGTAGTTGCTTATTTGTCTGGTAATGCTATTTACTCCCACCATTTAGGCATACCCCATATAGTTGGAATGGGAGAATTGAGTATTTTTTGTTTTGCCATGGTTGGGTCTTGTCTTGGCTTTTTATGGTATAACTGCAAGCCAGCTCAAGTTTTTATGGGAGATACAGGCTCTTTAGCTCTTGGTGGAGCGTTGGGTACAGTTGCTGTTTTATGCAAAGCTGAATTGTTTTTAATTGTTGTTGGGGGAATTTTTGTAATTGAAGCAATTTCTGTTATTTTACAAGTGGCATCTTATCGTTTACGTAACAAAAAAAGAATATTTTTAATGGCTCCTATACATCATCACTTTGAGCTACTTGGTTGGGATGAAAGTAAAGTTGTCATAAGATTTTGGATTGTTACCTTAATTTTGGCATTACTTGGTATGAGTGTGCTTGGCTTAAATGGTCGTATCTTTTTATAAATAATCTAAAAGCTCATTAATAGCACTATCCATGTTTGTACTATCAATACAAAATTCTTCTTTTTTGTAGATTCCAGAGTATTTAGGGTCATAATACTCTAACAAAAGTACTTTTAATAACTCATGTATTTTATTAGCCTCAAATAACTCTAATAATTTTTGAAACTCTGCTTTTGACATATATTTTTTAATTTTTTGCATGTCATCAAAAAGTAATTGTAACCCTTCGTTATTATTCCCAATGTAGTCTCTGTACGTTCTTTCAACTCTTTTTTCAATAGAGCAAGTGATTAAAATTGTTTTAGACTCTTTAAGCTGATCGAATAATGGATTAGATAAAAATAAATGTCCAATTCTACGACTTTCGGACTCCGCTAAAATACCATGTTTTGAAATGGGAATCTGGTTTAAATGTAGGTCTTGATAGATTTGTTCTTCAAAGCTTTTTTGGCTAACAAAATGATAATCATTTAAGATTTGAAAGGGGATTCTACCAAAACTAGAGGCAGCATTTCTAGCGTAATACTCTAAATCTAAAAATCTAAACTTATTTTGTATCGCTCTTAAAACTTCAGTTTTACCAACCCCAGTTAATCCTTTTAATACTAAAAACTTTGGTACTTCGGAGTTATATAAAGAGTGGTGTACAACTTTTCTCCAAGCTTTGTGTCCATCTTTAAGTTTTTTTGCACAAAATCCCATTTTAATAATTTCATTAGTCGTATATCGAGAGCGGCCCCCACCTCTCCAACAGTAAATTAGAAAACTAGGATTTTCAGATTTAGATAAAAGCTCTTTTAATTGAGATAGTTTAGGGATAGAAAACTCTAAGGCTTTATTTGTGGCAGGTTCTTTACCTTTATGTTTATAGATGACTCCGACTTCTCTTCTTTCTTCATCGTTTAAAATAGGAAAGTTAATAGCATTGGGTAGATGAGAAGCTTGGTATTCGCTTTCTGATCTTACATCAATAATTAATGAAAATTGATTGATGTTTTTTAGAACTTCATCTAACTCAATTTCAGGTACAGTATGGGGTGCAACTTTATGAAAAAGTGGCAATTGATTGAGGTCTATATCTTTTAAAATTTCATCTTCAGATTTCATACTAAATGAACCAAGTTTTGATTGTTTTTAGATTCTGTGACCTCTCCAATGATTTTAACAAATTGGCAAACGTCTTGGAGTTCTTTTAAAAGGTTTTGCGCATCTTTTTTAGAAACAGATAACAATAAACCTCCAGATGTCTGAGGGTCAAAACAAATATTTTGCATTTGTGAACTGACGTTATCAGATACTTGGTAATGACCATCGGTATAAATTCGATTATTTTTATCTCCACCTGTTACAAAACCATCTTTAATAGCTTGAAGTACATCGGGTAATACAGGAAGTGTACTTGTATCAATCAAAAGGTCTGTATTTGAAGATTTTGCCATTTCCATACCATGACCAACAAGACTAAATCCAGTAACATCTGTAGAAGCATTGGTATCGTATTTAATCATAATTTCAGCAGCTTTTTTATTTAAACCTGCCATAGATTCAATGAGAGTTTTCATGGTAGATGGGCTGAGTTGAGACCTTTTGATAGCTGTATTTAAAATACCTGTACCAAGTGCTTTTGTTAAAATTAAAATATCACCGACTTTAGCGCCAGAGTTATACTTAATTTTATTAGTCTGAGCAATGCCAGTAATAGCCATTCCGTATTTTAATTCAGGAGCTTTTACAGAGTGGCCTCCAAGAATAGGACAGTCTGCTTCTTTAGCTTTGTCGTTTCCGCCTCTTAATATTTCTTTTAGTATTTCTGGGCCTAGGTCTTCTGAGTAACAAACTAAATTAAGAGCACTTAAGGGTTTTGCACCCATTGCATATATATCTGATAATGCATTAGCAGCAGCAATTTGTCCATAGGTGAAGGGGTCATCAACAACAGGAGTAAAAAAATCTGTAGTTTGAATTAAAGACTCTGTTTCATTGATTTTAAATACTCCTGCATCTTCATTATTTTCCATCGCTTGAATAACGTTTTGATTGCTATACCAGTCAATGCCATGAACAGCATCGGATAGAAATTTTGGGGGAAGTTTACCAGCACAACCAGCACAATTGACGACCTGAGTTAATTTAATATCTTTCATAATTTAGTTCTCCGTTGATTTTTTTAAAATACTACATGAAAGTAGCTTGAAGAGCAAAATAGAACTTTAAAAGTACTTCTTTTTTTGAGCTTGAAAGGCATATAGTGTACAATCCTCTGAATATTGGATCCATTTAAAATTGAGGAAAAATGTACAAAACAATATGTTTTGATTTTGATTCTACTCTTAGTACAATTGAGGGAATCGATGAACTGGCTAAATTTTTAAAAAAACCACAAGTAATTGAGCTAACTAAAGGCTCTATGGAAGGTAAACTAGATGTTAAAGAGGCTTACAATCAAAGATTAAACCTTTTGAATTTAGAAGACTTTCATTTAGAACTTTTGGGGCATATATATAAAAGTAATTTAATAAATGGTGCGATTGAACTTTGTAAGATTTTAAAGTTTTTAAAAAAACGCCTAATAATTATTAGTGGAGGTTTTAAAAAAGGAATTTTGCCGAGTGCTCAACTTTTAGGAATTGATGAAATCTATGCTATAGAGTTTGAAACTATTGATGGTCATTGTAGAGTGATTGATAGCCCTTTATTGGCTAAAATGGGCAAGCCAAAATTAGTAGAGAGTCTAAATTTAAAAGAAGTTTGTTTTATAGGAGATGGGGTTACTGATTTTGAAACAAAAAGTGTCGTTTCTTGTATGATTCCATATTATGGCATAGAAAAAAGACCTTTTGTTGATTTATCTAACATAGAATCTTTTGGAGGGACAAATTTACTTGGTTTATTACCATTATTATTATCAAAAGAAGAGTTAGACTTAGTAAAAAAGAGGTACCCCCAAGATCTGAGTGATGGTATTTACGAGTTTTTTAAAAAAGGAAATCATCAATTTTCAAATAAAAAGCAACAAGATTTTATGTCTTATACAAAGTATGTGCATTTTATTCCGGGGCCAGCGAGTTTGAATGATGATTTAGAAGTAATACCTCATCATATGATAGGGCATAGAAGTAAAGATTTTAATTTTCTTTATCAATCAATACAAAATAAGCTTTCTAAGTTTTTATCATGGGAGGCAAATTTTTTAATAGCAGGTGCATCAGCTACTGGTATGATGGAAGCAGTTTTAACAAATATTCCAAAAGCTAAAATCTTGTCGATTAGATCAGGATCATTTTCAAATAGATGGGCTGATATAGCAAAAGCTTTAGGTCATGATGTAGAGTATTTTGATATATTAAAAGGTGGAGGAATTGATGAGACTAGTTTTATAAAAGAAGTTAAAACTAAAAATTATGAGGCTATTTTAATTACTCATAGTGAATCTTCTAATGGAGTTTTAAATGATATAGAGTATTTGTCTAAATTAATAAAGGATAATGCTCAATCTTTAGTGTTAATAGATGGTGTATCTTCTGTTGGTGGGATTCAATTTAAATCAGATAATATTGATGGGGTTATATTTGGTTCACAAAAATGTTTAGCCTTAAATCCAGGTCTTTGTTTTTTATGGTATTCCAAGGTTCTAAGAAGTAAAATAGAAAAAAATAATAAAATAAACACTTATTATTTCGATTTAAAAAAATATTTTAAAGCTCACGATAAAAGTAATGTTGTTTTTACTCCACCCGTACAAACAATGCAAAAGTTAGATTTACAATTAGACTGTTTTTTAGAAAACCTAGAAAGTCATTATCAAAATTATAAAGATATGGCTTTATTGGTTTGGGACTTTTGTTTTAAAAATAACTTTGATTTATATGCAAAAAAAAATCATCGGTCTTTAACGGTAAGTAATATTAAAAGCCCTATGAATGTAAAACAACTGATACAAAAAGTATTTGCTCAAGGGATCTTAATTGCTAGTGGATATGGTGATTTAAAAGAAGACTATTTTAGAATAGGTCACATGGGAATGTTAAATAAAAAAAATATAGAAGATTTACTTCAAATAATACAGGAGATATTAGACAATGACTAAAGTACTTGTAACAGGGGAGCTACATCCCATTGCAATTGAGTTGATGCGAAAAGAAGGTTTAGAAGTAGACGTTCATGCTTTATTAGAAGAAGATAAAATTATAGAGATTATAAAAAATTATCAAGGAATAGTAACTCGCTCACAAACGGCTGTTAATAAAAGTATTATTGATGCAGGAGTACAATTAAAGGTAATTGGTCGAGCTGCTATTGGAGTAGATAATATTGATGTTGATTATGCCACTAAAAAAGGTGTTTTAGTTGTTCATGTACCATCTGATAACGTTGTATCAGCTGCAGAACATACTATAGCTTTATTATTATCTGCAATCAGAAATTTAGGTGCAGCAGGGGCGTTATTAAAATCAGGAAAGTGGAGCAGAAAAGAGTTTGTTGGTAGCGAGCTTTTAAATAAAAAATTAGGCATTATTGGTTTAGGTAAAGTTGGCTCTCATGTCGCTAAGATAGCTCATGCTTTTGGTATGGATATTTATGCTTATGATCCTTATATTTCCAAAGAAAAGTTTGAAAAACATCATGCAATCAAAGTAGATAATTTAAATGATCTATTGACTCAGGTAGATATTTTAACGATTCATACTCCAAAAACAAAAACAACTTTAGGTATGTTAGATTATCTAAACTTAAAAGAAATGAAGCAAGGTTCTGTTTTAATTAATTGCGCTCGTGGTGGAATTGTAGATGAAGATGCCTTATTTAGATTATTAAATGAAGGACATATAGCTAAAGCTGGTATTGATGTTTTTGCCCAAGAGCCAATTATCAATCATCCTTTATTTTCTCATCCAAATTGTGTTTGTACTCCACATCTTGGGGCAAGCACAATTGAAGCTCAATTTAGGGTAGGTCGCACTATTGCTAAACAAATGGTGAAAGCTTTAAAAAACCAAGTAGTAGACCACCCTGTAAATATGCCACTTGTTGAGGGTGAAATTTTTCCTCATTCAAGAGCTTTTTGTTCGCTAGCTGAAAAAATGGGATGCATAGCTTCTCAATTAACTAAGTTCAACCCTTCTTTTATGCGTATGATAATTTCGGGTAAAGATTTAGGAGATCAATCAGATTTATTAAAAGCAGCATATTTTAAGGGCTTTTTTCAAAATTCAACAGAGGCTAGGGTTAATTATATAAACTCAGCTCAAATTGCATTAGATAGAAACTTAAATCTTGAAATGATAAAAGACCCTCTTCATGAAACTTACTCTCACCTTTTAAAGATTGAGATTTATGGAGATGGAGAGCCAGTAACTTTATCAGGAACAGTATTTGCAACAAAAAGTAGAATTGTAGAGCTAAGTGGTTATTCAATGGATATTGAGCCAGAAGGTAATATGCTACTTATAAAAAATCAAGATGTTCCTGGTATGATTGGTTTTGTTGGTGGACTTTTAGGAGATCATAAAATCAACATAGCTAGGTGGGAGCTTGGTCGTAAAAAACAAGGTGGAGAAGCTCTCTCTTTTTTATTATTAGATCAAGTGATTGATGATGAAATCAAAGTAAAATTAACCGATCATGAAAGTATTATCCAAGTCACTTCTCTTGATTTATCTTTTAATGATGAGAATTGATTTTAACTAGGAGATAGGAATTTATTCCTATAAAAATTTTTATTTGTGGCTGACACTTTTAGATTAGTGATGAGGGTTGATTGATGAAAAATGAATTAAGATGGAAACAAAGGTTTCAAAACTTTGAAAAAGCTTTTTTGTTGATTGATGAGGTTGTAACTGGAGATATAAAGCAACTGAACCAATTAGAAATGGAAGGTTTAATTCAGCGTTTTGAAATATTAATTGAGCTTTCATGGAAAACCTTAAAAGACTATTTAGAGAATGAAGGTTATGATGATGTTAAAAATGGAAAACAAGCTATAAGACAAGCATTTGTAGATGGTATTATTAGTGATGCTGATGTTTGGATGAGTGCATTACAAAAAAGAAATTTAACAAGTAATACTTACAATGAGAGTATTGTTAAAGAGATGCTTATTTTTATCTGCGAAGACTTTTATCCAATTGTAAAAAGTTTACATAAACATTTAAAATTAAAACTATGAAATATGGTTTATCAGAAAAACAATTAAAAGAAATAATCAAGGTTCTATCTTCTTTTGAAGAGGTAGAATCAGCAATTTTATTTGGTTCAAGAGCAATCAATACATTTAAAGTAGCATCAGATGTTGACATAGCAATTTTTGGTAAAAAAGTAGATATGTTTTTCGCAGCAAAAGTAAAAGACTATTTTGAAGATGAAACTTACCTGCCTTATTTTTTTGATATTATTGCTTTTGGTAGTATTAAATCGGATGATCTAATTACGCATATCAACACTAAGGGTGTAAAGGTTTATACAAAATCAATTTGTTGAAAAGATATGTAGTATTGTTAAGATTGAATATGAATTATTTTTATTATTTTAAAACGTGTAACTTTTGTTGGAATAGGAGTTTATGGAATAAAATAGAGAAATATTTACTAGATGATGGCTGGAAAATAGTTAAATCTAAAAATAATTATTTAAGATTTGAAAAAGGAACGAATCAAAACGATTATTATTTAAGAGATCCAGAGTTTGAAAATCTTCCTATTTTAATGAAAATGGAGATAGTTGAAGGAAAACTACAAATTCAAATTGGTAATTATGGGTATTTAAATAAAAAATATCAATATCGAATAGATTATTTGTTTGAAAGTTACCAAAAAGTATTTAGTCTTCTTACTGTTGATGAGTTTTCGAATGTAAATAGAACTTTGAATTTGAGTAAAAATGAATTGAAAGACTTTATTTTAGCTCATTCAAATAGCGATAATATTGAACTGATATTAGTAGATAAAAAATTTACTGAGATTAATTTCTGTGGCTTAAAGCAAAGTGATATTCATCTTAAATATTGTATACTTAAAAATTGTATATTCCCATTAGAAGAGTTTAATAAAATGACTTTTTCAAGCTGTACTTTCTTAAACTGTAGCTTTTATAATAAAAAAAGTCAGATTAATTTGGTTTACTGCACAATAGATGATAAAACATTTCATAATTCATCTTGGTCATTGATTGACTATATTAAAGTGAAAAGGGAAGCTAAAAACTTTTTTTGTAAGTCAATTGTAGATTTATATCATGTAGAGGAGCAGGTTGATAGAATTTATCCTCAATTAATGATTATGCCTGTAGTTATCAGTTTTTTCCCGATATATATAGTTTTTTTAAATTGTATTTTTCAAGCAATTTCATGGACAGGGTTTCTTTTAATTTTTATGATATACTATTTGGTTTCAGTATATTTTTTTATTCCACTTTTAGCAATATATATACTGGGAATTATCTTTTCTTCTCCACTTAAAAAGTTTAAACCTATTTTTTTTCAAAAATCTTATTTTATTTTAGTAACTTTACTAATTTTGATATTTTACCTATCAATAATATACCTTTATAAATATTTTGATACTGGAGTTGTAACAATAGCTTTCTATCTTTTGATTACTCCTATTATAACTTTAATGTATTCAATTGTTTTAAGTTTATTTTATACAATTAAAGACCTAATTTATCCAGATTTAGAGCTTGAAATATTACCTCTGTCACAATTATATAAAGCTTTAGGTATTTTAAAAAATCACTTTGTTACTAGAATGATTTTTAAAGGAGTTGGAATATTTTCTTTTATTATTTTCTGCTTATCTTTTATTGAGGGAGTGTCTTTTAATCAAGCCTTAGAGGATTTAAAAATGATGAAAGATGGATATATAATGAATGACTCTGGTGTAATACTTCCTATGGATAATTTTTTCACTGGAAAAGCTACATTTCATAAACCAGTTTTTCAAATAATTCCTAAAGATGATGACCTATTTCTTTGTGATGAAATGACAGGCATTTTTAAAGATGGAAAATTAATGGGAAAAGGAAAGCAAATACATCACGAATCACTTAGTTGTTCTTGTGGTGGCTTTATAACAGAAGGTTTTTTTAAAAATGGAAGGCTTTCGGGTAAAGGGAAAAAAACAGAATTAAACTCTAAAAATGTATATATAGGAAACTTTGAAAAGGGTAACTTTTCAGGCTATGGGGAGTATATATATTTGAATAATACTTATAAATCATATAAGGGTAATTGGAAAAGTGGTTTGCCAAATGGGTACGGAGAGCGTATTTCAAAGTATAAAATAGAAAAAGGTATTTGGAAAGATGGAGTACTTATCAATAATGGATTACAAAATACTTTTAATAAAGTAGAATAATACTTTAATAATTTTTTAGTATTTAAAGGAAAAAAATGTCATTAGACAACTTATTTGAGCAATTTGAAAAAATGCCTGTTTATCAGCATAAGGGCTTTCATGGTTCTTCTTATACTTTTTATTTGTTAAAGGTCTTAAAAAATACAGATAAAGATTTATTGCTTGAAATGCCAAGTGAAGAAGCAGCAAGACACTTAGTAAATGATTTAAGAGAGTTTTTAAAAAAAGAAGAAGTCTTATTTTATCCAGAATATGATCGATTAGAAAATGAACTTTTACCCCCGAATGCTTTAACAATTTTTGAGCGTTTATCTTGTTTAAAGTCATTAGTTGAAAGTAAAAAGTCTGTTATTGTTGTGACAACAAAAGAGGCTTTGTCGCAAAAAACTATTCCTCCTTCAAGATTTAGAGAGCTAAGTCAGGGTTTAGTTAAAGGTAAAAGTTATAATTGGGATAAATTAATAAAAACCTTAGTTAGTTTTGGTTATCATCGAGAAGAAATGGTAGCAAGTCGTGGAGATTTCTCAGTTAGAGGGGATATCTTAGATATATTTTTATCAACAGAAGACCAACCGATTAGATGTGAATTTTTTGGTGATGAATTAGATGCTTTAAAAACCTTTGATTTATATACTCAAAGATCAATTGAAAACTTAAAAAGTGCCAAAATTTATATAACAAAAGAGTTTGACAAAGAAAGATATCAACTAGCCTCAGACCCAGACCAATTAGTTGTAGATTACTTTCAATCAAGATCAGAAGACTCATTTGATGAACAAGCAGGAGATTTAGTAGATGGTATCGAATGGTTAAACGAGTATGTTAAATCATCAGCAAGTTTACTTGATTATCGATCATCGTTTGTAAAGCCAAGACTTTTAATGAAAGAAGTAAATATTGATGGAGTCGTATATTTTGGTAAAAATATGCAGCTTTTAATGGATACTTTAGAGCAAAAAGTTGAAGATGGTTTTCAAATATATTTGTTTTTACCAAAGGGTGGATTTTTAAAAAGGGTTCAAAAGCTTTTAGAGTCAAAAGATGTTTTTGTAAAAAAAATAAATAATCTAAATGCTATGAGTAAAAAATCTGGTGTGTATCTACTAGAAAAATCAATTAATAGTGGTTTTGAAGTAGCCTCTGAAAAACTACTTTTCATTAGTTATAGTGACTTTACGGGAGCCCCATATCAAGCTTCTAAAAAAAAGAAAAAGGTTGATGGTTTATTTGAGGGTGATATTTTACATCATTTTTCAGAGCTAAAAGAAAATGAATTTGTTGTACATACCGATCATGGGGTAGCTAAATTTCAAGGAATTGAAAATATTTTAATTGATGGAATAAAAAAAGAGTACTTAGTTTTAGCATATCAAGGTAGCGATAAGGTTTTAGTGCCTATCACTGAGGTAAATAGGGTTCATCGTTTTACAGCATCAGATGGACGACAACCAAAACTAAACAGATTAAACTCTGTACGTTGGTCACAAGTTAAAAATAAAGTAAAAAAAGATGTAGAAATTTATGCTAAAGAAGTACTTAGTTTAAGTGCAAAACGTACTATAGCCAAAGGTTTTCGCTTTTCTAGTGATACTGAGCTAATGGATGAAATGGAAGCAGCTTTTGAATATGAAGAAACAAAAGACCAATTAAAAGTTATTGAAGAAATAAAACAAGATATGCAAAAACAATATCCTATGGAGCGTTTGGTTTGTGGTGATGTTGGTTACGGAAAAACTGAGGTAGCTATTAGAGCTGCCTTTAAATCAGTTCAAGATAATAAACAAGTTGCAGTTTTGTGTCCAACAACTATTTTGTCTCAACAGCATTTTCAAACTTTTCAATCAAGGTTACTTGGTTATCCTGTAAAAATAGAGGTTTTAAATAGATTTGTTTCAGCTAAAAAGATAAAACAAACTTTAAGAGATATTTTTGATCATAAAGTTGATATTGTTATTGGGACGCATCGTCTATTATCTAAAGATGTCAAATTTGCTGATTTAGGATTAATGATTGTTGATGAAGAACAAAGATTTGGTGTTAAAAATAAAGAGAAGTTAAAGGGTTTAAAAGCTGGGGTTGATTCTTTAACTTTAAGTGCGACACCGATACCAAGAACTCTACATATGTCACTTGGTGGAGTTAGGGCTATCTCTTTGATTAATACCCCCCCAATGGGTAGATTACCTATTAAAACCTTTGTTTTACCATATCAAGAGCAAACAATAAAAGAAGCTATTGAGAGAGAACTCAAAAGAAATGGGCAAATTTTTTATATCTATAATCGTGTAGAAACAATTGAGATGAGAGCTTCATCATTATTAAAGTTACTTCCAAATTTAAAATTAAAAATTTTACATGGGCAAATGAGTGCGACACAAATTGAAGAAGTAATGACTTCTTTTATGAGAAGAGAGTTTGATGTTTTGTTAGCTACTACAATTGTAGAATCTGGCATGGATATTCCAAATGTAAATACTATGTTAGTTGAAAGAGCCGATGCTTTTGGTTTATCTCAATTATATCAACTTAGAGGAAGAGTAGGTAGAAGAAATATTCAAGGATATAGTTATTTATTTCATAAAAAAGATGAGATGCTTTCTCAAGTAGCTAGAAAGAGATTATCAGCCTTAGAAGAATTTACTGATTTAGGCTCTGGGTTTAAAATTGCTATGCGTGATTTAGAGATTAGAGGAGCAGGTAATTTACTTGGTAAGTCTCAAAGTGGTTTTGTACATAATATTGGTTTTGATTTATATGCAAAACTATTAAAAGATTCGATTGAAAAGTTACAAAACTCAAATTATCGAGAAGATATAGAGTTACCTATTATGGAGTTAAGAGTTAGCTCATATGTAAGTGAAAAATATATTCCGTCTTACAAAGAGAGAATGGATTTCTTTAGAAGAGTATCAAATTTAACAAGTAAACAATCTTTAGATATTTTAAAAGAAGAATTGTTTGATCGTTATGGTGGCTTTTCAAAAGATATGCATTTAATGTTTAGATTAGTAGAACTAAGAATTTATGGATATAAACTAGTAATTAAAAGGTTTAGACAAACACCAGGTTCAGTAAACATAGAGTTTTATGATGCAATTTCTGATTTTATGAAAAAAGAAGCAAAAGAGGCTTATAAAAAAGATTATAGCTATAGTGATAGGTTTCCAAATGTACTTAATATTAATATAATGGGCTTAAACCCTAGTGATGTTTTAGAAAAGTTATTTATACTAATAAATGAGAACTTTGTATTGTATTATGAAGATCAGATGTCTATAAATTCAAATGATGAGGACTAAAACTTGAGTGAAAAATTAAAAAGAAATATTATACAGGCTTTAAAAAGTCCTGATACTAATATAAAAAAATCTGCTATGAATGAGCTGTTTCATTCTGATTTAGTCGATAAATTTTTAATTTTAGAACAGTTTTCTAAAATAGAAAAAAATATTATTTTAAAAGAAAGAGCATTAGAGCTTTTATCTCAAGCAGATATTTTAGATAAATCTCAAGAGCAGAGACAAAAAAACTTAACAGAAGCCCAAAAAAAAATATTAAAAGCTCTAAATAGTGATAAAGAAGAAAATGTAAGAAAGGCTTTTACTTATTTATTAAAAACTAAAAACCCATTATTTTTAAAGATAATGATTAAAAAAGAAAAAAAATTAAAGGATGGCTTTTATAAACAAATTAATATTCGTTTAATTTCATCGCTTGGTTCTCGTGCTTACGATTTACTTTTACCCTATCTTAGTGGAATGAATCAAGAGGTTCTACAAACAGCATTGCAAGCTCTTCGTATTGTAGGTACAAAAAAATCAGTAATAAAGCTTTTAGAATGTACATATTCTTTGAGTCCAATTGCTCAAAAACATACTTGGGCTTTAATAAAAGGTATTAATAAAAAAGCTATTGAATCATTGTTAGAAAACTATTTAGATTCAAATTTTTCAAATAATAGGAAAATAGTTGCTTTGGCAATAGGTATTTTAGAGTTAAAAGAAAAAGTAGATTGGTTAGAAGTTTTAATTGGAGATGAAGAAAATGATGTTAGAGAGGCAGCTTGGGAATCATTAGAGAGTCTAGCTTTGTCTGGAGTTGAACGGGCAAAAGATCTATTTGAGGGTGTCGGTAAAAAAAAGGGAAATCAAGGTCTAGTTTGGGAAAAACAAAGACAGAGGTATAAAGAATTAGAGCTAGAAGAGTTTGATAAGTTATATCAAGAAATTATAAATGGTAATTTATCGAGTGAAGACTTGGCAACGGCTTTACAAAAAATATCCTTTTGTAAAATAGATGATACATCAAAAATAAGAGTTTTAAAATTATATTTAAAAAATGAATCAGCAAGGGTGAGAGCAAATGCAGCAGAAGGTTTAGCAAGCCTAAGAAATGAAGATTGTTACGATGATTTATTTACCTTAATTGAAGACTCTAATAACAGAGTTGTTGGAAATGTAATTTTATCTTTAAGTGAATCTAAAAGGTTTAATGATTTATACTTTGGAAAATGTTACAAAGCATTAGATCGTTTATCTAAATTGGATGATAACTCTTGTTTGACTACAATTTTTTGTATAGATCATATTTTAGATGAAAGACTTTTAAGTATAGCTATAAATTTAATGGGGCATTCTAGTCTATTAATTAGAGATAGAGCGTCACAAATGCTTGAAACTTGGGCTTTAAGCTCTGAGTATGTGGCAAGAGAATTAGAAGTTTTTAAAGTAAAAGAAGCGGTTGATTTTGAGTTTGGCGAAGAGCTAGATGAATTTATGGATTAAAAAGAGAAAATATATGATGAAATGGAAAAACTTAATGAGTAAAGAAAGATTGGGCTGTTTGTCTCATGATGGAGATTTAAGATCATACTTTCAAAGAGATCATGATCGTTTGGTATTTTCATCTGCCTTTAGAAGACTACAAGATAAAACTCAGGTGTTTCCTTTGGCACCAGATGATTATATTAGAACTCGTCTAACTCACTCCATGGAAGTCTCTTGTGTGGGACGTTCTATTGGCTCTATTGTTGGACATGCCTTAAAAGAAAAATATCCGATAGATTTAAAAGGTATTGAAGCAAATAATTTTTCAGAAGTTTTATCTGCTGCTTGTTTGGCGCATGATATTGGAAATCCTCCATTTGGTCATGCTGGTGAAGATGCCATTGCTTATTGGTTCAACCGTCCAGAAAATATAAAAAAGTATTTAACTGAATTAAATGTTGTTGAGCTTGCAGAATTTCAAAATTTTGAAGGGAATGCCCAAGGTTTTCGGGTAATAACTCGTTTGCAAAAACATAATAGAACTCCAGATAAAATAGGTGGATTACAATTAACTTATGCTACTTTAGGTACTTTTTTAAAGTACCCTAGAAAGGCAAAAATTCAAGATAGAGATTCAAGTAAAATTAATCATAAAAAGTTTAATTACTTTTTAACAGAAGAAAAATATTTTGATGATGTTGTGACTAAATGTGGTTTAATTGAACAACAAAAAGGTGAAGTTTGGGCTAGACATCCTCTAGTTTATTTATTAGAAGCGGCTGATGATATTAGTTATGTGATAGCAGACTTTCAAGATGGCTATAGGTTGGGTCATGTTAGATATCAAGTTGTTGTTGATTTCTTTTTAAATATTTTAAGAGACAAAAAAGATTTTTATTTAGAAGAAATTGAAGGTTTCTCTAGTGACAAAGATAAAATTGAGCATCTATCAGGCAAAGTTATTGGACAATTAGTTAGAGAGGTTTCAAACTCATTTTTAACTAATGAAGAAAAAATAATGCAGGGTAAATTTGATTTAGCTTTAGCAAGTGTTATTCCATCAGCATCTCAATTTCATGAAATGTTTACTTATGCCTATAAATATATTTACTCTTGTAAAGATGTTGTTAGATTAAAACTTGCTGGTTATGAGGTAATAGAGGGTTTACTTGATATTTTTGTGCCAGCAATCTACTTTTCTGGTGATCCAAATCATTTTGAGTTTGCTAAAAATAACTTATTGGTTAAACTTTTACCAAATGATTTTGTAGAAAACTCTTTAGATAATGGTTTATCATTATATGAAAGATTGCATCGTATTACAGACTTTATTTCAGGAATGACAGACTCATATGCTGTTAAATTATACAAAGAGTTAAAAGGTATCAACCTATAATTTATGATATGCTCAGTTAGATGCGTAAAATAACCACTAGGAAATAAAGATGGGCAATATAATTCAACACGGAAAAATAACTTTTTTTACATGGAAAAACTTAGATGACTGGCTAGTTGAAGAGGTAAGTGAAAGTGTTAAGTTATTGTTGGGTTTTAATCCCAAAGACTTTTTATCGGGGAAAATCTCATATATATCTTTGGTTCACCCAGATGATTTAAATCTAGTTGTGCAGGTAGCTAAAAAAGCATTAAAAGATAAAAAAGATGAGTTTACTCACGAAATCTATCGTATAAGATATATAAATGGTACTTATAAAAAAGTATATGGGCATACTAAAATTATCTATAATAATTTAGGTAAGGCTACTTGTTTTAAAGGGTATCTTTTTGATCAAACAGAAGACTTGCAAAAAAGAGAAGAGATAGACTTAATATTAGATGTCTCGTCTTTTGGTTTATGTAGTTGGAGCTTTTTAACCAATGAAGTAACCTTTGATAAAAAATGGGCTAACATACTTGGTTTTGATATATCAGAAATTGATATGAGCTTAGAGTTCTGGAAAAGTCGAGTGCATCCAGATGATTTAGAAACTTATTTTTTAGACTTTGAAAATTATTTAATAGGAAACATAAAAATTTGGGAAAATATTTATAGAATAAAGCATAAAAAAGGGCATTGGATTTATATTTTAGAGATTGGTAAAATAGTTAAATGGGGCTCAGATGGTAAGCCTATAAAATTTAGAGGGACTCATACAGATATATCAAAACAAAAAGAAGTAGAAGAAAAGCTAATTAGAGAAATGCAAACTAAAGAAAGCTTCTTTGCTTTAATGAGCCACGAAATAAGAACCCCAATGAATGCTATTCTAGGTTTTATTGATCTTTTATTGGGAGACGATGGTTTATCAGAAGTTCAAAAAGAACAAATAAAAATTATTGGAGACTCATCAGAGTCACTATTAAAAATAATCAATGATATTTTGGATTATGCTAAAATGGAGACTGATGGTTTAGTTTTAGATAAGCATGAGTTTGATTTATCTTACCTTTTAAATAAGGCTACTAGTTTATTTAAACTAGAAATAGAAAAAAATAATAATACCATTGAAATAACAATAGAAAAAGATGTACCTAAAATAATTGTAGGAGATGAAATTAGGATACTTCAGATACTTAAAAACCTAATTTCAAATGCTCTTAAATTTACTAAAAATGATACGGTTACAATTACTGTTAAAAAATTAAGAGATTCATTAGAGTTTTGTATAGCTGATCATGGATTAGGCATTGATAAAGCTATGCAAGAGCGTCTTTTTTTACCATTCATTCAAGAAGAAAGTTCAACAACTAGAAGGTTTGGTGGGACTGGTCTTGGTTTAACCTTGTGTAGACTTTTATGTAAGGTTATGGGTGGCAATATTTGGATAGAGAGTAAAAAAGGTGTAGGTTCTTCTTTTTTCTTTACTATTGATTTAGAAGAGTCTCAAATCTTTTCAGATAATGCTATATGCCTACCAGATAATGATGTGGAGATGGATATTAATGGTTTGAAAATATTATTAGTAGAAGATAATATAGTAAACAAGCTAATTGCATTTGCTTTTTTAGAAAAATTAAATTGTTCAGTTGAATGGGCTAAAAATGGTTTAGAAGCTTTAAATATTTTAAAGAACCCAAAATCATGTTTTGATGTGGTTTTAATGGATTTATTAATGCCTGTAATGGGTGGTATTGAAGCAACTAATGAGATAATAAATCAAATAGAAGCAGATAGAGTGCCCCCGATTATTGCTTTGACAGCAAATGTTTTTGATACTAATAAAAAGGCTTGTTTTGATGCAGGAATGATAGACTTTATAGTAAAACCTTTGAAAAAAGAGCGCTTGTTAGAAGTTTTGTATAAACATACTAACAAGCCAGCTTTTAGTTAAAAAAAGATTTAGTTTCAAATATAGCTTTAAGAATTTGTAAAAGATAATAAGAGTCTTTTGTTCCAGCTGTTTCTCGAATAGAGTGCATTGCAAATGTAGGTACTCCTACGTCAACGGTTTTTATACCTAGTTTGGTTGCTGTAATTGGTCCAATAGTACTACCACATGCCATATCTTGCCTGATAACAAACTTTTGGATGGGTATATTTAGAGAGTTTGCAACAGTTTCAAAAATTGAAGAAGTCTCGCAATTACTGGCATACTTTTGATTTGCATTTACTTTAATAGCTGGACCTAAGTTTAAAATTGGAGCATGTTGCATTTCGTGTTTTGCCGGAAAATTTGGGTGAATACCATGAGCATTATCACAACTAATCATTACTGATGCATCAATTGTTCTAGATAGGGTTTCTTGGTTAGTACAGACTCTTTTTAAAATGGACTCTAACATATTGCCACAAGCTCCAGAGCTTGAGTTACTGCCAACCTCTTCGTGATCGTTTAATACAATTAATTGTCCAAACTCATCGTTACTTTGTATTAAAGACTCAATAAGTACATAGCTACTTAATAAGTTATCTAATCTAGCAGAACATAAAAAATCTTTTCTAAGGCCGACTAAATTAGGCTTTTGATAATCATAAAAGGATAAATCAGTGTTTAGGATTGTTTCAATATTAGAACTTTTTTGTACTTCTTTTAGCAGTTCTTGTTGAAAAGAAAAGCTATCGTCTTCTGAAAAACTTTGAAAACAAATGGGTGGCATATGAGTTTCTTTGTTGATTTCAAAGCCAGAATTTGCTTGGCGGTTTAAATGGATAGCTAGGTTAGGGACAATTGCAATAGGGGCTTTGAAGTCAATTAAGGTAGATTCTAATTTACCTTTTTTATTTGTGCCTGTAACTTTACCAGCTAGAGATAAATCACGATCAAACCATGTAGATAGTAAAATACCTCCGTAAGTTTCAACACCAAACTTTAAATAATTTTTAAATTTAATTTCTCCATTTGGTTTAATCTTTAGACACGGGCTATCAGTGTGAGCTCCAGCCATTCTAAACCCGTTTAAACTTAAATCAGATTTAGGAGTTTTAAATGCAACGATTGAAGAATCATTTCTACAAACGAAATATTTACTACTATTTTCAACATTCCATTTGTCTTTTTCAAGAAGTTCTGTAAATCCGTTAGATAAAAAAATATCTTTAGCATTTTTTGTAGCATGGTAAGGAGTTGGAGAATTATAGATATAATCCATTAATTGTTGATTAAGTTGATCTTGCTGCATTTTATCTTCTTTCATATGATTGCTGTTATCTAGGTAGATAGTATATCATAGTAGCTTTACACATCAAGTTTGATGAAAAATAGCTAAGTGAGAAACCATGACTGAACAAGAAGCCTGTGAGATATATTTAAACCCTCAATGCATAGAAAAAATTTTAATTCGTCCAAGAAATGAAGATCGCTCAAGAACAAGATCTATATTTACTTTAAGAGAAGCAGATTTTATTTTGAGGTCTTTATCATCTGTGATTCATGCTAGTGTAAGTTATGAGTTATTTGAGGCTACAGTTGAATACAATAACGGGCATAGTTTGTTTTTTAGATTTCCGTTAAACAATCAGGACTCAAATTTTCCGCAGGGTTTGTTTCATAGAAAATTACAAGATTGGTTGCGAGCTTATTTAGAGCAAGAAAAAGTAAAAAAAGAAGACTCTTCAAATATGCTTAATTTTCCACGTTTTTTTTAATAAGCTCTTTTATTTTGGATCAATTTTTTAATTCTAGGGTCACTTTCTTTGCTTGCTTGTACTTTTAAGAGTGATCGAGAACTTCTAGTGTTTACTCTTTTGAGGCTTCTTGCAATATTAAGTCTTATTTGTCCCTGTTTATGAAAGAGATGTTTTTTTGCCGATTTAATATAACGCTCTTTTTGTTGTTTCGTTATTTGTTCTAATGATAACAAGTGTCTGGTTAGATTAGATGATTTTAAATTGTTATTTATTTGTTCTTCTAAAAAACGAATGACCCTTTCTTCTGAAAAAAGTTTTAAGGCAATAATAGCTCTAACTCGAATGTGATATTTTAACTGTTTATTAATAGCAATATCCATAAGTTTTTGAGCGGTGTCTTCATTGCGGTTTAAAAATAATTTTGGTTTTAGTTTCCACTCATAGCCAGATAATAAAGTTGTTACTTCTTGAGAGTAAATTTGGTGAGAAAAGCAAAGTATTAAAAAAAATCTAAAAAGCATGATTATCTCACAATAGGGGAATTTTTAATGATGTAATATTGATCTTGGGTGATATTTGTTTGATTTGGAGCAGATTGCCAAAACATGAAATTTGTTCCGTCTGTACATTGAGATGGATTGTTAAAGTTTACAGGACATTTGGCTGTATCTTGCAGGGGGTCAAATAGAGTGCCTCCATTTTCGGTGGTATGATAGAGTCCGATCCAATGCCCAATTTCGTGAGTTGCTGTGATACCGAGTTGCTGGATATTGGCATTTATTGGACTACCATGTAGGGCTAGATTAACGATGACTCCATTCCATGAAGAAACGACCCCAAAAGAGCCTGGTATTGATGATGCTATGCCTAAAGTACCTGATGCTTCTGTTGTAGAAACTGAGTAATCCCAATCTTCAATAAAAAATAGATTAACAATGTTAGCGTCTCCTGTTTTGATAAGTAAAGAAGTAGTGGGATTATTAAAATCATCTGCAACAAAATTTGGGCTAGAAATAATTTTTGTTGAGTTTAATATAACTTTAATAGCTTGATTACTACCTTCATAAATAGTTTTAATATTTTGAATTGCTTGATTAACTTGAGATAAACTATAGGTATTACCATTACCGCAATAGTAGGGTTGGATGTGTAATTCTTCTTGGTGTATTGTATCGCTTGTTCTAATAGATATTTTAACTTCTACCTGACTAGAGGGATCAAATGCCCCAAGTTTATAGCTCCATTGACCTGCAATGGGCTTAATATTTTCAATGGTTTCTTTAGGAAAGTGAAGGTTGTTAAAGCTTGTTTTAATTTCAGGTATGACATTCAAATTATAGTAGCTATTTTCATCTGTATAATTAAGAATTTGATTTGATGAAAGAGTGCCTTGTTGAAGAGGGCTTTTTAAGCTAGAAATAGCAATTTCTTTATTTTGGTTGTGAAAAGCATTGATGGCAAAAGAGATAATATTTTCGGGTAAGGTAAAAAAAATTTCTTGGCTTTCATATGTAAAAAAAGTGTTTGATAAATTAAAGTTAAATTGATTGTGTGTAATGACTTGTAACTGTGATAGGGTTTGGTTTGTAGTATCACTATTTTCTAATAAAAAAATATCAGATTCTATTTCAAAGCTAGAAACGTCATTAAAAAAACTAAGTTTAATTTTTTCTTGAGAACTACTTTGAGTTTGATCTAAATGGGAGTCCCATATTAAAATCTGTTGTCCTGTACCAAGATTTGAAAGGTCTCCACGGGTATTAGTAGATGTTTTATAAGACAATCCTCCATCATTTGAGTAGGAGAGGGATACAGTGAAATTTGTTCCTTCAAATGGGGCTATTTCATAAGAAATGGGAATAGAGTCTTTAGAATCTGCAAGGACTGGTTTTTCTTTGATGAGCGGAATGTAAATCCAGTAACCACGACTAGGTTCGAGGATGCCTGTTAGTAAAGGATAAACTTGGTTAGGGAGACTTTGGCTCCAGTGATTACTTTCAAAAGAAAAGACTTGGGATACTTTTGAATGGCTTGTTAAAAATGTAGAAAGACTTTGGTTTGTTCCTGCTATGTTATGCCAACCAGCTTTTAAATCATTTATAACAATTACTGTAGCAAAAGAAATAGAGTAAAAAATTGTAAAAAGAGTAAAAATAAAGTAATTAAAAAACAAGGTTTTCCTTTAAATAAATAGTTTCTCAAATATCGACTTACTATTCATTATATATTAAAATAGTAAATTAGAGCAAATAAAATTGGTTTACTATAGAAAGAAGTTTAAATGAAATTGTTAAAGAGATTTCCGGGTTCGAAAATACAGTTTSTYRATYANTKTRAATNNARTAAGSKWKWNNAWASGTCYAANNNAAKACTNGAWKTYKARRTWTMYYRKSAWRTMRTGNCWWGSWGWRGAWWATKAMNGATRAAWSKCNGTWTWWWWSYWGAKRWSRTGNAAATTNAYRGAYKYRACWKYAMRSRTKNAAWKMRMRNTNCTKYWTCRAMMTGWNGYRWACKKASGCNTSTTSGKWANNAKGMKRYAYKATSWNTATWKAWSSWTSAMAAWGYYKKWATKTSWNAMGWMWMMAMAMYRRAWMARMMRWCMTCWNACNCSAMSYWKATGACYAAWRNNNNTGCCGRWRYRCGGRSTCGAACCGCRAACMTMRKMRTTACRAGTKMCSCGCTCTACCAGTTGGAGCTACATCGGCTTTTGATGTTTCGTATAATATAGATCTTAAATACTTTTGTCAAGCATTAAATGAAAATATTCGAGTATACTTTACTTCTCATAATAAAGGTTAGCTTTTTTAAGTGCAATTTTGAATTTTTCTTTTTTAGAGCAATCCATTTGAGCAATTTTAGCATATTCATTAATTTCTTCTGGTATAAAATTAGATGGTTTGTTCTCATAAGCTGCATCTAAAATTAATTGTACAGTAGCTTTTTGATATTTTTTATACCAAAACTCTCCTAATGCTTCTAGTCTTCCATCAGGAATTGGATTATTAAAATCAATTGCCCAAGGTATTCCTTCTTGATCTAAGAAAAATTCAACAGAGTTCATTTCATAACCCATACATCTGTTGATTACTTTTGTTTGATCAATAATACTTTGTTTGCTTTCTTCACTTAAAAAATTGTCATCTACAATATATTCTGATTGGTCCATATCTCTAAAAATATATTTACAAACTAAAATTTCTTTACCCAAGCAGATACATCTAATTTGCCATTCATGAGGACTATCAACTTTGCTTTGTAATGTCATAATTTCAGAGCCAGAACCTTCATAAGCTGTCATGAGTTCCATTCTATTTCTACAATGGTGTACGTTTCTAGCTCCTCTACCATTTGCTGGTTTTAAGAAACATGGAAAGCCAATTTCTTCTATGATTTTTTCCCAATTAAAATGTTGGTGATGGATAAAGTCTTCGTTTTCAAAGTGAGGGGTTTTGCAAGTAGGTAATACATAAGTAGGAGGAACATTCACTCCAAGTTGATGGGCAATATAGTAACCCATATCTTTTCGCTCCATAAAATAATGGAAACTTAAGGGATTGTTAACTATTCTTGTGCCTTGATGGGCATACATCATAAATTGTGATAGTGCTAATTTGAAATAGTGAGAAGCTCTATCCAATATTAAATCATAGTTGCTTTTCATATCTAAGTTGTACTCAGAAATGGAGATATGTTCACTAATAATTTGTACTTCTTCACCATCTGAGTTGATGACAGTTTTTTGACAAGAAAGATTATATTGTAAATCTTTTGAGAATGCTTCTTGAAAATAGATTAGGCCGACGCGAAAAGTCTTCATTGGTTTCCTTAGGTTTAAATCGTTTCTAGTACTTATATTCGGTTAAATTTGAAAATTCTACAAGAATTGTAGATAAAATCAAATAAATATAGTTAAGTGTAAGTGATATTCTTTTAAAAATGTCGATAAATGTCACTAATAGGTATAAATTTATAAAAAAAGATCCAAAAATATTATAAAAATTGAAACATTTTAAGATATAATCCATAGTTAATGTTTAGATTGAAAATAATAATATGCTAAGTTGAGTAAAGCTCTTTTAGTGTTAATGAAGGTATAGTAAATGTTTAAAGTTAAACTATTTGTATTAAATATAATATGTTTACTCACTTTAGTGAGTTTAAATGAAGCAAAATTTTTTAAAAAAGAAATAAAAAATGTTGTTGATGTATGCATTTCTGGTGAAGATACATATTATTTAAATCAACATGGTGTTGTTTTTGTAAAAAAAGATGGAAGTTTTCATTCTTTAGAGTTACCTGATCGTTTGATACAGATTACTTCTGTTAAAGAAGTCTTATATATGTTAAGAGAAGATGGCTCAGTCTGGTCTTATGGTGATAAAAAAGTTTCATTGATTGACGGTAAATTACCAAGCAAGCAAATTTTATCAGCAGGTAATAAGCTTTTTATTTTAAAAAATTCAGGTGGACTAAGATCATTCAAAAATGGACAAGTCGATGATTTAATTTATGATAGAAACTTTGAAGTGATGGTAACCTACGGTAAAAACAAACTATTTTTCTTAGACACTTACGGTAGAGTTTGGAGATACGATATGTTCTCGCAACACGTATCTTTAATTGATTCTGCTCCTGGTTCAAAAAGCATAGTTTCATCTGATCGAAACTTATTTTTACTTAAAAAAGATGGTACAGTTTTTAAATATGAAGCAGCTAGGTTTCATGCTTTAAAAGCAACAAAAGGTATTGATTGTATCGCTGCAAAGGGTACTTATTTATTTATGATAAATAATGAACATCAAGTTTTAGAGTTAAATCATATGATTGATCGTTTAAAGGTTTTAAAGTTTGAAGAAAAGGCAAATTTTTTAAAAGTTGTCGGTGCAAAATTATTTGTTACAAGTTTAAATGGTTCATTATTTGAGTATACGCCTGTTAATGCCTATCCTGTTGTACAGAGTCGTTTTAATAAGCTCTATGAAGAAGACTTATTTAACGTAGGGAGAGGTTTTAAAAAGAGTGGAATAAAATCTCATTTGAGGTAATGAAGCCCTTCATAAAAGTAAAATTATATACTTACGTACTCAAAACATAAAAACTATTTGTATTTGGGCATAACGAAATAGAATTTCTCTTGTCAGAGATTCTATTTTTTGTTATATAAAGTTAAAAGCTAGAAAATATACATCCACTCTCAAATAAAGTAGTTCTAGGGTACAAAATGAGAGTTTGTATATTATTACATAATAAGGATTTTTTGATGAGCATGATAAGTATAGAATTTAATATCAATCAAGGTTTAATGGAATGGTTTGAAACCTATTGCGAAGATGCAATGTTGGATATTCATGATGAAATGAATGCAATTGCAGATGTTTTTTTGGATGAGCAAATAGCAGATATTGATACAGATAGTTTTGTAAATTTAGAAGAGGATGTTATTGAAGAAGATATAGACTTATTAGAAGAAACAGATGAGTTTGTAGAATAAACTTATTTTTTGTTGAAGATAACAAAAAAAGTTATCACTATATTTGATTTCTTGAAGAGGATTGCATAAAATGTTGTTCTCAAAAAAATATAAACTTGGTTGTATGCCAAGTTTTTTACTTTACTATCTATAAGATAAGGGGCTTTTGTGAAGACTGTTGAAAAAACTATAGGGGTTATGGACCCTAATGCATTTGCATTTCGAGAATCTGTTGAAAAATTAATCGAGTGTTTAGCGCCAAGCATTGAATATAATGGTGTTATAAACAAAGTAAGTACACGTAGAATTAAGTGTAGACCATACGATGTTTTAAATGCAAAAACAACGTGTCATGCTATTATTAATAGAGGAGCTCACTGGAACCCCCATCATAATAGCTTTTTTCAAAGGGTTTCACATCAAACATATCTTTTAAATGATATGGGTTCATTTTTTGCAATTAATAAAAATACATCTTACGGACATATGTCAGAGCTTGGTTTAAAAATTCCAAATACTTTTGCTTTACCACAAGAAGACAATACAGAGCTTGAAAACTCAACTAAAGTATCTCCTGATTTAATTTTTCCTGAATATGAGATGTTCAATTTAGAAGAAATCGGAGAAGCAGTAGGATACCCAGCATTTTTAAAGCCACAAGATGGTGGTGGATGGGTAGGAGTTGAAAAGGTTGATAACTACGAAGAATTATTAATAGCTTATAAAAAGTCTGGTGAAAAGCCACAAAATTTACAAAAAGCTGTAGATAACTATAAAGAGTTTGTTAGATGTGTTGGTATGGGGCCAGATATTATTCCTATGCATTACAATGCCGCATCTGAGTACTCTCACGATAGATATTTTAGATCAGATGATGTAGTTGTTGATACAAACTTTTTAGAAAAAGATGCAGAAAAAGAAGTTAAGCAAATTTGTAAAGTTATAAACGCCTTTTACGGTTGGGATCACAATTCTTGTGAAACTTTAATGACTGAAAATGGAGATATCCATCCAATTGATTTTGCTAATGCATATCCAGATTCTTCTTTAGTTTCTTTGCATTACTACTTTCCAGATTTAGTTAAAAACTGTGTTAAATGGATGCTGTTTGTAGTTTGTAGCGAGCGTAAGAAAAAAATATTTGGTCATGATTGGGATGCTTATTATAAATTAAAAGCAAAAGCAGACAAAGAAAACTGGTCTTACCATAAATTATTAGATGGTTATGAAAAACTAGCTGATAAGCATTATGCAACAAAAGACTTTAATAAGTTTGTTAAAAATAACTTAGGTAAAGATTTTGATAAAAAATGTCATGATTTTTTCTCTGGTGAAGAGTTTGACACTATTTTATCAACAGAAGTTGAAAGATATTTTAAAATTCCAGCAGAAAGACCAGCCAAAATTGAAAAATACCGAGATATTCATAAACTTTGGTTAGATGATAATAAATAAAAATATTTAATTTTTAAAAGAGTCTTCACTTTAGAGTGAAGGCTCTTTTTTTTAATAAAGTTAGAGGTGGAGAAAAGCTAACTTAAGTTAAAAGACTCATTTTAGGATGAAGCTTTTTATGTAATAAATGATCTAAAAAACTATTGTATAAGTTTAATGTCATTGTTTTGTAGTTCACAATGAATTTTTAGCGTGCTCATTTGTTCTAACATTTGTTTTTCGTATTTATCTTTGGCTTTATAGCGAGACCAATATATAAGTCCTATATGTATTGGGCTAGCAAGTAAACCTTGATATATTCCAAAAAATGCAAGAACTAGATAAAGTACAAGTAGCAAAGAATTAAGGGCAAAGATACTTTCCTTGTATTTTTTTATATTGAGCTTCCAAGATATTTCTGTGCTTTTGTTGTTACTTTTTTTAATACAGAGCTCATAGAAAGGTTTACTATAAATAGGGGATATGCCATTAGAAAAAAGATTTAGGTAAAGGTTTTCAGATTCAATTTCTTGTGGTTTATTTTTAACGATGTAAAAACCACTTTTTTTAAAATTACTAAATTCAATCAAATACTCTTTAACGGCTGTAATACTAGAGTCGATAGAAATTATTTTTTTTTGAAAATAGACCTCAGCAATAGCACTATTTAATTGGCTTTGAGAAATATCTAAGTCATTAGCAATAGAAATAAGTTCTTTAGAAGAAGATTCAGGCTTGTTATCTATATCAATTGCTGTAGATATTATTTTATTAATTTCTTTGTCCATTAAAAACCTCAGAATAAAAAAAGAACCTAATAAAAATTAGGTTCTTTTTTATATTATAATAACTTTAAAACTATTTTTTCTTTAAATTAGAATAAGTTTTTAAAGCTTTTTGATAAGCTCTTTGAAGAGATAATTTTTTTTCATTATCATCACCTTTTAATGCATCTTTTAGCTCTTGATATAAAGATGTATATCTGGCTCTAGCTTCATCAAGTGTTAGTATAGGCTCTTTTACTACAGGAGCAGGGGCTGGTGCAATTAATTTAGTTTCTGTTTGAGTTGGGTTAATAATAATAGTTTCTGTTTGATTGATAGTAATATTTTCAGTAGGCATTTGATACATCGCAGTCATGGGCTTTTGCTCACCAATATTATTAGAAAGTGCTTTTTTTAGCTCTTCTAAAGATAATGCATCACTGATTTGTTGCTCTGTTTTTGAATCAACTGTTGGAGGCTTATTTGTATTTGCAGCAACATTGCCGCTAGGTACTGTTGCAGTAATATTTGTTTGAGCAAAAATCATATCAAATTGTTTAGTTGAGATTAATAAAGCCTCAAAATTTTGTTTATCTTGTTTATACTGGTTATATAATTTCATTTTAGTGAAAAGACTTAACCATCCTACTTGTTTATATCTAGCGTAAGATTGCTCCATTGTCATACGAGAGTTGTCAGAGTTTTGAATAACTTCTCTTTTTAGGTCTTCGTATGAACGTCTAGCAAGCATGATTGACTCATAATCTCTATTTTTACGAATAACACCTTCTAGGATTCTTCTTGATACATCATAAGCTCCGTAAGCTCTTTCAATTTTAGCAAGACCTAAATAAGCACGATCAGATGCTATGCCTTCACCAAATGTTTCAGTGACAGAACTAAATATTTTTCTGGCATCAGATAAATTACCATCGACATATGCTTGTACTGCTTGATTTAGCATTTCATATGCTTGTGGAGTTACTTTTGAATTTGCTATTCCGACTAAAGATTGAATGCTCAATGGGTTCGTGATACCAGGAGCATCAGATATTTTTGTCGGTTGATTTTGGTTTGAATTATAATCCATACCTAAATTGAATTGAGGATCAGCAAGTCTAGGATCTGGCATTTGTTGAAACTGTCCCTGTCCCATTATACTTTGATTTCCCATTGTAGGCATTTGTCCCATCATACCTTGGTTTCCCATTGTAGGAGACTGTTGGAATGCTCTTTGTTGTTGCATCAAGATTTGTTGGTTTTGATTGTTTTGGGGATATTGTTCAGCATCAACATTATTTGTTAAGATAACACTCGATACTGCTAAAGATAATATTAAAGTATATTTTTTCATTTTAGACTTCCTGATGGATAGTAAATTACTAACTTGCTTTACTCTTTATTTAATAGATATAATACGACTGTTAAATAAAATAATAAATTCCTTACCAATATATACGCATGAATAAGAAAAAAGTTTCAAAAAATATGGATGGTTTTGTCTTAGGAGACATAAAAATCTTTCCTCCTGTTTGCTCAGCACCGATGGCAGGTTATTCAAATCAAGCAACTAGAGTTTTATATTCTAAGTTTTCTTGTCCTTTAAATGTTACAGAAATGGTTTCAGCAAAGGCTTTGATTAAAAAAAATAAAAGAACTTGGGATTATATTTCAAAGTCAGAACAAGAGTCTTTGTTGTGGGTTCAACTTTTTGGAGGCGACCCTTTGGAGCTTCAAGAAGCAGTACAATTAGTTCAAAAAGAAATAAATATTTCTGCTATTGATTTAAATTTGGGATGTCCTGTAAAAAAAATATCTAAAAACTTGGCTGGGGCTCAATTAATGAAAAGCCCTGAGCAAGTGTATAAGATAATCGTTTCTATGACTGATGGTGCGAGTGTTCCTATTACTGTGAAAATGAGATCTGGTATTGATAATGAAAAAAATCAAGCACTTGAGATTGCTTTGGCATGCGAAGAAGCAGGAGCATCGCTAATCACTATTCATCCAAGATCAAAAGAGCAAAAATTTACGGGCTCTGCTAATTGGGAAATTATTAAACAACTAAAAGAGGTACTTACAATACCTTTAATTGGAAATGGCGATGTCTTTACTTTAAGAGATTATATCGAAATGGTAGAAAGTACATCTTGTGACGGGGTAATGATAGGTCGTGGAGCATTAGGAAACCCATGGATTTTTCAAGAGATATACAATTATCATATGAAATCTGTAAAGTTTGAAAAAAAAGCTTTTGCAAAAATTGCTTTAGAGTATTTTGAATTAGAGTTGAGATATTCAAAATATGTGAAAAATGAGTATTTAAGAGTGAGAAAATCAATTCATCATTATTTTAAAAATAGCAGTAATTATTTTGAAATAAAAGAAAACTTACAATCAGCCTCTTCAAATGATGAACTAATAAAAAAATTAAAAGGTTTTATTTTGGAGTAATTATATTAAGGGCTGAATGTACTCTAGTAATATCACAGGGGCTTTGTCCAATATAATCGCCATCAATTTGAATGTCTATATTTTGAGTGTGTATTTTTATATCATTTGTAGATAGTAATTTAATATTTTTCATTTTTTGATGTTTTTGAATACCTATTTTTAGTAATAAGTGTAATAAATCAAATTGAGAGTCGCTATTTAATGTACAAACCTGAAAGAGCTCTTGGGTTGGGGAAGCATCGGGGGTAACAACATATTTCCCTCCATAAAACCTTGAGTTAGAAACTATAGCTTGTTGAGAAAGGTATGTTTTTTCATTGATATGTAAATCAAAACAAGTAGATTTTTTAGCAATAGAACGAAGAGTTTCTAAACCATAGGCTCCTTTTCCTAGAAACTTTTTTACATTTGTGTTGATGTTTTTGCAAATGTGAGCATCTGTACCAATTCCAGCCATCAATAAAAAATATCTAGATAATTTTTTATCTTGAGACATATATGAAATAGAACCAACATTAATAGTTTTTATATTTTCAGTAATTACTATCTCTATAGCATGAATTGGGTCGTTTGGAATATCTAATTCTAATGCTAAAACATTAGCTGTTCCAGAAGGAATAATACCAAGAGGTATTTTTTGATGAATTAGGTTTTGTGCCACTTCATTGATAGTACCATCTCCTCCCATAGCAATAATAGCACGAGGCTTTTGTGGTAAAAGTTTATTTACTATCTCTTGAGCATGATTGGCATATTCAGTAGGAAATAGTTTTAAATTTTTAGAGTGTAAATCCATATAATTTTGGATTTGATCTAAAGTTTTTTGATGAAATCTATGTGAAGTCGGGTTGTAGATAAGAGCAAAGGTATTTTGCATATGAATGTCTCTCTAATTTGGTTCAATGAGTGATAATAAAGATATTATACTAAAGTGAATTTTAATAAACAAACTAAGATGTTATAATATGTAATATAATTTTTGGAGTTGTCATTTGTTTTTTGTAAAAAATTTAAAAATATCCTATCAATCTGAAAAATCAGCGGGTACTTTATTCTCACAAGCAGACCTATTACAAACTGAGTCAAAGTTCAACTTGGATGAATTAACTTTTGAGATAAAATCAGGTCAAGGTTTTGGGATTGTCGGAGTGAATGGTTCAGGAAAAAGTTCTATTCTAAAAGCGATTGCTGGTTTAATTCCTTCAAAATGTGATGAAATGATTTTACCAAAAAAAGTAATTACTGCTCTTGATTTAAATTTATTTTTTCATCCAGATTTTTCAGGTATGGATAATTTGTTTACTATGAATGCAGTATATGCAAAATCTGATGATGAGTTAAAAGAATCCATTGATGAAATAATTGAATTTTCGGGTTTAGGAGAGTTTATTCATCGACCTGTTAGAGAATACTCAACTGGTATGAAAATGCGTCTTGGTATTGCGTATATTTTATACCAAGATTTTGATTTACTTTTAATAGATGAGGTTTTAGCTGTTGGTGACTTATCATTTCAAAGACGGTGTTTGTCTTTTTTGAAAACTAAAATTGAAAATGGTGCTTCTGTTTTGATTTGTTCACACAATTTAGAAGAAATAGCTCAATTATGCACAGAGACAATATTACTTGATAAGGGCAAAACAATTTTTCAAGGTAAAACAGAAGAAGTTGTTGAATACTATTTAAAAGAATGTGAAAAAAGAGGGCAATATATCTCAGCATTTGAAATTGGTAGAATCCGACCTATGTGGGAAGGAAAAGAGCAACTAAATATTAAAAATATTCGTGTGTTAGATAGAAATAAAGAAGAAGTAGAGCATATTTGTGTAGGAGACTCAATTCATTTAGAGATAAATTTAAATGTAGCTTTTGGTGTGGTTAGAAATCCTTTAATTAGGGTACTGATTCATCGAAATGATGGTTTACTTGTTTTTGGTGTTAATAACTATCGTTTAAATCAACATTTTGATATTTGTGAGGGAGATGCTAGTTTTAGCTTTAATTTAGAGCATTTAAACTTACAAGCATCTTTGTACTATATTTCTATATCTGTTTGGCCTGATGAATATTGCTCAATGGTAACAGAAGAAGCTTTTGATGAGCATTATATGAAATATAAACTTTATGTAAATACAAAGAGAAAAGATGGTACAGGTATAGCTTATATTCCTTGCACTTTTAATGTAGTAAAATAGTAAGAGTTATAAATGAGAAGTTTAAAACGTCATGAATAGTTAAACTAATTCAATTTGAGGTGGCGCCACATCCGATGATTAATAAACAAGATATTAAAACGATAATTTTAAAGAACATAATTGTTGCTCTCCATTTTTAAAAAGCTTTAATAAATAAGACTTAAGCCATTTTTAGTTCAGGTTACATGAAAAACGATTAAATGGACAATATATTAAAGCTTTAAAAGACTACTTTTAAAATTGAGTTTTTCTTACTGTATTTAAACTGACTTATTTTTAAAAATAATTTATTGTTCCATTGATATCAGACATATTTTTATATATTATCGGAATAAAAAATAACTTGTTAGTTATTCATAATATTAAAGTAAAATATGATTGATTGAAAAAGTGATAGGAAAATATATGATTAAATTATTTGGTTTTGGTAAGGCTTTTGGTGTTATGGATGCAAGCCCATTTGTACTGAAATTACATACTTATTTTAGAATGATTGGCGTAGACTATGAAGATTCAAATGATTCTTCTAACTTACAATCTGCTCCAAAAGGTAAATTACCTTTTATTGATGATAATGGTAAAAAAATAGCTGATAGTTCATTTATTATTGATTATATAAATAATAAATATAAACCTACAATAGATGATTTTTTAACAGATCAAGAAAAAGCAATAGCATATTTAATCGGAAAATCTTTAGATGAAAATTTATATTGGTGTTTAGTTTATGCTAGGTGGGTTAGAGAAGATACTTGGCAAATTATTAAGAAAAACTTTTTTGATAAAATGCCTTTTCCATTGCGTCATATTGTACCAATTATAGCTAGAAGGGATATTAAAAATAAAATAAAAAAACACGGAATTGGTTTACATAGTGATCAAGAAATTTTAGATATCGCAGATAAATCTTTTAAAGCTCTTTCTGATTTTTTAGGAAATAAAAAATATTTTATGGGAGATAAAATTTGTAGCTTAGATGCTAATGCTTTTGGTATATTAGCAGAGTTTATTTTGGTTAGTTTAGATGATGATTTTAATACTATGGCTAAAAAGTATAAAAATCTAGTTGACTATTGTAATCGTATAAATAAAGAATTTTATTAAAAGTGAAAAGTATATTAAATTATCATAGTAAAATTTTAAATAAAAACTCATGGAAAGAATTTGAAGCTTACTTTGAGTTTGGTGGAAAATGTAGTGGCTGTTGGTGCATGAATCATAGATTACCAATAGGCTTAGATTTTAAGGGTGAAGCTGCAAAACTAGCCATGAAACAGCTTGTTTTAAGTAACAGAGTTTTTGGTATTTTAGCTTTTGTTGAAAATGATAGGGTACCTGTAGGCTTTTGTGCATTAGACAGAAAAAATACTCTACCAGGTCATGATTGTATAGCTAATAAAATCACTTCTCCTAATAGTACTTGGTCTATTCATTGTACAACTTCTCGACAAGATTATAAAAGTAAAGGTGTTGAGAGTTATTTACTTGATGAAGTGACCAAACTTTGTAAATCAATGTCAGGATCTAATTTAGAGGTTTACCCTGAGCCTAAGAGTATTGAAGGAGAAGAGTTTAAGACTTGGAATACTTTTAATGGATATGAATCATACTTTCTTCAGAATAATTTTAAGAAACCTCAAGAAACTCCCCCTGAACTAAGCAATTTTTTTTCAATTTTAAATAAAAAACTATAGGACTAAATTATTATTTTTACTTGGATGTAAATTCTCTTTATTTTTGCTTTATATTTTTATTTTGTATTGACATTTGCTATAGTTTCGCTTTATTATTGTAAAAATACGATTAAATAAATAAAAGGGTGTTATATGGCATTGACTAAAAAACAGCGTGAAATTTTTGATTTTTTGAAGATTTTCATTGAAAGTAAAGGGTATTCACCTAGTATAAGAGAAATTCAAGATGAATTTGGTTTGAGTTCTCCTGCTACTGTTCATAAACATTTATCTTTATTAGAGCAAAAATCATATATCAGAAAAGATGCAAATAAAAATAGATCAATAGATATTGTAGATGCTTCAGAAGTAAGGCAAGTTCAAAATATTTTTGCCCTTGAAACCTCTATTCAAATACCCCTACGTGGAATGATACAAGCTGGTTCACCCATTGAAGTTTTTGAGGATAACGAGCAAGTAGATGTACCACAATACATGGTTAAAAAGCCTTCAAAAACTTATGCTCTTAAAGTTAGGGGTGACTCTATGGTTGATGCTTGTATATCAAGTGGTGATACAATTTTAATTGAAGAGCGTTCTTGGGCTAATAATGGTGAAATAGTTGTAGCTAGCGTTGAGGGCGAGTTAACTTTAAAAAGTTACTTCAAAGAAAAAGATCATATTCGATTACAACCTGAAAATACAACTATGGAAGCTATTTTAGTTTATGGAGAGGTTTCAATTTTAGGTGTTTTAACAGGTTTGTTAAGAAGCTATTAATTTTAATGGAACCTTTTAAAAATGTATTTAGTCTTGAATTTGTAAACTCACTAGCTTTAGAAATATCAAAAGTAGATAAAAATTTTGAAGTAAAAAACTTTACTTCTTATACATTAGATGAAGACTTTGATAATAAAGAACTTAAAGAAAGAATGAGACATATATCTCAGAGTTTAAAAAATTTTTTGCCAAATTCTTATAAAAAGTCTATTGAAATTTTAATGAAAATAACTCCAAGCTTTAATGGTCTTGCAACCATGGTTTTACCAGACTATGTAGAGGTATATGGTTTAAATGACTTAAGACTATCTATCAAAGCATTAGAAACTTTTACTAAATATGGCAGTTCAGAGTTTGGAGTTAGACCTTTTTTGATAAAATATCCAGATGAAATGATTGAGCAAATGTGTCTTTGGTCAAAGTCAAATAATGTTGATGTTAGACGTTTGGCCAGTGAAGGAATCCGTCCAAGATTACCATGGGCAATGTCTTTACCTTTTTTAAAAAAAGACCCTACAAAAATAATTCCGATTTTAGAAAACTTAAAAGATGATGAAAGTGAATATGTCAGAAAAAGTGTGGCTAATAATATTAATGATATATCTAAAGATCATCCCAATCTTGTTTTATGCTTAATGGAGTCTTGGATAGGGGCAAATAAAAATAGAGACTGGATTGTTAAACACGCTTGTCGTACTTTATTAAAAATGGGTAATAGTAGGGCTTTATTTATGTTTGGTTATACTAAACCAAACCATATTCAAGTATCTAAATTTGAAGTAGATGAAAAAGTGATTTTAGGACAGATTTTATCTTTTTCTTGTGAGTTAAGATCTAGTTCTAATTTGGGTAAACTTAGAGTAGAGTTTGCCATTTATTTCATGAAAAAAAATAATAAATTAAGCAAAAAGGTGTTTAAAATATCAGAGTCTACTTGTAATAAGTCATCAAAAATAATTCATAAATCTTTCTCTTTTAAAAAAATAACTACAAGAGTTTATTATGCTGGTATTCACGAGATGGCTATTATAGTAAATGGCCAAGAGTATCAAAAAATGGCTTTTTTGGTGGAGCAAGATGATTTAAATATCATACTTAACTTGTAAAACTCAGAGTATTTAGATTTTAGAGTTGTCGTAACTATATGGGTAAACTTTATCTCATTAAAAAATTACTAAAGAAAAAATATGAAAAATTTATTATTTATTTGTAGTGAAAACAAACTTAGAAGTCTAACAGCCGAAACATACTTCAGTAATTTTAAAGCGATATCTGTTATTGGTGCAGGCACAAATAAAGATGCAAATACTACTATAAGTGGTGATCTAATTGAATGGGCAGATATTGTTTTTGTAATGGAAAAGTCTCATAGAAATAAAGTGAATAAAAAGTTTAAAGAGTTATTTAAATTAAAGAGAATGATAGTATTAGATATTCCAGATAATTATGATTATATGGATAGAGATTTAATTAATTTACTTGATCGTAGTGTTTCTAAACATATTATTTTGAAAAAATAATATAATACCTTTGAGGTCACTTTCAGCTAAGCTAAAAAGAAAAAAAATAAAGTAAATATGAGCGAATATGATAAAGCTTATATTTAAGATATCTAGCACTATTTTGCTGAAAATAATGAAAATACTGAGTGTTATGATTATACCCCAAAGAAAAGCCTTTTATCCAAGAGTCATAACAAAATTGTACATCTTCAAAATAGAGAAAATATTTCTCTTGAAATCTTACTTTGTTAAAAATTTTTTTTGTACCAAGTAAGTAGGATCCCTGAAACCAAAAGTTTTTTTTAGATTGAGAGTTAGCTATATTTTTTTGCTCAAGATACCTTTTATTAGACGAAAATAGCCTGTCAGAGAGCAGTTGAAATGGATTAGGGAACTTTCTAAGGTTTACCAGTAATTTACCATTTGGATGTATAGAAGGGCACGAGACTAAATCATGACTATTTTTTATTAAAAACTCTAAGTTTTTTTTTATATTTAAGCTGGGTAAATAAGTATCAGGGTTGATAATTAGAGTATACTGGGCCTTAGTTTTTTGGAGGGTTTTATTTAAATTTTGTGAGAGTGATTTAATAGCAGGATTAAAAACTTCTATAACTTTAAATTGACTTGTATTATTAATTTTAACTTGATAGTTGCTTTTGCAATTATGAACTAAAAATATCTCAAAAGTGTATGTTTCTAAATTTTTATATAAAGATAATAAAAGTTTATCCAAATATCTTTCGTGAGAGTGAGAGATAACTATAATTGAGATAGATTTAGTAATTGTTAAACTTTCTTTAAATGAATAATATAAAGTTTTATTGTACTAAAATTTTGTGAAAACTAGAATGAAATTTTAAAAGTAATTTTTTTATAGTTTCATGGGGTTTTGGTAGAATGGAAAGACTACTTCTAGTTGTGTATATATTGTATCTCGTGTAAACTTTTGAATTAAAATTAGTTATTGAATAAGTATATAAGTTAAATTATGCAAAAAAGCCCTAAATATATCATTTTTGGAATCGATGGAGCAGATTTCTTTTTAACAAGAAAGTTAATGGATAAAGGGCTCTTACCAAATTTAAAATATCTTAAAGATTTGGGTACATACTCTAAGCTAGAGTCTACAAATCCTCCCTTAACCCCTCAAGCATGGAGTAGTTTTGTTAGTGGAGTAAATCCAGGTAAACATGGGGTTTTTGATTTTGGTGAGCTTGAATGGGGTAGTTATAATCCAAGGCTTAATACCTCTGATGATAGAAAAACAATTGCTTTTTGGGAATATTTAAAAAAAGAGGGCTATACAAGTTCAGCTATTAATATGCCCCTTACATGGCCCCCAGAAGACCTAAATGAAGGTTATATGATATCTGGAATGCATACTCCAAATATTAACTCACTTAGTTGTCACAAAGGTGTTCAAGAGTTTATAAAAAAAGATTTTCCTCATTATAAAATTGATGTAATGTCTCATTGGTATGAGGATATGGATATTTTTTTAGAAAATATTAATGAGATGATTGATATTCGATATGATTTGTCTCTTGCTTTACAAAAGAGGTTTCCAGTAGATGTAATGTTTGTAACTTTCACTGGTTTAGATAGAGTATGCCATGCTTTATGGGGACAACAAGATTTTGTAAATCCACAAAATGACTGGAAATACTCAAAAGAAGTCACAAAAATTTTTCAGAAAATAGATGATAAAGTTGGACTGATTTTAGAAAAATTTTCTCCAAAAGAAGGGGTAATGGTTTTGTCTGATCATGGTTTTGGAAGTTTAAGCCACGATGTTTATTTAAACTCTTATTTTTTAGAATTGGGTTATTTATCTTTAGATGCTAAACGTTTAACCAAAAATATTGTAAACCATCCCAATTGGGGAAGAGGGAAACCATTAAAGTTATTACTTTCTATTTTAAATAGATTTCGATATTTTCAAAGACAAATAGACTTTAGACAAAAATCCTTTGAAGACATATCATGGGAAAAGTCTAAAGCTTTTTCGATGGGTTTGTTTGGAAATGTTTATCTACATTGTAATGACAGATTCCCAAAAGGTATATTTGAAAGAAATTCAGAGCGCTATCACTTAGTCAGGCAATCTATTGTTGCAGATTTAAGAGCTATGAAACATAAGGGTGAAGCTGTAGTTGACGAGGTGTTTTTTTCAGAGCATGTTTATAAGGGGCCTTATCAAATAAAAGCACCAGATTTAATCTTAAAAATGAGAAATTATGATTATATTACTCGTGGTGGGTCAGAGTTTGAATCTCATGCTTTATATGATACTCCCGAGTTACATCACTCAGGAAATCATCGAAGTGAAGGTGTTCTTTTTTTAAGTGGAGAGAATATCAATAGGGGTAAAACTAGTAAGCGAGCGAAGCTTGAAGACTTGATTCCAACTTTATTTTCATTAATGGACGTAGCTATCCCAAATGAAATGGATGGGCAAGTTTTATCAGAACTACTTTTAGAGTGTGACCCTTTTTATGATGATATTAATATCTATAGAAAATTAAGTTCTGGTGCTGTGATTGAGTCAGAAGAAGTTAAAACAAGATTAAAGAAACTAGGATATATATAAATGAAGTACCAAAGAATTTTAATAACTGGTGGATGTGGTTTTGTAGGTTCTAGTATTGCACTTTATATAAAAAAAAGTTATCCAAATATAAAAATAATTTGTTTGGATAACTTTATTAGAAAGGGTTCAAAGTTACAAGTTCAAAGGCTTAAAAATGCTGATATTGAAGTTATAGAGGGTGATGTAAGATTTTATGATCACTTAAAAAAAATCACAGCGGATTTATTAATAGATTGCTCGGCTGAACCTTCTGTTAGTGCTGGTTTAGATGGCTCTTCTAAATATTTAGTAGAAACCAATTTAGTGGGTAGTTTTAATTGTTTAGAGTGGGCAAAAGAAAATAAAGCAGCCCTTTTATTTTTATCAACTTCAAGAGTTTATTCAATAGAACAACTAGAAAAAATACCCTTTACAGAGGGAGAAACTCGGTTTGAATGGATGAATAATAATTTAGCTAAAGATAGAACACAGCAGGGTATTACAAAAAACTTTTCTACTCAGGGGCCTATTTCTTTATATGGCGCAACAAAGCTATCTTCTGAACATTTAGTTTTAGAATATTCAAGGATGTATGATATCCCTGCAATTATTAATCGTTTTGGTGTGATTGCTGGCCCTTGGCAAATGGGAAAAGTAGACCAAGGTTTTATCGCATTGTGGGTAGCTAGACATTACTTTAATAGGAGTCTATCTTACAATGGATACGGGGGGCTTGGTAAACAAGTAAGAGACTTTTTACATATAGATGATATTTGTTCTTTGATTTTAAAACAGGTTAATCAGCTTGAAAACTATAGAGGAGAAACCTTTCAAGTTGGAGGCGGTAGAAACAACTCAACCTCTTTGCTTGAACTTACAAAACTATGTGAAGAAATTAGTCAAAATAAAATAGAATTTCAAAAAGTAGAAAATACTCATAGCAATGATATTAGGATTCTTTTATTGGATTCAGAAATAGTAAAAAAAGAGTTTCATTGGAAAGTAGAAAAAAATATTTATCATCTAGTAAAAGATGTATATCAATGGATATTAACAAACGAAGATATGGTAAGAGAAATATTTTGTGGCTAAGAGAGTTTTGACTTAGCTAATTCAAGACTTTTTGAAAACTCAAACATTAGGTTTAACCCCAATACTTTAAAAACTATTTTAACCTCATCGCTAGGGTTTAAAATAATTAATTTACCTTTGTTTTCTTTGAGTTTATTTTGAAATGAAATTAAAAAGCCAATAATAGTAGACATAATAAACTCAACTTCTGAAAGGTCAAGAATAAAGTATGGAATATTATTATCTAAGTCAGAGTTCATTATAATTTTGATTTCATCTTCTACTAAGGTATCAAGAGCACCATCAAAAGAATAAAAAACAATATTATTATCTAGTTGTTTACGATTGATTTTCATTCTCTTAATATATAGAATCAATAGGCTAAATTCAAGGATTTGAACTACATTTAATATAAAATCTTGCAGATTGCTTATTTTTAGGCTTGTAGATGAATATTTACCATGATATTTTGAAAATATACGATAAAGTTTATTTTCAGGTAGGCTTTTTTGAAAAAAAATTAATACTTATTTTTAAGGGATAAAGATGAAAAAAAAACTTTTAATTACAGGTTCTGGTGGACTTATTGGTAGTGCAATGGTCGAATATTTTTGTACTCAATTTGATGAAGTTCATGGTATTGATAATAATATGAGAGAAGAGTTTTTTGGGCCAAACGGTGATACAACTTCTACTCAAAAAAGATTAAAAGAAACTTATAAAAATTTCATTCCTCATCTGATTGATATTAGAGATAAAGAAATTGAGTCTTTATTTAAAGAGCATCATTTTTCAGCGATTGTACATTGTGCTGCTCAACCTTCTCATGATTTAGCTGCAAAAATACCAATTTTAGACTTTTCTGTAAATGCTAATGGTACTTTAAACTTATTAGAAAGCATGAGACAGCATTGTAGTGATGCAACTTTTGTTTATTTGAGTACTAATAAAGTTTATGGAGATCAACCAAATTTACTTCCATTAATAGAATTAAAAACTCGTTATGAATATAAAAATTTAATAGATCAATCAGGTGTTAAAGAATCAATGAGTATTGACCAATGTGTTCATTCTTTATTTGGAGTATCTAAAATAGCAGCTGATTTATTGGTGCAAGAATATGGCCGAAACTTTGGTTTGAATACAAGCTGTTTAAGAGGGGGCTGTTTAACAGGTCCTCAGCATAAAGGAGTAGAGTTACATGGTTTTTTATCTTATTTAGTAAAGGCAAATACTCAAAAAATTCCTTATACAATTTTTGGGTATAAAGGAAAACAAGTGAGAGATAATATTCACTCTTTAGATGTAGCAAAGTTAGTAGAACAAATTTTTATAAAGCCTAATAAAGGTGAAGTATTTAATGTTGGTGGAGGAAAATCAAACTCTTGCTCAATGATTGAAGCAATGCATATGATTGAGGAACTATCAGGAATTAAAATGGATTCTAGTTATAGTGAGCAAGCTAGGGTAGGAGACCATATTTGCTATTATTCAGATTTAAATAAAATAAAAAAGCATTATCCTTCATGGGATATAAGTGTACCCTTAGATAAAATTTTTGAAGAAATTTATTTACAATCGATTAAGAAGCTAGTCTAAGATAAGCTTGGATTTCAGGCTCACAGGAGTTAACAAGTTTTTCATAGAGATTTTGGTATAAATCGGAATCCCAAAATTTAATTTTTTCTAAACAGGCTAGTTTCATCTTTGGATATGGAGTTTGTTGAAAAAAATGTTTTAATAATAGAAGGTTTTCTTGATGTTCACTCATGCTTTGAATGTATTGACTTTGGCTATTTAGATCTTGTACTCTAAGCTGTAATAAAATTGAAATTTGTTTTTTACTTAAACCAAGCTTTTGACTAACATTTTCTATTTTTTCTTCTCTATTTAAGTTTTTAAATTCAATATTTAATTTATTTAATCTTTTATAAGAGTCTTTGAGATGTGAGAGAAGAATCTTTCCATAAGATGTGTCAGCACCAACTTTTTTAATAACTAGTTGACTTTCATTGAGTGACTTTAAGATATCTTTAACATGTAATTTTTGTAAATTACTAGACATATTTAAGAACTTTCTGAGGGAAAGGCTAGCTTGTAAGATTTTATAATCATTTTTCATATTATTTTCATCGTCATTTATTAGTTAAATTTAAGTAGTAAAATTAAAACTGATACAAAAATATATAAAAAAGTACAATAAATGTCGAAGAAATGAACTAAATATGAATAGAAAAGAGTTATAAAATGAGTATGAGTTTGCCTTCTTTTAAGAGCTTGATAAAACAAAAAAAAACAAAGACTGATATCTGTAAAGAAAGCATAGCTTATTTATGTAAGTTTGGTAGTGATACAGAAAAAGCTATGCTTAAAGAATTGATATCTCAAGAAGAAGATAAAAAAATAAAAGAATACTACTATAGTCTTTTAAAGAAAAAAGAAAAAACGATTGATGTATTAGATAAAATTCAAAACTCAATTGAAAAAAGCACTAAAAATACATTTGCTCACGGTGGTTTTCAAACTTCAAAAAGCTCTAATTTTTTTGGTTTATCACATTTGAAAAGGCTAGGTTTTAGTTTAGGTGCTTTAGTGGTTATTTTTAGTTTTGGTTATAGACCAGTTCAAAAAAGTTTATCATTTAAAAATTCAGAGTTAAAAACTACACTAAATATAATATCATCTAAATCAAGTTCATCTATTATAAAAAGACAAGTTCATGATTCAAAAGGCCGTAAAATTTTGGCTTTAGATATTGTTGTATCTGAAAAATATTTTGATTTAAAATCTCAATTCTTTAAGATTCTAATAAAAGAAAAAAATAACTATTGGGGGATTCGGGTAAGGTTTTTTTCTCAAAAAAATCTTAAAAAACCACATCATCATTTATTTGCATCCTTAGAGTCGTCAAAATTGATGGAAGACTTTTCTAACATGTATACAAGTGAAGAATGGATTATTGTATGGGATTAATAAAGCTTATGCTTTTAAGCTAGAAAAAGCTTTTATTATTCGATACAATGGATGGATTACATGCGAATGAAGTTCAAGATTGGAATACTTTCATGAAAATTAAAATATTTTATATAGATGACGAAAGAACAAACACTCTTCTTTTTTTTAGACAATTTGAAAAAAAATTTGATGTATCAGTTTTTAATAATTATGAAGATTTCTGTGCTGGCTTAGTTAATGAAACCCCCGATGTATTTGTACTAGATTTAATGATGCCAGATGTCTCTGGCTTTGAGTTAACAAGCTATATTAGAAGTACTCATAGGCTTAAATTTATACCTATAATGATTTTAACAGCTATGGAGAAAAATGAAAATCTGGAGAAATGCTTTAAAAATGGAGCAGATGACTTCATGAGAAAACCGGCAAAATATCCAGAACTAGAAGTTCGTTTAGAGTCTTTAGCTATGCAGGGAAAATTTCGAGAAGAGCATATTACAAATAGAAAAATAGACTCTATGCAACTAATGATTAATGGTTTTAATCATGAGTTTAATAATCATTTAACTATTTTACATAGTGGAGTTGAAGTTTTAGAGTTAAGTTTAACAGAGCAAAAACAACTAAAAAAAACTCAAATGCTTCTAAAGACTATTACTAGGGCTAGCCATTTATTAAAAGATATTTCTAAATTATATAATAGTGAAAAAAAAATAATTTCATCTCAAGGTATTTTAAAAATTATTGAAAGCTTTCAAGCTCATATGACTACTGATTTAGAGTTTGGAGAGGTATCTATTGAGTTTAATCTTAATAGTGAAGACCACAGAGTTGAAATGAGTGGTAGTAACGTCCAAGTCGTTTTAAAAGCGTTTATTTCTAATGCTATAGATGCTTATTATAATATGGGTGATGATAGAAAAAAACAAATAAAAGTAGAACTCTCTTCTAGTGATTCTTTCGTTATTATAAAAGTGATGGATAGAGGACGTGGAATCCCTCAAGCAGATTTATCAAAAGTTTTTGATCCTTTTTTTACGACTAAAGGGGCTTTAGGCGGAGAAATGATAGCAGGTCGTCGTAGTGGTACGGGGCTTGGTTTATCATTAGCAGAAGTATTAGTTTCTAATGCAGGTGGAGTTATTAAATTTTTATCCACAGTAGGTCGAGGGACTGATGTTATTCTAGCAATTCCTATTGCTAAATATGGTTCAAGTTTTGAAGATGCTAAGGGTAGTTTTAAACTATTAAAAAAAGATAGAAGCAACTTACAAATAAAAGTGATAGATAGCAATGAAACGGGCGCATTGTTATTAAAGCATTACTTGTTTCTCCAAAGCTATAAAACAGAGATAAATTTACAATTAGAGTCTTCTTTAGAGGGAGATCATTATGATGTTTTATTATTAAAAAATAGTTTTGACTGGAGTGAGTTAAGCTTAGTTTTGAGAAAAATACGAGAAGAAAAAGGTAGAGATTTCCCTATTTTTTTATTAGGAAGTGAAGAAGAGCTCGGAGCCCATTTAGACTTTTTAATAGAGCATAATATAGCTGTTTTGATTTTTGAAGATAATTTGCATAAAATATCAGAAGCGATTTCTTCAATTTCGATTTATTATAATATTTCTTAGCTTTTATTTACAAAGACCAATTAAATTACATACTTCAACTTGAAGAGTAATATTTTTTTCAGGTGAATCGATGAATCCATCAGATACTTTTACCCCTACAATAACACTTAAAGTAGACTCAGTTGTTGGACTAATGATTGATAGTTGTTGCTGATGAAATCCGTTATTTACTTGTATCTCTATATTTGTTGGTGAGATGATTCTCCAAGTATATGTTAATGAATCTTGATCAAGGTCTCTTGATGATGCATTAAAAGTGAATGGTAATCCAGATAAAGAGACTTGAATATTTGAATCTACAAAAACCTCAGGAACTTTATTTTTTTCAACTATAATTTCAATATTTTTAGATGTTGTTATAAAAGAGTCTGAAACAGAAAGTTTAAAGCTAAGTGTTTGGTCTTGATTTGTCTTAACTGGTGTATTAAAGTCTAAGCTTTGGGTGTTGATTGTTTGATTGAGTACCTGTATCCCAGATATTTGCTCCCAAAGATAAATTAAGTTATCAGAGTTAGCATCAAAAACTTCTGGGTTGATAGAAATAGCAGTAGCTCCTTTAAAGCTTAAATTTTGATCAAAAGTGATAACTGGGGTGTTATTAGCAGGTATAGTAATTTGGGTCGTTGAAATATTAGAATAAGACTTACCATCAAAACTTTGAAAATTAAGCTTAAATGTTTGTATGGATTGATTTTTTTGAGGGAGAGTAAGTCTTAAAGTTGAAGATTTATCATCATTGATAGTTAAGTTATTGCCTAAAATTTGACTCCATTGATAAGTTAAAGAGTCTAAGTCTAAGTCACTGTTTGTACTACTGATGGATATATTTTCTCCTCCAGAAAATAGGTAAGAAGCTTGTAAACTTGCTATTGGGGAATGATTTTGAGATAAAAAATAGATAGATTCATTTACTTGTTGAATTTGTTGATTATTTAATGCGCTATAGGTAATAGATTGAAAGTCTCTGGTTTCTTCTACATTTTGTAATTGATTATTTATTTGTAATTGGATATTAGAGTCTGATTTAGAGTAAATCAAAGCTGGATTAGCCGTAGAGTAATGAGATGATGTAGCTTGTATAATTCCATCTTCATTTAATAAGTTTCTAATGATATATATTATTTGTTGATCAATATTATTAGTATTGATATAAAAGATATTGTTGAGATGAAAGATATAAGAGTTGTCATTATTTAGGCTAAGATTATGGCTGACTGCTTGAGACATATCTTGGCTTTTAAATAAAATAGAACTTGATCCCTGTTTACTAAATTGAAAACTTTGAGATTTATAAGAAAGGCTTGATTGGCTGTTTTTTATAATAATTTCTCCTAGATTGATTTGAAAGTGATTTAAGATTTCATTTGGAATCATCAAAGGATTTGATATATTTTGCCAAAATTTAACTTTATCGTTGTTTAAAAGAGAAGATATAGAGCTAATATCACTACTTGAATTGTGTAAAATATAGTAAATATTAGCTTCTTGATATTGTTGGTTTGTAATAATGGTCTTATAGCCAAGACTATGAAAAACTTTGATAATATCAGAAAGATTGCTTTGTTGAGTGATATTGATACTAGAGTTAAATCCAAGTAATACAATATTAATTATTTTATCATTCGTTTCTATTTTATACTTTTTATTATATTTAAGTAGGCTAGAAAAGTTAAATTGATGAATATTTGTAAAGTCTTTAGTAAGAGATAAACTAGAGTCGATCGAGTAAAGAAAGTTAGAGTTTTCTTTGTAACGAGAGTAATATAAAGCATTTTTGGCTGAAGTTTGGAGTGACTGATTATCAAGTAAGATAATAGGAAAGTCATCATTTTGATAAAAAGCTAGAGTGTCACTCAAAGAGCTTATTTTTTTGATTGAGTTATTAAGATTATTTTGACTAAAAACTTTTAAATTCATTTGGCTTTGTAAAGTTGTAAGTAATGAACTATCTATAGACGGTGAGTATAAATAATCACTTAGACATCCAGTAGTTTCAAATAGCTTTAATATAGAAACTAAAGAGCTAGTAGATAGTTGATTATTAGTATTTAATTGTAATAAATTTTTAAAATTAACTCCTGTATGAATATTATTTTCTTTAAGTTTTGTTAAAAATTGGCAAAAAGAATAGTCATCAATTGGAGAGTTTAAACCAATCTCGTTTAAATGACTAGAACTAAGATAATGTGATTTTAGTTGAGAAATGGGGTTGATTAAAAGATGTTTTAGTTGTTTTTTGTGAAGCCACTCTATGAAATAGTCTTGTGTAGATGTAATAAGACTTTTTGATGCAGAAGTTGGGTGTAGATTTCTTGGTATTTGAAAATCGTAGCCATAAATTTCTATAGCATTCAGGATAAAGCCTTGTTTTATACCGTAATGTTTAGGAAAATCATAATTAGGAAACTGAACTAAACTAGCATTTTTAGAGATAATTATAAATGGTTCATTTGCTAAAATATGTTTAATTTTAGGAACGTTTTGAAATTTATTAGTAGTATTTATATCAGGAGAATACATCAACCAATTTTGATTTCTCATAAGCCAAATACTATCATAAGAAAGTCCTAAGTCTTCTATTTTAAAAGATGACGAGCTATATGTAAAAAGGGTTTCTTGAGATTTTGTGAATTGAACTTCTTTGCTAGGACTAGAAAAAGAACTGCCGCTTAGAATTAAGGTGATAGCTTTTGGAGAAAAAATGAAATAAGACTTATTGCTATTTAGAGTTTCAAAGGCTTCAAAATTAAGGACTAAAAGTTTTTGTTTTGTAGTTTGGTCATTTGTAAAAAAGAGATATTTATTTTGGTTTGAGTCAAATGTCCACAAAACAATAATCTCTTCACCAAAGTTTTGTAAACTTAAATTGACTGATGTGAGTAAACAAGGGAAAAGTTGAAAGCCCTTTGCCAGGTTTAGCTCTTGATTTACACAAAAATTAAAGGAAATAATAAACAGAAATAAAAAAGATTTAAGTTTATTAGCGAAACATTTTAGTTTCATAGATTGGTACTGTTATTTACTCAATGGAATCAATTGAGCAACTCCAAAACTAGTGCTTGTCATTAATTTACCACGAGACTTTGTATTAACATATTGCTTAACGTTACTAAGTTGAATAATTTGATAACTTGCTTCTTTGAGTGGACCAAGTTGCTTGATTTCTGTTCCGTCAGGTTGAACAACAAGGCTTTCTCCTTGATATTTTATAGAGACTGTAGTACCGCTTTGAGCAGGTATAGAAATCATCTGACCGTTTAAAGGGCTTAGCTTTTGCCCGACTGTAGACTCTACGTTGTCAAATCGTAAATAGGGCTGGTCATTTATAGAGTAAAAGACTGTACCGGGCTGATTTAAATAAAAGTAAACCTGTTGTTTACTCATTATATTACTACCAGAAGCAGGGATAAGAGTGACGGCTATATTACTAACGTTTACAGGCTCAACAGTAATTTTAAGAAGCTTTGGGCTATCATTTGGAGGGGCAACTAATAAGTCAATGGTTGAAGTTCCTTCAGCAAAAACTTCTCCCTGATTATTGAGAGCAGCTAAAGTAGCGGTGTATATATGACCAATTAACAGGGTGATTTTAGCAGAAGTTTGGTTAGAGTCATAAAGAGAAGTTTGATCATTTAAACCATCGCTTGAGATAGTCACACGAAATTGTACTAAATTTGGGAGATTTGCTCTTGTACTCCGAGATTTAGATTGGTTTGTTGTATTAGGGAGTTGTTGCAGGCTTAGAGTAATGTCTACTGTTTTAATTTTGGATTCACTGGTTGTATTAGTAATTTTAGATTGTGGATTATTTTGTTCACCACATCCATTAAGAAATAAACCAAGACCAAAAACAGAAATAGACAATAAAATTTTAGACAACATAAATTCCCCCGAATAAAAAGTCTAATGATAATTAGACATGATTATATTTTAACGTACTAATTAATGGCTGACAAGTCTTTTTCTTTTAAAAAGTGATGTATACATTGAAAATATGATTATTGTTTAGAAAATTTAGAGTTTAATTCGAGAAATTCATTTAAAAACTGTTCGTTTGTTACTTTTTCTTGGATTTTTTCTGTTAAAAAAGAACGATAGTTTCTAGCTCCTTTTATGCCTTTATAAAGTCCCATCATATGCCTTATGAAGCTGTGAGGAGAGAGATGTAAATTTTTTAGAATTTGAGGGTATTCTCTCATTTTTAATAGTACTTCTTCTCTTGAAGAAGATGGGTTTGATTTTTGATGATAAAATGTTGTATCAAATTCAGAAAATAACCAAGGATTTTCATAAGCTTCTCTACCAATCATAACCCCATCTACTTTTTCTAAGTTTGTTGAGATTTGTTGGATGGTTTTAATTTGTCCATTAATTTCAATATTAAGATGAGGAAAATCTTTTTTAATTTGATATACCTCCTCATAGCGAAGAGGTGGAACGGTTCTGTTTTCTTTTGGACTTAAACCTTGTAGCCAAGCTTTTCTAGCATGAATAATAAATTTATTTACTCCTACTGATGAGACTATCTTTATAAAATTACTTAAATCTTCATAGGAGTCTAAATCATCTACCCCTATACGATGTTTGACGCTAATAGGGATAGAAACTTTATTTTTCATGGTGAGCAAACATTCAGCGACTAAATTTGGATTTTTCATTAAACAAGCTCCAAAAGCACCAGATTGAACTCTATTTGAAGGGCAGCCTACATTTAGATTAATTTCGCTGTATCCATAATCTTGGCAAATAATAGAAGCTTCACCTAATTCTTGAGGGTTATTACCTCCTAATTGAATGCAAAGAGGCAACTCTTGCGGGCTAAAGCCTAAATATTTATCAAGCCGTCCATCTTTAGAGGCGTATTTTATGGTGCTTGAGACTACCATTTCAGTATATAAGAGAACTTTTTTTGATATTTGTCTCATAAAATAGCGGTAGTGTCTGTCGGTGTAATCCATCATTGGAGCTATGCTAATTGGGTTGTTTTTCATTCTCTCTACTTTGTAAAATATTTAAGATATTATAACGAAATCTTTCAAAAACTAAAATTTAAGGTGCAAATGGAAACTATTTAATTATATATTTATTAAAAAAAATCAAACTTTAAAAACTTTGAGGTAATCGTGACTTCTGCTAATTTCCAATTTAAATTAAATAGGCCAGTAAAATTTTGTATTCCAAGAGAATTTGATGGTTTAGAATTTTATGAAAAAATAAATAAATATCGTTCATTTGATACCTCACAAAAGCTTCTTTTAAATGAAAGACTTAGTTTTAATGAAAATAAGGTTCTTCAAAAGCAAAATGAAGTTGAAGAAATGATTTTATTATTGTCTGAGTGGAAAAGTAAAATAGGTTGTAGAAGTAGCTTAGACTTACAAAATAAAATAAAAAAAAATGAACGATTATTAGAACAGTATGAAATTGCAACTTTTGCTCTTGACTGTATGGATTTTATTGAGCTTCAAAGTATTACAAAAAAACATTTACATTTAAATGATTTAAAAAATGAATCTAATATAAAAGAGTTATGCGACAGGTTTGTTAGAACTTTTGACTATGAATTAAATTTGTTAGATACAGCATCAGAAGACTTATTTAAAATTCGTAAGAGTTTAAAAAAAGAAAAATCAACTATAAAAATGAAATTAGAGGAATTTTTCACAAAAAAAGAGTGGTCTTCTTATTTACAAGAAGATTTTTATATTGAGCTGAATGGGAGGTATGTTCTTTTAATAAAAACAGATTTTAAAGGAAGAATGGATGGGATTGTTCATGGGGTTTCTAAAAGTGGACAAACAAGTTATTTTGAACCCAAAGAGTTGATTTTAATGAATCAAAACTATTTAGATTTATTAACTCAAGAAAGAAAAGAAGCTTTTAAAATTATAGATATATTAATAGGTATTTTATATGAAAATAAACTAGATATTTTAAATATATTAAAGCATTTAAGAAAATTAGATATAATTAGGGCAAAGGCTTTATTTTCACAAGAATATCAAGGGGCTAATGTAGAATTTTCTAATAATAAATCTATGAACATTAAAGACCTTTTTCACCCTCTTATAGATGATTGTGTCACCAATGATGTATTTTTAGGTTCAAATCAAAGATTGGTTATATTATCAGGACCAAATAGTGGGGGGAAAACTGCTACTTTAAAATCTCTGGGTTTATGTTTTTATTTTGCTGCGATGGGCTTAAGGGCTCCTGCAAAATCGTGTACTTTACCTAAAATAGATAAAATTTTATTTTTAATGGGGGATTATCAGTCTTTGTTAGATTCTTTAAGTTCCTTTTCTGCTCATTTGAATAGATTTAAAGATTTATTAAAAAGAGTGAATGAAAATTCTTTTTTATTGATAGATGAAATTATGACAGCAACCGATCCAAGAGAAGGAGAGGCCTTAGCTTTAATGATGTTAAGGCATTTGGGAGGTTTAGGAGTAAGAGGCTTTGTGAGTACTCACTTTTCTGCTTTAAAAAAATTAGCTTTACAAGAGGATTATTTTGTAAATGCATCAATGATTTTTAATCAAGAAAATTTACAAGCAACTTATCTTTTATCAATAGGGACCCCAGGAAACAGTTATGGAATTGAACTAGCAAAAAAATATGGGATGCCAAAAGAAGTTATAGAGGGGTCTCAAAAAATTTTAGGTGATGAACATTTTGAGTATCATGATTTAATTGAAGTCCAAAAAATAGAAATATTAAAAGCAAAAAAACATAATAAAAATTTAGAGCTTTTACTTGTAAAAGTAAAAGATTTAAAACTTGCTGGAGAAAAAACTTTAGAAGATTTTGATAATAAAAAAGAAAGAATTTTATCCAAAGCATATAAAAATGTTTTAAAAGATTTACGCAGGTTTCAAAAGAGATGTGATAGTTTGTATGACTTGTCTCGAGATAAAAATGAAGAAATAATTGTGGATGAACAAGACAATAAAAAACAATTATATTTAGAGATTTTAAAGAAGCAAAAAGTCTTTAAAACTAAATTGGCTCGTAATTTGCAAAAAACAGATTTTCAAAAAGGTGACACAGTTAAGATTATTGGTTATAATAAGCTCGCTACGATTCTAGGAATAAATGAAGAAAAAGAAGAACTGCGTGTTTCTATAGGTAATCTTGAAATGACTCTAGCTTTAGAAGATGTTGAGTCTTCAAATTCTAAAGTACCTCAGGCAAAAGGTGGTTTTAGTTATAAAGCTGCTTTTGATTTTGAAGAGCTAGATTTAAGAGGCTTGAACATAGAAGACTCAATTATTAAGTTAGATAGCTTTTTAGATAGAGCAAAGGCATCCGGTTTAAAAGAAATTAAAATCATTCATGGAAAAGGCGTAGTAAAATCAGCAGTGATTGAATATTTGGCTAGAACTTCCATCACTTACGGACAAAAACCAAAATTTTTAAATGAAGGTAGTTTATCTATTCACTTGAATGTAAATTAAGATAGGAACATATGAAACTTAGTCAGGATTTATCGTTAAAGCAGGTGCAAACCCTGAAGTTAACTCCTCAATTACAATTGGCTGTAAAGGTTTTACAAGCAAATCAAATTCAATTAGTAGAAATGATTGAACAAGAATTAATGGAAAACCCTGTTTTAGAAGTAAAACAGTCAGACTCAGAGATAAAAGAGATTGAGTTACCTGAAGCTTCAGAAAAAGCTCAATTAGTTGAATATGTAAAAGAATTTGAGAAATATTTTCAAGAATCTCAAGATAGTTTAAATAGTAGTGGGAGTTTTCAATCTTCAGCAACTAATGAAGATTTTTCTTCTTTTGAAGAATGGGTAGCTGACAAAGTAACTCTATCAGATTTACTTGAAGAACAATTATTTTTAAGTGTTTTTAATGACTCTTCAAAAAGAATAGGCATGTACATTATTGCCGCTTTAGACCATAACGGCTGGTTAATGGAAAGTGTTGAAAAAATAGCTGCTAGTTTACTTTGTTCTGTAGATCAAGTAGAGCGTGTTTTAACTTTATTACAATCATTTGACCCAGTCGGTATAGCTGCTAGAGATTTGAAAGAATGTTTATTGATTCAGTATTATCAAGAAGAAATTGAAGATAGAACTGTAAGACTTTTAATTGAAAATCATCTAGAAGAATTAGCAAACAATAGAATGAAAGAAATTTCAAAAGCACTAAATGTTTCGTTTGTTGAAATAGAACTAGCTTATAATCGAATAAAAGAACTAAATCCAAGGCCTGCTTCGGGCTATTTACATGAGGTATCAACAGCTGAGATTATTCGACCAGACTTATTTGTAGAAGTAGATGATGAAGAGCAATTATTGATAACTTTAAATGATAATTATTTACCAAACTTAAATGTAAACCAATATTATCAAGAAAAAATTCAGAATGCAGAAGCAATGGATAAAGAAGAGTTAATTTATTTAAAAAGAAAGTTAAATTCAGCCATATGGTTTCGTCAATGCATAGAAAAAAGGCGAGAAACAATTTCATCTGTAGCAAAATGTATTTTTGAAATTCAACAAGACTTTTTTACAGAAGGGGTAAAGGGTTTAAAACCATTGACTTTAAGTGATATCGCAGCAAGAGTTGATCGACATGAAGCTACAGTATCAAGAGTAATAAACGGTAAGTATGCTCATACACCTGTTGGGATTTTTGAATTAAAATTCTTTTTTTCTGGTGGTTTAAAATCAGAAACAGGAGAAATGATTTCTTCTAAGCGAATCAAAGAAATTATTCAACAAGCAATTTCAGAGGAAAATCCTAAAAAACCTTTAAGTGATCAGGTATTAGCGGACCTTTTAAAAGCTCGTGGAATAGAAATAGCAAGAAGAACAGTAACAAAGTATAGAGAAATGTTAAATATAGTCTCTTCATCCAAGAGAAGAAAATATACCTAAATAACAGGAGAATAGATGTCAGGACATAGTAAATGGAGCACCATAAAACACAAAAAAGGTGCAAATGATAAAGCTAGAGCAAAAGTTTTCACTAAATTAATTAGAGAGATCGTAACTGCTGCGAAACAAGGTGGTTCTGATTCTGATATCAACCCTAGACTTCGTTTAGCAATTCAAAAAGCAAAACAACAAAACTTACCAAATGACCCTCTAAATCGTGCAATTAAAAGAGGTGCTGGGGAGTTAGATGGAGACGACTACGAAGAAGGAATGTACGAAGGGTACGGCCCAAATGGGGTTGGTTTATTGGTTGAAGTTTTAACTGATAATAAAAATCGTACAGCTGCTGATATTAGACATATTTTTACTAAATATGGTAATGCATTGGGTTCTCCTGGTTCTGTTTCTTATAACTTTGAAAGAGTGGGCCAATTTATTTTTCCAGTTTCTTTAGGTTCTGAAGATGACTTCATGGAGCATGTTTTAGAATCTGGTGCCGAAGATTTAATTAGTTCAGACCCTGAAGTCCATGAAGTAATTTGTGCTATTGAAGATTATGAAACCGTCGGTAAATACTTTGAAGAAAAAGAACTTGAAGCTAGTGAATCAGATTTAATTATGCAGCCAAAACTAAAAATAGATCTATCTGGTGAAGATGTATTAAAAATGCTTAAGTTATTAGATAAACTTGAGGACAATGATGATGTTCAAAATGTTTATTCTTCATTTGAAGCAAGTGATGAAGAAATGGAAAAAGCACTTGAGGCTATGTGATCATACTAGGGATTGACCCTGGTTTAGCTACAATTGGTTATGGGGTTATAGATGTAGACAAGAATGGAAAAATGGATTGTTTGTCTTATGGTTGTATTAAGACAGAGAGTTACCATTCTTTATCTACAAGACTCAGAATCATATACGAAGATATGAAAGAAATTATTGAAAAATATTCTCCAAAACAAGTAAGTATTGAAAAAATATTTTTTAATAAAAATGTTACAACGGGTATTTCTGTTTCTCATGCTAGAGGAGTAATTTTATTAGCTGTTGAGCAAAGTGAAATACCTATTACTGAATATACTCCTTTACAATTAAAGTCTAAAGTAGTGGGATATGGTCATGCAGAAAAAAAGCAAGTCCAATATATGGTTAAAAATATTTTGAGCCTAGAAGAAGTCCCAAAACCAGATGATGCAGCAGATGGTCTAGCTCTTGCTATTTGTTATGCTTATGCAAATAGAGGTCGTTTATATAAAGGATAGTTATTGAATGTGTTTTGTGACAGAAAAATCTTGGGAACCTTTTTTAAAAGAAGAGTTTTCAAAAAATTACTACTTAGAATTACAAAAATACCTATCTTTAGAAAGAAAAATCTATAGTATTTATCCGCCTAAAAATTTATTGTTTGAGGCTTTAAATTTAACCTCATTAGATCAAGTTAAAGTAATCATATTGGGTCAAGATCCTTATCATGGAGCGGCTCAGGCTCATGGGTTATGTTTTTCTATATTACCATCAAGCCCGATTCCAAAATCATTAAATAATATTTACAAAGAATTACAGTCGGACTTATCTTATCCCCCTCCAAATCATGGTAATTTAGAGTCATGGGCAAGGCAGGGGGTTTTGCTTTTAAATACGGTTTTAACTGTTCGTGAGGGTGAGGCTGGGTCTCATAAAAATCAAGGTTGGGAAATCTTTACAGATAACTTATTGAAAAAACTTTGTCAAAAAAAGAAAAATTTAGTTTTTGTTTTATGGGGGAAAGATGCTCAAAAAAAAGAGGTTTTACTTCAAGGAGAGCATTATATTATAAAATCGGCTCATCCTTCACCGTTAGCAGCATATAGAGGATTTTTTGGAAGTAAGCCATTTTCTAAAACAAATTCTTATCTTCAAGAAAAAAAAATAAAAAATATTAACTGGAGGCTTGACGATATTTGAAAGTAATATATACTTAAGGTAGCAGATATTTTGTTTAGTTGAACAAATTATTTGATTGACTAAATAGATATATCTTTTTGCTTTAATTAAAGCTTTTAAGGTTTAGTAAGATTTAAGGGAGAAAAAATGAAAACATTTATAAATAGTAAAAAGAATCCAATGAGATTACTAGTGATACCTTTTGCGTGTGCAACTCTTTGTACTGTAAGCTTTGCAGAAAATAATACTAATAGTGGAGATCCATCAGGGAGAGCAGAGCAGGCAAGCAAAAATATTTCGTCTCTTCATGCTCAACAAACCATAGAAGAAGCAGAGAGGCAAAATAAACTTAGTGCGGGAGTTGCATTAAGTGAGGCTGATGTTTTTGCAAAAATAAGTGCTAATGGTGGAGTGGTCGGAGGACTACCTTCTACATCAGGAGCGACAGTTGCAAATAATAATTCTAGTTCGACTTCTTCTAATTCAAATGTTGATAATGGGAGTGGTGAAACTTCACCTAAGCCAGTAGGGAATGAGCGTAGTGCAGTTGATAGAATTCAGCAATACAGAATAGAAACGGATACGTTCAAAAATAGTTTAATTAAAGCAGAAAAAGAAGGTAATGAAGCAGATATAAAAAAATATACTCAAAAATATAAAATGAGAATGCTTACCTTACAAAAAGTTGAAAATGAACTAAAAGATCACAATAGTAGCTTTGCTGGGAGTACAATAAATTCCGCTAAAAATTTAGAAGATTTTATATCTGCTCCAGAGAGAAGTGATATAGTTAAGGAAACATTTAATAAGACTTCAACAGAAACTGATCAAGTATTTTTAGAGGAGGTTGGATTTCCTAAACAAGAAGGAACTACAAACGACGACTCAACAAATGATCCAAGCGATAATAATGATGATTCAACAAATAATAATGGTGATTCAACAACTAATGATGATTCAACAGATGCAACCCCTCCAACATCAGCTGAACCAGATACAAGTGAGGCTACTATAGAAGACTCTTGTGGTGGCAATTATGGTGGAAGAGATGGGGCTGAAGCTATGTTGAAAAAGTTAAATTCTCCAGAGTGTCAAGCTGCTTTAGCGGCTGACCTAAGCTTAAGAGCAGAAGCATCTGTTGATCAAGTTATAGCGGGTTTAGCAAAATGGAAAAGTGTCGTTAAATTAAGCAGTAAAAAAATGTTAACAATTAAAGGCATTGGTATTGAAAACTTAGCAAAATTAGGCATTCATATTTTTGGTGGATTAAGTCAAGCTGATGTAGATTTAAATTTTGCAGATGCTTCAAAGGCTGTTCAAGCACAGCAAGATGTAAAGGTTACATCAGAAACAGGGGGTGCTGTTCAAGTGGTGGCTCCTGATGCAAATCAAAAGCCTACTGATAAACTTACGAATACAAATGCAGCTACAGATTAAATAAAAACTATTCCAATATTGAATATCTCTTATTATTAAAATCTTAGATTGATATTCTGATAATATAAAAGACTTAAGTAAAACATTTACTTAAGTCTTTTGTTTTATATTCTAAAAAGTTGATGGGTGAGATGTTCTTAAAGTTAGCTATAGATTTCACAACGAAGGTAAAAATGATTACAATAGAAGAAGCATTAAAAACAATAGATCAATTTATTAATCCTTTAAAATCAAAAAAAATAGATATTATTGATAGCATTGGTTTTTATTTATTTGAAGATATTATAGCAAAAGAAAATGCTCCATTTTTTAGCAACTCAGGGATGGATGGTTACTGCATAGATTATAAATCTTATAAGTCAGGTCTTAGAGAATATTCACAAAGTTTAGAGATTCAAGCTGGTTCTATGACTCAAGTATCTCTAGGGTCAAACACAATTGCCAGAATTTTTACAGGTGCTGCTTTACCTTTAGGTGCTGATACTATAATAAAACAAGAAGACGTAAAGTTAGTAGATGGTAAAATAATTTTGCCAGAAAAGATCAAACAATATGACTTTGTAAGAGAAGAGGGGAGCGACTTTAAATCAGGTGAAGTTTTATTGCATAAGGGTGAAAAATTAAATTCAGCAAAAATATCATTATTGGCCTCACAGGGTATTTACCAAATAGAAGTTTTTAAAAAAGCAACATTAGCTTATGTTGTATCTGGTAATGAGTTAAAGTTTGAAGGAGATTCTTTAGAGTTTGGTCAAATAAGATCATGCAATGGAGAAATTTTTGAAACAGAGTTTAAAGATGTTTCTAAATCAATTACAAACCTTGGAGTTGTTAGAGATGATAAAAAATCTGTTAAAGAAAAACTATTACAAGCACAAAACTATGATTTGTTTTTAATATCAGGAGGGGCCTCTGTTGGTGAATATGATTTTACTAAAGAGGTGTTACTAGAGTTAGGTTATAAAATACATTTTCAAAAAGTAGCAATTAGACCAGGAAAACCAGTAGTTTTTGCAACAAAAGGAGATACAATTGTATTTGGAGTGCCTGGAAACCCTGTGTCAACCTTTGTTGCAAGTAAAATATTTTTGAAATATGCTCTTGTTGCCTTTTGTGGAAGTAGGCTAAAAAACCATTTTTTTAAGGTTAAATTGGGTAATACAATAAAAAAATCTTCTTTATTTGAATTTTATTATCGTGGAAACCTCATAGAAGAGAGCAATCAGACCGTTGTATATACTGATATAAATCAAAGTTCTGGTGCTTTAGGAGCATTAGCACAAGCCGACTGTCTTGTTAGAGTGCCTATAGGGGTAGAAAAAGTGGAGTCTGGTGATCTTATAGAAGTAATGATGATTAGTGAATAGAAGTAAGGATATGTCATGAAACGCTTTTTGGCCTTCATTGTATTGGTTTTAAATATTTCTCAGTCTGTGGCTACAATTGAATATGCAAAAAGAGAAAAAAAGTCTTGTATTCATTGTCACTTTACACCTCGTGGAGGTCCTAGAAACTTTCTTGGGCATTATTATTCTAAAAATGGCTATTCATTTAGAGATACTATTTATGGTCGGCCTAGTTTTGAGAAACGAGCTCCTCTCCCAGAAGATATTTCTTTCAAAAGACCAACAGCTGAAGGTAGATTAGTTCAAAATCAATTAGAAATTTTAAAATCAATTCATTATAGGGTTTTTAGTGGACCAAACTATTATGCAGGGGCTCAATTGGTGGCTTCTGGTAAGTCTTTCACAAGAAAGTTAGACTTAGCTGGTATTGCTTACAATAAAAACCTAGAAGAAATGCTTGTTCGAGAGTTTTTTGGAATGGGACAATATCATATCAAGACTCTTGCTTTAAACTCAGGAATGGGACTTTTAATGGATAATGGGCCATTGGTTCATTTAAAATCAAGAAATCATAAAGTAGATCCATCTCTTTATTTACAAAAACGAATGGATTTTTTTAAAAAAGCAGCAGGTTATACTGGTAGTGAAAAATATTCTCCTTTATATGCTGAATTTACTTCTGGTGATCCACATTATACTAAACAACCAAACTTTAAAGATGGTACAAATCAAACATGGAACCCTAAAGATTTTGATAAAACAGTAAGTACAGAGTCTCTTGGAATGGGAATTTATGCGAAGTCAATGCTTGCAAGACAGTATTTGGATAATGTGAACTCTAAGGGGGTTGGAGTTTCTCCAAAAGCTGGATATTTAGGGCAAATTTTATTTTATGAAGCAATTAATACAATGCTTTGGATTAGATATGGCTTAGGATTTGATGGGGCAAACTTTAAGGCTTTTCCACCTGATTACTATGATACCCGTCAACTTATGTATTTGCCTCATAAGTTAGTGATTGAATTTGAAAAAGATAAACTGATACCAAAGAGCTATTATGTAAAAGAGAGATTGAGCCATTTACGTGATTTATCAGCAGTTTTATTAGGAGCTTCTGAGTTTTATGGTGCATCAGACCCACACAAGTTATCTCTTCAAAAAGTATTTGGAAATGGTCCAGATGATTCAAAAGATTTTCCATTTTCTTATAATTCTAGGTTTCTAGCAAAAGAACTCGTATTGATTTGTTTGAAAAATATCGAAATGCTTCACTTTGATAAAAGACATGGTGCTGTTTATTCAACAGCTACTTTAGTAAAACCAATTAAATTTATTAAAACTAGAGATTTAGCATTTACTCTTCAAGCATTATCTAAGACTTTTAAATACTTTTATGAAGATACTGAAATCAGATATGTAACAGGTAATTTAATTTATGCTATATCACAGTTTTTAGTGCAAAACCTACAAGCAATTGATGGTGGAGTTGCTAATAGTTTTGATGTTGTAAGGTTAAATGGTGATTTTTTAAATAGAACATTAGAAGATCAAGCTCTTACTGTACATGGCTTATTAGAGGCATTTAAAGTTACAAGAGAAGCAAGAGTTTTTAGAGCGGCGATTAGAGCTTATGAGTTTATGGTTAACAAACTGTGGGATGAAAAGTTAAATACCTTTAAAACTCACGAAGAGTCATTAATATTAAAAATTACTCCCGAAAACTTTGGTGCTACTATTGGAGCTCTTAGAGAGGTTACTTTAGCAACAGGAGATTTAAGAACATTTGCCTATTTGTTAGCATACTTTGAAGGAATCATGAAAAATTACTCCTTACAATTAAGTGAGCTATCATTTACGGGTGAAAAAATAGATGATATTAAAGACTCTGATGGAGATAATATTTTGCAGGCTGATAAAGCTGATGGCAAGTTTGGAATAGCACCTGTATTAGCTAAAGAAGTACAAGTAGAGCCAATTGTTAAATGGTAGAAAAGGGGACTAAGTCCTTTAGGAATTTAAACTAAATATTTAAAAGTCGATTTCGACTTGTCTTGCATTAATAATAGTAGCTAGGTACTTTTTACGAGTTAACGGAAATAAAACCATTATTTTATCTCCGATTTTCCCATTTTGTAGGGAGATAACTTCCATTTCAATCCTAAGATTGGTTTTCTTAATAATTCCTTTTAATTTTTGCCTTGTTTTAATGATATTTTTATAAGAAATATGAATTTTAGAAAGAATGCTTCCTTTTTTAATTCTTCTTTTGAGCTTAAGTTGGTTGAGTCGGCTAATATCTTGAACTGGTAGAGGTCTACTCTTTTCAGAAATATACATCTCTTGAGGTATAATAAATTGAGCTGAAAGATTTTCTCCTCGTTCAAGTGTTTTTGTACTTACTAGTACAAATTGCTTGTATAAAATTTGAAATTGAATAAAAAATTGTTTTTTTTGTTTACCATCAATATATAGTTTTATTTTTACTAAATTAGAGGAAGACTTTTGAAAATCAAACTCTAAGTGATAATCATTTTCAGGTAGTTGTATATTTTTTGGAGGATTTAAAACTTTAATTTTAGAACTTTTGGGGGTTTGTAGGTAATCTCGCAGTCTTTTTTTTATTAAAGTAGTAAAGTCAGAGGTATTAAAATTTTTAATTTTAGGTCTTATAATTATTTTATCATGTCCTGTAAGATAGAGCTCTATGTGGGGGTAAAACTGTCTCCATTTATTAATTAGATAGCTTCGCTTTAGAGTAACAGCAGGACTTGAAAGAAATATTTTCCCAAGAGTTAATTGTTCCATTTTTTTTAAGATAAAAGAGCTTTGTTGAGAGTTGATACAACTGAGATTTCCGAGTGAAGAAAATCTAATAAACCCTTCTGCTAGTTGTATATTTTTATGTAATAAAAAATGGCATTGACCATATACTTTCAAACAAAAAATAAAGGATAATATAATAATTTGTATGGTTCTCATAAGTTGTTATTGTATCATAAAGTAATTTTATGAGATAGTTTGACGAAAATTAAATAGACATTGAGGTTTAATTGTTTACTTTAAAGAAAATATTGTGGTTTTGCGTGGTTATTATTCTATTTGGAATTTCTTTTTTTTATAAAAATTATGTAGCAATTGATTCAAAAATATTAAGTGCTTTTGAAAAAAGAGATCAGACTCTATTACGAAATTGTTTTTTAAATGAAAATAATAACTGGTATCAAAAAACAAAAAGCGTCGAGTTTTATTTTAGTTTATCTTGTGATAAAGAAGACTTGTTTTTACAAAAAATATTAAAATCACCGATTCATCAAAATCGTTTATCATTATTTGAAGGTTGCTTTACAAAAAAAAATAATAGCTATTTGATAGCAAGAGGGATTAACGACTCTTATTCTTATGTAAGGTTTATTAATTTGAAATATATGGAGAAGCTTTCTTTGTCAAAAGACTATCAAAAAGATTTGAAAAGTATTATAAAAAATGACTCTTCATCGATGGTAAAAAATCAAGCACTTAAGCTAATATTAAATATAAAAAAGAATGAGTAAAAATTTTCATCTTTCAAAGCTCCTTTGAAGCGCCTAGTTAGACTCGTTGTAACGATAAGGATGACATTTGTTTGAAGATAGGATTGCTTGAAATAATGGTAATGATATGGAGGATGACTTTGTTTTTGAAAGTTTTTTTAAGGTATAATAGAGTCGACTTATTTAAAGTTTGATTATTACTATCCTAAAAACCTTCCTAATATTAACATATCTTTGTAGTCTTCCTTTAGCATTTTTAGGACTTGTGGATATGGGGTATACTGCAAAGGGTTTATCAATAAAGTATGGTCATCTTCTAAATAATTAAATTTTTTCATCAACAATAGAATTTGTACCATCAGAAAATTAAATTACCAAAGAGCAAATGGCTGGAAACCGTATTTTTCATAAATTTCTAGTCTTCAAAAAGTCCTGATTTATTCAAATTTAAACATGCAATCAATAAGATAAGTTCAAAAGATTTTATCATCAAAGTACAGTATTTTCGTATGCTGTATCATACGAAAATAGGCTCAGGATCTAGCTATTGATTTTAATAAAGCAAAGTCAGATGCAAATAGTAGAGTTTTAAATACTAAACAAAACTTAATCATTTACAAGAAGAACCTTTAAAAAATAAGATAACTGGAGAAAAATAAACTTTATTTTTATTTTCATTTTCACTTGTATCAAAAATAGTAAAAAGCTAATATTTGAGGAAGTTCAAACAGTTAAAAACTTAGTTGTGCAGAATAAATATTGAATTTTATTAAAAAGGAAAATTATGGAATTAATAGGAATACGTATATCACCATTTGTTAGAAAAGTTAGGCTTGTTTTAGCAGAAAAAAAATTAGATTATACAATCAAAGATTGGGCTCCATTTTCATTGCCAGATAATTATAAAGAGGACTATCACCCAATGGGTAAGATACCTCTTTTAGTTGATGGAGATTTAAAATTACCCGACTCTTCTGCTATTTGTACTTATTTAGAGGCAAAATACCCCGAAATTTCGATTTTTCCAAAAAAACCCGAAGCATTAGGAACAGCGTTATGGTTTGAAGAGTATGCTGACACTCAAATAGCAACGAACCTAACTTTTGCAATCTTTTTTGAAAGAGTAGTTAAACCAAAATATTTAGATACACCAACAGATCAAAAAGTTGTAGATAATGCAATTGAAAACGAAATTCCTCCAATGTTTGATTATTTAAATAGTGCATTAGAGAAATCTAAATTTTTAGCCGGAGATGATTACTCTATAGCTGATTTTTCTATTTGTACTCATTTTGTAAATGTAGGATATGCCAATTACTTTATTGATAAAGAGAGATGGCCAAAATTAGCCGAATATTTTGAGAGAGTAAAAACTATTCCTTCTTTTAAAGAAATTTTAGAAGATGAAATAAAATTTTTAGCAGAAAATAATTAGTCTTTAAAAATTTTTTCACTCAATTGAAACTCTTGATCAATGCAATTTATCTTTGCATTGATTCCAAGAGGTAAAATCCATTGAGGATCAGTATGTCCAAAATCCATATTGGTAATAATAGGAATAGTTTTATTTTTAAATTGTTTTCTAATAATTTCTAAAATTAAACAATCAAGCTCTAGTTTTTCTTTTTTTGAGTAATCTCTAGCTCTTCCTATTAAAAGTGCTGAAATTTTATCAAATATTTGTCGTTTTCCATAATCATATAAGATAGACTTTATTATATTAAGGTTTGTTTTCTCCTCAGAAGTTTCTAAAAATAAAACTTTATTTGTCCAAAAATTTGCATCAGGAAAAAATGGAGTATCTTTTAATTGTTCTAGGGTTTCAATACATCCACCAAATAATTTACCTTCAATTGTTGAGTTACCTTGTAACCAAGTCCAACCAGAGTTTTGAATCATTGGATTTGTTTTGCCTACATTTGATAAATTGGACCAGTTTAAATAGCCATGGCAAAATTTAGTATATTTTTTGTATTGATAATTATTTGAGTTATTAAATAAAATGTCTTTGATATGAGATTGAAATTGTGGACCTAGATATTTGTATTGACAAAATCCTGCCATGATAGAGGGGCCATGTAAAGTTACAAGTCCATTTTGATTTAAATAAGTTAAAAGAGTGCTTGTATCAGAGTAACCCATAATAATTTTAGGATTGTTTAATATGATTTCTAAGTTTAAATAAGGTAAAATTTTAATAGAATCATTACCTCCAATACTAGCAAAAATAGCTTTGATACCTTTATCTTCAAAGGCATTATTGATATCTTTTGCTCTAAACTTTGGGTTTTTAAATAAAAAATCATCATCTTTTTTTGTAGATGGGTACTCTTTAACTTTTAATCCTAATTGTTGTAAATATTTAACTCCATTTTCATAAATGTGAGGAAAGATACTTGGACCACCCCAAGAGGGAGAGATAACAGCAACTGTATCTCCTACTTTTAGTTTTTTGGGTTTTATCATGATGGTTTTGAGCTAATGACTTGCAGTGAAATCAAGATTTGCCAAGAATAGTATTTGATTGCTTAATTAAACTTATTTTTAATGATATTATTAATTTAACATTTAATAGATAGAAAGTGGAAGAAGATATATTTTAAATGATGATAAACAAACAATTTTTATTAAACTTTCTAACACTTAAATAATGGAGCTAAAATATGTTGATTGAAATGCTAAACATTGAGCCAAATAAAAGAAGTGAATATTTTACTCTAATAGTATCGATTGCAGATAAGTGTCGACATAAAGGCTTGTTATCTATTGAAGATGACTTTGATAATTATCCAAGATTTATTCGAGAAATATTACAATTAATTGTAGATGGGACTGAACATGATTTAGTAAGATTTATTGCAGATAAGCAGATAAATTCATTGATTTATTTAATGAGTCACCAAATGAAAATAGTTTCAAGTTCACTATGGTCGGCAACTTGTGACAAGAGTATATCATTATTGGAGCTAAATTTAGAGGCTCATATGTGCTCATCCTTTGAAGTTGAGTCTAAAAATTATTTGCCACTTATTAATTTACTTAAAAATTGGGATAAAAATATAGTTATGATAGGAGAGTCCTCTGACTTTTGTCGGCCAGTTAAAGACTTTTGTGAGTATTGCCAAAAGGTTTTAAAATCTGAAGCTACTGAAAGTGAGTTTTTAAAACTTGTGGCAACAAAAATAGAGACTATTTCTTCATTATATGAAGACCTTTATTATTCGCTTCTTGAAGGGGTTCTCTCTATACAAGAAGGGGATAATCCTCGTATTGTAGAAGTAAAATTAAATGCAATGATTTATAATAATGGAAGCACTATAAAATATGATTATTGTTCAAGTAAGATGGAAAAAGTTGCGCCTTCTTTATTAGATGATGATATGTTATCACAAAAAGAAATAGATGGTCTCTTACAAGGAAACTTTGGATTAGATGGCGAAAAAAATAGCAATAATATAAAAAACATTATAGTACCGTATGTTAATGTAAGAAATGAATTTTGTAAAATAATGGCTTCATTAACTAATATGGCTATTCAACGTCTTATGAAGGAAATCACTTATAAAGACCTGTATATAGCTTTGACTTCTGAAAATGATGAGACCCAAATTTTATTTTTAGAGAATATGTCACAAAATTCAAAAGAGGTTTTACTTTATGATATTAGTACTAATTATAGTATTGAAAAAGAATATGTTGAGGAAGCTCAAATAAATATTTTAAATGCTCTTTATGGTTTAATTGAAGCATGTGAAATTGTAATGGGCATTAATGATGAACTGATTCATGATTAAAATCGTCTATTAGGATTGGTATGTTTAACGGGTTTATTTTGTTGGTTTACATTTTAGTAAAATTAGTATAGTTTTTAGAATAAAGCTTTAGCAAAAAAATTTAAAAATGAAATTTTAACTTTGTATTTTAAAAGGATTAAAAAAGTTTTAAACCTTGGTATATTAAAAAAATGCGATTCAATGTTAATGCCATAAAGTGTTTGCCTAGAGAAGAGAAGGTGTTTGACTAGGTTGTTCCAGTAGCGTTTTAAGTTGTAGCCTGCGAATAAGACTACGATGATATCTATATTATCAATGCTTTTTAAATACTCAGGTTTATTTAGGTTTTTAATACTAACTTCTTGGATAGTATAATTAGGGAATTTGCTTTTAATTGCTGTGATGAGTTCTTTATATTTTTTTGGATTTAGTTGGATGTCATTTGAGATAAGTAACTTTTTCATATTATTGTTCTTTTTTCCGATATTTTAAAACAAAGCTACAAAGTTTTTTAAAGCTTTCAATCTCACTTTTTTCCATCCAATTATTTGGGATAGAAACTTCGTATTTTGTTGTAATACTTTGTATTAATTCAACTATATGTAAAGAATTTAATAAAGATAATATATTTGTTTCTAGCAAAACCTGGTGATTAAATAAATCTAAAATCAACGCTTTCATTTCAGCTTCTACATTTTCAATAACAAGTATTACTTTAGATTGTTTTGGTTTTATTTTTGTAGATAAAATTTGAACCTGAAGTTGTTTTATGATTTCCTTTTCTAATAAAGGTTTTACGTTTTTTAGATGAGAGTAGTCTCCAATATATTTAGTTTTAATGGAGATATTTTTTTGATTGTCTAGAATATCGGGCCAAATATCTATGACGGGTACTTTTAGAGAAGTTAGGGCTTTTTTATAATATTGAGCATAGTTTTTACGGTGTAATTGGGTATCTAAAAAATGATAGTAACATTCATTATCTAATTGTTGAGTATTTACAAATTTGGGGTGTGGCTCTAAACCAACACCTGGAGGAGGGGGTACAATCCATGCAAATTGTAAATCGGGTCGTAACTTGTTTAGATGATTTAAAAAAGCAGAATAAATAGTCATAATATGTTCAATAGCATTAGATAGACTTAATTGGTATTGTCTAATTAAAAATGGGATATAGGTTCTGATATCTTGCTCACCAAAATAAAATAAAGCAATCGAGCTTTTATGGAGACTTTGAATATAATTTTCTATTTCTTGTTTTCTTGGCTGTTTATTTATATTTTCAGCACTAACTACTGGTATTTGCTTTAAAAAAATATTTTTAGCGCAAGTATCTTGGTTATATAACTCATTACTTTGATTAAAAGAGTAGATATGAGAACAACCAAGTACATGAATGTTTTTGATTTTTTGTTTTTTATAGAGTTCTAGGTTGGGTAATCGAGCTACTTTTCCACTAGAAGTTTTCATTAGGCTCTTATATGGGAAAGCTTTAATTTCATCAATAATTATACCGAGTTTTGAATATACTTTTGAAGTGATTTGATTTTCAAGTTTTTGATAGTCATTATCATAGCTGTTTTGGACTTCAAAAAGTAAAATAATCTTTTCTGTGCTGATTTTGTTATCAAAATCTCCTATACAAACGACACGACCAGAGTAAATATTATTTTGCTTGCTTACAAAATCTTCAATTTCTTGAGGAAATAGATTGATGCCTCTTGAAATGATTAAGTCAGACGATCTTCCACAGATATATAGTTGATTATTGTAAATAAAACCCAAATCTTGAGTATTGAAAAAATGCTCAGTTAAGATAGATTGTTTATTACTATTCCAATAATTATCAATCATATAGTTAGACTGAATAAATACTTCAGAATAGTTTGGATAAGAAGATTTACATTGAACTTTTGTATTTTGTAAAGCTATCCCACAAGATGCAATTTTTTTAGAAGAATTTGAATCAATTCGTATTTTATTATTGCGAAAATCTTTTTGATTAATTTTTAAATACCAATCATCTTTTTTTATATCAATTTGATGATGAGTCATTGCAAAAATATTTTCAGCCATAGCATAGGTAATGGCAAAACTATTTGCTTGTAAGTGATACTTTGAAAACCTATTATAAAATTCAATTAAAGTATCGGGGTCAACTGGTTCAGCACAGCTTGAAAAGCTTTTTATTGATGATAGGTTATATTTTGTATTACTTTTATTTTTACTCAGATGTTTATAAGCAAAGTTTGGCATCCATGTGTGGGTTGAATTAAAGTTTTCTATGTCTTCAAATAAAATAAAGGGGTTTTGAATCCAATAAAAAGGGTCAATTAAATGAAGGGAGTAAGATTTAATGATAGGAAATAAAAAACATGCAATTAAGCCCATATCATGATAAAGAGGGAGCCAAGAAATGAATTTGGATTTAGAGTTTAGATTAAGAGTTTGTTCAAAGTCTTTAAAATGTAGAGTTAATTGTTTGAAATTATATTTAATTGCTTTTGGTAGGCCAGTACTACCACTAGAAAATTGAGCAAACTCAGGGTTTTTTGGAAAGTTAATATTGGTTTTGCTTGTTAAATAGATATCTGGAGTTGAAATAGGAATATCTATCTTATTTGAAATAATATTAGATGTTGTTTTAGAGGCTAAAATAAGAGAGGGCTTATGTTGATTGCTTAGGGCTTCTATTTTATGAAAAAAATCTTGGCTACTCACTTTTGAAGAAGGGTGAGCAATAATGGCTGGAATTAGATCACTTGCAAGACAGGCAAAAAAACTGACAAATAAATCTAAAGAATGCTCAAAAGATAAAAGTACTAATTTTTTTTTAGGTAAGTGTGATAATTGAGCACTAACATTTAAAACAAAGTAAAAAAAATCAGATTTTTTAATTTTATGAATAGTGGATAAATCTCGAAAACTTAGAAGTTCTTGCTCGTTATTTTTAAGCTCTTTGAAAAAGAAAGAAAAGTCAAAATCATTTTTATCAATCAAAACTAATCCTTTAGATAATTATTCAATCCATTTTTGGTAGGTGGTATCTTTATCATCAATATCACATTCCATAGATAGTTTATCGGTATATATCATTAAAAAAAAATCAGATATGCCAGTATTTTTAATAGCATGCAGATATTTAGGTGGAATTTGAAGTACTTTCGGGTCATTTTCAGACATTTTAATTTCAAGAGTGTCTAGGGTTTCTAAGTCTTTAAAGTAGACTGTGGCTTCGCCTTTAACAAGGTAAAAAAGTTCATATTTTTGTTTATGCCAATGGTTGCCTTTGACAATATTTGGGTGAGCAGTAGTTAAAAAACATTGACCAAACTCTTGATGAGTTTTTGGTAACATTTCTCTTTTAAAAACTTCTTCTAAATAACCTCTGTTATCTTTATGACGTGTTAATTGAAATTGTTTAACTTTTATTGAGTTCATGTGAGTCATCCTTTTGATGGCTGAGATTATACCAGTCAATATGTCTGGTTAAGTACATTGATGTAGATAAAACTATAAATAGTCCGAAACTACCTAAAAGTAGAGCCATATCTTTAAGTTGTAATAAAATAAATAAAAATCCGTATAAGATGGTTAATACTCCACAAACAGCTATTGCCATTTGATTGCTCTTTAAAATAGACTTTGCATAAAGGGTTATTATAGATACGGTTGCTATTGTTGCAATGAGGTAAGCAATATCAAAATCTATATATTCTGAAATAGATAAGAGTAAGGTATAAAAAACAATTACAGCTAAACCAATTAATAAATATTGAATAGGGTGGACTCTTCTATTGTTTAATATTTCACAAAAGAAAAAAGCTGTAAATGTAAATAAAATAAACATAAAAGCATACTTTACAGACCTCATAGTCTGTTGATAAACATCTGCTTCAATAAATAATTTTACTCCAAAAGATGATTGGTCTATTCTGTGCTGACTTTCGATCCATTTTTGGGGATAATTACGATTAAGATTTAAAATTTTCCATTTAGCTTCAAAGCCTTTTTTAGATATTTTTCTTTCATTTGGTAGAAAAGAGCCGTTAAAGCTAGGGTCAGGCCAACTTGACTTGAGGTTTAAGTAGGTTTCTTTACCAATAGGGGTAAACTGGATATACTCACTTCCTTTGATAATGGTTGATATTTTAAATTTTAGTTTATTTTGTTGATTGATTTTAATTCTGGCATGGACCCCCGAGCTTAATACATCTTGGCAAATTAGCCCAGGCTCAAGTTTCATACTTTTTGAATTAACAATAAAAGTCATTTTATCACTGATTCCTTTAGTATCAGAAACTCCAATACTAAAAAAAGCATCGTTAAATTGAACATATTCAGGGCTAATTCCAAGTCCTGTTAAATCGGGATAAGAAAATTCACCTTCCATTTGAATGTTAGACTTATAAACAACAGTTTCATATAAGCTACGATATCTTTTCTCAGGAAAAAGCTCTCCGACTATTGATAATTTATCGGGTAAAAAATGAATGTATTTTTGATAGTGTTTTTTATGCCCTTTGTCATCAGTAAAGTGATGTTTATAGGGGAGTGTTAAAATTGGGCCAGATATGGTTTGTTGCTGTCCCCATTTTTCACTAATTTCTCTAATTACGGTATTTCGTCTATTTTTTCGCTCATAAACTAGGCTAGTAACCATAGCAGTTGGAATAAGTAAAACTAATATTAAAAAGGCAATAATTAAGGCCTTTAAGCCAATAGAATCTTTATTTTTAATAGGTGACATAATCTCTCCATTTGTGTTAAATGATTTCTATGATAGTTGTTTTTGGAATAAAATGAATGACTTTTTTTTGAATTTCTAGGATTTCTTTTTTAAGGTAAGGCTCTTTTTGACTTTGCCCCCAAACAACATCAGGCCAGCTAACATCAGCTTTATGTCGACCAATAACATGAATGTGAATTTGTGTAACCATATTACCTATAGAGGCTACGTTTATTTTGTCGGTGATGTATTCACTTCTAATGAAAGCAGAAATTTTAGAGGATTGTTTTAGTAAGTTAATTTGCTCAGACTCATCTAATTGGTCAATTTGTTGGATTGAAGTTTTAGGCACAATAATAAACCATGGGTATAATTTATTATCTAATAATAAAATGAGAGAGTTGTCCCACTTTGCTATTGTATAGCAATCATTATTGAGTCTAGAATTTAATTGAAATTGAGTCATGAGTCCTCTTTTTTTAAACAGCATTGTTTGATATTAGTATTATAATCTGGATTGATTTTTTGTATTATTTTTTTGATTGTATTTAAGCAACATTTACCGATAGGGTTTTTAATTTCACAGTTACATCCACTCAATTTCATAGAACTCTTAATTTGCTCAATTATATCGCAATTTTTAGAGGTTTTTAACTGTGTTTCGATATCTTGAATAGAATGATTAAAGCAATAGCAAATAGGGCGGGGATTAAGGCTTTCTTTTAATCCAAAACGTGTATGAATATCATTTTTTGTGAATTGTTGTTTTAGCTGAGTAGAAAAGTAAACAATTTGGCATTTTTGAGTGGTACATACAAAAAAAGTGCCTTTTAGATCGTTTAAATTAGTTTTTAAGTGTGACTGTAGCGCCAAGTTACTTACATTATCAGATTTCTGTTTACATGATGGGCAGGTATTTGTCATAACTTTTCTCTTTATATACTTATACTCGAATGTAAGTGGTTTTCTTATTTTGGGTATATAATAAAAATAGACCCTTTTGAGGGTCTATTATTTTATAAGAAAGGGTGTATTTTTAAAATAAAATTTTATATTTTAACCCAGTTTGTCATCGGCTATATGCCACTCTAAGTCTTCGATAACACTTAATTCTACAATACTATCTGCTTTTTCTAGAAGAGCAGCACATTCTTTACTTAAGTTTAATAGATGAAGTTTTTTATTGTATTGCTGGTAGCGCTCAGTAATATTTTGAAGGGCTTCTATGCCTGAGTGATCCCAAACTCTAGAGTTGATAAAATCTATTACAACGTGTTCTTCATCTGAATTAAAATCAAAAATATCTTTGAAAGATGAAACAGAAGCAAAAAATAGGGGGCCATACAAGGTATAAATGGTTTTATTTTTTTGGACTTCCTTTTTTGCATGCATAGATTTTCCATGCTCCCACGCAAAAACTAGAGCTGACATTATGATTCCAACTAATACAGCAATGGCTAAATCAGCAAAAACTGTAATGATTGAAACGCTGGTAATAACGATAATATCTGTAAGTGGGATTTTTCCGTGGAGTCTTAAACTTGACCATTCAAAGGTTCCGATTACTACTAAAAACATTACTCCAACAAGTGCAGCGAGTGGAATGACTTCGATTAGACTTGAGCCAAATAGTATAAAACAGAGTAGAAAAACAGCTGCAGAAATCCCTGAAGTTCTTCCTCTTCCTCCTCCTCTAATATTAATCATGCTTTGTCCAATCATTGCACAACCACCCATTCCACCAAAAAAACCATTGATTAGATTAGCAAAACCTTGACCAACACACTCTTGATTACCATTTCCACGAGTTTCAGTTAATTCATCTATCAAACTTAGAGTCATTAGTGATTCAATGAGGCCAACAGCAGCGGCCAAAACAGCATAGGGGAAAATTAATTTAAGTGATATCAAGTTAAAAGGCATAGTAGGTATAGAAAAGCTGGGTAATCCAGCTGCAATGGTAGTAATGGTTGCATCATTGTCTTGTACAAAATCTAAGACGGTTCTAACAGAGCCAGGATTGCTTTTATTTAAGAAGTATCCAATAGCAGAGACTACTACAATTCCAACTAAAGTTGCAGGTAATGCTTTTGTTAGTTTTGGTAAAAACATACCAATAGCCATTGTTAAAACAATTAGGCCACACATTATAAGTAAAGGGGTTGATGCGAGTAGCTCTCCACCTACATAAAATTGTCCTAGTTGAGCATTAAAAATAATAATAGCTAAACCATTAACAAAACCAAGCATTACAGGATGAGGTACAAGACGAATAAATTTGCCTAGTTTTAAGATGCCAAATAATATTTGAAGTAGCCCCATTAAAATTACAGCGCCAAATAGGTGGCCTAATGCATCTGACATTATAGCATCAGCACTTAATCCAGCTGCTTTTCCTGCTGTAACCACTCCAGCAATTAAAGGGGCATATATGATGGCTACTGCACCTGTTGCACCAGAAATCATTCCAGGGCGGCCGCCAAAAACAGCAGTGATTATTCCCATCATAAAAGCGGCATATAAACCGACTTTTGGATTAACGCCTGTAACAAATGAAAATGCTATTGCCTCTGGGATAAGAGCTAAAGATACAGTCAGACCAGATAAAATGTCATTTTTTAGATTTGTAGGCTTTTCTATTTTAAGAGATATAAGTCTATTGTCTGTATGAGTGTGTTCGTTTGAGTGTTTTTTTTGAGTCACTTTTTAATTCCTAAGAGTTTTAAGTTTAGAACTTTTCTAGTTATAAGAAAAGCAGTTCATAAGGTCTATAAAAAGTCATTAATGAGATGCTTTTGAGTTTGATATTGCTAGTATTTATTGCATTATTGATGACTTCTAAAATTTTTATTAGCTAAGTTGCTACTTAAAAATGAAATCCAAAGTCTACAATTCTAAAATAATTGGAGTGCAGACTAGCAATAAGAAAGGTTATTTCATAGTTATACTATTTGATAAGTATCAATTTAGAACTATAAAAGATTATAATTACAAAACCAGTGCTAAAAAATAGTAATTGAAACAAAAAGTGAAGGTTTCACGTATTATTACTAATGAGATATTTACTAAATTTAATGTTACTTTTTTTATGTACTTACCATCTGTCTTTTAGTGGCGGAATGTATAAGAGCTACTTGGTTAAGGTAAAATCAAAATCTAGACCGTTTAGTCCCGGTGATCAGCGAAGTAATATTGCGCGTATCAAGGATCAGGGTAATGACTCTTTAAGTTCTTTAGAGGCTTTATTGTTAAAGGAGCTTTCACAAGTTAACTTAAATTTAAATGGACCAAGAAGAGCTTCAAGTCCTAAAGTTAAAAAAATACAAAAACTTTGGTTTATTAATACTATTAGGGTTATTTGTCGTTTTGACTTTTTAGATAAAATAAAATCTCAAAAAGATGTTATTGAAGTTATTCCAGATGAGTTAGTTTATTTAAGCTTTGAAAATAATGATGATGAAAGTGAAATATCTTTTTTACAAAATAGTGGATTAAGTGACTTACATGATCAAAAAATCACTGGTAAGGGTGTTCGTATCGGAGTGATAGATACTGGTATTTTAAATCATGAAGCATTTAAAAATAAAATATTAATTTATAAAAATTTTACTAAAAGTAAAATAGAAGGACAAGTTGATCCTATTGGCCATGGTTCTCACGTAAGTGCTATTTTAGTCGGGGAAAAAATGAACGATCGTCAAATAGGGGTTGCACCGGACTCTAAATTGATTGTTGCAAGGGCAATTGAAAGAGTCTCTAATTTAGGTTCACAAGCTCTTGTAAAAAAAAGAGTTCAAGCTTTTGCTTCTAAAATACTCGAGGCGATGCAATGGATGCTAGACCCTGATCAAAACCCAGATACTGATGATTTTCCAAAAATTATTAATAACTCATGGGGGTTTACAGAATCGATGCCTCTTAGTAAAGGATTCTTTGATAGTGCTATTGCGAAATGGAGAGAACTTGGTATTATTCCTGTTTTTGCCGCTGGTAACATGGGGAGAGAGGGTGAAAATTCTATTTTATTTCCAAGTAATTCTTACGAAGTTATTACTGTTGGAGCATTAAAAGGGGCTTCATTAGCAAAATTTAGCTCTATTGGAAGTGATGCTTTAAAAAAGCCTGATTTTGTTATGCAAGGTTATCGAGTTTACTCTTTGATGAGAAAAAGAAGTGGTGAAGTTGCTTATGGTTATCAATCAGGAACTTCAATGGCATCTCCAAAACTAAGTGCTTTGATTGCTCTAATGTATCAAGTAGATCCATTTTTAAACTATGATGAGGTTTATTCTTTATTAAAAGAATCTAGTCAAGATTTAGGTGAAGATGGTTTTGATAAAAAATATGGTTGGGGGTACCCAGACATGAAATTAGTTATTGAAAATGTTAAAATTAATTTAATAGAAAAAACTAATTCAGGAACAAAATCCACTTTTAAATACTATTCTCATTATAGTTCGCAAGAAGAAAAAACAAAAGAGATAAAAGAAAATATAATCAATCTTGAAAAATCTTACGAAAACTTTATTAAACAAATTTTGGCCGATCATAGGATGTTTTTATTAAATTCATGGGAAGTGGAATTAAATAAAGAAGCTAAAAAATTTCCGAAACTATATCAAAAATTAAAAGCTAAGGTTCATAGGATTAAAAAATTTAGTAGCATTTTTACAGGTGAAAATTAATAGTGTCAGAGTCTAAAAAATTCACTCGAATAAATGAATCATTTATTTGCGAAAATTGTAAAAAAGATGTGCTGATGTCTCCTGGTGGAAAGTGTCGAAACCATTGCACTCATTGTTTATATTCATTACATATAGACATAAATCCAGGAGATCGTTTATCTAATTGTGGTGGGATGTTGAAACCAGACTTTATAGAGGTAAAATCAAACAAAAATATAATTCATCATAGATGTTTAAAGTGTGATGAAATCAGGCCAAATAAATGTGCAGAAGATGATGATTTTGGAACTATTTTGAAAATTATGCAAAGTAGTAAGCTTAAATAGTATTCTAAAAACAATTAACTGTAAATCTCTCAATAAAATCGACTAATATACCGAGATAGAAGCTAGGAAACTGTTTATATTTTCTTTAAATCCTATAAATTAGATAGTATTAAAAGTAAAGAATAGATTAGCTTAGTATAGCTATTAGAAAGTAAAATGCTTTAGCTATAATTGTGGTATCTAAGATAAAAGTTAGTAATTATGCAGAAATTATTAAGAATGATTTATGGAAACTGAAGATTTTAATCCATTTGGTGACGAAGGGTTTGATCCTTTTGGCGATGAGGGTATTGAATTAGATGGATCTGGTGTAGATTTTCCAGAAGAATCTAATGATTTTACTATGCCTGATGAAGTTCCGACGCCTGTAGAAGAGCAAGCTTTTGAAGCCCCTCAAGAAGAGGAGCCTTTTGAGGCATCTTTTAATCCTTTTGGAGATGATGAGCCTGGTGTTGAGTTAAGCATTGATACTAGTAATGACTCAGATATTCAATTAAATATGGATGTTATTGATGAGTCGAGTACTCAAGCTTCACCAGTAGAAGAACCAATTGTTATTATAGAATTAGACGAAGTTGTTGTAGAAAACGATGATGTTGTACTCGGAGAAATAATTGAAGAATCTGATATAGAGGCCTCAGAAATTTTAGATCTTGAGAGTATTGCTAGTTTTGTTGATGAAGATGAACTCGAAGAAACTGAAACTATTCCTACTCAAAAAGTTACTGAAAACTTGGAGCTGAGCGGTCTTGAAAATTCAATTCCAGTAATAGATTCAGAAATTGAAAACTTGTTCCCAGTTTTAGAGGAAGCTATAGATTTAGAGGTTGAAAACTTAGATTTATCCTTTGATGAGGAAGAAGAAGTGGAAGTTTTGTCTTTAGCTTTAGATGAATCTGTAGATACAGAGGTTGAAGACTTAGATCTATCTTTTGATGAGACAGAAGAAATTGAAGATTTATCTTCAGTTTTAGATGAATCTGTAGATGTAGAGGTTGAAGACTTAGATCTATCTTTTGATGAGACAGAAGAAATTGAAGATTTATCTTCAGTTTTAGATGAATCTGTAGATGCAGAGGTTGAAGACTTAGATCTATCTTTTGATGATGAAGAAGAAGAAGTCGAAAACTTATCCCCAGTTTTAGAGGAAACTATAGATTTAGAGGTTGAAGATTTAGATTTATCTTTTGATGAGACAGAAGAAATTGAAGATTTATCTCCAATTTTAGATGAAGAAGACACTGAAGTGAGTATGGACTTAGGTCTAGAAGCTGACACAGCAGATCAAGAAGTAGTCGAAGAAAAAGAAGATGAAGAAATATCTTTTGATTTTGACGATGAAGAAG
>NVVD01000038.1 GCA_002402105.1 Candidatus Cloacimonadota bacterium
AGTTTTGAACTTTTTTTCTCCATTTAGCATCATCAGCAAATAATACAATAGGAACAATATCTAAATGGTGCTTTAGTCTTAAATGACAATAATAATCTAACATTCTCTCAGTCATTTTATTGTCTTTAGTGGATTGAACTTCGATATGAACTAAGATTATTTTTTCTTTTAGACTTTTGTCTATCATAGGTGCTTTGCAAACTAAATCTAAATAGTTTTTATTTCTACTAGTGCCATGGTGAAACATTTCTTTATCTAAAAAGTGAATATTTTCAAAATCTATTTGCTGAGCAAGTAGAGGTAATACCATTCACAGTTAAAAACTTAATTTTTAATTGTCCTTAAATCGGAGATTGGAATTGTGTGTCCAGCAAAGCTGGATTTAAGAGGGAAGGTCCCTCGGAGCCGTTGTACAGACGAAGGCTTCAAACCACCAAATGCTGCTGTAGTAAAGAGCTATGGTAGTGAGCGATTTGGAAAAGGCTGGCAATGATCAGTCAGGTATGAATTAAGGAGTTGAACGAAAGTGAACCATCGATGACGTGTCGAAAATCTTAATTAATGTCAAAACTAGGGTATTAATTCCTACTCTAGGATTAGTGTAGCGGATATCTGTTTACTGGCTACATGGCATTCGGTGTAAAGGTGGCAAGAACTTAATTTAGGCTTAGATTCGGAACTGGAGAACCTGATTAATAATGATAAGGTAGGATACAAGTGGAAATCCCATTAGTATAGAGCACCGATGTATTAGTCAGGGGCGGATTCATTCGTAGTATCTGTGAAGGTCTTGTAATGAGACTGGAGAAAAGGGATGGACTTGTTTAGTCCAATTATATGACAACGAGAGGGAAACTTCTGGGATGATTGTATGAGGAAGATAAAGTTATTTAGTATAGAAATATGTTAAACTCACGGAACAAGAAGAGCCGTATGAAGCGAGAGTTTCACGTACGGTTCTGTGAGGGCCTAGAGGGGAAGTTCCTCTGGGCTACTCGACTATTCCAATAAAGTCAGTTTGATGAGTGATAAAGTTTTTTATGGGAATAAATTCCCATCTCCGAGTGAGAATAAAAGAGATAAATATATTGTTAATAAATTAATTTATTAATGGGGATTGGTATAAAAACATTCCCATAAAGTCTTTAAAATAAATCGTTAAGATTTGTTTAAAGATTGCATCATGATCATCTTTTGGAAGTTCTTTTTGAAGCTTTAAGAGGTGATTTATCACTTTATTTGTATTCGTATCGACATTCATCTTTATTCCTCTATTGATTTAGACTTTAAGATTTTAAAGCAAGGCCTTCATAATATTTAATTATAACTTTCTATTAGAAATAAAAATATAAGTTTTATTTCTGAGTATAGTCAATCTACATGAGATAAATCCATTTTAGCCATCAAAGCATAAGCCAATGGTTTAGTCGAATTCATATAGTCTCTGACATCTAGATTTTTTAGTTTTATTTGTTTGTATTCAAAGTGTAAAAAAGTTTCATTATTAAAGCTCATGTCATATGAGTTTTGAACTTTTTTTCTCCATTTAGCATCATCAGCAAATAATACAATAGGAACAATATCTAAATGGTGCTTTAGTCTTAAATGACAATAATAATCTAGCATTCTCTCAGCCATTTTATTGTCTTTAGTGGATTGAACTTCGATATGAACTAAAATTATTTTTTCTTTTAGATCTTTGTCTATCATAGGTGCTTTGCAAACTAAATCTAAATAGTTTTTATTTCTACTGGTGCCATGGTGAAACATTTCTTTATCTAAAAAGTGAATATTTTCAAAATCTATTTGCTGAGCAAGTAGAGGTAAAAACATCTCCATAAAGTCTTTGAAATAAATCGTTAAGATTTGTTTAAAGATTGCATCATGATCATCTTTTGGAAGTTCTTTTTGAAGCTTTAAGAGGTGGTTTATTACTTTGTTTGTATTCGTATCGATATTCATCTTTATTCCACTATTGATTTAGACTTTAAAGGAAGGCTTTTATAATATTTAATTATAACTTTCTATTAGAAATAAGAATAGAAGTTTTATCTTTGAGTATAGTCAATCTTTCTTATGATTGATATGGGGAAGTAAAAATAGTGTGAAAAAGTCTCAATGTAATACAAGAAGGCAAGCACAAACAACCATTGCAAGCAATACCCTAGGTCCCAGATGATCTAAGCATTTTGCTCTATCTCATTTTTGACTAGTACATTTTGTAGCAAAAGCTCATTTAGTATTTCTATTTTACTGCGATTTGCTGCAAAACATATATTCTAAGTTATCAGCTTGTAAATTTTCTCAATGTACACCTGTAAAGTATAAGATAGACAATTTATAAGTTTTATTGCTAGTTCAGCTTTTTAATAATTTGGGCGTAAAAGTCTGGAGATAATAATTCTTTTAAAGACTCAACTTTTTCACGAGCTATATCCATTGGTAAATAACCATCTANGGCCAAGCTCAGAATAGTTTCTGCTTTGCCCTCTTCTCTAGCATCATCATTGAGACTAGCTTGATCATGTAGAAACTTTTGTCGAGCTTCAATTAAATATCTAGTTTGTGTATTGGAATTGGCAAATCTCATGGCTTGTAAAGCCTCTTCTATTCCTTCTTCTGTGATTAACTCTTGAGGTAGCATATCAGTCTCCTTTTGGTAGAGATTCCCGTATTTAAAGGCATAAAGCCATTTTTCAAATGGTGATGATAAAGAGCGAGGTTTATTTTTATCAAATTTAGCAAGTTCAATAAAGTGTAACTCCATTAAACCATCTAGTGGTTTGTCGTTATGAAAACGATATACATTCATATAATGTAGGACTAGTAGAGGATAGGGTTTTTTATGGAAGTTGTAGACTGTAAATTAATTGCATACCCTCTTAGATCCCTACCCTTTGCCTTAATTATCTTCTAAACTCATTATTTCATCACAAAGCTTTTCTAATACATCTTCATATAAGTCTTGAGCTATCATTAAATCAAATAATATATTTTCATGCTTCTCTTCTTTTAATTCAATCTCACTTAATTTATCTCTATAAGGTTTTAATAAATTAAAGCAATTAGACTTTTCAATAAAAAGTTTAGCTTTTAGTTCATTTAATTCTTCCATTGCTATTTTTATATTTTCTTCATATGGTTCTATTATAAACATATTTTTTTTTGCTTATTATCTAAATCTACTTCATAAGCCCACTCATAAAAGAAAGGAATATCTAGGATGTTTTCAATACCCCCTTCGTATGAAATATCCAGATTATCTATTAATTAGTTTTTTTTTAAGATACCATTCTTTATAGAGGAATTATCTGGTTTTATTGCTTAATTAAGTTTTTTAATTATTTGAGCATAAAAGTCTGGTGGTAATAGTTTTTTTAGAGACTCTACTTTTTTACGAGCTTTATCCATTGATAAATCACCATCTAAGGCCAAATTAATAATAGCTTCTGCTTTACCTTTTTCTATACCAACTTTTTCACCTTCTTCTCTAGCATCTTCATTAAAGCTTGCTTGATCGTGTAAAAATTTTTGTCGAGCTTCAATTAAGTATCGAGTTTGTGTATTGGAGTTGGCAAATCGCATGGCTTGAAGTGCTTCTTCTATTCCTTCTTCTGTGATTAACTCTTGAGGTAGCATATCAGTCTCCTTTTGGTAGAGATTTCCGTATTTAAAGGCATAAAGCCATTTTTCAAATGGTGATGATAAAGAGCGAGGCTTGTTTTTATCAAATTTAGCAAGTTCAATAAAATGTAACTCCATTAAACCATCTAGTGGCTTTAGTGTTTTGTCGTTATGAAAGCGATATATATTGTGTATGTCATCATTATCTTTAAAGCAATTGCTATTTAAGATGGAAATACTAATTGTTTTATTAAGCTTTTTGTAAACATGACCTTCTTTAAGTTGAGAGGTATAAAGTTTAGAGGCATAGTATAAAGCTCTTTTATCCCAATTTTGAGGAACTTGAACTTGCATTTCAATATTGTATAAAAAACCTTGTTGATCTTTAGCTTTAATATCTACAATACTTAATTTATCTCCAATAAACTCTTTATCATTGAAAGGGTTTAAAATCTCAACTTCAATAATCTTTTGTTTGTCTTCTAATTGTAATAAAGCATTAATTAAACAAATTAGAATCCTAGTTTTTTTAGGGTCCCCGAAGGTGAGTTTAAATAAAGTATCATTAGTTAATGTATAAAATGTTTCTTCCATATATCAATTATATCATAATCTGATTGAGGAAAGGGGATAAGTTAAGCATTTCAAATAATTACGTCGTAAGCAATACCCCAAGTCCCAAATGATCTAAGTATTTTGTTCAAAACAGATGTTGTCAGCTTGTAAATTGTTCTCAATGTGTAATCAGTACATCATCGTGATCAATATAGGAGTACAAAATAAAAAATAGTAGTAAAGAAAAAGGTAAACTCAAACAACCATTGCAAAAAATACCCCAGGTCCCAGATGATCTAAGTATTTTGTTCTATCTCATTTTCGACTAGTACATTTCGTACTAGAGAAAATGAAGAAGAGCAAAAGACTTGATCAGGTGGCGACCGCATAAAAAAAGAAGTATCAACAAAGAGACAAGCAATAAAAAGAAAAAAGGAAGAAGATGTCAATCCCTCAATCTAAAATCATTCAGAGTGGGTGAAGACTTGGTATCCTTGCTTTTTTAAGATCGAAGTCTTATGAGCCTCAGCCAAATCATGATCCATCATATCTTTCAATAAACTTGCAAGATCATGCTCAGGTATCCATCCAAGCTTAGTATTAGACTTAGTAGGGTCACCAATCAATAAATCAACTTCAGTAGGTCTGAAATATCTAGCGTCAACTTCAACTAATACTTTACCAGATTCTTCACAAATACCTTTTTCATCTACACCTTCGCCTTCCCATCGTAGAGTAAATCCAGCTTCTTTAAAAGCAAGGTTAACAAATTTACGAACAGTATGGGTTTTTCCAGTAGCAATCACAAAATCTTCGGGTTTGTCTTGTTGTAAAATTAACCACATAGCTTTTACATAATCTTTAGCATGTCCCCAATCTCTTTGAGAGTTTAAGTTACCTAAAAATAATTGCTCTTGTAATCCATGTTTAATGCGAGCAGCAGCCATTGTAATTTTACGAGTTACAAAGGTTTCTCCACGAAGTGGTGACTCATGATTAAATAAAATACCGTTACAAGCAAAAATTCCGTATGCTTCTCGATAGTTTACAGTAATCCAATAAGCATACATTTTTGCAACAGCGTATGGAGATCTTGGATAAAAAGGAGTTGTTTCAGATTGTGGAACTTCTTGTACTAATCCATATAATTCAGAAGTAGAAGCTTGATAAATTTTAGTTTTTTTCTCAAGTTTTAGGATTCGGATTGCTTCAAGAAGTCTTAGTGTACCTGTACCATCACAGTTTGCTACATATTCTGGAGTATCAAAAGATACTTTAACATGTGACATAGCTCCTAGATTGTAGATTTCGTCTGGCTGAACTTCTTGGATGATTCTAATTAGATTAGTTGAATCGCTCAAATCTCCATAATGGAGAACAAAATTTCTGTTGTCTATGTGTGGGTCTTGGTATAGGTGATCAATTCTTGATGTGTTGAAAGAAGAAGATCTTCTTTTTATTCCGTGTACTATGTAATTTTTTTTTAGGAGTAGTTCGGCTAGGTATGCTCCGTCTTGGCCGGTTATTCCTGTTATTAGTGCTATTTTTTGCATAATTTTCCTATTAGTTCGATGTTTTAATTTATACACCACAGACATATTATATATCTAGAGTATATAATAAACTAAGACTTTTACTTTTAAAATGATTCTCCAAATTAAGACTGGTTATAAAACTGGTTTATATCAATAAAATAATATATTTAGATATAAAGTGAACAGAAAGAAAGTGATGTTTTGGTTAGAAGATAAAAAAAGATAATTATAAAAAAGAGCTGGTTTGTAGAAAGACTAAAAACTTTAACTTTTCCCTTAAAAAACAATGAAAAACCACGAGATGTGTATAGATTTTCCACTAAAAACTTTATTTAATACGAATCAATCTGGATTTTTTTTTAGATACTTCCTTAAGAAATTAGTTCTTTATACTACTTCCTATAAATTATCGTTTGATGCTTGGAGTGTAAGATTTATAGAGATAGTTCCATTTTCATCATTTAATACTCAATAGTTGATTGCTATCTTTTAATACGTTATTTTTTAAGTCTTACATTACTTTTACCTAATAAAATAGAAAAATATTAAAATGATAAAAAATATAATAAAGAATAGAGAATTTCAAAAATATTTTTTAAATACATTTTGGTTATTTTTGGAGAAACTATTTAGATTAGTGGTTGGTTTACTTGTGATGATTTGGCTAACAAGATATTTAGGGCCAAAAGATTTTGGAACCTACAGTTATACACTAAGTTTTGTGATGCTTTTTCGTGTTTTAATTACTTTAGGGTTAGATAATATTGTAGTTAGAGATTTAGCTTTAAATAAGAGTAAAGTGAATGAAATTTTAGGAACTTCATTTATTTTGAGGGCAATTAGTTCTGTTGTTGGTATATTAATTGTTTTACTAGCTTCGAATCTATTTTCACATTCAAGATTAGAGGAAAATTTAATTTGTATTTTTTCTTTAGCGTATATATTCCAAAACTTTAATGTAATAGACTTGTATTTTCAATCACAAGTAAAATCAAAATATGTAGTTATTGTAAACTCTATTAGTATGGCTATTACTTCTATAATGAAAATCTATCTATTATTAAACAATGGTTCTTTGAGCGAGTTTACATTTGTTTATGTTGTAGATAGTATAATTGTCGCGTTAGGACTTTTATATTTATATAAACAACAGCAAAATAGTATTTTACTTTGGAAGTTTAATTATTCTATTGCAGTTAAAATGTTGAAAGATAGTTCTCCCTTAATATTGTCAGGTAGTTTGACGTTGGTTTACACTAGAGTGGATCAAATAATGATTAGTAACCTATTAAACAGTACTGAGGTAGGATATTATGCTGCGGCTGTAAAATTAAGTGAATTTTGGTATTTTTTACCAATGTTGGTGGTTAATTCAATTTTTCCGAAAATTATAGAGTATAAGCAGGTTAGTTTAAAATTGTATTATAACTTTTTAGAAAACCTCCATAAAATTTTATATATTTCTTCGTGTATTATCGTATTGCTTATATTTTTCAATGCTAATAGTATCATCGCTATTTTATATGGAGACAGTTATTTAGATTCTGTTATTGTATTAAAAATACATATAATAACTTTGATATTTGTAGCATTGGCAGCAGCAAGCTCCCGATGGATATATATTGAGAATTTACAGTATACTGCAATATATCGAGTTCTATTTGCGGCAATTTTAAATGTTGTTCTTAATTATCTATTTATTCCAAAGTATGGTATAAAAGCAGCAGCAATAGCAACATTGATGTCTCAAATACTGTCTTCTTATCTAATTTATGGATTGATAAGTAAGACTAAGTATATATTTTGGGTACAGACACGAACATTGTTATTTATAAATTTATTTAAAAGGATGTAAATGTACAAGATATATGCAGATTACAATAGAGTTTTTAGCAATCAGCTTCATACACATTTAGGAAATAAAGTACAACATCTGTTTTATTTGATGAATTTATCTTTTCATCATAAAAGGAGACCGATAGTATATTCAGGTAGTAATTTAGATAATATATTTGAATATAGACAAGATGTTGAAATTTTGACAGAAGAGAAAAATATAGACTTTGGCTTCATTGAAGAATCAGCATTTTTAGAAGCAAATAGGTTACAAAAGATGTTAAATATAAAGATAAAGCAATCTGTAATGGATGTTTCTGTCAAAAGTTATTATCAGTATTTAAAGGAATTAAATTTTTTATACGGTAAATTACCCGAAAGAGATTTCATGATTAGGGGGCATTTCTGGCACTATGATTTAATGCCTAAATATGAAGTGTTCAACAAATATATTTTGATTAAAAATAGCTTACTACAGCAAGTGAAATTTAAATACCCAAGCATAGACGATATTAATAGTATTGCTGTACACTATAGAGGCGGAGACTTTCATACACATAAACGTGATATATTTAAAAAATCGATAGCATTAAACCCAGAATACTACAAAAAATCCTTGATAAAGATAAAGAAAAAGATTAGTTCTCCTGTTTTTCATATTTTTTCTGATGAGCTAGATACAATATTACCTTTATTTAAAGACGAGGAAACTGTGGTTCATAAAGATGATGCATTTATGGATTGGGTAAGTATTTATTTGAGTAAAAACGTTATTCAGTCAAATTCAAGTTTTTGTTGGACAGCTAGCTTATACAACAAAAAAATTTCCATACAGCCAGAGTATGGGTATGGCTTTAATGATAGGATTGCCCCTGTTCCGTTTGGGTTTATCCATGCAAACTCTGAAGAGATCAAAAATGAGTAATTTAGCCCCAATAGTTCTATTTGTTTATGATAGGTTAGATAAAACAAAAAAAACGATTAATGCTTTACAAAAAAATAAATTGGCAAAATATAGTGATCTCTATATTTATAGTGATGCAGCAAAAAGTAAAAAAATACAAAATTGTGTAGATGAAGTAAGACAATATATAGAGTGTATTAATGGTTTTGGAAAGGTTATAATTATATATAGAGAAAAAAATTGGGGACTTGCAAACTCTATAATTGATGGAGTTACAAGTATAATAAATAAATATGGAAAAGTTATTGTACTTGAAGATGATTTGGTTACGAGTCCTTATTTTTTAAAATATATGAATGATGCTTTACTTTTTTATAAAAATAAGAAGAAAGTTTGGCATATAAGTGGGTGGAATTACCTTATAAATACTTCTTCTTTAGAAGATATATTTTTATGGAGGCTCATGAATTGTTGGGGGTGGGCAACTTGGCAGGATCGATGGCAATCTTTTGAAAAAAATACAGATAAAATTATGGATCAGTTTTCGGAGACTGAAATAAATAGGTTTAACCTAGATGGCACAGCAGACTTTTGGGCTCAAGTGATTGCAAATAAGAAAAAAAAGATTAATACTTGGGCTATTTTTTGGTATGCGACAATTTTTAAAAATGATGGGCTATGTTTAAATCCAACTCAAACTTTTGTTGAAAACATTGGGCAGGATGGTAGTGGAGTACACTGTAAAGGAGGCAATTCCTATTGTGGCGAATTGTCAACATGCAAAAATATTGAATTTAATGAAGTATTTAGTGAAAATAAGATAGCACTTTCAAGAATTCAAAAACTTTATATAAACCAGAAAAAAAGTATTCTTGTAAGGATAATTAATAAGGTTTTCAGAATGTTTATAAAAAGAAATATCATTAAATAATATCAAGTATACGACTAAATGATCAAGGTTTGAATCAAGAAGAACAGATTGGATTAGAAGAAACTTTGAATAAACAAAATTTAAATATTTGTACTTACCTTGATCAAATACGCTTTTTAATGGATTATGTGTGGGATTTGTATGGATGTAATTAAGATAACTTTAGTAGTACTAACATTGGAAGATTTCATTCTCATCTAGCTTGGTTATTGAATGGCTTATTTCTTGAACAAGATAAGCCTTTTATGTATAATCGAGAGGTTTATTGTAGATTGGATTGTTAAAAATTAAACTTATGTATGTATGTGATTATTTTTGGTGCTCTCTCTAGGCAGATAGTAGCAAAGTCTGAAAATGCACAAGTAAATATTTATGGGGCACATCTGGGTAAGTTTGGTTTACAAAGAATTGTCAACTATAAGAATAACTACTATGACTGTTTGTTTTATATAAATGTATTAGATCGTTTACCAAATCTCATCAGTGCTTTTGGTCAAATTACTCAATAGGTAATGGATAGATATCTTATAGTTGTAAACTGCTTTTATTCTGTAATTAAATGTTATTCACCGAGTGTCTTTCACTTGATATTTACTTTTCAGTTGTATGGATTAAGAGCAATTCATAAGGTGCTAGATTGTCCTTATGCTTTAGTATTTAAAAGGAAATGTAATAAAGTACTAAATGGTAATTACATAAAAATTGCAACAATTTTTTCTAAGTTACTTTTTTCTTTTTTGGTAAGGATAAGAGGGACTTATGATTACTTTAAGTATCTAAAATAGGTAAATTATGGGGGGATTAGAGATGAAAGTATTGCTTGTAAGTACGTCTGATTTAAATGGAGGAGCGGCTAGAGCCGCTTATAGGCTTCATAAGTCATTATTAAATCAAAATATAGATAGCCAAATGTTAGTTCTTAATAAAAGCAGTGATGATCCTACTGTAATTGGACCTAAARCAAAGTTTAGAAAACAGTTTAATAAAATTAGAAACGCAATGGACTCTTTTCCTCTAGGTCTTTACTCTAGCATTAGATCAAAGTTTAGCATTTCTTGGTTACCTTTTGACTATCTTATAGATGAAATTAATAGGATAAAGCCTGACATTGTACATTTACAGTGGATATGTGGTGGTGCTTTATCAATAGAAAACTTAAGAAAAATAAAGTTTCCTATTGTTTTGACTCTTCATGATATGTGGACATTTACTGGGGGTTGTCATTATGATGAAGAATGTGGTGGTTATAAGACAGATTGTAGAAAATGTGTTGTATTAAATGGTGGCAATGTAACACTTTTAAGTAGGAAGTTGTTTAGTAAAAAGGTAAATGTTTTTAAAGATATAGATAACCTTACTGTTATAGGAGTAAGCCAATGGCTTGTAAGCTGTGCGGCTCAAAGTTTAATTTTTAAAGATAAAAGGCTTGTGACTTTGCCAAACCTTATAGATACGAAGAAATTTAATTCTTTCAATAAACAGAGCGCAAGAGATCTTTGGATGCTTCCTCAAGATAAAAAACTTATCTTATTTGGTGCTTTGTCCTCTACTACAGATTCTAGAAAGGGATTTAAGGAGTTATGTCAAGCTTTGAAAAAAATTAAAAATATTAATAATGTAGAATGTGTAGTGTTTGGTGGCTCAGCTCCAGAGGATTCCTTAGACTTAGGTATAAAATTCCACTATTTAGGTCATCTTCATGATGATGTGAGCTTAGTATCCTTGTATAGTGCGGTTGATGTGATGATTGTACCTTCTATACAGGAAGCATTTGGTCAAACAGCCATTGAAGCAATGGCGTGTAAAACCCCAGTCGTTGCTTTTGGCTATAGTGGTTTGTTAGATATTATAGATCATAAACTTAATGGCTATTTGGCTACACCTTTTGACGTTAATGATTTGTCTACAGGGATCGATTGGGTTTTAGACTCATCAAATTATGATGACTTATGTAAAAATGCAAGAGAGAAGGTATTACAGCAATTTGATAGCGTTATTGTTGCGAAAAGGTATATCGAGCTTTATAATAGTATATTATGATTTTTCTTCATATTTTGTCATCATTTAGCTATATTTGTATGGTATCGGTGTGTTTGAAATCAATTTTAGGCAATTACCTAAATATCTTCTCTATTTTTATAATTTGGTGGCTGTTTAACTACACTAATGCCTTGGTAAATCCCTTTCAGTATTATCAATTAAGTGTAGAGAATATTACATTATTTTATTTCCCAGTAATTTTAATTCCTTTAGGCTTTTTTCTTGCTAACTATATTTTACAAAAGAAAGGAAAATATATTAATTATAGGGAGCTGATAGTTGTAAAAAGTTCATTTAATATTAAAGTTGTGACCTTGTTTAATTTTTTAGGTAGCTTTTTACTACTGTATATTTCTTATAAAGCAGCTACAGGTTTAGGCGTAAGTATACAGGAGTTTAGAGATATTGTTTATAGTGATGACCGTGCTACACTAAACCCAATTTTTAGTAGAATAAGTCCAATTTTATGGTTTACTGGAGGTATAAATTATTATTCAATATTTTTCTTTACATATATATATATAAGTAATGAAAGTGATGTTGATAGTAAATGGTTGGTAATTTCAATAGTAACAAAAATTTTCTATACTCTTTGTACGGGAGGAAGGACTGCTTTTGTTGATTTGATGTATATACTTGTTGCTATTATTGTGCTTTTATACCCAATTTATAAGACATCTAGCCATTTTAGGGTAATAGTAAAATTGAAGAAGATTAAAGCTAGGATTCGAATTTTTTTAGTAACTTTGATATCGGGCTTGATTTTAATAAGTATTTTAAGGGGAAGTAGCGCAAAAAATGATTCTACAGTATTAGCTACAATAACAAACTACTACGTAAAGTACTATACTGGAACGTTCTATGCTTTTGATCAAAATATTCACTTGGGACTACATAAAAACTTTAAAGTTGACAGATTTGGACTTTCATTCTTAGGGTTTGATACGGTATTAACTTCTGGTTTTCTTAGATTTGTAGGAGGGTTGAATATCCCATCTTTGTTATCACAGTCATCGTATGCTTTCCATTCTGGTGTAAGGATCTCCGATGATGAAATAATGAATGCACACTATACATATCTATATACTTTATATTTGGATGGTGGAGTGTTTTATATCGTTATATTTTCTATTTTATTTGGTTCTTTTTATTATTTAGTTTATTTTTCTGCTGTAAAGAGATTGAGTCTTCAAAGCTTTTCCTTATTGCTTATATTGAACTTATTTTTGATAAACTCTGTTCGTACAAATCTATTTACTTCTCCAAGTATAGCTATTTGTATTATTTTGATATATATGTCAAAGTTTACAATAGTTGTTAAAAGTAGACGCTTATTGTAAATTAAGACTTTGCCGAGTACCATTATAAAGTAATATGTACGGTGATGAATTATTTGGGAATTAGCAGATAAAATTAGTTTATAACCTAAATAGTCTTTTACTGAATTTATAAAGAAATTAAAGAAGATGTTATCTATAGCGAGAGGTGTGAGCTTTTGGTTAAAGGTATCTAGCAACTAAAAGAGAAATAGAATATTTATTTAATGAAAAATCACCAGTAAACTTTAATTCAAAGATTCTTATATTTTATATAAAATAAAAAAATATAAATTATGAAGCTTTAGTCAGTTTATGAAGGCTATAGTATTACAAGAAGAGAGTAAAAATAAATGAACAAAGATAGTAAAATTTACATCGCTGGGCATAATGGTATGGTGGGTTCTGCAATATTGAAGTTATTACAAAAGCAAAACTATACAAATGTAATTGTGAAAAATAAAAAGGAATTAAACCTATTAAATAGGGAAGAAGTGTCAACTTTCTTCCAAGATCATAGTCCTGAGTATGTATTTCTGGCTGCTGCTAAAGTTGGGGGAATTAAGGCCAATACAGATTACCCAGCAGATTTTTTGTATGAAAATGTAATGATTCAGATGAACGTGATTCATGAAGCTTATCAAAGTAATGTAAAAAAAACCCTAATATTAGGTAGTTCGTGTATTTATCCTAAAGACAGCATTCAACCGATGAGAGAAGATTATTTATTAGCTGGAAAACTGGAACCCACAAATGAAGGTTATGCTTTGTCAAAAATTGTAGCTTTAAAGATGGGTGAATATTATAATAAACAATATGGAATGAACATAATATCTTTAATGCCTCCAAATTTATATGGTGTTAATGATAGCTTTGATTTAAATAAATCCCATGTGTTATCGGCATTAGTAAAACGTTTCGTGGATATTGTAGATGATGGCAGAGATGAAATAACATTGTGGGGAAGTGGAATTGCAAAAAGAGAGTTTATGTACGTAGATGATATTGCAACTGCATCTGTATTTTTTATGAAGTCTTATGATGAACCGCACTTTATTAATATTGGATGGGGAAAAGATATTTCTATAAAAGACTTGGCAATATTAATCTCAGAAGAAGTTGGATTTAGTGGTAAAATATATTGGGATACAACTAAATCTGATGGCATGTTGAAAAAATGTTTAGATATTACAAAAATGAAAAAAACAGATTATTTCCCAGAAGTTGGTCTAAAAGAAGGTATTAGAAGAATGGTTAAGTATTATAGAAATGAAAAGAAAGTAGGTAACTTATGATACCTTTAATGAAGAGTGCTTTTTATAAAGAGCATGAAACAAGATTAAAATTATCAGAATTTATATTAAAAGCAGATCAACTTAGTATGTCAGAACAATGCTATCAATTTGAAGAAAAATTTGCAGAGTTTTGTAAGTCTAAATACGCTATTTTATTTAACAGTGGAGGTAGTGCAAATTTGGCTTTGTTGCAAGCGTTAAAAAATCAAGGGTTACTTCGTAGCGGTAGTAAAATTGCCTTTTCAGCATTAACTTGGTCAACAAATGTTATGCCAATTATTCAGCTAGGAATGGAGCCAGTTCCAGTAGATGTAGATCCGAATAGTTTAAATATTATGTCAGAAAACGTTAAAGAGCTAATAGAAAATAATGAAATTGATGCTCTTTTTACCACGAATGTATTAGGCTTTGCTGGGGATTTAGACAAAATAAAAGAATTATGCACTAATAATAATGTCATATTTCTTGAAGATAATTGTGAAGCATTAGGCACCGAATTACAAGGAAGAAAGACGGGTACGTTTGGTTTGGCTGGAACACATTCATTTTTCGTGGCACACCACATGTCTACTATAGAAGGAGGTATGATTTGTACGGATGATGAAGACCTTGCTGATATGCTAAAAATTGTGAGAGCAAATGGATGGGATAGGAATCTTTCAGCAAAAAAACAAATTTCATTGAGAAAAAGATATGATGTAAATTCGGAATTTCAGGCTAAGTATACATTCTATGATTTGGGATATAATTTTCGTCCTACAGAAATAACTGGTTTTCTAGGTTTAGTTCAATTAGAGTACTTAAAAGAAAATATAATAATGAGAGAAAAAAATCATAATTTTCTTGAGTTAAGCGTGCTAAATAATGAAGATTTGGTTCAAATTGAACATAATCATTTGAATGTTGTATCGGGATTTGCATTCCCTGTTATAGCAAAAACAAGTGCTTTGCGTGATAAGTATTTTGCACAGTTTTCTGGTGCTGGAGTTGAGATTAGACCAATTATCTCAGGAAATATGGAAAAACAGCCATTTTTTAAAAAATATGTTACAAAAGCATATAGTTTACCCGTTGCTGATAAAATTCATGATTGTGGCTTTTATTTTGGAAACTATCCAGAGTTAAATACTTCTGATTTAAATATTTTATCAAATTGTTTAACTAAATATTAAAGATAATGGAACAAAAATAGATCGATATTGCCTTTTATTCTATATATAAATATTTTTTGTAAATTAGATTTATCTACAAAAGTTTAAGAGTGGCTTATTTTGTAAGGTATAGCTGTTATTGAAACCAAATGGAAAGGTTGAATTTTGAAAGAATTATCTATTATCACCATCAATTTAAACATGAAAGATGGTCTAGAAGCGACTATTAAATCTGTACTAAATCAAAGCGAAGCATCAAATATTGAATTTATTGTGATTGATGGTGGTTCAGATGATGGGTCAATAGAGGTAATTGAAAAATATAAGAGCAAGATAGATATTATTAAAATAGAAGGTGATAAGGGAATTTTTGATGCAATGAATAAAGGAATAAACTTAAGCAATGGAAAATATTGCTATTATTTAAATTCAGGAGACGAATTTGCAAGTAATGATGTATTGGAAGTAGTAATTAATACAATAACTGAAACTAACAGTGAATATAATATTATTCATGGTTCTGTTGCTACATATAGATTTAATGAATATATTGGATTATCGAAGTCTTATCCTTGGTTGGCTCATCAATCTGCTTTTGTAAAAAGGGACTTGTTGTTAGATTATCGATTTGATGAAAGTTTGAAAATTTTTGGAGATCTGGACTTGTGGACTAGGCTTCGCAAAGATGGAAAGTATATTTGTTACGAAGTAGACAAGGTTATAGCAAATATGGAGTTAGATGGTATCGGGAGTAATCCTAAATATATTCTTTTCAGATTACAGGATAAATTTACGTTTGCGAAAAAACATTCAGATTTTGGTAATTTCATTGAGACTTTTGTAGTTGCTATAGTAGGCTATTTTGTATTTAAAATATTTGGAGAAAAGTTTTATTACCATCATTATATATCAATTCTTGAGCGATTTAAAAGAATTATAAAAAAAGAGAAAGAAGTAAAATGAGTTTTTTTAAATTGTTATTGAGATATATTATATCTATATTACCGATTGATCCGTCAAAGATTCTGCAGTTACATGTTGCGCCTTTAAACTTCATTATATTTATTAGGAATTATTTTAGATATAATAGTGTAAATAATTCAGATAAATTCAATATAAAATTCATAAATAGCTCTCCAAATTTATTTGATAGAAATGATGACTTGGGTAAAATACCTAAACATTATTTCCATCAAGATCTCTGGATGGCTCAAAAAATATTCGAAGTAAAGCCAAGTATTCATTATGATATTGGCAGTAGATTAGATGGATTTATTGCAAATTGTTTAGTTTTTACAAAAGTTATAATGCTTGATATAAGAGGAATTAATTTTGATATAAATAATCTTAGTTTTGTTCAAACAAATGCTACTGATATGTCCAATATATTAGACAATAGTATTGATTCGATTTCAAGTTTACATGCTGTAGAGCATTTTGGATTGGGAAGATATGGTGATCCGATAGATCCAAATGGGTATATTAAGGCAATTAAAGAGATACAAAGGGTTGCAAAAGAAGATATTTACTTTGCTGTTCCAATTGGTGTTGAAAAGTTGATTTTTGACTCACATAGAATTTTTGATCCAAAAACGATTATAGACTTATTTGACGAGTGTCAACTATTAAGTTTTGCGGCGATTGATGATAATAATAAATTAAATGAAAGTATCTCTCCTGAAGAGTGTACTAACTATAAATATGGTTGTGGATTGTTTCATTTTCGAAAAATATTAGCGACTAACTCGTAACCATTGGAATGTTAGGATGATTGTTAGTAGAATTTTTGGCGGATTGGGAAATCAAATTTTTCAAGTGGGAGCAGCATTACTTTTAGCTAAAAAAAAGGGATGTACTCAGATTATTTTTGACGTGAGCTCACTGGGTAGTTATGAAACAAAAAGAAAAAATGAATTGTTATCGTTTTTTAATTTTGACTCATTAAATATTGAAGTAAGTTTTACGGGCTGCTTTGTAACTCGGCTGAGAATTCCAAAAATTTTAGCTATAAAACATCAGTATTATCCTTTTGTAGGGGACTCAAATTTTGAGTTTGTTATAGAAAATTCAAAGAGCAAATTTTTCTTTCTCGACGGCTATTTTCAAGCGTCACTAATACAAAAACATTTTGATGAAGAAATAGAGCTGTTGAATATGGTTTATATTCAGCGTAATTTAAAACGGTATAATGATTGTATTATTCATATACGAGGAGGAGATTTCGTTAAATTGGGGTGGGATGTAGTCAATGATAAGTCATATTATGAATCAGCAATTAATCGAATAAAATCTGTGAATAGTGATGTAAAGTTTTTAGTGGTTACTGATGATCGTGCATATGCTGAAAAACTTTTGAATGGGATAGATATTGTATATCAGTTTATAGGTAAAAATATGATAGATGATTTTAATTTAATAGGTGGTTATCAATATCAAATTTTGTCTTCAAGTACCTTTGCTTTGTGGGCAAGTTGTTTAGGACAAAAAGCAGATGGGTTAGTTTTTGCTCCTAAGTATTGGTTACCAGATTTACGTAGACAGATAAAACTTCCAAATGAAGTAAAGTAACTATATGAAGAGACTTTGGAAAATGTTCTAATTTTAGTATTTTGTAAATCAAGTAAGTCGAAGCTAACTTATTGGTTACTTTGTAAAAAATGAGATTTATATGACTAATGGTATAAAGAAAAGTAGGAAAATGTTAAATAAAATAAAGTCGAGTTTAGTAGCAAATAAGCATACTAGGCACAAGTGGGTAGAGCAAAAATTACTTGGTTTAAAATCAGGCACTAAAATTCTAGATGCAGGTTGTGGAACACAAAGGTATCGAAAATACTGTAAAGATTTGGACTATAAAGGGCAAGACTTCGGTAAATATACATCTGAAGGAGAAGGGTTACAAAGTATAGATTGGGACTATGGTGAATTAGATTATACAGGAGATATCTGGAATATCGAAGAGGTAGATAGTTCATTCGAAGCAATTTTATGTACAGAAGTTATTGAGCACTTACCGTTTCCTAATGAAACAATTGCTGAATTTTCTAGATTATTAAAAGCGAATGGCCAATTAATACTGACAGCTCCTTATTCTTGTTTACCTCATATGCAACCTTATTTTTTTTATTCAGGATTTTCAGTAGACTGGTATAGATATTTTTTAGAAAAAAATAACTTTGAAATAGTAGAAATCACTCCGAATGGTAATTTTTTCACTTATTTAATTCAAGAAAACTTAAGAGGAATTAACATTATAAATAATAATTTCATCAAATTTTTTTATTGTTTAGCATTACTTCCAAAACTGACATTAGATATTATTATTGCAAATTTTTCAAAGAATACAGAGTTATGCTTTGGATTTCATGTTGTTGCTAAACTTAAATCTTAACATTCACAAAAGTCTTATTCAAAACAGAATATAGGGCTAAGCTTTATTGAAATGTTCAAATAGGAGGGGTCTTGATAGTAAACGTTGCATTTATTATTAGTATTTATAAAGGTGATAATCTGTCACATTTCATTGAAGCAATTGCTTCAATTGTGAATCAAACTATAGGGTTTCAGAATATAAATATTTATCTTGGGATTGATGGAGAACTCTCTGGCGTTGTAGAAGAGTATATTAGAGATAACGATAAACTATTTTATAAAATTCTTAAAAATGGTACAAACAAGGGACTCGCAGCAACTTTAAATAGATTGATAGAAGAGTTAGAACAAGAAGAGTTTATTTTTCGAATGGATAGTGACGATATCTGTGTAAAGAATCGTGTTTCTATAGTATTGGATGAATTTCATAATGATGAAGATTTGATACTGATAGGGAGTGATATGATTGAAATTGACGACAATGGGCTTGAATTAGGAAGAAAGGTTATGCCAGAAACTTTGGAGTCTATTATTGATTATTCAATTGTAAGAAATCCTTTCAATCATTCTACTGTAGCTTTAAGGTCAATATTTTTTACTAGAGTTGGGTTATACGATGTTACTTTAAAGAAATCACAAGATTATGAATTGTGGTCTCGAGCTTTAAAATTGAAGGTAAGGGCTAAAAATTTGAGCACTCCTCTCGTTTTTTTTAGAGTATCTCATGATTTTTTTGATAAAAGAAACTCGGCGGTAAATTATATAAATGAGTTAAAAATATCTTTTGATTTAATGGTTTTTTTTAGAAGATTTGATAAACTACCAATGATTTTAGGGAAGTTGCTAATAAGATTATTACCTAGGTTTATAGGAAAAATTATATATGAAAAATTGAGAGAGAAATAGGTTTAAGGTTTTGAAAAACACTTTAGTAGCTTATGAACTTATTAAAGAAAAATTATCGATTTAGTGGAGATTGACATAATTTCGGATGATGTTTAGGGCTTTGATTGTTCATCAAGCCATAATTCAAACATTAAAATATCCCATAAATGATAATGCCATCCTCCATTACCCTTTAGATACTCGTTTAGTTTTGTTATGATTGGTTTAGGATTAAAATATCCTTCTCGCTTTAATTTATCTTCTGATAGAAGGTCACAGGCCCATTCTTTTAAAGGTCCTTTTAACCAAGTATCCATAGGAATACTAAACCCTTTTTTTGGTCTATCAATTAGCTTTTTAGGAACATAATCATATAGAATATTTCGTAAGATAGATTTTGTAGTTCCATTTTTAATTCTCATGTTTCTAGGTAATTTCCAAGAGAATTCAATAACTCTGTGATCTAGAAGGGGGACTCTTCCTTCTAAACTGACTGCCATAGTTGCCCTATCTACTTTAGTTAAAATGTCATCAGGTAAATAATTGTTGAAGTCACAAAACATTGCCCATTCAATAATTTCTTCCTTAAATTTATAGTTTTTAATTCTGTTTGTAATATTTATGGTTTCTCGCCCATCAATTACTATGTTTTGAGGTTTTGACCAATGTGAAAGGAGTGAGTAGTATAACTCATAGACGTTGCTGCTAGATAATGCAGGGGACAGTTTAGTAATTTTCCCTGAAAAATTATTAAATTGAAGTTTGTTTTTAGATAAAGTTTTAATACAATTACAAAGAAAATTAAAGGTTTGAGGATTGATTTTAGATACTATAGTACTAATATTAGAACGTAGAAAGTGAGGTAAAACCTTGATTTTATTCCAAATTTTTTCAGTCCAAAGGTATCTGTCATAGCCTGAAAATAGCTCATCCCCGCCGTCACCAGATAAACACACAGATACTTTGGATTTTGCAATTTGAGAGACTAAAAATGTAGGAATTTGCGAAGCATCAGCAAAGGGCTCGTCCCAGTATCTGGCTAAGTTAGGAATTACATCTAATGTTTGCTTAGAAGATACATACATTTCAGTGTGGTCGGTTTTTAAATGATTTGCGACATCTTTTGCAAATTTAGCTTCGTTATATTGGTCTTCTTCAAAACCAATGGTAAATGTTTTTACTCTATTTTGAGACTGTGTTTGCATTAGAGAAACAATTAGCGAAGAGTCAATACCGCCAGATAAAAAAGCTCCAAGAGGTACATCAGATTGCATCCTGATTTTAACAGCATCGAGTAACAATTTATTTAACTCAGATTTAGCCTCCATTTCATCACCACTGAATATATTAATATCTTGTTTAACTTTCAAGGGATCCCAATAATAAGATAATTTTTGCTCTTTAGTAATAATATTAACTTCTAGAAACATTCCAGGTAATAGTTTACTTATACCATTATATATAGATAAAGGAGCAGGAATATAGCTATGTCGTAAAAATGAGCATAGAGCATCTCGGTTTATTTGTTTATCAAAGCAGTCATGTTTTACAAGTGATTTTAGTTCAGAACCAAAATAAAAGAAATCACCTTGAGCTCCATAGTATAAAGGTTTTTCACCAGCTCGATCTCTAGCTAGAAATAGTTTATTTTCTTTTTTATCAAAAAGAGCTATTGAAAACATTCCATTTAATGCTTTTAAAGTTTCTTCAAATCCATAAGTTTCTATATATTCTAGTAAGACTTCGGTATCAGAATTCCCTCTCCAAGTTATTTTTTTAATGATTTCAAGTTTACTTTTAAGGTCTTTGAAATTGTAGATTTCTCCATTAAATACGATGATATACTGTCTAGATGTTGAAAACATCGGTTGAGAACCAGCGTTACTCAGGTCTAATATTGAAAGTCTCCTATGACCTAAAGCAAGACGAGAATCTGTTGAGATGAAATGTCCATCAGCATCAGGTCCTCGATGAATAATAGCGTTTGTCATTTTCTTTAGGATTGGGAGTGAACGATTTTTTAATTGTGATTTAAAATCTATAAATCCTGTAATTCCACACATGTCAAGTCCTTATAAAGCAGATGGTATAAATTATCTTAGAGTGTTTTAAAAAAGTCATATTATCAATTAATTTAGAAAATAGCAGTTTATTATTAATAATTTTAAGACTGTAACATTAACTTTAGTTTAAGAGATAGTTTTTTGATAAAATTGACAGGAAATATTTGTGATAGGGTGAAAACTGCTTACACGCGAATGAAGTGGAAAATTGACGACTAGATATTTCCTGAGTTTTAGTCAAAAATTAAATTGATAGTATTGTTTATTGGTTAGTTAAAATCGTATTGTTTTAAATCAACTATTTGAGAATAAAAAATAAAAAGTTATACTCCCATGATGAGGAAGCATGACACAAAAAAAAACAATAATAAATTTTAAAATACAACACGCAATATTCGATTTAGGTATCCTCCTATTCGTATTATGCACCTTGTTTTTCATATTCCTCCATAAAACAATATCAGGAGAATTATATTTCCCATATGCTTTAACAATTTTAGTTATATGGCTCTTTACTTTCTATTGTTTCGGTGGCTACGACTACAATAAAATCTTCAAAATCTCTCATAACTTCAAATTGATTTCTACATCACTATTTGTAGCGATGCTATGCTCATCAATAGTAGGTTACTATTATTTCGAACAATTTAATCTATTATCAATAAATGGCTTCACACTAGCTTTTGTATCCTTATTTTATATCATTCGTTTAGCTTTCACAAAAATGGTAAGTGCAAGGCTCCCAAAACGTCATACCATAATTTATGGTGCAGGATGGGCAGGAAAAGAGATTCAAAGAGAGCTAAACAAAAATGACTATTTAAAGTTTAATATCATTGGTTTTATAGAAGATAATCAAGATAAAGATTTTAATGATTTAAATAAACCGATACTAGGTTGTGGAAAAGACATAAAACAAATTATTAAGGATTACTCCGTAGATTTAGTAATATTTGCCATTACAAAAAAACGAAGTAATGAAGTCTTTTATACAAAGTCCTATTTACAAGAACAAGGTATAGATACAGTTGAAATGCCACACTTATACGAACGTATTAGTGGACGAGTGCCTGTAATGCATGTTAATAACGTTTGGCACGATTTTTATGTAAGCTTAAAACATAAAGAGCCGTATTGGCTTTATCGTATTTATAACATAGCTTTAGCTTTCTTTTTTAGTATTGTCTTTTTACCTGTAATACCATTTGTGGCTTTAGCAGTAAAATTAAGCTCAGAAGGGCCTATTTTTTATTCTCAAAAGCGAGTGGGTAGAAAAGAAAAACTTTTTACTTTATATAAATTTAGAAGTATGCGTATTGATGCTGAAAAGTTTGGCGCACAATGGGCAACAGAAAATGACCCTCGCTTAACTCCAATTGGTAAGTTCTTACGAAAATCCCGCTTAGATGAATTACCTCAATTGATAAATGTATTTAGAGGCGAAATGAATTTTGTAGGTCCTAGACCAGAAAGACCAGAATTTGTAAAAGATCTAAATAAAGAGATACCTTTTTATCGCTCAAGACATCAAGTTGCCCCAGGTTTAACTGGCTGGGCACAAGTTATGATGGGTTATGTAAATAGTGTAGATGGCAGCTTAAAAAAGCTACAATACGATTTATATTATATAAAAAATCGTAATATCTTTTTAGATCTATTGATCTTAATTAAAACAGTCCATGTTGTTATAACAAGACGTGGAACTTAATTTAGATTTTTCGTAAATTATAAAGTACCAATCTTTTCTTCCTTTTCTCCTCATTATTTCAATGTATGGTATACTTTTACATATTAATACCAATTACAGCTAAAACCTTAGCTTTTCAACCTTCATTATAAGTAGGGGGTTGGACTTTAGTCCAATAAAGTCAGTATACAAAAGACTGAGAGCATCTTATGGGAATAAATTCCCATTTCCAAAATACATCATAAATTTAAGTTTTTTAGTTGAGGTTGGTATAATAAGTTTAAAATATTATTATCTTTGAAGGTATCGAGGAAAAATGCGAAAAAAGTTTTTTAATGTAGCAGGTCCATGTAAAAAAGATTGGCATTATTTTGTAGAAAGGCCAATTGATTCAAAAGGGTTAATGG
>NVVD01000039.1 GCA_002402105.1 Candidatus Cloacimonadota bacterium
ATGTAAATAATTGGCTTCCATGGAATTGGCTTAAATACAGGTCTAATCAACTTTTAAACACAAACTAAAAAATTTACCCCTACAACTTGCAAGGACACATTGTATTTGACAAATTTCTTCTACCCCTAGCTCATCAAATGCTTTTTTTATTAAAAATTCTGAACCTTCTGTAGCATAACCTTGCCCCCAAAGATCTCTAAATAGCCTATAACCTAGTTCTACTTTTTTAAGATTATCTACATCATCAGTTGCTGGTATCAAATGAAACCATCCTAAAAGCCTCTCATTACTATTAGCTATAGCTACCCATATACCAAAAAGATGATTATACTTTTCCATCATATCAATTATTTTTAAAACTAATCTTTTTACTTCTGGCTTTGGCGTATAAACTCCATTAGTTAACCACCTCATAACCTCAGGATCAAAATCTAATTTATAAAGAGAATCAACATCATTTAATGTAAACTCTCTTAAATAAAATCTATTTGTTTCTAAGTATTTCATAAACAGCCTCTTAAGTGTTTTAATAAAAAAAAGCCACACTTAAAAAATTAATTTTAAGTATGGCATATACGGAGAGACAGGGATTTGAACCCTGGGTACAGTTGCCCGCACACACGCTTTCCAAGCGTGCTCCTTCGACCACTCGGACACCTCTCCATTTATTTTTTTAGAAGCGATCACCTATATAAAAGATTCCGCCACTTGCATCAAAAATAGTTAAAATAAATATCGATCCTTGATGAACCGTTAGATTATCAAAATAGTGATATTCTTGCAAAGATTTTTTTTCTGGATACAAAAAATATTTCTTATTATCATGATACATTTGAACCTTACAGGACTCATTTAAATCAATATTGATAGATGCTTTTACTATTTTTGTTTCACTTGAGTCAGTCAGATATTCTAAGTTTATTTTTTCTATTTTACTTAGGATATTACTTTTTCCATTAGGTTTAAATTGACCTATTGGATTTTTGCTCGAAAATAAAAAAGTATTACTACTTTTTCCTATTATATTTTTTGCATTAATTGCCCAAGTTGAATTGTATAAAAGCTCCCACATCGATAAATCTAAGGGTAATAAATAAGTAAAAACTCCATCACCTTTTTTTAAATCTCCAGTAATTTGCTTACCTTCCCAATTTGAGTTAATATCAAGCAAAGAACCATCATCATACAATTTAAATGAAAGACTTTTTTTCCCTTTTTTATAGATTTGTAAATCTACCTCATGAACTAAAGCTCCTCCACCTTCATTTACTTCTACTTCTAATTGAATTAAGTCTCCTAATTTTGAGTATAAGCCAAGCGATGGTTTACTTAAGTTAATTACCTTAAAGTCAGTAATTATAGGATTTTGAAATTTCCCCAGTAAATTATCTCTAACTTCATTTTCATTTAGAATTCCGTCATTATCATTATCTTGGTCATTAAAATCTATATCATCTCTGATACCATCATTATCATCATCATCATCATTTTTATCTAATATAGAGTCATTATCATCATCATTATCTTCAAAATCACTGATTCCATCATTATCAAAATCAAATCTAGTACTTTGAGTATCTTCTTTTAAAATTGTTACAATCCCATTGTAATAAAACTCTAAAGAGCCATCTGACTTTACTTTTTTAGACCAATTATTATAGCTGTAACTTATATCTTGAGTAATATTATAACCTGATGATTTTTGAAGAAATATATATTTTTCATCAATAAATCGATGATCTTTTCCTAAAACTTTTAAATCAATTTTAGTTTTTCTTCCGTTACTAATTAAAAAGCTATTCTCGTAGATTTTTTTATCATTTTTATAGAGTTGATAGCTATATAAATTTTCTGGTATCGAATCTATAGAGTTTCCACCCTCTAATAATTTAAAATATTTTGAAAAATGACTATATTGAAATTTTAAAAAAAATTGTGGAATCACTTTTGTTACTGAATTTGATTTTTTTTTAGATGATAACTGTATAAAACTATCAAAATCAAAATTAAAGATTAAACTTCCTACTTTTGAAAAAACTTTCTCTTTTTTTGTTTTAGCAATAAGCTCTGAATAAGAGCTCAAAAAAACGATTAATATAACTATAATAAACCTAAATTTATTTATTAATATTTGTTGTTTTATCGTCTTAAAGGTCAAAATCATCATCTAAATTTATTTCTATATCATCTAAATTCAATTCTTCCTCTAAATCTTGTTCTAAGGCATCTTCCTCATCGAGAGGTTTTGAAGAAGTATTATCAAGATCTATTTCAGAATCCATATCATCCAAATCAATAGATATTTCATCTAAATCTAGTTCTATTTCATCGTCAAGATCTAAAGAAACTTCAGCATTTGATTCTGGTTTTGTAACTACTTCTTCTAATTGAAGTTCTTCATTATCTTGTTCTAGCTCACTTAATGGACCATCTAATTTAATTTTATTTTCATCAACTTTAAGTTTTTGTTCATCTATATTATCTTCATAAACTACTTCTTCACTATAAGCATCATCATCATCTTCATAAACTACTTCTTCGCTATAAGCAGCGTCATCTTCATAAACCACTTCTTCACTATAAGCAGCGCCATCTTCATAAACTACTTCTTCACTATAAGCAGCGTCATCTTCACCAACTACTTCTTCGCTATAAGCAATCCCATCTTCACTAACTACTTCTTCGCTATAAGCAACGCCATCTTCATAAACTACTTCTTCGCTATAAGCAACGCCATCTTCACCAACTACTTCTTCACCATAAGCAGCATCATCTTCATAAACTACTTCTTCACTATAAGCAGCATCATCTTCATAAACTATTTCTTCACTATAAGCAGCATCATCTTCACTAACTACTTCTTCGCTATAAGCAACATCATCTTCATAAACCACTTCTTCACTATAAGCAGCATCATCTTCATAAACCACTTCTTCACTATAAGCAGCATCATCTTCATAAACTACTTCTTCGCTATAAGCAACATCATCTCCACCAATTACTTCTTCACTATAAGCAGCATCGTCTCCATCAGCTATTTCTTCATTATAGGTAGCCTCATCTTCATAAGCTACTTCTTCACTATAAGCATCATCATCTGCATAAACCACTTCGTCGCTATAAGCAGCATCATCTTCATAAACTACTTCGTCGCTATAAGTAGCCTCGTCTCCATCTGCTGTCTCTTCACTTTCAATACTTATATTGTCTTCTAAAGTCATCAATTTTTGATTAGAAAGCAACTCTTTTACATTTTGATTTTCTACAATTGTACTTTCAAAAACTGCTGTTTCAAGATTATCATCAGCATAAGTATGAGTTTCTTTTATTTCTGGCTGTATTTGACTATCTATTGACTGCTCTTCATCATCTTTAAAAGGAATATCTAAACAGCTTTCATCTTTTTCGTCTTCAATTTCATTTAAAATAGATAAAGTCTCTACATCACTTAAAACAGGTAAATGTTGTTGCTTTTCAAAGTCACTTAAACTATCTAAGCCATGATCAAAGTCGGTGAAATCTTCTTTTTTTAATTCTACTTCTTCAAGCTCTTCTACTTCATTTTGATCTACATCAAAAATACATACTGCCTCTAAGCGAGTTCCCTCTTCAACCTTTAAAGCCATATCTAAATTAAAGTCTTTATTTAAGTTTTCGGATTTTTTTTCTTCTGATTCTTTAGATATTTGGATTGAATAGTTTTCATATTCTTCAACTCTTGATGGAAAATTTGATTTATTATAATGGATAATTGTCATCAATTCTTCTTTTGAAAACTGTTCCCATTCAAATTCAAAAGTTTTACCTTCTTCATGTCTAAATAAATCTAAAAGAACATTTAGTTCACCATTCAAGTCTTGATCAAAAATTTGCTTTAAACCATCTAAGTTTTTATATTCTTTACCTAAATCTTCAAAGTTTATTTCAATGGCAAGTTTTAAATCTTCTATTTTTTCTACTGTTTTACAAACTGACTTAAATGGTTTATCAATTGCTTCTAAAGAGCTTAATTTTAGCATTAACTTTTGAATGCTATCCATTATTGCTACAGAAGAACGAAAGTCGTCTTTATCATAAGCTTCATCAAATTCTTGCTTCAATATTACTTTTTTATCTTGAAGTTTACGAAACAATACATCTAATTTAGTTTCATTTAGCGATGTCATGATACACCCAAACTCAATCCCATTTTAACTTCTAATAAAACAATAGTCTTATTTTTCTATAATCGTTAAAATACCGATCAATTCAATTATTTAAACCCAATTTTACCCTATGGTTATCGACAAATTATCTCTCTTATTAAGTACTTTTGCTAAACTTTCTTAAAATTATTACTTTTAAACTTTCAATTATCATTCAAAATTGTATAACCAAAATTGTAATCATCTAGATAGGTCTCTAGCTCAATAAGTTTTTTTTGCAATTCATTAATTGTACTCATATTTTTAATACTTTCAAGTTGTTTTATCTCATCTGTTATTAGTAATAATCTTTCCATCAAAGCATAAAGCCTTTTTTGCCTATCTTCTTTAAGATGACAGTATTTACTATTTTTTGTAAAGAAATAGTAAATAGATAGAATAATTAATAAAAAATTTTCTCTATAAAATAGTTTTTTAATTTCAATAAAGTTTTTATTAATGCTTGAGGGTATTTTAATTAAAGAATACCTATCTATAAGTAAAAATAAAAAGTACCTCAAAATAAGATCTGAATAGCAAATTATAGAGTAAATTATTGCTATTTTACTACATAATATAATATCACTTGGCCATCCTTGATTTTTTATGATCACCTCTAAAACTATATTCGCCACTAATAGTAAAAATAATCTTGCTACCATCAGATAAGCAGTCTTATTTTTTTCAAAAATTAAAGATTTTAACAATAAAAAAAAAGACAATAAAAATATAAGGTTAATTTCTTTTATTAAACTTAAACAAATTAAAGTAAAAAGCATGATAGAGCCTTCTTTTTTTAAATCAATAAAAGGATATATCATCCACAAATAAAATATTATAGAAAATAATACTTCATTAAAGAATAAGCTTTGAAAGAAAAAAAGAAAAATACCAAAACAACAATGAAACGAAAAATCTATTAAAACTTCTATATAACTATTATTCAATTTATTTATTAGTACTTCTATCATCTAATTTACTCATATAATTTAAAAATTCTTATTTCATTTAAGGTTTCTATTTTCAATAAATTATATATATTTTKATKNTYCNTATATTMWAKWYATYTAARWSNANTMKMTTTKYTTTTAGTTTATTTATTTTTTTACAAGAGGTTTGCATAGCATCGCATAATAAAATATTAACAGTATTATTAAAACTATAAGAAAAATTTAGAAATGATCTAGTATCCTTACCAAAAGGTAAAAACCTTCCTTTTGATAACTCTGATATTTTTTTTAATAAAATAGAGTTGGACTGAGAGCTTTTTTCTATAGTATGAATTTTAATTCCTATTTCAGCACATTTTAAAGAAAAATTTAAAAATTTATTACTATCTATTTCTCCTTGAAAGGGTCTCGCATTACTCACCCAAACAATATTTTTAATATTTAATTTTAAACAATAATCAAACATAACTAATAAATTATCTAAATAGTCTCCTTGTTTTGAAGCCTTATTATTTAATGAAATAACATTTAATTTTTTAGTCGTTTTTATCTCATAAAAAAAACTATCCTGTTTTTTTATATCTAAATTTGGGAACAACTTTTGAATTAACTTTTTTTCATCTAAAAGTAATAAGTAATGAGATAATAAATAAGTACTTTTTTCTTTTTGAACACTATTAATATAAGACCAATTTAAAAGTTTATTAAATGAATTATACTTAAATTTTATTATTTGTTTTTTAGACATTTGAACTTCAAAAGTCTTATCCATATAAAATAAAGGACCCTTTATATTAAAAAAATACAAAAGTACTTGAAATAAAATGAAAAAAACAAGTAACTTTATTATCTTCTCCATTTATAAACCTTATTTCTTAAGAGCCTAATATACCCATTTTTTTACTTTAATTTCTTCAGATAACTTTCCAAAAATATCTTTATATTTAAAAAAGACATATCGGGTTTAATAGTGCTATTTTCTAAATCAGATGGTTTCGTCTCTCCTGAAAACAACAAACATGTTTTGGTACCAGAACGAACTCCCATTTCTATATCTGTATACAATCTATCTCCAATAACCATCAAATCCTCAATCTTTTCATTTAGTAAGTTTGAAGCCATTTCAGCCATAGTTGAATAAGGTTTCCCAATAATTATCGGAGATATACCAGTAGAAGCTTCAAAATATGCAATCATTGCACCACAATCAGGGACATCTCCATCAATCATAGGACAAACCTTGTCAGGATGAGTTGCAATAAATGGCACTCCTGATTTAATTAAATTATGGGCAATAATAGTATCTTGATAGTTAAAATTTTTATCAAAAGCTAAAACAACAGCATTTACATTTTTTTTATCTGTAGAGATTCCGTGTTCTAAAAATTCTTTTGATAATGACTCTGTAGACATCAAAAAAACCCTATCATAAGATTTTTTTTTCAAATACAGTATAGTTGCTAAACCACTTGTTAAGATTTTATCCTCTGAAATATCAAAGTTCATTTTCTTTAATTTTTCTACATAAACACTTTTTGAATTTGATGAGTTATTAGTAAATAAACAATAAGGAATTTTATGAACATTTAAAAAATCAAACGTTTCAATCGCACCTTCTATAGCTTTATTTTCTAAAAAAATAGTGCCATCCATATCAAATAAAAAAGCTTTACTCATTTAAAGCCTTTTCTTTTCTTTCTTGGAATGCATTTAATACAAGTACCATAAAACATGCTAAAAGAAATCCTGATAAAGTTACAACTATACAAATAATAGCTCTTTTTGGTTTTGATTTTTTTTCTGGAGTTCTAGCCCATTCAATTACTTCTAAAATTTCTTGCTCTTTTGAACTCTCTATTTTAACCATCTCCATTTCTTTAGTTAAAACTTTAAAAATCTCCAGCTCAATTATTTTTTTTCTCATTAATCTTTCAAGGTCTAATTTAATTTGAGGGATTTTTTGTAGTGGTATATAAGTCAAACCTTTTTCTTGCTCTTCTTTAGTCATATTTTTGCTCAAAATTAAAGCACCATTTTGAATGGCAACAAGTTGTTTTTCTAACTCTCTATTTTGGAGGTTCAAAAGCCTTATTTCTGGATGACTTTCATTAGCACCTAACTCTAACTGAACTCTTATTTTAACTAAATTAAGTTGAACTTCTGATTGAATTTTTGCTATTGCTTCTATGGTTGCTCTAGACTGACTTTCTATTGATAGAATCTTATTTTCTTTTTCATAATCTCTAATTTCTTCTTCTATTTTTCGTAAGCTTTTCTTTGAACTTGATAATCTCTTTTCTATAAAGTTTTTCTTTTTTTGGTTTTCAGATAAAACAGAATTTACACTAATCTCTGATAGTAGTTTTACATTATAGTTTGAAACTTTAGCAGCTAACTCTTTGTCTGTATCAGAAAAAGATAAAGTTACAATCCCTGATTTTTTATCCTTATTTATAGATAAATTAGATAGATAGGAGTTTTCAACATCTATTTTAAACTCCGATTCTATTTCATAATGTTTTTTTAAATCAAACTTATTAATTACTTTCCAAATATTTTCATATTTTTTTAAGTAAGCTTGTAAAACATCAAAAGAGTTTTCAGAAGAGCTTCCACCACCAATCCCGGGGAAAAATGGAATTGCAGACAAACTTGCCATCATAGACGACATTTTTCCACCACCATCTTTTGGAGGTAAAAAAACCACCGATGCCGTATAAATATTTGGTAGATTAACAGCATAAAATACGGCTACAACCGCTGCAAAAAAAGTTACACCAACTATCTTAAGTTTTTGTTTCCACAAAACTAAAAATAATTGTAATAAATCTATTTCATCGTCATATTCTTCTTGTTTTTCATTCATCATTTCACCTATGTTCAAATAATCAACTTCTTGATGAACATATAATATAATTTTTAACCCTTAATTAGAGTGCGAGTATAATACAGCCCAATAATTTTTTCCACTAAGTCACGTTTCTACGATATTCTTTCCAGACTTCTTCTGATTTTTTATCCAAATTAGACATTTTAAAATACTTTTTTGCTGATAAATAAGAGTGCTCCGCTTTACTTTGCTCTCCTTCTTTCATCTGGTTTCGAGCTAAAATTAAATAATGATTGGCTAAGTTTGCCCACTTATCTTCAGTATTTCCTTCTTTGTTTAATTGATCCATAATTCTAAATCTACGAAAAATAACATCTAAAATATATAAAAATATTGCTAATAATAAAAAAGGGATAGAATATTTTATTACAAAATACTTTTTCTCCCCCTTATAAGTTTTAAATATTTTAATAAAACTTTTTTTATCATAAATTAATTTCCCTTTATTTCTAAAGTTACTTTCTAATGATTTATTTTCTCCATCAAAAGCAGTTTCAAAATTTGTAGGAATTTTTATTTTTCTTGTTAATTTGTACGTTTTATTTTTATAAGTATAATCAAGTAATATTTGAAAGTTTTCGTCATCTTCAATTAATGCAGAAGCTTTATATACCCCTTCTTCTGATTCAAAAAAATTAATATATTTACTTTTTTTTGAATTTGATGAAATTAATTTAGCTGTTAAATCTAAATTTTGTAAAAAAATTCCTTTTTCATCAAAAACTCTGGCAACAAAAAAAGACTCCTTACCTTGATGACTATAATTAAATTGAAAGTGTATTTCATTTGATTTTGATATTAAAAATAAATTTGGTGCGATTAACTCTTTAAATGCTCCTGAACGAATTAAGGATTGTGTCCATTTTTCACCTGTATCTCCCATCCAAGCAAAAGTTTTTCCTAAGCCATATTGAGATTGAACTAAAATAGGAAAACCAGATTCTGAATTTAATAAAACTTTTGCACCTTCTTTAGCTCTTGTCATATTTAGACCATTTAAACTACTAAGTTTTATTTTTTTACTATCAAAAAAGGTTTGTTTTTTATTAAATTCAATAGAAGTGTTTTTTAAAATAACAGCATGATTAAATACTTTATCCATCGCCTTTTCAAAGATTGTAGATAAATTTAATACATCTCCTGCTTTAAAATACAAGCCTCCTGTAGTAGAAGCCATCCACTTCATTAATCCCTCATCTACCCCTTTTCCAAAACCTAGAGTATAAAGGCTAATCTTTTTTTGTTTTAATTTTTCAAGTATAGGAGGAATAGCCTGTCTATCTTTTGGAGCACCATCTGATAAAAAGAAAAAGTAAGCTTGCTTATAGTTATTTGTATTTACAGAGCTTAGAGCTTCGTTTAAAACTGGTCCATATTGAGTACCACCTCCAGCTTGAATAGATAATATAGACCTTTTAACAGAGTCTATATTAGAGTCAGTCAAGGATATAATAGGAACTACCAATTTATAAGAAGTACTGAATGAATAAATAGACACATCTACTCCTTTTAATTTCTCGAGTGCATTTGCAGCGGCTTTTTTTGCTACCCTAATGGGTACTTGCGTATCAGGGGCCGTTTGTAAAAACTGAGCTAAAAGCTGATTACTACCCCATAAAGACTTTCTAGAAGACAACATTGAACCAGACACATCAATAATAAAATACACTAAAGCTTTTTTATTATAAGATCTTGGAGGCATATAAACTGGAGAGATTTTTTCTATATCACTCCCATAATATTTACCGAGTCCATAAGAGTTTAAGCCACCAAATAATGCAAAACCTCCTCCATCAGCAACAAAATTAGCTAATTTTGATTCAAAAGCATCAGGTATATCTTCTTTTTTTACATTATTTATTATTACAGCTTGATATAAATGAGGAGACGCTTTATATAAAGTTTTTGGTTTTATCCAATCAAATTCTATCTTTAATTCTTTCAGTAAAGTTTGAAGATTACTTCTACTATTTTCAATTAATAAATATTTATTTGGCTTCTCTATTTTTATATGAAAAAATTTATAATTATTCGATTTTTTAGTATCTTCAAAAGCTGGAATTAACTCTAAAGAATAACTATCTATACCACTATTTGAAGCAAACAACTTAAACTCTATTAAATTTGCTCCTACTTTTAAGTCTACAACTTTTTTTTCTATTAAAGCAGCATTACGATATAAATTTAAATCAGCTTTACCCACTTTTTTAGAGTTTACATATACTTCTATCTTAGAGTTTGATTTTGGTAATATTTCATGAGGATGCGAAACACCCTCAATCTTTACATTATCATCTCTAGATATTGATTTTACTAATTTAAAGTGAACTTTATCTAAAGCTAGTGTTTGTAAAACATTGTCATGTACCTCTGTTTCATTTCCATCTGAAAATATAATAAAAACTGGTATTGAATCAATATCTATCTCATCTTTTATCTCATAAATACTTTCATAAATAGAGCTATATTTGTTTGATTTTTTAGTCTCTAAATCATCTATATTAAAATCAGATAAAGAAAGGAGTTTTGGAGAGTTTTCTAAGTAAAAATAAGAAGTTTTTATCGAATCAGTATCTATTTTTTCATATTCTTTTAAGTATTTTTCAAGTTCTTCTTTTAATGATTTTCGATTTATCGATAAAGAAATATCAAAACCAAAAATATAGTGAAGCTTTTTTTGAGAGCTTAATTTTGTAGTTGATGGAGTCATCAAAGAAATAACCAGCATCAAAAAAATAATTAATTTAAAAAATATTAGACTATAAAATGAAATTACAGGGAGTTGTTTTCTTTTCAAAAGAATCGGGATTATGAATAAAACAACTCCAAAAAGTAAATAAATATAGTTCCAATGTAAAAAATGAAATTCACTCATTTATATTCTCTTTACAAATGTTAGCCACTCTAACAATAAAATAAAAATTGTAAGTAAAACACCTATTAAATACAGATCACTTTGCCCTTTTTTAGATGTAAATTTACTAGATTTATTAAAACTCATAATATAGTTTTCAGCATTCTGTCCTTTTAACATAGACTCTTTTAGAGGATAATTATAATATCGTTTAATACTTTCTTTTTCATATATACCTAATTTATCTGCTTTATTAGCTTTTTCTGGTATAAATCCATCTAAATCATCTCCAACCTCATAATAAAGTTTCTCATTTCTTATTTTTAAAAACTTCTGTATTAAGTTTTCAAATAAAATTGAAGTATTACTATTACTTATATTTTCTATAGATTCTCTTAAATTTAAAACATATGATGAATTTGTCAACTCTGTGAGAAGAGTTACTTTTTCACCATTCTTTAAAATATTTACTAATAAATCATTTCCTGGAAGGGTTTCTATTTTTGAATGATATTTTTGAAAATCATTCGCCGACAAATAAGCTATAACATCACTGGTTTTGGATAAAGAAAAGTTTTTACCTTTATTTTTATTTTCAGAAGATCCAGTCAGCAAATAAATTGTATTTTTTAAAAAATTTGAAGGCAATTTTTTTTCTAAATTAATATTCATATTTTTGCTTCTTTTCTTACCTAATTCAAAGCGTTCATCATTGCTAAAAAAACCCTTAAAAAATATAGACCACAAAGAAAATTTATCTAAATTAAAAATAGATATTTTCATTTTTTTCTTTCTTAAATATCTAATCTTTAAATTATCTGCTTCTAAGTTATCATTTTCATCTAATAATACACTGATCCAAATGTTAGGTTTCTCTACTACCATCTTATAAATGTTTTTCCCTTTTTGAGAATTATTATTTATACTACTTATGCTCAAGTTTTGACTTTGAACCTTAAATCGAACTGGACTTGAATGGTTTGAATAATACTTTATTTCAAGAGTTTTGTGTGATTGTGATTTATCTAAAATTGTAATATTTTTAATATATGAATTATTTTCTTTTCCTCCAACAATAGAAAAAGAGTAATTATTATTTTTAAAGAATTTTCTTAAGTTTGGAGCAATAAAGTCACTGATAAAATAAAAAGTATCAACCTCTTTCTTTTTCTCTAAAATCAATTTTATTAATTTTCCACTACTACCATTTGGTAAATGAGTGCCTTCTATACTAGCTAAATTAAAGTCAAAATCACCACTCTCATTTGATTTTTGTAACGATTTATTCCAAGTATATAAATCGACTTGGGCATTAAATTTTGTTTTATAATATTGTGCTAGCTCTTTGGCCTGATATAGTCTACTGCTATAAGCTATTTTACTACTCATACTTCCAGAATTATCAATAATAATAGCAACCTTATGTGAAGACTTAAATATTGTTTTCAATTTTGGCTCTGATAAAGATAAAAATAATAAGATAAAAATTAATAATTGGAGCCAAAATAAAGCATTTTTTTTAAATTTTTCTCTCCAACTTGCTTGGAGTTTGGAGTCAATTACTTTTTGCCATAAAAAATGAGACGAAACTATTTCATTTTTAGGGTTCTTTTTAAAAAAGTAAATTGCAATAAAAATTGGCAGCCAACAAAAGAAAATTAATCCTAAATAACTTTCAAATACAATTCCCATAAATTTAACTTACTCCAAATTTTATTTAGAAAACAAATGAATCATAAAATCTTCAAAAGAATCATCACAATTTGCTAATCTATATAAACATCCGTATTTTTTTGACAGTTTTTCAACATCTTTTAAGTGTTCTAAACATCTTTCTTGATATAATAACCTATATTCATTTTCAATTTCTACTTCAATTTTTACACCTGTTTCTGAATCTTTTAATAGATAGTTTCCTGATAAGTCTGGCTCTAACTCTGATTTAGACATTATTTGAATAACATTAACTTCAAATTTATAAAAACTTAATTTCTTCAAAGCATACTCTAAACTAGACAAATCATGTAAAAAATCTGATACCAAAAATAAAATTCCTCTTTGTTTTTCTCTTTTTAAAAACTCATCTACACTTATGGCCAAATTAGAACTTTTAGTCGATTTTATTTCAGACAAATATTTTGCAAATAAAGGCCAAGAACCTAAACTATAAGCTTCTGGGCCTGTACTTATTATATGATCACAATATGGAAATAGCTTCACATTATCTTTTTGATTCAGAGATAAATAAGATATTGCTCCTATAAATTTTTTTAAAAAATCTATTTTTGCTTTTTCTGGAGAAAACATAGAGTTACTTACATCAAATAAACTAAATACATTTTGATTTTCTTCATTATAAAATAATTTTATATAATATTTATCTAATCTACCCCATAAGTTCCAATCAACAAACCTTATATCATCTCCTGGATAATATTCACGATAATCTTTAAATTCAACAGAGCTTCCCTTTTTTTTAGTTAATCGCTCTCCCAATCTTCTTCCTGAATGCTGGTGCTTAGAAAATAAGGTCAGTTTCTTTAAAAGCTTTAAATAATCAGAGTCTTGTAATATATCCATTAAAAAAACCTTTATTCACTTGGGGCAAATATTTCTTTTGAATTTTTAGATTGTTTTCTAATTTCTTCAAAAATTTTTAAAATTTTATCTTTATACTTTTTTGGTATAGACATTTTTTCTACATTCGTTAGAATTTTTTTACTTGAACCCAAATATTTAAAACCCTCTAAATTACGTTTATCCTCTAGGGGGGCTTTTACTTTGCCCTTACCTAACGAGTTTCCACCTGATTTTTTACCCCATTTACCTTTTGATTGATTTTTCTTTTTTGTTTGAGTTCTTTTTTTAGAGGCAGAACCACCACCACTTTTCGGTTTTATTTTTAAGTTTTTTTTCTTTTTTGAAGATAATTTTAATAATTTAGCTAAATCTTTTCTATTAGCCTTTCCTAATTTCCCTCCTTTTAGGGCTTTGCCTTTAGGAGAACTAATCTTTCCATTTTTTCCCTGTTTTTGATTTTTTAATTTACTAGACTTTCCCTTACCTTTTTGAGCTTTGCCATCTTTAGAATTACCTTTTTTATCTCCTTTTGATTTTCCATCTTTAGAGTCGCCTTTTTTATCTCCTTTTGATTTGCCATCTTTAGAGTTACCCTTTTTATCTCCCTTTGATTTTCCATCTTTAGAGTCGCCTTTTTTATCTCCCTTTGATTTTTTATCTTTAGAACTTGAGTTTTTTTGTTGCTTGTTATGACTATTTTCAGGGGATTCACTAAATAAGAAACTAAATATACATAATAATAAAAAAAAGAAAAAAGCTCCTATACTAAAGTTTTTTGTCTTCTTTTTATCTTCTTCATGAGTTTTAAATTCTTTATTGTAAATAGGATCAAGCTTTATTTTTGCCTGCTCAAATAATTCTTGTTGTACAATTGTTTCATTTGGAGAATTAAGCTCCAAAATTGTCTGAAACATATCTAAATTATCACCATTTTTATCCAAGTTTTTAACTATTTCAAGAAGGTTTTTAGATTTATATTGAAAGTAAAAATACCCAATCCCCCCATTAATAACTAATAAAAGTATTAAAAGTAAGCAAGCATAAAAAATTCCTTTAAAAAATAACAAGCCACCAGTTAGCAATACTATTAGCAAAATTAACCACGGAGAGATTCGTAAAATAGACTGTAAAGAAACTAAATTATTATATTTTTTTAAATCTGAATACAAGTTTCAACCTTTAACTATCGAAAACCATAACGAATCCATGCAAATAACATCCGTGCTACAAATAATATAATAGAAATAAAATTATAAAAAAAAGATTTATCCAGTTTTTTTAATAAAATCAATAAACTATTCCATCTATACAACATTCCAACTCTAGTAATTTTACCACCTGTAGCAGAAGATTCATAATGAATCGCTAATGCATTCCTAATTACTTTAAATTGATAGCCTTCTTCTTTTAAACGTTTTGACCACTCTATATCTTCGTGGTACATAAAAAAATCTTCATCAAACAATATTGGCCTATTTTTAAAACCAATCAAATCAATCGCAAAAAAGCCTCCACATATAAAATCTGTATCTTCAGAACTTATTTCTTTAACTTTTTTATGCCTATCAATAGACTTTACCCAATAAAAATTTTTTGCCAATAAATTTCTAGCACTTAAAACAAAGCCTTTTTCATTAATTAATGTACCTTGTAAAATAGTTTTAGCTTCTAATCTTATTTTTATATTTTGGGCAGCTCTTTTTTTCAAAACCATATCATTATTAATAGCAATAAAATTTTTAAACTTAAGCTCTATTGCTTTATTTATTAAAAAATTCATTCCAATTGCAAAGCCAAGATTGCTTGCTTTATGAATAGTTTTAATAAATGAGCTTTCAAATGATAGGGTATTCAAAAGATTATGGTTTAATATAAATATATAATCTTCATCTTCTAATTCAATTGAAGATATCAAATTATAAATTAAAGTATCTTCACCATAGTGAATGATTCCAAAAAATGTATTCATAAGTCATTTCGATTTACACAAAAATAGTTAGTTACGAAGTATATACTAAAAAGTCTAAAAAAATAAACCTAAAAACTCATTAAAATAGGCTTTAAGACAGATTATTCACTCCCTTAAAAATGATTTTTCTTTAATTTTGATTATAGATAAAATCAAACTTTAAAAATTTTTTCATACATTTTATGCCAAAATTGTTAAATTTTTGAAAAACACTCCCGATACTTAATTTGTGTTTTAATCAGGGAGACTTTAATGACTACCAAAAAAATAAAAATTAAAAAAGATCTCAAAAAAGATCAGCTTCAAAATGATTTGAAACTCAAAAGAACATTTTTAATCTCAAGTACCCATGATTTGAGCAAATTAACTGAATTCATGAAAGATGAAATCTACAATTAGTAGAATTTACCGGAGGACAGCATGTCATCAAATATAGAACTTCTAACCACCAAGGAATTGATGGATTGGCTTAAGGTGAAAAGAAATACCATCTATCAATTAAGAAAAGATGAAAATTTACCTACTATCAAACTTGGTCGTACCATCCGTTTTGATAAGAATGCCATTGTCACATGGTTACAAGAACGACAAGTTAGTGGTGAAGAAGCATTACTCGATGATGAGATGCAAGAAGCCATTTAAGTGATTCCAAATTCTATTTTAAATTTTTTGCCCGAAATTTTTAGCTTTCTCATGGCTATGTTTTTAGCCTTAATTTGTAGCAAAGCAATACAAAGCACTCAGGAAAATCTTTTTATAATGAAAAGCAAAAATCAAAGGATTCCTGAACAATTTTATAGAAGTATTTAAAGTTACTAACTTTTAAAACGAATCAATTTTTTATTTTTAAAATAATTTAAAAAACAGGTAAAACTCTAATTTTACTTGTTTTTTGTTTATAAAATTTCTTTTTTTAGTGTTTGTTTCTGAAACCTAAACAGACAAGTTTAACAAGAATCTATATTATTTAAATGTAAATTCAATAAAATGTTAACCTTATATACTCTATAGTTTATCTTAAACTCTAAAGAATAAAATTTCACCCTTTATAAACCCTTAAAAAAAGGAATCATATGATTAAAGTCAAAAATATTTTATGTATTGGAGCTGGCTATGTTGGCGGACCAACTATGGCAGTCATGGCACTTAAATGCCCTCAATACAATTTTCATATTGTAGATATTAACCAAAGCCGTATTGACGCTTGGAACTCTGACAATCTTCCAATTTTTGAGCCTGGATTAGAGGAAGTTGTCAAAGAAGCACGGGGTAGAAATTTAAAATTTTCAACTGACGTAGAACAAGGAGTAAAAGATGCTGAAATGATTTTTGTATCAGTCAATACTCCAACAAAAACTTTTGGACTTGGAGCAGGAGAAGCTGCTGATTTACAATATTGGGAAAAGACAGCTCGGATGATTGCAGAAGTCTCTGAATCTTCTAAAATTGTTGTAGAAAAAAGCACTTTACCTGTTAGAACAGCAGAAGCCATGTCTAGAATTTTAAAAAGTAACTCTAAAGATATTAGCTTTGAAGTCTTAAGTAATCCTGAGTTTCTAGCAGAAGGCACTGCTATTCAAGACCTATTAAACCCTGATAGAGTATTAATTGGTAGTGAACAAACAAAAAGTGGCTTACAAGCATGCCAAGAACTCGTAAATATATATAAAGAATGGGTTGCAGCAGAGAAGGTTTTAACCGCTAACATATGGAGTGCCGAACTATCAAAGCTTGTTGCTAATGCCTTTTTAGCTCAAAGAGTTTCTTCAATCAATTCAATTTCAGCCTTATGTGAAGCTACAGAAGCTAATGTAGAAGAAGTCAGTTTAGCTATCGGAACAGATACCAGAATTGGTTCAAAGTTTTTAAAATCTTCTGTAGGTTTTGGTGGCTCATGTTTTAAAAAAGATATTTTAAACCTTGTTTATATTGCTCAAAGTTATGGGCTTCAAGAAGTAGCAGATTATTGGCGACAAGTTATTATCATGAATGATTACCAACAAGAGCGTTTTGTATTAAAGATGATAAAAAATATGTTTAATACATTAGCAGGTAAAAAGATACTTATTCTTGGCTTTGCGTTTAAAGCAAATACTGGTGACACTAGAGAATCTCCAGCCATATATGTTACAAAAAAGCTCCTTGAAGAGCATGCATCGGTAATTATATGTGACCCAAAAGCTATTGAAAGCGCTAAAATAGAGCTAAAAGATTGTAAAGGTACAATTGAATATGAAATTGACCCTTATAAGGCTGCTGAAGAATGTCACGCTATTGCTCTTATGACTGAGTGGAGCTCTTTCAAACTATTAGATTACGCAAAAATCTATAAATCAATGGTAAAGCCAGCCTTTCTATTTGATGGCCGAAATATTTTAGACCATCAAGAAATCCATAAAGTTGGTTTTAATGTTTACCCAATTGGAAAAGAAGCATTAACAAATTAATCTAATATTAAAATCATTTTAAATTTAATAAAAAACCCTCTTGATTTTCTCAAGAGGGTTTTTTGTATATCAAGTAAATAAAAAAGCTGTGAGATAAATCTCACAGCTTTTTTTATTTAATAAAGTGTTAATCTGTTTTTAAATAACACATTCATCTTTAAGTTATTTTTATCTCGTGTAACCCTTAACAACTTCATCAAGGTAAAGCATACCTTGAACCATTTGATAGTTACCATGCTTTACACTAACTAAACCAAGTTCTGAAATCATCTTTAATGCTGCATACTCTTGAATCTTCTCTAAGTCTGCTTTTCTATCTGCATTATGACCAACAGCCACACCAGCTACTGCACCAGTTGCAACAACCCCAGCAACAACCCATCCAATTGGATTCCAAAATTGAGTTAAAACTATAGCTCCTAAGATACCTGCTCCTAGACCAACTCCAGCACCAATACCTGTACGCTTCCATTCATTATCTAACTTATTAGAAACATGTTCCCAAAATTCTTCTGCATCTTTAACCACACTTTCAAATTCATCATGAGCTCTAAAGTCTGCTTTTCCAGTAGCAAAAGTAGTTAACACTGTTTTCCATTTTTCTCTGATACCAGCAACTTGAGTTACTTTTGACGTAGATCTTGGATACAATTTCTCAAATTGAGGCTTTGCACCAGAGCCAACATCATAAAATGAAAATTCTTCGTTATCAGAGTCAATCCCTAAATGCTGTAGAGCACTAGTTGCATTGAGATCTCTAAATTTTCCGTCTGTTCTACTCCAATAAGCAGGCTGAATAGCTTCAACAGCCATTGCCATTCCTACTAATGCAATCATACGTTTTCTTAGTATTGAAAAGTTTGAATCTGAATAAAAATCCACATTATATTTATCCATATTTCCATATAAAGTTTTCATTCTTACTAACATTTGATTTGTAATACTATTTTCTGATTTCATGTCAGTTAATGCAAACAACTTAGTCGTAGCATCTTTCTTTTGAGATTCCCAAAAGTCTTGATTTTCTTGCCAACCATTACCAAGACTTTTTGCAACATCGCCAACTAATTTAATAATTGCACTATTCATTTCTTTAACATCTCGTTTTAAATTAATAGATGCATTTACACTTGTTCTTGTTCCTGTTGGATCATTTTCAACTTCAAAACGATTATCTACTCCAAAACTACCGCTCCCTGATGACTTATATTTCTTAACTGCTGTATAAGCTTCATTCACAGCTTTTTGAAAAACTTTCAACTGTTTTTTTGATTTTGAATCTTTAGGTCCATAGTCTTTAACATAATTTTTTAATTTAACGTATTCTCGTTTTGCTTTGACTACTTTAGCTTTAGTTCTTTTTGGTAAAAGTTCCATTTCATAAGAAGCATTTGAAACGACTTCTAGTTTCTTTTTAAAAGTTCCATTAAATTGTATTTGTCCTCTTGAGCTACTACTAATATTAATCTGTTGAGTATCATCAGCTTCGGCGCCTTCAGAAACTCTATGATATTTAGTCAGGGCTTTTTTAAATTCATCAGACTTTTCACCATGTAATTTAGCAGCCATCAAAGCTTCAATAAAAGCTTTTTTTGATTCTTCTGTTTCATCAGCAAATGCTGCATATCGAATCATATCTCTTTTCAATTCTTTGTCTTTAAAATCAGTAATGATATTTAAAGTAACATCTATTAAAGCGTTTTGTTGAATACCCATAGAAACTAACATTGCAATTTTATAAGGAATCATTACATGATTACCCATTACTAAATTTCTTGGATCAATAGTAGAGTTTCCAACATTTTCTTCTAGAAGTTCTAGATAAATTTCTTGGTTATATTCACCAAAAATAGATTCTGATAATGTTTTTGCAATATCTTTTAAATCTTTTTCTTTTTTTACAATTAGTACAGATTTATCTTTATCTACTGCAAGCTTTTTATTCCATAACGGAGAATCTATACTGCTCTTTTCGTTACCTGTACTCCATTTAGAGTCACCATTATCATAAGCATTGCCACGACTTCCTCTGTAAGCTGTAGAATTATAAGACAAGTCTCTAGTCATTCTAACTTGCTTTTGGTGATAACCTGCAGCTAAAGCTTTATACTCTCTTCTTTTTCTAAATAGCTTTTTTCTTTGTTGAAGTAAACCAGCTCTTGCACCTTTGTCAGAGTAAGTAGCTAAGTCTGCATCAATAGAGTCTATTTGCGTATCAATATTTGCAATTGCAGAAAGAACTTTAGCTGAATTTTCTGCTAAACCTTCTTTTTCTTCTAGTACTTTAATATCATGGACTCTATCTCTTTCATCCATTTGAGCTAAATCTGATGTTATAATATCATCAAACTCACTTGCGTAGTTAACACTACACAAACAACCAACACCTAATACTGCGATAATAATTTTTTTTAATTTTTGATTCATTTTGTCACCTACAAATTAAGCGAAACTGCTTACTTATACTTCTTTTAATATACTACGAGGAAAGAAGTAAAATGTTTCATTTTGCCCTTAATTTTGTCTCTTCAAACATTATTTATTAAACTAAATATTTAATTAGAGTAAATTGCTTCTATCTCCTTTAAACCAACAAAAACTTTATCTCCTTTAACAAGTAAAGGTCTTTTAAATAAGAGAGGATGCTTTTCAATTAAATCTAAAAACATTGTTTCATCAACAACTTTACTCCCAAGATCTAAATCTTTAAAAACTTTTGACCTTTTATTTAAAACTTCTTCTAAGCTACGACAATCTATCCAGTGCTTTACAATTTCTTTAGCTAATCCATCTTTTCTAACATCTATTTCTTGATAGTCCTCTTTATTTAAAATTAAACAATCTTTTGCTTTTTTAACTTGGCTGCAGTTTTTTATTCCGTATAATTTCATTCTATTTCTCTTCTTGTAATATGATTCAATTTTTTTAATTAGACTCAATTATATCTAAAATTTGAACTATTTCTATAAAATAATTAATTAATCATTCTATCGAGGATAATTATAGTATTTTCATAACTTTTAAAAAACTAAACTTCTAATTATCATTAATCAATAGTATATTAAATAACATTCAAGACAGTATTATAATCTATATCTAGCGAGTATTTATGAGTAGAGTTTTAACTTTTCGTTTTTTAATCTTATTTTCTATAGTTTTTATTGGATGTGGTGGAAATAATACTAGTGTAGCTCCTATTTTAAATAAAACTATTTCTGGAATTGTTTCTGATGGTTTAATTTCTGGTGCTAATGTTGGCATTGATACCAATAAAAATGGCTCTTTAGATTCTTCTGAAATCTTAACAAAAACAAATTCTTTAGGCTTTTATACTTTTAATGTTTTAAAAAGCTCCTCTGGAAATATTTTAATTACTAGTGGTATTGATACAAGTATTAATTTAGCTTTTAAAGGGATTTTAACAGCAAATTTACCTACATTTTCAACAGTTCAAAATATTACTCCTTTAACAACTTTATTATCTTTTGGAAAAACAAGTGATTCTGTTAGAAATATGTTTGGATTAACAAGTGGAATAGATATTAATAGTGTTCATCCTATTAAAAATACTACTGTTTTTAAAGCGGGGGTAAAACTTCATACTATTGCTTCTTTGATTGCTTCTGCTACTAGCTCTAGTTTTATTGATGTTTATAAACAACTATCTGTAATGCCTAGTTTTGATAGTCCTGGTATTAGTGGTGTTTTGACTAGTTTAGGAGTCACTAATACTTCAACTTTATCATTAATTCTCTTTAACTTTTCTGAAAAAATTCAATCTACTACTAATGCAATCAACCTAACAAACACACAAATAGCCTTACTAAATAATAACTTATCTAATAATTTAAAAAAATGGAGTAATGGAAATTTAACAAGTGCTAAATTATTAGCTCTTTACGTGGAAGGATTAGATATTTATTTAAACAATCCTCTACTTAGAGGTGATAGTTTAACAGGAGTTCAAAATGGAGCTGTACATGATTTTAATAAAACTTTTGCAACAGACTTACCTAATGGGAAGTTTACTATGACAATTATTGACTCAAGTGATAATGAATTTTCACTTGGAGATATGAGTAACTTTTCTGATAAAAGCTTTTTTTCCAATCCTGGATTACTCGCTGGAGATAAAGTTAGATACGACTTTCATAAAGAAATCTCCGCAGGAGTTTTCTCAACAGAAAGAAATGGATACTTTTTTGGTATCCAGTAAGTACAATTTCATAATAACGTCAAACTTTTAACCTAAGAGCATAATTTACCCAGATTATATTTAAATTTTCCCCTTTAATTATTAAACAACAACCGATCATTGAAAGAATCAAAAGATTGATTCTTGCAATAATATTTTATCACTTTGAATGTTTGAGTAGAAAATAAAAAAGACTTTTAAGTTTTGTTTTCTTTTATTCATCTCTTTATTAGCTGTAAAAGTTTTAATGCTTCTAAATCTGATTTACTCGCTTAATCACAGCGTATTAAATCACGAATATATTCACTTTCTTATACCAATCACAATTAAAAGTTTAACTTTTTCAGTCCTCATTATGAAAATCGGGGATTGGACTTTAGTCCAATAAAGTTAGGATACAAAGGAATGAGTGTATCTTATGGGAATAAATTCCCACCTCCAAAGTCTATTTCAAATCTAAGTTTTTTAATTGTGATTGGTGTTATAACTATTCAAACAAGCATTAAGATAATACTTCACCTGAAATTCACAAACCGTGTATTTATTACTTTTTGCTATAACGCAAAAATTCCCTCTAACCACCTAATGTATAATAAAAGGGAATTTTAAAAGCTGACTCCGACCTACTCTTCCCCACATGCAACCATGCAGTACCATCGGCGCTGGAGGACTTAACCCCTGTGTTCAGAATGGGAGAAGTGTAGGTTATGAGGTTTTTATACTTTGTTGATTCATCTTTCATGTTCATAATAAATTTTCATTTGAAACATTTCTTTCATGCGGCTTGTCTTATCATAATCTTTGCTCGTGATTTTTATTTCTAGTAGGCGAGCTACTATTCAAACAAATCCCAAACAAAGATTAAGATAATACTTCACCTGAAATATACAAACCGTGTATTTATTACTTTTTGCTATAACGCAAAAATTCCCTTAAACTATCCTAAGATAATAAAAGGGAATTTTAAAAGCTGACTCCGACCTACTCTTCCACATGCAACCATGCAGTACCATCG
>NVVD01000015.1 GCA_002402105.1 Candidatus Cloacimonadota bacterium
TACGGCTATTTCAACAGCTTCTACAGATGCTACAAACAAAGCTAACACAGCTCAAACAAATGCAGTAAATACAGCATCAGGCGATGCAACAACAAAAGCAGACAATGCAGAACTTACAGCTATTGCACAAGCAGAAGTAGCACTTCAAAAAGTCTTAGATAATAATAGTGGATTAACAGGTACTTTTATAAGTGGTAATTCAATTTATAGTCCAATCATAGCTGGTACAAATGGATATTTTTCAGGAACTTTAAAGGTAGGAACAGCTGGTTCAAGAATTGTAATCAACGGCACAAATAAAACAATTGGGTCTGAAAGTTATGTTGCTGGCGTTTCTGGGTGGCAAATTGATGGAAATGGTAATGCACAATTTAATGACGTAAAAACCATAACTAAAGCATTAAATTATAGTGAAGTTTCGATGGGTGCAGTAGCAAGAACAGTCGCGGATACAATCGAAAATACAAACTCAGGAAGCGGACTTGTTATTAGTGTCAATGGCTTTAGAACAAGTAAAACACTTAGAACAATTCATTGTAATAATTTAAAAATAGAGAGTGATTTTAAAAAAATTTATTTATCAACATATTATAGAGCGCCACAATCTGTAATGATTTACACAAATTCAGTAAAGTTTGTTTTTTATATTAGTACGCTTAAAGCAAATGGCCAATTATATACTCAGTCTATAATTGGCTCCTTAAACAATGTTTCATCGCCAGGACAGAGAGTAATTGAATCGCTTACAGCAACACCTAATATTGAATTAAAAAAATCATTAAAATCTAAAAGAACTATTTGGATTGAGTGTCAACTGTTACTTGGCTCAAGTGATACTAGATTTAGTTCTAATGAAGTTAATTGGATGGAATCATCAGCATCAGTTCAATTTGAATATCTAGCAAACACAACAACAATTTAAAGGTTAAATCATGGCATTAACAAATCAAGAACAAATACAAGTAGATGATATTGATTCAAGAGTATTATCAAATCTTTCAGAAATTGCAAAAAATCAAGCTGAGATAAAAAGTATTGATAATGAAAGCTACCTAAGATTAATTAGTAGATCATTTGTATTTTCAGGCTGTCAAATAGATAAATCATCAAGTGATTTAAGTATTTCTTTATCAAATGGAGCAGATCAAAAAAGCATAAGTTTTGTTAACGGAAAATATCTTGAAATACAAAATACTACTATTTTTGTTAATTCTAATTCAACAGGTTCAACAAGAATTGATCTTTGTTATTTAACAAAAGAAGGAGCTTTATTTGTAAAACAAGGCATCACTGGTAGTGGTTTAGCCCCAAGTTTACCAAGTAACTCACTAGAACTTTATACAATCTCAATACCAAATAACACAACAAGCAATCTATCGATCTGTACTTTAATAGATAGAAGAATACAAGCAAAATCAGGTAGTTATCTACCAAGCACAGGCATCATAAAAAATGAATCATTTTTACTAACACAACAAGACGGACCAAATGCCCCAGGTCTTTATTATTTTAATATTTCTTGGAATTATATATCAGGTGGTGGATTAGCTTCAAACTACTATACAAAAGCACAACAAGATATCTTTAATGTAGCTATGAAAGAAGCAGAATTTCGAGCAATCCAAAACGAAAACAAAAGAACTCGTGGTGGGAGTGGTGTAGATGAATATGCAAAAAATGATTATGGGATATCAATAAATAAAGGAATGCAAGTAGCTCCAAGCAACTCCACTTATATTGCCCTTGGTCTTTCATCAGCTGGTAAAATAAATGAAACTAAATTAAATGTAGATGGGGTAAGCATAAATGTATTAGCTATTAATCATATTAATAATACAACTATTACTTTGCCCGATGCTCCAATAGATGAAAAAGCACGTCAAGATTTCATAGGTCTTGAGTATTGGGAAGAACCAGTTGCAGATAAAGACATTGTATATCCAAATGGCTGTACACAGAGTTTGTCAACTTCAATGAACGGAATATCTACAGTAGTCGGCTCATTTGTTGGAGCTGATACATATTCAAGATTTGGAACATGGCAAGCATCAGGCGATTTAGTTGGAAGAGGTGTAATTTGGTCAACAGCTACGGTTTTGCAAAAAATGGCAATGTTGAGTGAACCTAAAAATAACTTATTTGTTAATAAACTTGGAGAGGTGACGCAGGGTAGAAACCGCTTGAGAGTTGCGAAGGGTGTATCAGGCGGCAAGTGGAATAATGTAGATTTTTCCACTTACGGCGGTCAGTTATCAGATAAAGATTACAATGCTCAAATTGATATGTATCCACAAGGCAAACAATCAGCCCCTCTGGCTTCGTCAACTAATTGGACTAACTCGAATGGCCATTCGAGTTATACAGCTAAAAGTAAAATTAATAAAGGAGTTTATATATCACCTGTTTATTCGGCTCCTGATTATAATTTATCATCAAATGGACACGTTAATTTATTACCAATGGCAATGATATCAAGAAATAGAAACCAAGGAGCATATCATCCAGAATTTAATAGCGGAGGATCTAAAAAGTTCATTGATGACAAATTTCACTACGACACAGCACAAGTAATTACAAGCACAGCTGATTGCTTTGATATAAGTAAAATATTGGTCTCTAGCGGTAATATCGCAAGTGGTAAAAGTGGAAGAACAAATGATGGGCTATATTATGATGAAATTAACGAAAGAGATGTTCGAGATTTAAGGCTACCGACGAACTATTCTAAGAACGTTGATATTGAATTAAGCGAGTATATTAGTGCTTCAAAAAGAGGGTATGAGGCTGAAAAAGAAATGCACATCGAGTCAATAGTTGCAGACTCTGTTTACATGGGCGGGACTAGGACTAGAATAATACAAAATACATCAACTTTAATAAATAACTCATTAATACCAAATGGTCTTTTTTCTACAAATGGTTTCATTAAGATTGATAATGGAAGCTTTTATAAAATTAATACAGTGATTACAAGCGGTGGTAAGGATTATATAGATCTATCAGAACTAGAAGGAAATCAAACAGCTAATATTACACTTACAAGCTCATATTCTTTAATATTCTTTAAAAATAGCGACAAATACAGTAACAACACGATCACAAGATGCGATATAATTGGCGACCCAGCGAGTTATACTTTTAGTTCTCATGTTGGAGTTGCTAATTTGGTTAATGTAAATGATGGCTCTAGCAATTTACCCGATGGTTCGAAAACTCAATTTCTACTATCTAAAAAGTATAGCTCGATATCTAAAGTAATTAAAAATGATGTGCTACTAACTCTAACTACTGATTATACTTTTAGCACAACAACAAATAAGGTTACTTTTGTATCTGCTCCATTATCAGCAGATGTTGTTAAAATTTTCGGTGATGGTTACGCAGATGATTTAATACCAAGCGTAAGAGAGGAAGTTGAAGACTTAACTCTAAGTGATGTAATTGCTACAAGTTCTGCTTATAGCACAGAAGGAGCAAAACTTCTTGCAAATTTAATTAGTAAGATTGCGACAAATACTAGTGCAACATCTTTAAGTTCTAAAACTTTATTAACTAAATTCATATATCCAAGTTCCTCTAAGATGACATCATCAGATTCTAACAGAGCTCCAAGTCACGATGCTTTTAGCTTATATAATACGTCAAAACCTAGTTTAAAACTTATTTTACAGCAAACAGAAAAAGACGGTCTACTCTACAACACCATAATCTTCAAAGAGATGAAATACGACGTAGATTGGGGCGACGATCAAAAGTTTGACATCACAGACAACATCAAAACCAAAACCGATGATAACGGTAATGTCATCATTTACGGCACAGTAATAAGCGTAAATCCTGTTGGATTCGCAAAGGAATAATCATGATTCAAGATATATTAAGAATAATAAGAAAAGGTAAAAATGATAAAATTGTGAATCTTAAGATTAGAGAGTTTCACAAAGAAGAGTTTGACCTAAAAAACAATGAAATACTTTCAGAATACGATAGAATTTTAGCAGAAATAATCGAAGAAATTGAAAATTACGGCAACACAGAGTCACTAGATATCAAAAAAGAAGAGCTTGAAATTGAAAACACATGGCTTCTTAATGTATCAGAAAACGGCTACATTCAGCTACCAATTTTCAATATGTCAGATGAAGAAGTTCAAAGTTACAGAAAACTAAATGCAGTCGTATTTAGAGCTAATAATTACGCTCCAATGGGCGAACAAATGGCTATGCAATATGATGATAAGATTAATGATACTACAACTTGGATAAGTCATATTTTAGATGTAAAAGTCAGATGGCCTAAAATTTAATAATTAAGGATATAAAATGAAGGAAGCTAAAAATCAAATAACATTAGATAGAACTTTGCTTGGTATTTGTGTGACATTTTTAATGTTCATGTACTCCCAATTAGATAAAAAGCTAGATAAGATGACTTATGAAAGAGATAAGTCAGAAACTAAAGTTATTTATAGAGAAATAACAAAACAAAATATTCAAATTTTAAACGAGTTAACAGAGCTAAGAACTACAATAAAAATTATGTATAAAATTGGAAATATCAATGAAAAATAAAATAATGTTAGTAGTAAATAAGTCAGAAGGTTTAAAAAATAAGGTATATAAAAAAGATGGAAAAACTACTAAATATGGTATTTGTTATGAAATTCATAAAAAGTGGCTAAATGACCAGGGTATTTTTTCTGCTCAAGAAATAACTTTAGAGATTAAAGAGTTATTTGATAATGAAGTCTTTTACAAACCTATGAAAATAGACAGTATCAGAGATATTGATCTAGCATACAACGTCTATGATATGGGCTATAATTCTGGCAAGTCTACAGCTATAAAAATCCTTCAAGAGTGTATCAATCTATTTTTAGATAAAGAAATAGATGTAGATGGAGGAATTGGAAAACTTACTTTAGAAGCTCTTAATTCTGTTCTTGAATCAAGTTCAAAAAAGGTATTAATTTCAATTTATATTAAAGCAAGAAAAGCAAAATATATAGATATTTTACAAGAGTACAGATATTCAAAACAACATACAGACAAACATTTAATGAATTGTTTAATTTCTTGGAATAGAAGATGTAGGAGGATAGCATAATGAATTTATTAAAAATTTTAGGTGGAGATTTTGTAGGGAAGATTATAGATAAAGTTGCACCAGACAAAATATCTCAAGAAGAGAGAATGAAACTAAATCAAGCTTTTGAGCTTCAAGTGATGGCTAACGAGTCAAAAGTCGAAGAATATCGACGTGATATGATTGTGGCAGACTCTAAAAGTGAGGATAGCTATGTATCAAGAGCAAGACCAACTCTTTTTTATATCTTTTATTTTGTTATAATTTTTAATTATATTTTAGTTCCATTACTTCAAATATTTAAAGGCAATCATTTATTGGTACCATTGCAATTACCAAGTGAGCTTTGGAATATGTTTACAGCTGGTTATTTGGGTTATTCAGGATTTAGAACTTTTGATAAACATTCTAAAAATAAACATTGTAAGTAAAAGTCTCTTTTCATTTGATTTATTTAGATGTATAATTAATATGATGGTGAGCAATGGGGCAAGTGCTATGAACACTTACCCGCAATGTCTAGTGCAAGTTTTTAACTAGCAAAAGCATTAAAACTAAAATGAGTAAGATTTTTCGTTTCATTGCAGCACCTCCTTTTTATGGGATAAAGTCATTATATCATAGTGTCTAAAAAGCTCCTCTTAGTTATAAATTAAGAGGAGCTTTTTATTTATTACAGTTTTCGCCACATAGCGAAACTACCACAAAAATAAATATTGATTAAACCAGTCAATTTAGCGTATAGTCATATAATAAAGCATCACAAGTATAAACTTAAAATGTGGGGATAATATGACTAACAAAACTAAGCGAATTACATCAATAAATGAATGGAAAACCTTTCAAAACGAGAGCAGAAAGCTACTTGATAGGTTTATTACTGGGGAAATATCAGATGTTTATTATAAAAGTCAGAGTCTTGATAGTTTGTTTATATCTACTGAAGTACAAGAGTTATACTTAGATTTAGAATGTTATATACCAATTAATACTATTTATATTTCATCGGCAGTAATTGATTTGATAAGTATTGAAAAACTAAATGGTGTTGATAACTTACTTTTTCATAATTGTTTACTTGGAGAACTAGAAATATCTAACAGTGATATACCTAATATTAGCTTTAATAATTGCACAATAGAGAGGTTAAATATTGTATCATTACAATGTAAAAACTTTCGCCTTTTTGAGGGTCAAATAGATGATTTAAATATAAAAAGAGCAAAGTTTAAAAGGCTTAAAATTGTAAACACAGCTATAGAACTTGGCAATATAGATCTATGTACTTTTTTCAAAATTATTATAAAAAATTGTGATTTAAAACGTATTCATATTATTGAAGCTTTAATGCCAAAAGTTAAAGTAGATCATCAAACAAAACTTGAAACTACACTTAATTTTTTAACTTATTTAAAGAGTAAAGATATTCATAAAAATATAAATAAGTATTTTAAATTGGGTGGAATGGTTTGTGAACAAACAAAATATCATCTTCAACTTAAAGAATCTTCAATTTTAGTCTTTGATGATACACCAAGTGGAGTAATGGCAGTATTTTTGGGTGCATTTCCTCAGTTTTTAAAAAACTTTGGTATTGACCCCTCAACTATGGGAATAAAGCTATTTTATCCATCTTTNAATAAAGCAGCTATTGAGATATCTAATAACATAGATAAAAAAGAGTTTTACGAATTATTTCATGCTTACACATTGTTTTTATTAAAATCTCATGGACGATCAATCTTTTTAGACACAATCCTTCAAGATAAGATTAAACAAGAAAATCTAGATGAAAATGAACTCCTCAAAAATCTATGTATCCAATTTAAAATGTTTGATTCAAGATTTAGTGACGTTAAAACTCTTTGGGAGATCAAGAGCATAATTTTAAGATCGTTTGAAAAGAATCAATTATTTTTAGAAGAGATAGAAGGCTTGAAATTAGATATTTCAAAAATGAAGGTCAATTTTGCGAAATTAGATCAAAGCTTTCTTAAATTGACAGGGCTATCTAATAATGAAATAGATTGCAGAGACTTTAGGGTTTTGAGAAAAGTAAATTGATTATCGTTTATAAGTATATTGTCAGTTTTAGTTAATTAAGCTGGAGTAAGTGTATTATCTATATCAATTTCTAAACTTTCATTTATATTAATTACCAAGTTTTCAGTAATTTCTTTTATTTCAGTATTATCTTCATTTTTACTTAGTGTAGAATCTAACTCATCACTTTGATGCAATACATCACTTATTGCTTTATTATATTCATTTTCAAATATTTTTAAATCAGGCTCATTTAATTCGGAATATACATAAGGCACTTCCATATGATCTGAATGAACTTTTATAAATTCTTTACAGAAGTTAAATAATTGATGTTCATCTTTTGATTTATTTAATAAGCTGTATTTCAATTCTATAAAATATTGATTCTTACCTTCGATTAAATTTATGAAAATAATAGGGTATGGTTGTCCGGCTAAAACTCCTTTTAGTGGAGTCATTTCATCAAAATGAAAGTTGATTTTAATGTCATTTTTTAAGGTGGTATTACTCTTATCGGAATAAAATTGTAACATTACCCATGCTAACTCAACTGAAATTATAAACTTTGTTGGATCAGAAAATTTACCTAGTCTAAATCCAGTATCAATCTGTGGTCCAATAAAATCTATTGGATTTTTAACAACTATAGAATTTGTTATGGGGAATGAAGCTATCCATGCAGTACCTTTAGAAGAAAGTTCTGTAATCTCTGGTTTATCTTTTCTTCCTTCTTTATAGTATTTACATGAATCAATAGCCTTTAGAAAAGCATATACGTAAAAAATAGCATGAGATTCTTTTTGTATTGCTTGTAGGTCGATATAAAATAAAATTTCATCACCTAAGTACTTCCAAATTTTAACAAATTCTTTTGAGATCTTAAATTCTTGTTTATTTAGAATATTTGTTTTATTTAGAGTATGTATTTCATCATAGAAGTGACTAGGGAAGTCAATATAAAACTGCTTTATAGTTGGTAGCCACTCTCTTGACTCGTATTTATTTTTAAATGCTGTAGATCCTACAATATCCACGCTTAAAATTAAGTAAGTGCTTGAGAGTGGAAAAATCTTCATAGCCTAAGTGAGTCTATTCTAACATTCATTGCGACAATTGAAACATCAAAAATATCAGCTAACTCACATACGCTTTTATCTTGATTAAATAGTTCTTCTAATTCATTTTTAGGCATTAAAAGTTCTGCAGCAAATCTATTGGCTTCTTTTTCTATTTGGCTAGTTCCATATCTTCTAGCATGAATCTTTATTTGTCCTGATTTAGAATGTAAAATAAAGTGTCCTAATTCATGTGCAAGAGTAAAACGGTTTCTAAGGTCATATAATTTATCTTTTAAGAAAATCTTAAAGTCTCTAACACCATCTACATACAAAGAATCTGTTTCAGCAAATTTAGCATCCCATCCAGCAGTATCAGGATGATGAACTATTCCTCCTAATTTATTAATAATGTCTTTTTCAATATTTCCACCTACTTTAAATTTAGTAGAACGGATAAGTATTTCAGCAATTTCTCTGATAAACTCCATAGAGCAATGAAGTGGTTTAGGGTCAATATAATTAGTCATTTTTACTCCTTTATATTAAGGTTCAATGATAAATTTCGACTATAAGGTTATAATTTTAACGTTTAGAAAGTATATTTTTAGTAGTGGGTGATATACACTAGTATACTGGAAATACAACTAATAAGTCAAAAATTTGGTGAAGTATATATTAGAATGTATAAAGTTACAATTGAGTTTTGAAAATTATGAAAGATTTAACAAATAAATATATTGGAAACTTTGAAGAGATACCAAAAGACTTATTTGATTTGGTTAAGACTCCTTTATTAGATTTATATAACAAAGTAGTTGAAGATTTTCCTTTAAAAGGGAAACTTGAAATAGTTTATTTCTATGCAGAAGATGAGCATATTTTTAATGTTTTTATTAAAACAGGCCTTCCAATTGGTGACTTTCATAAATTTGATGAGTTACTTTTTAGTGACTGGTATTTTGACTTCTCACAAGAGAATAACATGATAGGTTATTTTCTTGCCTAGTATGTATATTTTAATTTTGATGATTATTTACATTTAAAAAATTGATTAGATAGTCAAACTCATCGGTATTAAAAAGATGTTTAAAAATTTCGTTTAAAGTTTTTTTTGCTGAATTAACTAAAGATATTTCATCAAAGGTATTGAAATCTAAAATATCTGCTTTAAGATGAATTCTATTTCTTAATTCTCGTAAACTATTCACTTCTACTAAAATGGAATCTGGAAATAGAGTAGTTTTATTTTGAATGATAGATATCATGTCAATAAGTTTTGTTGAGAATATTTGTTCTGGTTTTTTATTTTTGATAAAAACTTCAAGATTTACTTTGTAGTTTTCTGTAGGCTTTAAGTCACTTGTTTTTGGATGAAGAATTTTAAAAAATTTTAAATTATTTTGGAATAACTCTTGGGAGATGGAACCTCCTTTAAATTCACAACCTTTTAGTTTATCAATAGGTGTAAACCCCTTTTTTATGTGTAAATCCTTATCTTTGATTATATAATCAAAGATGGCTTCAATTATTATTATAATCGTTAAAATATAATATTGATTGTGAACAGTTTGAATTGAAAAATGATTATTATTATAGACCACAGTGTTGAGATATTCTAAATATTGACATTTATATCCTATATTAGATGTTAGTCCGTAAATTTCTTCAGAAGAATAGTGTTCATTATTTTTTAAATAAGTGCGTAAAAATTTTCTCCATGTTAAGACATTTGATATGTTCATAATTACATTACTTTCTTCTCAATATAATCCAAAGCCCCTTGTTCAGTAGCTGTGATTTTTTTAGTGGGTATAAATTAATACTAAATCTCTTGGTAGTGTATGCCTAGAAACTTATTTGTTTTAGTAAGTGATGCTACGGCATAATCGTCTAAATCAAACATTAATTCTTCAAGATTTTTCTCTGATAATTTATCACGATTAAGAGTTAGAATGTACTGTTTATCCTGCATTAAATTACTATTTTCGTACAGGTAATTAAGACTCTGTACTAAGGTGTCTTGATCCACATGAAATAAGTTATCATGTATCAAAAGTTTAGGGTGAAGTTCTTGCGAATTTGGGGATAATAATAATCCTACATCATATAGGAATACTTGCTCACGATTGATACTATGTCCACCATCTTCAAAAGTTCTAAAATCATAAAATACGATTTGTGCTTTGTCTTTAACTTCAACTTTGAGAGATGATTTTTCATTTCCCATAATATACTTATGTAGTTTTAATATTTGACTTTCTAAAGAAAGAATATTAGGTTCTGCATCTGTAACTAACAAATCAAATAGAGAGGTTTGATTTGTTTTTTCTATTTTTTTAGACTTCATATCATCATCAGCTTTAGTATATAGCTCCATAAACCCAGCTAAGAGAGATTGTTCTTCTACTTTAGCTTGATAAGCTGATATGGTTACTTTTAGGTTTTTTAATACTCCATGTTTATCTATAATTATCAATTTCTTTTTATACTCTTTATCAAGTGTTTTTAACTGATTTTCAATTGATTTGATTTCTTTAGATAAGGAGTTTTTTTTATTGTCAAATAAGCTGTTTTTAAACAAGTCAATTTTCTTTTTAAAGGATATAACTTCTTGCAAGTCCTTTTTAATAAAGTCTCCTAAACCATTTTTAAACTGATTGTAAATTTCTTCAAGTTCATTCTCGTCTATATAGTTATCTCCATCAAAAAAAGAAATTTTGGAAAACTCGTGTTTAAGTACTTTATTTCTTGAGCGAAGGCATTCAATTTCAGTTTCAAGTTTAATAATGTCGTCTCGAACAATGCTATTACCTTCAAAATTTTCTAATAGATTGATTTCATTTTCAATTGCAGTTATTTGTCCTTTTAGATCATTTAATTCAGCACTTGCATTTTCAAAAGTATTCTTTGTTATGCTTTCAATATCCTTTTTTGCTTTAGATTTAATCTTCTTTAAATCAGAAATTTCTTTATAAATTAGCTTAATTTCGTTATATAGTTTTGTGTCTATTCCAAGAAGATAAAGGTGAGGAGAATAATTTTCTGGAATGTTTTTATCTGTATCATAATATTTGATTATCGATTTGAATTCAGACCTTTCATCTCGTGCTAATAATCCAAGCATTTCTCTAAATGAAGGTGCTTTACTATAATCTAAAGTACCAAACATTAAGTTTGATAAATATTTATTTGCTTCATCGATGTTATAATCTTCATAAACTACATCATCTATTATCATTGTGGGGTTCTTTTGATTTTCAATGGTTCTTTTAATAGTTATATTTTTATTTTTGATAGTAAAGTCTAGACAAACTTCTGTATCTTGAGCAAAAGAACTACTAGGTATTTTACTCAATCGACTTTCAGAATACCTCTTTAACAAACAAAAGTTGATAAATTCAATACAAATAGATTTGCCAACACCATTTGTCTTTTTTGATTCAAAACTTGTTTCTCCAAAGATAATATTTACTCCAGAAGTAAAGCTTATTGGGGTGAAGACTTGGGGGGTGCTGTATAGTTTTAAAATTTTCATCATTTTTTAATTAGGTAAGATGCTTCAAAATCAATTAAATCAACAGAATATAAAAATATTAATCCGTAATATAGTGAACTTACTGTTAATTTACTGTCATTTTTATTGGCTTTTTGTATTTTGGTAATTACATCGAAAATACTAATCTTTGTTATACTTTTATCTTGTATAGCTCTTAATATTTTTGCCCCTATATATGGAGCAGATTTTAATAAATTCTCATCTTTTGAAAATAGTTTTGCCATAGTAAATTATACCTTATTAGGGAAAACATTGCACTTTATAATCTCTTCTATTAGAAAATATTCTATAGCTGTTTTGTCATATTCAAAATTATGATTTGTGATATCAGAAACACATTGATTGACTAAACTATTTAGTGCCTCTTTTGGATTGCCATTAAATCTATTTAGAACAAAATCTGTATGAGATTTTAAAAAAGAGGCGACCTTTTTAAGTTGAATTGGTCGAATATCACTTTCATTTAAAATTTGTTTATAGATGTATCCGTATATTTCTACTAAATCTAAATATCTTGTGGTTAAATAATTAGAATATTCTTTAAATCTATGGTTGATTTTTCTATCAGGGTCAGGACTCTCTAAGTAGTTGGCATCATTATCAAAGTCAGCTTCATAATTACTTAAATAGTCAATAATTGCAGTAATTGTGTGAACTTCTTTTGATATTCGCTCATTTGTATTGTGCTTTAACTCTTTGTTTAAAAAAGAAGATATTTTTTCTAAAAAATGGATATCTTTATGTTTTATTTTTTTAAGAAAAGTGGTTTTATCCCAAATGTCATTTTTTGTGTCTATTTGAAATATATTTGATTCACCAATATAGTTATCTTTATGTGAAGATTTTTTTACAATATTGTAAATTATGAGTTTATCATAGTCTTTATAAAGTTCTTTTTCTATAAACTTGTTAACCGTTTTTTTAGTTTTCTTTAAATTTGAATCTGCTGTGATTTGAAAAGCGATTCTATTAACTTTGTCTCCTAAATCAATAGAGGCAGTGTTGGATGCAATTTCATTCATATTTTTTAATTCATACCCAAAACATAGGTTTAATAGTTGGCAATAAAAATCTTCTGCAGCAGTATTTAGATTAAGTAAATTGATTGATCCGCAAAGTTCAATTTTAGTAGTTAATATTGATAATCCAGATGTAATTGACTTCCAATGATCTTCTCTATACATAAATTGACCTCGAATTGGTCTAAGGTGTTTGAAATTATTGATTGTTGGATAACACGTAGCCATCACGACGTTAGATTAGCTTGACTAGACAGCAAATTAATTAACGGTAGTATATTAACAATATATAAATGAAATATCAAATACTGTCTTTAGTATTTTTATCCTTGTCCAAACCACCAGGAACATAAACCTCTTCTTTTTGTTGAGATTTGAAATGTTTCTCTAGTTTTTTAACGATTTCTTCGTTTCTAGCATTATTGGCATTCATTTCATCCCAGTCAATATCACTACTATGATCGTTCTTGAGTTCTTCAAACTTTTTAGTTTGTTCAGCATCTATTTTACGAAGTTCATTCATACCAAGAGGATCTTTAGAGTTCATTAAAGATTGAAACTCTTCCATTTCTTTTTTCCAAGCTAGAAGTTCATTGTTACTTTCTTCAAGGTTTGAAATTTGTTCCATCATAGAGTCTAATTCTTTTTTAAAAATCAAACTCCAATCTTGAACTCGATTGGTTTGTTCTTCTGGTTTTTTTTCAGAATTAAGATGTTGGTCAATTTTCTCTAAAAGAGCTTGCCTAGCTAATGTTCCAAGCCTTAATTTTAATTCATTTGATACTTGTGTAGCTATTTCAAACTCTTTGTCAGTTAAGTTTAAAGCAACTCTTTTACGTCTTTCATTAATCATAATTATTACCTTACCATAAAAAAAAGTAAAAATAAATTGCACCAACCGTAACAAAAGTGTTACTATATATCGATAGTTACGTTAGGCAACGAAACAGTTACTAATTTTATCGGTTAAATAAGGAGGTTTTGATATGAATGAGAAGAAGATATATAGAGTAAGTATGTCATTTAATGAAAAACAGCATGAGGCTTTAAAAGATAAAGCATTAATAGAGGGTGATTCAACATTAGCAGGTTTTACAAAAAGAAAACTTTTAACAGCATTGGAGATTCAATCATGTCAGATAGTTTAGCCAGAATTACAGAAATGCAAGCTCAAGAAGCAGCAGAAAGAAATCATTTAAGCTTTAGAACAAAAATGAAAGATGAAGATTACAAAGAAAAAGATTTCACACAAATTTTACAACAAAGTGCTGTTTATCAAGGAATGGGAGAAAGACCAGCCAAAGATAACTTGGGTGAGAATGAAAGAATTTTATTATTTCTGTTTAGAATAATGGATGAAATTCAAGTGTTAAATCAGTATGTAGGTCTAAAGCCAGAACTAATAAAAATAGAAGAAGCAAGGCTTTACTATCCCGAAATTCCTTCTCCAATAACTATCAGAAATTATAGATGCCAGGGTAAAAACTTACCATATATTAAAAAAATCAATGGTTCTTTATGGGTAGACACAAAAAAGTACGAAACCTACAGAAAAACAAAACTAGCAATATAAAAAAGTAGAAAACACTACAAAAAAACAAGCTGTCATAACAGCAAACGATATTTGACAACAGAATAAGATTTGAAGGGGATTAACCCAAAGAAAGGAGATGAGTATGAAAACTATTTCCGACTTTTTAGATGTTATATTTTTAACTCTAAAATTAATTATAGTAATAAAGATATTATTATTTATAATTCCTATATGTTTAAACTCATAAATTAATATCTCTAAATTAACGATTAGTAATTTAATCGTAATTAAAGGAGATATTCAATGATTGGTAAAGATGGAATTTTAGAAGTTAAAAACTTTAGGGATATAAATATAAAAGATTCTTTTTTTGATAGCTTAAAAGAGGACTATGAAGAGTTTGAGTCATGGTTTAAAAAAAAATCAGATAAGGAAGCTTTTATTTTTGAAAGTGAAAGCGATCTTCTTGCTTTTTTATATTTGAAGGTAGAGTCAGAAGAAGTTACAGATATTGAGCCAAATTTACCAAAAAAGAATAGATTAAAGATTGGTACTTTTAAAATAGAGCCTCATGGTACTCGACTTGGTGAAAGATTTATTAAGAAAATGTTTGATTATGCTCTTGATAAAGGTCTTGATGAAGCTTATGTAACAATTTTTAAAAAGCATGATTATTTAATTAAGCTATTTGAAAAGTATGGATTTAAACATTGTGGTACTAAAACTACTGATAATGGTATTGAAGAAGTATATATTAAATGTTTTTCAGATGAAAATAATGATGTACTTATTGATTATCCTGTTATGCCATTTAAGAAAAATGAAACTAATATATATCTAATGCCAATTGACCCACCTTATCACACTAGATTATTTCCAGATTCAATTTTAAATAATGAAGATTCATCGATAGTAGATGATTGCTCACATACAAATAGTATTCATAAAGTATATATTGCTTTTAGAGATGATATTGGGCTTAAAAGAGGAGACATATTAGCTGTTTATAGAACAAAAAAAGGATTGGATGGACCAGCAAAATATAAAAGTGTTGTTACATCATTTTGTGTGGTCGAAGAAGTAAAAGAAAAACAAAACTTTGTAAGTGAAACAGATTTTATTGATTATTGTAGAAATTATAGTATTTTTACTGTTGAAGAGTTAGAAAAATGGTATAAAACTAAGCAGAGATTTACAGCTATAAAGATGACTTATAATTTAGCTCTTAAAAAAAGAGTTATTAGAGAGTTTTTATTAGAAGAAGTTGGTATATCTGAAAATGATCGTATTAATTTTTTAAAAATAAGTCCTAATCAATTTTGGCAAATTAAACTAAAAGGAATGGTTGATGATGAACGTACTGTTATCTATAAAACCTGAATATGTTGAAAGAATATTTTCAGGTTCAAAAAAATATGAATATCGAAAAGCAATTTTTAAAAAACAAAATATAAAAAAAGTAATTGTATATTCAACAATGCCAGTTGGCAAAATTGTTGGAGAGTTTGAAATAGAAAGAATTATTGAAGATTCTCCCAATAACATTTGGGAACAAACTCAAGAGTATTCAGGAGTTGATAAATCTTTTTTTGATTATTATTTTAATGATCGTGATAAAGGCTATGCAATTAAAATTTCAAAAGTAAAACTATATGATAAACCTATTGATCCAAAGCTTAAATATGAAAAGTTTACTGCTCCACAATCATTTAAGTATTTAGCAGCTTAAACAAAATTTATAAATAACAAACCCAAACTTCAAATCAGCATCCCCAAAAAGGTGCTGATTTTTTTATCCCCTTCAAATCTTATTCTGTTGTCTCTTAAAGAAGGGATTTAAAATGTATATAGATTATTCATCATCAGGAATGTACTCCATGATGTCGCCAGGTTGGCAATTTAGGGCTTTGCAGATTTTTTCAATGGTATCGGTTCGGACTTTTTCACCGTTTCTCATTTTGGATAAAACTCTCCATCCTAAGCCACGATCAACTAAATATTTCTTTTGTAAATCAAGCTCTATAAGCATGATCCATAATTTTTTATAACTAATAGACATACTAACTAATCGACTTTTTTAGGTGAAATAATAACAAATAATAGGCTAAAAATCACATCAAATAAACAGATAAAGATTAATAACTTGCTTATAGTAAAGTTATTCGTTAATATAATGTCAACACTTTACGATAAGAAAGATAACATTACTTTTTGTAAGAGTTAAAAAGGCACACCATGCAAAATAAAAAAATAAATATTAATAGGAATTTCGACAGGGACAGTGGTGTGCCTCCTGTCGAAGTTCCTATTTTTTGTATTTGGAGAAAATCATGAGTTCATTTTTAATGATTCCAAAAGATTTTTTTAATAGTCCCATTTGGAAGGGAAAAAGGAAGTTTTCTAAGGCTGAATGTTTGATTGATATTCTACATGAAATTAGGTATTCAAAAGAGACTGAAAGAGTGATGATTGCTGAGACTTTCATCAAGTGTGAACAAGGTCAAAGTTTAAATATTGTTAGGAATGTATTCCATGATATCACCAGGTTGGCAATTTAAAGCTTCACAGAACTTTTCTATAGTATCTGTACGAATACTTAGCCCTTTTTTCATATTGGCTAATATCGTACGACTTACGCCAGAAGATGCAACCAAATCATTTTGGTTCATATCTAAATCTATTAATAATTTCCACAGTTTTTTATATGACATACTCATACTAATAATGTCGGAAAAACTGGACAAAAAGTTAATAATTCATCAAAAAAGTAAAAAACTATTGACATTGTGTCGAATAAAAGTAAATAATAATGTTCACAAAGGAAATAGTTTTGTGCCTAAAGCACATAATTAATTACCAGAAAGCACGACAATGCAAAAAAATAAAAATATAGAAATATCAATTAGTAGGGACTCAATTTGTGTTTGTCATTGTCGTGCGCACATTTTGAGCCCCTATTTTTGTATTTGGAGAAAATCATGAGTTCATTTTTAATGATATCTAAAGATTTTTTTGATAATCCTGTTTGGACAGAGAAGCGAAGATTCTCTAAAGCTGAATGTTGGATTGATATTTTAAATCAGATTAGATATTCAGAAAAAGATAAGAACATCTTTATCGGAAACAGCCTAATAACCTGTAAACAAGGGCAAACTTTAAACAGTTTAGGCACTTGGTCTAAGCGTTGGGGAATGTCAAAAAGTAGTGTTTGGCGATTGCTCGGACTGTTTGCTAACTTGAACATGATAAAAGTTGAAAATGTAGAAAAAACGACACGCTTAACAGTGCTTGAACACAAGTGTTACGCAATTCAACGAAACGCAGATGAAACGCACGTGGAACAGTTCAGAAACGGACATGAAACATTTGTGGAAACAAAAGAAGAAGGGAGAAAGAAGGATGAAAGAAAGATAGAAAAAAATAAAACAAAAAAAGAAATTCTACCCCTAGCCCCTCAAGGGGAAAATCAATTTGATTCTCTTCCTTCTAAAATTATTTCAATAAATGAAAATAAAAAATTCTCAAATCAATCAGATAAAAAATCACTTATCGAAAAAAGAGTTGATGAGATAAAAACTCAATTTGGAACCAATCGAGTAAATCAAGCCTATGAGCTTTTTGAAAAGTTTTTAGAAATTGGAAAGACTCGGTCAGATCACAAAGAGCTTCAATCCATCAAAAACATTTGTTCGATTCTTAAAAAGAAATTAGCAAGTTTTGAAGATTTAAAAAAATCAATCGAAAACTACAAATCTTCTAAATACGAAAAAATTGAAGAGGGCTATATTTTCTCATGTGCCAATTTCTTTGGAAAGTCAGAAGAGTACACAAACTACACAAGTGATCTAGCAAACGTTGACCCAATGGCTGAGTTTTACAGGCAAAAGCGAGAGGAGCTTTTAAATGATGGATAAATCTCAAATTGCTACAGAAGATTGGATAGTAGGCGAAGTCAAATATTTAGCAGATTGTTTTAATACAAAAAATACTCAAGCTAGGTCTCTTGAGTTTGTTAAGCAAATGAAAAACCTACCAAAGTATCAAGCAAAAAAAATATTTAGAGAATTTATTGAAGTTGGAGAAAAGTTTCCTTTAGTAAAAAATATTATTGAGAGAGTTAATTGTTACAAAAGCCAAAGTCACGATGAATTTAAAAAACTAGAAGAAAAAAGAAAAGCAAAACCAAAGTATGAAACATCACTTACAAACGAAATGATGATATCAGCAAGACCAATGAAATTAATGATGAAAAAAGACCGTAAAAAGTTCAATAAAATCAAAGCTGTATTTGATGAGTATTTTCCTAATACTTTGACTCAAGCAACAGATGAAAATAGTGCTATTGACAACAAAGATTTAAGAGTAAACAGCTGTTTTTCAATGCTTGATGATTTCTACAAAAACCCTATACAAGTTTTTAAAGAAGAGATTGAAAAACATACACCAGGAGTTTTAAAAGACAGATATCAAAAAGGATTAGAGATATGTCAAAGTTCAAAAGATTTCTTTACGAATATTGCGAAGAGTGCTTAGTGATAATCAACTTCACAATCATCATAAGAGCATACTTAAGGTATTAATCATGTTAGAAGTAAAAAACTGTAAGCCATTAGATAAAAAAGCCGTAGCAAGTTTAATTTTAGAGTTTGTAAATAGAAAATCATATTCTAAAGATACAAAAAAGACATATCAAAAGCAGATACAAAAGTTTTTCAAATATAGCTCTTCTAAAAAGCTACAAAAGCCAAGAAGAAAAGATATTTTAGACTATTTAGATATGTTGATTTATCAGGGTAGAGCAGCAACTTACATTAACAATTTATTAACAGCATTAAAAAACTTTTTCAGATATTTAGATTTCATCAAACGGTATGAGGATATAACAAAAATGATAGATAGAATCAAAAGTGATAAGGGACATAAAAGAGAAGCATTAGATCCAATTCAATTTAAAAGAATCATGAAAGCTATGCCAATGGGTGAGTATGAAGTTTTAAAAAGAAACTACGCAATCTTAAACACTCTTGGTCGTACAGGCATGAGGAGAAACGGACTTAAAGAGTTAAAAGTAAAACATCTATTCTCAAAACAATCACCAGATGAAACCGTAAATTGGTATTTACTTATAAAATTAAAAGGTTATCAAACAGCCGAGCACCAAATTTTACTAACTTCAAATGCATTAAAAGTGATTCAAGATTATTTAGAGCTTAAAAGCCATAAAAAACCAAATGATTATTTATTCTCAAGACCAGACGGAATCCAATTACACGAAGATTTTATATCAAAACTATTTAAAAAATCAGCAAGAAGAGTAGGAATAGATAGACGATCAATCACTTGCCACAGCTTAAGACACATGTTTGCAACTATAGCCAAAGAAAATAATATCCCAATAGAGGATATTTCAGACGTCTTAGGTCATGCCGAGTTATCCACAACATCAGACATCTATGTTCATCGTGGAGAAGAAAACAAAAACAAAGCTTTAGAGTCAGTAGATAGGGTATTGTGGGAATGATGAATATTATTTTAGAAACAGCATTAATCACGATGTCATTTTTCTTTAAAAGAACATATCAATCAGAGCAAAAGTATATAGATTTAGCAAATAGACAAGATACCCAATCAAAGAAATTAGTTAAACTTTTAAAAGATTTAGATCAAGAAAATCAAAAGAATATATCAAAGTTAAAAAAAATCAAGTCAGATTTAAGTAGTTAGTAAAACCCAGTAAATAAGCTAAAGTCGGAATTTCCGAATTTATTAAATTATTTCCTTTTTTGAGGGTAATAATAAGCAATCTTTATGCCAGAAAGGATTAGAAAATGAATTGTGAGTGTGTAGAAAATATAAACAAAATTGCAGAAAAAGATAATTACATGATTAAGTTAACTATGACTAGGATTAGTGATACTAAAATAGTCGCTAGAATAATGATTCCATGTATAACGATTGAGAAAAAAAGAGGATTTAGAGCCCCTAATTTTCACATTAGTTATTGTCCTTTTTGTGGTAAGAAAGTAGACGATTAAATCATGAATTGTAACGAAAAAGATAAAATAGTATATAAAATTCAAATAGTACTTAGCTCAGATCATCCAAAAGAAATTAAGATTGAAAAACTTAAAGCTCTTGCTCAAGGAATTAGATTTACACCTGATTTATTAAATTTTACAGAAGACTACTTAAAAGAAATTTTAATTGAATTAGAAAGTATTCAAAAATGAAAAGTATTTAAAAAAAACAGTAAATAAAGCAAAGTCGGAAAAACCGATTTTATTAAATTGTTACCTTTTTTGAGGGTAATATTAGGCAATCTTATTGTCAGAAAGAAGGTGAGTAAAGTGATGTTATCAGTACTTCAAATCAAGCTAATATTTTTATTAATTATGAGCTTATTTATCTCAGTATGTTTTTTAATATACATTTTAATATTAATGCGTAAGTCAGAGTTAAAACTAATAGATTTATCATAAAAACAGGAAGAACAAGGAAGTAGAGTATTTAAAATGTTAAAGGATTATCAAGAAGAAAATAAAGAGTATTTATTAATAATAAATAGCATTAAAAAACTCATAATTAAGCAGTTATAAACAAGAGAATTAAAAGGAATATTTATGAATGTCGGGGAATGTAGAAATGTTGTTGATTTTGTTGGTAATGAAATGAGTATTGGTGGGGGTTTGGGTATTGAATGTCGGGAAACATGTATTTCCCGTCAAAAGAGTGAAAATCCGATAAAAAAATACAGGTCAGCAAGACTCAATTTTGTACTGCTTTTGAGAGAAGGAGATTCATTAAAAATATTAGAATTTTTAAACCCTCCAGAGATTAGAAACTCAATCCAATCAGAAATTAGTTCAATGAGAAATAATGCCTTTGGAAATGTTGAAACTTATTATCAAAAACTAAAAAAGAGAGTAGCTGAATATGGATATTAAAAAATTAGGTGAAGTAACAAATTACTACACAGGTAAAAGATGGTTTTTAGTAGATTTTGGTAAAGGTGAAAAATATATAAGTGAAGCAAAATATCATGAGCTTCAATCAAAGAAGTAGAATTTTGTTTTCTCTTTTATATATATGATATAATAGAAGTGAAAACTAGAAGGTGACGACCAAAGGAAGCCCCAGAAATGGGACTCCCAATTCATAATGTTAGTGTATTGGTTTGACAAACATCATGAATAAAACGACATAGAGCAACGCTCTAATAAGTTTTTTTCGCATAGTCACCTCCTAGGTTTTCATCCTCGTAAACCACAACGAGGAACCTAATAGGTCTATCTATTTTTTCTATCTATCGGTAGACCATCCAACTACATATATAAAGTTTAGACAAACAGTTTTACAAAATCAGTAATCAAGCAGTATTAAGGCATTTTCTATGTCTGAAAGTCTAATCAAAATGGCAAACATAACAAAAGTTAAAATATCGAATAAAAAAGTTAGTTACAGAGTCAGAGTAAGAATGTCTGGTAAGAGCATAAATAAAACATTTAGAACAATGGGAGAAGCAAGAAACTATGTTTTAGCAATAGAGAATGAACTTGAATCTGGTAAGTATGCTGATTATAAAAGTAATATGTTAATTGATGATTTATTTGAAAAATATATAAGTGAAGTTTTACCACTATTAAAGCAGCCAGAAAAATATATTTATCCTTTTAAATTGTTTTCTGAAAAGATAGGGTTTTTAGAGTTAAAAGATGTTACTCTTCCTTTATTGTTAGATGTAAGACAAAAAATGATGGTAGAAAATACAATCAGCTTTTCAACAATCAATAGATATTTTGCAACAGTTGGTCGTAGTTTTAGTATGGCTGTAGAATGGGAGTTTCTTAATAAAAATATTTTTCTAAAATTAACTAAATTAAAAGAACCAAAAGGAAGAGTTCGTTTCTTATCAGATGAAGAAAGAGAAAGACTACTATTTGAATGTAAAAAAACAGACTATCTATATTTATTAGTAATCTTAGCTTTAACAACTGGAGCAAGAAAAAATGAGATAATGTCTTTAAAATGGGAGCAAGTAATATTTCGTGAAAATATTATTGTATTAGAAGATACTAAAAACGGAGAACGTAGATCCTTACCCTTGTGTGACTCATCAAAGGCATTATTATTGGAGTGGAAATCTAAAGAAATTGATAAAGTAAAAGTGTTTCACATTAAATCAGCTAGAGGTGCATGGAGAACAGCAATTAAAAAAGCAGAGATAGAAAACTTTAAGTTTCATGATCTAAGGCATTGTTGTGCTTCATACTTGGCAATGCAAGGAGTTTCATTACTTGCAATTGCCGATATCTTGGGGCATAAAAGCTTAGATATGGTTAAAAGATATGCACATCTATCTAATGACTATAAAAGTAAAATCATACATACATTAGGTGACTATTTATTTCCTAAGTAGTAAAGAATAATATATAAATTGTAAGACTCTTAAATTATTAATACAAATATAATTTAGGAGTTTTTTGCTATTTCATGTATATTGAGTGTGGAGAAAGTTAGACGAAATAGTCTTTTGTTAAAAATAGAATTATAAATCTTGATATAAATTAAGAAATTGATCAAAATAAAATTGACAAATTATTGACACTAAATTTCACTTTTTTCCCAAAACTCCAAATTTTAGCCACAATTGGAGTAGATGAATTTTTGTAAATAAACCTCTTAAGCTTTTACCAAAGCTAAAACTTAAGAAAATAGATAAAAATAAATACCCTCAAATATGTATAAAATCTGCTTCCTAAACAGGGGGTAGTAGGTTCGAGTCCTATCGAGAGTATTATTCAAACCCTTTGGTGGTCTTGATTTACGAGATTTCATAGGGTTTTTCTTTTTTCTAAAGCACTTAAAAAATGCCAAATTTTTACCACTACTTATAAAAGTTATATAAATAAAACAGACAGCGTCTGTTGAATTGAAATTTTAATTTCATAGGTTTTTGTATAAGACTATTATCAAAATAAAAGAAAAAGTAATTACTTTTGTTTGTTGGTCTAAAAATAATGAAATGCTTTACTTAAATTGATTTGCTATGGCAGAAGAAATGACGATACTGCTTAAACAAATAATACCTTTACTTAAGTAAAAACGGAGCTCTTATGAAGATGTTTTTGGTGATTTTTTTTAATTTATTTTTAATGTGTTCTTTTGCTATTTCTATGGGTTCAGAAAACCTTGGAATATTACAATTAAAACAAGAGCTTGAAGCGAAATCTTTATTAAAAGCAGAAAGCTCAAAAGAAGAAGTTGCTGCTTCACAGGGTTTTGAAAAAAAAATAATCATTATTGAGGATGTTGGTGAGTTTCCTAGCATTACACATATAAAAAAAATATCTCCAAATTTGTTAGATGGTTTTGTAGATAAAAAAATATCCTATTTTGGACATCGTTTGTTTAAGAAGTTAAATTTGGAGTTATCTAAATTTAGTCTTGAAACTTCTAATGTGCCAGATGATTATAAAATAGGTGTTGGAGATCGTTTTAGTATCCATGTTTGGAATCAAACCCAAGATCAAATTGTTCCAGTCAGCGTGAACTCATCAGGTATGATAAAGTTTCCACTAGCAGGAGAAATATTTGTAAAAGGAATAAAAAAAGAAGAGTTAAAATCCTTTTTACTAAAAAGACTATCTAGATTTTATAAAACCTTAAATTTGTCATTTGAGTTTATTAAGTTACGTCAATTTCCAATATATATTACAGGTGAGGTTCGCTCACCTGGAGTTTATATGGCAAATGCTATATCAACCCCATTACAGTTAATTATCGCAGCAGGTGGGCCAACTTTTGAGGGTAGTTTAAGAGAAGTTGAATTAATTCAAGGAAATAAATCTTTTAAAAAAATAGATTTTTATCAATACTTATTAACGGGTAAGTTTGATAGAAATTTTTATTTAAAGTCTGGAAATTCAATACATGTTCCATTAACAAAAAAAACTATAGCAGTATTGGGGGAAGTCAAACGTGTAGGAGTATTTGAACTAAAATCGTGGGAAAAACTATCCCATCTTATTTCATATGCTGGAGGAGTTTTGTCGAATGCAAATACTAGTTCTTTTCAGGTTGTACATTTTAATAAAGATGGGAGATCTGTATTAAAAGATATAGACTTTAGTAAATCTCAAAAGGTTTTATTGGCGGATGGAGACGTATTGATGGTTCATCCAAGACTAGAAGAAATTAAAAATAAAGTATTAATTAGAGGAAATGTATATAGAACAGGGCTGTTTGAGTGGAAAAATGGTTTAACGCTAAAAAAACTGATTAAAAAAGCTCAAGGAATAAAAGAAGATACATATTTAGAAAGAGTCGAAATCTATAGATTAAAAAGAGATAAAAATACTTTTACAGAGGTATCTGGTTTAAAGGTTATAACAAATAAAGAGCTAATTATAAAGAGTTTGTCTCTTGATGATAAAGAAGAGAGCTTTTACTTGCAAGCAGGAGACGAGGTAAAAGTATTTCACTTATCAGAAGTCCAAAATAGTCCTAGTGTAAGTATTTCAGGGGAAGTTGTAAACGCAAAAGATTTTCCACTAAATTGGAATACAAAAGTAAAAGATATTTTAATATTAGCAAAATTAACTAAAAATGCTCATATGAAAAGTGGAGAAATCTACCGTGAAGCCAAAAATGGAATAAAAATAATAAAGTTTCATATTAGAAGAGCTTTAGAAAACTCTATTGTTCATAATATGAAATTAGAAAATCACGATAAAATAACAATTTTTAAAGATCCAAACAGAGTAAATCAAGGGGTTATTGCTTTAAAAGGAGAGATTGCTTTTCCTGGTAAATATACATTTAAAATGGGAGATACCTTAGTAAGTCTTTTAAAAAGAGCAGGAGGTTTAACAAAATACTCTTATTTGCCCGCAAGTAAATTTTATAGAAAATCAGTAGCTCAAAGACAAGCAAAAATGAAAGAGAGATTTGTAAAAAGAGAAAAACAAAATATTTCAAATATGCAAACTCAATTGTTAAGCAGTAAAGTGGATGATAAAGAAAAACAAGTTCAAATCCAATCTTTAGAACAAGTAGAAAAAACAATAGATAAGTTAGCGGGTGTATTAACGTCGGGTAGGATATTATTATCTTTAGAAAATAATAAGCAAAGGAAGATACTGAAAGGTTCTATTAATGATATAGCATTAGAAGATGGAGATGTATTTGTAGTTCCTTTAAAACCAACTGAAGTATCAGTATCGGGGCAGGTATACTCTCCATTAACTGAACTGTATAGAAAAAATGCCAATTTAGAAGATTATATTAGAGATGCTGGAGGTTTTACTGAACATGCTTATAAAGAAAGGGTTTATATTATTAAAGCAAGTGGAAGAGCTATTCCAGCAAGTGTATTGAAAAATACTATTTCTAGCAATAGGTACATTGGAAAAATTAATAAAAAATCTTTTTTTGTAAATAAAGGGACTTTATCACCAGGAGATTTTATTGTAGTACCAACAAAAATAAAATTTCGAAAAAATAGAATGAAAGATATTTTGGATAGTGTCTATAAAATGGCTATAACAGTAGGTGCATTGGGTGGGCTGTTTAAGTAAATTTACAAAGTTACTCTTACTTGTTCTTTTTTTTGAATTGATGTATCTTGTTTTGGTAGGATAAATATCAATTTTTTAGACTGAAAATATATGCAAATAACAGAAGAATTAATAAGACAATTGGTTATAGAAGTGGTTGAAAAACTAGAGGCTATGAAAGAGTCGAACTCTATAGTTTCAAATAAGTCAATTGAAAATTTTCATGGAAAACTATTGACGGGTGAAGACATCGAATATTGTTTTAAAAGAAAAGTTGATACTCTATTAGTCCCTAAAAAAACAATTATTACACCTCTTGGTAGAGAAAGATCTAACGATTTGGGTGTAAAAATTGAAATCATTTAAATATGGACTTATCCAAATTTGAGTATGGTCATCTTTTTTTATGAATGAAACTACCGAAAAAATTGGCTTATATATTCATGTACCATTTTGTATTAAACGCTGTTCTTATTGCGATTTTGCAACAAATTTAGAACGTAAAAATGATAGAAACAATTATCTTTTTTTGTTAAAAAAAGAAATTTTATCTTATTCAAATAAAAAATTTCAAATTGAAAGTATCTATTTTGGTGGAGGAACCCCTTCCCTTTTAACTTCTTTAGAGATTAAAGAAATTTTATCGTGGATTAAAGACTTATTTACTTTAAATAAAATATGTGAAATAACTTTAGAGGGCAATCCAGACTCGCTTACCCCAGTTAAAATAAAGGCTTTTATAGAAGTAGGGATTAACCGGTTTTCAGTTGGTATACAAACTTTAAATGAAGAAGAATTAATTTTTTTAGGTCGAGGACATTTAGTAGAAGAAAATTATAAAACAATTGAAGCTCTTTGCATGGAACAAGTTGCCTTTAATATCGATTTAATGCTAGGAATCCCTAAGCAGACCTTAAACTCCTTTGAAAAGACTTTGTCTTTATTGCCTATTGATAAAATTTCTCACGTAAGTGCTTACATTTTATCTGTTGAAGAAGAAGCACCTTGGTATGACAAAATAAAAAGAGGAGAAATAGTATTGCCCCCAGAAGAAGTAGAAGCAGAGGCCTACTTTTTATTGAAAGATTATTTAGAAGGGCATGGTATATTTCAGTATGAAATATCTGCTTACGCTAGAAAAGGAAGTGAATCTTTACACAACTTAAAATATTGGGAGAATCAAAACTATATTGGAGTGGGGCCATCTGCTGGAAGTTTTTTTAATAAAGTGAGATGGCAAAATCAAAAAAGTCTAAAGTTATGGGAAATGCAGCTAAATGATGAGATAGGAAAGTTACATTATGAGGAATATAGTCCAAAAAGTGCCATTTTAGAGACAATTATGTTAGAATTTCGCAAAATTTGTGGAATAGAAGAACAAAAATTATTAAATTGGGATAGAAATTACCCAGATTTAAACTTAAAAGAGAAGATAGAAAGACTTTTAAAGAAAAAACATATCGAGAAAAAAAACGGCTATCTAAAGATATCTCGAAATTCTCTTTTGTTTGCTAATGAGGTTTTTTTGGAATTTATAGAATAATGGATCCATTTGCAATTGCGACAGAAACAATAGAAGAATCTCCTAGTTTAGAAAAAAACTGGGAAAATTCGCCTACCTTAGCATGGGCTTTATCCTTTTTTATTTGGGGGGCTGGGCAGCTTTATAACAAAGAACCTAGAAAGTCTGCAATTTTTTTCTCAGGCCAACTAGTTTCTTTATTATATTTTTGGGACTTTTTAATAAAAGGTGTTGTTTATCAAGTAGTTATTAGCCATACAGGTATTTTTTTATATAGCTTTTTTATTTTTTGTTTCAGTCTATTTTCTTTATTTATTTGGTTGTTTAATATTTTTGATGCCCATCGAGTGGCCTCTTTTTTAGAATTAGTATTTTATAGAACTGGCACTTTGAATTATTCAAAAGAGGCGGAATGGGGAGTCTCTGGCACAAGTAAATATGAAAGACCCTTTCCTTGGGGAAGTGCATTTTTATACATACTAGTAGTAATGGTATTAATGAAATATATTGTTACAGGTACAAAAAATGAGTTTCAAAGTTTAGTTTTGGCTATAGAAAGAGACCCAAGTAATATGTCTTATCGTCAAAATCTGGCTAATTTTTGGCAAAAAAAAGGCAAAGTTAGACGTGCGGTTTTAGAGCTTGAAGAATATTCAGAGTTATACGCTTATACATTAAGTGATGAAAAAAAGTTAGAATTAAAAAGTTATTTAAATTTCATTAAAAAGAAGCAATTTAAAAAGAACTTTCAAGTAGATAAAGTATTTCAAAATAAAGAGAAGCAAGTCAATTTTAGTGAACTTCGTAAAAGTTTGAATTGGGTTTCTTTTGAAATTAGAGCATCTAAATATTTAGAAAATCATAAGTTATCAAAAGAGCTAGAAGATATACTTCTTTATGAGTACTTTCAAAGAGAAGACTGGAAAAAAGCACGTTGGTTAGTGGCTAAAGCTATGCGTTCAAGACCTCATGACCCAGATTTAATTAGAAGCCTAGCAACGATCGAAAACTCAATCATAGAACAGAAGAATCAAAAAATAATAATAACATCTCAAGAGCAATTACTATTTTTAGCAATTAATAAATTTAAAGAAAAAAACTATGAGAAGGTACAGAAATTAATTGAAGAATATATTGACTTGGGTGGAGTTGATAAAGATGCTTACATATTGCTGATTAGTGCCTATCAAAAGCAGAAAAAATATCGACCAGGTATTCTGGTTTTAAATAGGGCAATCAGTTTGTTTCCAGATGATATAAATCTAAAATTGTCTTTAGCTAAATTTTATTACTTTTTAGACGATTACAGCCTATCATTAAAAAGATTAGATCAGGTTTTTAAACAAGAAAAATTTAATGTTGAGGCAAGTAAAATTGTTGGAATGATTTATCGAAAACAAGGCAACTATAAACAAGCGAGTAAGTATTTTGAAAGAGTTTTAAATCAAGAAAAGAGCAATGAAAAAATAATGTTTTTATTAGCTTACTCTTATTACAAACAAAATAAATATATTTCCTCATTGAGAGTTTATCAAAAAATTTATAAACAAAATCCTAATTACCAAGGAATTAAATTTTATTTAGGATTGATAAAAGAAAAAGTAGGAGACCATACTACTGCTCTTCGTTATTTAAGGCGTGTTTCAAAAAGTTCAGTATTTTATGAAAAAGCTCAATCTATTATCACAAGTATAATTCAAAAAAAGGGTGTGCCAAAGCGAAATAAACCAATAAATATAGTTGAAGAAGCTGTTGTTAAAAAATCTTCAGAAAAGATTGATGACCGTATAGACCAATTAGCTTTTTTGTTAAAAAATGCTGAGCAAGACTATTTGAATGAAGATTGGTCTTTAGCAATAGAGTCTTATCATAAAGTACTTGAATTTGACCCTCAAAATAAAAGAGCTTTAAAACAAATGGGAAGAATTTATTTAGAAAGAGAGGGAGATTTTAAAAAAGCAAAATCATATTTGATTTTATTTTATGAGATGAGCCCTAGAGATACGTGGGTGAACAATGCGTTAGGTGTAATTTCAAAATCAGTGTCAAATAATGGTGAGGCAGCTAAATATTTTGAAAGAGCGTTAGAAAGCAGTCCAGAAAACCTAAATGCGAGCTTTAATTTAGCATTACTATATGAAGATTTAAATAGAATAGAAGAAGCAAAATATTACTATCGACAAGTTATTAAATTTCATAGAAATCATCAATTAGCCTATAACTATTTAGGCGATATTTTGTTTAATGAAGGTGAGTTTGTAAAAGCAGAAGAATATTATAGAGGCCTTTTGAAATTGGCACCAGACAATACAGGTGTTTTTTTTAAGATGTGCTTATGTTTAGAAAATCAAGCTCTTTATTCTTTGGCTTTACAGGAGTTACAACTATTACTAGAAAACTCAGAGGGCGAAGAGTTGATTGTAGATGAAATAGAAGTAGCAATTTCAAGAGTTAAAAGAAAACAGTCTGAATAAAAAACTTGTTAGCTTTATTTTTAAAAATTCTAGAAAACTCTTTTCTGAAAAGCTTTGCTATGATAATATTCAGTTAATAGATGAATAGAAAATTGAGTCGCATTTTCTATTTTAAACAAGGTTTTTCTTAAAAGTAGAGAGTGATGAAAATAATACTAGGTTCAGATCATGGTGGAAGTGACTACCTTAAAGAGATTAGTAAGCTTTTAGAAACAATGAAAATAGAGATCTCTACTCCTTGTGGCTTTCCTTTTGAATCTATTGATTACCCAGATGTAGTAAAAAGATGTGTAGAAGATTATAATAAATTAAAAGCAGATTTTATTATACTGGTTTGTGGCTCTGGTGTTGGTGTTTCAATTGCAGCAAATCGATACGAAAACATTCGTGCTGTTTTAACCTCAAATCCATATCAAGCACAATTGGCTCGTGAGCATAATCATGCAAACTGTTTATGTTTTGGGCAAAGATTGTACGGAATAGACCAAGTTAAAGAGGTTATTAAGATATTTATTAATACTATAGGTTCAGAAGATATGCGTCATTTAAGACGGATTGAAAAATTAGGAGACTTAGATAATGGCTAAACTAACTGTTTATGATCACCCACTGATAAAACATAAGATTACTAGATTACGAGATAAAAATGTAGACTCAAAACTTTTTCGAGAGTTAGTAAATGAAGTGGCTTCATTAATGATATATGAGGTGACAAGAGAGTTGCCTGTTATTGATGTTGAGGTTGAAACTCCTTTGATGACTTGTAAAGGTTATCAGGTGAGTGGAGACTCAATTGCTGTTGTACCTGTTTTAAGAGCAGGGCTTGGTATGATGGATGGGATAATGAATGTTATTCCAATGGCAAGAGTAGGTCATATTGGCTTGTATAGAGACCCAAAATCTTTGAAACCAGTTGAGTATTATTGTAAACTTCCAGGCTCTTTAGAAGAAAAGTTTGTTATACTAGCAGATCCTATGTTAGCAACAGGCTTTTCTGCAGCAGCAGCAATTGATTTATTAAAGAAAAATGGAGCAAAAAAAATAGTTTTTGCCTGTATTTTAGCTGCACCAGAAGGTGTGAAAGCTTTAAGTGAATTACATCCAGATGTAGATGTGTATACAGCAGCATATGATGAAAAATTAAATGAAAATGGATATATCGTCCCAGGTCTAGGAGACGCTGGAGACAGAATTTTTGGAACAAAGTAAGTGGAGCAATTTATGACAAAGAAAAGATACTTCTCATCCGAATCAGTAACAGAAGGCCATCCAGATAAAATGGCAGATCAGATATCAGATGCAGTTTTAGATGCAATTATGGCAAATGATCCTAATGGACGTGTTGCTTGTGAAACAGCATTAACCACTGGAATGGTAATGGTTATGGGTGAGATTACTACAGATTGTTATGTAGATGTACCAAAAATAGTTAGAGATGTTGTTAAAGATATCGGTTATACAAATGCAGATTATGGCTTAGACTATAAGTCTTGTGCTGTACTTGTGACTATTGATGAACAATCTCCAGATATTTCTCAGGGTGTTACAGAGTCTCTTGAATTTAGAGGAGATGCTTCTGATAAATACGATGAAGTTGGTGCTGGAGATCAAGGTATGATGTTTGGTTATGCCTGTAAAGAAACAGAAGAGTTAATGCCTTTGCCAATTACTTTGGCTCATAAACTAACAAATAAATTGGCAGAAGTTAGAAAACGTGGTTCGTTAAAATATTTAAGACCAGATGGAAAAGCTCAAGTGACAGTTGAATATGATGGTTTTATTCCAAAAAGAATTGAAGCTGTTGTAATTTCAACACAGCATGATGAAGACATTACGCTTGAAGCTTTAACAGAAGATGTGAAAGCTCAAGTCATTATGTCAGTATTGCCTTCTGATTTGGTAGATGCTGATACTAAAGTTTATGTTAATCCAACTGGTAGGTTTGTAATTGGTGGGCCACACGGAGATGCTGGTTTAACTGGTAGAAAAATTATTGTAGATACTTATGGTGGCATGGGTCGTCATGGTGGTGGAGCATTTTCTGGTAAAGATTGTACAAAAGTAGATAGATCAGCAGCTTATGCTTGTAGATATATTGCTAAAAACTTAGTTGCTGCTGGATTTGCAGATAGACTAGAAATTCAAGTTGCTTATGCAATTGGTGTTTCTAGACCAATGTCAGTACTTGTAGATACTTTTGGTACAGGTACAATGGATGAAGATAAAATTGAAGATGTAGTTTCAAAAGTTTTTGATCTTAGGCCTGGCGCTATTATTGATCATTTACGTCTTAGAAGACCGATTTATCGACAAACTGCTGCATATGGTCATTTTGGAAGAAATGATTTAGACCTTCCTTGGGAGCAGTTAGATAAGGTTGATGAATTAAAAAAATATTTATAATTCTTTTACTTATATATTTTTAAAATCCTTTCTATCTTTTGATAGGAAGGATTTTTTTTGTAAAAATAGATATTTAATTACAAAAAAGAAGAGATATAAGAACTTTTGTATAACTATAAAAAAAATGAAAAATTGAGCTATAAGTCTATCTTGAATTGAAATGTAAAAAGGACGAGAAATGTAAAAGTATATTGGTAAATATTGGAGATGAAATGAAGTACTTTTTACTTATATCTATATTATTGGTTTCAAATACATTTGGACATAATACTTGGTTTGGTCCTACTGGTTTAATTATGATGCCAACAACTACTTTAGTTCGGCCTCAAGAGACTGCCGTATCTACATTTTTTTCGTTTGGAAGTGGAGATAATTATCAAGGTATTAATGCTAGTTTTAGTTTTAGTGAAAAACTAGAAATAAGTTTAGCTGATATGGGTGGTAGACGTGATAGAAGGGGTTCTTCTTCAATCTTTTCATTCAAGTATTCTCCCTATGCAAATTTAGCTGTAGGAGCAATGTTTGATAATCATAGTAATCACCAAAATACAGTATATTCTGTGATTGGCTCGCCAGAAAACTCAGTTTACCTTGGTATTGGTGCTAACTTTGGAAGTGGAAGAAGAGCTTTACTGGGTAATTATTCAACAAGTAAAAATGACATGGAAACATTTTTCTTTATGGCAGGGGCAAGGGTAGACTTATCAGAGATTTACCCCTCTTTAGAGGCTCTTCTTGAATTTAATGGAGATACAATGTCAGTTGGATTGGGCTATGTTCCAAAAACAAATTGGGACTTTCAAATTGATTATATGAGTTCGGGTGACTTACAAAAAGATGATAAATATACTTTATCACTTGGTTCACGATTTTAATTTAGGAGTAGAAATGAAAATAAATTTATTAATAATATTGGTGTTAGCAAGTTTTCAGTCTGTAGATGCATATAATTTTAGATATAAAGCAAGTAGAAGTAATGCTCAAAACAGTAGGGACCAAAAGACTCTATCAAATAAAAGGGGCATTAAAAAATATAATAACTCTAACTTTTCTCGTCAAAAACCTACTTCTTCTTTTGGTTTTGAGGTTTTTAATGAAACAGAAAAAAAGCTAAAAGCTCCAAAATATACAAGTCAAACAAGGAGAATGGGAAGAGGTCCTCAAAAAAGGATAAACCCTAAAAATATTTTAAAAAGAGAGAAAAAAAGAAATACTCGTTCAAAAAGAAAAATAGAAAATATTAAAGCTGTTGGGTATACAGGGGAGTTTTATGGTGGAGGAAACTCTTTGTTTGAAGTTGATCCTGGACTTGTTAATCGTTGGAATAAACCAGGTTTAATTTTAAGTAAAACTAAAAAGTGGTAATTATATACTTTGATTCATTAATTGTGTGTGTTAAACTATTTTTCACCTGTGGTATGCGTAATGAAATTCTGTTTTGAGGCCTACATAATTTTGCAAGGAAAGTTGATTTCGAACTTGTTTGAGTCGCTTATCTGCCTGTTTTTAAACAGGCCTGCAAAACCTTTTCATACGGTATTACGGGTTTTTTAAATTATAATAGCTATAAATGAGCTAAAAACTAAAATATATTTGTGGAGGAATGCAATGCAAGTAGGCGAAGCTTTAGGAATGATTGAGACTAAAGGGTTAGTAGGGTTAATTGAGGCATCTGATGCTATGTGTAAGGCTGCTAATGTTACTTTAGTTTCTTGGGAAAAAGTCGGTGGTGGAATGGTAACTGCTCTTATTCGTGGTGATGTTGCTGCTGTAAAAGCTGCTACTGATGCTGGGGCTGCTGCGGCCAATAAAGTGGGCGAGTTAATTTCTGTTCATGTTATTCCAAGACCACATTCTGATCTTGAAGATGTTTTTGCTTTATCTCAAAAGAAAAAATAGAAAATGAAACTAGGTAGAATTGAAGGTACTGTAGTTTGTACTATTAAAGATGAAAGACTTTTGGGTCTAAAACTATTAATAGTGCATGAATGTGATGTCCATCTAAAAGCTATTAATGCTTATCATGTGGCAGCAGATACAGTACAAGCAGGGCCTGGAGATTTAGTAATGTTTGCCTCTGGAAGCTCTGCTAGACAAACTGAATTAACACAAAAAAAAGCCATCGACTGTGCTATTGTCGCTATCGTTGATAGTGTAAACCTAATACAATAGCATTCAATATATCAAAAGAAATTAAAATGATGGCTTTTCTCTTAGGAGAGAAAAATGGATTATTCTTCTGATGATATAGCACGAATTGTATCTCGAGTAGTAGAGCAATTGGATAGAAACTCAAATGTTTCAAGTACACCAGGTGTGAGTCTTGGAGACAATGGGCTTTTAGGATGCTATCAATCAATTGATGAGTGCGTAGAAAAAGCTTCTCTAGCTTATCAATCTTTCAAGGCTTATTCTTTATCTCAAAGAGAGCGATTTATTTTTGAAATAAGAAAAATCTGTATGGATAATTTAGAAGCTTTAGCTCGTATGGCTTTTGAAGAAACTTCTTTAGGACGTTTTGAAGATAAAGTTGAAAAAAATAGATTAGTTATCGAAAAAACCCCAGGAACAGAAGACTTACAGCCGATTGCTTACTCGGGAGATAATGGTTTGACCTTAGTAGAAAGCTCTGCTTACGGAGTGATTGGTGCTATTACCCCAACAACAAATCCAACAGAAACAATCATAAATAATTCTATTGGGATGATAGCTGCTGGTAATTCAGTGGTATTTAATCCTCATCCTCGCGCTAGAAGATCCTGTGCTTATGCCGTTCATTTAATCAATGAAGCAATTATATCGTGTGGAGGTCCAAGAGACTTGGCTACTATCATGGAGCATCCATCAATGGAGTCAGGCCAAGAGTTAATGGAACACGATGGTATTCGTATACTAGTTGTTACAGGTGGGCCAGGCTTGGTTAAAGCAGCGGCAAAATCAGGAAAAAAGGTGATTGGCGCAGGCCCGGGAAATCCTCCTTGTATTGTTGATGAAACAGCAGATTTGGATGCAGCAGCAAGATATTTGGTTCAAGGAGCAACTTTAGATAATAATATTTTGTGTATTGCTGAAAAAGAAGTATTTGTAGTTGAATCTGTTGCAGATGAGTTTATGCAAGCTTTAAAAAGAAACAATGCTTATCATGTAATTGGAGCAAATATTTCAAAATTAGAAAATCTGATTTATCAAGATAATCATATGAATGCTGATTTTATTGGAAAAGATGCTTCCTTTATTTTGTCTCATGTAGGTATTCATACTGATTCAAATATTCGTTTAGCTTTTATGGAAGTGTCAAATGATCACTTTTTAGTGCATACAGAGCAAATGATGCCAGTTATGCCAATTGTACGTTGTAAAGATGTAAAAGAAGCTATTGATAGAGCTATTGTAGCTGAAAAAGGTTGCTTACATACGGCTACAATGCATTCAAAAAATTTAGATAACTTACATGAAATGGCTGTGAGATCTGAAGTCAGTATTTTTGTTAAAAATGGGCCTTCATGTGCTGGCCTTGGTTTTGGGGGAGAAGGGTTTTCTACCATGACAATTGCTGGGCATACTGGTGAAGGTTTAACCTCTGCAAGAACATACACTCGTTCAAGAAGATGTGTATTAAAAGGTCACTTTAGGATTGTGTAATGTATAAAATATCTATTGCTTCTGATCATGGTGGTTATCGATTAAAAAATGTTTTGGTCAAATATTTAAAAGAAGATTTGGCCTATGAAATAGTAGATGATTTAGGACCATTTGATTCAGCAAGTGTAAACTATCCAGAGTATGCTTTAATGGTGGCTAGGTCAGTAGCTATGGGTCATTATGATATTGGTATCATGCTTGATGGTGTGGGTATTGGTTCTACTATGCTTGCTAATAAAGTAGATGGGGTTCGTTGTGCTATGTGTTATGACGACTTTACTACAAACAATGCAAGAGAGCACAATCATGCTAATATGTTATGTATTGGTGGGCAAACAATCGGTGATACTCTGGCAAAGGCTATAGTTAAAAAATTTTTAAATACCATACCAGCTTTAGGTAGGCATGCAGATAGGGTTCAAATGATTATGGATGTAGAGTTGATGTCATGATTTTGGCTCGTGTTTGTGGAAACATAGTAGCCTCTCATGCTGAATCTGGTTTTCATGCTCAACCATTGCGTTTAGTGCAAAAATTAGACAAAGATTTAAAAGCTTATGGTGCTATTTCTTCTGCTATTGATAGAATAGGAGTAGGAAATGGTGAGATTGTGTTATTAGAAACGTCTTTAGAGTCTAGTTTGGGTTTGCTTAATATGTGTGCATCAGATCAAGCAATTATTGCAATTGTTGATAAGTTAGTTGGTTAAAATGCCTAGAATTCGTGTAAGTGGTTTATTAAAAAGAAACGGTCAATTACTTTTAATTGAACATAAAAAAGAAGATCAAATTTATTATCTTTTACCTGGTGGTGGAGCAGAAAAAGAAGAAAACCTTGAAATTTCGCTTCAAAGAGAGTTTCAAGAAGAACTTGGAATGGAAATAGAAGTTGGGAAAATTTTGAAGGTTGTTCAGACCATATCACCTGATAAAAAAAGAAATATTTTACATATAATTTTTGAAGTTCATTCAAATTGTGAAGCAAAAATGACAAATATTGATGAAAGAGTCAATGGTTTTAAGTGGTTAGATACAAAAAAGCCTTCTGATTGTTTATTTTATCCTGATATCTTAGAGGATATACTTGAACTAGCCAAACAATCACAATATAATGGCATAGAAGTTAATTATCCAAAATGGAAAAACTAATTTACGTCTTTAAATAGAATGTAAATAATAACTTAAGTTATTCGGACGCAAGGGTTAAGATTTGAAAGTTAAATTCTGGGGAGTTAGTGGCTCCATTGCATCGCCATGTACATCACAAATGATTCGAGCAAAAACTGAGCAAGTTCTTTTAGATGCATCAGCTGATGATATTAAGGATGAGAGTTCGATAAAAAAATATTTGGACTCTCGACCATTTCATCAAGTTGGTACATATAAAGGTAGTACAAGTTGTGTTCAGGTGATTCCTGATAGTGGTGATACCTTAATTTTTGACTGCGGAACAGGTGGAAGAGCATTAGGTTTAGCTTTAATGGGTACTCCTTTAGGTAGAGGACAGGGTACTGCTCATATCTTTTTTACCCATTTACATTGGGACCATATCTCTGGTTTTCCATTTTTTACTCCAGCTTATATTCCGGGTAATAAATTAAATATTTATGGAGTCACAAAAAGTTTAATAGAGTCGTTTCCAAAACAAATGCAGTATCCATTTTTCCCTGTATTGTTTGAGCAATTAGGTGCTGAAATAAACTTCAAAGAATTACAAGAAAAAGAAGTGGTAAAAATTGGTGATATAACAATAGGGAACGAAAGGTTATATCATCCTCAAGTTTCTCATGCCTATTCAGTAGTTGAAAACGGAAAAAAAATAGTATATATGACAGATTCAGAGTTTAACTTTGAGAATTTAGATTTAATTCAAAAAGCGATTGAATTTTGTAAAGATGCAGATGTATTTATTTTTGATTGTCAGTTCACTTTTGCTGATACAATTTCAAAGATGGATTGGGGACATAGCTCTGTTTTTACAGGGATAGACATTGCTACCGCAGCAGGAGCAAAAACTTTGGTATTGTTCCACCATGAACCTTCATATGACGATACAAAAATTGGCAAAATAATTGAAGAAGGAATAATATACAAAAATAAGGTTGGAAACAAAGACCTTAATATTGTAGGTGGTTACGAAGGTCTAGAGCTAGAATTTTAAAATTTTTAATAAAAGAAAAAGCCTCAAAATTCTTGAGGCTTTTTTATAGTTTGTTCTTAGAAATCGCTGGCAGCTTCTTCATCATTAGGGTATATATTTAATATACTAGTTAGCTGAAGAAGATCAAATATACCATAAACCTCTTCTGTAAGAGAAGAAAACTTAAGGTCTCCATCATTTGCTTGTGTATCTTTATAGCTAGACATTATAACCCCTAGATGGGTAGAAACTATAAAAAATACTTCTGCCATATTTAGTACGATTTTATAGTTTTTTTCATTAAATTCGTGAGTAAAAACCTCTTTGAAGGGGTCTAATGATGTCATATCTAAGCGCCCTTTTAAATGAATAGTAACTACTCCAGTTTCATCATTTTTTTCTCTTTTTACAATAAGAGGGTTTGTCATTTTATTTCCTTCGTTTGATTAATTTAAAATCTATGATTTGTTTTTTTCAATTTATCTTAAATATTACCATAGAGATTCATTGAAAAAAAGAAAGAGCAATACTTTTATACCGAAACGACTGATATTTGAGTATACTCTAAAAATTGGTGAGAACTTACAAGGTTTAAAAAGGTTTTTTAATGAAACAGGTTATTATATTGGTATTAGGCGTAGTAATAGGCTATGCAGCAAGCTTTTATTTTATAAAGCCTGTCACTTCAAAGCCAAAAGAAAATACAAGGATTAAAAGTAAAAAGAGTTTGTATCAAAGGTTATTTATTATTGAAGAGCAATATCATGAATTTATAGAAAAGAAAAAAAAAGAAGTTATAGATGTTTATAACTCTAAGAATGTTCAAAAACTAAGAAGGGGTCCATTAAGAAAGTCATACTCTTTTGAAGCAAAGTCAGATAGTAAGGAGTCAACCATTCGATTTTCTTTTTATACGGTAAAACAAAATAAAAATAAATTAGAAATGCGAGCGGTATTTGATGACTTTAGATCAAAGTTAATTTGGGATAGACTTTTAAAGGTCATGGCTAAAGAAGCATTGAAATCAAATAAAGAAGAGGTTAAGCAGAGTAATGATAAAATGAGTTCGATGATTTCAATGGTGATGAAGGGCAGTGGTTTATCACAGATTAAAAATAGATCACAATTTCATCATCTTCAATTTATGGGAGATGATGTTTTAATTTTTTGGGACTCTATCTATAAAAAATGCTCTCAGAAAAAAAGAAAGCTATTTGGTATTAAAAAATGTGTAAAAGGAATTTTTATCGGAGAGATTGACCTAAGAAATACAGTTAGAGATTTTTATAGAGATGAAATAAATAATAAAAATATAGGGTGGGCTCAATATCGTAAAAATAAAAAGAGTATTTATTTATCTAATTTATTTCCTTCTGATGAACAAAACAATGTAATTTTATATGAAAAGCTTAAAGAGTCTTATAAAATGGGAGTGCCACTAACCTTTAAAATAAAAGAAAATAAATTTTTGGTATACCCATCACAAAAGCAGTCTGGTTCAATTATTTATCTTAAAGAATGAAAGCCTGTAAATATGTTATAAGCTACTCATATCCAATCAGGTAGTACTTCTTTCTTTTTAATGCTGTGATTAAAAAATAGATGATGAGAGAGGGGATTGAGTCTTAATTCGATAGGGCTTAATCGTTGGCTTGATAATATTTGTTTTTGAATCATTTTAAGTTCAATAGTTTCTTTTTCATTTAATATGGATAATTGGTATCTAAAACTTTTTTGTCTTCTTTTTAATTTATTCAGTTGAATACTAGTCATTTTTTTACTAAATGGAAAGGACTTCTTTTTAAGTTTTGTTTTATCTACAATTATTTCTTGCTCTGCATAAGTAAAATGATCTTTTATATTTTTAAACTTTTTAGCAATTAAGGGTACTTCTTTATGAATTTTATTGATTAATTTTTTATTGTCTTTAAGAAGCAAATGATGAGATGATTTTTTCCAATTGTTTTGTTCTGTAAGTAAGGCTAAATTTAACCATGAATTTACTTTATAAAGAATGTCTTCTAAGTGTAATATTTCTCTTTGATTAATTTCTGATAAAAAAGATAAATAAGAGTTTTGGTAAAATTTTAAGCTTTGTAACTCATAATGTAATCTAGAGTATGATTGAGTATCGATTAGTTCTAAAGCTATGGTTTTATGTTCGTCAATATGTTTTTTAATAGTAGATTGACTTCTGTTGATAGATGACTTAATTATAATTGCGGAGTCTAATACTCGTTGTAGAAAATTTTTAAGTTGATGTGTTCTTACTTTGAAGGCATTTAAGGGGTGGCTATTTTTATTTTTTAAAAACTCTAAATATTGCTTGAATAATTTAACAGAAGTTTTATAATTGGCATGTAATACAAAGAGATAATGTTCACAAAGTGGGTCTATATAATTTCTAGTATTTTTAGCTTTTGTGACTTTTATTAATCGAGGCTTTGGTTTTGAATAATCTTTTTTGAGGTAATTTTGATATTTTTGTAGTCGAGAAGATAAAGGCTTATTATTATTTTGGCAGAAAACATTGTTGTAAATAAAGAAAATATAGAAGTATAAAAGTTTTGATTTTTTCATGAGTGTTTTTTATTATTATAAAGAATGTTATTTTTTATCTTTTTCGTAATATAATGACTAATTATTAACCTTTTTGCATGAAATTGTTTAAATTTGTTCAGTAAGTTTGTATCCTTGCTTTTATATGTAGTTCATTCTTGATTTAATTTGAAAAAGCTAGATAAATATGGTTTAATTTCACCCCCTAGGTAGAATGTATTTTATTTTTGTTAAATAATCTTTACTTAGAGCAAACTATTTTTAAGTGAATATTGCTAGATATAGAAAAAATCAAGCCCTGATTATTTTCTAACAATTAGTCTAGTGATTGTTAATTGGGCACTTTGGGAGTAATTATGTATACCTTAGTTCAAGGAATCCATGTCGTAGCAGCAATTTTATTAATTATGATTGTTTTGTTTCAATCAGAAGAAGGATCAGGGTTTTCTGGTGCATTTGGTGCTTCAATGGGCTCTGGAAATAGCGGAAAAATGTTTGGAAAAAAAGGTGCTGCGGGAGTCGTTGTTCGATTTACGGCTATATTAGTAAGTATTTTTTTACTAACCTCTTTCTCCCTAACTTTTATGGTAAGCAAAGGGTTAGTTGAATCAGATGGTTTTAATGCTCCTATAAGCTCTCCTATTTCAAAATAATTCAAATTATATTTTTACAAAAAAATCTTTCGGTTTTGAAAGATTTTTTTGCGTTCAAGTGTTTTTATTCAAAAGGTATAGAATTTACATAGTTCTTTTATTCAATGATGATTTTGTTTAACTCTTAAAAGTTATTCAAAAAATAAAATATTTTACTATTTGATTTGATATATATATGTTCGAGGACTAACTATGTTAAAGAAAATACTTTATGTTTTATTGATTGTAATGGGAAATACTTATTTATTTTCTGAAGCCTTACCTATACAGCTAGTTTATATTAAATCTAATAAAGGGTTTGAGGCGACTTTAAACAGTAGTTTAAAATCTTTTGGGTATAAACTGATTCAACAAAAAAATATCCCAAAAGACTACATAAAGAGAAACATGATTCGTTTAGAAATTCATATCTTTTTAAGCGCATTGCCTATATTTCGTGATACAGAGTTTGGGATGATGGGTAATAGAAGCCATAACCCTTTTGAGATTGAATTAAATATTAATTTATCGGGCAAGAATCAGCGTGGAAAAAAGATAAACGAACATCTTATTTTATCTCAAACAGATTATACGGGAGTTAAAACAGTTCAACAAATATATAACGATGTGATTCAAGAACTAATCAATGAAATTACAAAAATTCAATTTAAAAAAAGTATAATACTTAATTGAAATTGAATAGATTGTAACTTAGTAGTTTTAATGTTTAATAATACGGCTAGTTTGGGTTAAAAATGTTTTTTGATCAATAACATGTGGCCATGCTTCTTCTAGTGAAACTCTACCAGAATTAACAAGATGCTTTAAGGCTTGATCTAAAGATATCATACCATCTTTTTTAGAGGTTTCTATCATAGTTGGAAGCTGTTCTGTTTTACCATCTCGAATAATATTTTTAACAGCAGAGGTATTTGTCATAACCTCACAAACGGGTATTCTGTGTGTGCCATTAATATTTCTTAGCAATCTTTGAGAGATAATAGCATTTAAATTAAAGGATATTTGTTTTCTGATATGGTGTTGATGTTCTTGACTGAAAAAATCCATTAATTGTTCTACAGCGGTAGTACAAGTGGGTGCATGAAGAGTAGTTAATACTAAATGCCCTGTACCAGCTAAGGTCAAGGCAGTTTCAACACTTTCTGAATCTCTCAGCTCTCCAATTAAGATAATATCTGGGTCTTCTCTAAGGGTAGCTTTGATTCCAGCTGAAAATGATGGAACATCTTTAAGAACTTCTCTTTGAGAGATAAAACATAATTGAGATTGATGGATATATTCAACTGGGTCTTCAATACAAATAATATGCTTGTGATTGAGTCGATTAATATAATTAATCATAGCAGCAAGTGTAGATGTTTTTCCAGAGCCTGTTGGACCGGTTAAAATAACTAAGCCATGTTCGACTAATGAGAGTTTTTGCATAATAGCGGTTGGCAGCTGGAGGTTTTCAAAGGTTGGAATCTGGTCTGAAATAAAACGACCAGCTATTTCGTATCCCATATAGGTTTTGAAAACATTTATTCTTAGTCTAATGTTTTGTGAAGTTTGATAAGAGGCATCTACTTGTTGATTGAGCTCAAGTCTTGCAACAAGGTTTTGAGGTAAAATCTCCTTGATGAATATAATAATTTGCTCTGGAGTAACAATAGGCATCTTTAGAGGTACTAGTTTTGATCGAGTACGAATAATGGGAGGATGATTTACTTTAATGTGTATATCTGATGCAGAAAGGTTAATACTTTGTTGAAGTATTTCTTCAAGATTAGTTGCATAACTTTTGACATTACTAACATCTGGTAATAATGCTATGGTGTCTAAAAATGTTTGCTGATTTGGATGATAATTATTGTTTTCTTGAGGGACTTTAGCGCTTTGTTTGTTGATTTGTTTTGGAACTTGCTCTTCAATTTCTATTAAGATAGGGTTTGCTTTTTTGAGGGCTTTTTCTAAAATTTGATGTGGAACTAATCTAAGATTTTTAATGATTATATGGGGGTTAGAGTCAGGCTTTTCATAAATTTGTTCAAGGAGGTTTTTATATCCTTTTAATTTCATGGTTTCAAGAGTTTTTTGACTCCAAAATAAAATATTTTGGTTTTTAGAAATAGAACCTTTAAGGAGTAGTGGAATTGGGAAGTGTTTTAACTTTGGGTATAATTCAGAGGATTTTTGTCGAACCTCCCATAAAGGATTGTCAAAAGCTTCTAAGAGGTATTCTCCACTATCTTCTGCTTGTATATTTAGAATTGTATATAAGGAGAGCATTCTGATATCTTTTGATGCTGTATTTAATAAAGCAGCAATTGCAGGGATAGTAGATGCTTCTTTGAGATGGCTTAAACTTTTTAAAGACCAAAAGACCAAATCTTCAGTTTCATTTTGTAAGGAGTCTAAAAGTGGGCCAATAGCATAAGTTTTAAGAGCGGTAATTTTATCCATAGCAAGTTTACGTATAGACCATTTTTCATCAGAAAATAGTTGAATAAGTATTTCGGCTGTTTTTTGATCTTGAAAGTTACCTAAATGTGAAACGGCCAAATATCTAGTTTGGTAATCGCTTGATTGAAATAGTTTTTGAAGATTTGTTAGGCAAGAAGCATCGGATGATATTTCAACAACTCTAAGAAGCATTTCAGAGATGCGTTTGTCTTTATTTTTGAGTAAAACTGTGAATATTTCTTCTTGGAAGTGGCTATATAATTTTGTTAATGATCTAAAAACTTCCTCTGATATTAGAAATGAGTCTGTTTTTAAAAAGTTTAATAAGGTATGAATTACTTTTGTATCTATGATTTCACCTAAATTGGATACAGCAAAAGTCTGTAACTGCTCATCATTTGGATTACTTTTGATAAACTTAGAAAAATACTTAATTGCTTCGCTGTTTAAAATATGGGCGAGTATTCTAAAACTCCAAAATCTTTGGTGTGAATTAGCTGTATCAAAAGCTTGCTCGATGTATTTTACGGCTTGTTCTTTGTGTACCAAAAGAAGTTTGGAGGCTTTTTCTCTAACGTCCCAAAGTTCACTTCCGATGCATTGATATAAAAAAGGAATTCTTTCATCATAGATGTGTTCTTTTAGGTGACTCAGAATATGGAGTTTGATTTGCTCGTCTCCAGCATTATATAAAAAATAGGCTTTTTGAATATTTTTTGGATTTAATTGAAAAAGAAGTATAGTACCCCAATAGCAATAGGTATTTAACTTTTTTTGGTTTTTTTCGTTTAGAATGGTTTGGCTTAAAAAATCTAATGCTTTATCTTCTAATTTGAGGAGTAGTTCAGAAGCTTTTTTTCTTTCATTCCATTTTTCATGATTTAAAAAAGGAACTATTTTGTCAAAAGACTCTTGGGGGTTTGATTGACTAAGTATTGCAATCTCTTCTTGAATTTCTATAGATAGATCCATGTGGAGTTTTCCTGATTTTTCAATATGATAGAATTTTTAAAGTAATTCTGGATGTTTAATACTATCATTTAGGGAATTACTTCAAAAGTAATTTGTCTGACTTTTGATGAAAACTTGCTCGATTTTGAAAAGGTTTCAATTTATTTGTGCAATAGAGTATATCTTGTATCAAAATTTAATAAAAATAGTTATTAAATTGTAATTTAGGAGATAGGTTTGAATAAAAAATGTAAAATAGGAATGATAAACTTTTTAAATGGGTTGATTCCAGACTATCATTTTGAAAATACTTTGTTTACTAAGACTTATGGCTTGCCAGCAGAACTCAATAAATTATTAAGAGAAGGGGATTTAGATATCTCTCCAGTATCTTCAATGGAGTATATATTAAACTCCTCAAATTATAGTATTTTACCTGGACTTTGTATTTCTGCTTTTAAAGAGGTTCAAACAGTAGGGGTATTTAGTAATTTAGCTCCAACAGAATGGGATAGAAAAAAAATCTACTTAAGTGGGGCTTCTTTGACCTCTAAATATTTACTGAAAGTAATTTGTAAAAAATATTTGAAAGTTGATCCTATTTTTATTGAACAAAAGATTGAAATTGCAGATAAAGAATCTTTTGAACAGATCATTAAAAAATATGATGGAGTTTTATTGATTGGAGATCGAGTTTTTGAATTTAAAAATAATTTTCAATGGCAGTTTTATGATTTGGCTAGAATGTGGTTTGAAGCGACAGAGTTACCCTTTGTTTTTGCTCTATGGTTGGTTAGAAATAATTTCATAGAAAATAATTGTGAAATAATTTCTAAAGTGCATTATTTACAACTAGAAGCAATTATAGAAGGCTTATCTCATTTAGAAGAAGTCTATGAAAAAAACTCTAAAAATTTAACTTTTAAAGAGTTTAGTAACTTTTTAGAAAATATAATGAACTATCAATTGAGCCCATTTGAACTTTTGGGACTGAAAAAATTTAGTGAAGATTTAATAGAACTTCGAATGATTAGTGATTTTGAAGGTTTTCATTTTTTTGATTCAAAATTACAGCCATAAGTAGAGAAGTAATTATCGATTATTATTTAAACTATATTTCTGCTTTTTGTTTTATAGGATTTTTATATCCAAGTTATATTTATCCATTTTTATTAAGCTTTATACCAAGTAAAAGTCTAAATATTGATGATGTAGACTTTTATAAATTAAAAAAAATACTTTTATTAATCGTATTTAAAGATGAAGAAAGCTTTTTGATTCATTATAAAAATCAGTACCTAGACTTATTAGAGCTTTTAGAAAACTTAGAAATAGTTTGTATTAGTGATGGATCTTGTGATGAAACTCAAAACTTGTTAAGTAGCTTGATGCATAAAAGACTTGAAATAATTTCGTACAAAGAAAGCCTGGGTAAAAACGTAAGAATACGTAATTACTTAAAAAAGAAAGAAATTAAAAACTATTTCATTAGTTTTGCTGACGGAAACACCCAATTAACTCCAGAATCTATGATTCAAATGATAAATGCTTTTCAAGATGAAAAAGTGGGCTGTAGTAGCTCGGTTTTAGAATATAGTGATGGATTTCGATTTGAAGGCACTTATTGGAATAGTGAAAATAGAATAAAATTACAAGAAAGTATGATTTTACAGCAGGTTGGAGCTAGTGGAGCTTTATTTTCTATTAGAGAAAATATATATGAAGAACAAAGTGATAGTTTTCCGATTGACTTAGCCTTTTCTTTAAGAGCTTTACTACTAGGTTATTCTTCAATTTCTGTGCATAAATCTAGAGTTTTTGAAGAAATAGGAGATAAAGACTTTGCAAAGAGAAAGCATCGTACTTTATTAAGGGGTATGAGATGTGCTTTTTTTTATTTTCCTAAGCTTTTAAAAAACTATAGATTTTTAAGCGTTTTTTGTTTGTTTTCGCATAAAATTATTCGTTGGATTAGTCCATTCTTTATTTTATTTATTTTACTAAATCATAGCTTTTTTTCATTTTCTTTATTGCTTTTAATTTTATTGATATTTTTCCCGTACTCCCCTTTGTATTTGATTAAAATATTTTGGTCATCAATAAAAGCTTTTTTTCATTTTATTCTTGGGCGAACTATTAAAAGATGGTGATATATGTATAAATTATTTGGACTGTTTTTATTTTGTATTTTTAATGCTAACTCATTTATTTCTTTTAAAGATAATACCATTGCAGATATTGTAGAAAAAGTTGGCCCTTGTGTAGTGAATATCGTTGCTAAGTCAAGTACTACTAAACATATTAACTCTTATGATGAAAGTATTTATGAATTGTTTTTTGGTCGCCCAAATAATGTTTTGCCAAAAAAACAAGGAGAAGGTAGTGGCTTTATCTATAATGAAGAAGGTTTTATTTTAACAAACCACCATGTTATTTCGGGTGCTGATATTTTAGAAGTGACTTTACATAGTGGAAAAAAATATCGAGCTAAATATATAGGTGGAGATCCTTTAAAAGATATAGCAATCATAAAAATAAATGATAAAAACTTTAATGGTTTATTTTCAAAAAAACTAGTTTGTAAACTTGGAAACTCTACAAAGTTAAGAGTAGGAGAATGGGCTATTGCTATTGGCTCTCCCTTTAGTTTAGACAGAACAGTCACCCTTGGTATTATATCTGCAAAAGGTAGGAGTTTATCTATTTCTGATGAAGTTAGTTATGATAATTTAATTCAAACAGATGCATCGATTAATCCTGGAAATAGTGGGGGACCTTTATTAAATGTTAATGGAGAAGTTATAGGAATCAATACAGCTATTAATTCTATAGGTCAAGGCTTGAGCTTTGCGATTCCAATTGATTTGGTTAAAAGGATTACCAATGATATTGAAAACTTTGGAAGAGTCAGGCAAAGTTTACTTGGAGTAGCTTTAGAACCTTTAACAAAACTTCATCTAAAGAAGTATAAATTAAATTCAAATAGAGGGGTTATGATTGCAAGAGTCTTTCCAAAAACTCCTGCTTTTAAATATGGTTTAAAGTCCAAAGATATTATCATTGGAATCAATGGAACTTCGATTGAAAATTTGTCAATTTTAAAAGAAAAACTACAAGAAATTCCTGTAGGAGAAATTGCACGAATAACTCTTATTAGAGATTTTAAGAAGAAATTAGTTTCTGTAAAACTAGATGAGTACTCAGAAGCTGCTTTTATTAGTTCAAGTAAAAACTCTTTAAATGCTAGAAGCCTAACAGCTAATGATAAAAGAAGAATGAGGTTAGATGAAAGCTTAGAAGGAGTAATTATTTTAAAGAATAATGAAAAGTTAGGACTTTATATTGGTGATGTAATTGTCCAAATGAATCGTTATAAAATATCGAACTTAAAAAGTTTTAGAAAACATTTATCTAAACTAAGAAAAGGAAACTCTTTTTTATTAATTGTTATAAGAGAGGGTTTTTTAACTTATATAGAGGCAGTTAGATAGCTTTTAAAAATTTGGATGGTTATTAAGGCTTTCATGTAGGGCTTCTAGTATTTGTTCTTTGGTAAAGGGTTTATGTATAAAGTGTAGTACTCCAAGCTTTTTAAACTCTTGAATGGAGTCAGGGGTTAACTTGCCAGAGACTGCAATAATTTTTGGTCTTTTCTCTTGAGGAATTCTATAGATAAGTTTTGCTAAAGCAAGCCCATCAAGCGGTGGCATATGGACATCAGTAAAAATAATATGTGGTGGGTTTTTGGCGTGTTCTAGTGCTTCTACGACACTTGATCCATTACTATATCTTGATACTCTTGGAAAATTAGCCTCTTTTAAAATAGATTCAAGGTGGTCTAAGATAAAGCTTTCATCATCTACAATATAGATGTTGGCTTTTGAACTTTTATTATCTATTTTAATCTCTGGAAGTTTCTTTCGGACTCTTCTTTGTTCAAGTGGAATTTTTAAGGTAAAAGTTGTTCCAGTAGTAAGATCATCTCTAAAACTATCTCTGACATTTTGTATAGTTTCTTGAGTAATTGTATCAATTGTTACTTTTCCTCCATGGTTTTGAACAACAGAAAAGACCATAGCTAAACCAAGACCTGTACCTTTTTTAGAATCTCTATTTTTAGTGGTAAAAAATGGGTCAAAGATTTTAGGTAATATTTCTTTTGCTATTCCTGTTCCACTATCTTTAAATTTAAGTATAATATTACGATCAAGAAATGATGAACTAATTTTCATTTCCATATCATTTAAAGAGCTGTTGTTTGTTTTACAAAGTTCTTGCATAGAGTGCATAGAGTTTGTAATTAAGTTTACAATAACATCTCTAATTTGGACTTTATCCATACGACTTGAAGGTATACTTGGGTCTAAATCAAGAGTTAATTTTATTTTCTTTTGTATTAATTGGTCGTGGATAATTGAAAGAGCATCACGAATGATTTCATCAATAGCAATCATTTCTAATTTAGAGCCATCAGATTTACCAAGAGAAAAAAGTCTTGAGGTTAAGTCACTGGCTTTACTTACATTATCTTGTATTTGATTTAACTTTTGTTTTAGTATTTTGTTGTTTGTACTATTTTGTTCTTTGTCTAATAATAATAAAGAGATATCTGTAGAGAAATTGATAGCAGTTAAGATATTATTAAAATCATGTGCAATGCCAGCAGCAAGGGTTCCTAAGCCAGCAATTTTTTCGGCTTGGATTAACTCATCTTGTGTTTCTTGTAGTTTTTCTTCTGTGACTTGTTTGGAGGTAATATCTCTAATAATACCTATCGTTCCTAAAAATTTTTGTCTAAACCTGTGATCTTTAATCCAAAAGCCACCTGCATTTACTTCGGCATAAAAAATATTATTTGATTTATTAAGGGGAGTGATTAGGGTTGTTCTTTTTCCTGAGCGTATTCTGACTCGACTTTTTTTAGTAGCTCTATCTCCTTGCCTTCTTTCATCAAATAGGCCTGGGGCTCCTTTATCTCCTGTTACAACGCCAACATAATTAGGGAGAACATGATCTCTTGAAACTTTAAAATAATCTTCTTCATGTAGGAGATTGCTATAGTGTTTACCAAGAAGGTCTTCTTGGTGATAGCCCCATTTACTGACTTCTTCAGTAATAAATGTAAAGCATCCTTCTTCATCTAATTTGTAAACAACATCGGGCATATTTTCTAAGATGGAGTCAAGCTCTATTTTGGATGAAAAGTGTGAGCAAATCATAGAATATAAAGAAATATGACTAGATAAAGTATCTGCCACAACTTGAATGGCTTGTAAATCAAGATCACCAAAGCCTTGAGGAGATTTTTTATTGAGGATTTGTAAAACACCTAAAACTTCTTGATCACGAAAAATAGGAGAAACTAAAATGGATTTTGTTTTGTAACCACTTTGTTCATCTATTTTTTTTTCAAAAGACTTGTTTTCATAGGGATGATTGGTGAATAAGGGTTTTCTTTGGGCATAACAAGACCCAACTAAGCCTTCTCCTGGTTTTAAGTTAATATCTAGGGTTCTGCCAAGACCTTCTGCCCATAAATCTTCTAGTGTATTGTTTTCTTCATTGTATATATAAAAAGTAGTTCTTTCTGCGTTTAAAAACTCGCTAACTAAGGGGCAACTTTTTTCTATAAAATCAAGCTCTTTACTTGGGTTGATTGATTTGATTAAATCATTTAACTTTTTTTGTGCATTGAGAGTATTAGTTTCGTTTTGTAAAGATAAATATAAAGTTTGATTCTCTAAAGCTTTGAGTAGTAGCTCTAAAAAAGAAAGTGTATCAGGACAGATTTTTTCAGAAAAAGATAAGGCTAAAGTTAATTTTGAATCTGGAGTTTTTAGAGGAATAAAGTAAAAAGTAAGAGGGCCATATTCGCTTTTTAGTGTCATTTCTTTTTTAGATGAATCAAATTGTGCAATGAGTTGTTTAGCATCGTAATAATCCATGCCAATGGCATCAATTAATTGAAAGGGTGACTTTGTATCAAAACAAATAAGAAAATCAGACTGAGATGAATCATAAATTTTAGAAAATAGCCCTAATAAATATCCTTGAAAATTTAAGGGAAGCTTTTTAAGAGATAACACCTCTTGTTGAAGTAGAATTAATTTAGAAAAAATATTTGTCATAAAACTATCCTGAACTTCTCATTTGAAATGCAACTTTAACAGAACGCATTAACTCCGAAAAAGATTTTACTCGTAAAAGAGCCTTAAAAACGTAATTTGGTCTATAATAAAACTCTAGATATGCTTGTTTACAATAAGCTTGGATTTCTTCATCGGGCATAGTGCATCCTGGCCTTTGAATGGCAATTTGTGATTTAGGGTTTTTAACAAACTCTCGCCAATAATCATGTTGAAATTCTTTTAAATAGAGTGCATATAGTTGTGTAGCAGGTAAATGTGCATTATCAACATTCATTAATACAGGAGAGCTTTTTGTTTTATATGTTTTCTCTTCTTTTCTGTATATAATACCAGGAACTTTAGAAAAAGCTTCATAGTCCATGACATCACATTCTCCAATAAATCCTACATCAATTTCTTTGTGCCTCATGGTTTCTTCGGGGTAAATTCCCATATGAACACCACCAACAACAACTGAGCAAGGGTAGCTTTTTTTAAGTTCGATCAACCAATCGAGATTTTCTTTTAATTGATAAGTTGTAATGGTATAAAAAATATAATCAGGTTGATAATGTTTTAATTGATTAAGAACCTCATCTTTTGAAATTAAAGTGGCATTGACATCTAAAAACAAAACGTCGTGGCCAGCTCCTTTTGCACATCCAGCAACATAAAGTAGACTTAATGATGGAAAAATACCATAATTATCTTTGACTACCTTTAGCCCAGGTTCGTTGTCTATGCTTCCGTAGGGGGGATAGATGATAGCAATTTTTTTTGGAGATTTTGTACGAAAAGTACTGATCTCTTCTTTTTTAATATTTATCATAATAGCTCGACGGATAAGTAATACAGTAATAACAACGATTTATGGCTGAAAATCCATTAAAAAACAAACAGGCTAAAGATAGTTTTAAAGACTTATGTTTTAAAAATGATGAAAAAGCACTAATAAAAATCCATAAAAAGCTAAAACTCAAATAGCTCTGTGGTTCAATTTTATGAAAAAAATGGGCTTTTATAAAGTGTTTGTTGTGATTATTTATCATTTTAAGCATAGAAGTTATATTATCGTTTCTAAGATGATGCACTTTTAGCTCATAAGAATAATAAATTTTTTCATTTTTTTTATATCTTAAAGAAAACTCTATGTCTTCGCCAAAATTACCAAAACTTTGATTGAATCCCCCAATTTTTAAGAAACTTTTCTTTTTTCCAGCAAAACAAATACCCATTAAAAAGGGGGCATTTGATAAATTATTTTGTCCATGGCTTTGTTTCCAAAAAAGTGAGCGAAATTGATTTGTGAATCCATTGCTTGGACTAGAAAACTCTTGTCCAGCAATTATGTCCTCTTTATTGAGTGCTTCATCTAAGACTTTAAAAAAATCGGGGTAGATAACGGCATCTGCATCTAAAAATAAAATATAATTATTAGAAGCTTTTTGTAGTAATTTATTTCTTGAATAACTTAAGCCTTTATTTTTTATGTTATAAACTATTTTTGGTTTAATTATCTTGAAAGAGGGCAGTTTTGGGGATTTGCAACCATCACATAATAGTATGACTTCATGGAAAGTGTTAGAGTGTTTATCTATTGATAGAAGTACCTCAGAAATTGAGTCTTCTTTTTTAAAATATGGAATTAAAATAGAAATATTTTTCATTTTAAATGGGTGTTGCAATAGATGAAAAACACTTTATCACTCTTTAAGAAAGGGCTATAGAGAGAGCTGTTGTAAGCTTTAGTACATCAGTGTTGGTTTTAGAGAGACGCTCTGCAATAATACCAGCTAAATTGTATAAAAAAATAACTCCGATTTTTGGGTCTTCTTTCACAATTTGAGAAAGATCTTTTTTAGATAGCTTTAAAAAAGAAGAGTCCTCAATTGCTGTAACGGTTGCAATTCTTTTTCCGCTAGAGAGTAGACCATTTTCTCCGAAACATGGGTGGTGGTCTGCATTTAAGGTAATAAGAGTTTTATCTCGTATTTCTGTAGCCATTTTTTCAGATAAAAGAGGTAATTTTTGTGAAATTTTAACAGAGCCTTTAGTAAGAAAAAAAAGCTCTTCACCAGTTGAACCCTCAACAAATAAGTCAATACCTTGCTTAACTTTTGCGGTAGTGAGCTTTTTTGAGAAGGACTCAAGTTGTTTTTCGTTGAGCCCTTTTAATATATCAAAGTTACTAAGAGAGATGTCTTTATGTCGCATAGTTTTGACCAATACTTAGTTTGTAATTAAAATTGCGTAATCGTTTTCACCAACAATAGTATCATCGTCGGGGTTTAAAACGGTGCTTTTTTGCTTGTGAGTTGCATCAGGAATTTCTTTCTTAGATTGTTCAAAGGCCATTTTGATGAAAGCATCAATGGCTGAGCTATCAGAATTTAGTATTTCTTGAAGTCCTATATTTTTTGCTTCTGTACAAAGTCCAATAACAATTGCTTTGTGTTCTTTTCTAAAATATAAAGAGACATCTAAAAAAGTTTTATCATGTAAAAATGAAGGAACTTTAATTTTAGAGAAATTTGCTCCAGTTTCAGAAGTACCCATCAATTCTCTTAAGATGTCTGACATTCCTTGATCGCAAGTAGCCGAAGATAAAAGAAATGGGTTAAACTCACCATTTAAAATAATTTCATCAACTTGGGCTCTTTTTAAATGGGCAACATTTTCAGAGCTATTTAATTCAGCAATGACTTTAATTTTATTATTTAGAGATTTAATAGCTAAAGTTTTTAATATAGTATGATCATCGCTAAGTTTAACGCTTTCTTTATCATCAGATAAAATGACTACCATTCTGCAATGAAGAGTATTAGTACGCTTTAAAATAACTTCTTTTGAAATATCTCCTTTAACAAAGAAAAATTTAAGATCTTTAAACCTATCATAGATTTCAGCTAATTGAGTTTCTGAGTAAGAACCGTTTAATACTATACTTGTAGAGTTGTTAAATGTGTTGTCTTTTCTTAGAGTTTCTAAAAGGCCTATTCCATGGCTATTCCAACCACTAATAATTAGGTGTCTCTTACAGTTTACGGTTTCAAGTCCTTTATTCACGTTAATCCTTCTTTCAATCATAATAGATGAAATGGTTGCTGTAAAAACAGAGGTTAAACCAATTCCTCCAAACATTACAAACACACCTAATATTTTACCAACTGGGGTTACTGGTGAGATGTCCCCATAACCTACAGTTGTTATGGTTACAAATGCCCACCAAACAGCATCAAAAAAAGTGTTAATCCCACTAGCATTAGAGTTTTTTTCAGCTATTAATACTAAAAAACCAGCTAAAAAAGCAAAAGTAATAATAACTTTTAATAATAGAGGAAGTTTTTCTTTTTGTATTAAGGTTAAGATCTCTTTCATGAGGGCTAATATAGAAAATAAAGGGTTGAATACATGTTTTTATTCTACTACTAACTGATGCAAAGTACATATTAAATTATAAAAATGATTTATTTCTTTATTAAATACCTATAGTTAAAACCTCATATTTAGACAAAACTTATATAAATACCTTTAAAAATGTCTATTAATTGTAAATAAAGTATAGATAAACACCGAATTATGATTTGTATGATTAGGATATTTTTATTATTTATAGTGCTATTTTTGTGTAATCCTCATTCTTTTGCCTTTTTAATTAAGGGAAAGGTTGAGGTAGTAAAGGGTCGTGCCCATATATATAGACAGGGCAGAATATTACAGCTTGTTGATGACATGAATATTTATACAGGCGACGTTATTGAAAGTTCATCAAATAGCTCTGTTTTAGTCGAAATTATGGATATGGGTTTACTAAAAATTAAAGCAAAAACCCAAGTAACTTTTCCTGAGGGTGATGATGCTCAAATACAGTCAAGTCGATTAAACTTGATGTATGGTGAGCTTTGGCTGAAGATAAAAAAGCTAGTGCCAGGAGAGACTTTTGCTGTAAAAACTTCAAATAGTGTTGCTTTAGTGTCTAACTCTATAGCTGTAGTTACTTATCAAAAGAGAAGCAGAAAAGCGACCTACTCTGTTATTGAAGGAAATATAGAAGTCCATATAAAAGAAAATCACTATTTTTTAATGAGTGGAGAAAAGTTGATTTTAGATGATCGTAGAAACTCTATGGCAAGACATAGAAAAGTTGATGCTTATAAATTAAATCAAGAGTGGAAAAAAATTATAACGATTCGAGAAAAACTTAAAAGAAAGGTTAGAGAAAGCAAACATATTCCAAGTAAAGATGGAAAAGTAGATTCTCAAATACCTTTGGTTCATATTGTATCTCCAATTGAGGGTGTTCCTCATAAAAAAAGAAGAATGAGATTAAGAGCGACTATTTTTGAAGAACATTTAGATCGTTTAATTTTAACTGTTAATAAAAAAGTAGTTAGAGATATACAGACAAATTTAAAAAACTTCGATTACGATATTTTATTAAACCCAGGCAAAAATGAGATAGAACTAAAAGCTATAGATCAATTTGGAAATGTTGGACGAGATATTAAAACAATTCAATTGTTAGAGCACGCACCATCAATAAGTGTGTTTTTTCCATTAGACAATCAAGAGCTTGATAGCAGGTTTATTGACTTACAGGGTGTTGTTGATGATGTTGATGTAAAAGAAGTTGAAATTTTTGTAAATGGTAGACCAATTGCAAGAGATAGAGCGATTCCAACTTTTCATATACCCCTAATTTTAGATATTGGGCAAAACGTAATTAGGGTTGAGGCTACTAATAGTGTTGGTTTAAAAGGTGAAAATGAAATTATAGTTTGGACAAGTACAAAGTCTAAAATTATTATTGAGTTTGAAAGATTTTTTGAGTAATGATGTATAAACTATCATACATATTTATCTTTTTATCTCTAACTTGTATGAGCTTTTCTGATGTAAACATTCAATTAGAAGAAGTTTTAAAAAGTGTTGAGGGATCGGAGTTATTTTCTATTGATGAAAGAAGCTTTATTGACTCTTTGATAAAAGATGCAAGTAATGATGACTCTATATTAGATACTTTATTAAGTTCAGAAATGATATCAGATAAAAATAAAGCTTTTGCAAAAGAGTACTTTAAAACAGGCCAAAGACCGAGAAAAATTAGATATTTTGATAAAAACTTTGATAGAAAACTAGAGGTAAAAGTTCCTAAATTACAAATTCATGGTGATTTAGATATGAGGCTTAGAAATGTTGAGACAGCTAATGACGTTTCTAATGTATTTTCTTTAGAAAATGCAACTTATGATCCTTCTATTGCTTATTTATTAAAAGGTAAAATTAGATATGAAAAAGAAAATTCTAAAGATAAAAAAGTTTTTGGATATTTAGATTTAGACTTGCAATCTTTGGATGGTCAGCAAGAAAAAATCAACTTTCATTTTCAAAACAAAGATAGCTTTATTGAACTTGGTACTTTCTTATCTCCATATTTCTCAGAGTTTGGTTTAAGAAATACAGAATTTAGTGGAGTATATACACATCTTAAAAAAGATAAGTGGTCACTTGATTTTGTTAGAGGTGATACGGTTGAAGATTATATTAAAGGTTTAGATAAACTGTCTATTGGTGGATTAGTCGTAAAAAGATCTTTAGAAAAAGATGATAGAAACTTTTTGGGGCTTAGTTATTATGATATGTCTCAATCTCATTATTTAGGGGCTCAAGCTCAAAGTTTTTTTATTAATAATGAGTTGCGTGTTTCTATAGAGTTTATGCATAAAGATTCACCTGGAGTTGGCACTGATGGAAATGCATTTGAATTTGAACTTGATTATGATGGTTCTAAATTGATGCTAAAAAATGAAGTACAAAAAATGAGTAAGTTTTTTTCATCGAGTTTAAATCCAGAGTATGCCAACTTTACAAAAACTGCTTTTGAAAGAGATGTATCAGAACATGCTATAACTTATCGTTTTGACCCGTACGTTACAAGTTCTTTTGTAGCAACAAGAAGAAGTGATTTACCAAACAACGGAAACCCCAGATTAGATCGTTTTGATATGTCTTGGGTTTTAATTACTCAAAAGCCAGATCGACCAAAGTATATGTTTTTGATAAAAGGTGTAGAAAAAGATGATAACTCTTTTACAACAAAAGAGTCTCAATTACTTGCAATGGCAAGAACAACTTTTAGAGCTAAAGATATTGTTACAGATGTAGATTTAAGACATACAAACTTTGAAAATGAGCTTAAAATTGGAGAGTCTTACTCTTTAAACTCTTATAGTGTTAAAATTTCAAGACCATTTTTAAAGAAATTAAGAGTGAGTGAGAGAATTAGTTTTTTAGATCAAAACTATACAAATGATGCTTTCTCTAATGAATCACAAAGTCACCTTTTTGAAGCAAGATATCAGTTTAATCGAGCGGACTCAATTAGAGGCTCACATCGTTATAAAAGAGTGGCAAGAAAATCTTTATCAAATAAATATAAAACAATTTACTCTATGGAGTTTCAAAGAAGAATTGATCAAAACTTAGCTTATAAGTTGCGACTTGATTCATATAATTATAATGAATTTTCTCGTGGGTATGATGCAGGTTTAGTTTCTATTGGAGCTGACGTTTCTTTTTAAAAAGATAGTTTTATCTCAAATAATCTTTAGTTAAGGCTTACAGACTCTTATTTTCTATGTAATAATAGATTGTAGGGGTTTTTTGTTTTATGAAATGAGGAAAAATGTTAAAAATTAAAGAAAATAAATATTTAAATAATTTATTAATATTAGGTTTTTTATGTTATTGGATGGATATTATAGGGGTATTTCTTCGTAATCAAACATCTAACTGGGCATATTTTTGGTTGCTAAAACTTCAGGCAATTGGTTCAAGTAGTGGTATATATGATTTTAAGTCGGGCATACTATTGAGACTTGTGTATGATTACCATTATTTAATATTTTTAATTTTATCTTTTGCTTGGTTTTATATAATTTTAAATGTTGTACGTAAAAGTCCTAGATTAATGACTTGGTGTATTGGAGTCGCTTTCATATTTGGGCATGGCCAAAGTGTTTTAAGAAATTTTGGTTGGACTCCCTATTTTTGGGGGATTAAGGTAAGTAATGTAGTAGAATACGTAGGTTATAATTTGATAATTATTACTTTTTTAGTATTTAGTATAGATTGGCTAATAAATTTACTTACTATTATTAGAGAGAAAAAAAATAAAATAGAGCAATAAAAAAAGAAGGCTCCCCTGACTTTAGCCCCAAATACACCCAAAAGGATTCCCTGCCGTTGCTTCCATCACAGATCTGGCGGAGTTCGGGATCTTTTGCTGTTTCTGAGAATCAGGATCAACACCTTCCAAGAATGATTTTAAATACTTAGTCAGATAAGTTCAAGCTTCTATTGATTTGGAACTTGAACTTTACTGATTTAAAAGTTCTTTAATTTGCTGTGATAGTTTTTTTCGTTCTTTTATTTTTCTATAAACAGAATTATAATTACTGGTTGAAACCTGAAATAAAGTATCAGCAATAGGATAAGAGATAATTTTAGCTAAGGCAGGGGGATAAAAAGTGCCTGCAAAAATAATTTTAGCTAATAAAGTAAGCTGTTGTGTAGGCCCCATTAAATTAGCTAGGGGAAGATTTACCCATATTTTTTGTGCTTCATTTTCATTTAAAGGTAAAAAATCCATTCCTTTTTGTAAAATGAGATTTCTTTGTTTTAGTTCTTCTGAGACTGTATAGGACATATGAAGTGCTATTTTACTTTTAAAGTTATTTGTAAGAAGAGCTTTTTCTACAGTACTAAGAATACAAATAGTATTTGTTGTATGAATTTCATTGATAAGTTCAAGTTTAATTTGATGCCATTGAGGATCAAAAGATAAAATAGGTAGAAAGTATTGTTTGAGATGTTTTGAAAATAAAGCGTTTGAATCTTTTGTGAGGATTTGATTGATTTGTTTTAAAGTACTTTTTTTTGCCGAGTTCATTATCATCAAGTTGGTGGTGGTTGTAGTAGAGTATTTAATTTGTGTGAAATTTTCAAGAAACTGAGCTAGTCGATAAATCGATGTAAAATATTGAACCGACTTTAGTGGATTACTTTGATGATATTTTTTAGCTTTTAATAGTAAAAGATCTTTTACTAAATTAAAATTTCTATAGTTAAAAAGAGCTTTCATATTGGCAATATTATGTTTAGATTTGTTCATTGGGTTGATACTTTTACTTGCCCATAAGATTTCTATTAATGGATTTATTTTTTTGTCTATAGCGGGCTCATTTAAATGTTTGAGACTGATTTTTTTGAGTGAAAGTATATTTGGTATTAGTTTAAAGTATTTAGGGAAAACTTGTTTATCATACTTATCTAGATTTATATGATAATTTTTATACTTAAGAAGAAAAGATTTTGGAGGAGAAAAATCATAAAAAGTAAAATAAATAAAATTAAAAACTATTGAGTAACAAATAAGGATAAAAAGAAAAAAAAGAATAGTTTTAAAAACTTTAAACATATTTGGTTCCTGGCTGTTTAAATTTGGATAAACCTGATTGTTATGATTTGTATTATAAAAATTTTATCAAAAAAAATCATTAATCGCAATTGATTTACTCTTGCAAAATAAGAGAGTTCTTTATAAACTCTCGTTTTATATTTAAACTATCCATGTACATTTGGATATAAAGATATTACTCACATTATAATTTGAGTGGAGACACAATGAAAATATATTGCCAAAAAGATGATTTATTAAAAGGTTTACAGGTCGTTTCAAGAGCTTTACCTGCAACTACTGCTATACCTGAGCTTACCCATTTTTACTTTAAAGCTAAAGAGGGTGTTTTATCAGTTTGTGCAACAAATATGAAGACTTATATTTCAACAATAATACCAGCAGAAATTCTAAGAGAAGGAGAAATCTTAGTTCAAGGGAAGTTTTTTTTAGAACTAGTCCAGTCTTTAAATAGTTTTGGAAATAAACACGCTGTTGTTGATGTAAACGAAGAAAATAATCGAGTTTTATTTACTTTAGAGGGTGAGCGCTTAAAGTATGAACTAACAGGTCGTGGAAGAGAAGAGTATCCAGAGGTAGAATTAATAGAAGCAGAAACAGAATTTAAAATAGATGGAAAAATGTTGAAAGATTTATTTAAATTTGGTTCTATTGCTTCTGCTGCTACTGAAACTTCTGTTCAAGGCTTTAGAGGTGTTTGTATGGAGATTAAAGATTCTAAATTGACGATAGCTTCAATGGATGGAAACAGGCTTGCCATGATATCTCGAATTTTACCAAGGTTTGAAGGAATGAGTTTTCGATGGTTATTATCTTTAGAGGTTGTTTCAGAACTTTTAAAAATTCTTCCAGATGAAGAGGTTTTAGTACAACAAAGAGATAATAAAGTTTTACTGAGGTTTTCAAACATTATATTTCAAACAATGCTGAGTGAAGGTGACTTCGTTGATTATGAAGACTTCATTCCCGATGATTTAGAGGGTGGAATAGAACTTTCAAGAACTGAATTTTTAAGTAATCTCAAAGGCTTACAACCAGTTTCAAGAGAAAGTGGGGATCGTATTGCGATTGATATTTCTGAGGATGTATTTGGTTTGAGCTCTTTTAATGAAAAATTTGGTGAAGCTTATCGTGAAATTAAAATAGAGGGCTCAAACGAAGAAATGAACTTAGCTTTTAATGCTAGATATATCATAGATTTTTTAAACTCTTCTAGCGATCAAACTATTTTAATGCAATGTGATGGCGAAGGAATGCCGGCATACTTTTGGTCCAAAGAGAATATTCAAGAAGCTAGTGATCTTTGTGTAATTATGTCATTAACTGTTCAATAAAACCTTAGGTGGAGATGAAATGAAAGAAATATTAGAATCTTTAAAAAGTGATCAAGCTGAGATTAGAAAAGACGCAATTTTGTCACTAAAGGATAAAAAAGATGAGGAGTTTATTCTTTTATTAATTGAATCATTAGAGGATGAATCAAAACAAGTAGCTGACGCGGCTTTAAGTGTTTTAAAAATGCAGGGTGATACAATTTTTGTAAACTTGATGAAAGCTTTACAACATTCTTCACCAAAAATACGAAAAAAAATCTCCAAAATTTTATTAAACTTGGGTAATGACTTTATTTCAAATTTGATTGAACTGGCAAAGTCAAACACAGAAGATATTCAATTTTGGATTAGTGAAATATTGCCTCATTTTAAAGAGGTTTCTTTGCCTAGTTTAGTAGAGCTATCAGACTCTAAATCAATGCCTGAAAGATTATGCGCAATTAAAGCTTTGGGTAAAATAAATCATTTTGATGCTGTATCTCCTTTGATTAAGCATTTAAGTGATGAAGAATGGATTATAAGAAAAGAATCCGCTTGTTCTTTGCTTGCTCTTGAAGAGCATTCTTTGAACGATGTTTTAAAACTATCTAAAAACAGTGAGTTTGACTTACAATTTTGGGCTATTCAGATTTTAGGAAAACTAGATAAAAAAGAGTCTAAAAATGCGTTGATAGAAATGGCTCTTGATAAAGATACAAAGGTTGGTCATAAACAGGCTTTGATTAATATCTTTAAGGCTTTTGACTCGGTTGATTTTGTTGCTCCATTGATTAAAATGTTTTCTGATGAAAACTGGTTTATACGAAAACAAGCAGCAGAAGCAATTTGGGAAATTGGACCAGACTCTGAAAATGAATTAGTTAAATCCTTAGAGAGTGGAGATAAAAATATTAGATATTGGTCAGTTCGAGTTTTAGGAGATTTACAGTCTCAATACCAAAGTGAAAAATTGAGTAAGATTTTAAAATCAGATAAGTCTTGGTCTGTACGTGCAGCCGCAGCTCAAGCACTTGGAGAGATTGGGCAAGATTTTGCGAGTGAGGCCTTAATGAATGCTTTACAAGATACATCAGAATACGTTAGAAAAAACTCTTCATTGGCATTAAATAAAATAAGAGAAGTTCAAGAAGTTAGAGAAGAATCAACAGATAAGTGGATAAATGCCTACACTTATGAGGTATTTTCAAATTTAAAATCAAAAAGGAAAAACTCCATGCTAAATCGTGTAAAATCATTAATAACAGATGTTCCAGATTTCCCAAAACCAGGTATAATATTTAAAGATATTTCTCCTTTGTTAGCTTCGAGTCATGGCTTAAGTGATGCTACAAAACTATTTGCATCATCCATTAAAGATTTAGAGATTGATTTAATTTTAGGCGTTGAATCAAGAGGTTTTATTTTTGGTTCGGCTTTAGCTCAAGAGTTAAACGTTGGATTTGTTCCAGTTAGAAAAAAAGGAAAACTACCTGGTGAGTTATTGGCTGAAAGCTATGATTTAGAGTATGGCTCTGCTACGTTAGAGCTACAAAAAGGCCATACTACGGGTAAAAAAGTAATCATAATTGATGATGTTTTGGCAACTGGTGGTACAGCAGAAGCTGTTGTAAATCTTGTTAAAAAAGATGGAGCAGAAATTTTGGCTTTACTATTTTTATTAGAAATAGACTTTTTAAAAGGTTCTGAAAGATTAAATGAAAATAGAATTGAATCTTTAATACATGTTTAATTTGAGCTTTTGTATTTGCTTTGCTCTAGACACTTTGTTAAAGGCTAAGTATAATACTATGCAATAGTCTTTAATGAAGGAGTAAGTGTGTATAAAATGAAAAGCAGTAATTTAGATTATTCAGATTCTACTTATGATGAAAACTACTTAGGTGAAGATGATGATTGGGAATCTCGTTTTTCAGACTTGAAATCTCTTTGTTCTTCTGAGATTGATATAGATGAAAAAATAACTTTTTTAAAAGAAGCATTAAATGATAACCATAGGGCTGTACGTTATACGTCTGTTACCTTTTTAAAAGACCTAGAGCATGAACAGGTAGAAGAGCTATTAATTTACGCACTTTGTGACTCTGATGAATGGGTAAGAGTTAGAGCGGTTGAGGGTTTATCTCGCCTAGACTCTCCAGATGTAGCAGAAATATTTGTTAAATATTTGGACCAAGAAGAAAATCCAAAGGTAAAGGCTACTTTAGTCAAACATTTGGGCTTATTTCAAGAAGATGGCTTAATACCAACAATTGCTTGTTATTTAGAAGATGAAGATGCTCGTGTACGTGCAAATGCTGTAGAAGGTTTAGGATTTTATCCAAGTGAAAGAGTTTTACATATTATTAAGCCTTTTTTAGAAGATGATAACCCCAGAATCAGAGCAAACGTCGCTTTAATTTTATCAAAAACAAGTGATACTAAAGCACAATTAACTATTGATGAGATGTTAGATTCAAAAAACTCTTATCAAATAGTAGGAGCAATTTTTTCATTAGGTGAGCTTAAAGATGAAAAATATATTCCAAAACTATTTGAATATTTAAACCATCCTTCTGCTTTAATTCAAAGAAATGTTAGAGATGCTTTAATTAAGTTTGGTATAAAAATACAAGGACTTTTATTAAAAGAGATTCGTTCAAGGGGTGGAGATTTTTTTGTAATTGGAGCTATTCAAGTTTTGGGGTTTATTGGAGATAAAAAAGCAATAAAAACTTTAATAAATTTAATGGAATCAGGAGAAGGTGAAGTGCGCTCTTTTGCAGAAGAGTCTATTGATAAAATTTATCAAAGAGCAGAAAATAAAGAGAATTATTAGGTAACCTTGTAGTTTTCTTTATTAAAGTTCAGAAAGAAAGACAAAATATCTCATGTACCTCCTCTTTTTGTTTGCCTTTTATTTTCTCTTCCAATAATATTGTTTATGACTTTTTGTTGCTTTTAATATATAATCACTTAAACTTGTTTGTTTTTGTCAAAATACTTATCTTGGAGCTTTTTAGCTTGAAAAACTATCCGTTCATATATATTTTTGTTTTTGCTTTATTTTTAAATACTTCTGTATTTTCACAAAAACTACACTTTAGTGCATCTTATCAAGAGTATAATCAAAAATTAGGTTTAATTGTACTAAAAGATCAGGCCTCCATAGTTGGAGCAGATTTTCAAATTGAAGCTGATAATTTACAATATAATTTAGTAACGGGTGATACTTATGCTCGTGGTAATGTAAAGCTTTTCAAAGAAGAAGATGTAGTTAGAGCTGATAGTCTTAAATATAATATACGAACCCAAGAGGGTTCAATGGAAGATTTTAAGACCATAACATTAAATACTTTTATTTCAGGACAATCAGCAATAATGCTTCCTCAAAAAATGAAACTAAGTGGAGCTCATGCTACTACTTGTGATCATATGCATCATCATTATCATATTACTGCTAAAGAAATGATTTTGATTCCAAATAAAAAACTTTTTTTAAAGAAAGCCTCCTTTTACCTCGGAAACAGAAAAATATTAACCGTACCTGCTTATAAGTTTGATTTAACTGGTGGTAGAGCAGATGCTCCTTTAGTGATTATTCCAGGATATGATCAATCTCGAGGGATATATACTAAAATTAAATGGGATTATTACTTTAATGAAGACTTTTATGGAGAAGTAAAAGTAACTCCAAGCTCTCGGCAAAAAGTAGATTATGAAGTTAGTGCAGAAATAAATGATACAAAAAGGTCTCCTAGCCAAGTAACAATCTCTCGAAATAATGATGACTTTACAGGTAATACTTCAAATAGAGTTGCCTTTGTTCAAAGTTACTCTCATGAAACGGCAGGAGACGCTAACTTAAGAGTTAATTATTTAGTAGATTCATCACGTTTTTTTTCAGATAACAAAGAGTTAGATTACTTTTTAGACTACAGAAAAAGTTTAGATAAGGGTTTTGTTGCAAGATTAGAGGTACAAGGTAGAGAAGACCCTGATAAAAACTCTTATCTTCAAGATAGTTTAGTACAAAGCTTGGGTAAAAAACCTTCTATATTTTTAGACTCACCAACTCGTAGAATTAGTGGAGGGCCATTTCAATATCGTTATCAATTAGGTTATACAAAATATAAAGAGCAATCATTTACAAAAACTGTAGATTCAGCAGTTAAAGATATTGTATTGCATGGTTATCACGATACAATTAATACATTGGGCGGAAAACTAAGAACAAACACTATGTTCAAAAAAAGTTATTATAGTGGTGGTTCAGATAGAGATTATTTTCGTTTAAATACGAGTTTAAATCATAAACTAGGTAAAGATTTTTCATCTTTCTTTCAGTATAACTGGCATGATGTAGATGGAATAAACCCGTTTGTTAGCTTTGACAAATTAAATGATCGAGAGCTTTTAACTCATCGTTTGGCCTATCATTCAAAAAGAATATCTAGTACTTTGTTTCAATCTACATTTGATTTAAAAAGAAGCTCGTTTGGCTCTTTATCTTCAAATATAAGATATAGAGGTGTAAGCCAAATAAGACCTTGGTCTATAAATTTTAGAGCAGCTTATCAAAATGGTCGTAAAAAATCATCCTTGAGTGGTCTGAAATTATCTTCACTTTTTACAAATTATAGCGTAAGAAGACCAGATATTTGGGAGCTTGACTTCAGAGCTCAATATTCAAATCTAAACTCTAGGTGGGAGAGTTTTACCCAAAGTACAGAGTATATTTTAAACAGAAAAAATCGAATAGAAATGTATAGTCATTATAATTCTGTTACAAATGAGCTAACTCGTTTAAGTCTTGGGGTTACAAAAGATTTTCACTGCTGGGAAGGTAAATTAGACTGGGATTTCAAACAAAAAGAGATTTCAATTCAGTTTTATTTAAAGCAAGGGTCTAATCAAGGTCTTGGACTAAGACTAAACTATGAAGAAGCTCTAAGAATCACTCCAGACTTACCAGAAATAAATGAAGCAGTTTAAATTAAATAAAGGTAAAACTTATGTCAACTAAAAGCAAGGAAATGAACTCACGTAATAAAATTGCGATTTTTTTAATGTTTTTAGGGCCTGACTTATCTCGTGAAATAGTTAAATTACTCTCAGAAGAAGAGATGGAGACAATAGCAGTTGAGATAGCACGTATCAGAAGAGTAGATCAAGAAGATCGTGATGCTGTTGTAGAAGACTTCTATAATATGGTCAAAGCACAAGAGTTTATAACGTCTGGTGGTGTTTCAGCAGCGAGAGACTTTTTAAGGGCAGCAGTTGGTGATGAAAGTGCTGAAAACATTATTTCAAAATTAACATCTTCATTAGAGGTACAGCCATTTGATTTAATTAGAGCGGCTGATCCAGAGCATTTGAAAAATTTTATTTCAGGAGAACATCCACAAACAATAGCATTAATTTTGGCTTATTTAGCTTCTGATAAAGCAGCTATAATATTGTCTTCATTTAATGCAGAGACTCAAGTAGAGGTAGCAAAACGACTAGCTATGATGGACAGAACAAGCCCTGAAATTGTTAGAGACGTTGAGTCTATTTTAGAGAAAAAACTATCAAGTGTCTCTCAAACAGATTATGCATCTGTTGGTGGGGTAGACTCTTTAGTAGATATTATCAATCAAGTCGATCGTGGAACTGAAAAAGCTATTATTGAAAACCTTGAGATTCAAAATCCCGATTTAGCAGAAGAAATTAAAAAACGTATGTTTGTATTTGAAGATTTGAATATGCTTGATGATAGAGGTATGCAAAGGGTTTTAAAAGAGGTTGATAGTAAAGATTTAGGCCTTGCTTTAAAGTCAGCTTCAGAAGATGTTAAAAAGAAATTTTTAAAGAATATGTCTAAAAGAGCTTCTCAGATGTTACAAGACGAGATGGCTTTCATGGGGCCTGTACGTATTAAAGACGTAGAAGAAGCCCAACAGAAGATTGTAAATGTTGTTAGAGGGCTTGAAGAGAATGGTGAGATTGTTGTATCTCGAGGTGGCGAAGACGAACTAGTAACATAATAATTATTCAAAAAAATTGACATTTTAGGGCAGTCCTGATATTGTCGTCCAAAATATCTATACTTATTAAATTTGAAAAAGGCTAAAAATGGCAAAAACGGATACAATAGAGGTAGAAGGAACTGTACTTGAAGCTCTTCCTAATGCCATGTTTAATGTAAAACTTGAAAATGGACATGAGCTTTTAGCTCACATATCTGGAAAAATGAGAAAGTTTTATATCAGAATTATTCCAGGAGATAAAGTCAAAATAGAAATGTCTCCATACGATTTAACCCGTGGAAGAATCACATATCGATCTAAGTAAGATTTTTAATCAACTTAAAGACGAAACTTTTAGTAAAGCTTTTCCAATTGATGGGAAAGTTTTTCTTTTATCCCTGTCAGGTGGGGCAGACTCTGTTTTTTTATTTCATTTTCTTTGCTTTTTAAAAGAGAATCATGACTTCACTTTTGAAGCTATACACTTTAATCATAATTTAAGAGATAAGGAGTCTGATCAAGATGAGGCTTTTTGTAGAAAGCTTTGTAATGATTTTTTTGTACCTCTATATGTAAAGCACTTTACTTTTGATAAAATAAAAAATCTCCAAGATAGTGCTAGAAAAGCACGTTATAAATCTTTGAAAAAATACTTAAGTCAAAAAGAAAATGCTTTTTTATTAACAGCTCATCATTTAGATGACTCGTTAGAGTCTTTTCTAATTGGTTTGCATCAAGGTAGACTAGATAGCAGAATTTTATCACTAAATAAGTTACAATTAAGTCATAAAATTTTACGACCGTTGGTTTCATTAAAAAAAGAAATGATAGTAAGTTATTTAAATGAAAGCAATTTAATCTATAGAACTGATTCTTCTAATTTGGATATTAAATATTTGAGAAACTTTTATAGAGAGTCTTCAATCATGAAATATTCAGACGACTTATTTAAGATTCAAAATTATTTAACTGAAGTTGAAGAAAGTAAGAAGAACTTATTTTTAGCAATGCTATCTGGTAAGACTATAAATGATAGTAATTTTAAAATAAAAAAAGAAGATATTAAAAGTTATAGTATAACTTTTAAAAAAGAGTTTTTTTATTATATAATTCAGAAAAACTTCGTGAAATTTATGGCAAAGTTAGATGTTAAGCGAATAGAACAGCTTTTTAATATCAATAGATTTGGTAAGAAAACTTTTATCCTATCTAAATATGAAAATAAAAAACTTTGCGTCATTGAATATAGTAAAAAGTATGAAATATTAGTTGATTAGGATAAATGATGATAGAAGATGCATTTTCGGATAATTTTACTTTATTTGTTCTAGCTGTATCTATTGTACTTAGTTTTGTACTTAGAAGACTTATTGATGAGATTCAATTAATAAAAGAGTCTTATTCAAAAGATTTAATTTTATTTACTGAAAAAATTGTAGAAGAGCATCCTTCTTTAGAGCACTTTTATCAATTAGCTTTATTGTTTTATAAAAATAAAAACTATACAAAAACAGATGAGTATTTAAAAAAGTTAATCGGAGAAGGGGTTTTTGAAAGAGAAGCTAAATTTTATTTAATTTTAACTTTGGTTGAATTAGGCAAACAAGAAGAAGCCAAAAACTATTTTTCTTCTTTAGATTTGAGTTTATATTCAAAAAGAGAGGTTTTAGAGTTAAAAAAATCTCTTATTAAGACCAGAAATATTTTAGAGTTAAAAGAGTGGTTATTGAATGTTTTATTAACTAGGGTTCCCCTTCAGTTATCTTACTCAAAAGACTTGTCCTTTAGTAAAGAGATTAAAATTATTGCTGCTTTACCAACTAGATATACAAAAACAACTTTAAAATTTCAAAATATAGATTCATATATTTTTGAAACAAAAGATCAACATTTAAACCGTAATGTAGAGCTTTGGGTGTTTAAATCAGAAGACTTAAATAAAGATGAAAACATTTTTTTAGAATTGCCTAAAACTTTAGCAAACTTACATTCAAGGTCTTTTCCTGAGGTTTATGACTTACAGCAGGGTAGTTTGGTTTTTTATAGTAAAGAAAAGTTTGAAGGAGATCATTTTTTTGAATACATTAATAAGCTAGAAACAAAAAAGAAGTTTGCAGAGTGCTTTTCACTATGGATTTCATTATTTACTCAACTAGAGTTTTTGTATTTAAATCAATTGACTCTAAAAAAAATGGATTATACTCAAATAGGTTTTCATTCAAGAAAAGAATGTATCTTTATTTTTCAAAGTTTAGTTATATATGAAGAAGAAGCTAGTTTAGGTATTTTATCGAAAATACAAGAATCTTTTATATTATATATACAAAAACTTTTAGAAAAGTTTTCTTTAGATTTTGAAGTAATAGAGATGTTTTTAAGAAGTTTTGAGTTTAATCATTGTTCTTTAAAAGAAAGTATTCATTTAATAGAAAACCTATTGCAAGAATATCTTAAAGAGTCTCGTTTAGATATAAATGATTTATTAAAACAATTGGACTTATTAGAAGAGATTCATCGTTCATGTATTCATGGTTTAAAGGGGAAGTTTTCGGTTTATCAACGCTATTTATATGATCAAAAAAAATTATTAAAAACTTTTTTTAGAGATTTAAACATAGATGATGTTAATGTTAAAATGAAATATTTAGTGAAAAAAAAAGAAGATTTAATGAGCTTGCCAAAATTGCAGGTTTTTTCATTAACAGAAGAGATATTGGCTGTTGACTTTGAAAAAGTTTTATTAAAGATGTTTCAATATAAAAATGAATTAGGTAGTTTAGATGGGGATAAAAATGCAGAATTTTTTTTACAGACTCAATCTTCTTTTTTTACAAAATTAAGTAACTCTTGTTCAAAGTTTTTAAAAGACCATGAATATGATTTAGAAGAGGGTATTTTGTCTTTTATTAAATCAAATACAGAGAAAGATAATATTGATATAAGTATTGACTCACAGTTAATTTCAAAAAAAATACGTGTTGTACATAAAGCACAATTTGAAAAAGAAATTTATTTATTATTTGAAAATGCAGTTAATAACTCATTTGAGGCAGGTTCAAAAAGTGTTTCATTTTTTTTGTTGAAAAAGTCATCACAAGAAATTAGGCTTGAAATTATAGATGATGGCCCAGGGATTAGTGAAAATATATTAAAAGAATTAAATCAAGGGTTTTCACATGGATTGAGTATAGGTGGTACCGGTTTAATGGCGATGAAAAACTCTTGTAATATAATTGGTGCACAACTAGAATTAAAAAATCTAGAAGAAAGCGGTTTTTCATTATCTATTGATTTACCATCTTTTAGAAATTAGAAATTATTTGGGGAAATTATGATACAAGTTTTAGTTGTTGAAGATGATGAAAATTATAGTTACGAAATCTCAGAAGAACTCGAAGAAAAATTTAAAAATATATGCAATTTTTCATATGCAAAAAACTTAGATGAAGCAAAAGAAATCATTAAATTTAAAAGTATAAACTTAATGATTATGGATATTATATTTCCATTACATTCAGGAGATATTAGTGAGGTTGATTATAAAGCAGGTGTTAAGCTATTAGACTTTAGTATAGAAAATAGTTTTAAAGGTAGCATATTGGTTTTATCATCACAAAATAAATCATTTGCCGTAGATTTATTGATTAAATATAAAAATGTAAAAGATTATGCTTTTAAGGACTCTCCTTGGATAGAAATTTTTTATAAGGTGCAAAAGCAAATTGATTTCATACAAGAAAAACAGGTATTATTATCTCAGGTTGCAGAGAGGTTTCCTTTTATTGGTAAATCAAAGGCTTTAGACAAAATAAAATTAATAGCTAAAAAAACGGCAAACTTAGATTCGACAATTTTAATTACAGGGCCATCTGGTGTTGGTAAAGAAGTTACTGCTAGACATTTTCATAGTGTATCTAATCGCTCTTTAGGAGCTTTTATTGTTGTAAATTGTGCTGCTGTTCCTGAAAACTTATTTGAGAGTATTTTGTTTGGACATAAAAAGGGTTCATTTACAGGTGCAAGCGAAGATCAGATAGGTCAATTTGAGGCAGCTGATAAAGGAACAATTTTTTTAGATGAAATTGGTGAGTTGCCTTTGATGATGCAAGCAAAACTTTTACGAGTTTTACAAGAAAAAAGAGTGACTAAAGTCGGAGAACTTCTAACTAAAGATATTGATGTAAGAGTTATTGTTGCAACAAATAGATGTTTAGAAGAAGAGGTGAAAAAGAAAACCTTTAGAGAAGATTTATTTTTTAGATTAAATGTTTTACCTGTAAAAATTCCTCCATTGAAAGATAGAATTGAAGATTTATCAGAGTTGAGTGACTTTTTTATCGAAAGAATGTTTGAAAAAACAGGTTTGAAAAAAGTTTTGAGTGCTAAAGCAAAAGATTTGTTTTCTAGGTATCCGTGGGTTGGTAATGTACGTGAGCTTAAAAATACTATTGAAAGACTAGTAATTTTAACAGAGTCTGATGAGATTGGTTATGAAGATGTTGTTTCTATTTTAAATGTTACGGATGAGTCTGACTATAGGGTTGGTTTTCCATTAAATATTTCAAATTACAAAGATGTAAAACAGGGAGTAATTGATTGTTTTCATCGAAATTTTTTTACCCACTATTTAAGAGAGAATAATTATCAAATATCAAAAACAGCAGAGCAGATCTCATATAACAGAAATGATTTATCCCAACATATTAAAAAGCTCGGTTTAGATAAAGATTAACGTACCAAATGCATGAAAAACCTTGCATTTGATAAATTAGATGCAATAAAGAGCTTGCTATTTTTATTCAATTGATTGATTTTAATTCGGTTTTTGTTTTGGCACGAAACTTTCTATTAGTATTTGGTGAGATTGAACTTGTATTTTTAAATTAAATGCTATAGTTTGAATTTAGTAGACATTAAAGTTGGCTTATATGGTGACTTTAATTAGTTTTAAGTATTTTTAGTTTTAGCAAAATGCAAAAGGTGTTTTGATTAGATTCTATGTTCATATAAGGAGAAGGTTATGAAGACAGGCTTATTAATGAGAAGCTTAAGAAGAAAAGGTTTTACCTTGATTGAGATTTTGGTAGTTATTGTGATTATCGGAATTTTAGCAACAATGGGTATTGGTAAGTATGCACAATTTTCACGAGATGCCAGAAAGCAATCTTGTGTAAGTAATCAAAACACCATTGAAAAGGGGCTTGGTATGTGGGAAGCAAAGTTTGTTGCTATTAGAACCCCAGATGCAGGTACTGTACATGAAGTTACATTTAGAATAGATGGTGATATGGATGCTTCATCGACTGCTTTGCCATCCAGAATTAACCCAATTACTGATGGCAATAGAAATCAGGTTTATAAGATGATTCAAGATGATGTTGTGTTTATTTGCCCCGAAACAATTTCTGCATGGAGTGGAATTGAAAATGTTGAAGATAAGACTACAACTTTTGATTATAAATGGATCATGAATAACAGAACAGACTCTGGTAACGATGATACTAATGGTAAGGTTCGAGGCGTTGGCTGTTTAGTATGGGGTACAGTTGCAGCTAGTCCAGCTTCTGATAGAGGTCCTGCTGACGCGGTAGTTGTTGGTGGAAGTGGAGTTGATGGTCCATCTGGTGGTAGTGAGGATTTACACTCAGGTAGTACACCTTAGTATAAAATTGGGCTAGCTTAAGGGCTAGCCCCTTTTTATTAAAAGAAATTAAAAAAGTACTAAAGCAGACTACATACATCTAATAATTATTGTATAATTAAGAAGAGTTGCATATTTAAGTGTAGTTAATAATTGATAAGGAAGTGTATATGAAAAAACTAATCAATAGAATAAAAGCGTTTACTATTATAGAGCTGTTGGTTGCGATTTCAAGTTCTACTATTGTGCTGGGTGGTTTTTTAGTTGCATTTTCAAGTTTACAAAAAGTCTCAAAACGTCACGGAAAGCAAGTAAAACACTTAAGTGATTCAAGTACAACTCGAATGATGATACAAAAAGTATTGGCAGGAGCAACTCGTATTGGTTTTATTAATGGCAGGTTTAAAGATGTAGAATATGAAAACGATGGCACAAAAAGAAATCATCAAATTTTGTATTATTATAAGTATGATGAAAATGATAAATTAACAGAGGTAGGATATTTTTTCACAGATATTCAGCAAAAATCAGATGCCTCTTATACAGATTATAATTATACCGATGCTACAAATGAAACAAAAAACTTATATTTTAGCCGTGTAACAGGAAATGATATACCAGCATCAGGAGAAATTGATCCAATAGATTTTGATCTACAATCAAATACAAGATTATCAGTCATGAAACAAGTGCCAGACTTTTATGCAACAGTTGATGAGTTAGAAATAAATAAAGGTGGAGATAATTTAAGAAAATTTATTGTAGATTTTCAGATTACAAGTAAATCAGGATATAGTGAAGATGATGCAGATACACAAACTAAAATTTTTAAAGGTACTAGTTTTACTATGGGTAGAGTAACGGGCTAATATGCGCTTACTTAAAGATAAAAAAGCTCTAAGTTTAATAGAAGTTTTAGTTTCATCAATGATTTTGTCTATTGTTTTAGCTACTTACTCCTCAAGTACTCAAGGTAAACAAAAAATATTAATGCAAATGAAAAACTTGGGTATATATCAACAGCTTGCTTACTCACAACTTGAAAAGGTAATGACCTTTATTGGCTCTCAAGAAAGAAGAGATACTACATTTGCATCAAAAAGTGCTTTGGTTGCTAATGCTGATAAAAATACTCGTTTTATGGAGTTTACTAGATTGTTTTCCCAAGAGGGTCAATCATCTGGTTTAGATAGTGACAATGGCCTTAATACAGTACCTCGAATTGATCTATTACAAGCAGAAGTTTATGGTTTAGGCACAGAAGCAGACTACGAATCTGTGACAGCAGATGTTGATAGAGATAAAGTATTTTTAAGTTTACCTTATCCAAATGAGCTAGGTGCGGGTTATAATATAGGACCAGATGTTATATCTGATGCTATAAGTACTTTTCATAATATAACATCTTTAATAAAAGACTCTTCTTTTAGAGATGTGTATCCTTTAGTTTCGGAGGAGTATTTAACTGTTGTTGCAGGTCAAAGTCTTGACCGGTCACTTGATAATAGATACGATCAAATAGGTTTTGATGATAACAATCTTCAAAATGCAGCTGATGTTTCTTTATCGACTGGTCTTGAGCTATTTATTAATAAAGTCGCTATAAGTTCTAGTTCTGATGGAAATGGTTCAAACTCTTGGAACAACGAGCTGATTAGAAGGTATGTCTATTATCGTAAAGTTAGAGAGGGTAATTTAGTCTTTTCTAATGCTGTTCGAGGTAGAGTAGATGTTAAAAATTTAGACACTACAGATAGACGAGCTGATAAGTTTTCAAAATTGATTAGTACAGATGTAGACTTATTATATATCCAGCATCTCAATGATTGGACATCTGCTAATGGTTCTTCTAATAATGGTAACATGATGAGTGTTGAGGGTACAGCTTTTACAACAGAGATAGGTGGTGTAGGTACTCATAGTATTATGGTAATGATTGTTGTGCGTGAGTGTAATCGATCATATGCTGATGGTCTAACAGCGATTGCTGATGCAGAATTTATAGATAATTCTAAAATTAAGGCAGTTGCCCAAGGCATTGTTTCTCCAAGTTATGGTAAAAATTTACTATGGACTCTTGACTTATCTTATCATAGATATCAATGGAGCAGAATACCAGGTATAAGACAAAGGTTATTGCAAAGTGAGACCGGGGATAGCATGTAATGAAGCATTATAAAAAATCAAATAAAGGTGCTTTTATATTAATTGCTATTGGTATGATGGTATTGGTTTCTTTTTTAACTACAAGTGAACTTGAAACTTTAAATATTATGGTAAAAGATAAACGTAGTAAAGAGTATCAACAAGCAGCAGATATAGCGGCTCGCTCTGGTATTGACTATGGCTACTCTATGCTTAAAAATGTAATGGAGTCCATGAGTATTATTGACTTAAGGTTTGCAACTCATTTTAATACAGATTTTGCCATGGCTTCTGCATCTGCTTCAGATGAGACAGTGATTGCAGAGATACCTCCATCATGGCAAGAGATTATAAACTTTTTATATGATGAAAAAGCTAGAAAAGATAGAAGAGAGAATGAAACAAATATGACTCCAACTTCTAATCATGGGGGTAGATTGTGGCCTGGTACTGACTCCCATTATTTAAGACTAAATTCAGAGATGAGACAAATTTTAGGGGGTAATAGTGGTGATGGTGGCCTTTGTAAAGACGGTAGCAGAGCAAACTGCATTAACGAGGTCTCAAATCCATATGAAGAATCTATTGATCCTAGAATACCAATTGATGCAGTTTTAAGACCACAGCTTGGTGTAGAAGTTGTAAATGACTTTACACCAGGTAATACAGTAGTACCTATTAAATCTGAGTTTGTCAGTTTGCAATATACTACCAATGTTGCTCAAATAGCTACAATGCATCGTCAAATACCAAACTCAAGACCTGATACAGAAGCCGACTTTTCCAATGACCTACTGAGAGATTGCCCAGTCGAGTTTTTATTATCTGATGACCCACTCTATAATAATATAGAGATCTGGCATTTATTAGCCCCTGAGCCAGCAATAAAAGACCTAAGGCCTGAGGGAATAGTAGCAGATTTAAAATGGGGTGAAAAATGGCCAGATTATGATCATTGTGATTACCGTTTTAATGTATTAAGAGAAAAAACTGATGATGTGCAAACAGGATTTACCAGAAAGTTAATAACCTGGGATGATGAAGCCTCGCCAAGAAGAACTACAGGAGGTGCTTTAGTAGGAGATGCAGCAGGAAGTGATCCAAGTAATTTAGTTAGTCCATCAGAGCAGGTTTCATATGATTATGGACATTTACAGACTAGAAGATGGCATTATTATAATGACTGGAACTTTCAATTTTCAAATACTGGTGGCTATGACCATTATGATGCCCACATAGAATCAGAGTTAATTAATGGTGGAGCGGGTACAGGTGGTACTATCATAAGAGAACCAACAGATATGGTAAATGCTTTAGATTTTGATAGAAACAAAGAAATTTTATTTGATCGCTTAATTAATCGCTCTATAGATTACTCATCCACTTTAACTTACCCCTTTGAGCCAGCTGATGCAAGAGAGCAATATAATGTTGGTTTGCAAACAGTTTTAGATTTAGACCTTGATGATGATGGTACTAATAATACTTTATTTGATGAAACTATTTATGATAATATAAGATATAAAACTTTTTTTAAGCTTTGGTTAACAAGAGATACACAAAGAGATGGTTATGGTGGTTCTATAAAAGGAGCTGGTAAATTAACAAGTAGTTTTATCCAAGATGTACCATTAAGAACCTATGATGGTAAAGATATTTTTGTTGAGCTAGATAATTTATTTGCAATTGATGTTAATAGACCAACGGATTTACATCCAATGTGGGCATTACCTAGAGAGGATGGCCTTTTACCAATGCCATCACCAGCATCTACATTGTTTGGTAGTACTTTAAGATGGAGAGATACTTCGTATTGGAAACCAGATTATGCTAGAGATTTTTTAGATACGAATGCTAATGGTGATCACGATGAGTATTTAGGTGTTTTACAGTTTCCTATGCCATATTTATCTTATCAACGAGGGGATGTTGACTATTGGTCAATCAGCTCAAGGGGAAATGCAGATATAACAACTGTTGTTGCAGAAAGTGGCCCAGCTTATACTTTTTACTCTTTGTGGTCTCTTGGTGAGGTTAAAATTGTTACAGATAGTTTATCTAATTTAACAAACTCAAGAGCCCCAAATGAAATATTTTATTCTGATTTTCAAACAGTTGCAAGAGTTTTGTATCGCATGGATTTTCATATTGATATTCGTTCAACAGATGTTGAAGATAAAGCTATTTTTCAAGGTGCAAGAATGAATGCAACTACTTTTGAATGGACTAACGAAAATATTCAAGATGGGGGCGTGGCGTTAACTGATGATTTAGATTGTACGGTTTCGTCTTTAAGAGCGGATACTTTACCAACTTTAAGAACAAATAGAGTGAATGAAGCTTATTATGCTAGTAGATTGATTCCTATTTGTGATTTAGATAGTAGAGCATCTACCGTAAGCGATAGGGTATATAAGCATACTGAGCCAGAAGGTATATCAGTAAAACAAATCATAAGAGTACCTTATAGGAGTTCGACTCTATGATGAAGTTAAAACAAAAAGCATTTACATTGATTGAACTAATGGTAGTGATAAGCTTAATTGGTATTATGGCTACTTGGGCTGTATGGTCACTCAGATCAACCATTGCTTTTTATCATCAAAAACAAGCAGCTCAATTATTGAGTGCGGCTATTCGTTCTGCTAAAAGTTCTGCTTTAAAATCAGAGGTAGATGAGCGAAATAATCGACTTTATGATGATGAGTACAAAGTATCAACTCGTAATGCCTTCGCAATATTCATTTATCGAGGACGTTTAGACGAAAAAGATATTGCTAATACTGTGAGTGATGGGGTTGATCCTGATGATGTCAATGAAGCTGGTTACTCTTTAATGATTGTAAATGACAATGGTTTAAATACGCCCGATCGAGTTAGATCTCCTCTTGTTGTTAATGCAAGTTTTACTTCACTATCTGCTATTGATGATTTAGAAACTAGACAATATATAATAAATTTTCCTTCTGATGTAGTTATAAAGTATGCTGGTGATGATGAAAACCCTAGTGGAGCGGATACTTCCAGTAATCTTCTTGGAGATATGACATATTGGTCTTATGATCGTTTGGGCCAATTAAATACTAAGATGGGAGGGGTTGCAAATGACCCTGTTGATGGTTTAAATACTTTAACTCAAACTAGTTTATCAAACGCTAAATGTTATTTAGTTGTGATGGTTGGTTCAGCTGGTGTTTTAGCAGGTGAGGCTGATGAGGAGTATGAGCCAATATATGTCGATTTAAGAAATGGTAATATCATAATGCCTGAAGAATCAAATGATTTTAATGGTGTTATGTTTCCAATATTTACTAATACTCCCTAAAAAAATCATTTCTTTTTTTTAATTTCAAAGCTATTTTTAAAGAGTCTTCATTGCGTATATGAAGGCTTTTTTCTATTTTAGACTTTAAAAAATAGTTTTCATAATAATAGGGGTGGTGATCTATCTCTTGCTCAATAGTAAGCAAAGCTTTTTTAAACTGTTTATTTTGATAGTGATGTATAGCAAGCATATAAGAAGGCTCTAAATAGCCAGGAAAATGAGTGATAAAGCTATTACAGTATCTATCGCTTTTATTATTGAGGTTGATATTTCTTATTAGCTCTAGGTATTTGTTTCTTAGCTTTAAATCAGAAAACTTACTAATGGTAAATCTTTGATTATATTTTTGGTCATTTAGTAAAAATTGATGCTCTTTAAATTTAATTTGACTTTCAAATAACAAAAAAGAAAGCATTAAAGATGTAACTCCAATAATAGGAGATAAGTATTTTATGATAGAAAAAAAGTTCATAAATACTCCTCTTTTTGGCTTTCTAAGTAACTCAATAAAAGTAAAAATAAAATTTGAGATTCGGGGTAGTTTAGATGCATAGAAGTCATTGATGCTATGACTAAAACAAACAAAGTGTTTTTAATGGGGCTTTTTTGAAAGCTAAGTAAGTAAATGATTGAGTATAATAAAAAAATTAGCATAAATAGACCAGATTCAAAGGTGAGTTCAAGTATAAAGTTATGGGCTTTGTAAAGAGTATGATGATTAGGGTTTGGAAATATTAAATGAAAAGAATCGGGTAAAAATTTTTGAATTTTATAAGCATATAACCCTGTGCCATAGCCTAAAGGCTTTTGATAAATTGCGTTTAGGCTTGCTTTATAGATGTGTGACTTAATTTGAAGAGATCGCTGTAAATTATTTCTAAACTTATTTAAAGAGTCTTGATTGTTGAATGTAAAAAAACAATAAGCAAAAAAGATAAACAATATAATTTTTAAATGAAAACGATATTTAACTAAAAGATAAGTAAAGTATATGAAGTAAGCCACTTTTGAAAAGCTAACTAAAAGTAAAATGATTGCTATAAAGTAGTATTTTATTTGTTTTTCACATGAACTATGAAAATAAATTAAAAATGAACAAAATATGATGCCAAGTATATTAGGATGAAAAAAGTTAGCATCAAAACGATTGGTAAATATGAGGGGTTTTACTATTGAAAGTGCTTGGAGTAAAAAAATAGTAAAGCAAGAAAAACAGAGTGCCTTAATTATAGAGTCTATAGTTTTTAAATCTATTTTTAAAATACGTAATTGTAAATAAAATAAGAGTAAAAAAAACTCAAATGTTAGAGTGCCCAATGATGGGTATAGTTTAAGAGTATCTAAATAATAAAATGAAGTACTACAGCGTAATATAAATACAAATATAATTAAATAATCTAAATGCTTTAGTTTAAAGTAAATGGACTTAGTATTTATACAATAAGCAAAAAATAACGATTGTACTCCTAAAAAAAGTAAAAATATAGATTGTTTAAAAGCAAAGCTATCAAAAGTACTACTAGTTAATAAAAAAGGAGAAAGTGCAAAATAAAAGATCCATAAATACTTATGCACTACTTACATTTGCTTTTGTAATTTCAATTTGATGCGATGAAGGTGGTTTTTGCTTCATTTTTTTTGTCAAACTATAATTAATATCTCCAAATTGAAAAATATTAAGATAATCTTCATCTGTGATTCTACGGGCTCCTAAAATGACCTTTCTTTTTCGGATGTTAGATTCAACCATTTGTAGACCATGGTATAGCCCTCTAAGATATGAAACTGGTTCACGGTTAATTAATAATTGGTAGAAAAACATATATAAAATATGAATTAAAAAAGGAATAAAATTAAGTTTAATAATATTTTTTGGAATATTTTTGACCAAAAGAGAAATAAGGTTTCTACTTAAATAGTAGGTTTTGAGACCTGGATATGAGTTGGCTGTTGCAGAACCAATATGGGTTACGATAGCTTCTGGTACATAAAGACACTTATAACCAAGAGTTTGCAATCTAAAGCTTAAATCAACATCTTCTAGGTACATGAAAAAATCTTCGTCTAGCTCTCCTGCTTCAAGTAGTGCTTGTCTCTTATAAAAACTAGCTGCTCCAGTTGCTCCAAAAACCCATCTTTGTTTGTCAAAATGAGCACCGTTAAGATTTGCATTACCAATATTAAAGCATTTGCCAGATGAAGTAATACCATCTCCAGCAGAGTCAATGAGGCGCTGGTCATTTTGATTTAAAATTCGACTAGCGGCAAAACCAACTTCACTTTTGTCAGCAATTGCATCAATGAGAGTTTTAATCCAGTCTGGTTTTGCTTGTGCATCATTATTAAAAAAAGCAATATATTGCCCTTGAGAGATCTTAACTCCAGTATTAATAGCAGCAGCAAAGCCAGTATTGTTGTTTAGGCTCATGATTTTAACTTGAGGAAATTCTTTTTTAATAATTGAAATTGATTTATCACTAGAATTATTATCTACAACGATAATTTCGGTGTGTTTCCAGGTTTGATGAACAATAGAGCTAACTGCGTTTCTTAAAAAAGCCTCTCCATTGTAGTTAGGAATAATCACAGAAACTAAGGGTTCTTTTACGTTTGGAGAGCTATGTTTTTTTCTATTTCTTTTAGAAACATGAATCATCCATTCATTTTGAGCATGTGCTACAAAATCTTCAAGTTCTTCGTGAGACATAGCTTCTGTTCTAACACAAGATGTTCTCATGCCATCTGCATCTGTTACATCTTTAACTAAGTGTCCTGACTCTTTAAGTTGTTCCATAAAAACAGAGCCAGGAAAAGGAGACGCAACAGTTAATTGAAGGCTTTCTGGGTTTAAGCTTAATGCTAAATCAAGTGTAGCTTGGCAAGATTTTCGGGTTTCTCCAGGGAGCCCAAACATAAATGTTAAATGTGTTTTAATGCCGTAGTTGTGAGTTAATCTAATGTTTTCTGTGGCTTTTTTTAAATCAAGTCGCTTTTGCATATGATCAACAGCTGATTGGTCGGCTGACTCTAGGCCATATTTCACAGCTTTTACACCTGACTTTTTCATTATTTTTAATAAATTTTCATCAACAAGATCAGCTCTGCACATAGCAGCCCAAGGTACCTTAATACCTCGTGTGATTAACTCCTGACAAAAGTCTTTAATACGTTTTTTATTTACATTGAAAGTGTCATCATCAAAGTAAACAGATTTATATCCACATTCAGTAACTAGCCATTCAAACTCATCGGCTAAATCGATAATACTTCTGGATCTATAGTCGTTGTTTCCGTACATAATTTGTGGCCATGCACAAAAGATGCATTTATATGGACACCCTCGACTAGCCCACATTTGAACAGATGGAAGAGGTATATTGCCAGGTTCATCATGATAGTTTTGCATAGGAAGTTGATCACGAGAAGGCCAAGGATAGTCGTCAATATTACTATTTAGAGTCCTTCGTTCAAATCCAGAAAATTTGCCATCTTTTTGTATGAAAGTAAGGCCATTAAGTTTTAATGGCTCTTCATTTTTTTCAATAGAATGAATTAAATCAAGTAGGGTTTCTTCGTATTCACCAACTAAAAAATAATCTACAAATGGATTTTTTTTAACAAATTCTTCTTCTTTCATTTCATTGGCTAAACCAGCAAATGCTATGATTACATTTTGATGTTTTTTACGGATGGTTTGAGCAATTTCTAAGTCATTTTTCATAGAAAAAGAGGATATTTCCATTACGATTAGCTCTGGCTTAAAGTCATCAACGTCTTTATAAAAATCTTTGTGATTTTGTTTTAACGCCAAAGAGTCTATTAGTTTGGGTTTATAGCCGTGTTGCTCTAACCATGAGGTAGCGTGAGCTAAAAAAAATGGAAATGGCATATAATCAAAGTCATCATTTTCAAAATGTGGCCATCTAGAGCCTGCCCTTACTGCATAATAAGGGCCTTTTTTAGTCCAAGGAGGGTTTGAGAGTAATATTTTCATAAAAACAACTTTATTAATTTAACTATAAATTTAGATTGATTCTAGTTTATCAGATGAGATTGAAAGATAGCAATTATATATTGAAATTTATACAGTCTATGAAACTATAGTTGTAGACAAAAAGTTAATGATTAATGTATTTTTTGTCGATAAGTACGTGATGACTTCTGCCAAAATTTTAGAAAAGCATGATCAAAAATTAGGTTTTCAGAACTTAGAAAAGTTGAAAGCCTATATAGATGAGAGATATTATCAATTACGATTGATGCCTCATCTATCTTTTCACGAGCGTCAAAAAATATTTAAAAGATATGACTCATCTTTATTATTAAAACTTTTAACAAAGTTAAGAGAGAGAGAAGTTAAGGCTGAGTTTGTTGAGAGAAAGGTTTTATCTCCATTAGTGGATAGAGTCGTTTATTTACTAACTGCTGTTGAAAAAGAGAGAGAAGAGCAATTAAAAAGAGGCCTATATCCAGCAGATAAGAGTAGCTATAATGAGCATATACGCTTGTGGAAAGGTGAACTCTTAAAAAAGCTTAAAACAATTAATATTCCAAAAAATATTGAAAAAAGATTAAGTGCTTCTATTTTAGCGATGGAAGGGCTTCACTCTATAGTTGTTCCGACTCATGTTAATGAAAACCCTAGTATAAAAAAAGAATCCTCTCATCAAATGACAACTCTTTTAGATTATCATTTAGAAGAGTTATTTTATGAAATTTTTGCAGGAGAATCTATAAAAAAAGAAGCTTTGTTTCGTTTTTTAGAATTAAACTCAGAAAATATTTTAACTTTTTTAGAGCATAAGTTAGAGACAGACGTAAAAAGTGAGAGAAGAAATGCTTTAGAGTTGGTTAGATTTATAAAAAGAAAGCAGGCAATTGTTTTAGTTAGCCGAACTTGTATTCATGATGATGATCAAAAAATTAAACTTCGTGCTCTTGAGATATTGAATTGGATGTCAAAACAACAATATTTTTCAAAAAATATAAAATTAATTCACTTTTGCTTAGATCAAATTAAAACTCATGAAAATAAGCCAACATTATCAGAAAAAGAAAAAAAAGAAATAGACTTTAGAAAGAATTATTTTAAATTTTTAAATTCAGCTGATGAAGAGCAAAGAGCAACAATGATTAAAGCTATGACAAATAAAGACTATGTTTTTCATAGAAGTTTAATTCAAGAAGCCTTTAACAAAGAAAATAGCTTATTTATAAAATCAATGATTTTAAGTGGAATAGCAAGATATAGAGTTGAAGAGTTGTATTCACTATTTGAAGGTGCTTTAGAAAATGGGTGTGACAAAACGATTTATCATGCAATTTTAGCTATTAAAGAGCATTCATTTGTTGAGATGATACCTATATTAATGGATAATACAGACCATTTAAATTATTTCAATCAATTATTTGCAAGCCAGGTTATAAAGCAACATCAGTAAACTATTTTCTAAGGCGAACAGATGAATAAAGGGTTACTACTCCAAATTTAGTATGAAATAATGTTCGAGTTAAATTAGGAACCATAGAGTAGATATGTGAGCCCTTTCCCCAAAATACACTTGGAGGAGATATATTTGTTTTAATTTTGGCTTTAGCTAAAAATGCACTTGCTCTTGCTGCTGTTAAATTGCCTATTTCAGCCATGGCCTCTCGAGTAATTTGATCGTCTACTGAGTCTGGATCCATATCAATAGATCTTGTGATATTTGTTGCTACATCAACAGCAAATGATAAAACACAAAAGCCTTCAATCTCTTCAAAAAGGTAGATTAAAATATCTACACCAGAGGTTTCAATATATTTATCTTTATGAAGATGGGGTTCAGGAATACTATCCAAATCAATGGAGTATTCTTTACAAACAGATTTTAAACCTTTTACAAAAAAATTAGAAAAATCAACATCTTTTGTCATTTTTACCTCATTACTATGCTCATATCGGAGTCTTCTTCTACCATGAAAATAGTTTGAAAAATATCTTTTGCGATATAGCACATTTTATTGGATTCTGCTTTTGAAAACCTAACTTGATAGCTAACTATACGATTATTTTCGTTTACAGAGATTGCGTTTTTATTATATTTTATTTTCAATAATTCGTTTAATTGAGATTCCATTTCATCATAAAAAAAATTTGAACTAGGAATGTCTAATAGAAGAACTTCTCCAACTTTTGCAAATTGTAAAAAACAAGGTAGCCCTTCTGGTTCCATTATGAAAAAGCTAGAGGCTTCATCACTAATATAGCTATCAATTTTTTCTAAGATTGGTATTATCACAAAGCCTCAAAGTATTAAAAGAATGATTAAGAATCAAAAACATAATACATTTCAAAATGATGATTTGAAAAAATTGTTCCAAGACAAAACTATACTTAGTTAGATTATTATAAAAATAGCCTGTATAATGTTTTATACAGGCCATATTTTAAATCCAAGATTATGGTTATGATTTTTCTGCGATATATCTTTCTGAATCTAATGCTGACATACAACCTTGGCCTGCAGCAGTAATGGCTTGTCTATAAACCTTGTCAGATAAGTCACCAGCAGAAAAAATACCTTCTTTTGAGGTTTTGGTTGTACCACTTTCAACAATCACATAACCTTCTTCATCTTTATTTACAAAATTACCTAAAAAGCCAGTATTTGGGATATGTCCAATGGAGAGAAAAAAGCCTGAAAATGAAATTTGACTTTCTTTTGAGGTAACTGTGTCAGTTAATAATGCTCCAGTTACACCGTCATTTTCATTTCCAAGGACTTCTTTTACGGTTTTATTCCATAAGATATCCACTTTTGGGTGTGCTTTTACTTTATCAGCCATGACTTTAGAGGCTCTGAGTTTATCTCTTCTGTGGATTAAAGTTACTTTAGAGGCGAATTTAGTAAGATAGATAGCTTCTTCACAAGCAGAGTCTCCTCCACCAATTACAACAATGTCTAAACCCTTATAAAAGAAACCATCACAAACAGCACAGGCTGTCACTCCCTGTCCCCAGTATTTTTCTTCAGATTTTAGACCTAACTTTTTTGGTTTGGCTCCTGTTGCAATAATAATAGTTTGGGATTGAATTTCTCCACTATCAGTTTTTAAGGTATATGGACCGTTTCCAGAGATTTCTAAAACATGACTGATTTTAAATTTTGCTCCAAATTTTTCGGCTTGTTTGTGCATATTTACAATAATTTCTGGCCCCATGATTCCGTCAGGAAACCCAGGGAAGTTTTCAACATCTGTAGTTTGATCTAATTGGCCAAGCTCTGAACTTGAACTTAGAACAAGTGGATCTAGACCTGCTCTTGCTGTATAAATTGCTGCTGTAAGACCAGCTGGTCCATGACCGATAATAGTAACTTTTTGCATATTGAATCCTTGTTTATTGATAGCTAGATATTTTTTTGAAGGATACTTCATTTTAAAAGTTTCTTCTACAGAAAACTAGAAGTAACTTATAATTTCTTGTACTGAGTTGAAATTTTGTTGTATGCTGTTGGTCTTATAAAATAAAACGGGAGCTTATATGCGACTTCAAGGTAAAATTGCCATCATATCTGGTGGAAATAGAGGACTTGGTCTTCATTTGGTAAAAGCTTTTTTAAAAGAGGGTGCAAAAGTAGCTATTTGTGCTAGGAGCTTAGAGGCTTTAAGAGTTTTAGATGAGGTTTTAATAGATTATAAAGACAGCTTTTTTTATGCTGCTTGTGATATTACTATTCCCTTACAAGTTTCAAATTTAATTAAAAAAGTAGTACTTGAATATGGTTGTGTGAATGTTTTAATTAATAATGCGGCTAAATTTGGTGATAGTTGTAAAATTCATGAATGCGCTGTAAATAGTTTTAATTCGGTGATTGAAACAAATTTATTGGGAGCGAACAACATGGTAAGAAGTGTTCTACCCCATATGCTAGAGCAAAAATCAGGTAAAATAATTCATATAACGGATTCTAGTTTACCAATGAATGAAAAAAGCTATAAAAGTGCATATTATATTTCAAAAGCTGGTATTGAAACTTTTTCTAATTTGTTATCGGCCCAATATTTAGACGATCATATTGATTGTAATATTGTTGATCCTTCAAACTTAACCCAAGATGTATCTTTTGATGAGCAAAAAAGCTTGACTAAAGCTACAGAATTATTTATTTGGTTGGCATCTATTGAATCAAATGGATTAACAGGAAAAAATATAAAAGCTTGTGAATGGCTCTCTAAGCAGGAAAACTAATGGATGAAATAAGATTGATTAGATTTTCTCAAAGAGATATGGATTTAATGGTAGAAGCTAAAGGGTTAGAGTCCTTTCAAATTATTAATTTTGAAAACTTTGAAGAATGTTTAGAACATAAAATAGAACAAAAATCTAAGCATATTTTTATATTATTTGAGTTTTTCAATGAAGATTTTGAAATGCTTAGAAAAAGTATAAAGATGCAGGTAAATGAACAACAAAAATTAAATTTTTGTTATTTATTTTCTTATGGAAATTTAGAGGTTGCAAAAAATTTACAAAAAAGAGGCTTAATAAACTTTTATCTTCAAAAACCTTATTCTCATTACTTATTAATCAGCAGTTTATTAGCTATATATTATAATAAAAAACCTTTATCTCATGTCCTTGAGGAAGTTTTAGAACTTAGTTTAGATAATGGATGTGAAGACATTGCTGAATATATGGCACAATTTAGAAGAAAATTATTTACTAACTTTTAAAAGGCTGTTTTTGCCCATTGATTAAAAACTTCTAATTTATTTGATAAATCTTGAATAAAAGATTTGATTTCATCTTTAGATAAATTTTTTGAAGAATTTTCTAATTTTAAGCAAATAGCTGAAATTTCATTTAATCCAAGATTGAGTGAGGCTCCTTTTAAATGATGAGCGGCTTTACCAAGTTCAATTGGGTCAGAGCTTTCACAAGCTTTATTGAGTCTATTTATTATCATGACAGAATCTTCAGAATAAACAGTAAAAATCTCTTCTAAAAGAGAGTAGGCAATTTCTTCTCCTACATTTTATATTATATTATCAATTTGTGTTTTTGAAATATAGTCTGGTAGATTTTGCATTTGATTTCCTTGTTTTGGATTGATGATTAAACTGACAAATCATAACTTTGAAAAAGCTCTAACTTAAATTTAAAATTTTTTTATAAAAAAATCAATTAATTTCTGTAAAAATTTATTTAAAAATAGTGATCGATGGATATTAAATAAAAAGAATTTAAGTCATAAACGATCATTTTTAATTTATTAGAGGAATAAGCTCTGAATTGGTTGATGAATGAAATATTTTAAATTCAATGATACATTTTAGATTAACTTAATAAAATGTGTGGATATATGGAAAAACTTAGCCAAAAAAAAATTGAACAAAACTCTACTATACTATTTGATAGTGTTGGTTGTAAATTGAATAAATATGAACTTGAAGTTATGAGAGCTCAATCAGAAACTCTTGGGATGGTTCCTTTAGTCAAACAAAAAACAGGGGACGTTGTTGTTTTAAATACTTGTAGCGTAACAAACTCTGCCTCTGCTGATTCAAGACGAATGATTAGAAAATATAGAAAACATAATGAAAATGCCTATATTGTAGTTACGGGCTGTTACTCTCAAACAGATTTGGATGAAGTAAAAGAGCTTGGAGTCGATTTAATTTTAAATAATATGGAAAAAGCAAAATTTTTTGATATTATTAAAAAAGATATAAATGATTTAGATGAGCTAAACCTTCAAAAACAGTCAATTATGTCTTCTGTAAAATTTCAATCTAGGCCTTTTTTAAAAATACAGGATGGTTGTGATGCTTATTGTAGTTATTGCATTATCCCAAGGGCTCGTGGCAGATCAAGAAGTGTTGATAAAAAAGAGGTTTTAAGTCAGATTGAAGAACTTTCTAAAACTTATCCCGAGCTTGTAATCACAGGGGTAAATTTAGGACAGTATGAGCAAGAAAAAGATTATGGTCTTTTAGCTTTATTAAAAGATATGGTAGCAATTGATACTGTAAAAAAACTAAGAATATCTTCTTTAGAACCAAATGATTTAACTCCAGAGTTTTTAAACTTTATGGTAGAGAATGATAAAATTTGTAAACATATCCATTTACCATTGCAGGGTGGCGAAGATCAGTTATTAAAAGATATGAGACGAAACTATACTATAGAGCAATATAGTGAAAAATTGAAAATGGCTCGTAAATTGTGCCCTCAAATATGTTTAGGTGCTGATATAATGGTAGGCTTTCCAACAGAGTCAGAAAGTTGTTTTGACAAAGTTAAAGAAAACTTATTAAACTTAGAAATAGATTACTTTCATGTTTTTACTTTTTCAGCAAGAGATAAAACAGTTGCCAATAATATGCAAGAAAAGGTTGAGCCACAAATAAAAAAAGAGAGAAACCGTTGGGTTACATCTCTTTCTTCTAAAAGAAAAAAGGACTTTTTAGAAAGACATATTGGTAAAACTTTTGATGCTGTTGTAGAGCGTGGCGGAAAAACAAAAGGTTTTATGAAAGCTTTAACTGATAATTATATTCCAGTTATTTTTGAAACAACAGAAGATTTAGCGCTTAAATTTGTAAAAATTCGTATTGATGAAGTCGGAACTGATAAGGTATTTGGTACCTTATTAAAAGTATATTAAATATTTTAGCTTATTTGGCTCAGCTACTATATACTGTTGAAATAACAAAAGAGATACAGCTAAAGGTGTTTAGGTTTAAGAAGTTATGACAACTAAAACTAGAGTTTTTTTACATTATTTACTTTATCTTTTTTTGAATGTTTGCCAAGCTTTATTTGTAGCTTGTATTGCAGAAATTTTAATTCTTTTTTTAATTTCATCTGTTTATTTAATTTCTTATCATTTTGCTAGTTTTAAAAATCTGTTTATAATTGCGCTGATTTTTTTTCAAATAATATTACTTGCATATATATTAATGAAGGTTTTTTGGCTTTCACAAATTACCTTTAAAAAATTTATTTTTCTATTTGAGACAGAGAATCAAGAACTTATTCAAAATAAGCTATCAGCATATTTATTTCCTGCTACAAGTAAAAAATCTCCTTTAGTCCAAGAATATAAAAAAAGACTAGAAAAAGACCTTAAAAGTTCATTTCATAAAACAAACTTTGGTTTGTTGTTTCCTTTCAAATATTTACTTTTATTGATATTTATTTTTATAACTTCATTCAACTCTAAAATACAAATGAAAATCAAAGAAAGTAGGCAATGGGTAGTTCTTGGTTCTTTTTATAACCCTCTTACATCACAATTAAAATTTGAATTTACGAATGTAGACAAGGCGTACTTGAAAAATGAGAGCATTCGATTAAATATAGCTATTAAGGGAGTACCTTTATTTCCGGTGCAATTAAAAGTTTTGGATATAAATGGTTTATTAATAAAAGAAAAAATAGCCTCCAAATTTATACAAATTAATGAAAATAATTTTTTAGTTAACTTTGAATTAAAAGGTTTTTCAAATAAAGTTTTTTTACAATGCTTTTCTGGTGTCGATCAATCTAAAAAAATTCTTTTGAATATAGTTGATTTTCCAAGAATCATTGAAAGTAAATATGAGTTAGAATATCCGAAATATTTAAATAAAAAAAAGAAAGAGCTAGCTTATTTACCTAAAAAAATACTAATTGGTTCAAGGTTTTTTGAGGAAGTTTTTTTTAACAAAAAACTATCCAAAATTGAAGTTTCACAAAATGACTTTAAAATTATAAAAAAAGAAAATCATTATAGATTAGACACACTGATTAAGACTAATTTAGATTACCAAATTTCTTTTCGTGATTTAGATGATGTCCTTTCAAAAAGTAGAAAAAGATTCATTGAAGTAAAACATGATGAGTTACCAAATATTAAAGTTTTAAACCCAGTTAGTCCAAAAAAAATAAAATCAGGTTTTTTGGAGTCATTACCGTTAAAAATAAAAATAACAGATGATTTTTTAATAGAAAAGGTTCAGGTTGAAATTACCTCCAGACAAAAATTTGAAATGACTTATATGTCTAGTCGTGAAGAAATAGATATAGATATAGAGTCATCAAATCAATTAATGATAGAAACTAACTTAGAAATAAGATCTATTTATTTGCAAGAAGGAGATAGGGTCAAGTTTATTGTAAAAGCTTGGGATCAACTAAAGTCACGGGGCCCAGCTTATTCAATGACTGGCATATTGTATGTACCTTATACGTTTGAGGAGTCTCAAGAGTCAGAAGAAAGTGCACAAGAAATAATGCAAGACTTAAAAGAAATAGCTCAAGAACAAAAAGTTCAAGAGACTATGCTAAAAAAGTTATCGAATAAAAAGGATTCATATAAAAAAGTTTCCTTATCAGATCAAAAAAAGTTCAAAGATTTATTGAAAAAACAAAAACTTCTACAAGAAAAAGCGAAACAAATAGATAAAAAGATAGGTGAATCTCTTAAAAATGACCGTGATAAAAACCTTTTAGATGAGGCTACTTTACGAAAACTAGATCAAATTAAAGATTTATATGAAGATTTAATGAAACAAATGGATAGAGACGTTTCAATGATGAATCAAATGAATAAATCGATGAAAGATGTTTCTCAAAAAAAATTAAATAAAATGATGAAAAAGTTTGACTCTAAAAAATATTCAGAAGAGTTAGATCGTACCTTGTCAGCTTTAAAAAAAGTTCAGGCAAAAAGAAAACTTCAAACAAACTTAAAAAAAATAGAACAACTTCAAAAAGAACATAATACTCTTCAAAAATCACTCGAAAAAAACAAAGAAAATAATTTAAAAGCTTCAAAAGAATTACAAAAAAAATGGGAAGAGATTAAAAAATCTTTGAAAGAATTACAAAAAAATAAATCCTTAGATCAGTCTTTAAAAGATGAATTACAAAATAAATCTAAGATGATGGATCAACTTTCAAAAGAATATAAAAAAATGGAAGATCAATTAAGTAAAAGAGAAAGTAGTAAAGCAAAAGAAAATAATAAAAAAATAGCAAAATCTCTTGAGAAGATGAAACAAGATTTAAAAAAATCAATAAAAAAGTCTCAAAAAGAGGTAATGAAAGTAAATTTAGAACAATTAGATAAGTTTTTAAAAGAATCAAACTCTCAAAGTAAATTTTTATTATCTATAAAAAGACAAATATCTTTTTATAAGGGGTTACAAAGAAAAAGATATGCAGCTCAAGAGTTCTCCTTTTTACGTTCAAGCGCTCTACATTTACAAAAACAAATGGCAAAAGAATACAAAGAAAATCTATCTTTTAGTAAAACATGTATTACTATTTCTAAACTACTTCAAGAACAAATAATAAAAGCAGTAAAAGATTATGAGTCAGATACTCCTCCAAGAAATGCTAAACCAATATATGATGCATATGCTACTAATAACCAACAGAGTTTATTGCTTTTAAATTTAAAAGAGCAACTACAAAAACAAAAGCAGCAATCTCAAATGCAGCAATTTATGGACTCTTTAGAAAAGCTTTCTGATGATCAAAGAGACTTAAATCAAAAGGCTCAAAAAATGGGCGAGTCTATGAGTCAAAGAAGTCAATATGAACAGGAGCAACTTCAAGAACAAATGGCTTTTCAACAAGAGTTAATTAGAAAATCAACAGATCGTTTATATGAGTCTTATCAAAATAAATTAAAAATGGCTAAAAAACTTAAATCAATTTCAAAAGAAATGAAAGATGTTGAGGATGGGATTAGAAAGAGCGATTTAGAAAAGGGCTCAAAAACAAGAAAAAAACAAAATAAAATAGAATACAAATTGCTTGAAATGCAAAACGCTAYGAAAGAACAAAAAGAATCTAAAAAAAGAAAATCTAATCATTCTAAAATTCAAAATAAACAATTAGGTATGGACTCTGATAGGGGTACTAAAAAAAGTAGTATAAATATCTATAAAAACTTAGAAATTCCAAAACGATTTCAAGGTTTGATTCAAGGCTATTTTCAATCACTAGATCAAAAATAAAGTATAACTTTCACTTTATGGCATCGCTTAATTGATGTATACTAAAGCATAAAATTTTCAAACATCCAAATCTATCAATTCTTCGTATGATAAAAGCAAAACTTAAATTTTTAGTATTTTCTTTACTTTACTTTCTTTTCATTTATTTTGTTTATCATAAATTTTTAAGTTTTCCTGTGTCTAGTATGAGCTATTGGCTTGTTTTATCTTGGTTAGTGGTTTTGATAATTTCTTTAACTTCTTTCCAGTCTATATCTCTTGGAATTGGTATAAGTTTGACTCCGTGGTTGGCTTTATTCATTTATATGATACATACATTATCTGGCCTACCTTTATTAATAGGGGTAGCAGTATGTGCTTTTATTTTATTTTTTTTATTAATATATTTATATAAAGAAGAATACCTTTTACAAAAAGAGCTTAAGTCTGGTTTAAAATCTTTAATTAATGGACAATATAAAGAGCAAGTATCCTACGGAAAAGATAAAAATAAAAACATTTTTATTAAAGCTCTAAATAAGTTATTAAATAAGCTTCAAGAAGAAGACTTTGTTTATCAGGCTGTGACTGATGATATTTGGAATGAAGATAAAACTGAAGTTCAAAGATCTGATAAGAGAAATGGTGAAACCTGGACTTTGAGTATTAGTATATTTTATCATTTTAAAAATGATAGTAAAGATAATAAATTAAAAGTTCAAAAAGACTTTTTTAAAGAGATGATAGAGATTTCTCAGTTTGTAGATACTGGTGTAAATAACTTTTCATTACAAGGGTGTGAGTTTTTATTTTTTAAAAGAGAAGAGTATTTTGAAAAGAATGCTATAGCAACCCTTTCAGCTTTAATGAAGTGTTTGGTAAAAGAGCAAGTTGAGTCTTTTCATGTGGTTCTTAGAGATTCTTTTTTAAAAACAGGCGTATTGTTTCATCCAGAAGGTTTTCGTAGAGTTGGTATGGGTTTACCAATTAAAGAAGATTTTGACTTTATGCAATCATCTAGTTTAAAGGGTTCACACTTTTATATACATGACTCTTTTAAAAGCGTTGGGGAGCAGGTTTTTTGGCTTAAAGATAAAAATATTAATGATCAATATTCTGAAATTGATGGAGAAAAAGACCTAGAATATCATTTAGAAAATTTGGGTTCAAAACTAGTAGAAGAAAAACTTGTGAGTATACGAGTCATTGCGACTCAAAAAGCTATTAAAGGCTTGGATTTATTAATTTCTCTTTTAGATGATGTTTCTCCAAGAATTAGGGTGGCTAGCGTAAAAGCCTTAGCTCAATTGGTTACTTCTAAAAATGAGCAAAAAATCGGAGAAGCTTTTTTAAATTGTTTGGCTCAGGAGTGGAATCACGATATTCGTGCTACTTTAGTAATCTCTTTAGGAGATTTAAAAAGAAAGGAACTAGTTGACCCTTTGTTTGAATTATTAAAAGATGAAAATGATAGAGTAAGAGCAAATGCTGTAGAAGCAATTGGAAAATGTATGGAGAGGGGTACAGTTTTACGATATTTAGATGAACTTTTATTAGATAAAAATAATCGTGCTAGGGCAAATGCTGCTATGGCAATTTGGCTAATGGGAAGTGCTAGAGGATTTGAAGTATTGCTTCAAATGGCTCAAGATGAAGATGAATTATTAAGTTGTTCTGGGCTTTATGGTTTAGGAGAAATATTTGTAAAAGAAAATATTGAAATTGCTTCTAGGTTTTTAGGCGATCCCATTGAATTTTACTTTAGAAATAAAAACTTAATTGAACGTAGTCTTGAAGTTTCTTATTCAAAAATTTTTCATAGTCATCCATTCGTTGAAAGAAATGCAATTTTATCTTTAAAGAAAATAAAATGTAATAAGAGCATAAAAATTTTACACGAAAAATACTTAAAAACAAATTCAAAAGATTTAAAGCAAATGATTTTAGAAGCTATGCTTGATATGAAAGAATACGAATTAGTGAGAACTTTACGTGGAGCTAATTTATGATAAGAGCCTATAAAAAAGAAATTTTATACTTCTTTTTATTATCATCTTTTGTATTATTTGTTTACTTATTATGTGACTGGCAACAAAGTAAAAAAATAGAAAACTTTTTAGAATTAGAAAATAAAAAGCATTCTAAAATAAGTTTTATCGATCATAGATCTCTTATTTTAAAGGAGTTAAAAAGAAGGGCATTTTACTATTTGTTTTATAAACAAGATGGTTTGTTTATATCTTATGTTCAAAATATATATAAAGGAAATGCATCAATTGATGACCTATCTTTTAAATTTCAAGAAAAAGAAGGATTGTTAGATTTTGATTTCATACAAAATAAAAAAAGAATTAAAGTAGAATTATCCTTATCAGAAAGAGTTTTGTCTGAAGCCTTCTCTTCATATTTTAAAGAGAATAGTTCACAAGAAAATTTAGGGTTGAGTTTTTGTTTAGAGTCTCCTATTTCAGAGATTTCATCAAAAACACTTCAGATTTTAAAAGATGTATCATCTTTAAGAGACGATAGTTTTATTATCCCTGATAGAGATGGATTTATGTATTTTGTTTATCCTATTGCAAATACTTCTTTGCATAGAGTGATTCAAATTGAAAAATCAGAAATAGAGAAAGACTTTATTTGGTCGATTGTATTTTGGGGGCTAATTTGCTTTTTCTTTTACTATTTAATTTGGTATTTTCTATCTTATAAAAATTCGAGATTAAGTTATTTTCATAGAATACAATTTATACAAGTAATTACTTTTTATGCTTGTTTCTCTTTGTTTTGGAACTCATCAACGCTTTATTATGACTATGAACAACAAGTACGTACAAGAAAACATGAAAGAGATATCTTAGAAAAGAAATCTCTTAAAAAACTTCATTTTTCTTATGATGAGTTGAGAGAGATATTACCTCTTGAAAAAGATGTAATTTATCATTTAATACAAAAGTATAATGAATACTTTTTGCAGCTTGGTAATAAAGAAATTTTAGGCAAACAAATTGTAGAAAAAAAATCTCAAGATAAAGAGGAAATTATTCTATTAGTACTTTATTTTATATTACTAAATTTGTTTTTATATTTTCTCTTAAGAGGTTATTCAAAGTTTTATAAAAAAGCTTCTTTAGAAATTATAAATAATTTTGATGGAATGAAAAAAAGTGATTTTGACAATGGCTCTTTTGTAGATTTAGATCATTTAAAAAAATCTTTTATACAAACTTATGAGTCTTTAAAAGAACGAAAAAATAAACAGATATTTTTGAGTAAAAAAATTTATAAATCTTTAGGAGAAAGTGAAAATAATAAAGAGGTTTTCACCTTATATTTACAATTGAATGACATTGAGCAAATAGAAAATTTGGCATCAAAAAATTATTTTGCAAAACAAAACTATATGATTCAAATCATTAGAAGCGTAGCAAAAAGACAAGGTGGTGAAGTTTTTTATGAGGGAAGGCATAGCTATTGCTTATTTTTTCATCATCAAAGAAAGAGTGTCTCTTTACAAAGATCTATTATCTGTGCCATGAATATAGTGAATGAATTAAAAAAAGATGATCTAATCATGAAAGCCTATGTTTTTTGGGAGAAATTATCTTATTCTTTAGCTGAGACTAAAAATCAAAAGGATATTATTATTCAATCTTCTTTTAATGAAAAAAGTAAAGTCATTGAAAAAGAAAGATTTGGGATATTTGTAGAGAAATCAGAAAGCGAAAATTTAGATGAGACAATCTTTGAAAAGCTTGCTTATGATGAATATGTAAAAGTTTTAAGTGTAAAAAGTATTGATAATCATTTGTTACTTTTATCTTCTGGCTCAGTTGAACTACAAAAGTCAGTATTAGATTTGGTTTCTTTAAAACAAGATGATTTAGTATTTGAAAGTATTTTAGATAATATATCTGAATTTGATGAAAGCCTTTCTGATCAGGTAGCGTTAATTTTAATCACATATTTTGATGATTTTAAAAAGAGGCAACAACTACTTGAAAAACTTAAAAGTATTAAAGAGACTACTAATAGTTTTGCTATCAGAATCGCATTAAAATGCTATAAAAGATTGAAACTATCTTTAAGCGATCAAGAGCTTGAAATGATTTCTAGTTTAAACTTTAAAGAGTTTGAAGAAGATATTTTACATTTGTGTTTAGATGGTGAGAGTAATGATAGGGCTTCAATTCATGAGTCTCGAGCTAGGGCTTCAACAACTAATGTACAAGCCCATTTTTTTATTTTACAATTTGAACGAACAAAAGAAAGTAAATATTTAGATGAGCTTTTTACTTGCTATGAAAAAAGTTTTAATGAAAACAATGAACAAAGTTTAAATTATATTTTAAAACTATTTTTAAGGATTAATTTAAAGTCTGACAACCTTTTATTAAGTACTTTTTTAAATTGGTATAAAAAACAAAAACACCTTTCTTTTTATCTTAAAAAGGGCTTAGATCATCCAAAAAGATCATTAGTTTTTTCTTATTTATTTGTTATTTCGGCTTTAAAGTTAGAAGACATGACAGAGGTGCTTGTAGCAAAATATCAAAGGACTTTAGACCAAGAATTACAGACAGAAATTTTAGAAACTTTGATGCTTTTAGGTGGCGACAACTTTTTGATACAGTGTCTGAGATAATTTCAAAATCTATGATACACTTAGTTTTTAAAAGCAGACATCAGGTGAAACCATGAACCCCAAAGAAATTGAAAAAACATTAGTAAAAGCAATAGAACTTGTAGAATCAGGTCAAAAAATTGAAGCATTAGAATACTTTGAAAAATTAGATGAACATGCTGCTAATGACGCTCAAGTTCTTTATAATGTAGGTATTTATTATTCAAGCATTGGTGAGCATCTTAAAGCCTCTGATAGGTTTGATAAATGTTGTAAACTAGAAGAAAGTAACGAGTCCTATCAAATTAGAGGTATTGTAGAAAACTTTCATATTGGTGGCGGGCAATTAATGGAATCTGACTTCATGGCATATGATGTTTGCTATTTAACAAAAGCAAAAGAGAGTGCCGATTTATTATTAGAGAAAAACCCTAAAAATGAAGAAGCCCTAGATCTAAAAGAAAAAATTGAAAATACTATAATTAAAAGTAGATTAGCCTTTAAGTTTTTAGAGGGTGATTTAGAGTATTGCCGACGTACAATTACAAGAAGACGTGAGCTAAACGTATTAGATGAGCGTGTCCTTGGCTTTTTGAATCTTTTAGATAGTGGAGAGTATGAACACACTATTGGCAACTTTAGAGTAGATAAGAGAAAAGGTATTCAAGAGAGCCAAGGTGGATTTTTAGAGCGTCTAAGAAATTATGTATTAGGTATTGAAAAATAGTTTGAGAGTCTAAAATGAAAATTGCTTTTTTGATTGACCCGATTGAATCATTAAACCCAAAAAAAGATACAAGTTTATCTTTTATGGACTATGCCACTAAACAAAATGATGAAGTCTATATCTTTACTGCTTCTGATTTATATGTTGATGATAAAGTAAGAGCAAATGTTCAAACCGTTAAAGTAGACTTAAATAAAACTCCATGTTATAAAATTTTGGAGTCTAAAATACTCGATTTATCTGAATTAGATTCTATCTTTATAAGAAAAGACCCTCCTGTCAACGAAGCTTATAATAACATGCTACAAATTTTATCAGTCTTAGAGGATAGTTCTGATGTTTGTATTATTAATTCACCAGCTTCTTTATTAAAAGCGAACGAAAAAATCTACGGGACAAGATTTGCTGAGTTTTCTCCAAAAACTATAATAACAGCAAGTTTTGATAAAGCTCTTGACTTTGTTCAATCACACTCTGGTAAGTGTGTGATTAAACCTGTGAATGATTGTGGTTCTGCTGGTATCTATCTAGTTGATAAAGAAGACTTAAATTTACGTCCATTGATAAAACAGGGCTTAGAGAATGATAATTATATTATAGTCCAAGAGTTTTTAAAAAAGGTCTATGAAGGGGATAAAAGAGTCTTTTTTTTAGAAGGTGAAGTTATCGGTGGAATATCACGAATACCTCAAAAGGGTGAATTTAGATGTGCTATGGACCTTGGAGCAAGCGTAGAATTAACTTACTTAAATGATAAAGAGCAAAAAATAGCTATAGAGTTAGGTAAAGCTTTCAAAGAAGATAATTTATTTTTTGTCGGTATTGATTTAATTGACTCAAAATTAATTGAAGTGAATGTTACCTCCCCAACGGGTGTACAACAATATAATAAGATGACCAATGAAATCCTCGAAGAAAAAATCTTTCAAAAACTTAGAGAGAAAATCAGTAAAAATTGATCAAAAATTAATGGATGATTTCCCTATTTTACCAAAAGAATTAAGAGAAAAAGTTTTAAAGCATATTGAAGACTATTTTGATAAAAAGTCCTAGTAAATATTAAAAATTTGGTGGAAAAATCACAAAAAAACTTAAAAGTAATGGTAGCAGTGAAACCTTGCAAAAATGAATGCCTGTACCTATTTTTTTACCATAGTTAGCTTGGTATTGTGAGAGTTGGCGAAAACCTTTAGTATTTTGTGTGATATAGCCCATGGTACCAAAAAAGCTCTGTATAAAAAAGAAGGCACTAAATATATATCTAGCTATTAAAACTTTATCTGCTTCCATTATTATCCTATAAGAGTGGTCTATCTATATTGTCTATATATTTATAAAGTTCAGCTTTACTTATAAATTGTTTATCAATAGCTCTATTTTTTTCAATGTAGTTAAGTTGTTTGACTGCTTCTTTAGCAAATAATGAAAAAGGAGTATGTTGTGCAATGTATTTGTATAGTCTTGTAGCTTCTGTCCAATGTATATTACAGGCTTTAGTATTAATAGGTAATGCTATTTGACAAGCGTATTTTCCTCTATCAAGATTTCTAATAGCGTAGTTATTCAGTTGATTGAAAAAATGAAAAAAGATTTGTGCTTTTTTAGGGTGATTTTTGAAGTAATTAGATGCATTAGGTAGTTTAGGATAGACCATAATAAGTTGTTCATATACTTCAGAAAAATTTTCAAAATCTTCAAATTGTAGGGCAGAAAATTCTAGATGCAATTGTATTTCTCTTGTTATTGATGGTTTAGGGTCTAATAAAAAAAACTTTTCGCTGAGTGCTCTTGCATGGTTTAAATATGTTTTGCTACTTAATGGTAAATAAGCCAAAATGTTTTCATGGAAAATAATCTTTAAATACCTTTTAAACTGGCTTACAATTAATTGTGGACTTTTATTTAGATAATGAAAATATGTCCATTGTTGATCGTGGTTTTCAAGGTTTTGGGCCTTTGATTGAAACCAGTCGTAATCAACTCTATTTTTAAGTACTTTTGGATTAATATGGTGAATAATTTTAGTAAATAGAGGTGAGAGAGCAAAAATGATTTCAAAATCTTTATTAAATAGATATTGTTTGATTTGTTTTAATTTTTGATTTGGATTTTCAAGTACCTCTAAAAGGATGGAATGAATAATTTTCTCTTTCAGATGTTTGATAGGAGCTAAAGAGGTTTTTCTAAGGTGAAAAATATTATGCTCTAAAAATAGATTATAAAAGTGTAGGGTTTGAGTTAATAGTCTAATCTCTTTGATAAACTTATTTTTTTTAAAGTTTAACTCTAATAAATCTGTTTCAACTTCTGGTAAAACGACATGAAAGAAATAAACTTGTTTTTGAATAAAATTTTGTGTGTATGGTTTATAAATAAATTGTCGAATCTTTTGAGATTTTCGGAATTGGGGAAACTTGATACTCAATTTATCATCAATTTTAACAATGCTTGAAGTTATTGTTTTATTTTGAGAACTTAGTAAATCAAAACTGGGGTTTTGTTTTTGTTTTAAAATCTTTTTTTTACTTGGTAGTTGTAATCTCTTTTTTTGAACCGATTTAACTCGTTGTTTGATTTGAGTTTTTGCTTTGTTTGCTTTTTTTCTTTTCAAGTTTAGTGCAGGGACCGTTTGTTTTATTAAACTAAATATAAATATATATAATATGAGGCGAAATATCATAATGGGATGATTGTTTAAACTAAATTAGTTTATGGTAAAACAAATAACACTACTGTATAATTTTTCGGTGTTATTTTAGAATCATTTGATGGCAATGTTTAAAATATATATTACATTGACCAAAACTTAACATTATTTCTCCATTTATGTATAAAACAAAAAAAATATCTCTTCAACAAATTGAAGCATCATTAAAGTTAAAAAAATGGATGGCACAATATATTGGTTTAAAACTAAAAGAAAGTCATAGGCTTTTTTTTGAAAATAAGAATGAAGAAGAAAAATTAAATAGAGAAAAAGAAATATCTTATTATTTAAAAGTTGTTTCTGGAATAATTGAATTACAAAAATTTAAGTCATGTAAAAAATTACTTGAACTAGGGTTTGAGATTAGTAATAAATTAACTTATTTTCAATGGGAACCAAATATAAAAAATAAACAATTTATTGATTTATTCAAAGATTTTTTTATTGAATTTGAGTTTGATAATGAAAAACAAATATTTAGGATGAGATTAGAATGAAATTTGCCAATATATTAGCTACACAAGGTTTAATTAAAAAGTTTGAATCTCGTGGAGTACTGCGTTCACATAGGTTAAAAAGTTTTTTAAACTCAGAACTTTTAACTAGTCAACTTGGGTTTGGTACCTATAGAGTTCATGTTGACTCAAAAGAGCATGAAACAGCAATGATAGTTGCCTTACAATCAGGAGTAAACTTAATAGATACTTCTTCTAATTATGGTTTAGGTGGTTCAGAAGAGCTAATATCTAATGTTTTAGATAAAATGAGTAAAGAAGACTCTAGAGACTCTTTTATAATTATAACTAAATCGGGATACTTACAAGGTGAAATATTTGAATATTTAAAACAATTAGATCAAGTAGAAATTAAAGATTTAGATGTGGTTAAGGTGTCTAGTAATTGTTGGCATAGTATTCATCCAGATATTTTAAAAATGCAAATAGATCAGAGTTTTAAGCGAATGAAAATAGATGGTATTGATGCTTTACTTTTACATAACCCAGAGTATTATTTACAAGATTGTTTTTCTCAAAAAATAGATGTTGAGATAGCAAGAAAAGAGTTTTATAAGCGTATTAAAAAAGCCTTTTTATTTTTAGAAGGTCAAGTGCAAGAAAATAAAATTAAATATTATGGAGTAAGCTCTAATAGTATGTGTTCTGATTTAAGTTCATTCGACCAGGTAAGTTTAGTAAAATTAAACGAAATTGCAATTGAGTGTGCTAAAGAGCTGTATGCTAATGAAAAACATCACTTTCAAGTGATACAGTTTCCTTGTAATTTGCTTGAAAGTAACGGTATCATTCATAAAAATCAACTATATAAAAAAGCTACCTTTTCTGTGATGGAGCTAGCCAATCATTTAAAATTAGATGTATTGTTTAATCGTCCTTTAAATGCTTTTTTTAATGGAACTATGGTTAGGTTAGCAGGGGGAGAGTTTAATCCAAATATTAACTATAAGCTTGAAATAGAGCAAGTGTTTTTGAATATCTCTAAGCTTGAAAATACAATAAAAATATATTTTAAAAATCATTCAAAGGTTTTAAAAAATATGCAAAAAACAGCAAAAAGAAGTGGTTTTTTTGATGTTTCTTCATCGCTACCTAATTTTGTTGAAAATGAGCATAATAACGAGCAATACTTTCAAATGGTTCAATCTTGGTTATGGCCTTATATTTCAAGCTCTTTAGATTGTTTACATAAGTTTTTTGAAGGTGATGATTATTTTGATTTATCTCAGTTTACAAATGATTACTTGAAAACTTTTGATAAATTAGAAGGCTTTGTTGTTTCTCGTAACAATTTATTACATGAGATTACTAATTTAAAACCTCTAAGAGATGTCTTAAACATTTCTCTATCGGACTCAATATCTCAATGTGCTTTAAATTTACTAGCTAGTATTAAAGGTCAACCAATCATTTTAAATGGCATGAGACAAATAGACTATATTAAAGACTCTACATCTATTTTGATTGAAGATGATATTTCAAATAGTGAAGAAATTTTAAAAGAGATTGATTCAGTTTATAAAAAAAATTAGTAATCAAAACTATTATCAACACATCTAAAGCCTAAATCTAAACTAAAGTGTCCTGGTGGATAATGTCTTCTTTTTGTTAGCCTAGTATCTAATCTTTTACTTGAAAAAGAAGCTCCCCTCACCACTTTATGAGATTTATTCATCACTACAGGCTTTTTATTAAGTACCCTTAGCTCCTGATAGAAGTCTTTTGAATACCAGTCATAGGTCCACTCCATGACATTACCTGCCATATCAAAAACACCATATCTACTTTGATCAGTGAGCATTGATTTTTGTTTTTGGGGTCTTCTAATCCAAGCTGTAACTGGACGATTTTCACTTCTTTTACTGGCTTTTTCCCACTGAATTTCACTAGGTAGTGACTTACTATAAAAAGAACAAAAATTTTGGGCTTCTATCCATGTAATACAAGTAACTGGTTGTAAAGGATGAGATAAACGACGAACCTTTGAACAGCGTGGTTCTTTTTCGCCTGAAATCTCTAAAAATCGTTTATATTGGGCATAACTAACTTCGGTTTCATCCATATAAAAGTCATTTACGTAAACAATTCTATCAGGGGTTTCATTTTTTATATATCTTCTAATTTGTTCTTCGCTTAAGTCATTATTTTTAGTCAGTTTTACAATTCTGTTATGAACTTGATTTTGATTGAGTTCAGATAGTCCAATTTTTACTCTTCCTGCTGAAATGAGTAACATATTGGTTTGTCTTTCTTGATCTCTTATTTTTTCTGGTGGAATTTCTTTTAGGTTTATTTGGTGCTCCTGTCCAAAGTTTGGGGGAGTTTGTAGCACGAACTGATGAGGTTTGTAGCCTTTTTTATTTATAATATAGGTTTCAATCTTATTTTGTGAAACGGTTAAAAGAGGAGTTAGCCCAAGAAAGTGATTATAGTCTTTGTCTCTAAAAACAAGTGCTCCTTTTGGTTTTGTTTTAATCAAGACTAAATGTGAGTTTTCAGCTTCATTTATTGGAACATGTTGGAGATAATCTAATGCTTTTTGTAAACGTTGAAAAACTAAAGTTGAAGCACTACATCTAAAGTAGGTGTCTCTATTTCTTTGTTTGATTCTTTGGAATGATCTCTGAGAAATATTTTTATTTCGTATGGTTTTATATTGATTTGGAGTGTAATTTAAAGGGTCTTTACCTTGATAAGATGAATGAGGACTCTCTCTATAATAATCAAGTAACCATTCATTATTTTTACTTTTTTTAACTCCATTGTTTGATGAAGAAGAAATCCATTGTGCTTCACTAGGGATATTCATTCCATAGTGCTTACAAAACTCTCTTGCTTCATGAAAGTTTACTCCTGCTACATATGAGCCCGTATTTAATTTATTTAAATTCAAAAGAGCAGGGTCTCTTTTTTGTTTATATTTTTTGAGATAATGAAAGTACTGTCTTTTTGAAATTGGCTCAGATGCCATGTAAAAAGGGCTAACAGATACAGTTCTTTGTGAGTTTGTATCAATAAAAATTTCAATATTTTTTGCTTTAATTAAAGTTAATTTTGTACCAGAATAACATTGGAAAATATTTTTTTTATTGAATAAATCTTGAACAAAAGAATCTTTTGTAAAAGCAGAAAAACTTTGTAAATTACTAAGAAGAGAAAAAAGTATAAAAAGGTAGAACTTTATCATGTTAATTCTATCGGATATTCGTTCGATATAGTTAAAGTATTATACCTAAACGTAGATAGTCTAATACTTTTGGTATAAAAATGAATAGATTTACCCGCATATACTTGGATTAACTATCATGAAAAATAGAAATTCCATCAACATGGAGTTTTATTTGTTCAGTATAAAAA
>NVVD01000001.1 GCA_002402105.1 Candidatus Cloacimonadota bacterium
CGCAAATATTTGTAATTTGGGTAAAGGTGAAGATCCTATTAGTGCCGGAATGGCATTTAGTCGGGGTAATGGGGTTGATGGATTTAAATTTAATTTTCACCCTTTGCAGCGTCGGTTTTATTGCCGGATTTATTGATGCAGTAGCTGGCGGCGGCGGTATGTTAACGATTCCTACCCTATTAATGTCGGGCTTGCCACCACACTTGGCACTGGGCACCAATAAACTGGCAGCTACCTTTGGTTCTTTTACGGCTTCGTTTACTTTTTACAAAAAACGCTTATTTGATCCCCATTTTTGGCGGTTTTCATTATTAGCAACCGCTGTTGGCGCAATAATAGGCACTATTGTGGTAAATCATTTATCTACAGATTTTTTAGATAAAGTTTTACCTGTGTTAATTATGGCAACCGCCCTTTATACTTTACTCGTTAAAACAGTCGCAAATGATAGTAGCAAATTACCGAAATTCACAAAAAAGCTAAAACTTACACAATTAATTCAAGGACTCACCTTAGGTTTTTATGACGGCGTGGCTGGCCCTGGTACTGGCGCTTTTTGGACAGTTTCTTCTGCCGCCTTATATAAAATGAATATTTTAATCTGTAGTGGTTTAGCACGTTCAACCAATTTTATCAGCAACCTTTTCTCCTTAATAACCTTTCTCTATTTAGGCCAAGTTAATTTTATACTCGGACTTTTAATGGGCTTATTTATTATGGCCGGCTCATGGGTTGGCGCGCATTCAGCGATAAAGTTTGGTGGTAAATTTATTCGTCCGGTGTTTATTATTGTGGTAGTTTGTTTATCTATTAATTTAGCTTATCAAGCATGGTAACGCGTTAGCTATGAGTAACTTAACGACCTCTAAACATTCAATCGTGCGAATAAAAAGCATTCTTGCAGAGTTGTCGCAACAAGCTAACAACATAGATACCTACAATGTAAAATTAAAATCGCATAAATCTATACAAGACAATGCCTTATTCGCCGCGACGTTATTTTCTACTTACAGTGATAAATTTAGCCATTATGTAAATGAATGCTTGCGTAAAACCAATGAATTAGAACGATTAATAACATATAATAATGATGATTTATCTAACGCATTATTGACACAAATAGAACAACAAATAGCCTCGTTAACCACTGCACTAAATGCGAATAAAACGCTACATCTTGATGGACAATATCGGCTAGATAAAAGAAAAGCCTATTTCCATCAAAAAAATATTACCCTAAAGGCACAGCGCGCAGTAAAAGCGATAGTGCAATCGAGTCAGAGTTTACATCAAAAATTAGCTGAACATCATGAATTCGAACGTCGCTTAGCCACCATGATCGCTGAACGCGAATTTGAGCGGGCAAAATGCAAAGAAAAAAGATCGCAACAACTAACACTGGAGATTTTAAAAATACACCAGCGTTTAGGACGTTGTCGACAAGCGATCAGCCAGATAGAAAGAGATATTGAACGCAGCGAAAAGCGGTTGTGATTTTTTGAGGCTAGACAATGAATATAAATAGATCCCCGACAAAAACATTCGGGGATGACGGGAACCTAACACTCGGGGATGACGGGAACCTAACACTCGGGGATGACGGGAACCTAACATTCGAGGATGACGGAATACCAACATAGAGAAGACAAATAAACGTGATACCACCACTTCGTCATGCCCGTGAAAACGGGTATCTAGTGTAGTAATTAGTCACTCATCACCTCGTAAAATGATAACCCAAAGCATCGCGCACTTGTTGGGGCAAAACCGGCATAGCTTTTTTCGGCAATAAAAATGTCGCCAAATTNAAAAAATCTGTGAATATGCGGTTACTTTGGGTGGTTTTACGTAAATAATCATGTCCCGAGGAACCACCAGTACCAATTTTACTACCGAGCATCCGCTGTACCATCATCATATGTTTGTAGCGCCAAAGGGTAAGCATTTCATCCATTTCAGTTAAACAGGTAATAAATTGAAAAGGTAAATTTAACACCGGTTCTTCACGATACATACTAATAAATAATGCTGCTAATGTTGCGCGTTGCGATAAACGAAAACGCCCCTCACTACGCACTTTTTCAAATTTATCGGCATCTAATAAAGCCTCAAAATTTTGTTTATCTTGTTTATACTGGTTATATAATTTCATTTTAGTGAAAAGACTTAACCATCCTACTTGTTTATATCTAGCGTAAGATTGCTCCATTGTCATACGAGAGTTGTCAGAGTTTTGAATAACTTCTCTTTTTAGGTCTTCGTATGAACGTCTAGCAAGCATGATTGACTCATAATCTCTATTTTTACGAATAACACCTTCTAGGATTCTTCTTGATACATCATAAGCTCCGTAAGCTCTTTCAATTTTAGCAAGACCTAAATAAGCACGATCAGATGCTATGCCTTCACCAAATGTTTCAGTGACAGAACTAAATATTTTTCTGGCATCAGATAAATTACCATCGACATATGCTTGTACTGCTTGATTTAGCATTTCATATGCTTGTGGAGTTACTTTTGAATTTGCTATTCCGACTAAAGATTGAATGCTCAATGGGTTCGTGATACCAGGAGCATCAGATATTTTTGTCGGTTGATTTTGGTTTGAATTATAATCCATACCTAAATTGAATTGAGGATCAGCAAGTCTAGGATCTGGCATTTGTTGAAACTGTCCCTGTCCCATTATACTTTGATTTCCCATTGTAGGCATTTGTCCCATCATACCTTGGTTTCCCATTGTAGGAGACTGTTGGAATGCTCTTTGTTGTTGCATCAAGATTTGTTGGTTTTGATTGTTTTGGGGATATTGTTCAGCATCAACATTATTTGTTAAGATAACACTCGATACTGCTAAAGATAATATTAAAGTATATTTTTTCATTTTAGACTTCCTGATGGATAGTAAATTACTAACTTGCTTTACTCTTTATTTAATAGATATAATACGACTGTTAAATAAAATAATAAATTCCTTACCAATATATACGCATGAATAAGAAAAAAGTTTCAAAAAATATGGATGGTTTTGTCTTAGGAGACATAAAAATCTTTCCTCCTGTTTGCTCAGCACCGATGGCAGGTTATTCAAATCAAGCAACTAGAGTTTTATATTCTAAGTTTTCTTGTCCTTTAAATGTTACAGAAATGGTTTCAGCAAAGGCTTTGATTAAAAAAAATAAAAGAACTTGGGATTATATTTCAAAGTCAGAACAAGAGTCTTTGTTGTGGGTTCAACTTTTTGGAGGCGACCCTTTGGAGCTTCAAGAAGCAGTACAATTAGTTCAAAAAGAAATAAATATTTCTGCTATTGATTTAAATTTGGGATGTCCTGTAAAAAAAATATCTAAAAACTTGGCTGGGGCTCAATTAATGAAAAGCCCTGAGCAAGTGTATAAGATAATCGTTTCTATGACTGATGGTGCGAGTGTTCCTATTACTGTGAAAATGAGATCTGGTATTGATAATGAAAAAAATCAAGCACTTGAGATTGCTTTGGCATGCGAAGAAGCAGGAGCATCGCTAATCACTATTCATCCAAGATCAAAAGAGCAAAAATTTACGGGCTCTGCTAATTGGGAAATTATTAAACAACTAAAAGAGGTACTTACAATACCTTTAATTGGAAATGGCGATGTCTTTACTTTAAGAGATTATATCGAAATGGTAGAAAGTACATCTTGTGACGGGGTAATGATAGGTCGTGGAGCATTAGGAAACCCATGGATTTTTCAAGAGATATACAATTATCATATGAAATCTGTAAAGTTTGAAAAAAAAGCTTTTGCAAAAATTGCTTTAGAGTATTTTGAATTAGAGTTGAGATATTCAAAATATGTGAAAAATGAGTATTTAAGAGTGAGAAAATCAATTCATCATTATTTTAAAAATAGCAGTAATTATTTTGAAATAAAAGAAAACTTACAATCAGCCTCTTCAAATGATGAACTAATAAAAAAATTAAAAGGTTTTATTTTGGAGTAATTATATTAAGGGCTGAATGTACTCTAGTAATATCACAGGGGCTTTGTCCAATATAATCGCCATCAATTTGAATGTCTATATTTTGAGTGTGTATTTTTATATCATTTGTAGATAGTAATTTAATATTTTTCATTTTTTGATGTTTTTGAATACCTATTTTTAGTAATAAGTGTAATAAATCAAATTGAGAGTCGCTATTTAATGTACAAACCTGAAAGAGCTCTTGGGTTGGGGAAGCATCGGGGGTAACAACATATTTCCCTCCATAAAACCTTGAGTTAGAAACTATAGCTTGTTGAGAAAGGTATGTTTTTTCATTGATATGTAAATCAAAACAAGTAGATTTTTTAGCAATAGAACGAAGAGTTTCTAAACCATAGGCTCCTTTTCCTAGAAACTTTTTTACATTTGTGTTGATGTTTTTGCAAATGTGAGCATCTGTACCAATTCCAGCCATCAATAAAAAATATCTAGATAATTTTTTATCTTGAGACATATATGAAATAGAACCAACATTAATAGTTTTTATATTTTCAGTAATTACTATCTCTATAGCATGAATTGGGTCGTTTGGAATATCTAATTCTAATGCTAAAACATTAGCTGTTCCAGAAGGAATAATACCAAGAGGTATTTTTTGATGAATTAGGTTTTGTGCCACTTCATTGATAGTACCATCTCCTCCCATAGCAATAATAGCACGAGGCTTTTGTGGTAAAAGTTTATTTACTATCTCTTGAGCATGATTGGCATATTCAGTAGGAAATAGTTTTAAATTTTTAGAGTGTAAATCCATATAATTTTGGATTTGATCTAAAGTTTTTTGATGAAATCTATGTGAAGTCGGGTTGTAGATAAGAGCAAAGGTATTTTGCATATGAATGTCTCTCTAATTTGGTTCAATGAGTGATAATAAAGATATTATACTAAAGTGAATTTTAATAAACAAACTAAGATGTTATAATATGTAATATAATTTTTGGAGTTGTCATTTGTTTTTTGTAAAAAATTTAAAAATATCCTATCAATCTGAAAAATCAGCGGGTACTTTATTCTCACAAGCAGACCTATTACAAACTGAGTCAAAGTTCAACTTGGATGAATTAACTTTTGAGATAAAATCAGGTCAAGGTTTTGGGATTGTCGGAGTGAATGGTTCAGGAAAAAGTTCTATTCTAAAAGCGATTGCTGGTTTAATTCCTTCAAAATGTGATGAAATGATTTTACCAAAAAAAGTAATTACTGCTCTTGATTTAAATTTATTTTTTCATCCAGATTTTTCAGGTATGGATAATTTGTTTACTATGAATGCAGTATATGCAAAATCTGATGATGAGTTAAAAGAATCCATTGATGAAATAATTGAATTTTCGGGTTTAGGAGAGTTTATTCATCGACCTGTTAGAGAATACTCAACTGGTATGAAAATGCGTCTTGGTATTGCGTATATTTTATACCAAGATTTTGATTTACTTTTAATAGATGAGGTTTTAGCTGTTGGTGACTTATCATTTCAAAGACGGTGTTTGTCTTTTTTGAAAACTAAAATTGAAAATGGTGCTTCTGTTTTGATTTGTTCACACAATTTAGAAGAAATAGCTCAATTATGCACAGAGACAATATTACTTGATAAGGGCAAAACAATTTTTCAAGGTAAAACAGAAGAAGTTGTTGAATACTATTTAAAAGAATGTGAAAAAAGAGGGCAATATATCTCAGCATTTGAAATTGGTAGAATCCGACCTATGTGGGAAGGAAAAGAGCAACTAAATATTAAAAATATTCGTGTGTTAGATAGAAATAAAGAAGAAGTAGAGCATATTTGTGTAGGAGACTCAATTCATTTAGAGATAAATTTAAATGTAGCTTTTGGTGTGGTTAGAAATCCTTTAATTAGGGTACTGATTCATCGAAATGATGGTTTACTTGTTTTTGGTGTTAATAACTATCGTTTAAATCAACATTTTGATATTTGTGAGGGAGATGCTAGTTTTAGCTTTAATTTAGAGCATTTAAACTTACAAGCATCTTTGTACTATATTTCTATATCTGTTTGGCCTGATGAATATTGCTCAATGGTAACAGAAGAAGCTTTTGATGAGCATTATATGAAATATAAACTTTATGTAAATACAAAGAGAAAAGATGGTACAGGTATAGCTTATATTCCTTGCACTTTTAATGTAGTAAAATAGTAAGAGTTATAAATGAGAAGTTTAAAACGTCATGAATAGTTAAACTAATTCAATTTGAGGTGGCGCCACATCCGATGATTAATAAACAAGATATTAAAACGATAATTTTAAAGAACATAATTGTTGCTCTCCATTTTTAAAAAGCTTTAATAAATAAGACTTAAGCCATTTTTAGTTCAGGTTACATGAAAAACGATTAAATGGACAATATATTAAAGCTTTAAAAGACTACTTTTAAAATTGAGTTTTTCTTACTGTATTTAAACTGACTTATTTTTAAAAATAATTTATTGTTCCATTGATATCAGACATATTTTTATATATTATCGGAATAAAAAATAACTTGTTAGTTATTCATAATATTAAAGTAAAATATGATTGATTGAAAAAGTGATAGGAAAATATATGATTAAATTATTTGGTTTTGGTAAGGCTTTTGGTGTTATGGATGCAAGCCCATTTGTACTGAAATTACATACTTATTTTAGAATGATTGGCGTAGACTATGAAGATTCAAATGATTCTTCTAACTTACAATCTGCTCCAAAAGGTAAATTACCTTTTATTGATGATAATGGTAAAAAAATAGCTGATAGTTCATTTATTATTGATTATATAAATAATAAATATAAACCTACAATAGATGATTTTTTAACAGATCAAGAAAAAGCAATAGCATATTTAATCGGAAAATCTTTAGATGAAAATTTATATTGGTGTTTAGTTTATGCTAGGTGGGTTAGAGAAGATACTTGGCAAATTATTAAGAAAAACTTTTTTGATAAAATGCCTTTTCCATTGCGTCATATTGTACCAATTATAGCTAGAAGGGATATTAAAAATAAAATAAAAAAACACGGAATTGGTTTACATAGTGATCAAGAAATTTTAGATATCGCAGATAAATCTTTTAAAGCTCTTTCTGATTTTTTAGGAAATAAAAAATATTTTATGGGAGATAAAATTTGTAGCTTAGATGCTAATGCTTTTGGTATATTAGCAGAGTTTATTTTGGTTAGTTTAGATGATGATTTTAATACTATGGCTAAAAAGTATAAAAATCTAGTTGACTATTGTAATCGTATAAATAAAGAATTTTATTAAAAGTGAAAAGTATATTAAATTATCATAGTAAAATTTTAAATAAAAACTCATGGAAAGAATTTGAAGCTTACTTTGAGTTTGGTGGAAAATGTAGTGGCTGTTGGTGCATGAATCATAGATTACCAATAGGCTTAGATTTTAAGGGTGAAGCTGCAAAACTAGCCATGAAACAGCTTGTTTTAAGTAACAGAGTTTTTGGTATTTTAGCTTTTGTTGAAAATGATAGGGTACCTGTAGGCTTTTGTGCATTAGACAGAAAAAATACTCTACCAGGTCATGATTGTATAGCTAATAAAATCACTTCTCCTAATAGTACTTGGTCTATTCATTGTACAACTTCTCGACAAGATTATAAAAGTAAAGGTGTTGAGAGTTATTTACTTGATGAAGTGACCAAACTTTGTAAATCAATGTCAGGATCTAATTTAGAGGTTTACCCTGAGCCTAAGAGTATTGAAGGAGAAGAGTTTAAGACTTGGAATACTTTTAATGGATATGAATCATACTTTCTTCAGAATAATTTTAAGAAACCTCAAGAAACTCCCCCTGAACTAAGCAATTTTTTTTCAATTTTAAATAAAAAACTATAGGACTAAATTATTATTTTTACTTGGATGTAAATTCTCTTTATTTTTGCTTTATATTTTTATTTTGTATTGACATTTGCTATAGTTTCGCTTTATTATTGTAAAAATACGATTAAATAAATAAAAGGGTGTTATATGGCATTGACTAAAAAACAGCGTGAAATTTTTGATTTTTTGAAGATTTTCATTGAAAGTAAAGGGTATTCACCTAGTATAAGAGAAATTCAAGATGAATTTGGTTTGAGTTCTCCTGCTACTGTTCATAAACATTTATCTTTATTAGAGCAAAAATCATATATCAGAAAAGATGCAAATAAAAATAGATCAATAGATATTGTAGATGCTTCAGAAGTAAGGCAAGTTCAAAATATTTTTGCCCTTGAAACCTCTATTCAAATACCCCTACGTGGAATGATACAAGCTGGTTCACCCATTGAAGTTTTTGAGGATAACGAGCAAGTAGATGTACCACAATACATGGTTAAAAAGCCTTCAAAAACTTATGCTCTTAAAGTTAGGGGTGACTCTATGGTTGATGCTTGTATATCAAGTGGTGATACAATTTTAATTGAAGAGCGTTCTTGGGCTAATAATGGTGAAATAGTTGTAGCTAGCGTTGAGGGCGAGTTAACTTTAAAAAGTTACTTCAAAGAAAAAGATCATATTCGATTACAACCTGAAAATACAACTATGGAAGCTATTTTAGTTTATGGAGAGGTTTCAATTTTAGGTGTTTTAACAGGTTTGTTAAGAAGCTATTAATTTTAATGGAACCTTTTAAAAATGTATTTAGTCTTGAATTTGTAAACTCACTAGCTTTAGAAATATCAAAAGTAGATAAAAATTTTGAAGTAAAAAACTTTACTTCTTATACATTAGATGAAGACTTTGATAATAAAGAACTTAAAGAAAGAATGAGACATATATCTCAGAGTTTAAAAAATTTTTTGCCAAATTCTTATAAAAAGTCTATTGAAATTTTAATGAAAATAACTCCAAGCTTTAATGGTCTTGCAACCATGGTTTTACCAGACTATGTAGAGGTATATGGTTTAAATGACTTAAGACTATCTATCAAAGCATTAGAAACTTTTACTAAATATGGCAGTTCAGAGTTTGGAGTTAGACCTTTTTTGATAAAATATCCAGATGAAATGATTGAGCAAATGTGTCTTTGGTCAAAGTCAAATAATGTTGATGTTAGACGTTTGGCCAGTGAAGGAATCCGTCCAAGATTACCATGGGCAATGTCTTTACCTTTTTTAAAAAAAGACCCTACAAAAATAATTCCGATTTTAGAAAACTTAAAAGATGATGAAAGTGAATATGTCAGAAAAAGTGTGGCTAATAATATTAATGATATATCTAAAGATCATCCCAATCTTGTTTTATGCTTAATGGAGTCTTGGATAGGGGCAAATAAAAATAGAGACTGGATTGTTAAACACGCTTGTCGTACTTTATTAAAAATGGGTAATAGTAGGGCTTTATTTATGTTTGGTTATACTAAACCAAACCATATTCAAGTATCTAAATTTGAAGTAGATGAAAAAGTGATTTTAGGACAGATTTTATCTTTTTCTTGTGAGTTAAGATCTAGTTCTAATTTGGGTAAACTTAGAGTAGAGTTTGCCATTTATTTCATGAAAAAAAATAATAAATTAAGCAAAAAGGTGTTTAAAATATCAGAGTCTACTTGTAATAAGTCATCAAAAATAATTCATAAATCTTTCTCTTTTAAAAAAATAACTACAAGAGTTTATTATGCTGGTATTCACGAGATGGCTATTATAGTAAATGGCCAAGAGTATCAAAAAATGGCTTTTTTGGTGGAGCAAGATGATTTAAATATCATACTTAACTTGTAAAACTCAGAGTATTTAGATTTTAGAGTTGTCGTAACTATATGGGTAAACTTTATCTCATTAAAAAATTACTAAAGAAAAAATATGAAAAATTTATTATTTATTTGTAGTGAAAACAAACTTAGAAGTCTAACAGCCGAAACATACTTCAGTAATTTTAAAGCGATATCTGTTATTGGTGCAGGCACAAATAAAGATGCAAATACTACTATAAGTGGTGATCTAATTGAATGGGCAGATATTGTTTTTGTAATGGAAAAGTCTCATAGAAATAAAGTGAATAAAAAGTTTAAAGAGTTATTTAAATTAAAGAGAATGATAGTATTAGATATTCCAGATAATTATGATTATATGGATAGAGATTTAATTAATTTACTTGATCGTAGTGTTTCTAAACATATTATTTTGAAAAAATAATATAATACCTTTGAGGTCACTTTCAGCTAAGCTAAAAAGAAAAAAAATAAAGTAAATATGAGCGAATATGATAAAGCTTATATTTAAGATATCTAGCACTATTTTGCTGAAAATAATGAAAATACTGAGTGTTATGATTATACCCCAAAGAAAAGCCTTTTATCCAAGAGTCATAACAAAATTGTACATCTTCAAAATAGAGAAAATATTTCTCTTGAAATCTTACTTTGTTAAAAATTTTTTTTGTACCAAGTAAGTAGGATCCCTGAAACCAAAAGTTTTTTTTAGATTGAGAGTTAGCTATATTTTTTTGCTCAAGATACCTTTTATTAGACGAAAATAGCCTGTCAGAGAGCAGTTGAAATGGATTAGGGAACTTTCTAAGGTTTACCAGTAATTTACCATTTGGATGTATAGAAGGGCACGAGACTAAATCATGACTATTTTTTATTAAAAACTCTAAGTTTTTTTTTATATTTAAGCTGGGTAAATAAGTATCAGGGTTGATAATTAGAGTATACTGGGCCTTAGTTTTTTGGAGGGTTTTATTTAAATTTTGTGAGAGTGATTTAATAGCAGGATTAAAAACTTCTATAACTTTAAATTGACTTGTATTATTAATTTTAACTTGATAGTTGCTTTTGCAATTATGAACTAAAAATATCTCAAAAGTGTATGTTTCTAAATTTTTATATAAAGATAATAAAAGTTTATCCAAATATCTTTCGTGAGAGTGAGAGATAACTATAATTGAGATAGATTTAGTAATTGTTAAACTTTCTTTAAATGAATAATATAAAGTTTTATTGTACTAAAATTTTGTGAAAACTAGAATGAAATTTTAAAAGTAATTTTTTTATAGTTTCATGGGGTTTTGGTAGAATGGAAAGACTACTTCTAGTTGTGTATATATTGTATCTCGTGTAAACTTTTGAATTAAAATTAGTTATTGAATAAGTATATAAGTTAAATTATGCAAAAAAGCCCTAAATATATCATTTTTGGAATCGATGGAGCAGATTTCTTTTTAACAAGAAAGTTAATGGATAAAGGGCTCTTACCAAATTTAAAATATCTTAAAGATTTGGGTACATACTCTAAGCTAGAGTCTACAAATCCTCCCTTAACCCCTCAAGCATGGAGTAGTTTTGTTAGTGGAGTAAATCCAGGTAAACATGGGGTTTTTGATTTTGGTGAGCTTGAATGGGGTAGTTATAATCCAAGGCTTAATACCTCTGATGATAGAAAAACAATTGCTTTTTGGGAATATTTAAAAAAAGAGGGCTATACAAGTTCAGCTATTAATATGCCCCTTACATGGCCCCCAGAAGACCTAAATGAAGGTTATATGATATCTGGAATGCATACTCCAAATATTAACTCACTTAGTTGTCACAAAGGTGTTCAAGAGTTTATAAAAAAAGATTTTCCTCATTATAAAATTGATGTAATGTCTCATTGGTATGAGGATATGGATATTTTTTTAGAAAATATTAATGAGATGATTGATATTCGATATGATTTGTCTCTTGCTTTACAAAAGAGGTTTCCAGTAGATGTAATGTTTGTAACTTTCACTGGTTTAGATAGAGTATGCCATGCTTTATGGGGACAACAAGATTTTGTAAATCCACAAAATGACTGGAAATACTCAAAAGAAGTCACAAAAATTTTTCAGAAAATAGATGATAAAGTTGGACTGATTTTAGAAAAATTTTCTCCAAAAGAAGGGGTAATGGTTTTGTCTGATCATGGTTTTGGAAGTTTAAGCCACGATGTTTATTTAAACTCTTATTTTTTAGAATTGGGTTATTTATCTTTAGATGCTAAACGTTTAACCAAAAATATTGTAAACCATCCCAATTGGGGAAGAGGGAAACCATTAAAGTTATTACTTTCTATTTTAAATAGATTTCGATATTTTCAAAGACAAATAGACTTTAGACAAAAATCCTTTGAAGACATATCATGGGAAAAGTCTAAAGCTTTTTCGATGGGTTTGTTTGGAAATGTTTATCTACATTGTAATGACAGATTCCCAAAAGGTATATTTGAAAGAAATTCAGAGCGCTATCACTTAGTCAGGCAATCTATTGTTGCAGATTTAAGAGCTATGAAACATAAGGGTGAAGCTGTAGTTGACGAGGTGTTTTTTTCAGAGCATGTTTATAAGGGGCCTTATCAAATAAAAGCACCAGATTTAATCTTAAAAATGAGAAATTATGATTATATTACTCGTGGTGGGTCAGAGTTTGAATCTCATGCTTTATATGATACTCCCGAGTTACATCACTCAGGAAATCATCGAAGTGAAGGTGTTCTTTTTTTAAGTGGAGAGAATATCAATAGGGGTAAAACTAGTAAGCGAGCGAAGCTTGAAGACTTGATTCCAACTTTATTTTCATTAATGGACGTAGCTATCCCAAATGAAATGGATGGGCAAGTTTTATCAGAACTACTTTTAGAGTGTGACCCTTTTTATGATGATATTAATATCTATAGAAAATTAAGTTCTGGTGCTGTGATTGAGTCAGAAGAAGTTAAAACAAGATTAAAGAAACTAGGATATATATAAATGAAGTACCAAAGAATTTTAATAACTGGTGGATGTGGTTTTGTAGGTTCTAGTATTGCACTTTATATAAAAAAAAGTTATCCAAATATAAAAATAATTTGTTTGGATAACTTTATTAGAAAGGGTTCAAAGTTACAAGTTCAAAGGCTTAAAAATGCTGATATTGAAGTTATAGAGGGTGATGTAAGATTTTATGATCACTTAAAAAAAATCACAGCGGATTTATTAATAGATTGCTCGGCTGAACCTTCTGTTAGTGCTGGTTTAGATGGCTCTTCTAAATATTTAGTAGAAACCAATTTAGTGGGTAGTTTTAATTGTTTAGAGTGGGCAAAAGAAAATAAAGCAGCCCTTTTATTTTTATCAACTTCAAGAGTTTATTCAATAGAACAACTAGAAAAAATACCCTTTACAGAGGGAGAAACTCGGTTTGAATGGATGAATAATAATTTAGCTAAAGATAGAACACAGCAGGGTATTACAAAAAACTTTTCTACTCAGGGGCCTATTTCTTTATATGGCGCAACAAAGCTATCTTCTGAACATTTAGTTTTAGAATATTCAAGGATGTATGATATCCCTGCAATTATTAATCGTTTTGGTGTGATTGCTGGCCCTTGGCAAATGGGAAAAGTAGACCAAGGTTTTATCGCATTGTGGGTAGCTAGACATTACTTTAATAGGAGTCTATCTTACAATGGATACGGGGGGCTTGGTAAACAAGTAAGAGACTTTTTACATATAGATGATATTTGTTCTTTGATTTTAAAACAGGTTAATCAGCTTGAAAACTATAGAGGAGAAACCTTTCAAGTTGGAGGCGGTAGAAACAACTCAACCTCTTTGCTTGAACTTACAAAACTATGTGAAGAAATTAGTCAAAATAAAATAGAATTTCAAAAAGTAGAAAATACTCATAGCAATGATATTAGGATTCTTTTATTGGATTCAGAAATAGTAAAAAAAGAGTTTCATTGGAAAGTAGAAAAAAATATTTATCATCTAGTAAAAGATGTATATCAATGGATATTAACAAACGAAGATATGGTAAGAGAAATATTTTGTGGCTAAGAGAGTTTTGACTTAGCTAATTCAAGACTTTTTGAAAACTCAAACATTAGGTTTAACCCCAATACTTTAAAAACTATTTTAACCTCATCGCTAGGGTTTAAAATAATTAATTTACCTTTGTTTTCTTTGAGTTTATTTTGAAATGAAATTAAAAAGCCAATAATAGTAGACATAATAAACTCAACTTCTGAAAGGTCAAGAATAAAGTATGGAATATTATTATCTAAGTCAGAGTTCATTATAATTTTGATTTCATCTTCTACTAAGGTATCAAGAGCACCATCAAAAGAATAAAAAACAATATTATTATCTAGTTGTTTACGATTGATTTTCATTCTCTTAATATATAGAATCAATAGGCTAAATTCAAGGATTTGAACTACATTTAATATAAAATCTTGCAGATTGCTTATTTTTAGGCTTGTAGATGAATATTTACCATGATATTTTGAAAATATACGATAAAGTTTATTTTCAGGTAGGCTTTTTTGAAAAAAAATTAATACTTATTTTTAAGGGATAAAGATGAAAAAAAAACTTTTAATTACAGGTTCTGGTGGACTTATTGGTAGTGCAATGGTCGAATATTTTTGTACTCAATTTGATGAAGTTCATGGTATTGATAATAATATGAGAGAAGAGTTTTTTGGGCCAAACGGTGATACAACTTCTACTCAAAAAAGATTAAAAGAAACTTATAAAAATTTCATTCCTCATCTGATTGATATTAGAGATAAAGAAATTGAGTCTTTATTTAAAGAGCATCATTTTTCAGCGATTGTACATTGTGCTGCTCAACCTTCTCATGATTTAGCTGCAAAAATACCAATTTTAGACTTTTCTGTAAATGCTAATGGTACTTTAAACTTATTAGAAAGCATGAGACAGCATTGTAGTGATGCAACTTTTGTTTATTTGAGTACTAATAAAGTTTATGGAGATCAACCAAATTTACTTCCATTAATAGAATTAAAAACTCGTTATGAATATAAAAATTTAATAGATCAATCAGGTGTTAAAGAATCAATGAGTATTGACCAATGTGTTCATTCTTTATTTGGAGTATCTAAAATAGCAGCTGATTTATTGGTGCAAGAATATGGCCGAAACTTTGGTTTGAATACAAGCTGTTTAAGAGGGGGCTGTTTAACAGGTCCTCAGCATAAAGGAGTAGAGTTACATGGTTTTTTATCTTATTTAGTAAAGGCAAATACTCAAAAAATTCCTTATACAATTTTTGGGTATAAAGGAAAACAAGTGAGAGATAATATTCACTCTTTAGATGTAGCAAAGTTAGTAGAACAAATTTTTATAAAGCCTAATAAAGGTGAAGTATTTAATGTTGGTGGAGGAAAATCAAACTCTTGCTCAATGATTGAAGCAATGCATATGATTGAGGAACTATCAGGAATTAAAATGGATTCTAGTTATAGTGAGCAAGCTAGGGTAGGAGACCATATTTGCTATTATTCAGATTTAAATAAAATAAAAAAGCATTATCCTTCATGGGATATAAGTGTACCCTTAGATAAAATTTTTGAAGAAATTTATTTACAATCGATTAAGAAGCTAGTCTAAGATAAGCTTGGATTTCAGGCTCACAGGAGTTAACAAGTTTTTCATAGAGATTTTGGTATAAATCGGAATCCCAAAATTTAATTTTTTCTAAACAGGCTAGTTTCATCTTTGGATATGGAGTTTGTTGAAAAAAATGTTTTAATAATAGAAGGTTTTCTTGATGTTCACTCATGCTTTGAATGTATTGACTTTGGCTATTTAGATCTTGTACTCTAAGCTGTAATAAAATTGAAATTTGTTTTTTACTTAAACCAAGCTTTTGACTAACATTTTCTATTTTTTCTTCTCTATTTAAGTTTTTAAATTCAATATTTAATTTATTTAATCTTTTATAAGAGTCTTTGAGATGTGAGAGAAGAATCTTTCCATAAGATGTGTCAGCACCAACTTTTTTAATAACTAGTTGACTTTCATTGAGTGACTTTAAGATATCTTTAACATGTAATTTTTGTAAATTACTAGACATATTTAAGAACTTTCTGAGGGAAAGGCTAGCTTGTAAGATTTTATAATCATTTTTCATATTATTTTCATCGTCATTTATTAGTTAAATTTAAGTAGTAAAATTAAAACTGATACAAAAATATATAAAAAAGTACAATAAATGTCGAAGAAATGAACTAAATATGAATAGAAAAGAGTTATAAAATGAGTATGAGTTTGCCTTCTTTTAAGAGCTTGATAAAACAAAAAAAAACAAAGACTGATATCTGTAAAGAAAGCATAGCTTATTTATGTAAGTTTGGTAGTGATACAGAAAAAGCTATGCTTAAAGAATTGATATCTCAAGAAGAAGATAAAAAAATAAAAGAATACTACTATAGTCTTTTAAAGAAAAAAGAAAAAACGATTGATGTATTAGATAAAATTCAAAACTCAATTGAAAAAAGCACTAAAAATACATTTGCTCACGGTGGTTTTCAAACTTCAAAAAGCTCTAATTTTTTTGGTTTATCACATTTGAAAAGGCTAGGTTTTAGTTTAGGTGCTTTAGTGGTTATTTTTAGTTTTGGTTATAGACCAGTTCAAAAAAGTTTATCATTTAAAAATTCAGAGTTAAAAACTACACTAAATATAATATCATCTAAATCAAGTTCATCTATTATAAAAAGACAAGTTCATGATTCAAAAGGCCGTAAAATTTTGGCTTTAGATATTGTTGTATCTGAAAAATATTTTGATTTAAAATCTCAATTCTTTAAGATTCTAATAAAAGAAAAAAATAACTATTGGGGGATTCGGGTAAGGTTTTTTTCTCAAAAAAATCTTAAAAAACCACATCATCATTTATTTGCATCCTTAGAGTCGTCAAAATTGATGGAAGACTTTTCTAACATGTATACAAGTGAAGAATGGATTATTGTATGGGATTAATAAAGCTTATGCTTTTAAGCTAGAAAAAGCTTTTATTATTCGATACAATGGATGGATTACATGCGAATGAAGTTCAAGATTGGAATACTTTCATGAAAATTAAAATATTTTATATAGATGACGAAAGAACAAACACTCTTCTTTTTTTTAGACAATTTGAAAAAAAATTTGATGTATCAGTTTTTAATAATTATGAAGATTTCTGTGCTGGCTTAGTTAATGAAACCCCCGATGTATTTGTACTAGATTTAATGATGCCAGATGTCTCTGGCTTTGAGTTAACAAGCTATATTAGAAGTACTCATAGGCTTAAATTTATACCTATAATGATTTTAACAGCTATGGAGAAAAATGAAAATCTGGAGAAATGCTTTAAAAATGGAGCAGATGACTTCATGAGAAAACCGGCAAAATATCCAGAACTAGAAGTTCGTTTAGAGTCTTTAGCTATGCAGGGAAAATTTCGAGAAGAGCATATTACAAATAGAAAAATAGACTCTATGCAACTAATGATTAATGGTTTTAATCATGAGTTTAATAATCATTTAACTATTTTACATAGTGGAGTTGAAGTTTTAGAGTTAAGTTTAACAGAGCAAAAACAACTAAAAAAAACTCAAATGCTTCTAAAGACTATTACTAGGGCTAGCCATTTATTAAAAGATATTTCTAAATTATATAATAGTGAAAAAAAAATAATTTCATCTCAAGGTATTTTAAAAATTATTGAAAGCTTTCAAGCTCATATGACTACTGATTTAGAGTTTGGAGAGGTATCTATTGAGTTTAATCTTAATAGTGAAGACCACAGAGTTGAAATGAGTGGTAGTAACGTCCAAGTCGTTTTAAAAGCGTTTATTTCTAATGCTATAGATGCTTATTATAATATGGGTGATGATAGAAAAAAACAAATAAAAGTAGAACTCTCTTCTAGTGATTCTTTCGTTATTATAAAAGTGATGGATAGAGGACGTGGAATCCCTCAAGCAGATTTATCAAAAGTTTTTGATCCTTTTTTTACGACTAAAGGGGCTTTAGGCGGAGAAATGATAGCAGGTCGTCGTAGTGGTACGGGGCTTGGTTTATCATTAGCAGAAGTATTAGTTTCTAATGCAGGTGGAGTTATTAAATTTTTATCCACAGTAGGTCGAGGGACTGATGTTATTCTAGCAATTCCTATTGCTAAATATGGTTCAAGTTTTGAAGATGCTAAGGGTAGTTTTAAACTATTAAAAAAAGATAGAAGCAACTTACAAATAAAAGTGATAGATAGCAATGAAACGGGCGCATTGTTATTAAAGCATTACTTGTTTCTCCAAAGCTATAAAACAGAGATAAATTTACAATTAGAGTCTTCTTTAGAGGGAGATCATTATGATGTTTTATTATTAAAAAATAGTTTTGACTGGAGTGAGTTAAGCTTAGTTTTGAGAAAAATACGAGAAGAAAAAGGTAGAGATTTCCCTATTTTTTTATTAGGAAGTGAAGAAGAGCTCGGAGCCCATTTAGACTTTTTAATAGAGCATAATATAGCTGTTTTGATTTTTGAAGATAATTTGCATAAAATATCAGAAGCGATTTCTTCAATTTCGATTTATTATAATATTTCTTAGCTTTTATTTACAAAGACCAATTAAATTACATACTTCAACTTGAAGAGTAATATTTTTTTCAGGTGAATCGATGAATCCATCAGATACTTTTACCCCTACAATAACACTTAAAGTAGACTCAGTTGTTGGACTAATGATTGATAGTTGTTGCTGATGAAATCCGTTATTTACTTGTATCTCTATATTTGTTGGTGAGATGATTCTCCAAGTATATGTTAATGAATCTTGATCAAGGTCTCTTGATGATGCATTAAAAGTGAATGGTAATCCAGATAAAGAGACTTGAATATTTGAATCTACAAAAACCTCAGGAACTTTATTTTTTTCAACTATAATTTCAATATTTTTAGATGTTGTTATAAAAGAGTCTGAAACAGAAAGTTTAAAGCTAAGTGTTTGGTCTTGATTTGTCTTAACTGGTGTATTAAAGTCTAAGCTTTGGGTGTTGATTGTTTGATTGAGTACCTGTATCCCAGATATTTGCTCCCAAAGATAAATTAAGTTATCAGAGTTAGCATCAAAAACTTCTGGGTTGATAGAAATAGCAGTAGCTCCTTTAAAGCTTAAATTTTGATCAAAAGTGATAACTGGGGTGTTATTAGCAGGTATAGTAATTTGGGTCGTTGAAATATTAGAATAAGACTTACCATCAAAACTTTGAAAATTAAGCTTAAATGTTTGTATGGATTGATTTTTTTGAGGGAGAGTAAGTCTTAAAGTTGAAGATTTATCATCATTGATAGTTAAGTTATTGCCTAAAATTTGACTCCATTGATAAGTTAAAGAGTCTAAGTCTAAGTCACTGTTTGTACTACTGATGGATATATTTTCTCCTCCAGAAAATAGGTAAGAAGCTTGTAAACTTGCTATTGGGGAATGATTTTGAGATAAAAAATAGATAGATTCATTTACTTGTTGAATTTGTTGATTATTTAATGCGCTATAGGTAATAGATTGAAAGTCTCTGGTTTCTTCTACATTTTGTAATTGATTATTTATTTGTAATTGGATATTAGAGTCTGATTTAGAGTAAATCAAAGCTGGATTAGCCGTAGAGTAATGAGATGATGTAGCTTGTATAATTCCATCTTCATTTAATAAGTTTCTAATGATATATATTATTTGTTGATCAATATTATTAGTATTGATATAAAAGATATTGTTGAGATGAAAGATATAAGAGTTGTCATTATTTAGGCTAAGATTATGGCTGACTGCTTGAGACATATCTTGGCTTTTAAATAAAATAGAACTTGATCCCTGTTTACTAAATTGAAAACTTTGAGATTTATAAGAAAGGCTTGATTGGCTGTTTTTTATAATAATTTCTCCTAGATTGATTTGAAAGTGATTTAAGATTTCATTTGGAATCATCAAAGGATTTGATATATTTTGCCAAAATTTAACTTTATCGTTGTTTAAAAGAGAAGATATAGAGCTAATATCACTACTTGAATTGTGTAAAATATAGTAAATATTAGCTTCTTGATATTGTTGGTTTGTAATAATGGTCTTATAGCCAAGACTATGAAAAACTTTGATAATATCAGAAAGATTGCTTTGTTGAGTGATATTGATACTAGAGTTAAATCCAAGTAATACAATATTAATTATTTTATCATTCGTTTCTATTTTATACTTTTTATTATATTTAAGTAGGCTAGAAAAGTTAAATTGATGAATATTTGTAAAGTCTTTAGTAAGAGATAAACTAGAGTCGATCGAGTAAAGAAAGTTAGAGTTTTCTTTGTAACGAGAGTAATATAAAGCATTTTTGGCTGAAGTTTGGAGTGACTGATTATCAAGTAAGATAATAGGAAAGTCATCATTTTGATAAAAAGCTAGAGTGTCACTCAAAGAGCTTATTTTTTTGATTGAGTTATTAAGATTATTTTGACTAAAAACTTTTAAATTCATTTGGCTTTGTAAAGTTGTAAGTAATGAACTATCTATAGACGGTGAGTATAAATAATCACTTAGACATCCAGTAGTTTCAAATAGCTTTAATATAGAAACTAAAGAGCTAGTAGATAGTTGATTATTAGTATTTAATTGTAATAAATTTTTAAAATTAACTCCTGTATGAATATTATTTTCTTTAAGTTTTGTTAAAAATTGGCAAAAAGAATAGTCATCAATTGGAGAGTTTAAACCAATCTCGTTTAAATGACTAGAACTAAGATAATGTGATTTTAGTTGAGAAATGGGGTTGATTAAAAGATGTTTTAGTTGTTTTTTGTGAAGCCACTCTATGAAATAGTCTTGTGTAGATGTAATAAGACTTTTTGATGCAGAAGTTGGGTGTAGATTTCTTGGTATTTGAAAATCGTAGCCATAAATTTCTATAGCATTCAGGATAAAGCCTTGTTTTATACCGTAATGTTTAGGAAAATCATAATTAGGAAACTGAACTAAACTAGCATTTTTAGAGATAATTATAAATGGTTCATTTGCTAAAATATGTTTAATTTTAGGAACGTTTTGAAATTTATTAGTAGTATTTATATCAGGAGAATACATCAACCAATTTTGATTTCTCATAAGCCAAATACTATCATAAGAAAGTCCTAAGTCTTCTATTTTAAAAGATGACGAGCTATATGTAAAAAGGGTTTCTTGAGATTTTGTGAATTGAACTTCTTTGCTAGGACTAGAAAAAGAACTGCCGCTTAGAATTAAGGTGATAGCTTTTGGAGAAAAAATGAAATAAGACTTATTGCTATTTAGAGTTTCAAAGGCTTCAAAATTAAGGACTAAAAGTTTTTGTTTTGTAGTTTGGTCATTTGTAAAAAAGAGATATTTATTTTGGTTTGAGTCAAATGTCCACAAAACAATAATCTCTTCACCAAAGTTTTGTAAACTTAAATTGACTGATGTGAGTAAACAAGGGAAAAGTTGAAAGCCCTTTGCCAGGTTTAGCTCTTGATTTACACAAAAATTAAAGGAAATAATAAACAGAAATAAAAAAGATTTAAGTTTATTAGCGAAACATTTTAGTTTCATAGATTGGTACTGTTATTTACTCAATGGAATCAATTGAGCAACTCCAAAACTAGTGCTTGTCATTAATTTACCACGAGACTTTGTATTAACATATTGCTTAACGTTACTAAGTTGAATAATTTGATAACTTGCTTCTTTGAGTGGACCAAGTTGCTTGATTTCTGTTCCGTCAGGTTGAACAACAAGGCTTTCTCCTTGATATTTTATAGAGACTGTAGTACCGCTTTGAGCAGGTATAGAAATCATCTGACCGTTTAAAGGGCTTAGCTTTTGCCCGACTGTAGACTCTACGTTGTCAAATCGTAAATAGGGCTGGTCATTTATAGAGTAAAAGACTGTACCGGGCTGATTTAAATAAAAGTAAACCTGTTGTTTACTCATTATATTACTACCAGAAGCAGGGATAAGAGTGACGGCTATATTACTAACGTTTACAGGCTCAACAGTAATTTTAAGAAGCTTTGGGCTATCATTTGGAGGGGCAACTAATAAGTCAATGGTTGAAGTTCCTTCAGCAAAAACTTCTCCCTGATTATTGAGAGCAGCTAAAGTAGCGGTGTATATATGACCAATTAACAGGGTGATTTTAGCAGAAGTTTGGTTAGAGTCATAAAGAGAAGTTTGATCATTTAAACCATCGCTTGAGATAGTCACACGAAATTGTACTAAATTTGGGAGATTTGCTCTTGTACTCCGAGATTTAGATTGGTTTGTTGTATTAGGGAGTTGTTGCAGGCTTAGAGTAATGTCTACTGTTTTAATTTTGGATTCACTGGTTGTATTAGTAATTTTAGATTGTGGATTATTTTGTTCACCACATCCATTAAGAAATAAACCAAGACCAAAAACAGAAATAGACAATAAAATTTTAGACAACATAAATTCCCCCGAATAAAAAGTCTAATGATAATTAGACATGATTATATTTTAACGTACTAATTAATGGCTGACAAGTCTTTTTCTTTTAAAAAGTGATGTATACATTGAAAATATGATTATTGTTTAGAAAATTTAGAGTTTAATTCGAGAAATTCATTTAAAAACTGTTCGTTTGTTACTTTTTCTTGGATTTTTTCTGTTAAAAAAGAACGATAGTTTCTAGCTCCTTTTATGCCTTTATAAAGTCCCATCATATGCCTTATGAAGCTGTGAGGAGAGAGATGTAAATTTTTTAGAATTTGAGGGTATTCTCTCATTTTTAATAGTACTTCTTCTCTTGAAGAAGATGGGTTTGATTTTTGATGATAAAATGTTGTATCAAATTCAGAAAATAACCAAGGATTTTCATAAGCTTCTCTACCAATCATAACCCCATCTACTTTTTCTAAGTTTGTTGAGATTTGTTGGATGGTTTTAATTTGTCCATTAATTTCAATATTAAGATGAGGAAAATCTTTTTTAATTTGATATACCTCCTCATAGCGAAGAGGTGGAACGGTTCTGTTTTCTTTTGGACTTAAACCTTGTAGCCAAGCTTTTCTAGCATGAATAATAAATTTATTTACTCCTACTGATGAGACTATCTTTATAAAATTACTTAAATCTTCATAGGAGTCTAAATCATCTACCCCTATACGATGTTTGACGCTAATAGGGATAGAAACTTTATTTTTCATGGTGAGCAAACATTCAGCGACTAAATTTGGATTTTTCATTAAACAAGCTCCAAAAGCACCAGATTGAACTCTATTTGAAGGGCAGCCTACATTTAGATTAATTTCGCTGTATCCATAATCTTGGCAAATAATAGAAGCTTCACCTAATTCTTGAGGGTTATTACCTCCTAATTGAATGCAAAGAGGCAACTCTTGCGGGCTAAAGCCTAAATATTTATCAAGCCGTCCATCTTTAGAGGCGTATTTTATGGTGCTTGAGACTACCATTTCAGTATATAAGAGAACTTTTTTTGATATTTGTCTCATAAAATAGCGGTAGTGTCTGTCGGTGTAATCCATCATTGGAGCTATGCTAATTGGGTTGTTTTTCATTCTCTCTACTTTGTAAAATATTTAAGATATTATAACGAAATCTTTCAAAAACTAAAATTTAAGGTGCAAATGGAAACTATTTAATTATATATTTATTAAAAAAAATCAAACTTTAAAAACTTTGAGGTAATCGTGACTTCTGCTAATTTCCAATTTAAATTAAATAGGCCAGTAAAATTTTGTATTCCAAGAGAATTTGATGGTTTAGAATTTTATGAAAAAATAAATAAATATCGTTCATTTGATACCTCACAAAAGCTTCTTTTAAATGAAAGACTTAGTTTTAATGAAAATAAGGTTCTTCAAAAGCAAAATGAAGTTGAAGAAATGATTTTATTATTGTCTGAGTGGAAAAGTAAAATAGGTTGTAGAAGTAGCTTAGACTTACAAAATAAAATAAAAAAAAATGAACGATTATTAGAACAGTATGAAATTGCAACTTTTGCTCTTGACTGTATGGATTTTATTGAGCTTCAAAGTATTACAAAAAAACATTTACATTTAAATGATTTAAAAAATGAATCTAATATAAAAGAGTTATGCGACAGGTTTGTTAGAACTTTTGACTATGAATTAAATTTGTTAGATACAGCATCAGAAGACTTATTTAAAATTCGTAAGAGTTTAAAAAAAGAAAAATCAACTATAAAAATGAAATTAGAGGAATTTTTCACAAAAAAAGAGTGGTCTTCTTATTTACAAGAAGATTTTTATATTGAGCTGAATGGGAGGTATGTTCTTTTAATAAAAACAGATTTTAAAGGAAGAATGGATGGGATTGTTCATGGGGTTTCTAAAAGTGGACAAACAAGTTATTTTGAACCCAAAGAGTTGATTTTAATGAATCAAAACTATTTAGATTTATTAACTCAAGAAAGAAAAGAAGCTTTTAAAATTATAGATATATTAATAGGTATTTTATATGAAAATAAACTAGATATTTTAAATATATTAAAGCATTTAAGAAAATTAGATATAATTAGGGCAAAGGCTTTATTTTCACAAGAATATCAAGGGGCTAATGTAGAATTTTCTAATAATAAATCTATGAACATTAAAGACCTTTTTCACCCTCTTATAGATGATTGTGTCACCAATGATGTATTTTTAGGTTCAAATCAAAGATTGGTTATATTATCAGGACCAAATAGTGGGGGGAAAACTGCTACTTTAAAATCTCTGGGTTTATGTTTTTATTTTGCTGCGATGGGCTTAAGGGCTCCTGCAAAATCGTGTACTTTACCTAAAATAGATAAAATTTTATTTTTAATGGGGGATTATCAGTCTTTGTTAGATTCTTTAAGTTCCTTTTCTGCTCATTTGAATAGATTTAAAGATTTATTAAAAAGAGTGAATGAAAATTCTTTTTTATTGATAGATGAAATTATGACAGCAACCGATCCAAGAGAAGGAGAGGCCTTAGCTTTAATGATGTTAAGGCATTTGGGAGGTTTAGGAGTAAGAGGCTTTGTGAGTACTCACTTTTCTGCTTTAAAAAAATTAGCTTTACAAGAGGATTATTTTGTAAATGCATCAATGATTTTTAATCAAGAAAATTTACAAGCAACTTATCTTTTATCAATAGGGACCCCAGGAAACAGTTATGGAATTGAACTAGCAAAAAAATATGGGATGCCAAAAGAAGTTATAGAGGGGTCTCAAAAAATTTTAGGTGATGAACATTTTGAGTATCATGATTTAATTGAAGTCCAAAAAATAGAAATATTAAAAGCAAAAAAACATAATAAAAATTTAGAGCTTTTACTTGTAAAAGTAAAAGATTTAAAACTTGCTGGAGAAAAAACTTTAGAAGATTTTGATAATAAAAAAGAAAGAATTTTATCCAAAGCATATAAAAATGTTTTAAAAGATTTACGCAGGTTTCAAAAGAGATGTGATAGTTTGTATGACTTGTCTCGAGATAAAAATGAAGAAATAATTGTGGATGAACAAGACAATAAAAAACAATTATATTTAGAGATTTTAAAGAAGCAAAAAGTCTTTAAAACTAAATTGGCTCGTAATTTGCAAAAAACAGATTTTCAAAAAGGTGACACAGTTAAGATTATTGGTTATAATAAGCTCGCTACGATTCTAGGAATAAATGAAGAAAAAGAAGAACTGCGTGTTTCTATAGGTAATCTTGAAATGACTCTAGCTTTAGAAGATGTTGAGTCTTCAAATTCTAAAGTACCTCAGGCAAAAGGTGGTTTTAGTTATAAAGCTGCTTTTGATTTTGAAGAGCTAGATTTAAGAGGCTTGAACATAGAAGACTCAATTATTAAGTTAGATAGCTTTTTAGATAGAGCAAAGGCATCCGGTTTAAAAGAAATTAAAATCATTCATGGAAAAGGCGTAGTAAAATCAGCAGTGATTGAATATTTGGCTAGAACTTCCATCACTTACGGACAAAAACCAAAATTTTTAAATGAAGGTAGTTTATCTATTCACTTGAATGTAAATTAAGATAGGAACATATGAAACTTAGTCAGGATTTATCGTTAAAGCAGGTGCAAACCCTGAAGTTAACTCCTCAATTACAATTGGCTGTAAAGGTTTTACAAGCAAATCAAATTCAATTAGTAGAAATGATTGAACAAGAATTAATGGAAAACCCTGTTTTAGAAGTAAAACAGTCAGACTCAGAGATAAAAGAGATTGAGTTACCTGAAGCTTCAGAAAAAGCTCAATTAGTTGAATATGTAAAAGAATTTGAGAAATATTTTCAAGAATCTCAAGATAGTTTAAATAGTAGTGGGAGTTTTCAATCTTCAGCAACTAATGAAGATTTTTCTTCTTTTGAAGAATGGGTAGCTGACAAAGTAACTCTATCAGATTTACTTGAAGAACAATTATTTTTAAGTGTTTTTAATGACTCTTCAAAAAGAATAGGCATGTACATTATTGCCGCTTTAGACCATAACGGCTGGTTAATGGAAAGTGTTGAAAAAATAGCTGCTAGTTTACTTTGTTCTGTAGATCAAGTAGAGCGTGTTTTAACTTTATTACAATCATTTGACCCAGTCGGTATAGCTGCTAGAGATTTGAAAGAATGTTTATTGATTCAGTATTATCAAGAAGAAATTGAAGATAGAACTGTAAGACTTTTAATTGAAAATCATCTAGAAGAATTAGCAAACAATAGAATGAAAGAAATTTCAAAAGCACTAAATGTTTCGTTTGTTGAAATAGAACTAGCTTATAATCGAATAAAAGAACTAAATCCAAGGCCTGCTTCGGGCTATTTACATGAGGTATCAACAGCTGAGATTATTCGACCAGACTTATTTGTAGAAGTAGATGATGAAGAGCAATTATTGATAACTTTAAATGATAATTATTTACCAAACTTAAATGTAAACCAATATTATCAAGAAAAAATTCAGAATGCAGAAGCAATGGATAAAGAAGAGTTAATTTATTTAAAAAGAAAGTTAAATTCAGCCATATGGTTTCGTCAATGCATAGAAAAAAGGCGAGAAACAATTTCATCTGTAGCAAAATGTATTTTTGAAATTCAACAAGACTTTTTTACAGAAGGGGTAAAGGGTTTAAAACCATTGACTTTAAGTGATATCGCAGCAAGAGTTGATCGACATGAAGCTACAGTATCAAGAGTAATAAACGGTAAGTATGCTCATACACCTGTTGGGATTTTTGAATTAAAATTCTTTTTTTCTGGTGGTTTAAAATCAGAAACAGGAGAAATGATTTCTTCTAAGCGAATCAAAGAAATTATTCAACAAGCAATTTCAGAGGAAAATCCTAAAAAACCTTTAAGTGATCAGGTATTAGCGGACCTTTTAAAAGCTCGTGGAATAGAAATAGCAAGAAGAACAGTAACAAAGTATAGAGAAATGTTAAATATAGTCTCTTCATCCAAGAGAAGAAAATATACCTAAATAACAGGAGAATAGATGTCAGGACATAGTAAATGGAGCACCATAAAACACAAAAAAGGTGCAAATGATAAAGCTAGAGCAAAAGTTTTCACTAAATTAATTAGAGAGATCGTAACTGCTGCGAAACAAGGTGGTTCTGATTCTGATATCAACCCTAGACTTCGTTTAGCAATTCAAAAAGCAAAACAACAAAACTTACCAAATGACCCTCTAAATCGTGCAATTAAAAGAGGTGCTGGGGAGTTAGATGGAGACGACTACGAAGAAGGAATGTACGAAGGGTACGGCCCAAATGGGGTTGGTTTATTGGTTGAAGTTTTAACTGATAATAAAAATCGTACAGCTGCTGATATTAGACATATTTTTACTAAATATGGTAATGCATTGGGTTCTCCTGGTTCTGTTTCTTATAACTTTGAAAGAGTGGGCCAATTTATTTTTCCAGTTTCTTTAGGTTCTGAAGATGACTTCATGGAGCATGTTTTAGAATCTGGTGCCGAAGATTTAATTAGTTCAGACCCTGAAGTCCATGAAGTAATTTGTGCTATTGAAGATTATGAAACCGTCGGTAAATACTTTGAAGAAAAAGAACTTGAAGCTAGTGAATCAGATTTAATTATGCAGCCAAAACTAAAAATAGATCTATCTGGTGAAGATGTATTAAAAATGCTTAAGTTATTAGATAAACTTGAGGACAATGATGATGTTCAAAATGTTTATTCTTCATTTGAAGCAAGTGATGAAGAAATGGAAAAAGCACTTGAGGCTATGTGATCATACTAGGGATTGACCCTGGTTTAGCTACAATTGGTTATGGGGTTATAGATGTAGACAAGAATGGAAAAATGGATTGTTTGTCTTATGGTTGTATTAAGACAGAGAGTTACCATTCTTTATCTACAAGACTCAGAATCATATACGAAGATATGAAAGAAATTATTGAAAAATATTCTCCAAAACAAGTAAGTATTGAAAAAATATTTTTTAATAAAAATGTTACAACGGGTATTTCTGTTTCTCATGCTAGAGGAGTAATTTTATTAGCTGTTGAGCAAAGTGAAATACCTATTACTGAATATACTCCTTTACAATTAAAGTCTAAAGTAGTGGGATATGGTCATGCAGAAAAAAAGCAAGTCCAATATATGGTTAAAAATATTTTGAGCCTAGAAGAAGTCCCAAAACCAGATGATGCAGCAGATGGTCTAGCTCTTGCTATTTGTTATGCTTATGCAAATAGAGGTCGTTTATATAAAGGATAGTTATTGAATGTGTTTTGTGACAGAAAAATCTTGGGAACCTTTTTTAAAAGAAGAGTTTTCAAAAAATTACTACTTAGAATTACAAAAATACCTATCTTTAGAAAGAAAAATCTATAGTATTTATCCGCCTAAAAATTTATTGTTTGAGGCTTTAAATTTAACCTCATTAGATCAAGTTAAAGTAATCATATTGGGTCAAGATCCTTATCATGGAGCGGCTCAGGCTCATGGGTTATGTTTTTCTATATTACCATCAAGCCCGATTCCAAAATCATTAAATAATATTTACAAAGAATTACAGTCGGACTTATCTTATCCCCCTCCAAATCATGGTAATTTAGAGTCATGGGCAAGGCAGGGGGTTTTGCTTTTAAATACGGTTTTAACTGTTCGTGAGGGTGAGGCTGGGTCTCATAAAAATCAAGGTTGGGAAATCTTTACAGATAACTTATTGAAAAAACTTTGTCAAAAAAAGAAAAATTTAGTTTTTGTTTTATGGGGGAAAGATGCTCAAAAAAAAGAGGTTTTACTTCAAGGAGAGCATTATATTATAAAATCGGCTCATCCTTCACCGTTAGCAGCATATAGAGGATTTTTTGGAAGTAAGCCATTTTCTAAAACAAATTCTTATCTTCAAGAAAAAAAAATAAAAAATATTAACTGGAGGCTTGACGATATTTGAAAGTAATATATACTTAAGGTAGCAGATATTTTGTTTAGTTGAACAAATTATTTGATTGACTAAATAGATATATCTTTTTGCTTTAATTAAAGCTTTTAAGGTTTAGTAAGATTTAAGGGAGAAAAAATGAAAACATTTATAAATAGTAAAAAGAATCCAATGAGATTACTAGTGATACCTTTTGCGTGTGCAACTCTTTGTACTGTAAGCTTTGCAGAAAATAATACTAATAGTGGAGATCCATCAGGGAGAGCAGAGCAGGCAAGCAAAAATATTTCGTCTCTTCATGCTCAACAAACCATAGAAGAAGCAGAGAGGCAAAATAAACTTAGTGCGGGAGTTGCATTAAGTGAGGCTGATGTTTTTGCAAAAATAAGTGCTAATGGTGGAGTGGTCGGAGGACTACCTTCTACATCAGGAGCGACAGTTGCAAATAATAATTCTAGTTCGACTTCTTCTAATTCAAATGTTGATAATGGGAGTGGTGAAACTTCACCTAAGCCAGTAGGGAATGAGCGTAGTGCAGTTGATAGAATTCAGCAATACAGAATAGAAACGGATACGTTCAAAAATAGTTTAATTAAAGCAGAAAAAGAAGGTAATGAAGCAGATATAAAAAAATATACTCAAAAATATAAAATGAGAATGCTTACCTTACAAAAAGTTGAAAATGAACTAAAAGATCACAATAGTAGCTTTGCTGGGAGTACAATAAATTCCGCTAAAAATTTAGAAGATTTTATATCTGCTCCAGAGAGAAGTGATATAGTTAAGGAAACATTTAATAAGACTTCAACAGAAACTGATCAAGTATTTTTAGAGGAGGTTGGATTTCCTAAACAAGAAGGAACTACAAACGACGACTCAACAAATGATCCAAGCGATAATAATGATGATTCAACAAATAATAATGGTGATTCAACAACTAATGATGATTCAACAGATGCAACCCCTCCAACATCAGCTGAACCAGATACAAGTGAGGCTACTATAGAAGACTCTTGTGGTGGCAATTATGGTGGAAGAGATGGGGCTGAAGCTATGTTGAAAAAGTTAAATTCTCCAGAGTGTCAAGCTGCTTTAGCGGCTGACCTAAGCTTAAGAGCAGAAGCATCTGTTGATCAAGTTATAGCGGGTTTAGCAAAATGGAAAAGTGTCGTTAAATTAAGCAGTAAAAAAATGTTAACAATTAAAGGCATTGGTATTGAAAACTTAGCAAAATTAGGCATTCATATTTTTGGTGGATTAAGTCAAGCTGATGTAGATTTAAATTTTGCAGATGCTTCAAAGGCTGTTCAAGCACAGCAAGATGTAAAGGTTACATCAGAAACAGGGGGTGCTGTTCAAGTGGTGGCTCCTGATGCAAATCAAAAGCCTACTGATAAACTTACGAATACAAATGCAGCTACAGATTAAATAAAAACTATTCCAATATTGAATATCTCTTATTATTAAAATCTTAGATTGATATTCTGATAATATAAAAGACTTAAGTAAAACATTTACTTAAGTCTTTTGTTTTATATTCTAAAAAGTTGATGGGTGAGATGTTCTTAAAGTTAGCTATAGATTTCACAACGAAGGTAAAAATGATTACAATAGAAGAAGCATTAAAAACAATAGATCAATTTATTAATCCTTTAAAATCAAAAAAAATAGATATTATTGATAGCATTGGTTTTTATTTATTTGAAGATATTATAGCAAAAGAAAATGCTCCATTTTTTAGCAACTCAGGGATGGATGGTTACTGCATAGATTATAAATCTTATAAGTCAGGTCTTAGAGAATATTCACAAAGTTTAGAGATTCAAGCTGGTTCTATGACTCAAGTATCTCTAGGGTCAAACACAATTGCCAGAATTTTTACAGGTGCTGCTTTACCTTTAGGTGCTGATACTATAATAAAACAAGAAGACGTAAAGTTAGTAGATGGTAAAATAATTTTGCCAGAAAAGATCAAACAATATGACTTTGTAAGAGAAGAGGGGAGCGACTTTAAATCAGGTGAAGTTTTATTGCATAAGGGTGAAAAATTAAATTCAGCAAAAATATCATTATTGGCCTCACAGGGTATTTACCAAATAGAAGTTTTTAAAAAAGCAACATTAGCTTATGTTGTATCTGGTAATGAGTTAAAGTTTGAAGGAGATTCTTTAGAGTTTGGTCAAATAAGATCATGCAATGGAGAAATTTTTGAAACAGAGTTTAAAGATGTTTCTAAATCAATTACAAACCTTGGAGTTGTTAGAGATGATAAAAAATCTGTTAAAGAAAAACTATTACAAGCACAAAACTATGATTTGTTTTTAATATCAGGAGGGGCCTCTGTTGGTGAATATGATTTTACTAAAGAGGTGTTACTAGAGTTAGGTTATAAAATACATTTTCAAAAAGTAGCAATTAGACCAGGAAAACCAGTAGTTTTTGCAACAAAAGGAGATACAATTGTATTTGGAGTGCCTGGAAACCCTGTGTCAACCTTTGTTGCAAGTAAAATATTTTTGAAATATGCTCTTGTTGCCTTTTGTGGAAGTAGGCTAAAAAACCATTTTTTTAAGGTTAAATTGGGTAATACAATAAAAAAATCTTCTTTATTTGAATTTTATTATCGTGGAAACCTCATAGAAGAGAGCAATCAGACCGTTGTATATACTGATATAAATCAAAGTTCTGGTGCTTTAGGAGCATTAGCACAAGCCGACTGTCTTGTTAGAGTGCCTATAGGGGTAGAAAAAGTGGAGTCTGGTGATCTTATAGAAGTAATGATGATTAGTGAATAGAAGTAAGGATATGTCATGAAACGCTTTTTGGCCTTCATTGTATTGGTTTTAAATATTTCTCAGTCTGTGGCTACAATTGAATATGCAAAAAGAGAAAAAAAGTCTTGTATTCATTGTCACTTTACACCTCGTGGAGGTCCTAGAAACTTTCTTGGGCATTATTATTCTAAAAATGGCTATTCATTTAGAGATACTATTTATGGTCGGCCTAGTTTTGAGAAACGAGCTCCTCTCCCAGAAGATATTTCTTTCAAAAGACCAACAGCTGAAGGTAGATTAGTTCAAAATCAATTAGAAATTTTAAAATCAATTCATTATAGGGTTTTTAGTGGACCAAACTATTATGCAGGGGCTCAATTGGTGGCTTCTGGTAAGTCTTTCACAAGAAAGTTAGACTTAGCTGGTATTGCTTACAATAAAAACCTAGAAGAAATGCTTGTTCGAGAGTTTTTTGGAATGGGACAATATCATATCAAGACTCTTGCTTTAAACTCAGGAATGGGACTTTTAATGGATAATGGGCCATTGGTTCATTTAAAATCAAGAAATCATAAAGTAGATCCATCTCTTTATTTACAAAAACGAATGGATTTTTTTAAAAAAGCAGCAGGTTATACTGGTAGTGAAAAATATTCTCCTTTATATGCTGAATTTACTTCTGGTGATCCACATTATACTAAACAACCAAACTTTAAAGATGGTACAAATCAAACATGGAACCCTAAAGATTTTGATAAAACAGTAAGTACAGAGTCTCTTGGAATGGGAATTTATGCGAAGTCAATGCTTGCAAGACAGTATTTGGATAATGTGAACTCTAAGGGGGTTGGAGTTTCTCCAAAAGCTGGATATTTAGGGCAAATTTTATTTTATGAAGCAATTAATACAATGCTTTGGATTAGATATGGCTTAGGATTTGATGGGGCAAACTTTAAGGCTTTTCCACCTGATTACTATGATACCCGTCAACTTATGTATTTGCCTCATAAGTTAGTGATTGAATTTGAAAAAGATAAACTGATACCAAAGAGCTATTATGTAAAAGAGAGATTGAGCCATTTACGTGATTTATCAGCAGTTTTATTAGGAGCTTCTGAGTTTTATGGTGCATCAGACCCACACAAGTTATCTCTTCAAAAAGTATTTGGAAATGGTCCAGATGATTCAAAAGATTTTCCATTTTCTTATAATTCTAGGTTTCTAGCAAAAGAACTCGTATTGATTTGTTTGAAAAATATCGAAATGCTTCACTTTGATAAAAGACATGGTGCTGTTTATTCAACAGCTACTTTAGTAAAACCAATTAAATTTATTAAAACTAGAGATTTAGCATTTACTCTTCAAGCATTATCTAAGACTTTTAAATACTTTTATGAAGATACTGAAATCAGATATGTAACAGGTAATTTAATTTATGCTATATCACAGTTTTTAGTGCAAAACCTACAAGCAATTGATGGTGGAGTTGCTAATAGTTTTGATGTTGTAAGGTTAAATGGTGATTTTTTAAATAGAACATTAGAAGATCAAGCTCTTACTGTACATGGCTTATTAGAGGCATTTAAAGTTACAAGAGAAGCAAGAGTTTTTAGAGCGGCGATTAGAGCTTATGAGTTTATGGTTAACAAACTGTGGGATGAAAAGTTAAATACCTTTAAAACTCACGAAGAGTCATTAATATTAAAAATTACTCCCGAAAACTTTGGTGCTACTATTGGAGCTCTTAGAGAGGTTACTTTAGCAACAGGAGATTTAAGAACATTTGCCTATTTGTTAGCATACTTTGAAGGAATCATGAAAAATTACTCCTTACAATTAAGTGAGCTATCATTTACGGGTGAAAAAATAGATGATATTAAAGACTCTGATGGAGATAATATTTTGCAGGCTGATAAAGCTGATGGCAAGTTTGGAATAGCACCTGTATTAGCTAAAGAAGTACAAGTAGAGCCAATTGTTAAATGGTAGAAAAGGGGACTAAGTCCTTTAGGAATTTAAACTAAATATTTAAAAGTCGATTTCGACTTGTCTTGCATTAATAATAGTAGCTAGGTACTTTTTACGAGTTAACGGAAATAAAACCATTATTTTATCTCCGATTTTCCCATTTTGTAGGGAGATAACTTCCATTTCAATCCTAAGATTGGTTTTCTTAATAATTCCTTTTAATTTTTGCCTTGTTTTAATGATATTTTTATAAGAAATATGAATTTTAGAAAGAATGCTTCCTTTTTTAATTCTTCTTTTGAGCTTAAGTTGGTTGAGTCGGCTAATATCTTGAACTGGTAGAGGTCTACTCTTTTCAGAAATATACATCTCTTGAGGTATAATAAATTGAGCTGAAAGATTTTCTCCTCGTTCAAGTGTTTTTGTACTTACTAGTACAAATTGCTTGTATAAAATTTGAAATTGAATAAAAAATTGTTTTTTTTGTTTACCATCAATATATAGTTTTATTTTTACTAAATTAGAGGAAGACTTTTGAAAATCAAACTCTAAGTGATAATCATTTTCAGGTAGTTGTATATTTTTTGGAGGATTTAAAACTTTAATTTTAGAACTTTTGGGGGTTTGTAGGTAATCTCGCAGTCTTTTTTTTATTAAAGTAGTAAAGTCAGAGGTATTAAAATTTTTAATTTTAGGTCTTATAATTATTTTATCATGTCCTGTAAGATAGAGCTCTATGTGGGGGTAAAACTGTCTCCATTTATTAATTAGATAGCTTCGCTTTAGAGTAACAGCAGGACTTGAAAGAAATATTTTCCCAAGAGTTAATTGTTCCATTTTTTTTAAGATAAAAGAGCTTTGTTGAGAGTTGATACAACTGAGATTTCCGAGTGAAGAAAATCTAATAAACCCTTCTGCTAGTTGTATATTTTTATGTAATAAAAAATGGCATTGACCATATACTTTCAAACAAAAAATAAAGGATAATATAATAATTTGTATGGTTCTCATAAGTTGTTATTGTATCATAAAGTAATTTTATGAGATAGTTTGACGAAAATTAAATAGACATTGAGGTTTAATTGTTTACTTTAAAGAAAATATTGTGGTTTTGCGTGGTTATTATTCTATTTGGAATTTCTTTTTTTTATAAAAATTATGTAGCAATTGATTCAAAAATATTAAGTGCTTTTGAAAAAAGAGATCAGACTCTATTACGAAATTGTTTTTTAAATGAAAATAATAACTGGTATCAAAAAACAAAAAGCGTCGAGTTTTATTTTAGTTTATCTTGTGATAAAGAAGACTTGTTTTTACAAAAAATATTAAAATCACCGATTCATCAAAATCGTTTATCATTATTTGAAGGTTGCTTTACAAAAAAAAATAATAGCTATTTGATAGCAAGAGGGATTAACGACTCTTATTCTTATGTAAGGTTTATTAATTTGAAATATATGGAGAAGCTTTCTTTGTCAAAAGACTATCAAAAAGATTTGAAAAGTATTATAAAAAATGACTCTTCATCGATGGTAAAAAATCAAGCACTTAAGCTAATATTAAATATAAAAAAGAATGAGTAAAAATTTTCATCTTTCAAAGCTCCTTTGAAGCGCCTAGTTAGACTCGTTGTAACGATAAGGATGACATTTGTTTGAAGATAGGATTGCTTGAAATAATGGTAATGATATGGAGGATGACTTTGTTTTTGAAAGTTTTTTTAAGGTATAATAGAGTCGACTTATTTAAAGTTTGATTATTACTATCCTAAAAACCTTCCTAATATTAACATATCTTTGTAGTCTTCCTTTAGCATTTTTAGGACTTGTGGATATGGGGTATACTGCAAAGGGTTTATCAATAAAGTATGGTCATCTTCTAAATAATTAAATTTTTTCATCAACAATAGAATTTGTACCATCAGAAAATTAAATTACCAAAGAGCAAATGGCTGGAAACCGTATTTTTCATAAATTTCTAGTCTTCAAAAAGTCCTGATTTATTCAAATTTAAACATGCAATCAATAAGATAAGTTCAAAAGATTTTATCATCAAAGTACAGTATTTTCGTATGCTGTATCATACGAAAATAGGCTCAGGATCTAGCTATTGATTTTAATAAAGCAAAGTCAGATGCAAATAGTAGAGTTTTAAATACTAAACAAAACTTAATCATTTACAAGAAGAACCTTTAAAAAATAAGATAACTGGAGAAAAATAAACTTTATTTTTATTTTCATTTTCACTTGTATCAAAAATAGTAAAAAGCTAATATTTGAGGAAGTTCAAACAGTTAAAAACTTAGTTGTGCAGAATAAATATTGAATTTTATTAAAAAGGAAAATTATGGAATTAATAGGAATACGTATATCACCATTTGTTAGAAAAGTTAGGCTTGTTTTAGCAGAAAAAAAATTAGATTATACAATCAAAGATTGGGCTCCATTTTCATTGCCAGATAATTATAAAGAGGACTATCACCCAATGGGTAAGATACCTCTTTTAGTTGATGGAGATTTAAAATTACCCGACTCTTCTGCTATTTGTACTTATTTAGAGGCAAAATACCCCGAAATTTCGATTTTTCCAAAAAAACCCGAAGCATTAGGAACAGCGTTATGGTTTGAAGAGTATGCTGACACTCAAATAGCAACGAACCTAACTTTTGCAATCTTTTTTGAAAGAGTAGTTAAACCAAAATATTTAGATACACCAACAGATCAAAAAGTTGTAGATAATGCAATTGAAAACGAAATTCCTCCAATGTTTGATTATTTAAATAGTGCATTAGAGAAATCTAAATTTTTAGCCGGAGATGATTACTCTATAGCTGATTTTTCTATTTGTACTCATTTTGTAAATGTAGGATATGCCAATTACTTTATTGATAAAGAGAGATGGCCAAAATTAGCCGAATATTTTGAGAGAGTAAAAACTATTCCTTCTTTTAAAGAAATTTTAGAAGATGAAATAAAATTTTTAGCAGAAAATAATTAGTCTTTAAAAATTTTTTCACTCAATTGAAACTCTTGATCAATGCAATTTATCTTTGCATTGATTCCAAGAGGTAAAATCCATTGAGGATCAGTATGTCCAAAATCCATATTGGTAATAATAGGAATAGTTTTATTTTTAAATTGTTTTCTAATAATTTCTAAAATTAAACAATCAAGCTCTAGTTTTTCTTTTTTTGAGTAATCTCTAGCTCTTCCTATTAAAAGTGCTGAAATTTTATCAAATATTTGTCGTTTTCCATAATCATATAAGATAGACTTTATTATATTAAGGTTTGTTTTCTCCTCAGAAGTTTCTAAAAATAAAACTTTATTTGTCCAAAAATTTGCATCAGGAAAAAATGGAGTATCTTTTAATTGTTCTAGGGTTTCAATACATCCACCAAATAATTTACCTTCAATTGTTGAGTTACCTTGTAACCAAGTCCAACCAGAGTTTTGAATCATTGGATTTGTTTTGCCTACATTTGATAAATTGGACCAGTTTAAATAGCCATGGCAAAATTTAGTATATTTTTTGTATTGATAATTATTTGAGTTATTAAATAAAATGTCTTTGATATGAGATTGAAATTGTGGACCTAGATATTTGTATTGACAAAATCCTGCCATGATAGAGGGGCCATGTAAAGTTACAAGTCCATTTTGATTTAAATAAGTTAAAAGAGTGCTTGTATCAGAGTAACCCATAATAATTTTAGGATTGTTTAATATGATTTCTAAGTTTAAATAAGGTAAAATTTTAATAGAATCATTACCTCCAATACTAGCAAAAATAGCTTTGATACCTTTATCTTCAAAGGCATTATTGATATCTTTTGCTCTAAACTTTGGGTTTTTAAATAAAAAATCATCATCTTTTTTTGTAGATGGGTACTCTTTAACTTTTAATCCTAATTGTTGTAAATATTTAACTCCATTTTCATAAATGTGAGGAAAGATACTTGGACCACCCCAAGAGGGAGAGATAACAGCAACTGTATCTCCTACTTTTAGTTTTTTGGGTTTTATCATGATGGTTTTGAGCTAATGACTTGCAGTGAAATCAAGATTTGCCAAGAATAGTATTTGATTGCTTAATTAAACTTATTTTTAATGATATTATTAATTTAACATTTAATAGATAGAAAGTGGAAGAAGATATATTTTAAATGATGATAAACAAACAATTTTTATTAAACTTTCTAACACTTAAATAATGGAGCTAAAATATGTTGATTGAAATGCTAAACATTGAGCCAAATAAAAGAAGTGAATATTTTACTCTAATAGTATCGATTGCAGATAAGTGTCGACATAAAGGCTTGTTATCTATTGAAGATGACTTTGATAATTATCCAAGATTTATTCGAGAAATATTACAATTAATTGTAGATGGGACTGAACATGATTTAGTAAGATTTATTGCAGATAAGCAGATAAATTCATTGATTTATTTAATGAGTCACCAAATGAAAATAGTTTCAAGTTCACTATGGTCGGCAACTTGTGACAAGAGTATATCATTATTGGAGCTAAATTTAGAGGCTCATATGTGCTCATCCTTTGAAGTTGAGTCTAAAAATTATTTGCCACTTATTAATTTACTTAAAAATTGGGATAAAAATATAGTTATGATAGGAGAGTCCTCTGACTTTTGTCGGCCAGTTAAAGACTTTTGTGAGTATTGCCAAAAGGTTTTAAAATCTGAAGCTACTGAAAGTGAGTTTTTAAAACTTGTGGCAACAAAAATAGAGACTATTTCTTCATTATATGAAGACCTTTATTATTCGCTTCTTGAAGGGGTTCTCTCTATACAAGAAGGGGATAATCCTCGTATTGTAGAAGTAAAATTAAATGCAATGATTTATAATAATGGAAGCACTATAAAATATGATTATTGTTCAAGTAAGATGGAAAAAGTTGCGCCTTCTTTATTAGATGATGATATGTTATCACAAAAAGAAATAGATGGTCTCTTACAAGGAAACTTTGGATTAGATGGCGAAAAAAATAGCAATAATATAAAAAACATTATAGTACCGTATGTTAATGTAAGAAATGAATTTTGTAAAATAATGGCTTCATTAACTAATATGGCTATTCAACGTCTTATGAAGGAAATCACTTATAAAGACCTGTATATAGCTTTGACTTCTGAAAATGATGAGACCCAAATTTTATTTTTAGAGAATATGTCACAAAATTCAAAAGAGGTTTTACTTTATGATATTAGTACTAATTATAGTATTGAAAAAGAATATGTTGAGGAAGCTCAAATAAATATTTTAAATGCTCTTTATGGTTTAATTGAAGCATGTGAAATTGTAATGGGCATTAATGATGAACTGATTCATGATTAAAATCGTCTATTAGGATTGGTATGTTTAACGGGTTTATTTTGTTGGTTTACATTTTAGTAAAATTAGTATAGTTTTTAGAATAAAGCTTTAGCAAAAAAATTTAAAAATGAAATTTTAACTTTGTATTTTAAAAGGATTAAAAAAGTTTTAAACCTTGGTATATTAAAAAAATGCGATTCAATGTTAATGCCATAAAGTGTTTGCCTAGAGAAGAGAAGGTGTTTGACTAGGTTGTTCCAGTAGCGTTTTAAGTTGTAGCCTGCGAATAAGACTACGATGATATCTATATTATCAATGCTTTTTAAATACTCAGGTTTATTTAGGTTTTTAATACTAACTTCTTGGATAGTATAATTAGGGAATTTGCTTTTAATTGCTGTGATGAGTTCTTTATATTTTTTTGGATTTAGTTGGATGTCATTTGAGATAAGTAACTTTTTCATATTATTGTTCTTTTTTCCGATATTTTAAAACAAAGCTACAAAGTTTTTTAAAGCTTTCAATCTCACTTTTTTCCATCCAATTATTTGGGATAGAAACTTCGTATTTTGTTGTAATACTTTGTATTAATTCAACTATATGTAAAGAATTTAATAAAGATAATATATTTGTTTCTAGCAAAACCTGGTGATTAAATAAATCTAAAATCAACGCTTTCATTTCAGCTTCTACATTTTCAATAACAAGTATTACTTTAGATTGTTTTGGTTTTATTTTTGTAGATAAAATTTGAACCTGAAGTTGTTTTATGATTTCCTTTTCTAATAAAGGTTTTACGTTTTTTAGATGAGAGTAGTCTCCAATATATTTAGTTTTAATGGAGATATTTTTTTGATTGTCTAGAATATCGGGCCAAATATCTATGACGGGTACTTTTAGAGAAGTTAGGGCTTTTTTATAATATTGAGCATAGTTTTTACGGTGTAATTGGGTATCTAAAAAATGATAGTAACATTCATTATCTAATTGTTGAGTATTTACAAATTTGGGGTGTGGCTCTAAACCAACACCTGGAGGAGGGGGTACAATCCATGCAAATTGTAAATCGGGTCGTAACTTGTTTAGATGATTTAAAAAAGCAGAATAAATAGTCATAATATGTTCAATAGCATTAGATAGACTTAATTGGTATTGTCTAATTAAAAATGGGATATAGGTTCTGATATCTTGCTCACCAAAATAAAATAAAGCAATCGAGCTTTTATGGAGACTTTGAATATAATTTTCTATTTCTTGTTTTCTTGGCTGTTTATTTATATTTTCAGCACTAACTACTGGTATTTGCTTTAAAAAAATATTTTTAGCGCAAGTATCTTGGTTATATAACTCATTACTTTGATTAAAAGAGTAGATATGAGAACAACCAAGTACATGAATGTTTTTGATTTTTTGTTTTTTATAGAGTTCTAGGTTGGGTAATCGAGCTACTTTTCCACTAGAAGTTTTCATTAGGCTCTTATATGGGAAAGCTTTAATTTCATCAATAATTATACCGAGTTTTGAATATACTTTTGAAGTGATTTGATTTTCAAGTTTTTGATAGTCATTATCATAGCTGTTTTGGACTTCAAAAAGTAAAATAATCTTTTCTGTGCTGATTTTGTTATCAAAATCTCCTATACAAACGACACGACCAGAGTAAATATTATTTTGCTTGCTTACAAAATCTTCAATTTCTTGAGGAAATAGATTGATGCCTCTTGAAATGATTAAGTCAGACGATCTTCCACAGATATATAGTTGATTATTGTAAATAAAACCCAAATCTTGAGTATTGAAAAAATGCTCAGTTAAGATAGATTGTTTATTACTATTCCAATAATTATCAATCATATAGTTAGACTGAATAAATACTTCAGAATAGTTTGGATAAGAAGATTTACATTGAACTTTTGTATTTTGTAAAGCTATCCCACAAGATGCAATTTTTTTAGAAGAATTTGAATCAATTCGTATTTTATTATTGCGAAAATCTTTTTGATTAATTTTTAAATACCAATCATCTTTTTTTATATCAATTTGATGATGAGTCATTGCAAAAATATTTTCAGCCATAGCATAGGTAATGGCAAAACTATTTGCTTGTAAGTGATACTTTGAAAACCTATTATAAAATTCAATTAAAGTATCGGGGTCAACTGGTTCAGCACAGCTTGAAAAGCTTTTTATTGATGATAGGTTATATTTTGTATTACTTTTATTTTTACTCAGATGTTTATAAGCAAAGTTTGGCATCCATGTGTGGGTTGAATTAAAGTTTTCTATGTCTTCAAATAAAATAAAGGGGTTTTGAATCCAATAAAAAGGGTCAATTAAATGAAGGGAGTAAGATTTAATGATAGGAAATAAAAAACATGCAATTAAGCCCATATCATGATAAAGAGGGAGCCAAGAAATGAATTTGGATTTAGAGTTTAGATTAAGAGTTTGTTCAAAGTCTTTAAAATGTAGAGTTAATTGTTTGAAATTATATTTAATTGCTTTTGGTAGGCCAGTACTACCACTAGAAAATTGAGCAAACTCAGGGTTTTTTGGAAAGTTAATATTGGTTTTGCTTGTTAAATAGATATCTGGAGTTGAAATAGGAATATCTATCTTATTTGAAATAATATTAGATGTTGTTTTAGAGGCTAAAATAAGAGAGGGCTTATGTTGATTGCTTAGGGCTTCTATTTTATGAAAAAAATCTTGGCTACTCACTTTTGAAGAAGGGTGAGCAATAATGGCTGGAATTAGATCACTTGCAAGACAGGCAAAAAAACTGACAAATAAATCTAAAGAATGCTCAAAAGATAAAAGTACTAATTTTTTTTTAGGTAAGTGTGATAATTGAGCACTAACATTTAAAACAAAGTAAAAAAAATCAGATTTTTTAATTTTATGAATAGTGGATAAATCTCGAAAACTTAGAAGTTCTTGCTCGTTATTTTTAAGCTCTTTGAAAAAGAAAGAAAAGTCAAAATCATTTTTATCAATCAAAACTAATCCTTTAGATAATTATTCAATCCATTTTTGGTAGGTGGTATCTTTATCATCAATATCACATTCCATAGATAGTTTATCGGTATATATCATTAAAAAAAAATCAGATATGCCAGTATTTTTAATAGCATGCAGATATTTAGGTGGAATTTGAAGTACTTTCGGGTCATTTTCAGACATTTTAATTTCAAGAGTGTCTAGGGTTTCTAAGTCTTTAAAGTAGACTGTGGCTTCGCCTTTAACAAGGTAAAAAAGTTCATATTTTTGTTTATGCCAATGGTTGCCTTTGACAATATTTGGGTGAGCAGTAGTTAAAAAACATTGACCAAACTCTTGATGAGTTTTTGGTAACATTTCTCTTTTAAAAACTTCTTCTAAATAACCTCTGTTATCTTTATGACGTGTTAATTGAAATTGTTTAACTTTTATTGAGTTCATGTGAGTCATCCTTTTGATGGCTGAGATTATACCAGTCAATATGTCTGGTTAAGTACATTGATGTAGATAAAACTATAAATAGTCCGAAACTACCTAAAAGTAGAGCCATATCTTTAAGTTGTAATAAAATAAATAAAAATCCGTATAAGATGGTTAATACTCCACAAACAGCTATTGCCATTTGATTGCTCTTTAAAATAGACTTTGCATAAAGGGTTATTATAGATACGGTTGCTATTGTTGCAATGAGGTAAGCAATATCAAAATCTATATATTCTGAAATAGATAAGAGTAAGGTATAAAAAACAATTACAGCTAAACCAATTAATAAATATTGAATAGGGTGGACTCTTCTATTGTTTAATATTTCACAAAAGAAAAAAGCTGTAAATGTAAATAAAATAAACATAAAAGCATACTTTACAGACCTCATAGTCTGTTGATAAACATCTGCTTCAATAAATAATTTTACTCCAAAAGATGATTGGTCTATTCTGTGCTGACTTTCGATCCATTTTTGGGGATAATTACGATTAAGATTTAAAATTTTCCATTTAGCTTCAAAGCCTTTTTTAGATATTTTTCTTTCATTTGGTAGAAAAGAGCCGTTAAAGCTAGGGTCAGGCCAACTTGACTTGAGGTTTAAGTAGGTTTCTTTACCAATAGGGGTAAACTGGATATACTCACTTCCTTTGATAATGGTTGATATTTTAAATTTTAGTTTATTTTGTTGATTGATTTTAATTCTGGCATGGACCCCCGAGCTTAATACATCTTGGCAAATTAGCCCAGGCTCAAGTTTCATACTTTTTGAATTAACAATAAAAGTCATTTTATCACTGATTCCTTTAGTATCAGAAACTCCAATACTAAAAAAAGCATCGTTAAATTGAACATATTCAGGGCTAATTCCAAGTCCTGTTAAATCGGGATAAGAAAATTCACCTTCCATTTGAATGTTAGACTTATAAACAACAGTTTCATATAAGCTACGATATCTTTTCTCAGGAAAAAGCTCTCCGACTATTGATAATTTATCGGGTAAAAAATGAATGTATTTTTGATAGTGTTTTTTATGCCCTTTGTCATCAGTAAAGTGATGTTTATAGGGGAGTGTTAAAATTGGGCCAGATATGGTTTGTTGCTGTCCCCATTTTTCACTAATTTCTCTAATTACGGTATTTCGTCTATTTTTTCGCTCATAAACTAGGCTAGTAACCATAGCAGTTGGAATAAGTAAAACTAATATTAAAAAGGCAATAATTAAGGCCTTTAAGCCAATAGAATCTTTATTTTTAATAGGTGACATAATCTCTCCATTTGTGTTAAATGATTTCTATGATAGTTGTTTTTGGAATAAAATGAATGACTTTTTTTTGAATTTCTAGGATTTCTTTTTTAAGGTAAGGCTCTTTTTGACTTTGCCCCCAAACAACATCAGGCCAGCTAACATCAGCTTTATGTCGACCAATAACATGAATGTGAATTTGTGTAACCATATTACCTATAGAGGCTACGTTTATTTTGTCGGTGATGTATTCACTTCTAATGAAAGCAGAAATTTTAGAGGATTGTTTTAGTAAGTTAATTTGCTCAGACTCATCTAATTGGTCAATTTGTTGGATTGAAGTTTTAGGCACAATAATAAACCATGGGTATAATTTATTATCTAATAATAAAATGAGAGAGTTGTCCCACTTTGCTATTGTATAGCAATCATTATTGAGTCTAGAATTTAATTGAAATTGAGTCATGAGTCCTCTTTTTTTAAACAGCATTGTTTGATATTAGTATTATAATCTGGATTGATTTTTTGTATTATTTTTTTGATTGTATTTAAGCAACATTTACCGATAGGGTTTTTAATTTCACAGTTACATCCACTCAATTTCATAGAACTCTTAATTTGCTCAATTATATCGCAATTTTTAGAGGTTTTTAACTGTGTTTCGATATCTTGAATAGAATGATTAAAGCAATAGCAAATAGGGCGGGGATTAAGGCTTTCTTTTAATCCAAAACGTGTATGAATATCATTTTTTGTGAATTGTTGTTTTAGCTGAGTAGAAAAGTAAACAATTTGGCATTTTTGAGTGGTACATACAAAAAAAGTGCCTTTTAGATCGTTTAAATTAGTTTTTAAGTGTGACTGTAGCGCCAAGTTACTTACATTATCAGATTTCTGTTTACATGATGGGCAGGTATTTGTCATAACTTTTCTCTTTATATACTTATACTCGAATGTAAGTGGTTTTCTTATTTTGGGTATATAATAAAAATAGACCCTTTTGAGGGTCTATTATTTTATAAGAAAGGGTGTATTTTTAAAATAAAATTTTATATTTTAACCCAGTTTGTCATCGGCTATATGCCACTCTAAGTCTTCGATAACACTTAATTCTACAATACTATCTGCTTTTTCTAGAAGAGCAGCACATTCTTTACTTAAGTTTAATAGATGAAGTTTTTTATTGTATTGCTGGTAGCGCTCAGTAATATTTTGAAGGGCTTCTATGCCTGAGTGATCCCAAACTCTAGAGTTGATAAAATCTATTACAACGTGTTCTTCATCTGAATTAAAATCAAAAATATCTTTGAAAGATGAAACAGAAGCAAAAAATAGGGGGCCATACAAGGTATAAATGGTTTTATTTTTTTGGACTTCCTTTTTTGCATGCATAGATTTTCCATGCTCCCACGCAAAAACTAGAGCTGACATTATGATTCCAACTAATACAGCAATGGCTAAATCAGCAAAAACTGTAATGATTGAAACGCTGGTAATAACGATAATATCTGTAAGTGGGATTTTTCCGTGGAGTCTTAAACTTGACCATTCAAAGGTTCCGATTACTACTAAAAACATTACTCCAACAAGTGCAGCGAGTGGAATGACTTCGATTAGACTTGAGCCAAATAGTATAAAACAGAGTAGAAAAACAGCTGCAGAAATCCCTGAAGTTCTTCCTCTTCCTCCTCCTCTAATATTAATCATGCTTTGTCCAATCATTGCACAACCACCCATTCCACCAAAAAAACCATTGATTAGATTAGCAAAACCTTGACCAACACACTCTTGATTACCATTTCCACGAGTTTCAGTTAATTCATCTATCAAACTTAGAGTCATTAGTGATTCAATGAGGCCAACAGCAGCGGCCAAAACAGCATAGGGGAAAATTAATTTAAGTGATATCAAGTTAAAAGGCATAGTAGGTATAGAAAAGCTGGGTAATCCAGCTGCAATGGTAGTAATGGTTGCATCATTGTCTTGTACAAAATCTAAGACGGTTCTAACAGAGCCAGGATTGCTTTTATTTAAGAAGTATCCAATAGCAGAGACTACTACAATTCCAACTAAAGTTGCAGGTAATGCTTTTGTTAGTTTTGGTAAAAACATACCAATAGCCATTGTTAAAACAATTAGGCCACACATTATAAGTAAAGGGGTTGATGCGAGTAGCTCTCCACCTACATAAAATTGTCCTAGTTGAGCATTAAAAATAATAATAGCTAAACCATTAACAAAACCAAGCATTACAGGATGAGGTACAAGACGAATAAATTTGCCTAGTTTTAAGATGCCAAATAATATTTGAAGTAGCCCCATTAAAATTACAGCGCCAAATAGGTGGCCTAATGCATCTGACATTATAGCATCAGCACTTAATCCAGCTGCTTTTCCTGCTGTAACCACTCCAGCAATTAAAGGGGCATATATGATGGCTACTGCACCTGTTGCACCAGAAATCATTCCAGGGCGGCCGCCAAAAACAGCAGTGATTATTCCCATCATAAAAGCGGCATATAAACCGACTTTTGGATTAACGCCTGTAACAAATGAAAATGCTATTGCCTCTGGGATAAGAGCTAAAGATACAGTCAGACCAGATAAAATGTCATTTTTTAGATTTGTAGGCTTTTCTATTTTAAGAGATATAAGTCTATTGTCTGTATGAGTGTGTTCGTTTGAGTGTTTTTTTTGAGTCACTTTTTAATTCCTAAGAGTTTTAAGTTTAGAACTTTTCTAGTTATAAGAAAAGCAGTTCATAAGGTCTATAAAAAGTCATTAATGAGATGCTTTTGAGTTTGATATTGCTAGTATTTATTGCATTATTGATGACTTCTAAAATTTTTATTAGCTAAGTTGCTACTTAAAAATGAAATCCAAAGTCTACAATTCTAAAATAATTGGAGTGCAGACTAGCAATAAGAAAGGTTATTTCATAGTTATACTATTTGATAAGTATCAATTTAGAACTATAAAAGATTATAATTACAAAACCAGTGCTAAAAAATAGTAATTGAAACAAAAAGTGAAGGTTTCACGTATTATTACTAATGAGATATTTACTAAATTTAATGTTACTTTTTTTATGTACTTACCATCTGTCTTTTAGTGGCGGAATGTATAAGAGCTACTTGGTTAAGGTAAAATCAAAATCTAGACCGTTTAGTCCCGGTGATCAGCGAAGTAATATTGCGCGTATCAAGGATCAGGGTAATGACTCTTTAAGTTCTTTAGAGGCTTTATTGTTAAAGGAGCTTTCACAAGTTAACTTAAATTTAAATGGACCAAGAAGAGCTTCAAGTCCTAAAGTTAAAAAAATACAAAAACTTTGGTTTATTAATACTATTAGGGTTATTTGTCGTTTTGACTTTTTAGATAAAATAAAATCTCAAAAAGATGTTATTGAAGTTATTCCAGATGAGTTAGTTTATTTAAGCTTTGAAAATAATGATGATGAAAGTGAAATATCTTTTTTACAAAATAGTGGATTAAGTGACTTACATGATCAAAAAATCACTGGTAAGGGTGTTCGTATCGGAGTGATAGATACTGGTATTTTAAATCATGAAGCATTTAAAAATAAAATATTAATTTATAAAAATTTTACTAAAAGTAAAATAGAAGGACAAGTTGATCCTATTGGCCATGGTTCTCACGTAAGTGCTATTTTAGTCGGGGAAAAAATGAACGATCGTCAAATAGGGGTTGCACCGGACTCTAAATTGATTGTTGCAAGGGCAATTGAAAGAGTCTCTAATTTAGGTTCACAAGCTCTTGTAAAAAAAAGAGTTCAAGCTTTTGCTTCTAAAATACTCGAGGCGATGCAATGGATGCTAGACCCTGATCAAAACCCAGATACTGATGATTTTCCAAAAATTATTAATAACTCATGGGGGTTTACAGAATCGATGCCTCTTAGTAAAGGATTCTTTGATAGTGCTATTGCGAAATGGAGAGAACTTGGTATTATTCCTGTTTTTGCCGCTGGTAACATGGGGAGAGAGGGTGAAAATTCTATTTTATTTCCAAGTAATTCTTACGAAGTTATTACTGTTGGAGCATTAAAAGGGGCTTCATTAGCAAAATTTAGCTCTATTGGAAGTGATGCTTTAAAAAAGCCTGATTTTGTTATGCAAGGTTATCGAGTTTACTCTTTGATGAGAAAAAGAAGTGGTGAAGTTGCTTATGGTTATCAATCAGGAACTTCAATGGCATCTCCAAAACTAAGTGCTTTGATTGCTCTAATGTATCAAGTAGATCCATTTTTAAACTATGATGAGGTTTATTCTTTATTAAAAGAATCTAGTCAAGATTTAGGTGAAGATGGTTTTGATAAAAAATATGGTTGGGGGTACCCAGACATGAAATTAGTTATTGAAAATGTTAAAATTAATTTAATAGAAAAAACTAATTCAGGAACAAAATCCACTTTTAAATACTATTCTCATTATAGTTCGCAAGAAGAAAAAACAAAAGAGATAAAAGAAAATATAATCAATCTTGAAAAATCTTACGAAAACTTTATTAAACAAATTTTGGCCGATCATAGGATGTTTTTATTAAATTCATGGGAAGTGGAATTAAATAAAGAAGCTAAAAAATTTCCGAAACTATATCAAAAATTAAAAGCTAAGGTTCATAGGATTAAAAAATTTAGTAGCATTTTTACAGGTGAAAATTAATAGTGTCAGAGTCTAAAAAATTCACTCGAATAAATGAATCATTTATTTGCGAAAATTGTAAAAAAGATGTGCTGATGTCTCCTGGTGGAAAGTGTCGAAACCATTGCACTCATTGTTTATATTCATTACATATAGACATAAATCCAGGAGATCGTTTATCTAATTGTGGTGGGATGTTGAAACCAGACTTTATAGAGGTAAAATCAAACAAAAATATAATTCATCATAGATGTTTAAAGTGTGATGAAATCAGGCCAAATAAATGTGCAGAAGATGATGATTTTGGAACTATTTTGAAAATTATGCAAAGTAGTAAGCTTAAATAGTATTCTAAAAACAATTAACTGTAAATCTCTCAATAAAATCGACTAATATACCGAGATAGAAGCTAGGAAACTGTTTATATTTTCTTTAAATCCTATAAATTAGATAGTATTAAAAGTAAAGAATAGATTAGCTTAGTATAGCTATTAGAAAGTAAAATGCTTTAGCTATAATTGTGGTATCTAAGATAAAAGTTAGTAATTATGCAGAAATTATTAAGAATGATTTATGGAAACTGAAGATTTTAATCCATTTGGTGACGAAGGGTTTGATCCTTTTGGCGATGAGGGTATTGAATTAGATGGATCTGGTGTAGATTTTCCAGAAGAATCTAATGATTTTACTATGCCTGATGAAGTTCCGACGCCTGTAGAAGAGCAAGCTTTTGAAGCCCCTCAAGAAGAGGAGCCTTTTGAGGCATCTTTTAATCCTTTTGGAGATGATGAGCCTGGTGTTGAGTTAAGCATTGATACTAGTAATGACTCAGATATTCAATTAAATATGGATGTTATTGATGAGTCGAGTACTCAAGCTTCACCAGTAGAAGAACCAATTGTTATTATAGAATTAGACGAAGTTGTTGTAGAAAACGATGATGTTGTACTCGGAGAAATAATTGAAGAATCTGATATAGAGGCCTCAGAAATTTTAGATCTTGAGAGTATTGCTAGTTTTGTTGATGAAGATGAACTCGAAGAAACTGAAACTATTCCTACTCAAAAAGTTACTGAAAACTTGGAGCTGAGCGGTCTTGAAAATTCAATTCCAGTAATAGATTCAGAAATTGAAAACTTGTTCCCAGTTTTAGAGGAAGCTATAGATTTAGAGGTTGAAAACTTAGATTTATCCTTTGATGAGGAAGAAGAAGTGGAAGTTTTGTCTTTAGCTTTAGATGAATCTGTAGATACAGAGGTTGAAGACTTAGATCTATCTTTTGATGAGACAGAAGAAATTGAAGATTTATCTTCAGTTTTAGATGAATCTGTAGATGCAGAGGTTGAAGACTTAGATCTATCTTTTGATGATGAAGAAGAAGAAGTCGAAAACTTATCCCCAGTTTTAGAGGAAACTATAGATTTAGAGGTTGAAGATTTAGATTTATCTTTTGATGAGACAGAAGAAATTGAAGATTTATCTCCAATTTTAGATGAAGAAGACACTGAAGTGAGTATGGACTTAGGTCTAGAAGCTGACACAGCAGATCAAGAAGTAGTCGAAGAAAAAGAAGATGAAGAAATATCTTTTGATTTTGACGATGAAGAAGATACTGGCGAAGTGAGTATGGACTTAGGTCTAGAAGCTGACACAGCAGATCAAGAAATAGTCGAAGAAACAGAAGATGAAGAAGAAATTTTTAATTTTGATGATGAAGAAGATACTGGCGAAGTGAGCATGGATTTAGGTCTAGAAGCTGACACAGCAGATCAAGAARTAGTCGAAGAAACARAAGATGAAGAAGAAATTTTTAATTTTGATGATGAAGAAGATACTGGYGAAGTGAGCATGGATTTAGGTCTAGAAGCTGAYACAGCAGATCAAGAAGTAGTCGAAGAAAYARAAGATGAAGAAGAARTTTTTAATTTTGATGATGAAGAAGATACTGGYGAAGTGAGCATGGATTTAGGTCTAGAAGCTGATACAGCAGATCAAGAAGTAGTCGAAGAAAYAGAARATGAAGAARWAKYTTTTRATTTTGAYGATGAAGAAGATACTGGCGAAGTGAGCATGGATTTAGGTCTAGAAGCTGATACAGCAGATCAAGAAGTAGTCGAAGAAACAGAAGATGAAGAAGAAGTTTTTAATTTTGATGAAGAAGATACTGGCGAAGTGAGTATGGACTTAGGTCTAGAAGCTGGCACAGCAGGTCAAGAAGTAGTCGAAAAAATAGAAGACTTCGAGGAAGAAGGACTTAATATTAATTTTGAAATATCTGAAGATTCAAAGTTAGATAATTTAGAGCAAAATGAAGAAAGTTTTTTAGAATTGGATGATGCTAAAATAGATAAAATTATTAAAACTTTAGATTCAGATGAGTTTCAAAATTTAGAAATATCTGAAGAATATAGTGAATCAGCTATTTCTGTCTTAGAAGAAAGCCCAATTATAGAGAATGCAGATAAAGAAATTTCAGATTTTATAGAGTCTGAAGGTTTAGCAGATTATAAAGAAATTGCAGTAACTCCTAGTATTGATATAGTAAAAAAATCCTCACTTGAAGAAATAAAGCTTATTAAAAAGGCAGAGAAAATTCCTATTAAAGAGTTAACTTTATTAGAGTCACTTTGTATGGGAGTAGAAGACTCAGCATATTTATTAGAAGATGGATTTGTAGAGTTAAAAGTAGATTTAATGTCCTTTGAATTGTCAGTTCAAGAAAGTGAGTTTGAAGATACAGATGATTTAGAGCTAGAAGATTTATCTATTCCAGAGTTTGATATTGAGGATTGGGATTCTTTTTTATTAGATTTACAGCCTTCATTTTTAGATTTAAAAAACAAATTAAATTTATCTTATGTAGAGAATCCAAAAGTTATTGATGAGTTAAAGCGATTTTGTGAATATTATGCATTTGAAAAAAAGGACTATTATTGTTTATATACTTTAAGTGAGATCTATTTAAAAAGTGGAGATAAACTACATTCATTACAGTTGAAAATTTCGGTTTCAGATATATTACCACTTGATAATAATGAAGAGGAGTCTTTAGAACTTTATTTAGAAATTTATCAATTGATGAGTGATGATGAATCCAATATAGGTAAAATTTTAAAGCTTTATCGTCAAATGGGGAAAAATGATTTAAGAGAAAATTTCATTTCAGAAGTAATGGACTATTTTTTAGTCTTAAATAAAAAATCATTAGCGAAAAAGTATCTAAACTTAGGGGTTCAAGAAAACTTTAGTACAAAACACTTTTTCAATAGTGCAATAAACTTATCGATTAATTTGAAAGATTATGACCAAGCTTTGGTTTTTATTGATGGTTACTTGAATAACTATAAAGAATCAATAGAGATTTTAGAAAAAAGAATTATTTGTTTTGAATCTTTAAATAATTGGAGAAAAGTTTTAGTTAGTTTAAAAAGAGTTTTACCTCTAAGTGATCAACCGATTCCGATTATGGAAAAAATTATTTTAATTTTGGATAAGCATAAAAGAGTTGATGAATTAATTGCCTATACAGATCAGTTATTATCTCTTGATAGAGAAAATAATCTGGCAATTAGAATTAAAGAAAAGTTTACTCCAGTGGTTGAAGATGTTACTCCGACCTTCGTAATGGATTTTGAAAAATTAGAAGAAACACTTGAAGATATCTTAGAAAAAAAATTAAAAGGAATTGTTTCTAATATAAATCAACAAAACCTCAATTTTAGGGGAAACCTCAAAGAAAAAGATGTAGAGTTGGAGAGTGTAGAATATATCATTGAAAAACAGGAAGAAAAGAATCCTTTTGAGGTAGAAATTTTCAAAGAAAAAAAGGAAGAGATCCTATTGGATGAAAAAGATGTAATAGGGAATCAAATTGATTTTGATGACTTTTCTTTTGAAGATAGTCCAGAAGAATTCCATTTAATTCATGTAATTAAATCAATTGCAAATCAAAGTGGAGTATCAGAAAAAAACTTAACTAAAATAAAACTTCAATTTAAAGAATATAATAATTCAAATGAATTAAGTGATGAGTTTCTGTTAGATTTATTTAAAGAAGTACAGTTTTTAGTACAAAAGGTAAAATTAAGAAAAAAAACCAAAATTTTAAAAACAGAATTAAAAATTATTAAAGAATGGGGTAGTAAAGAAGCCCTAAATCTTCATGATGCTATGCTTGGTTTTGTTTGGCAAAGTGAATTTAATAATTTAGATAATTAGTTAGAAGGTATGGATTTTATTTTAATTATATAACTTCTTAAAGTATTGTAATAAAGTGATTATTTTATGACTCAAAACTCTCGTACGTATTTTAATTTATTTTTTTTATGTGTTGGAATATTATTTTTATCTTTTCAGGCTTTTCAATTTTATTTAACATTTCAAACCCAGAAGTATTTTAATAGTTTTGGTTCACAATATGTACAAAAAGCACACAAAGAATTTTTAAAAAACTGTGAAAAACATACTTTATTTTCAGAATTAATATTAAAAAAGAAAAATGAATCATCTTTAGTTTATACCTATTTTGTAAAAGAAATTTCAATGATTGAAAAAAAATATTATTTGGATGGAATTTTTGTATTTAATAATAAAAATGAAATGGTACTTTCAAGTAATGAAGGTAGAGAGTATTTAAAATCAAATCCTGAGATAGAAGAAAAATTAAAGAATACTATATCTAAAAATGATTTTCCAATTTTGATAAATAATATAAAAGTAGCTAATGTTAAATTACTCTTTTCAATGAAGTTTCCACGTTTGTTGAAACTTCAAAAAAACTATTTGAAAACAGGTTTAATATTATTTTTTGTAATTTTTGTATCTCTTTTGATTGTTGTAAGAAGTTTGTTTTTAAAAACAGATGAGCTTTATATAAAATTTGAACAACAAAAAAGATTAGCAGAATTTGGTAGTATTTCAGCAGGTGTTGCTCATGATGTCAGAAATCCATTAAATACCATCAATATGCAAACTCAAGAGTTGTTAGAGATGCATAAAGGAGATACTGAAACAGAAGAAATTTTAGCAAATATTCAAAGAGGAGCTCGACGTATTCATAATACAATTAGTGCTTTGATGGTATTTGAGCAAGAAGAACTGACTTTAAATAATGAAATAAGTTTATTAAGTATCATTAATGAAGCTATTTTATTAGAAGATATCAAAAATGAATATATTCATTTAGATTTAGAAGAGTATGTATTTTATGGAAATAAAGATTTATTTTTAAGAATGTTACAAAATTTATTTAGAAATGCTCAAGAATCTTATGAGCTTTTAGAGGGGTCTCTTGAGGTTATAGGTGTAAAAAGTTTAAATAATTATCTTTTAAAAATTAAAGATTTTGGACGTGGAATCAAAGATGTTGAAAAAATTTTTGATCCTTTTTATACAAATAAAAATACAGGAACTGGTTTGGGATTATTAGTTGTAAAAGATTCGTGTGAACGTCATAAAGCTAAGATAAAAGTAGTGAGTTCTATTAATAAAGGTAGCGAGTTTCAAATTACATTTACTATTTAAGAGGTGTATAAAAAGCATTCTCGTTTAGAAAATATTTTTCATACACCTTCTAAGAAAAGTTTGAATACAAAAAGTTCATAATTTGCTAATAATTTGTTTATTATTCAGACCTCTTATGAACCATGATTGACTATCATTCTTTAAACTTTTAAATTGGTAAAAGTTTTATAGTAGATGGATAATGAGAGTAAAATTATGGAAGAATTAGAAGAGCAAAGACGGATAGAACCTAGTGATTTTAGAGCTTATAAAAAATCAGGTAAACTTCTTAGAATGCTAAGTGTACCAGATTATTATAGTGCAAAAATGGCAGATCAACAGGGTATTGAAATCATCATGGTAGGTGATTCTTTGGGTAAACATATTCATGGAGATGAAGATGTATTCTCTATTGCAATTGGTGATATGGCTTATTATTCAAAAATAATAGGTAGGGCAGTTTCAAAGTCTTGCTTTATAACAGACTTACCGTTCAGTAGTTATACTAAAGGTCCAGAGGATGCTGTTAAAAATGCAAAATTTTTAATGGATTATGCTAATGTTCAAGGGGTAAAACTTGAAGGTGCAAAAGATTATTTTCCTTGTATCGAAGCTTTGGTTGATGCAGGTGTTCCAGTAATGGGGCATTTAAACTTAAAGGACTCTTTCTTAAATAAATTTGGTGGAATCCCTATGATGGAGCATCAAAAAACTAAAGATTGGACTATGATTATTTCATTTGCAAAAAAGATGGAAAAACTAGGTATTTTTGCATTAATGCTAGAATGTGTTCCAGCTGAGTTGGGTAAAATGGTAGTTGAGTCTGTAGATATTCCAGTAATTTCTCAAGGAGCAGGTCATTATTGTGATGGACAATGTTTAGTTTTTCATGACATGATGGGCTTTCATGAAGGTTTTGTTCCTAAATTTACAAAAAGATATGGTAGATTATCTCAGGTTATGAGCTCTTCTGTAAAAAGTTTTGTTGATGATGTTCATAGTCATAGATTCCCAATAGAAGAACACGAATATTAAAATACAAAAATTAAGTATTACTTTGTACTTTTGTATGTTTTTTGAATCTATTATGTTAATTTTTGATTTATTAATAAAAAAATATTAAAAGTATTTAACAAAAAAACGATAAAGAGATCATGATAGAATTATTTAGTTTATTAGGCGTGTTGGTTTCTTCTGTTGGTTTGAGTTTTGCTCTATTATATTCATTCTTTAAATTTTTTGATTATTTAAGAGTTATGGTTTAACTAAAAGAAACAAAAAAAGTCGAATTTAATTTTCGATTTTTTTTTGCGTTATGGATAAAATATTAAATTAACTCTGAGTTTGGTTTAACATCCTTATTATTGATGAGAAAACTATTTAGTTTTTTCTTTGAATGAAGTAAAATAATATTGATTTATATATTTGACTTTATCTGAATCTACTCTTTTATTTCAAGTAAATATTCAGTAGATTAAGTTCACTTTTTATACTAGCTTGGTAGTTATATGTCTCATGATGATGCTTCTTCTAGAAGATTAAAAGCAAAACTTTTAATCTCTTTTCGGAAATTAAAACTCTCTCATAATAATTTTTTAGCCCTTATGGCAATTGTTGTTGGCTATTTAACAGCACTTGGAGCTTGGGTTTTTATCCAAGGGATACATACACTAGAAAATTTTTCCTTTTCTTTAATTGATAAATTGCCTTCTCCTTGGTTATTTCCTCTTGTTCCAGCATTTGGAATGGTGTTATGCTCTCAAATTATCTATTGGTTTGCACGAGAAGCTAAAGGTCATGGTGTTCCTGAGGTTATTTATTCTATTCTTGTTCAAAATGGAATCATGAGAACTCGTGTTGCTTTTGCAAAATTATGTGCAACTATTTTATGCTTAGGAACATTAGGGTCTGCTGGTAGAGAAGGCCCTATTGTATTAATAGGATCAGCTATTGGATCAGGGTTAGGACAATTTTTAGAGTTGCCAAGAAACGCTATAAAAGTCTTAGTTGGCTGTGGAGCAGCAGCAGGAATAGCAGCAACTTTTAATGCTCCTATAGGTGGGGTTGTATTTGCTCTTGAAGTTATCATGCACACTTTTGCACCTAGAATCTTTACTCCTATTATTATTTCTTCTGTAGTCTCTGCAGTTACTTTTCACTCTATTGCTGGTAGCCATTACTCTTTTCATTTTTCATTTCATTACAAAGAGCTACCTATAGAAATATTAGGTTTTGTTTTTATTGGGATGTTATGTGGAGTTATGGCAACTTTCTTTACTTATTCATGGCATAGTATGGATAAGTTTTTTGAAAAGCTTACTTGGCCTTCATATATAAAAGCTTTAATTGGCGGACTTTTAGTTGGTTTAGTTGTTGTTTTTTATCGAGAATTAGGTGGAAATGCTTACGGTTTGATTAAAACGCTTGCTGCAGGTACAGATGACTATTTTATTGGGACTTTAATTCTATTATTAGCTCTAAAGCTTTTAGCTACTATCATTACAATTTCTTGTGGTGGTTCAGGGGGTATTTTTGCTCCATCTTTAGTAATGGGAGCAATTGTTGGAGCTTTAGTTCACAGTATTATTGCTCCTTTCTTTCCTGTATCTGAAGTAGGAGTTTATGTGATTGTTGGAATGGCAGCTTTTGTTTCAGGTAGTACTCACGGTCCTGTTGCTGTAATCCTTGTATTATGTGAGATGTCTAATAATTATGAGCTCATGTTACCATTAATGGCTGGATGTATCGTAGCTACTATTATTGCTCGTAGATTGAGTGATGTGAACATTTATACTATTAAACTAAAAGATCGTGGAATCTATTTAAAAGATGGTCATGATTTAGATATATTAAAAACGTATCATGTTTTTGATTTAATGGAAGTTAAACTTCCTGTTGTTGAGACTAGTACTCCCTTACAAGAAGCATTTTCTAAATTACAAGAAACTCATCATAGTTATTGTTTGGTAAAAGATGAGGATGATGTTGTTGTCGGGCTTATCTCCTATAATGAAACAATTTCTAAAATTATATCAAAAAAACTAACACTTGATATTACTTCTGTTGAAGCTATGCATATTTCAGATGACTTTGTTTATGAAACAGATCATATGACTATTCCTTATGATAAGTTTTTACGCACCGAATCTGAGTATTTAAAAGTATTGAATAAAGACATGATTTTTGTAGGACTTATACTTAAAAAAGATCTTATGCGATCTTATCGAAAAGCTCTTCATGGAAAATCAATCTCTTTAACCCAAGGTCATTGATAAATGATGATGTATCCTTTTCAAAAATAAGAAATTTGAATTTTGTGATTGAACATATTATGTAAAAAAAAGCCTAGATAAATTAATTTTATCTAGGCTTTTTTTAAATTTTATTTAACTAACTTTATTGATTTTCTTGTAGACTATTAAATAGCTCTTGTTTTTTTAATAGTCGATTAATTTGTATTCTGGTTAAAGGACTCATATCAAGCTCTTTCATTACAGATTCAATTTCATTTTTTGAAAATGACTGTAACTCTTGAAGTTGATTTGTATAAGTAGTAATTTCACTATTAATTGTAAGAGACCTTACTATGTTTTCTAATGAACGTGCAATTTGATAAGAGCTTGTTTGTTGAATAGCTTCAAATGGAGAGCGTGCTTCTGTAAACATATATCTTAATAATTTAGATCCATTATTAGTTATTTTAGGAACTTCTGATGGGCGTGGAACAAACTGTCGACCAAGTTCAATAGTATAAGTTAGAACATTATGTTGACCATATAAATAATCGTCGAAAACTCCAGAAGCAGGGTATAAACCAGAGGCTTGAATAGGTTTATATCCACCCATGATAGTTCCCATTTTTTTTCCGTACTTTTCAAATATTTTATGGTCTTTAGATTTCATTTTATCTGTATAACCCCATGGCCATAAAATAAGTTCAGAGTAAGAATGAAAAGAGATGGCAGTTACAAAATTATATTGATCTTGTAGTTGACCAATGACTTTGTTTTCAACTTCAGACATCGCTTCTGGTCCTCTATAAGTACTTGACCAAGCAAGTGCAGAAGCTCCAGCTCCTCCCCATTCATAAGCATAGTTTCTATTATTATCTACACCTGGAGATTTAATATATTTTGTTCTTCTATTTTTTCTCCACATTTTCTCTTTTGTTCTGGAGTAAATAGCTCCGTCTACATTTAACATAGGTACATATACTAAAGTAGAGCTATCTAATATAGTAGTAGCTTCTTTGTCGCTATTGTATGAGGATAATAACTCTTGAATAGAAGCTAAAGGAACTTCTGTACTAATCCATTCTCTGGCGTGATGTGTACCTGTTACTAAAAAGCTTTTTTTATCTTGTTTTGAGCTTTTGTTACTGAGTACAATTGCATGAATATCTCGTCCTTCTGCTGTTGTACCAACAACTTTTAACTCAGTTAGATTAGGATATTTTTTTGCAGTAGCTTCTAGTTCTATGACAAGTTCTTCATGAGTATGATAGATGCCAAGGTCATTTCCTTTTTTACTAAATTGATTGAATTGCTCTTCTACATTTTTATTAATAATTTTAGTATTCTTAAATACACTAGTTTTAGAAAATTTTTGCGAGTCTAATATTTTTTTAGCTCTATCATCTAAGTGAAAGTTAAGATGTTTTTCAGTACTTCCCATACATGAATAATCTAAGCCTAAATTATCGAGTATTTTTTGATTTACAGAGTTATTAGGGATTTGTACGATTTCAGATGAAAAAGCATTGAAAGTAAAGCTAAATAAGCCAAGGCTCAAAATTTTTGCTATTGCGAAAGGTTTCATAATATAAATTCTCCTGATACTAGAGGTTTAGTTTTAATGCTCGGATTATATATTAAAAAAAGAGAAAATAGAAATTTTAAGCATTATTTCATTGTAGTTAATTAAAAGGATTTTTTGTATTTTGTAAAGGGGTAAAAGTTAAAATTATTTTATATTTGATGTTTTTTCTAATTCCTTTTCAAACCATTTAGAATATTCAATCCAGTTTTTTGCCCAATTTTTGATAAAGAGAGTCCTTTAGCACAAAGTATATATTTTAGAATTAAGTTTGAATACGATGTGAGTTTAGGTTTATAAAAGTATTTATCTAAAAAGGGAGAATATTCAATCAGGTTTTAAATATATGAATAGGTAAAAAAAAACTACCAGAATGGGTGTTTCTGATAGCTAAAGGAGATAAGATTAATGAAAGTCTTATTTTAATTCTTTTCTTGGGTGAGTAATATCTTTTTTTGATATTTCCCAAGGCATAATAAGTTCTGAATTATATGCATCGTTTTTGTTCTTTTTAATAGGCATTGATTTTGGTGCTGTAACGAGTTCTGGTTTTGGACTTTGAAAAAAAGCAATTGCATCTTCTTCATTTGTGAACATTTGAATTTTACCTGTATCTATAGTTATTCCAAAAATTGGCATAGCATTTAAAAGTAATTTCATTTTTTTCCCTTGACCGACAACGTTTATATTTGTTTGAGATTGTTCTAATTGTTTTCGTCATTCTATATAGTTTTTATGACAAAAACAAGCAAAAAATAATAAAGTTTGTCTATAAAAGTACAAAACTAAACATTTACGTATAAACATTGTTTTAATTTTTACTTATTTGTATCGATAGAGTAAAGGTAAATAACAATAATTGTTTTAATTTTTTATAGACTATTATACTTTGATTTTATTTGATAAAACCTAGCCTTTTGTTAGAGAAATTTATAACATATAATGTTAATAATAATATATTTTTTTTTAAAAAAGAGGAAGAATGTTAAGTTTTCGTTTCATCTGTTTCTGTTTTTGTTTGTTTTTACATATTTCTGTTTGTATTTGTTCCAATAATTTAGAAATTACTTTAATTTCACCCGAAATTGGAACACATTTAAATCAAGATTCAATTTTATTAGAAGGCTTAGTATCTGATTTGAGTATTGAAGAAATAAAAGTTTTAATTAATTCTCAAAAAATTCAATTTGTAAAAGTAACAAAAGGCTATTTTAAACAAGAAGTTTTATTTGATAAAAGAGTAAATCATTTGGTTTTGTATGGAGCAAATTTTAAGAGGGATTATTTTAAAAAAGAATTTATTTTTATAAATCATTCTCGAAGAGAAAAAACAAAAGATGAAAAAATTCCACCAGAACTTTTTTTAAATTATTTAGAACCAGATGTATTCAAAACCTTGAGTCCCAGTGAATACGCAAGTATAAAAGTAAATCTTAGAGATAATGAAACAAAAAAATTACAGTTTGGATATATTTTTAATGATGATAAACCGAAATATTTTCATAGATTACAAGGAGAGTTTTTATTAAAATTACCTAATCCTAAGGGTAAAAAATCAATTTATTTAAATATTTTCAGTATAGATGATGATGGTAATAGAAGTAGTAAAAACTATCATTTTCGGGTTGAACATTTAAAATGTAGTGCGACAATTAGCCCACCTTTAGGTCTATTTGGTATCACTTCTGTTATAGCAAATATAGACGTAGAAGGAGGAATGGGGAACATAAAAAAAAGATTATATTTATTAGCTCGAGATGGCGAAAGACATGATGTTACTATCTTAGATAATAAACATGAATTTAAATTGGATTCTCAACATTATAAAAAAATATATAAATTATCAGTTGAGGTAGAAGATGAAAATGGAATTATTTCAAAATGTATTTCAAAAAAAAGAGTAATTAGGTACTCTAAAAATAGTCCAAGAAACTTTAGAATTGGTAAAAGAACAAAATTACAGACTATTAAGCAAAAGTTTCATTTTAAAATTGAGCCACCCATAAAGTGGGGAGAGGTAATAGTTTTATTGAAGAAAAAAGACCAAGTTTCTGGCTATCTTGGGCAGGCCTGGAGAACCTTAGGAAATTTAAAATTAAATTCAAAATCATATAAAAGGTCTTTTTTAAAAACGATGAGAAAAAGCGTTTCATCAGGAAAGTATTTAATGAAGCTATCATTAGTTTTAGGAGCTGATACTGTGAACTTTAGTGAATCAACAGAAGTGGAAGTGACTAGATCAGAAGATGATACGGTTGATTTACTACAAGAAATTCTAAGAGATGAAAATTAATTAACTTTATTAGGTAGAATAGAAGCAATTATTATGAAAAAAAAATCTAATTGAGTCTGCTGAAACTAAGGAAGAAGCGGATAAAATCAAACTTACATAGTTTTTTTTTCGTAAACTTTTCATAAATACTCTTCTTGATATAATTAGACAAACAAATAATAATATTCACAAATTAAAATAATGCAATATTTTCTTTGTGATAAAATTACTTGAGTATCTATTTTCTTTTATGTAAAATTAAGAGCTTTAATTTTTCATGAGAACATAGCGTAGATTTGAAGAAGTTTTCTAAACTAGGTGGTTTCTGTTTAATAAAAAGCTGTTTATGGTTGACCATATAAAATTAGAGGTTTTGATGATTAAGTTGATTTTAATATTTTTATTGTGCAGTCTTGGCAGAGATTTTGGTGATGATAAATTTCAAATTGCTAGATTGAAATATTCTGGTGGAGGTGATTGGTATGCAAATCCGACTTCACTACCAAATCTATTAAAAGGTTTAAAAAGATCCTTAAAGTTAAATGTTCATAAAGATGAAATTGTTGTTACAGCAAAAAATGATAGTCTTTGGGAGAGTCCATTACTTTATGCAACAGGTCATGGAAACATAGATTTTGATGAGATAGAGGCAGAGAATTTAAGAAAATATTTATTATCAGGTGGCTTTTTATGGGTTGATGATAATTATGGTATGGATAAATACTTTAGAATAAACCTTAAAAAATTATTTCCAAATGAAAAACTATTAGCTCTTTCTTCAAAACACCCTATTTATAATTCATTTTATAAATTGGAAGGTTTACCAAAAATTCATGAGCATGATAAAAAGCCTGCTCAAGGTTTTGCAATTTATAAAAGTGGTAGGATGGTTTTATTTTATTCATATAGCTCTGATATTGGAGATGGCTTAGAAGACTCTCTTGTGCACAATGATCCAGAAAATCTAAGAACTTTGGCTAAAAAATTTGCAATTAATTTAGTACATTATGTTTTAAATGAATCTAAAACAGAATGAAGAAATTAGCAGTTTTTGGAGTCGATTGTTTAGGATTAGATTTAATAAATAGGATTCCCGAATGTTTTTCTTTCTTAATTTCTTTGCAAAAATCGGGTTTTTTGAAACAAATTAGGTCTTGTGATCCTCCGATTACAATTCCAGCTTGGTCTGTAATGACAACGGGTAGAGACCCTGGTGAACTTGGTGTATATGGTTTTTCTCAAAGAAACTCATGGGATTATTTTGATGAATCATTACCATCTTCCAAAAATATAAAATTTCCAAGAATATGGGATAAATTAGCAAAAAAGAATTTAAAATCTTGTATTTTATCGATTCCACAAACCTACCCAGTAAAAAAAATAGAAGGGGTAATTTTATCTTCTATTTTAACCCCAAGTGATGGAGAAAATAAACTTTTTCCTCCAGAATTTAATATTGAGAAAGATCATATATTTGATGTTGATTCTTATCGATCAAATGATAAAAAAGAAATTTTCCAACAAATAGAAAAAATGTTAGAACAGAAAAACTCTTTAATATTGAGAGAACTTGAAAATAAAAAAGACTTTTTCTTCGCTGTTATTATAGGCTCTGACCGATTAAACCATGCATTTTATCAATATATTGCAAAAGAGCATAAAAATTATACAATTAATAATGATTACTTAAATTTATTTAAGTCATATTATAAAAAATTAGATAAATATCTTGAAAACTGGTTTTTAAAAAGTAAAGAAAAAGGTTTTGAGCCCTTATTAATTTCCGATCATGGAGTTAGGCCGTTAAAAGGTTTATTTCCTTTAAATGATTGGTTAATAGAAAAGGGATATTTATTTTTAAATAACAAAGTTAGTGGAGATATTAAAAAAGAGGATATAGATTGGGCTAAAACTAAAATATATTCAAAGGGCGGGTATTGTGGTCGCCTTTTTATAAATAAAAAATATCGTGAACCTTTGGGTATAGTTGAAAATATAGATTCTTTACATAAAAATTTGCTAAATTCTATCTTACAAGAAAAAAAATTAGAGCTTAATTTGGTTAAAACGGATGATATATACCAAAGAAAAGCAGGCTTTGCACCAGATTATTTATTGTACGTGAATGATTTAGACTATAGATGCTCTTCAAAGATTTATGGTGATACAAAGCTGAGAATAGAAAATGATACAGGACCAGATGGAGCAAATCATGATTTTCATGGAATTATAGCAGGAAATTTTCCAGATTTTCCAAATAAAATTCAAGATATGTTTAATTTTATATTGGATTTTTATAGTTAAAATTAGCCCATCAATGGAATTAACTTGAAGTATTTGGTGCCTTTAGATATTTTGTGTTTCTTAAATAGTTAGAGTTCACAACTTTAGAAGGATTATTATGAAAATATTAGTTACAGGTGGCGCAGGTTTTATAGGTTCAAACCTTACCCGAAAGCTTTTAAACACAGGTCATGAAGTAATTGTTTTAGATAATTTTTCGACAGGTTTTGCCGAAAATTTACATCCAGATTGTCAATTGATACAAGGGGATGTTGGTTTAAAAGAAACTTGGAGTTCATTAGAGAGCGTAGATATAATATTTCATCTAGCTGCAATGGTTTCTGTACCTATTTCTATGAAAGACCCTATTCAGTGTCAAAGAGATAATGTGGATGCTCTGATTCATCTAATCGAATATGCTAAAAATCATCAAGTAAAAAAAGTTATTTTAGCATCATCAGCTGCTGTATATGGGGATAAGACTGAAACACAATCAGAAAAACAATTACCAGCTCCAAAAAGTCCATATGGTATATCAAAATTAATGGATGAACATTTATTGTCTATGGCTCTTGAAAATTCGGGGTTACAATTTGTAGCATTCAGAATGTTTAATATATTTGGCCCATTTCAATCAGTATCATCTGCTTATGCATCAGTAATACCTATTTTTATTAGTAAAGCATTAAAGAATCAAGATTTATTAATATATGGAGATGGTTTACAAACAAGAGATTTTGTATATGTACAACAAGTAGTTGACTATTATATTCAGGCCATGAACTCAAAAATAAATGGAGTATTTAACCTTGGTAATGCTGGTTCTTTAAATATCTTAGATTTGGCTAAAAAAATTATTAGTTTTACTGATAGTGAATCTAAAATAGAAAATAAAGAAATCAGAGAGGGTGATATTAGGGTATCTCAGGCTGAGATTGATCATTTAACAGATAATTTTATAAAAGTACCCATCGATTTTGAAGATTGTTTAATGCAAACAATCAAATATTATCGTGGTAAAGACTGATATTTTATTAATTGTAATGCTATCATGAAAAATGGAGACTCCATCACTATGGAGTTTTATTTGTTCAGTATATACCAAAGCTTCGTGGCTTTTCCGTTATACACAAAACCACAAAGCTCGGAAAGTTTTTAAAAACTGAGGTTTCTCTGATTGGTTCTGAAACCAAAACAGGCAAACCATTTGCATTTGGGTATAAAGTAATTTTTTTAAAAGTGAATACAAGTGAAAAAACCATCAGTATTATATATAAAACCGCCAGACCCATATTTACAAGATGAATTTGTCTATCAGCAATTAGGACCCCATTATTTACAATCCTATACAGATTATCATGGTTATGACTCTAAGATGTTAATTTTATATGTAAAAGATCGTACAAATGAACCCAAATCAATTTATGATTTAAATATGCTTCTTTTTTGTGGTGAAAAAGAAGAATACGACGGAATATTTGATGAAAATATTTTTTCAGAGTTTGATCTACTCGCTTTGTCTGTCATGAGTCCACAAGCAGAATATGCCTATTGGATTAGTGAACTTGTAAATAAAAAGTTTAAAAAGCAAAAATTACTAATAGGTGGAAGTCATGCGAGATATTATTTAGATCAAGTAAAATCATTAAATTCTGATCTTTCTTTTGACTATATTGTTCCTCAAGATGGATGGTTTCCTATTTTAGATTTATTAGAAAAGGGATTACCAAACTTAGAAAAGTCGTCAATTTTTTCTCATAAGCAAAATTTAAAAGAAATATTTACTCCTCCTACAAGACCAACTGCACTCTTAAATAAATATCATTATGAAATAGCAGGATTAAAGGCTTATCACATGGTTACAGCTTTAGGGTGTCCTTTTAGTTGCCATTTTTGTGAATCTGGTTTTGAAAGTGTGCGTTTTTTTTCAGAAGACTTAATTAAAAAAGATTTAGCCAAAATTTCTCAAGTGCATAGAGATTTAGGCCGTGAAAAGTTTTCAATTATGTTTTTTGATGATGTTGGTCTGTTGAATCCAAAACAAACTCAAAAATTATCAAATATGATAATAAATGAAGGTTTTACAACTTGGCGAGCTTTTACTCATGCTTATTTAATAGTTAAGTATAAATCGAGACTATTGCAACCTTTTTATGAATCAGGTGGAAGAAGAGTAGGTATTGGTTTAGAAACTGGCTCTCAAAAATCTTTGGATATGATTAATAAGAGAAACGGAAAAAAACAGAATGTATTAGAACATTATGAAGCTGTTAAAATAGCGAATGAAAATGGTATAGCTGTTGATGCTTTTACTATGATTTATCCTTGGGAAGATCATTCAGATCTAGAAGCAACTACAAAAATGGTTGAATTTATTGTGTCAAACCCAGTAAAAGGTGTAGATGAACTAGGCAGACCTTTAAAAAATTATGTAGATGCTACTATTATGACGCCCTATCAAGGTACTAAATTTAATGAAATGATACGTTTAGGACAGATTCCAAAAGTTAAAATGAAAGAAAAAATAACTTCTGATTTACTATTTTACAAAGGGACAAATGCCCAATCTGGTTGGCCTTATGAAGAAAGTGCTTTATCAAGAGAAGAATATACTAAGGCTCAAAATTACAGAAATTCTTTACGCCCCAAATATAGATGAAAAAAGTTTTACACTTAGCTCAATTTTTAAAATATGGTAGCAGTACAGGTATTATTGCTTTAATAAAACAGTTAGCTTTACAAAATATTCAATCTGAATTATTGCTTTCATATCCTTGCAATGGGCAAGAGCATTCACAAGATTTATTGGATAAACTTTTGATAAAAGGTATTAAAATTTCATTCATTGATTCTACTTTTGTTAGAAACTCTTGGAATAAACAAGTCTTACAAAAGAGAATTTTAAAAAAATTTCCAAAAGAAAACTATCATTATATTACACATGGTGGATTTTCTGCTTATGCTTTATCAGAACTCAATCTTGAATTTATTCATGTGTGTCATGGGTTTGGCATGAACAGACCAAAACATATAAATAATCAAGATTTAATAGGAATTAAAAGTGCAAAAAAATGCTATGGAGTGTCTAAAGATATTATTCAACAATTGCTCCAACTAGGTGTAAAAAAACAAAAAATAACTTTGATGTATTATCCTTTAAATATTAAAAGAAGGTTGGCTTTATCTCCACGAGAAATAAAAAAAGTCGGTGTAGTTGGAAATTTAATATCTAGAAAAGGACAAATTTATGCTATTAAATCGATTCAAAATCTACTCAATAAAAAAATAGAATTACATATTTTTGGTGATGGAGAAGATGAGATTTTGTTAAAAAACTATGTTTTAAAGTACAACTTAAATAGAAGAATTTATTTTCGAGGCTTTTGTAAAGTTGAAGATATATTTAAGCAAATTGATTTATTACTTGTTCCTTCCTTATCAGAAGGGTTGGGTATGGTTAATTTAGAGGCATTTTTATATGGTGTGCCGGTTATTGCTTTTAATAGTGGTGGTATTGGTGAAATTATTAAAAGCAATGAAACAGGCTTATTGGCAAAAAGAAAAGATATCAAAGATTTGTCAGATAAAATAAGCTACTATTTAGATAACTATAAAATAGCTTTTAAACATACTAATGAGGGCTTTTATTTAGCAACACAACTTTTTGATCCAATAAAAAATATGAAAGATTTATTTTATGTTTTGAAAAAATGATTAGTAATCATAAAAACATCAAAATCTAGTTTTAATTTTTGATAAGTTATGTGGTAGATTTTCCAAATAGCTTGGCTAGTTTTAATCTTTTTGTCAGAAAATAATTTCACAAATTTTTCAAGGTTTTCAAAGCCATATCTAGTGATTAAATATTTTACGATTAAGAAAGAGTGAAATAGTTTAATTTTAAGCTTCTTATCGATATCTTGAAAGTTTAAATATCTTTTATCTTTATGAAATGCGTTTCCTAAATCTTCCCAGTCTCCTCTTAGTTTTCTAATAGACATATTTTTTAAAATATTAGGCTGAGAAAAATAAAGTGCAATACCCTCAATTAACCAAGATGGAGCTTTATTAGCATTTAATTTATGAGCAAATAAATAAGCTAATTCATGGGTGAAAAGTGAGGTATATTTTCTTCGTAAAGAATCTTCTGTTAAATATATTTTTTTATCTACATTTCTATAAAGAGCAGGTGGATTTCCGTGACTTCTTATTTTCTTGACTATTTTTATCCAAACAACTTGGTTTTTTAGGTTAAATGCGTTTTGCATATAGTATATTTTTTCTTGAAGATAGGGATACCATTCTTCTATATCTCTAATTAAATTAAAATCTTCAAAAGTAATAACTAGATTACCTCGTCTAAAAACAGAGGTTTTATTTTCTTTAATTAGTTTTAGGGTTAATTCAAATTCAAGTTTGGCTGGCTTATAATCAGGGTTAATTTCTAAGATATTTTTTAAATGAGTAGCCGCATCATAATAAAGTCCTTTTTTTATAAATAATTGGGCCATCCTTAATCTTGACTTTAAAAGAGTGGGGTCAAGTTTAAAGGCTTTTTTATAATATATATAGGCAGTTTTATATTGGGCTGTTCGATCATATATTAGGCCTAAAAAATAGTAGATGTTATTTTTTTTAGTCGAAACAGTTTGAAAAGGAAGTAATAAATCTAAAGCTAACTGATATTTTTTTCTTTTAAAGTATATCTCAGCAAGTTTAGAAGATAATTGTCTATTCCCTGGTTGATCATGAAGTGCTTTTTTTAGTTCAATAAGAGCTATATCAATTTTATTACGATCTAAAAATAGTTTAGCTGAATGAGCGTGAATAGAGGATGATTTTCTCCAAATAGTAGAAGCTTCATCAAGACTATAAAATGCTTCTAAAGAGCTTAGTCCAGTTAAGAAAATAAATGTGATAAAAAGATAGGTTTTCATACTACTTTAATTCGTCTGGAGTGAACTTTTGGCTAATGATAGAAAAATTATAAGGTAAATAAAATAAAATAGAAAGACATTATGTAAGTAATGTAGCTATGTTTTGTATAAAATTAAATAGGGCTGGGAGCTTTATTTTCTAGCTCGTATTCTTTAATTTTTCTCCATAAAGAGGTTCTTGATATTCCGAGGGATTCGGCAACTTGTTTTTGATTTTCCTTGTGCATTTTCAAACGTTCTTGAATAATGATTTTTTCTAGCTGTGCGATAGTAGGGGTAGTTATTTGATAATGGTGTTCTAAAAATTGGTGAAGAGATTCAAATTCAACTCTATCTTTGAATTTTCTTTCTTCAGGTGCTGGTAAGAGATTACCTGGTGCATCTTGTTGCATTTCATTGGGTAAATCATAGGGTTGAATGCTATTTCCATCAGACATGATAACAGAAAACTCTAATATATTTTGTAGTTCTCTGATATTACCAGGGTAGTCGTGATACATCAAAATAGATAGAGTTGATGGTGCAATAGAGCTTACACTTGAACTATGTGTATGAGTATAATTTCTAAAAAAAGTTTCAATTAAATTAGGTAGTTCTTCTTTTCTTTCTCTTAGAGGGGGAATATGTAAATGAACAACATTGAGACGATAATATAAATCTTCTCTAAATAAGTTTTGTTCAACTAAAGATTTTAGATTTTTATTGGTAGCTGCAATGATTCTGACACTTACGGCAATATCTTCGATATCTCCAACTCTTCTTAGTTTTCTTTCTTGTAAAACTCTTAATAATTTTACTTGTAATGATAGAGGCATTTCTCCTATTTCATCTAAGAATAAAGTACCGTTATGAGCAGCCTCTATTAGACCAATTTTATCTTTATCAGCGCCAGTAAATGCCCCTTTTTTATAACCGAATAATTCAGACTCTAAAATAGATTCTGTAATAGCTCCACAGTTGATAGCAATAAATGGTTTATTCTTACGAGGAGATTTTGAATGAATCCAATTTGCAGTAACTTCTTTTCCTGTTCCGCTTTCTCCAGTAATTAAAATAGTTGCGCTAGTAGGAGCAACTTTTTTTGCCATACGATAAATACGTTGCATGAGAGGAGAACTAGGTTGTTCTATTTTATCTAAATTTTCTTGTGGAGTATGAGTTGTAATATTTTTAGTTTTATTTTTAATGCAGTTATTTACAATTTCTAAAATAAAACTGGGTGGCGGTAAAGCTTTTAAAACTAAGTCTACATTTTTATTAAGTTTATTAAGGTCTCTTATTCTGCTGTCTTGGTCATGAATATATAAAATAGGGCTAGTAGGATACATACTCTTTAATGTACTAAGGCAAATTTCTCGATCAGAAGGAAAGGAAGAAAAATACAAAATAGCATTTGGAGCTTGTTCAGATATAATTGTATCAACAAGGTCGCCTTCTTCTAAGATAGCGGTTTCGTACTTTTTTTGTAAGGGAAGAATAGTAGGTAAAATACTTTCTTCGCTTTTGCTAAAAATTAATAAAAATTCCATAGATATCATTATACCTAAACAACTTTCGTTTGTCTTACTTTGATTCATAAGAAAGCTGTTAAAAGTTTAATTTGTTAGGACCTGTTTAGGAACTTTTGTTTGTTGCGAAATTTAGCGAAAAAATTCATGATTAGTGAGACAGTTTTAAAAATTACCGAAGATGTATTAATTGCATATTGAGTAGAACTTTTAAAATTGGTAATCAAAATTATATGTTTTGTAGTAAATCATAATAGAATAAAAAATTATAAATAGATTTTTAAAGTATGATAAAAAATTAAAAGTATTATTTTAAATGTCTTTGAATTCATGACATTTAATTAAAAGTCTATAAGATTGATTGAAAAGTTTTATGAGTTATGAGTATTATGAGGGTAATTTTGAAGTAGATTAAATTTAAACTTGAATTATTTAACCTATAAAAATCTACAGATTAATATCAAAACTATGATTTATTCTTATAAAAATAAAGATTTCATTAGAAACTGTCAATAAAACAAGAGAATAAATTTAAATGGATAATACTATTTTGAGAATATATGAATAAAAAAATAAATGATTCAAGTGACTTAAAAGAAAATAATACCCCATTAATATTAGATTCAATTGATTCGGGGATTATGGTAATTGAAAAAGATTTATCGGTTTCTTATTTAAATCCATATGGAAATAATCTTTTAAATAAAATAGGTTCAATTGAAAATTATAAAAATGTATTATTTGATGAAAGATTTAAAAATTTAATTGATTTAGTAAAACAATCATTTGAAGAGGGAAAGATTTCAAGAGTAGATATATATTTTTCATTAGAATCGAGTCTTAATGAAGTTTGGTTGGGTTTGTGTTTAAAAAGAGTATTTGATCAACAAGCACAAAAAAAGATAGTTATTATTACCTTTAGAGATATTTCAGAAATAAAGTTTTTAGAACAAAAGCGAATGCATGATTCAAACCTAAAAAGTATTGAACTTTTGTCATCTGGAACAGCACATGAGTTTAATAATATATTTGCAGGTGTATCAGGTTACTTAGAGTTATTTCAGGCAAACGATAAATATAAAGAAAAATTTACAAAAGTTGTAGAAGATGCAGTTGTTAGAGGAACAGAAATTGTAAATCGTTTATTAAATTTTTCTTTTCAACATGTACATCTTTGCGAAGATAGAGATATTAAAGACTCAATTGATGAAATTAGAGATTTATATTCATATGAGCTTAAAAATCGAGAAATTAAATTTGTTAATAATATTGAAATTGGATTAATTGTAGAAATAGATAAAAATTTATTGAAGCAGATTATAATAGATATTATGACAAATGCTATTCATGCTATTTCTACTAAAGGATTAATTTCTGTAGATTCAGAAGCGGATGAAAAGTTTATTTGGGTAAAGTTTAAAGACTCTGGAGTTGGTTTAGAGGAAAGTAAATTAGAGCATCTATTTACTCCGTTTTATACAACAAAAGGAGCATTAGGAGCTAGTGGAGAAGAGGGAAAAGGGCTTGGTTTATACTTTATTTATACTAGTATTAGGGCAATAGGTGGGGATGTTTTTGTTGAAAGTATTGGAAAACAAGGAACAGTATTTGTATTAAAGTTTCCAAGAAAAATTATTCCAACACTTTAATTGAAAATGTTTTTTTTAATAAAGTTTTTTATTGGTTTATTTATTTTAAACTATAGCTTAATACATTTGTTTAATAAAATTAATATATTTGAGCAAAGGGTGTTATCCAAGTTATTAGCTCAAAACTATTTAGATTCTTCTTTTTTAAAATCTAGACAATTAAATGTTGATTTTAAATTATACAAAAAAAAGGCTCAAAGAGAAGTAACAATCAAAACTATAGCTTTATTAAATCATAAAGAAGAGGGAATTTTAAGTTTTTCAAATAGTTTAATTGAGGCCAATGATTTATTAAAATTAGATGATTTTCATAATGCTGAACTATCTTATTCAAAAGTATTTTCTAGTTTATATTTAATTCAAAAAATTCAAAACTATTCTTTGATTAACATAAAAGAAATCTTAATTTTGAAAGATTTTTCACCAAAAAATATTACATTAATATCAGGAGAAAAACTATATAATTTAATTAAATTAAATGTTGTATTAAAAAAAGTGGATTGTTTAATACGTTTGAAACGATTTCATAAGGTTTTCTTTTTATTAAATTTAGCACAAAAGCTAGATAATTTTCTATTAGTAAAAAAATACTTTAGAAAAACTCAATTAAAGTTATTGTATCCAGAGATATCTAAAAATTATGTAGAGAAAATTTCAAAAAAATTTCAAGTAAATAAAAACTTAATTTATGCCATAATGAGAGAAGAAACTCATTTTAATAACAGGGCTAAGTCACATGCTGGGGCATTAGGGGTTATGCAATTAATGCCCAAGACGGCAAAAGAGTTACATAAAGAAATTAACAAGAAATTTTTAGATTTATTACCATTAAAATTTAATAAAGAAAGTCTTTTTGATTTCAAAATCAATATAATATATGGAGTATATTATTTATCAAAGTTAGATAAAAAGTATAGAAAAAATGAGGAATTTGTTGTTGCAGCTTATAATGCTGGTCCGACTCCTACCAAAAGATGGATAAAATGTACTAAAGTTAAAACTAAAAGTTTTAATGATTGTGTTACATATAAAGAAACAAAATCTTATCTAAATAGAGTTTTAAATACCCAAGAATATTATAAGAAAATCTATAATTAAATTATGAATTATCACTGATACCTTGMWYWRGRCMAKYYWGTNTRANKTSWKWSWTKWYRRMAWWATSKCANAWRTYTWAKMKWWTKWYWWTTRANSMWMWGAKTTNNSAKTTGKYTSTTTTNMWWAAATNTSSRRTAACTNNWWYWTSCANMAKTTYGYWTYTWMKMCWGNTNCATWTTCWWKMWTMTYAANATCNWYTMRKTMTNSRKWWTANRWAKSTYCMAANAWARYTWGTNMYAKWAAGKKAATNAAKAKCMYAAATWANNAWWSWWMTGYKCTGRRTTWCWAMWATKRTKWWYATKANTKAAANMKRGGMKTRANYWRWARKTATMTYKAWMWTAKWRRWRMRYSWTAMAAYANYWRTWTRMAWTARKWYATYTCTAAATTGGAGAAAGAGGACATTAACATTTTGGATTTACAAATAATAAACTGCGCATAATTAATATTATGTTAACTTTTAGCCAGTGGGGTATTAGTTTGTTTATATATGAGATGTTATCTAATAATTCTTTTAATTATGTTTAATAAATAACCACTTCTAATTTCAATTTGTATTTGTATAAATGTAAGATTATAATATATTAAGATTTGTGATTGAAATAAAAATAAAAACTCTTCAATAATAAATGGTAATAGCTCTACTATCAAAAATATAAAACCTATGAAAAAGTTAAGCTATTCTACATTTAATAATCATTCTAAACCGATTCCATATCCTTTGTCAGAAGTTAATGACGCATACATATATAAACTATCTTTACTAGGCTTTCCTATATATACGATTGGTTGGGAGATTGATTGCTGTGGTAGACTACTGACATTTGATGATAAAATTCTATTTTTTAGTAATTATGATAATGTATCAAATCATTTTAAGCTTTTATTTTCAAAATTTGAAATAGACTTTGATTCATTTGGTAGTAGTAATATTGAAAAATTAAACTTTTGGATAAAAAGAGGAAACTTTTATAGTATAGATTTTCATGAGTTTGGAAGGTCTCATTTGTTTTTTAATGATGTCATAGATTCTTTATATAAAAAAACTAGGACTATTATTAAATTTAATAAAGTTAGAAATGTATTAAAACCAGACTTCACCGAAATAGGAAAAAACTTTGATTTAACTTCTTGTAAATTTGAAGAGCCTTTAGTTGATATATATAATCATACAGATAGTTTTAAAGCTTTTTTCTCTTTGGGTATTAAAATTTTATCTAAAAATATGATAATTAAATATGGTTCTCGTTGATATTATTGAAATTACTTTAAAAACCCTTTTATGAAATAAAAACTTTTTAGAAAAAGAATATTTAATATTATGTTAACTTTTAAAATATAAACGCCCTATTTTTAAATAGCTTTAAAATCTATTTTGATAGAATAAGACCTAAAAATACTTTAAACCTCTTAAAGTGCTTTTTTTTAAAGTAATCCTTTATTCATCATGGTTTGAAGGTTTAGAGGGCCTTTCATAGTATTTGATCAAAAATATTATGCATTAAAGATCTAGCTTTAAACAATTTTTTATCCACGATTTTGGGGTTATTACTTTTTTTACTCACTTTACAATAATTATCAATTGTCTAAATATGGTTTAAAATTATAAAATTTTTATAAAACTTCTATTATTAATAAAAACGAATGATGTTCAAACAGTTAAGCTATCTTTTTTAAATACTTTGAAAGATGAATAAACTCATAGTGTTTGTTTACAAGTTGGAAGTTAACTTAAGTAAGAGCAAGAAGTAATGTCAAACAGTGTATATAGGCTAAGATTTTGAGAGAATAAAAAAGAGAATATTAAATGTAAACTGAACTGTTTGTATCTGTTTAAGTGAAGATAAAACCTTAGGTAGATGAAGCTGACTTTCATAGAAGTTAATAAATTTTTTAAATTAGATTTTAAAAGAACTTACGATATTACAGTATCAAAATTAATTTTACACCTATCACTTGTTTTTGCTTTCTTCGGGAAAACTCCAGACAGAAGTTTTAATTATCACTATTTTTAGGGCTTCGTATCGATCATGAGGTTCATGAAAAAGATAAAGTTCATCAACATGGAGTTTTCTTTTTTGTTCAGTTTAATTAATATTGAGCGAAAAACACTGTTTGTTTGTGATTTTGTTTAAGTTAACATAAGATTTAAATAGTTATGTTAACTTTTAGAAAGTTAAAATGATCGAATAAGCTTATTATATATATTTTTGTAGGATATTTTAACTATTTAGAACGACTAAGGTTTTTGATAGTTATCATTATTCGTTCAAGCTCAACTTTAATAGATGCTTTTCTTGAAAATTCGTAAAATCGGCATTGTAATAAAGTATTATTAAGCTCTTGATATTTTTCTTGAAGCTGAGAAACTCGTTTTAATTTAGTAGATTCTTCTAAAAAATTATTTTTATAGGCCAAGGCCACTTTCAGGCTTTTTTCAACTTGCTCTTGTTTTATTTGATTATCACTTTGTAAACCTTCTGTTTGTTTTTCAAGGTTTTGGCTTCTTTGCTCTGAAAACTCTAGTAGTTGTTTTGTTTCATTTAACTGTTTTTGGCTTTCATTGTGTTCTAATAAAGATATACTGGATAAAATTTTAGTTTTGTATTGATTTATTAGTTGCTCTTTTTCATTTAAGCTTGTTTTTAAATCATGAATTTGTTCTTTAAGTCCACTTATATACTCAGTCATTGCTTGATCTTGTACTTGCTCTTCATCTGAGTTTGAAACAGGCTTTAATATATTAGTATTTTCAAGATTTTTATCATGGTGAATAGGAGTTAATAAAGATTGTTTTAAGGGTTTGTCTTCTATAATAGTTAGAACATTACCTTGTTCTTCATTATTTTTTATTTGCAAGACATCTTCTTTAAGAAAGAAAGACCTATTACCTAGTTTCTTTTTAACGCTTAAATAGCCTTGATTGATATAGTATGTGTATATCTTGGTTCTTCCACACTCTAAAAGAGTGCAAGCTTCTTTTACACTTACATATAAATTATTCATAATGAATAGTTATCCTAGTTGAAAGTTAAATGATAGTTCTTTTTAATTTAAAGAACAATAAATTAAAATGTATTTAAACATAATATCGGTTAAAGAAAAAACATATTTAGAAATAGATGTTTAAAAGTGTTTGTTAAGTATCAATATCTGTACTTGATTAATAAAATAATTTTATTCAAAATTACTTTGATCCTTTTTGTAATGTTATACAAAATTTAGAAAAATCTTTTAAAGCTATAATTTATCTTTATGAGAGCATGAAGATTGATAACTTTTATTTTATAGATAAGATAGTTGAAATACATAAAAACAAACAGTAGCTGAACAGTGTCTCTAGTAGGGTTCCCCCTATTTATGTACTTTTCTTGGATATAATTGATTAAGTTAACATAATAAACACTATGATAACATTCAATTATATTAAAAGCCTATCTATTCTGTTGATGTAAACTATAGGTATTATAGTATTTAAGTTACATGATTTCTTAAAATGCTGTAATAAAAAACTATTTCTATTTATTGGACTTTTACAACTTTGGTAAAGCTTATCAAAAGTTAACATAATAGAAATATCTATTTACAGGGTTCACCAAGAATAGATTTGGTTTGTAAGTCAACTAAGATACTAACTCTTTCTTCTAATGAATCTATACATTCTTGATGGGTATTAAGTAGTTTTTCAAATTGTTGATTTCTTTCATAAAGTATCTTGTTAACTTTTTGAAGGTAGCCCATTTTTTTAGATTCTTCAACTGACTTTTGTTCTAATGAAGATATCATATCTGTTTGTTCTTGTATTCTGGTTCTTATTCTATCTATGCTATCAAGAATAATTTCTTGATCATCGGATAAAGATAAAACACTTTGGCTAGATTTAGGAGAATGTTTTAAGAACTCTGTTTCTATATACTTACGAATGATTTCTTTGTATGTTATCCCCTGTGTTTTTAGCTCATGAATATGTTGGAACGTTCTAACATCAGATTCAACGAATAAAAAACGGTTGTAACGGTCTCTCTTGATGTTTTTGAACAAAGCTGACACTTGTTTTAAGTGGTATCTTAAAGAGTTTATACTGATTTTACTTAGTTGAGAGACTTCTCCAAGCGTATAATATTTCATTTTGTTTCCTTTTTTATGGACTAATGATAAAGCTTGTTTGATTCGTTAGCAACGATTTTAATAAAATCTATTCAAATTACTTTAATAGAGCTATTTATTAGATGAAAACGATATGAAACATTTTATTATGTTAACTTTGTTTGAAACTGTTGTTAATGTTCATTTTTAAATGAATATTAATTCAAAACTCTTATTATAAGAGTGCTTTTTAAGACTGAAAATAGTGTTTGTTTTTTAGCCTGAAAAAACTGTTGTTTTATAAAACTGTTTAGATGTAAAATTAGTTAGTTGAAATTTTATACTATAATGTTTGTTTTTTGAATTTAAACAATATACGGAAAGTTATAAGTAGTTTACGTTAAAAACTTAATTTAAATAAATTTTAGACTATGATCGAAAGAATAATCATATAGTGGATGTTTATCTGTAGTTAAGTATAGGGTATGTTGGCATAATATTGTAAGTCCCTGCACTACTTTCCTTTATCTTGAATAAGAAGAAAACATTATTCAGATAGCTCTAAAGCTTCTAAATCTTGAAGTAAGCTTTTAGAGTCGATATCTAAATTATACTTAGGGTTTTTAAGGATAGACTGAAAAATCAATGATAAAAAATCTCCAGAATCAATCGAGTCTTTCTTTAGAAGGTCTATATTAAATTTTTTAGTTAATATATTTAAAGTATTGAAGTCTTTGTCAGAAAAAAATACTTTAACAAGATTGTTTGATGGGTTTTGAGAGGAAACAATTGTTTGTTCTGTTTGCTTAAGCAGTTTTTTAAACTCTAATTCTGATAGTATTGTTGGATGAAAATTAGGGTTTGTTTTGTGTGGGCTAAGAAAATCACTCATTGCGCTATTTAGTGATTCTTCTCTTTGCTTTTGTAATTTAGCTGGGCTTAATTTTTGTTGATTACTTGATTCTTTAATTGTTGTTCCACTTTCTTCCAAACACTAATGAACATAGCCTCTATATGGGCTATACACTCTAGGTATTCTTTTTCATCTCTTTCATAGATAAATTGTAGTAGTTCTTGAAGCCAGTTTTGAATTTCAGTTACAAAAAAGTCATCAATATCAGTAATTTTAGAACGCATTTTGTCAGTATGTTGTTTATGTAAAACTTTAACTTTGTTTAATAGATCTTCAAAAGAATCAGAGTTTTCAGAACTTTTTTCTAAGAAATTTACTAGAGCTTCTAGTAAAATACTAGTTATTTCACCAAGGTTTTCTATGTCTTTGTCAGATAGGCTTTCTTTGCGTAAGAAGTCATCCATATGAATTTCTGCGACTTCGATAAGATGTTTCTCATTCGCTAGTTTTCTAAGTTTGATTTTATCTTTTTTAGGGAGTAAATCCCATTTTTCAGATTTTATTAATTTAGAGGCTTCGGCTTCACAATGGTTATTATTAATTAGATTACCAATTTCAGGTAAATTATGAATGTATTGATTTAAAATCTCCATTTGGCCTTTATTCAGGCTTTTTGAATAATCTGCGGCTAGTTGAATCAAAGTTAAGATTTCATTGTCGTCTTGGCTTTCTTTGGAGCTTTGAGTTAGTTGAAAGATATTATCTAGACCTAATGCTGAATCATTGGATAGGTGTAAAATTTTATAGATAAGTTCGCTAAACTCTTGGGGGTTTGTTTTCCAAAGTTCACTTTGTAATGTTGAGACGATTAGCTGGGATGGTATGGGTTTGCTTGGGGTATTTGGAAGACTTGTGTCAAATTTATTTAGAGGAGAGTTATAATCAAGTTTTAGTTTTAAGGGTGATGGTTTGTCTTTTGTTTTAGTGTTTTTACTTTTAGGTTCTGTTTGTTCTTTACTTTGTTGGGTTTTTTTCTTTGATGGTGTTAAGACTGTTTTAAAGTGACCGAGTAGCTTTTTATATGTTTGTTCTGAACTGTGTTTTATATTTTGAAAAACTCTTTGTATTTCATAGGGCTTTAGTTTACCAACCAACTGAACTACTTCAAAAGTGTTTTCTATTAATTGATCTGTTAAGCTTGGTTTATGTGTTTTAGAAGATTCTACTGCTACATTTACAGAGTTTCTGAATGTTCCTAGGTCAGAAATATCAACAGGACAATCTGTTGGAGCAGGTAATAGAGGGTGATCGATGCTAAATGGATCTAAGAATAAATGATCTTTAAATTTTTCAGATTGTATTGTGTCTAGTAAATTTTGATAGTCTTTTAAATTAGATTGGCTTTTAGCTAATTCAACAAAATCAATATTTAGGATTGTTTCTATGCAGCTAACAACACTAGAGTTAGAAGTTGCGGGTAATCTTAATTTTTTAGCAGGATTGATTAATACTTGAAAGAAATCCTCTAAACTATTGAGTTTAACTGCTTGTTTTCCACCAATTGGTATAAGTGAGTTTAATGGATAGTATCCTTCTTTGAGCTTAATTTTTTTAGTATTGATTAAGTTATTTAAACTAGCAATGGCTTCTAAGTCTGGTATCCATTGAGATACAATGGCTAAATTAGTGCCACTACTTTGATATCTTTTACCTGTTAACCAACGATATAAATGATACTGATTTAAAGTACGATGTTTTAATTTGATATGAAGTGGAGGATCTTCTTGGGAGGTCTCTTTTTCTAAAAAATGTCCGAATAGAAATTGATTTGTTAAGGTATCAAGCTGTATTTGAATCTTTGATAAGCTTTCAAATTTATGTGCATCTTTATTGATTGATTGAAGTAAACCGCCAATATAGTCTATTGCTTCATCACATAAATCAGGGTTTTGAGATAGAATATCTGCAAACTGTTGGACAGTAAAAACTGATTTAAGTTGAGAGTCTATGTTTGGGTAGTTTTCTTGAATATCATATTTAAAATAGTTATCAAGTAAAATAAGGTAATAAGCTACTTTTAATGTGTCTATAGCATAACCATATATCCAACAATGTTGAATAAGATTTTCAAAATCTTCAATGAATCTTTTTTTTAGATTATCGATAAGGCCTTGAGAGTTATTTTCTGACTTTTGAGTATTTGTCATAAGTTATCCACTAGGAATCTGTTTATGCTATATTTGTGTACTATTTAGTACACATTATATGTTACTTAGGTATAATTGTACTAATTGTTTTTTACTTAGTACTCAATTCTGTTGTTTAAATGGAGATAGTACGAATAAATTTTGCTTTTTGGTCAACGTCTATTTCTTCGATGATAGTTGCTTCTACTATTTGGCCAGTAGTTCCGTTTTTTACATCAATATATATTAATCCATCTACTTCGGTAGCTTGATATTGACTTCTTCCTAGCCAAGTTTCACCAGATTTTTCTTCGAGTAAGACTTTAATTGTTTGTCCAACTTTTGATGGCATGTTCTCTTTTGTTTCGTAATAACACTCCATTAACTCTCTTTTTCTTCTTCTTTTAGTACGATAATGAACAGTGTTTTTATATTGAAATGCGTTTGTATCTTCTTCATGAGAATAGGTAAAGACCCCTACCCAATCAAACTGTGCTTCTTTAACAAAGTTTTTGAGTTCTATGAACTGTTCTTCTGTTTCTGTAGGAAAGCCAACAATAAACGAAGATCTTAAGGACAAATCAGGGATGATAGTTTTCATGCGTTTGATTTCTTCAATATATTTTTGATAGTTCCCAGGTCTTTTCATTTTAGCAAGAAGTTCTTTGTTACAATGTTGAATTGGCATATCGATGTAATGACAAACTTTTTTAGATTGGGCTATGTATTGATAAAATGAATCGCTCATCATTAATGGATATAAATAATGTACTCTAATTCTGAAGATATCTAACTTTTCGAGTTCTTGTAGTAATTTTAATAGATGAACTTCTCCTCTGTTTGAATCGTATATGTCTATACCATAATTGGCAGTATCTTGAGACACTATATTGATTTCTTTGACTCCAAGTAAGATCAGCTTTTTAGACTCTTCTACAAGACTCTCTATTGTTCTTGAGACCATTTTACCCTTAAAACCTGGTATTGAACAAAAAGCACAACTTTTATTGCAGCCTTCGGAGATACGAAGATATGCATGGCAAGTTTTTTCAAGTAAAATTCGATCAAATGGGCTTGATTGATAGTTTGGTGTACGAGTCTGAAATCCCATCTTTTGAACGAGTTCTTCTACGTCTTCTAGTGTATTGGACTTTAGCCATCCATCAACTTCGGGCATTTCTTTGTCTAAATTTTCGTATCTTTGATATAAACAGCCTGTTACGACTACTTTTGCTTTATCTTCAGCACTTGCATGTTCAAAAATAGTAAGAATAGATTGCTCTTTGGCCTCTTCAATAAAGCCACAAGTATTTACTAAGATAATGTCTGCTTCGTTAGGGATTTGAGTTTCTTCAAATCCTAGTTTATAAAAGTGTGATAAGTGGATTTCAGAATCCACCATATTTTTGGAACATCCAAGGTGCGCTAAGTGTATTTTATTTGTTTTCATTATCCTATATCTGTGCTTGATTTTTCAATGTGTAAGATAGACCTTTTAGCATCTTTAGCATATTTAGTAGTTGGGTCTTGTTCAATTACTCTTTTATAGCATTGGATGGCTTCTTTGTGCTGATTTCTAATTCTATAAATAGAAGCAATTTTAAAATAAATCTCTAATGATAAAGGATCTAGTCTTAATGCTTTTTTATAGTTTTCTAGTGCTTCTGTTTTTCTATTTGTTTCATAGTCTTCGTTAAGAGCATTGGCAAGCTCACAATAAGACTGTGCGCTTTCGCTTGTTTTTTTCATGGCAATTTTACAAATATCAATTGCTTCTTGATATTTAGATTTACCAGATATTGACTCTTTGGTATACACCCTTTTAAGGCCCCAATATCCCCAAGGGTTATTAGGGGCAAGAGCAATAGATTGTTTGAACTCTGAAATTGCTAAACTTGACTCTTCTTCTGAGAGAGCAAAGCCACTTGTTAGGGTTAAAGAAGAATAAGCTAAATCAAAGTGAGCCATAGAATCTTGGGGGTTATTTTTAGTATTTCGTAAAAACTCTTTTTTATATTCATCAAAAGTATCTTCTTTAGTATCTAAACCTTCTGCTGCTTCTTTAAATAAGTCTATTAGCTCCATACGGTATAGACCATTAGATGGGTTGAGTTCTATTAGACTTCTCATAGTGTTTGAAGCTTCATCATACTCTTTACTTTCTTTATAGATAGTAAAGAGACGAGTGTAGGCATCGCTATAATCAGAGTCTTGAGAGACTAATACTTTCAGGTATTCTTTAGATTTAGCAATTTTACCTGAAAAATGGCTTAATAATCCTAGGTGATATAGAGTATGGCTATCTGTTTTATCTAAATTATAAGCTCTTACGTAGGCTTCAAAGCTTTCTGTAAATTCTTGTTCTAGGTCCTGGTTTTCAATTAAGTTAACCCTGTGGATATAACCAAGTGTTAGCCAGTGAATCATAGAGTTTGAATTTTCTTGTACTTTTCTTTGATAGTAATCTAAGACTTGTCTAGGGGTTTTACCCTCAAATGGCTTTTCTCGCTGTTGAGTATAGACTTTTTTGTATTGCTCAATAAGAGTTAGATGTAGTTCTTTGTTTTTAGGCTCAGAATGTAAGGCTTGTTCAATAACAGGTATAGATTCATCAGGACGATACAGTTTTGCAAGTAAAAGTCCAAATCTTACAGGGAGATCTTTAAATTCAGCATCTGAAGAGTCCCAATGATTATAAGCTTGTTGGTAATCAAAAGTTGCTTCTGAAAATTTTTCTTGGTATTCGTTAATTCTACCTGATTTATATCTTGCAAAAAAGTTGTTTGGTTGAAGTGATAAAATTTCTTCAAAAGATAGTTTGGCTTTTTCCAACTCTTGATTTTGTTCTGCTTCTTTGGCCTGTGCAAGTAGAACTTGTAACTTAGCTTCTTGTTCTTCTTGATTAATATTAATAAAGAATTCAGAGACTTCTTGGTTTTGAGGATCTATTTTATAACATTTATCATAGAAATATTTTGTTAATTCGATTTCTCCAATATTTAAAAACATTTTTCCCATTTCATATAGGGGAAGAGGGGAGTTAATATTGATTTCGATGGCTCTTTGTAAATAAATAGCAGATTCAGAGGTATCTCCAGATTCTCCGAGGATGCTTCCAATTGAGAGGTTTGCCTCAAAATTATTAGGGTCTAGTTCAATTACTTTTAATAATTCAGTTTCTGCTTGATTCAAATTTGACTGCATTCGATAAATTTTAGCTAGTTCAAAAAATGCTTTGATGAAAGTAGGATTTTTTTCTACTGAATTTTCAAGATGTCTTATTGAGAGTTCAAGATTATCCATTTTAAGGTAAATTGTAGCTAAATCAAAGTTGGCTTCTGAATGAAAGGGGTTTAAATCTAAAATATGCTCATATTCAATAATAGCGTTTTGATCCATTCCTCTTGATAAAAAAGTTTTGGCTTCTTCAAGTTTAGATTGAATTTCAATAGATATTTTTTGATGATCTACAGAACTTAAAAACTCTTTAATTTCTAGGTTTTGAGGGTCTAATTGATAAGCTTTTTTAAGGTTAATCAAAGAAGCCTCTAGGTTATTTGCGGAATGGTAGCTTTGACCTAAATAAAAATATGCAAGAGGGTAGTTTTCATCTAAAGAGATAGATTTACTCAATGCATCAAGAGCACTTTCTCGCATTTTAGGGTCATTATTAAATGCTTTTGATAAAATTGTATATAGCTTACCAATTTCTGCAAAAACTTCGGCATTATCTGGGTAACTTTTAGTTAAGACTTTATATTCAGCAACTGCTTGGTCAATCATATTGTTATCAATATAGACTTTAGATAGGTTTACAAAAGATTCTCTTGTAGGAGAAATAGAAATCATCTTTTTAAGAGTTTGGATAGCTTCTTGAGGGTTTTTAGAAGCATCTAGTACTGCTAATTGTGCTTGAGAAGATAGGTTAGATGGTTCTAAGACTAAAACTTTAGTGAAAAACTCTCTAGCAGATTTTTCGTCATTTAAATAAAGGTGGGTACGTCCAAGTTCATAGATGATACTCACATTACCTTCATTAGCAGTCAGTAGTTTATCTAATAGTGTTAATGCTTGAGAAAACATACGATTTGTTTGATAAACATGAGCTAATCTAAGATTTAGTTGAATATTAGAGGGTTGTTTTTCCATTAATGATTCATATTCATATAAAGCTTTGTCGGGCTGATTTAATTTAAAGTAAATTTCAGCAATTTGCATATGAATATCAATATTGTCAGGTTCTATTTCTACAGACTTTTGATATGAATCTAAAGCATTTTCAAACATACCTTTTGTAGAGTAGATATTACCGAGTTCAAAATAAGCCATCGAATCTTCAATACCTAAGTTTACAGCTTTTTTAAATTCAACAACTGCTTTATTCCATTCTTTTTGAGTATGAAATGTACGACCAAGTTCAAAATGAGCCATAGCATTGTTAATATCTATTGATAAAACTTGCTGTAACTGAATGATAGCTTTAGAAGGAAGCCCTTGAATAGTATAAATTTTAGATTGTGAAACTAAAAGATCTGTATCATTTGGAGTATGTTCGAGCATATCATTGATAAGGTTTGATGCTTCTTTATACATCTTTTGTTCCATGAGAAGTTTAGCCATTTGCCTTTTGAAGGCATAATCATCAGGTTTAAGAGATAATAAAGTGTTACAAATTTCAGTTTGTCTTTCTATGTTTCCAATTTCTCTATAATAAGATAAAGCTGTTTGTAAAACACTAATATTTTTAGACTCCATATTAAGAGCCTGAACAATATATTTCCCTGCTTTTTCTAGCTCTTGGACTTGAAAATAGGAGTGAAATAAATCGAGGTAAAGCTCTATTTTTTGTGGATTTATTTTTAAGTTTAATAATAAATATTTACTTGCTGCTTTAAAATTTTGTTGTTTTAAATATACACGGCACAATAAATCAAGAGAGCTTTGATGGGTTTCTTCTTTTTCTAAAATTTTTAAACAAAAGTTTTCGGTTTTACCGTAATTCATTAGATTGAAATAACAATACGCAATATTTAAAATATTATCATTATTTTCTGGTTCTAAGTCAGATATTTTTAATAAAATATCTAATTGTTCTATGTAATTTTCTTGTTTAATATGAATATCGTTTAAAAGGTTTAATGCTTTTAAATTAGAAGATTCAATTTCAAGTACTCTTGAAAAGTAACTAATAGATTGCTGATACAGATTTTTTTCTTGGCAAATTAAGCCCATGTTAGTGAGGGTTTCTAAATGTTGTGGAGATTGTTGCAAAATAGCATCAAAGTACTCCATAGCTTTATCAACAATACCTTTTTTATGATAATCAGAGCCAAGTACATATAAGACTTCAATATTATTTGGAGCAAGTTTATAGGCTTCTCTAAATTGAGTAATTGCTTCAAACTCCATGTCAAGAGACTTATAAGTTTTACCGAGGCTAATTCTGACTTCAATATTATTTGAAAAGTTTTGAATTAGCTCTTCATATATTTTTTTAGCTTGAACAAAATGTTCAACAATCGTATAAACATTAGCAAGTTTTAAAGCATAGCTTAGGCCATCAGGCTCTCTTCTATGGGCTTCTTGATAGTGTTCAATTGCAGTATCATAGTTTTTTGTTTTAATTGCTAAATCTCCAACAAGTGCATGGAGTTCAACACTATCTTGTTTTTCAAGTAGTTTAATATRAGTTTTTTGAGCGTCATCCCATCTTTCAAGGTCTTGATATACTTTTGATAACTTCTCTAAAACATCTAAGTTACTTTCGTTGAGCTCAAGTATATTTTGGTAAGCTTCAATTGCTTTATCATCTTGAGAGAGAGCTACGTAAGTATCACCGATTAACTCTTGAGATTCTATAACCCACTTAGGGTCATCTTTTAAGTTTTCTCCCCAATCTAAAGAATCTTGAAAGTCACCATTTTTATAAAATGCTTTTGTTAAATGGTAGATTACCTCTTGAGATTTTGGCTGTATTTGGTTTGCTTTTTTAAGATTATCAATAGATGGTAGATATGCTCCAAGATTATAATGAGCAAGACCAAGGTTCATGTAAATACTAGAGTCATTTTGATCTATTTCTAGTGCTTTTTCAAATTCAGAAATAGCCTGATTATAATTTGTTTTCTTAATTGCACTTAAACCTAATTTAAAGTAAATTTCTGCATTAGAGCCTTGTAGCTCTTTAGCTAGTTGATACTCTTTAGTTGCATCTTCTGAGTAATTTTTAGATTCATATACTTTAGCAAGTTTATAATGAGCTTCTGCTGAATTTGGCGTAATTTCAATAGCTCTTTCAAAAGATTTTTGAGCTTGATCTAAATTGTCAGTTTCGTTTAAAATATCTCCTAGATAAATATAGACCTCTTGATGTCTTGAGTCTAATTGAATAACCTTTCGATAGGTTTTAATAGCTCTTTTGTAGGCTTCTTTTTCAGCATATGATTTACCCAGTTCAAAATGAGCTTTAATATTAGTTGGGTATGTTTTAATTGCTTCTTCAAAAAGATGAATTAACTTTACATATTGTTTTTTTGTTTCGTAAATTCCACCTAAAGAGTAAATAGCCTCCATAAATTCTGGGTTTAGCTTTAGGGCTTTTTCATATGATTTAACTGCTTTTTCAAGTTTATTTTCTTTTCTATAGGCTTCTCCTAATTCAAAAAAGTATAAAGCATTGTTAGGAGATTTTTTAATAGCACTCTCATATAAACGAATGATTGATTTATGATTTTGAATTAGTTTGTATTTGTTACCAAGTCGATAAATTACATCTAACATATCGGGGTCGAATTGGAGTGCTAACTCATAATGTCTAATAGCATCGTTAGTATCATTTTGTTTTTCATAACATTCGGCTAAAAATTTATGGTAAACAGGTGATTCTTCTTCAACTTCAATAGAAGATTTGATTGAGCTTATAGCCAAACTCAATTGATTTTTTTGTAAAAATATTTGTGCTAAAAAATAGTGAGAATCTGGGTGAGACTGATCTAAATCAAGGCATTTATTGAAATATTCTCTAGAGGCTTCAATTTGTTTTGTTTTATAAAAAGTTAAACCAAGATTAAAGAAAAGTTCTTCTGATTCAGGTAAAAGTGGCAAACATATTTTGAAGTATTCATTTGCTTTTTTATAGTCTTCTTGTTTTAAATAAATTTTCCCTAGTTGTAAATTAGATTCAGGGTGAAGTTTGTCAATCATTAAAACATCATTAAATTTTGCAATAGATAATTTATTTTGATGAGAGTTAAAGTAATAGTGACCTAATTCTAAAAGAGCTAAAGTATGATCCGGTTTTAATGATATAGCTTCTTTTAATTCATCTAAGGCATCACTAATAGAACCTTGATTAATATATGCTTTACCAAGTTGGTATCTAAATTCGGCATTACCTGGTTGATAAGCTACAGCAGTTTGAAATTTATCAACAGCTAAGTCTAGCCGACCTCTATGAATATAAATTTTACCAAGTTCAAAATAAACTTCTGGTACAGAAGGGTCACATTCGATTGATTTATTTAGTTTTTGAATTGCTAAATCTAGGTTTCCTTCTTTTTTGTGGGTTAAGCCTAGAGATAAATAAATCTCAGAGTAATCGGGCTTAAGCTCTAAAGCAAAGTTATATTGTTCAACAGCCTCTTTTAATCTATCTAGCTCATTGAAACAGTTACCTAAAATAACATGAGTTTTTTCATTTGGCTCTATTTGAATAACTTTTTGTAAGTAATCACAGGCTGGCTGAAATTCTTTTTCTTTCATGAACAATAAAGCTAATGAATAGTTTGTTTTAACATGATTTGGATTTAAATCTAAAGCTTCATAAAATGCATCTTTAGATTTTTCAAGAAGATTCAGCTGTAAGTAAGATTCACCTAAAAGGTAGAAGAGTTCAGGGTCATCAGATATTTTTTCAGATGCTCGTTTGAAAAAAGTGATAGCTTCTTTGAATTCATTTTGAGAAAATTTAATCTCTCCTAATTTTTTAAGACTTTCTTTATGGCTAAAGTCTTCTTTTAAAACCTTATTAAAAAAACTTTCTGCTTTAGAGTAATTTTTTAATTTTAAGTTTAATTGCCCAATAGAAAATAAAATAGAAGCATTATTTGGATCGAGTTCTTGAGATTTAAAATAATATTCAAAAGCTTTATCATAATGATGCTTTTTTTCATATCCTTTAGCGAGTAAGTAGCTTGATTCTATATTTTCTGGGTCATACTCTAAAATTTGGTATAGAGTTTCATTCATTTTTTCAATTAAATCTTGAGATTGATAAATTTGTGCCAAGTGAAATAAGGCTTCGATAGAGTTAGGATACCACTCCAGAACTTGCTTATATGTTTCTTCTGCTTCATATATTCTATCACGATTATGGTAAAGTTCTCCTAAGTCTAATAAGGCCTTTAGATGTTTTTTAGAGCTTGCAATAAGTTGTCTTAACTCTTGCTCTTGAAGTTCTGTATCGCCTTCTTTAGCATAAATTTGGCTTAGATTATATCTAGCAACGAGGTCTTTTTCATCTAAAGTTAAAACTTCTTTATATCGTTGTCTTGCAATATCAAATTTTTCTTCAAAATAATAACTATGGGCATACTCTAATACTGCTCTTGAATGCTTGTGATCAATTTTCATTAATTTTTCAAGAGGTTTTCTAGCATCAATGTAGTTTCCTAGTAAGTTTAATAAATGTCCTGAACGAAATAAGGCTAGTCGATCATTAGAATCAAAGTCTAAGATTTTTTGATATTGAGAAAGTGCTTTTTGATAGTCATTTTGCTCAAAAAATATTTGTCCAATTAATCCGTAACTTTTTAAAAAAGTTGAGTCAAGTTCAATAGCTTGTGTTAATTCAGATAAAGATTGAGAATACTCTGCATTAAGATAAAAAATTTCACCGAGTTCAAAATGAGCCCATGCATCATTTGGTTGAATTTTTAATACAGTATTACAAAGTTCAATAGATTTATCATAATCTCCCTGTTGAGAGTAAATCTTTGAAAGGTGGGCATAAGCAGGCATAAAATTAGAATTTAATGAAAGAGCCATATTGTAATTTGTAATAGCTAAATTAGTTTCATTTTCTATTTGATGAATTTGGGCCATCAAGTGATAGCATTCTGCTTCTTCTGGAAGTTGTTGTAGAATTGTATTACAAAGTGACTTAGCTTTTTCAAAACTTTCAGTATGCATAGTTTTAAAGTCTGTATGCAAGTATAGATAATGTAGTGAAAAATATGCTTCTTTTAATTCAGGGTTTGTTCGGATGGCTTTTTCAAATTGCTGCTCTGCTTTTAGTAAGATTTCTTCTTTGTATGAAAAGCTTTGATGAAAAGTTAAATAAGCATAGCCTAGAAGGTAGGTTAAAATAGCATTATTTGGGCTAAAAAACTCAGCTTGTTTATAAGTTTTAATCAAGTTTTCATAAGTTTGAGGAGCATTGTTTTGATTTTGATATTTTTGCCAGTTTAAATCAATTAACTTTTTACCAGCTAAGATAGAATCTGGTTTATTGGCTAAAATAAGTTTGTATTCACCTATGGCTTCATCAATGCTATGAAATTGCTCGTATGTATCAGCAAGGTCTAATCGAATACTAAGAACCTCTAGTGTAGTACTTTCTTTTAGGCTTAATAAATTATTATACGGGTTATAACCAAGAGTTTCTGAGATATCTAAAAAATTACGAAATTTAGAAATTGATTGTTCATGAAATCTTGTTGCTTTATACAATTGTGCTAGTTTAGCTAGTGCATAAGCATTAAAAGGATCATGAAGAGTACATTTTTTTAATAAACTTATAGACTCGTTGTATTCAAACTTTTCTTCGTGAATAATAGCTAATCTTAATAAGGAGTCTAAATGATACGGGTTTTCTTCAATAGATTTGTTATAGTTTTCTATAGCTAAATCAAGATTTTTAGAGTCATTTTGATCTCTATATTGAATTTCGTATGCTTCTGCAAGTTCAAAGTAGGCTTGGTCTATTTGTTGTTTAATTTTTAAGGCCTTATTGCATTCTTTGATTGCAGTGTCATAGTCTACTTTGTTTGAGTCAAGTTTTGGGTGCAGGGCTGCGTATTTAAGTGCCCAATGAAGATAAGGGTTTTTATTATTTTTGATAGAAGCATTTAATATTTTTTTAGCACTTTTGATTCTTGAGGTTAAGTCTTGGCTACCATCAAGAAGTAAATGGCCCATTGCTAAAGCATAACAAGAACCAATGTTTTTGGTTTCTTTTCGGCTTTTAAGACGTTCAATTACTCGGTCATACATCTCAGTTTTTGAGATATAATCTTGATACATGTAAGAATATTGTTTGATTTGTTTTACATATGCAGGAAAATACTCAGGAGAAATATTAATAACATTTTTAAAATATAAAATTGCATCATCAAATTGTTTATTTAAAGATGCTAATACACCAAGTTTTAAATTAGACATTAGGTGATCGGGGTCAGCTAAGACCACTTTTTTATATTCAGACCCAGCTTCAAAAATTTTACCTTGAAGATAGTATTGTTCTCCACGGTTGAAATATAAATCAGCTCTTTCTAAACGATCTTGTTTAGACATTTTTTCTAATGAATACTCAAGATTTTTAGACTCATGCTCAGAGTGAGACTGTTTTAAGGTATCCATATAAGCACTAGCTGCAACTCCCATTTTCGCAAGAAAACAGGATTCATTACTAGGATCAAAAAATGTACACTTTGTACGGATACAAGGACTTACTTCGTTTTCGCTTTTAGCACCAACGACACCAATAAAAGGGCATGCACCAACGCTCATGAATTATGCTCCTAATAAACAAAACCTCAATAGATATTGCTTATTTATTACCTCAAGTTATCATCATAACTAGAAGATTTTGGGACTCTATAGTATTTATAAACTTTAAATTGATTGTAAATCAATTATTGATACTACAAATATATCCCATTTTATATATTTAAAATAATGAAATCAATATGAAAAAATAACACAAAAACCTATTAATTTCAAAAACTTATGTATGTCTTTTGCCAAAGTTGTACGTTTTTGTTTTTCATTACTTGGATTAGTGTACAAATAAATAACAAAAACGTATTATGTTTTTGTAAAAAATATATTATTAATAGAGGATTTTTGAATGGATTTTGAGTGGAAATGGCCCTATCTAATTTGTGGTATTCTTATGACTGGTATGGGAGCCTATGCTGTGAAGTCATTTTTAAGTGAAAAAGAATCTAAGATTATGTCTGAAAACCCTCCTCAGTTAGTATTTTTAATTGGTCTTATATTATTTATTCTTGGTTTTATTGTGTTAAGACTGTCATGGGTTTTATTTTTTGGTTTAAGTAAATCGGTTGTTTTTTAATGGACTGCATATGAAAAAAGTATTAAAATTAACTTATGGACTCTCATTAACTTTATTAATTGGTTGTTCAGGCTCTGGAAATAAACCTGCTGTTCATCCAGAAGATACTACTGTTTTGAAAACAGAACTAAAAAAAGAAATTCCTGAAGAAATTGAAGAAGAGGACGACTTAGACTTTGAAGATATGGAAATTGAAGAAGTTCAAGAGATTTTAAAAAAATTAATGGGGAACAAAAATTATGAAGAGGCCAAAAAAGTAGCTCAATTTTTATTAGAAGATGACTCAGAGCCTTTAAAATATCATTTTGATTCCGGTAAAATATATTTTTATTTAAAAGAATATGATTTAGCAATGAACGAATTTTATCATATATTGGAAAATTTAGAAGACACAGAAGATGAGTTAGGATTTGAAAAACCAGAATTAAATGTTTTTTTTAAAAAAGGGTTAGAAAAATCAAAAGAACTTAAAAACTCATTAGAAAAACTAGAAGATGATAAAGAATTTTCAGATTTAGTAATTACTTTATTGAAATTAGACCCAAGCTTTTCTTTTAAAGGTTTAAAAACTAAACAAGGAAAAAACGGAAATAATACTTATTTTATTGTTCGAGCGTTAAAATATTATCAAGAGGCTTTAAAAGAAGATAGAGAATTTTGGAACTATTATAAGTATTCGTTTTTAAACTTTAAAATGAAATGGTACTCAGATGCAAAAAAAAGTATCGAAAAATCTTTATCTTTAGCTGATACCCAAGCTCAAATATTTTTTGCTTTAGGTTTACAAAATAAGCTACAAGAGGCTTCCCCTAATGGAAAACAAAGCGAACTAGATAAGTTATCAGCTTTAGACTTAACAGAAGATATGCTCAATGAATTTTTGAGTAAATATAAGCAAACTTTAAATCAAGAGCAAATGGATCAAGTCAGAATAATGATGAAAAAAGCCATGAAGTTAAAAGGTAAACTTGAAAAAGCAGAAGATGATGAAGCAAGACTAGCTCTTTTAAAGGGCTTTATTGTAGACTCTAAGGATTTATTGTCTAATAAGGGCTTTCCCCCAGACATCACTAAAAAAATTGACTCTGCCTTAAAGAAATCAAATAAACGATTAGCTGAACTTGAAGAACAAATTAAGATTAAAAAATCTGTAGAATAAGCCTTTAAATAAATGCCATTTAAAATCAAAAAAATGTTTTAATTTTTTTTAGGATATTAAATAGATTTATTAGATAAAATATATAAAAGGATATATTCAATATAATAAATTTTGAGTCAAATTCAATATAAAAAAGGCCCAAATCTTAAATTTGAGCCTTTGTTTTTATAAATTAGGTAGTTCAGAGTAGCTACTAATGATTTTATCAACCATTCCGTAGTCTTTAGCCTCTTTAGCATCAAGCCAGAAATCTCTATTGGTGTCTTTTTTGACATCTTCAAGAGATTTGCCAGTTTTATCACTAATTAGCTGATTTAACTCAGCTTTAGTTTTAATAATTTGAGCTGCATGAATTTCAATTTCTGATGCTGTACCTTGCATTCCACCAAGTGGTTGGTGTAAAAGGTATTCAGAGTGTGCAAGTGAAAATCTATTTTTAACCTCAGGTTGTAAATAGATGATTGCAGCAATTGATGCTACCATACCACAACCAATTGTATATACAGTTGGTTTGATAAACTCCATAACATCATAAATTGCAAGACCAGAGTTAACCTCTCCTCCTGGAGAGTTGATAAACAAAAAAATTGGTTTGTCTGGGTCATCTTGCTCTAATAAAAATAGGGTATCAACAATTTTCTTAGCTGATTTAGAATTAACATCTTCACTTAAAAAAATCTTTCTTGATTTTAACGTTAAACCTAATATATCTGTTTTTTCTTCTTCTTTATTTTTTTCTTCTGACATTTTAACTCCTTAAGCCTGATCTATGGCTAGCTTTAAATCCTCTAGGATATCTTCGACATCTTCGATTCCAACAGAAAGTCTAATTAAACCATCTGCAATTCCTAAAATCTCTCTTTGTTCTTTCGGTACAGAAGCGTGAGTCATCAAGGCAGGAACAGAAACTAAAGACTCAACAGCACCTAAGCTTTCTGCTAGAGTAAATATTTTAAGTGACTTTAAAAAGTTTTCAGGAGTCCCAGATTTAAGTTCAAATGATAACATTCCACCAAAGCCACTAGTTTGAGAAAGACCAATCTCATAATTAAAATGAGATTTTAAGCCAGAGTAAAATACTTTAGATACTTTATCATGACTTTCTAAAAAGTCAGCGACTTTAATAGCGTTTTGTTGGTGGGCTAACATTCTGACTGATAAGGTTTTAATACCTCTTAGGATTAACCAAGAGTCAAAAGCTGAGAGTACAGCACCACAAGAGTTTTGTACGAATCTAACCTCTTCTAAATCTTCTTTGTTTGAACAAGATAAAAAGCCGCCAAGTACATCAGAATGACCTCCAAGATACTTTGTTGCTGAATGAATAACATAATCAGCACCAAGTGTTATTGGCTTTTGAAAAATAGGTGTCATAAAAGTGTTATCAACACAAAGTTTTATATTTTTACTATGTGCTAAATCAGCAACTTTTCTAATATCTGTGATATCCATTAATGGATTTGTTGGAGTTTCTATATATATTAATTTAGTATTTTCTAAAATTGCTGTTTCTAGATTTTTTAAATCAGTAGTATCTACAAAAGAAAATTTAATATCAAATTTTTCAAAAACTTTGGTAAATACCCTATAAGTACCACCATAAACATTACCAGATACAATTACATGGTCGTTTGCTTTTAATGTCAAGATTAAAGTGGATATAGCAGCCATTCCGCTTGAAAAACCTGCTGTACCATATGCTTGCTCTAAGCTAGAAATATTGTCTTCGACCATATTTCTGTTAGGGTGAGAAGTACGGCAATAGTCGTGGTCTTTGAAATTACCTACTCCATCTTGAATGTAAGTTGTTGATAAATATACAGGAGGTGAAACACAACCAGCTAGGGGCTCAGGTGTATAACCGTCATGGATTACTTTTGTTGCTATTTTTTTCATATGTCTAGGATTCCTTTACTGATATAGCGCTCAAGTCGATCAGGTAAAATTGTTACTACGATATCATCTGGGCCAAGTGTTTTAGCAAGCTCTATTGCTGCAAACACATTTGCTCCACAAGAACCTCCGCCCAAAATTTGTTCTTTTAAGGAGAGTTCTTTGATTGTATTTTTTATATCTTCATCACTAATGGTATAAACACCATCAGATAAGTTCATGTCTAAAGTATCAGGAATGTAATTATTACCGATTCCTTCAACCCAATGAGGGCCTTCTTCTCCACCGCCAATTGTTGACCCTTCTGGCTCAACAACATAAGTTTTGACATTTGGGTTTTTTTCTTTTAAAAACTTTGCTACACCAGAAAATGTACCACCAGTACCAGCTCCAGCTAAAAAAGCTGTAACTTTGCCTTTTGTTTGCTCATAAATTTCAGGGCCAGTAGATTGATAATGAGATAGGGGATTATCTGGATTTGTAAATTGGTTTGCTACCCATGAATTTGGAGTTGCTCTATTAATTTCATGAGCTTTATCTATTGCACCCTTCATGCCTATGTCAGAAGGGGTTCTGATGACTGTTCCTCCTAAAAATTCTATAGTTTTTTGTTTTTCCATAGAAAAACGATCAGGCATAAGGCAGATAAATTTATAACCAAGGCCTGCTGTAACAATTGCAAGGGCAATACCAGTATTACCAGCAGTTGCCTCAATGACTGTTCCGCCTTCTTTGATATCTCCTCGCTCAATGGCTTTTTCAAGCATAAAAGCTGCAATACGGTCTTTTACAGATGAACCTGGAGTATTATATTCAAATTTCGCCCAAACTTTTGCTCCACCTTTTGGTGACATATTATTTAAAACCTGTATTGGTGTTTTACCGATACATTCAGAAGAGTTTTGATATACATGCATATTTGCTCCTATTTTAGTAAGCCGTTTCTGACATAATAATTTAAAACGGCAAAATCAGCATTATTCCCATCAATTAAAGAGTCCCAACTTTTATCTAAGATACTTGGTTTACTTAAACCTGGTCTGTCTTCTGTTGGTACAGAAGCAATATAAAATATTAATGAGCGATACTCTTGGGATTCGATCATTAAATCTACAATATTTTTTTTATAATCTGATTTTTCTTCTTGTGCCATTTTTATACCTTTTAGTACGATTAGTAATATGATTTTAGGATTGTACCATTCTTTTTTTAGGATAAAAAGTGAACAAAAAAATGGAGCTAGAATAGAAAAAAGCCCCAACAAAAAAATTGTTGGGGCTCTGACCGCTAAGAACTACTTATTTACCGCAGAACTTTGCCTGAACTCTAGATAGTCCATCTTCTTCATCAAGAAGTGCGATACCTTCTGGGCCTAGTAGACTTGTAAAATTTTGTTTGATGTAGCTTTTCATTTTTTCTTTTGCTGAGTCACCATTAAAATGACCGAATTTTTTTTCAAATGACATTTTTTCTCCTCTTTTTCAATGTTTTTATTAAGTACATAAATCCTATCGCACAGACTTTTACCTTCAATAACACTAAATTAGTGGACTTTTTTGTACTTACCGCCTTTTTAAATCAAGGAATAACAAAAGTTTAAATATTATGTGTTTTTTTGTAAGAAACTAGGCTTTGTGTTTCGATTTAGATAGTGAACTTATTTAAAACAAGGATACTAATGGCATTTTCAAATAAAGCATATACAGATATTGTAATGACTACCCCTATATTTTTTCAGGGTTTGATGGTTTATATGACATCTATAGTTGGTTACTCTTTTATGGATAAGTACTTTTTATTGAAAGGATTTAGCTTATATTTTGTCTATTTATTTGTATGGGCTTTATTATTGATATTTTTAAGAAGAATTATAATGACGCCATATAACAGAATATTTAGCTTATGGGTTATTTTATATCATACTTTTGCAGGCATGAAAGTTTGGAAACCTTTTATTATAATCGTAAATAAATCGTTGGGACAACTTGTGGCACCCCCGAGTATTGGTATATTTAGTCATTATTCAGCGATTGTATTTTTACTTTTATATGCTGGTTTGATTCATCATTTTTCAAAAAGTGGTGATGGCCAATGGGCTTAATTTTTTTAAAGCGATTATAGCTTTTTATTGTTTTTAAAATTTCTATTTTTAATTTAGATTCTTTTGTTTTAGAGTATCCATTTATTTTTATGATTTGTTGGCCATTTTCATCAAATAAGATGACAGTAGATTGATTGATTTTCGCTTTGTATAAATTAAATAACTGTCTTTTGTAATCACCAAGCCATATGATATCTAAATTAAGAATATCTTGTCTCTCTTTTTCTTGTAGGTAAGAAATAGATTCCTTAAATTCTGATTTAACAATTTTTCTAATTTTATTAAAAACTTTTTTTTTAGGAATCATAAAAAAGAGACCTCCAGGAGAAACTATATTGAGTAGTTTTATTTTAGCTCTTTTTAGTAGTTTTGGATTTAAGCTTTCAATCCATTGGTTCATTTGTTTTTGATTACCTTTTGTAAAAAAACTGACTAAAATAGGTTGTTTTTGATTTGGAATAGATATTTTTTGACCAAATAAGCTATTTCGCTTGATTTGGAGATTTTCTTTAGTCCATGAAATTGATAAAAGAGCTATGATTAAAAAAGAGTTCCATTTCATAGTGGGGTAACCTTTGTAAAAATGGGGTTAGTATTTCATTTTGCAATTGTTTTTGTTGAATTTCCATGGATTTTGGAAAACAAAATGCCATTTTTTGGCTTTTCATATCATGAACTTGAAAGGGCGCTGTAAATTGCATGGTTTTACAATGGGGGCATTCAGATAAATTGATTTCACCCAAAAGAAGTTTTTTGTATAAAGATTGATGAGTTTGTTTGTTTATACTACGATAGATTTTATCTTGATGAAGCATTTGACAGTTAGAGCATTGAAAAGCTAAGGGAGTTGCTTTTAACTCTTTGCTAGCTTGGATTATAATGATATAAAATTGGGTGTTAATTAGTGAATAACGAAAATTACTAGAGTTTATATTGGGGTTTAAAGAATTTAAAATATGTGGACTAGGATCAAATACTTTTCTTTCTAAAACTTCCACTTCTTCGAAGCCAGCATCAAAAAAATATTGAATGAAAATTTCTTGTTGAGAAATATTTTGAAATAATAATGGAGTTTTTTGGTTGTTAAATAAGTCTTCACTAAATTTTATTTCTGATGAACTACAAACAAACTCTCCAGAGAGAAATATTCCGTTTCCACTTAGGTGACTATAAATATTTTGAATAATCTCGTTTTGTTTTTTTAATAGATGAATAGATGCATTTGAAATGATTAAATCAAAGCTTTGTGTGAGTAAATCTTGAGAAGAAAATTGAATATTTTGACTTTGTTTAAGAGAATTGGCGTGCTCAATCATTTCTATACAAGGGTCGTAGCCAAAAAAATCTAAACTTGGATAACTTTCATTTAATAAGATTAAATCACTACCACTTCCACATCCAAAATCTAATATACTTTTAATATTTGAGTGCTCTATTATAGGTTTTATATGAGGATGTAGGTTTGAACAACCAAAAGAGTAAGAAGTGGCTCTTATATTTTTATTTTTGGTTTCAGAGTCATAAATATTACCTTTACCAGGAGACTTTATACGCTCATTTATTTCATTTTTGTAAATTTTGTCTAAGTTTAGATTGCTCATTTTGAATGAATTTCTTTATTTTTGAGAGTAGTTAGTTTTACCAAGGATTTTATAGACTCCCTTTTTTGTTTTGTGAAAGATTATACGAAAAGATATTGCCTTTGTCTTTATTTAATTTTGAAATTAAGAAAGAGAAAAAAATTGACATATCTACCTACCGTTAGGTACGATGGATAGAGTTGTCTACCGAGTGATAGGTAGAAGTTAAATAGACAGGAGAAAATATGTTAAAAACAGAATTATATTGGTTAACAATGACAACTATGATGACAGGGTTACTTTGGATGCCATATATAGTAAATAGAATGCTTGAGGTGGGTGTAATTAAGGCAATGATGGATTCAAATGCTGATACAACACCGATTGCAGATTGGGGCAAAAGAATGATGAAAGCTCATTCTAATGCAGTTGAAAATTTAGTAGTTTTTGCTCCACTAGTGTTAGTTTTGAGTATAAGCGGTTTATCAACAGCATTGACTGCAAAAGCAGCAATGATTTACTTTTTTGCGAGGCTCACTCATTACCTAGTTTATACTGCTGGTGTTCCTGTGATTAGAACTATAACATTTATAATTGGTGTAGTGTGTCAGATGATTATGGCTTTAACTATTTTAGGTGTTTTAAAATAATTTTAAATTGTGAAAACTTTTTGTAGCTTTTATTATGTTATTGAGAGAATTTTGTCGTTTAAAATTATAGTTAGGTAATAATGTCTAAAGAAATGAAAATTAAAACATTTGATAGAATTTTAGATGTAACTCAAGATTTAATTCAAACAAGAGGTTATAGCTCTATTAGTTTTTCAGAAATAGCTTTATTAGTTGGAATTAAAAAGCCTAGTGTTATTCATCACTTTCCAAGTAAATCAGCTCTTGTAAAGGCTGTTGTTGTTAGATATAGGAGCTTTTTTTCTAATGCTTTGAATCAAATTTCAGAATCCAAAGATAAAACAGCCTTACAAGCTTTAGAGTTTTATTTTATTCCATACATAGATGTCGGCTCTTTGGGGCAAAAAATTTGTTTATGCGGAGCATTAGCGGGTGAATTTACTGCTCTGCCTCAAGAAATTCAAAATGAGGTACGCCTTTTTTTTAGAGATCATCAGTCATGGTTAGAAGGTATTTTAACAAGAGGAAAAAACTCAAAAGAATTTCATTTTGATGATTCACCCTCAAAATTGGCAGCTTTATTTTTAGGAGCCCTTCAAGGGGCTTTAGTGGTACAAAGAGCTTCGGGAAATTTAAATTATATACAAGATGTGATTATTGGTTTGAAGATGAAGTTATTATAGCTAAATTTTACTTATATATTTAAAAATAGTGAGTAATTTTATTATTATAAGACAAATTAATAAAATTGGAGATTTTATGAGATTAATGAAAATAGTTTATATTTTAATATTTACATCGAGTTTACTGGCTCATGAGTCAGGCTTTGAAAATATAAAAATTCGTATAGAAAATGTAAACAAAAATATTTGGTGTGTTTTTGGAGCAGGTGGAAATATAGGAATTTCAGTTGGAGAAGATGGTATTTTAATGATTGATGATCAGTTTGCTCCATTAGCAGAAAAGATTCAATCAGCTTTAGAAAATAAATTTCATAAAAAAATCAAATATATTATTAATACTCATTGGCATGGAGATCATACTGGTGGTAATGAAGCCTTTTCAAAGATTGCTCCTATTATTGCTCAACAAAATGTTAAAACTAGGTTACAAAATATCCAAAAGCGTGGTTCAAGAGTTTTCCCAAAGAGACCAAAAGAGGCATGGCCTACTATATCCTATCAAAAACATCTTGAACTTGAGTTTAATAATGAAGAAGTTGTATTAACTCATCTTCCAAATGGGCATACTGATGGCGACTCTATAGTATATTTTAGTAAGTCAAAAGTTTTACATATGGGAGATCACTTTTTTACAAAAAGATTTCCATTTATTGATATACATACAGGTGGAAGTGTTTCTGGTTATTTAAAAAACTTATCATTTGTACTTAAAAACTTTAGTAAAGAGACTAAATTGATTCCGGGACATGGAATATTATCGTCGATGTCTGATTTAGAAAAATACTATCAAATGATTTTAAATACAAATAAAATGGTACAAGATAAAAAAAGAGCTAAAAAATCGTTAGAATTGATTATAAAAGAAGGGTTAGGAGATAAATTTAAGTCTTATGCTTGGGGTTTTATATCAGAAAAAAAATGGATTGAAGTTTTATTTGTAGATAAAAAAGATTGATTTCTATGTCTTTTCTATTGTATCCAATTTTCTAAAAGCATAACTCTTATAATTTGAGACTCATAGAGATGAACTTGTAGCAAACTGGAAGTTTGCAGTTATTTTAAGCAAGCAAAAGTTTTGGATGGCACCGTTGTTTGGCCTAATGAGCTAGATATTTGTCCTGATACTTTGTATTTAGAGTCTGATTAGTTTTATTACCATAAAACAGGATAATCATCACTTAAAGAGCTTTCATGGGTTTTTAACCAATCTTTCCACTCCGAAAATAGCTCAGCAATATTTAATTGTTTATTTTTGCGTAAATCATTGCCGTTTACTTTAAAGTTTAATCTGATTTGTCCTGTTTGTGGGAAGTAGACATATCCTCCCATTGTAGGTGAAATATCTTCTTCTTTGATATAGGCTATTTGAATTGCATAAAAGAAAGTAAAAATAAAAAATATTAATGCAAAAAGTTTCCGTATCAACATTAAACTTATATTTGAAGGTATTTTTATAAAAAAATTCATACGAAATTATAATATTGGTTAAAGGCTATAGTTAAATTACTATATGAATTTTTAAGTACTCCACGTTGAAACAAAATCCAAAATACCACGTATTTATATTAACAGATAAAATAAAAATTCAATTGGAGAATTTTATGTTGATAAAAAAATGTATAGTTTTAGCATCTTTAGTATTATTGAGTAACACATATTCAGATGATTTTTTTGATGGTTTAGTGGCTAATGAAACTCCTGAACAAAAAACAGAAGTTGCTACTGTGTCTTATGAGTTTGATGCAGAGGTTTTAACAGCAGACTGTTCCCCCGAAAAAATAACAAAAGAAACTTTGTTAAGAGAGATTAACGGAATATATAAAAGTCCAAAAAAATATGAAAAAGATGCTTTTCAAAACCTTTGGATGGATACACCTGAAATGATTCCGGAGGTATTAAGAGAAGTTAAAGGAATATCTGAATGTTTAGACATGAGAATCCAAAATAGCTCTGGACAACAGCAAGAAAAATTTAAAAAAGCTCAAAATCAATTTGATACTTCTTATCACTCTCTATTAAAAATGGTAGCAAAGGTATATCCAACTACAGACCGTTTAAAGGGACATGGTTATAAATTAACTAATGTTGTAAAGACTTTAGACGGTAGAGGTGCAACAAGAGTAAGAATAGATATTTCAAAACTATTAATAAAAGATATTAAAAGAATGCATGCTATAAAAGGCAAAGGAAGCTCTTTTAAATATCAGCAAAGAAACTTAACTTCTCGTCATACAAACTACTTACTTGCTATTTTAAAAGGTGAAGAAGGTAATAAAGCAATATTGCAGAGTGCTTTTGATGAGTCTACAGGCTTTGATATCAATGATATGTGGGATTTAGTACTTGGTAATACCTGTGGTTACTTTAGTAATCAAGGTAATTGCAATGATTTTAGTGTTGAGAATGGTCAAAAAGCAGCTGGTGAAATTATTGGTAGCATTTCTGTTAGAGCTGGTCAAATGGTTAAAAAAGATGATGAAAAAAGCTTAAAATCAAATGCTTTTTATCTAGGTAAAATAATGAATGCATTTGATAAATCGTTTGCAAAAAATTTAAAAAAAGCTAGAAAGAAAAAAGAAAAATCACAAGTAGATTATGGTTTTAATATCGTTAAATATAGCTTAAAAGCAATTTCATATCTCGTACCTGGTCCAGCTAAAGATATTATTAGTAATGTTGAAGATGGCTTAAAAGCTTTATATGGCATTGAGTCAAAACAAGAAAAGCAATCAAAAGCTGTAGATTTAAGTCAGAAAAAAATGAAAAAACTTCAAGACCTAACTATCAGAACCGTTAAAGCTGGTTTTGGCTTAGGGCTAAAAGGTCGCTCTTTTCAAGATAAAATGAACAATAATCATCAATTTGAGTCTGAGTTAGACAATGGTTATAGGGGTAGAAATTAACTTTTTAATTTCTAATGCTGTTTCTTCTGGGGTTTTATCTTTAGTGTAAACAATATGTTTAGCTAATTTGTAATTAGATTTATGCTCAATAAAATCTTTATTAGCTAAAACTTCGTTTTCTTCTAAATCTCTTTGTTTTTTAATTTTGAGTCTTTCATTACAAATTTTTAATGCTTCTTTTTTGTTGGGACAAGGTAGAAGTAAAATTACATTAGAAAAGTCTTTTAAAGCTGATTGTACTTGCTCAAATTGTTTATGATCTACGTAATATGAGTGGCCTGCTCCAAAGTCAATAATAGAATTAGGAAACTCTTTAAGGATATTTTGTACAGCGTTTACTTCAAAGGGCTTCCAGTAAGCTAAAAGCTCCGTAAAAGAATCAATACTAAGCTCTTTTTCTAGGCTAAAACCATGTTTATAGTAGTAATACCATCTAACTCTATCCATAGGTACTTGAGGAAGCTTTGTTATTTTGGCTAATGCAGCACCAATAGTACTTTTACCCGTGGCCATAGGGCCTATTAGTATAATAGATTTAGAAGTCATAATGTTTAAAAATGGTGGAGGTGGGGAGATTCGAACTCCCGTCCAAGTACTAGGTCTAGTAAAATCGTCTACAATTATAGTCTTTGATTAAGTTTTCGATTCTATTGCGACCAGAGACAAACCAAATAGAACTTATTATCGTATTTTTCGTTTCATGTTACGAAACCTCACATGAAATATAGGATTATAAAGTGGCACCCGTTGCATGAGCATAAACCAAACTCATACTAGATGATGGCATGAACTAAGCAGCCATTAAATAATCATCTTCAGCAATTATGCTGGATAGATTTTTTACGAAGCCTTTCTATCACCTTCGAATTGCAAATTAAACCTTAACTATCCTGTCGATTCCAGTCACCCCCATTGGAGATATACCTAAATAGAGTCAATAATTTTATCCACTTCATCACTTTCTAATCCATCAATATTTTCATTTAATAAAACCCTATATGGTAAAATTAAAAAGCAATAAAAAAGTAAAAAGATTGGTGTAACAAAGATTAAAGCGTATATAAAAAACATTTTTTCTGGCATAATAAATTTACTATACCGAAACTTGTTAACTTTGTCTTTTGAGTTTCATAATCAAACATTATGTGTGACTCAATGGAATAGAAATTGAAGTTTTATGTGAAATCTCGTAGGATGACAAATTATGTATTAATTTGTATGAAATTGTATGATTTTTCTTATTTTTGAAAATATGTTAATTATTTTAATAAGAAACTATGAGGTATAGTATTTATGAAAGACATTAAAGTCTTAAACTTATTTATTGTAATGATTTTGGCATCTTTGTTAACAGGTTGTTCAAGATCAAGACAATTTCAAAAAATTAGAGAAGAATACCCCTATAAATTAAGGGTAGTAGTTGGAGAGTTTAAAGCTGACTCTAAACAAATTTTTTTAGATGATGTAGCAAATTTATCTGATTACTATAGAGATAAACTAGAGGATACAGGCTTATTTTCTGTAGTTAGAGACTCTACGATTATAAATGACTTTTCAAGTCCAAATGTGGCAAAAAATACAACATTACTAAGAAGTTTATCCAAAAGAAATTTAATAGAAGGTTTGATTACAGGTACAATTAAAAAATACTATTATAAAAAAGATAGAAGATCTTTTTCAATAGCGTTAGCGCTAGATATTTCAGTTTTTGATACTTATACAGGCGAAGAAATCTTTAAAACTTCCAAAAACTATGCCAAAAAGTTTCGCTTAAAGAGAAAAAATCAAAAAGATTATTCGGCTTTAAATCAGCAATTATTAGATATGGTTTTAGGACAAATAAATAAAGAAATGATTATAGAGATTTCTAAGGTTATCGAAGAAAGACGAAAAGAAAATGGTGGGCAATTTGTAACAGTCATGAATGGCTCAAAAGAGCAAAACTTATTGTTATGGCCAAAAAGTGCCATAGAATCTAATATAAATAAGATTACTCAACGAAACTCTTTAACAAAGCCAAGTATTCAACCAAGTTCGTCTTTTCAGCTAACTAACAAAGAAAAACAAAAAATAGAACAAATAGACTTATCTCCAAAGCAAGAAACTTTAGAAAAGCCTATAAGTTATAAAAAACAAGAAAGGTATCAACCTAATTCTTCAAAAAACTTTCATTTAAAAATACAGGGTTTTCAATTAATTTACCCTTTAGAATGGGATAAAGATAAAAAATATAGTAAGTTTTACTATTTAGTAAATAGCGATAAAAATAAAAACAAAGATATAGTAGATATTGATGCATCTATGGAAGATAACTTAGTTTTAGAAGTTTTTTCAACAGTCGATAACTTGGCCGTCAGAAGATTTTTAGAAGATTACTTTCAGGGGATAAGACCAAATCCAATAGGACAAATTTTAGAGCTTTACGAAAGAAGTTATATGGGTAAATTGCAAATGGGGTTTGTTTTAAAAGATAAAGCAATCATTGCATCTATTCATAGAAAGCATAGAGATACATTATTAAATGGTTTAACTGGTCTTTATATTAAAAATGGTGGTATATCTGTTGAAAAAGTTATTAACGAATCTATAAAAAGACGCTTTGCATCAAAAAAACACTCCAAAGTAAAAAAAGAGTTTATCGTAAAAAAAGTAGCTAAAAAAATTCCTAAAAAAGTAATGAAATTTACTAAGGTACATAAGGCTCCAAAAAAAATTATAAAAAAGATGCCAAAAACAATTTCTTTAATAAAGAGACCAAAAGTAAAAAAGGCTAGAATTTTTAAAAAACCTACTATTGTTACAGCAAAAAAATCATCTAAAATGATACCTGCAAATGCCGTATTTTTTTATGACATGGCTAAAAGGCGATTTGGTGCTCATGATTATGAGTCTGCTTATCGTTATTTTAAACTTGCTTTAGATAAAGGCTACGATTTACCAGAAGTACATGATTATTTATTTAAAATTGAAAAAATCCAATCAGGAGAGGTAAATACAAATGCTTTTGTCTCAGGGGCCCAAGAACTATCAACAGAAGGCTTTATTACAAATTTAGAATATGAAGATAGTGCTCAAAATCCCAGTAGAAAATCATCTAAAATAGAATATGAAAGGCCCATTACAAATGTTAGATCATTCGCAATTCAAAAATCTATAAAAAATAGTATTCCTGTAGAGAGAAACTATCAACAAGAGGCATTTCAGTCTATTAGTAGTGATATTGATTTAATGCAAACAAATAAAACTTCAAAAGAAAAAAAGCCTTTACCAGTTATAAAAAAGAAATCAAAAATGGACAAGTTCTTTTTAGAAATGGAAGATATGGAGAAAGAATTACAAGCTCTTTTGAATAAAAAAAAGAGCTTATTAACTATTAATAAAAGTTCTCATGTAAATGGGTTTTGGGGTTATTTTTTCCAACTATTTGCAGTTTTCTCTTTATCACTTGGTATATTTTCATTTCTTTTAACAAAAAATATTAAATAAAAGCTCTTTTTGTACGAAAAAAGAGATATGAGCAAATTATCTCTTTTTTTTAAATTATTTTTATTATTATCGTGTCAGTATACTTTAGTGGCAAAATCTAAACTAGATTTAGATCTTAAGTCTGATATAATCTATCGTTTAAAACAGATTAAAACATCTAATTTAAGTAAGGTTTCTACTATACAGAAGGCTTTTAAACTTGGTTTAATGGAATATCTACCGATTGGTGAAAACCTAAAGGTTTTATTTTTCCCTACTAAAAGAGAAGATGTTTTATCTGGTAAGTTTTCTAAATTAGATATTCGATTTAGAAAGGGAAGCTTACAAGGAATCGAAAAATTAGAGATTAAAAAAGCAAGAATTGTTATTGACAAGATTTCTTTTGATGTAGAAAAGCTATTATCTAGTGGAAAACTAGAAATTAAAAAAATGGAAAGTGTAAAATTTAATCTTCGTATTGATGAAGGTTCTATTAATAAATATCTAGAGTCAGAAAGAAGAAGACTTAGACTTTCTCATCCAAGAGTTCATCTAAGTAAAAATAAAATAATTTTTTCAGCAAAGGTAAAAACAGCCTTTTTTTCTTCAAGAATTAAAACCGAAGGAAAATTTGTAGTAAATAAAGAAAAACAAACTGTAGATTTTAAAACAAGAAGAGTTAGTATTAACTCTATTAAAATACCAGGTTTTTTAACTTCAAACTTAACCAGTAAAATTAATCCAGTTTTGAGATTAAGTAAATTTTCTTTAATGGATTTAATTCCAATGAAACTTGATGAAATTAAAATTCATCAGGGATGGATTGAATTTAAAGGCTTATAATTTCTTTAGGCCCTAATACTTTCCAATTTTTTTTAATTGTTTTACAATGATAAGGATATTGTCCATTCATTTAATTTGAATGGATATGAACCCAAAACAAGAAAAGTACTTGTATTGGGATAGGAAACCTTTTGATTTTTTGGATACAAGTGAAAAAAAGTTCGATTTTTATTTTTCTGTTATTGTGTTTTTCTTTTTTATACAGTGCTAGAGTTATTTTCATTAGAGAAAACTATAAGTCCTCTTGTTTGTATTTTATTGAAAATGATAAAATAGAAGAAGGCTTAGAAGCTTCTAAACAATGGCTTTTATCTTACCAAAAAGATGATTGGGCATATTATTTTTATGCTTGGTTTTGTATGAAGAGTTTTTTACAAACTGGCGATAAAAAATTTCTTGAAACTTCTAATAAATATTTTGAACTATCTGAAAGTATTTATAGTGAAGAACCTATATTTTATTTAAGACATTCAGAGCTAAAGTTTTTAGAAGCAAGATTTTTACATGATGATAAAAGGTTTTTAAGGGCTATAGAACTTTTAAAAACAGCTTCAAGAAAAGATAAAAATCATTACTATTATTATTCTTTGTTATTTGAAAAGCTAATGGAGATAAATCCTAGAAAAGTATATGGTTCAAAAATGAGTGAAAAATATATCAATGATATAGTTTATGCTTTAAAAAGCTATTTAAGTTTAAAATTGTTTTATAAAGATAGATATCTGAAAATGTTAAAGTCTAAATTAGGTCCAATTCGCTTTTACCAAGTAACAAAATTAATGGATATAAAATGAAATTAGCAATTTATGCCCCTTATGATTACTCTAAAATAGGTGGAGTTGAAAGATATGTTTTATCTTTTTTACAAGCCTGTCCAAATGATATAGAAACTGTTCTAATATCTGATAATATTCCGAGTGAGGCAACATTCAGGGTTATTTCAACAAATGAAATTGAGAAAGAAAATTTTGATTTATGCATTTCTCATGCTATTCATGGAGGAGCTTTACTTCCTAAGGCAAAAAAATACATTCATATTTTTCATGGGACTATTTTAGGAAATTTATTTGTTAGGCCTTGGCTATGGCTTCACCCTAAGTTTTGGTCTTGGCTTTTAATGGAATATAAATCAATAAAACAAAAAGATGGGATAATAGCTGTTAGTAATTGGGCTTCATCTGAAACAAGAAAGATGGGGTTTAAGGGGCCAATTGAAATTATTCCATCAGGTGGTGGTTTTTTAAATGATAAATTTTGTAGCGAAAAAAAATTTAGTCCAACTTTTATATTTTGTGGTAGATTTTCAGATAAAGTCAAACGATTTTCAATGATTTTGGATGCATTTAGAATAGCAAAACTTGCAAACCCAAAAATAGAACTTTATGTTTTAGGGGGAGATTTGCCCTTTAAAGAAGAAGGAATCATTTCACTTGGTGCATTACCATGGGATGAAGTAAAAGAAGTTTATAAAAAATGTTGTTTTCAAATCAATGCTTCTTATTATGAAGGTTGTTCTTTATCTATGGCAGAAGGTGTATTTTTAGGTAATACCATCAATCTTGCATCTAGTGTAGGTGGAAACTTAGATCAGCTGTTAGATGAAACTACGGGCTACTTTTTTAAAGATACCCAAGAGTTGGCGACTCATATGATTTTAGCTTCTTTAGATGAAGATAAATTTGAAAAAATGCAAAAAAACTTGTCTGAATCAGAAATAATTCCTTCATGGGAAGATGTAGTATCAAAAACATTGAACTTTTATCATAGTTTAATTTAGATTGCTTAAATGAACTTTAAAAAAATATTAAATAACACTAGATGGCTCTCTTTATATGCTTTTTTAATCTTATTTTTTGTTTTACTAATGCTTGTCTCTCCTTTTTTATCTTTAATACTTTCATTGTTTTTAGCTTTAATCATTCCTCAGCTTTGGAACAAAAAGACAATTTATTTTTTATTTTTATTTTTAGGGGTATTTATCCCGTTGTTCCCTGATTTAGGGGTCAAAGTATTAGGAAGAGTCCTAAACTGGTTTGACCTGTTTTTATTGGGTTTTGGTGCATGGAATATTCTTCATGCATTATCAGAAAAAAATAAAAAGAGATTTGATAGCGTATTGTTAGGGAGTACTTGTTTTTTAACTATATTGTTTTTATTGATTTTTCGATCACCTGATCAATTGATATCAGCAAGAGACTTTGTTTCATATCTTGTGAACTTCTTTTTAACTTATTATATCATGGAAGACTTAGGTAAAAATCAAATGGAGACTTTTGTAATTGCGATTTTATCTTCTTCTTGTTTAATTACTGTAATTGCATTTTGGCAAAAGTTAAGTGGTTATTCTTTTCCAAGTGAAGTTGATGGTGTTATTACTTATAGGCTTGGTGTACCAGGCACATTTGATGACTCTTTGGTTTTATCTATGTATGCTGGTTTTATGGTAATGCTTGCTTGTATGGGATACGTAAGATTTCATAGGCATCGTTTATTTTTTGTAGTGGCTATTTTATGTAATTTATTTAGTTTAAAGTTAGCACTTTCAAGAAATGGTATGTTTATATTAGGGGTAGGTCTAGCAACATTTTTATTGTTTAGATTTTTTGATTGGGTAAAAGATAGAAAAAAATCTCAATTGATTCCTATTAGCTTGGTTTTTGTGCCAATTTTTTCAATAGCCTCTTTGTATTTGATGCCAAAAGATGTTTACCACCGAATTATAAGTGTTTTTTACTTGTTTTCTGGTTCAAAAAATGAGGTGATTATGTACAATATTCGCTCAACTTTAGGTCGCTTAGAAAACTATAAAGCAGCTATAAAATTATTTTTAAAAAACCCTATTGAAGGTATTGGCCTTGGAATGTACCCTCATTTAACAAAATTTCATGATGCCGATGGTTTTTATACAGGATTACTGGCAGAAACAGGTTTAATAGGTTGTTTTGGTTTTCTTTGTTTTAGTATAGGCGTTATTTATTTAATGAAGAAAAGCTACAGTAATTTGACCCAAGAGAACTTGCTTTTTTATCAGTTATTTATAAGCTTATTTGTAGCTTTAATGTTAGTAAGTTTTTTTGAACCAGTATTTAAAGTGCAGATTATTACTTTTTATTTCTTTTTCTTTTTGAAAAATTTAAAGCAAGAAGGACTTAGATATGAGCCTTTGTGATGGCATCTCTATAATAATTCCCACAAAAAACCGTATTAAAAGTCTGATAACTTTATTAGATTCAATTGATCGCTCTATTTTTTTACTAGAAGAATCTTTATCTTATGAAATAATAATTGTATCTGATGGTTCAAAGCCTGAAATAAATGATTCTTTATCTAAAGAGCTTAAGAGTTATCAATTAAATTTTAAAATATTAAATAAAAATAGAGGTCCTTCATATGCTAGAAATTATGGAGCTAGTTTTTCTCAATATAAATATCTTTTATTTTTTGATGATGATCTATTGATTGATGAAAACTATTTTGTAAACTTAATAGATATGGACTTTGATGACTCTACTATTGGAGTTGAGGGCTTAACTAAGGTTGAAAAAAGTATTTCTGGTATGAACGTATCGGCATCAGTAAGTGATTTTTGTGGTGGTTTTGGCTCAGGAAATATCTTATATAAAAGGGATGTTTTTTACAAAATAGGGGGCTTTGATGAAAACTACTTTTATGCTCCTTTTGCTTTGCATTTTAGAGAAGATACAGATTTAGGTTTGCACGCTTTAGAATACGGTAAAATAATTTTAAATAAAAAATTAATAGCTTATCATCCTGTTCATGATGGTTTTGATGCTTGGTTTGTTATTAAAGATGCCCGAAAATATTTTTTTGAATTTTATTTTTTAAAACGAAATATACAAGGTAAAGAGTATATTGGAGGATGGTTTGATAAGGGTAAACTAGGGACAGTTCAACTTCGTTGTTTTATTAGTTTGCTGATAGTTTTTGAAGGAATTTTTCTTTTTTTTAGCTCTTACTTTATCTATCCACTAATATTTTCATATATTATTTTGTGTCTATTAATTTTTAGAAAACTTTCCTTTAAGATAAAATATTTACATTATTATTTATTGAATGGATTATTATATCCATGGGTGCATTCAGCGTTTTATTTATATGGGTTTTTATTCTTTTTTAGAATAAAACATAGGAAAGGAGGAGAGTTTGAAAGTATTACAAGTAGTTAGGCAATTTTATCCTTCTTGTGGAGGAATGCAACAATATGTCTATGATTTGTGTGAGTCTTTATTATTAAGGAATTACAAAATTGAAGTATTGAGCTTATCTTACGACTTTAATACAAATGAAGAATATAAAGAACTTGAAACTCTTGAAATTAAAGAAAAAACATTAAAAATACATAGAGTAAATACTCTTGGGCCTAGAAGTTTTTTTCTTCCAAAAATTAAAAATTTAAATTTAGAGCAGTATGATGTGATTCATGTACATGGATTAGATCGATTTTTGGATTATTTTGCCTTAGAAAATCTGATATCAACATCTAAAAGAAAATTAATTTTCACTACTCATGGTGGAATTTTTCATTCAGATAAAAACCTGTGGCTTAAAAAAATATGGTTTAAAACCTTATCTAAATTAGCTTTATCTCAAATTGATGCTGTAATTGCTTGTTCAAAACAAGATTTTGAAGTGTTTAAAAATATTTCTTCACGAGTTTGTTTAATTGAAAACGGAGTTAATTTATCTCCATTTAAATCACAGATTAATAAATGTAATTATAATAATTTATTATATGTAGGAGGGTTTTTAAAGCACAAACAAGTAGATATTTTATTACGATGGTTTAAAAATTTAGATAACCCAAGTTTACGATTAAATTTAGTAGGTGATGATTCGGGTAAAGACTCAATAGAAAATTTAATTTTAAATTTGAATTTATCTAAACAGGTAAAATGTTTAGGCCGTATTTCAAGAGAATGTTTAGTTTTAGAATATAAAAAAGCTGGAATTTTTGTATCTGCATCAAGATATGAAGGCTTTGGTTTATCTATTGTTGAGGCTATGGCGGCTGGCTGTAGCTTAATACTACAAAATAATGAAGCGTTTCAAACTTTTATAAGCAGTAGTGATATAGGAGAACTAATAAATTTTAAAGAAAAATATAGTAACTGCTCTAGTATATTTGAGTCCTCTCAAGAAGTGAAAAAAGTACGCTCGTTAAAATCTCAGTTGAAGTCGAAGAGCTATGATTGGGAAACAAGAGTTGATGAAATAGTGAAATTGTATCCAAATGATAAAATTAATTAGGCAGATTCAGCAATTTTAATTATGAAAAGAAAATTCTTCATTTAACTCGGAGATGGGAATTTATTCCCATAAAAAACTTTATTTATGGCTGATACTTTTTTATTGGAATAAATTCCAATCTCCATCAGTTTTTATAATTAGAGTTGCTGAGGCAAATTTAATAAAACCTCACAATAATAGGTTTTTATGGTAAAATTCATTTGAATCAGAGATTCATCAAAACATTATTCTAGGAAACAAATGAAAAAATATATTTTAATTTTCACTACAGCTCTTTTATTTTTAAATTTATCATTTTCAAATGATGCTTTATTTAATAAATTATATGGAGTTTCATCCAAACAAATAAAGATAGATAACTTTATTGAGCCTGTAGACCATTCTTTCAAGTCTCAACAGATGAAAGATGCTTTTGATGATTTATTTCCAGACCATGTTTATGCTAAAACAAAATTGATTAATGATAATATGCAAGCTTGGTATACAAGATGGTATTTGCTTTCAAGAGCTAAAAAGACTTTTGATTGTACGGCTTTTGTATTTAAAAATGACATTTTTGGAAAATCATTTTTAGGCTTACTTCTTAAAAAGGCTCAAGAAGGTGTAAAAATTAGGTTGATGCTTTCATCTCGTGGTTCTAAAAAGTTTTTAAAAGATCCAGAGATTCAAGCTATGTTTCAAGAGCTTCTAAAAACAGAAAATATTATTATTAAACAGCATAACCCTCTAAAAGTTGCTTTAAAAAACAGACCGAAACTTTATAAAATTGTACAATTTATTAGAAACCTCATGGCAGGTAATCATGATAAAATTTTTATTGTTGATGGGCATTTTGTTGTAGGTGGAGGCCGTAATATAGGCAAAGATTATATGTCTGATGTTAGAGATAATAAAACAGCCAGAAAAGATACTGATTTTGTGCTTGATAGTTCAAAAATAGCTAAACAAATGAAAATAGCTTTTGATGAAGAATTTATTGATTTGCGAAGTAGAGACGTAAAAATAAAATCAAATTTAGATGTTAAAAATATTTTACTTAAAATGAATTTAAACCGTAAAATAATGAAAAGATGGATAGATGGACTAGGGTTATATCCAGCAAAATCAGAAAATCAAGAAATTATAAAAATTGTGAACTTGTTAAATGATGAGATTAAAAAGTTTTCTTTAATGACAAACTATCAAAGTTATAGCTTGTTTTCTGGTGAGCGTTTAATACCTGCAATGGTGATAGACAAACATTCTGCGGCAAAAGGTACAAAAAATGATATTACTCCAAACTTAATTGCAATGATTAATGCTTGTGAAAAAGAAATAATTATTCAAAATCAATATTTAGTTTTGACAAAAGAGGCAAGAAAAGCTCTACAAGCTGCAAATGATAGAGGGGTTAAGATATACATTTTAACAAATAGTCCTGCAAGTGGTGCAAACAGTATTGATAGTTTAGCAACTCAAGCAATTTTTTTAAGAGAGTGGAGAGAGTTAATCACATCTATGCCTAATTTAAAGCTATATGGTGTTGAGGCAAACTATTATTATCTTCATACTAAAGTATTTGTTTTTGATCAAGTAGTGACAGCAATCGGGTCTTATAATATGGATTATGTGAGTGATAAAACAGACTCAGAAATCATCACTGTATTTAAGTCAAAAAGCTTTGCTATAAGAAATAGGTTTAAGTTTCAAGAAGAGCTAAAACATGCAGTACGTTATACACAAGATGTAACACCAGAGTCTCATGCCACAAAAAAGCGTATTAAAAAACTCAAATGGTTAGGCAAAATATTTAAGTATCTTAGGCCTTTGATTTAATAAAGAATGAAATTTGTTTTAAAAAGGTTAGATAGCTTTAAATATGCTTTTTCTGGCATTTGGACGATGGTAAAATCAGAGAAAAATGCGCAGATTCATTTATTTTCTTCGTTATTTATTATTTCTATAGGGATTATCTATCAAATTTCAAAGTTAGAGTGGTACGCTATAATTTTATGTATCGCTTTGGTTTGGATGGCTGAATTATTAAATACAGCGATAGAAGTTTTAGCCGATGTAGTATCGCCAGAAATTCATCCTTCTATTAAAACTGTAAAAGATATAGCTGCAGGGGCTGTATTAATAAGTGCTATGGCTTCATTAATTATTGGGATAATGATTTTTTATCCAAAGATTTAAAGCCTTCAAAGACATAATAATCTTGAAGGCTTTAATATTATTTACAAGCCTTATGAGCCTCTAAAATCTTTTTTGAGATTTCTTTAACACTTAATTTTGCTAAAATTTCAGGAGAAACTTTATTTGCTAAGACTGGTGTAAATTCAGTAATAGTTTCAGAGAGTTTTAGATTTTTATTTGCTTCAACATCTTTGATTCTTCTTACTGGGGTAAAATGAGGTACAGTTGCTAAAACTTCAGGGCAAGTAGAAATTAAGTTATGAATCTCTTTAACAACTTCAATAAACCGATCTAACTCAGCTTTACTAAAGCTTTCTGTAGGTTCGACCATTAAACCATAAGTTTCTGGCCATGCTATAGTTGGTGCATGTAAGCCAAAATCTAAAAATAGTTTACCAACTCTTGATATTGCAAGCGCTTTTTTTGTTCCTGCTTTTTCTATTTTATCAAATAGCTCGGGTTGTAGAGTTAAGATAAACTCATGCATTCTTGGTAAGTCTTGATTACTAGGTAATATAGGATAAGTATCTTTTAACTTGTGTAAGAGATATCTAGCAGATAATACAGCAACAGCAGACATTTTTTTGATTCCTTCTGCGCCTAATGCTCTTAGATAGGTATAGCAACGTACTTTATGAGCAAAATTACCAAAATGTCTGTGAACAGATCCAATAGACTTACTTGGTTTGTTGATAATATATTTAGAGTTTTCATGGGTAATTTGTGAGCCTGGCAGATAATCAACCAACTTGTCACTAACAGCCACAATAGCATCTCCTGGGCCTCCACCACCATGTGGGATAGACCAAGTTTTGTGTAAATTATTGTGAACAGCATCTACGCCAAGTTTAGATAAGTCAACCCATCCAGCAATGGCATTCATGTTTGCACCATCCATATATACTAATCCACCAGTATTATGAATCATTTCAGCCATGGTTTTAAATTGATTTTCCATGATTCCACAGGTATTAGGGTTTGTAACCATGATGCCGCAAATTCGTGGGCCATATTCATTGATAATCTCTTGTAGGTGGTTTAGATCGATAACTCCAGCTTGTGAGGCTTCTAAGTATTGGATTCCACTTTTAACCCCATTTTTTTTAGGAGTAAAGCCCGCCATTGTAGCTGTGGCAAAGTTTGTACCATGTGATGATTTAGGAATAATTAAAATATCTCTATTTGTATCATTATTGTTTCTATGGTAAGCCTGAAACATTTTGATTCCGACTAGCTCACCTTGAGCTCCTGCCATTGGTTGGGTGGTTACAGCACTAAGTCCTGTAATATCTTTAAATAACTCTTGGAGCTTATATATAATTTTTAAACAACCTTGAGCATCATCTGGGTGAGACTCTGGGTGAATATCTTGAAACCCTCTAAGTCCAGCAGCATAATCATTGATATATGGATTATATTTCATGGTACATGAGCCAAGTGGGTATAAATTATCATCAGGAGATACATTTTGTTGTCCTAATTGAATATAATACTTTAAAATATCATCTTTATTCATATTAGGTAAGCCGACTTGACCTTGTCTCAAAAGGTTTTTAGGAATTTGAACTAAGCAAGACTTTTCTTTAGATGAAAAGTGCTTAGAAAAGAAATTTAATAATTTATCTAAGTCTAAATCGCTTTGTAAATCGGTAAATGATAACTTAAGTGCACTTTTGAGATGTGGTAAATCATTTGATAGGTTAATACCTATTTGTAAGTTTGCTTCACGCCCTAAATCAATTAGCTTATTTAAGTCTATATCTAGTTCTAAAATAAATTCGTTATAAAAAGGGTTTGAAAAGGCTGACGTAATCCCCTCTAAAGAAGTCAAAAATTCAAAAGCTTTTAACGCATTATTTTTACTAGTAAGACAAGCTTGTTTCATGCCTTTTTCGCCACGAGCCAGAATACCTGCCCCAGCCATAGTGGCGATAAATGATTGATTTGAGCAAATGTTTGAAGTAGCTTTATCTTTTTTAATATGCTGCTCTCTTGTTGATAAAACTAATAATTTACAAGGGTTATTATCTTCATCAAATGCATCTCCAACATATCGTCCTGCCGTTGATCGAATCGCATTTTTATTTTTATCATTAAACCTGATTCCAAATATACCAAGACCTGGGCCACCATAGTTTGCAGCTAAGGCTAGGTGTTGACCTTCACCAACAATCATGTGGGCTCCATTTTCTCCAAATTGAGAAGGTGGAATCAAGCCTTCACTAGCAATAGTCATAGGGTCAATAATAGCAATGGATTGTAGTTTGTATTGATGAGATAAGTTTGTTAATGTATGAACATCTTCAAGTAATCCAAAACGATTTATTTGAGAAAATACAATTCCACAAAAACCATGGTCTTCATTTTGTAGGAGGGTTTCAATTTCTTTTGTATTGGCTACTCCATTTTTTAGGTCACATTTAAAGATAATGATTTTTAAGTCCGTTTCTTTGCCTAGGGTTTGCACAACCTCTAAATCTTCTTGATAGATTGTATCTAAAATAAGGATTTTATTAGATTTTTTTTGTAGGCGTTTAGCGCAATTAATAGCTTCAAATAAACAGGTTGAGCGATCATACATACTTGCATTAATTGCCTCAAATCCAGTTAATTGAGCTAAAAGAGATTGGTATAGCCATAAGGTCATTAATGTACCTTGTGATCTCTCAGGTTGATAAGGGGTATATGCTGTTGTTAAACCTCTAATGCCACAAACTTTAGCTACTAGCTCTGGTATTTTGTATTGAGCTAGGGTGTTTCCTAAAAAAGAGGTTTTTGGCTTGTTTTCATTAGCGATATCTTCTTGGAGTTTTAAATTGTCTGAATAATCTAAATAAGTTTCTGTTGAAAAATTGTCTAGTCTACAATTGTCGTTAATATCTGAATATATATCTTCAAGAGACTTTAAATTTAAGGTTTTTAACATCTCAGAGATATCTTGCTTACTAGCAGAAATATAGTATTTTGTAAGCTCTCTTGGGAGGGAGTCTGGATTGTATCCTAAGCTTTTATCTAATTCGTTTTGCATAATTATCCTTGAAAAAATATTTAAATTAACAAAAAGATATTAACCTTGATAAAAACTAAGTTCAAGTTTCATTTAAAGAGTGTTCTTAAAAGAGAGCTAGATTATAAATTTTTAAGAAAAATCACTAGCCCGAATAATAGATTCACGACTAACTTTAGACCCTCTATAAAAGCTAACAATAAAGCTATAAAAATCATAAAGTATGACATAGATAGATGGAATAAATAAAAGAGTGAAAACCATAGAAACCAATAAACCAGAAGCTAAAGATAGAGCTGTTGGTTTTAAAAATTGGGCTTGTATAGATTGCTCTAGTAACATCGGGGCTACACCTAAAAAGGTGGTTACAGATGTTAATAAAATGGCAGTGAATCTATCTTGTCCAGCAACAATTGCTGCTTTTAATATAGATGACCCAGACCTTACTTTTTTGTTCATGATATCAATTAATAATAAAGAGTTGTTTACTACTATTCCAGCTAAAGCTACTAAGCCAAACATAGACATCATTGTTAGTTTCATTCCCATAAGCCAATGACCAATTACAACACCCACAAAACCAAAGGGTATGGCAAACATAATGATAAAAGGTTGTACATACGATTTAAAAGTAGTTGCTAAAATTGTAAATACTACAAACATAGCGATAATAAACCCTCTAAATAATGAGGCATTTGACTTTTGATTTTCTTTTTCTTGGCCTTTATAGCTAATTTGAATATTAGGAAACTGTACTTTTAAGCTTGGTAAAAAAGATTTTTCAAGGTCTCTTAAGATTTCAGAGGTTGTTTCTCCTTTAGAGTTTAAATCAGCACTTACAGTAATCTCTCTGAATCTATCGTCATGGTTAATAACGCTATAGCCTCGTTTAAAATCAAAGTAAGCAATATCTGAAAATAATACGCTGTGATTTTTTTTATTTCTGATTTTTAATGTGAGTAATGAATTTAAACTATTTCGAGATTTTTTACTTTGTCTTATATAAACTCTAATATCATCTTTATTTCTTTGGATTCGTAGGGTTTGTTCTCCAAAATAAACTTGTCTAATTTGTCTTGAGACATCAGATAGTTGAAAGCCAAGAGCATGGGCTAGAGGTTTTAATTTTAGGCGAGCTTCTAGTTTTCCTTCTTGAAAATTGTCAGTAATATTAGAAATACTTTCATATTGTTTAAGCTCTTTTTTGATTAGGTCTCTAGCTATTGTTAGGTTTTCAAAACTATGGTCTTTAATTTGGATTTCAATTGCTTTGCCACCAGGTCCATGACTTTGGGTATCAATAATTACGCTTTGAGCAGTAGGTATTTCACCAATTTGTCTTTCCCATTCGTTTTTAATTACTTCATAGTAGATATTTCTTTTTTCTGCTTCAATGAGTTCAATTCTCATTTGTCCTTTGCCTGTATCAGTACCTCCTACAGAGGAGTAAATATGTTTAATAAATGGAAAATGTTGATTTGGTTTAGCTTTCTTTTTTAATTCGGCTTGAGCTTTATACAGGCAGTCTGTCATGTATTGTATATGTTTTTCTGTATATTTGAACTCGGTACCTGTAGGAAAAGTAATAGAAGCTTTTAATAGGTCTGTATCTGTTTTTGGAAATTGCCCCTGTCTTACAATACCAAATTTAATCATCATTACAGCTATGGCAATAGAGGTGAACGCAAAAGTAGCAGCAACATATCGATAACGTAAAACAGTGGATATTGTTTTAGAGTATTGATTTTTAATAAAATAAGCTAAACCATTTTGTATTTTTAACTGAAAGCGGCTTAATAGGCTTTTTTTATTAATTATATTTACGTGGTGGGCTAAATGCCCAGGTAAGATATATAGAGATTCAAAGAGCGAGACTAAAAGTGAAATAATTACAACAAATGGTAAAACAGCAAAAAACTTGCCCATAACACCAGATACAAACCATAAGGGCATAAAAGCAACTACTGTAGTAGCAACAGAAGCTAAAACAGGTAAAAAGACTTCTTGAGTTCCTTCAAGAGCTGCTTGTTTTGGGGGTAAACCTTTTTTAATTTTTTGGTAAATAGAGTCAGAGATAACGACGGCATCATCAACGATAATCCCTAAAACTAAAATCATAGCAAACATACTTAACATATTAAGGCTTTGGTGAAAGTAGTCCATGAAAATAAAGCAACCTAAAAAAGAGATAGGAATACCAAGGGATACAAACATTGCTAGTTTTAGTTCCATGAAAATAGCTAAGCTTATAAAGACTAAAATTAGTCCCATTTTACCATTTCTAGTTAATAGGTTAAGTCTGCCTTTAACCATTTTAGAGGTATCTCCCCAAGTGATTAATTTTAAGTTTTTAGGAAGGGTTTTTTGTTTTTTTGCTACATATTTTATTGCGGCATCAGCAAGAGTTATAACATTTTGGTTGCCTGTTTTATAAATTTGTAGAGCGTAAGATGGTTTACCATCAAGTAAGTTTTTTAAACGTAAATCTCTAAAAGAGTCTATGACTGTTGCGATTTCTTTTAAATAAATAGTTGTACCTGTATTACTTTGGATAATTGGTATGTTTTCAAAGTCTTCTTTAGTGTACTTTTGATTCATGGTTCTAACTAATATTTCACCTAAATCTGTTTTAATGGCTCCTGCTGGCAAGTTTAAAGAGTTGTTTTTTATAGCTTGGGATATTTGGCTATAAGTTAATGAATATTGAGTTAGTTTATCTTCATCAACTTCAATTGATATTTCTCTTGATTTGGTAGAAAGATATTCAACTAATGAAAACTCTGGGTGTGCTAATAGTTCATCTTTGATGATATCTGCTTCTTCTTTGAGTCTTTCTTCACTAATATCACCACTAAGAGCAACAAAAATAGCTGGACGTTTTCGGGTGAGTTCAAAAATTTTAGTTTTTTCTGCCTCACGAGGAAAGGTAACAATTTGAGCAATTTCTCTTTCTATATCATCTTTGACTTTTTTACTGTCATAACTAGGATCAATTTCAAGAATGACTCTTGAAAAGCCTTCTTGTGATCTTGAGGTGATTTCTTCAATGCCACTTACACCGCTTAGTGACTCTTCTATTTTGGTGGTTATACTTTCTTCTATTTCATCGGGGCTTGCACCTTGATAAACTGTGTCAACAAATATAATGTCAAGAGTAAATTCAGGAAAGGTCTCTCGTGGAATAGTTAAAAATGAGCTAAAGCCCCAAGCTAAAATAACAATCATGATGAGATTGGTAGCGACAGGGTTTTTAATTGCCTGTTTAATCATTGTTTACTCCTGAGGAACGGATTTAGCTTTTGTTCCATCTATAAGGGTTTCTCTAAACCTAAGAAGTACAACATCATTATCTAAAAAGGTGTTGCTTATGTAGCTATTTTTACCATTAGATTTTAGAATATAAATATTTTTTTGTAGGATTTTACCATTTCTAATTATTTGTACTTTATTATTATAAATACTCATAGTAGGAATAGATACTGCATTTTTTAATGGTTTACCAATTAATGAAATCTTAGCAAATGAGCCCGGTAAAATTAATGGAGAATTTAAAAGCAGTTTGGGTTCTAGCTCTAAAAATAGTTTAAGGTTTCTTGTGTTTAAGTCAAATGCGGATGCAAGTCTAATATTTTTAGCTTTAAATTGACCCGAAACTTTAGGAGAAATCCATTCAATAATATTTTTTGGTAAGTTTAGGACTCTAAAGTTTTCATGGTTAATGTCAGCAATAGATCTTTGTTTTGTATCTATTAACCAAGAGCTTTGTGAAGAAGGTATTTCAACTACTAGATCGAGCTTTTTTGCATCGTAGGCGTTACACAATAAGTTGTTTGGAGATACAAACTGTCCAATATTTATATGGGTTTTAGTTATTTTAAGAGTAAAAGGGGCTTTAATTTGACTTCTTTTGATATCAATTTTGATTTCTTCAAGTTTAATTAAGATATTTTCAATTTGATTTAGAATGCTTTTAATATCGTGAGGTAAGAGTTTTTTTTGGTTAAGTAATTGCGTGAGCGTTGACTTTTTGTTTTGGTACTTAATGAGAGAGGACTCGTTACTTTGGGTTGAGATCGTTTTTTCAAGAAGCATTTGCTTTGATCGTTTTAGTTCATTTTTACTTAGCTGAAGGCTTTCTTTGGCAATTTTAATACTATCGGCTAGATTTTGAATATTTTGTCTAACTCTTTTTTCTTGAATTTTTTTTGCTGCAAGCTGATTAAATAGTTTTTTGCCTTGGAGTTCTAGCTTAATTGTATCTATAGAAATTATAACTTCATTTTTTTGTATAAGTCCACCTTCTGTAAAGTTTTCATGTAAATAAATAACTTTTCCAGAAGTAAAAGATTTCAAAAGAATATTTTTTGACGCAAAAACAGTACCATAGCTTTCATATTTATTATCTAAATGATTGCTTTGGATTTTGATTGTTCTAAAGCTAGGGGTAATCGTTTCTTGTTCAGAGCGATTAATAGATACTTTATGAGAGCTAAAGCTCTTGTATAGAAAAAACCCCCCTGCCAAAATTATAATGACAAGGGTTATAGTTATGCGGGTTTCCCGTTTCATCTTAGTCCTTTAAAAGACTCCTGTTGATATAACTTTCAAACTCAGTACAAACTTCGTCTAAACTCATATCATTAGAGTACATTGAATAATGTCTCAAGATGTGATTAATAAATCCGTGAATGCTTAAAAGCTGAAACATTGTAGAACCAGGTCTAATTGTTCCTTCTGCTTTTTTCGCGTCGATGACTTCTATCCACATATCTAGAGGGTTCTCCTTTTCTTCCTCTTTAATTCTATCGAAGAATGTTAAAGCATTCTCGTATAGATATAGATAAGCGTTTCTAAAGTCAGCTTGGTTGAAAGAATTAAATAAAACGTCTCTCGCTATATTTCTAAATATGGTTTTAGCATCCTGATTAGGATTTAAAATTTTAACTAAATCAGGCTTGAGTACATTGAACACAGTTAAATAGAGATGATAAGACAAATCATCTTTAGATTTAAAATGTGAGTACAAAGCTGGGTTAGTAAAACCAGATATTTTTGAAATGTCACGAACAGAAGTCGCTTTAATTCCCTTTTCTACAAAAAGCTCAAGTGATGCATTGAAGATGTTGAGCTTTCCTTTCGCTCTAATTTTGGTATTTTCTTGTGTTAAGTACATGAGAATTATGCTAATCAGAATGTGTTTAAAAGTCAAGTGTGAATATCATTTAAAAGCATTTATTTTACCTAGGAGGCCTTTGCTATCGGTAGGTATAGGAGGGCTATGACGGAGTTTTGAGTCTTTCTTTAATAGAAATAAATTATATAATACTAGTGAGGCCACAAGCTTCAGGTAGGTTTTTTAAAAATCTAACAGGGGATTCATGAGTACCATTCATTGTTTTTTTCATGAGTTGTTGATATTCAAAAAGTTTACTTTCTATTTCATTTGTTGGTAAGCCACTTTTGGTCATAGATTGAATTAAAACTAAGGTTTGAATGTCTTTTTGATTATAATTAGAGTGAACTGGTAAAAATTTTTTAAATTCTAAACAATACTTTCTAATTGTTTGGTGATTAATATTTAATATATTCTCTAATTCAAGTAAATTAAACTCACTTTTTGTTTTAAAAGATTCAAAATCAGATTGAATTGGTGTTGATTTGTTTGAATTTTCCATTACTTCTCCTCTATTATAGCTCTTTGATAACTTCGACTGCTCTTTAATTATATCTTATAACTTAGGTAAAAATTGTGTCGATATTGAAATTTATAGCTAAATACATTTTTTTTTGGGTCATATAAAATTTATGGAGATAAAATGAGTTTTGAATTGATGAAAATAAAAATAGAAGAATGGAAAATTTCAGAACTACATGATTACATTTCAAGCTCTGTTGAAAAAAAAGTGCCCGTAGATATTTTGAATGTAAATATTCATGCTATGAACTTACTCCATAAAGATAAGGATTTTTTTGAATTGATGAAAAGCTCTGATTGTGTTTTTTGTGATGGAGAAGGAGTGAGGATAGCTGCAAACTTTAAAGGGGCAAATATTCCTTATAAAATAACTTATGCAGATTGGATGAATCAGTTTTTACCTTACTGTGAACAAAAAAAACATCGTTTATTTTTTTTAGGATCTGATGCGGATACTTTAAAACTATCGGTTAATAAAGTTAAACAAGATTATTCAAAATTAAATTTAGTGGGTTCACTAGACGGCTTTCAAAGCTATGAAAAAATAAAAAAGACCTTATTAGAGAAAAAACCTGAAATTATTATCGTTGGAATGGGAATGCCCTTACAAGAAAAAGTAATTAGAAAATTAAAATTAGATCATGTTTGTGGGGTTTTTTTAAGTGGAGGAGCTGTTTTTGATTATGTATCAGGTAGTGTGAAAAGGGCTCCTAAATGGATGATTATTTTAAAATTAGAATGGTTGTTTCGATTATTTCAAAATCCAAAACGACTTTTTTATAGATATATCATTGGTAATCCTTTGTTTTATTTAAGGGTTATTCTGAACAAAGCCCCTTAATTAACGAGATTATCTTGCTCATTTTCTTTGCTCTTAGTATATTCTCTTCATAATATAACTAACCTAACAGGCCTCAAAATTTATGAAACAAGAAAACATACGAGTATTTTCAATTATAGCGCATATTGACCATGGCAAGTCTACTTTAGCAGACAGAATCATGTCTGCTACTGGTACGGTTCCTGATCGTCTAATGAAAGAGCAGCTCTTAGACTCAATGGATATTGAAAGAGAACGTGGTATCACGATTAAATCTCAGGCCGTTGAGTGTTTGTATACAGATAAAAACGGTGAGATTTATTATTACTATTTAATTGATACACCTGGTCATGTTGATTTTACTTACGAAGTTTCAAGAGCACTTGCTGCTTGTGATGGAGCTCTTTTAGTTGTAGATGCGGCACAAGGTTTAGAGTCTCAAACTATGGCAAATATGTATTTGGCTTTAGATAATAACTTAGAAATTTTACCAGTAGTTAATAAAATTGATTTACCAGCTGCTCGTCCTGATGAAGTAGCTGAAGAAATTGAAGAAATTTTAGGCATTGATGCAGCTGATGTAGTGCCAATTTCGGCTAAAAATGGGATTGGTATAGATCATTTATTAGAAAGAATACACGAGGCCTTCCCTCCTCCAAAAGTTGAGAAAGGTGCTCCTCTTAAAGCTTTAGTTTTTGATGCTAAGTTTGAGTCTTACCGTGGAGTTATCATTTATATTCGTGTTTTTGATGGAGAAATCAAAAAAGGGAGTAAAATAAAAATGATGGCAACTGGTAATAGTTTTGATGTTGCCGAACTTGGAGTTTTTACGCCAGCAGAGTCAAAAGTAGACTCATTAATAGGTGGGCAAGTGGGATACTTTACCGCTTCTATTAAAACATTAAGTGAGGTTTCAATTGGTGATACTGTTACTAGTTCAGAAAACTCTTGCACTGAGCCTTTAAAAGGTTTTAAGCCTGTAAAGCAAATGGTTTATTGTGGTTTATATCCTGTTTCGTCTGATGACTATGAGGATTTAAAATCGGCTTTAGAGAAAATGCAGTTAAACGATTCATCTATATCATATGAGCCCGATACATCTGTTGCACTCGGATTTGGCTTTCGTTGTGGATTTTTAGGATTATTACACTCAGATGTAATTCAAGATAGATTAGAGAGAGAGTTCGATTTAGACTTAGTTGCAACAGCTCCTTCTGTAGTTTATAGGGTGCATTTAGTTTCTGGTCAAGTGATTGAAATTGATAACCCCTCTAAATTACCTGAGCCAAACTTATTTGACTATCTTGAAGAGCCATATATTGACATGAACATCTATATGCCAAAAGAGTATACTGGTTCTGTTATGTCTCTATGCGAAGAAAAACGTGCTACCTATATTGATATGGAGTATTTAGATAAAACAAGAGTTATATTAAAATACTCTATGCCTTTAAGTGAAATGATTGTTGATTTTTATGATCGTCTAAAGTCTTGTACTCAAGGTTATGCTTCTGTTGAATATGACTTTTCTGAGTATAAACGTGGAAGCCTAGTTAAGATGGAAATTGCTATTGGTGGAGATCCTGTTGATGCTTTCACGATGATTGTACCAAAAGAAAAGGCTTTTTACCGAGGTAGGGAGCTTACTATAAGACTAAAAGATTTAATCCCAAGACATCAATTTGAAGTTGCTATTCAGGCTATGATTGGTTCAAGAGTAATCTCTCGAACAAGTATTAAAGCTCTTCGTAAAAATGTTTTAGCAAAATGTTATGGTGGAGATATTTCTCGTAAAAAGAAACTTTTACAAAAGCAGAAAAAGGGTAAAAAGAGAATGAAACTGATTGGTAGTGTCGAAGTTCCTCAAGAAGCTTTTATGGCTGTACTCGATATCTCAGATAAATCATAAATATGAGTGCTTTTTTGAAGCCTCTTTTTAGATTGTGTAGTACAGTTTTTGGTGTAATTGTACTAACTTATTTTGTAATGGCTTCTATTCCTGGTAATCCTGTATTTTCTATATATGATAAAGGTATTTCACAAGAAGTGCTCAACAAAAAACTAGAGTCTGAAAAGCTATCTATCTTAGATTTGAATAAGTTTTTTATTTTTAGCAAAAAATTAATTAGTTTTAATTTTGGAAAAAGTAAAATTACTGGCGAAGATATAAACAAAGAACTCAAAATTAGGGTCTTTAATACTTTAAAGTTAACTTTATTAGCCGTATTTATCTTTCTTGTATTTGGTCTGGGTTTAGGCTTGCTAGGAGCTTTATATTCGGGCTCTTTTTTAGATCAAATCTTTAAAATGATAACAGCTATGTTTATGTCAACACCTGTTTTTTGGTTTGGTTTAGTTTTAATGATTATCTTTTCTTTAAAGTTATCTTGGTTTCCAGTATCTGGGAGCGATTCTTTTTCACACCTTGTTTTACCTAGCTTAACAATAGGTTTAAGGCCAGCAGCTTTTTTGCAAAGACTTGTTCAGTCTAGGGTAGAGGATGCTTTACAAGCTCCTTTTGTGCAAGTTGCTATGTCTAAGGGTTTGTCTCCAAGTTATGTTTTGATACATCATGCTTTACGTAATGCATTGATTCCAATTGTTACAATTATTACGCTTGAATTTTCACAATTAATGACGGGTGCAGTTGTTGCTGAAACTATTTTTTCTTATAAAGGGGTAGGTACATATATTATTCAAGGTATAAATTCAAGAGACTATAATATAATTTTAGCTACTGTTTTTATTTCTTGTTTGTTTGTAATTTTAAGCAATTTATTATTAGATTTAAGTTATCCTTTTATAGACCCCCGAATAAAAAAACAGGCCTAAATATGAAGAGGCTTTTATTTTTATTGAGTGTATTGTTTTTATTGATATTAGTAGGTGTAGCTATATTTCCAAGTGCCTTTACAACTTATGATCCGTTTTTACAAAACTTAGATTTAATGCTACTTGAGCCAAATGATAAACATATTTTAGGGTGTGATTGGTTAGGGCGAGATTTATTTTCAAGGCTGATATATGCTGCTAGGTATACTTTGATTTCTGGTATGTTAGTCAGTTTTTTGACTTTACTGATTCCTTTACTACTGTCTGGTTTTATTCTTTTTCGTGGAAATCTAATAAATGGTCTTTATTTACAAGTTGTAGATACTTTTCAGATATTTCCTCCTTTATTATTAGCGATTTTAATCTCTTCAAGAAGTGATGGAGGTTTTTTAACAATTATTAGTGCTTTAGTGTTATCTGGGTGGGCGGCTAATGGTCGATTAATTAGAGCGTATTTACTTGAAATTAAAAATAGAGATTTCGTTTTAGTAGCTTATTCATTGGGAGCATCAGATTTTAGAATATTTTTTAAACATATTTTACCTAATATTGTTTCTCCATTAATTATTTTATTTAGTCTTAGAACAGGTATGATGATTTTAGCAGAGTCGACTTTAAATTTTTTAGGGCTTGGTGGGGGAGATGAAACTTTATCATGGGGTGCTATGGTTTATGGGGGGAAACAATTTATTGGAGTAAATTTTATGGTATCCATGTATCCAGCTACTGCGATTGCTTTAACGGTGTTTTGTTTTCAGGTACTTGGCGAGTATTTTGAAAATAAATATAAACCTAAAGTTAGTGGTAGATTAAAATAAAAAAATAAAGCTGTAAGGTGTATGTTATTATATGCACTAATACCTAAATTCATTTATTAATATTACATGGAGGTAATGATGCAAATACATTCAAATTCTGGTGTTCATCAAAATTTAGCGAGTCCAAAACCAGTTGCAGCAGCAAGTAAAGAAAACTTAGCAGCAGAAAAACCAGCAGGTGGGGGACATGATATCCCAGCAGTTGCTCAAGCTAAAGATGAGAGACTAGGGCAAAATATAGATTTTAAAGCTTAGTCTTAAAAATCAAAAAGCCCCCTTAAAACTTAGTTTTAAGGGGGCTTTTTTGTTGAATAAATTATTGATTAGAAAATAGTTTATTATAAAGTTTTTTCTTGGAATTTAGTTTTATGGAGCTTTGTGGTTTTAAAACAGAGTCAACACGAGTTCGATATGTTGGTAAAAATAAAAACATGAGTTTTTTTAACTGAGAAAATTTAGGATTAAATTTAACTGRCCATTCATCAGAAAAACCTTGTGCGAAAGTTCTTTTGGCTGATGCTTGTGTTGTTTCAACTCCGTTAGGATTAACAGCACTAACTTTAAAAGAACCAGAGCGAAATAAGCCAATACCCTTGAAAAAATAATTAACAAGAGGGATAAATTTTGTGGCATTTAGGTCTAGCTTAGAAATTGAGCCAATAGCATTTTTACCTGAATCAAAAAAAGTATATTTTTGAGAGGAGCCTAAACTGATTGTTCTTTGTAATACACTATCTTCAATGACTTTTCCTATTAGTTGATTATTACAATCATAAAAAGAGATATGAGTACCCCAAGATATATACTTAGCCTTGGCTGTAGCAATTAAATTAGAGCTAGAGTCTCTCAGCTGCATTACAGATTTTAATTTAAAAAGTTTATTTTTAATTTTACCCAGTGACTTTTGGTTTTCACCTAAGATATCAAAATGATAAATAAAGGGGGTAATACCAGAAAGTGTAGTTTCTTTTAAGTGTACATTTGTACCAAAGTCAATTGATGAGCAAGCACCTTGGGCAAAAGAGTTATTGTTTATTATCAATAAAGAAGAGAACAGGAGTTGTTTTAATATTTTTTTCATACTATTTATACGCTTAAGTGTTTTGAATGTTTCATTTTTGTAAATTAAAAGTGACAATAACAGATTTATAGGTAGGTGTCATGCTTCTTGTGGCATATGAATCTAATGGTACTAGCGGATTTGTTTCAGGAAAATAAGTGGCAACACATTGTTTTGGTATATCGTAAGGGACAACTATAAACTTTTTAACTTCTCTGGTATCACCATTAAAATGACTTTTAATATCAACTATATCACCCTTTTTTAGACCTTTTTCTTTTAGATCATCTGGGTTAACAAAAATAATTCTTCTTTCATTATAAATACCTCGATATCTATCATTCATTCCATAAATAGTACTATTAAATTGGTCGTGAGATCTTATAGTCATCATAATAAACTGATTAGCTTTTAATTGTAATTGAGGCAAGTCATGGCTTGTAAACTTTGCTTTTTTAGAGTCTGTAGTAAAAGAGCAATTGTCTTTTGGTGGATTTGGTAGCTCAAAGCCATCAGAAGGAGCGACTCTTTGATTATAGTTCTTAAAACCCGGTATTACACGAGATATAGAGTCTCTAATTCGGTTATAATCTTCGATTAACCATTGCCATTTAACCTTTGAACTTTTGAGGGTTTCTTGGGCAATTTTTGATATGATTTCTGGCTCACTTTTTAAATCGTTGGAGGGTGGGTCAAAACTTCCTATAGATTTGTGTACAATTCCCATTGAGTTTTCAACGGTAACAAATTGTTTAATGTTTTGTTTAAAGTCACGATCTGTACGCCCTAAACAGGGTAAAATAAGCCCCGTTTTACCAGTAATTAAGTGAGAGCGATTGAGTTTGGTTGAGATTTGTACTGTTAGATTGCATTGGTTAAGAGATTTTGCAGTAATATAAGTATCTGGTGCTGCTGATATGAAGTTTCCTCCAAGAGCAATAAATACTTTTGCCTTTTTTTCATTCATGGCTTTAATTGCTTGAATAGCGCTATATCCATGCTCTCTAGTTAGAGATATATTAAATTCTTTTTCAAGGTTTTTTAAAAAAACTTCTCTTGGTTTCTCCCATATGCCCATTGTTCTGTCACCTTGAACATTGGAATGACCACGCACAGGGCAAACACCTGCACCAGCTCTGCCAATATGCCCGCCAAGTAATAATAGATTAACAACCTCTTGAATAGCAGCAACCCCATTTTTATGTTGAGTTAGTCCCATTGCCCAACAAGCAATAGTGGCTTTTGACTCTATGCATAATTTAGCAAACTGTTGTATTTCGCTTAACTTAAGGCCAGTTTGCTCTATAATATCTTTCCATTGGGTATTTTCTACAGATGTAATTAATGGCTCAAAACCAATAGTTTTTTTTTGAATAAAATCTAAATCAAAAGCTTTTTCATCTAGTATGATTTTCATTACACCTTTCATTAAAGCAGCGTCACCATTTATTTTAATCGCTAGGTGCATATTAGATATTTTTTTACCCTTTCCAAAAAGTCCAAATATTTTTTGAGGATGCTTAAATCTATTTAAGCCTGCTTCATTGAGTGGGTTTACACTAACGATGTTTGTTCCATGGTTTTTAGCATCTTCTAAAGAACTTAACATTCGAGGATGGTTTGTTGCAGGGTTTTGCCCCATAACAATAATTAAATCAGCTTTAGGAAAGTCTTCTAAGGTGACAGTGCCTTTGCCAATACCAATAGTTTCCATTAAGGCTTGACCACTGGATTCGTGGCATAGGTTAGAACAATCAGGTAAATTATTTGTACCAAACTCTCTAACAAATAATTGATATAAAAAAGCCGCTTCGTTACTAGCTCTACCAGAAGTGTAAAATATAGCTTCATCAGGATTGTTTAAGTGATTGAGTTCTTGTGCAATTATTTTGTAAGCTTCGTTCCATGTTATAGATTGGTAATGAGTATCGCCATCTTTTAATATCATCGGATGGGTTAAGCGACCTTGTTTACTAAGCCAAATATCTGATTTATGACTTAACTCAGAAACAGAGTATTTTTTAAAAAACTCTGCTCCAACTTTTTTATAGGTAGCCTCTTCTGCTATAGCTTTTATGCCATTTTCACAAAACTCTGTTACAGATTTATTACTAGTTTTTGGATCAGGCCAGGCACAGCCAGGGCAATCAAAGCCACAGCTTTGATTAGCTTGTAGCATTAATTTGAGACCTTTTATAATGCCTGTTTCTTCTTTAATTTGTTTAAAGCTAGATATGATGGCTGAGATGCCACCAGCTGTTGTACAACGAGGTTTAATATTTAAATTAGTAAGAGTTTCTTTTGCTACAGGTAAAATACTATTTTCAAGTTGAGATTTATTCATAAAATTTACTATCTTGATAAAATTAAAGTTATTATTTCATAAATAAAAAAAGTTGATCGTGACATTGGGTATGGGGGGTGGGGGAACCCAGAAGTCACGATCAACTGCGTGGTATAGAATTAACTATCCATGCCTTTATTTTAACAGTTAAAATAAAGGTATGTCAAGGATATAAATGGACTTTTTAAAATAAAATGAGATTGAAAAGTAGCATAAAAATGCTATCTTTTTTACTTGCAGAGTCTAATAAATTAAAGAGTATATAAATTTTAATTATTATTTATCTAATTAGTACTAGAAAAATGAAGAAAGTTACAGACATTTTTTAGCGCTCCACTTTCTACTTTCTATAGTAGAATTTAAAGTTTGAATGCAAAATAGCTTATTAATTTAATAAAGTTCAGAAGGAATAGATGAAAGATTTACATCTACATAATCATTTACATGAAACTCATGAAACATCAAATCACTTTTTAGGCCCTATGCTTGAAATTTTCGAGCATTCATTAATTATAGCTCTTTTGGTTTTATTCATGATGTTACTAGTTGAATATTTTCATGTAAGATCAAAAGGTCATTTAGATAATTTATTTAAAGGGTCAAAGTGGAGGCAGTATATATTGTGTGCTTTACTTGGGGCTACTCCAGGTTGTTTTGGTACTTTTATTGTTGTTACTTTTTATACCCATGGTTTGATTGGTTTAGGTGCTTTGGTTACGGCTGCTATTGTAACAAGTGGTGATGAGGCCTATGTTTTTTTTGCTAGAGCTCCAGAGCTTGCTTTTCAAATGACAGTAGCATTATTTTTTCTATCTATTTTTGTCGGATGGTTAACAGATTTATTGCTCGGAGCAGATTCACGTAGAGAGGCGTGTCATTTAGAGCTACATCACGAAGAAGAAAAGTGGAAGCTGTTTGATATTTCACGAATAAAAAAAGATTGGTCAAAAGAATTTACTTTACGTTCTTTTATGCTTTTTGTGTTATTTGCTTTTTGTTATTTATTAATTGGTGAAGTAGTGGGGCATGAAGAAGGCTTGTTTAGTAAGTTTTTTTTAGGAATCATTTTACTTTTAGGGTCAGTTATAATTATTGAGTCTCCATCACATTTTTTACAGGCTCACTTTTTAAATCATATTGTTAAAGCACATTTGCCACGTATCTTTTTATGGACATTTGCTGCTTTTTCAATCATTCACCTAAGTTTTGAATGGAGCCATCTTCAAGAATTAATAAATAAACACTCAATGGTTGTTTTATTTGTTTCTGGTTTGCTTGGAATGATACCAGAATCAGGACCACACTTAATTTTTTTAACTTTATTTTTAGAAAATAAGGTAGGTTTTTCGGTTATTTTAACGTCCTCAATTGTTCAAGATGGACATGGGTTAATACCTTTACTGGCTCACTCTCGTAGTGATTTTATTAAGGTAAAGCTAATAAATCTACTGGTGGGGCTTTCTGTAGGTGGAGTATTTTATTTACTTTATGAAATATGATCTTCAAAAAGTAATTTAAATCTTTCAAACATTTCTAGCTCAAAATCTCTTGTAAAGGCGGGTTTTATTTTAGTTAATAGTTCTTTTTGGCTTAGAGGTTTTGATAGTTTCTCATTAATTTTTTTTAGTTTGTTATTTTTTTGATTAGAGTAATTTGTTAAAAAAGAAAAATCGAGTTTTTCTGTTTGAATAAAGTCTGTCCAAAAACTGTCATTATTGGATAATAATTTATAGGCTTGGCTAATTTGTTCAAACTTTTGAGGAAAGTTTTCAGGTGGATAACGTCTTATCATCTTTTTGTAAGAGTTTTCGACATCTTCACTTTTAATAGAGTCTATTTTGTTTAAATTTAATATTTTAGTAGCTTCGTTTTTATTCATGATATCTCCAAAAAATTATTTTAATTTTTGAACGTATTTTTTTAGTTTGACAAAGTTTTTATTCATTTTAAAGCAAGGAGAATATTCTAATATTTTGTCTAAAATAAATTTTGCTTCGACTTTGTTTAAATTGGTTTCTCGTTTAAAAACATCAGCTGTCTTTTTTAGTGGGTCTAATTCATTAAATATTTGTTTAAGAAAATAATGATTATTAGTATTTAGTAGGGTTTTCCATTGAAAGAAGTTTTGACATGAGTGTGTAATAGACTCTATAAAATGTAGTAGAGCTTTTTGTCCTCTGTCTGAGTTTGAGTGTTTATATAGCTCTTCAAGATAGTACATAAATGATTGATTAAACTGTTTATCTTGTAATATTTTTATTTCATTAGATAAAGTATGCTCTGAAAATATTTTGTGAAAATACTGTGTAGTTGAGATATCTTCTTTTTGAATAGGAAAGTATTTATATAGAGCTTTTAAATAACTTTTAAACTCTTGATAATCTGTATTTATAAGAAATGTTTGTATGAAAAAACTTTGTTCTTTAAAAAAAATATTTTCGAGTGCTTGATAAAAACTTTGTTGTTGATAATTGTTTACTTTTTGATAAAAAAGTTTAGAAAACTCTTTAAGGGCGTTTCTATCTTCAAGGTGTAGTGTTAAAAGTTGTAAAAACTGTTTCATGTTAATATTAGAAAAACTTTTTATTTGTTTTATACTTTTTGAAGATTCAAATATTTTAGAGGTGTTTTTTTGCAAGTAAGCTATGTTATAAGAGAGTAGACTTAGTCTAAAATCAAGTGCTCTGTCTTTTAAAATGTGCTTTATTTGTTGTTCTGCTTCATAAAAAATCATAGCTTCAAAAGTAATATCAAGAAAAAAGTTTACAAATTTATTATTTATTTTTGATAGACTTTGTGAAGAAATATTATTGTTTGAGCCTTCTTTTAGTAATGTAAAAACTTTTTCAGATTGTTTACAAAAATCTGTAGCATTTAAAGATTCATTTTGATGAATGATAACTTCGATTTTTTCTTTATGTAATTTTGATTTATTGATTTCAAGTTTTAATTGGTCTTCCCATGTGAGTTTTTTATTAAAAGATATGTTGTCTAAAAAATCTATCTTTTTTTGGATACTATGCATTGTATTAGATTTTTTATTTAAAATTGGTATAGATTCATCAAGATTAAAGTACTCAAGAGGTTCTAAATGAAAGATATATTGGCTAATATAGGGGTATTTTTCAAGCCATTGTTCTAAAATAAAATCTCCACTTTTAGCACAACTTATTTTTAAAACAAAGATTTGTTGAACAAGATAAAAAAAAGATTCGATGAGTTCAAAGTGCTCAGGGTTTTGCTCTAAGCAAGAAAGAACATACTCAAAACTATCGAGGGCTTTTTTATTTGTTTTGATGTTTAGTTTTTTGTATTTAGAAAACTTTTTTAATTGTTTAACGATATCCCTTGCCTCGTTGTAGTCAAAAATTTGATTACAAACATTTTTTATATCGTAATGGATAAGCCCATACTCTTGGGCTAAAATATCATTATCTTGAGTTAATAATGCCATTTTAAGGGGGAGAGTATATTTAGTTTGCCTTAACTCGTCTCCAAAACTATTAAGATACTGAAGGGGATAATTACCATCTGTATTAAAAGGCCATTGGTCAAGTATATTTGAAGGGTTTAAAGTAAGTAAATCATTTGACTGTGGTAAAGATAAGTCAATTAATTGGTCTAAACTATTAAATTGGTATTGATTAAAAATATTACAAAATTGAGATAATCCTTTTAGGTCATACTGCCAATCTTTGTTGAACTGGGTATGTGAAAAGGCATTAAAAGTTAACTTTAATAAAGGGACTTCTGAATCTTTTAGGCGTTCAAAAAAATCTAAAATCGTAGAATCTGGTTTAGAGTTTTGATTTTCAAAAGTGTCATCTATTATGCTTAAATACTGTTGGTCATGTAGTTGATCAATTGAAGGTCCAGATGCTTGAGTACTCTTGTTAGTTTGGTTACTCTTTTTTTTACGTTCAAGTTTTTTTTGTGCTTTTTTTTGGTTTTGTTTAGCATTACTTTTTTTATTTGCCATGTTAAAGTCCTTTACTCTTGTTCATCTAACCAATCGTATAATTTATCTTCAACTTCATCTAGTAGGTCTTCATTATTGTCATTTTCAAGTAAAGAAGTGTATTGCTCTAAAAGTTGAGATATTTTTTCGTTGCTTTTTTGCTCTAAGGTTTCTATGACTCTTTGGCTTAATAGGTTCATTGCTTTTTTGTTACTTTGATTTGATTCTTCTAAAAAGTCTTCGTGGTCAATAGTTGTTTCATCATCAATATCAAAATAATCTTCATGATTTAAGGCTTTTGAATCTGTATTTAATAAAACAGACTCACGAAGATTCATTTTATAAGAGCTAATTTTTCCTTTATTACCTTCTTGAGAGACATTAATTTTTATTAAACCATTTAAGTCGTATTCTAGTCCTATATCTACTGGGCTATTTTGTGGGACTGGTTTTAGATCTATTAAAAAAGAACCGATGAATAGGTTTTCTTTGGTACTAGGAGACTCCCCTTGGTAAAGAGCGACCTCTAGTCGAGATTGGTTATCAGTAGCAGTATAAAAAGTTTCTACAAATTTAGCAGGAAGCCTAGAGTTTCTTTGAATTACAGGGGCAAAAGTTTTAGGATGTCTTTGGCATATTTTTTCTATGGGGTCATCTGTAGCTTGGTACTCTTGCTCGTTATCAAATAAATCAAGTTGCCCCATTGTAGCGACGCCAAGCGAGTGAGGAGCAACGTCAATAATAATATTATCAAAATGTAAACTAAGAGAGATAGCTCCTTGAACACAAGCGCCAAGTGATACTGATAAATCAGGGTCGATATAGCTTTCTCCTTCAAGGTTAAAAGCATTTTTTAAACTTTCTTTTATGATAGGGATTTTGGTAGAACCACCAACTAAAAGAAGTTTGTCAATTTCACTTGCTTGGCAATTGGCACTCTCAAGGGCTTGGTGTACTTTTTCAATTGTTGATTCAATGTAATTTGATATAAGGGCTTCAAAGGTTTCTCTTTTGATAGTTAAGTCAATATCAACTTTTTTATTTTCGATTTGGAGGGTTTCTATGATTGTAAATTGGGTTTCTGTAGATAAGGCAATTTTAGCATCTTGTGCAAAATGTTTTAATTTAGCTAAAATAATAGGGTCTTTTGGTAAGTTAATAGATTGTTTATGTTGTAGTTGCTCTATAATCCATGAAACAATTTTTTCATCAAAGTCGTCCCCACCTAAATAATTGTTTCCATCAGAGGCTAAAACCTCCTTTAAACCCTCTTTTACATTCAAAACAGTCACGTCAAAAGTGCCTCCTCCAAGATCATAAACAAGCCATTTTTCTTGATTTGTTGCTTGAGTAGATGAATCATCAAAAGAGCTTTTACTGATGTCATGAGCTAGTGAAGCTGCTGTTGGTTCATTGATAATTCTTAAGACATTAAAATTGGCTAACTCACCCGCTTCAATAGTTGCTTTTCTTTGAGATTCATTAAAATAAGCAGGGACTGTAATAACAACATCCTTAACATCTATTTTAAGTTTTTCTTGAGCCTTTTCTTTTAGGTAGGCTAAGATTTTTGCAGATACTTGGGTAGGGGTCAGTGCCTGATTTGCAATGAGTCTAGTGTAGTGTTGATCGCCCATATGCCTTTTAATAGAAGAGATAGCGTTTTGTGGTTCAATTTTTGAATGATTTAGGGCCTCGATACCAACAAGTAGTTTATTTTTACAAAAAGCAATAACAGATGGGACAGTTTTAGCATGGTCGATTTCAATAATTTCAAACTTTTTATTTTGATAAATAGAGATACAGCTATTGGTTGTCCCTAAATCAATTCCAAATACGTTTTTTTTCATAATTGTCCTTATTTTATTTTTATCAAAATAAAATTAAATTTGATTTGTTGTGCTTACAATAATTTTGGCTTTTTTAATAAGCTCTTTAGTTTTGTAGATATAACCTTGTTCGATAATGCTAATAATTGTACCTTGTGCTAAATCACCTTGATATTTAGAGTCAATGACGATAGAAATTTTTGAATCATAATCTTGGTTTAGTTTGGCTATAACTTCTATTTGAGCATTATTTAAAATATTGTCTATTTGTGTATTAATAAGTTGATAAGCAATAGAGTTTACTTCTACGCTTTGTAAAATTTTATAACAATTGTCTAAAAGCTCAACGATCTGCTTTTCAGAAAAATCAATTAAATTGTTTTGTTCATTAGTCGAGTTTTGATTTATTTTTAAAATAAGCTCTTTATTTAAATCAATTTTTTGCTCCATCTTTTGCATTAAAGTAACATTATTATCTTGTAGTAAACTCGATCGCCTAATTTGCTTTAATATTTTTTGTAAAAAATCATGAGAGGTCTTTTCTTGCTCGATGATTTCTTCGATTTGCTCGTGACCACTAAATAATTTATGAAAAAAATGTTTTAAAATAATAAACTCCTAATTTTATAAATATAATACAAAAGATGCTTAATTTTGTATAAATTTGTTTATTTTTGAACTATTTGTTTATATTGATAGAAAGTCTTCTCAATTATACCAATTACAACTGAAGACTTTACTTTTAGATCTCTCAACTTCGTTCGAGATGACGATTTTTAATATATATGTGATATTATGCCGTCATCTTGAGCGAAGTCGAAAGATCTTTAAAATAAACTCCTATACTTTTACAATCTAGTAATTGAGATATCTAAAAAGTAAATTAATTTCATTTTTATTTGCAAATGTTATATACTTTTTAAGACTTGATTTAAACTAAAAAATAGAGGGTAAAATGATTACAGGCGAGTTAAAAAATAGAGTTGATTTAATATGGGAGACTATTTGGTCTGGTGGAATCTCAAACCCTTTAACAGCAATAGAGCAAATCTCTTATCTTTTGTTTATAAAAAGGCTAGATGATTTGCATACAGCTCGTGAAAAAAAAGCAAACTTATTAGAGCAAGAGATTGAAAACCCTATTTTTAATAGTAGTCAAAATAAATTAAGGTGGAGCCGTTTTAAAGACTTTTCAGGGTCTGAAATGTTTGATGTGGTTTCAAGAGAGGTTTTTCCTTTTATAAAAGAAATGTCTGCTGATACCTCTAGTTTTTCACGTTATATGAAAGATGCTGTTTTTAATATTCCAAGTGCTGCATTGCTTGAAAAACTAGTTGATCAATTACAAGATTTACCAATGGAAGATCGAGATACTAAAGGAGACTTATACGAGTATCTTTTATCTCAACTAAGTGCTGCTGGTAAAAATGGACAGTTCAGAACCCCACGTCATATTATTAAAATGATGGTAGAGTTAATGAAACCTCGCCCCGATGATTTGATATGTGACCCTGCTTGTGGTACAGCAGGGTTTTTAGTAGCAGCAGGGGAGTATCTAAGAAAAAATCACAAAGAAATTTTTTATGATGAGGCACAAACCAAACACTTTAATGAAAAGCTATTTTCTGGTTTTGATTTTGACCCATCAATGTTACGTATCTCAAGCATGAATATGATGTTACATGGTGTAGAAAACCCAAATATTGCAGCCCATGACTCGTTAGCTGATTTAAACTCAGATGTTGAAAATCACTTTTCTTTGATACTGGCAAACCCTCCTTTTAAAGGCTCATTAGATGAAAGTGGAGTAGCTAAAAACTTAATCTCAATGGTCAAAACCAAAAAAACAGAGCTTTTATTTTTAGCATTGATGTTACGTACCCTAAAACTTGGGGGTCGTTGTGCTGTGATTATACCTGATGGTGTACTATTTGGCTCAAGCAAGGCCCATAAAACAATCAGAAAAGAGCTAATTGAAAACCATAAACTAGAGGCTGTAATCTCATTGCCTTCTGGTGTTTTTAAGCCTTACGCTGGAGTAAGTACGGGTATTTTAATTTTTACTAAAACAGATTCAGGCGGAACGTCAGATGTTTGGTTTTATGATATGCAAGCTGATGGTTTTAGTTTAGATGATAAAAGAAACTCACTTGATTTAAGCAAGCATAGCGAAAATAATTTACCAGATGTTATTAAGAGGTTTGAAAATCTAAGTGCTGAAAAGGGCCGAAAACGTACTGACCAAAGTTTTATGGTTCCACTTTCAGAAATTCAAGAAAACGATTATGATTTATCAATTAATCGTTATAAAGAGATTGTTTATGAAGAAGTTAAGTATGATGCTCCTAAAGTGATTTTAAAAGAGTTGATGCAGATGGAAAAAGAGATTCAGCAAGAGCTTTTGGAGTTGGATGGGATGTTGGGATGAGTGTAGATATAGTAAAACTTTCGGATATTTGTGACTTACAGAATGGCTTTGCCTTTAAATCTAGTGATTATGTTAGTGAGTCGAACGTTTTAAGTTGTAGAATGAGTAACATAAGGCCAGGTGGTACTTTTGATATATCCTATAATCCTAGATATTTACCTAACAACTTTGTGGAAAAGTATTCAGCTTTTATACTAAATGATGGTGATGTAGTTATAGCTATGACAGATTTGGCAAATTCTCCTAAAATTTTGGGTGTGCCGAGTATAGTTAAATCGAATGGTAAAAAGGTTTTATTGAATCAACGAGTCGGGAAATTGTTAATTAGGGATAGAAATAGAGTATATTTTCCATATTTACAATATAGTTTAAATCATCCTGAAACTCGATTGCAATATTCAAAGTTTGCAGGTGGAGGATTACAAATTAATTTAGGCAAAGCAGATTTACTTAGCATCAAAATTCCCCTCCCCCCCTTAGAAACACAAAAGAAAATAGCCCTTGTTTTGGATAAAGCAGACAAAATCAGGCAAAAAAGAAAAAAGGCTCTATTAAAAATGGACGAGCTAATAAAGTCCGTCTTTTTAGATATGTTTGGAGACCCAGTCACTAATCCTATGGGGTGGGAGAAGGTGAAGTTGGGAAATTTATTAGAATTTTTGACTAGTGGATCAAGAGGGTGGGCAAAATATTATTCTACTTCAGGTGCAATTTTTATAAGAATTCAGAATGTTAAAAATGGGGAATTATTATTAGATGACTTACAATTTGTTTTACCCCCTAAAAATGTAGAGGCTAAGAGGACCAAAGTAAGGGTTGGCGATCTTTTGCTGAGTATTACAGCTGATTTAGGAAGGACTGCTGTAGTAGATGAAAAAACATCTAAATTGGGAGCACATATTAGTCAGCATTTGGCATTATTGCGTTTAAAATCTTCCGTAAATCCATATTATTTGTCAGAGTTTCTTGAAAGTAGGGCAGGGGTAACTCAATTTATTAATTCAGATCAGAAAGGAGTTAAGTCTGGTTTAAATTTTGATAAAGTAAAAAACTTAAATATTTTACTTCCCCAAATAGAAATTCAGAATAGCTTTTCTAACAAATTAAATAAAATTAAGTTACAAAAAAATAAAATAACTCAGGGTGTTTTTGAAATAAATAACCTCTTCAACTCCCTCCTCCAAAAAGCCTTCAAAGGAGAACTCAATTTCAATGAAGACTATATCCAAAAGTTTTTAGATTCAGAAAGTTAGAGGGTGATATATTTAGGGTTTAATCGTCACCTTGAGCGAAGCCGAAAGGTCTCTCCGCTTCGGTCGAGATGACGGATAACTGTGACATGTCGAGATAACGATGTTTGATCGAAATGATGATGTATATCCACAATTCGTCATCTCGAGCGTAGCCGAGAGATCTAAAAAGTGAAGTATTCATTGAAAGCTAGTATTTAAGGGTGTTTTGATAATAGATTTCTCCACTTCGGTCGAAATGACGGACAATTGTAATATATCGAAATGACGGATAACTGTGACATGTCGAGATGACGGATAACTATGACATGTCGAGACGACGGTTAATTATCGAATGTTGATATACGGTGTTCGTCATATCGAGCGAAGTCGAGATATCTAAATAATACTTTTACAGCCTCGAAGCCGAAAGGTCTAAAAATAACATGAACAATAAAACATCATATATTTATATTCTTACAAACTATACTAATAAGGTATTATACATTGGTGTAACAAGTGATTTAATAAAAAGAATTTCTCAACATAGGCAAAAGTTAGTTGAGGGTTTTACAAAAAAGTATAATTGTCAAAAACTAGTATATTACGAACAATTTGATGATGTTTTAAATGCTATAGTAAGAGAAAAGCAGTTAAAAAAATGGAGTAGGGTAAAAAAAGAAAATTTAATAAACTCTTTAAATAAAGATTGGATTGATTTATATGAGGGTTTGCTTGCTTGAATGTTTTGGTGATAGATTTTTATACTTTGAGATTGTGAAAAATATTCAATTATATTGCTATAGATATCTCGACTTCGCTCGATACGACGGTTAAATTATGTCTGAAAATAAAACTATGAAAAAAATAAGAAAAAATTTAACTCCTACCCAATTAAAAGAGCAATTTAATCATATTACAGGTTTGATAATAAATGCTAAACATGCAAGTTATAAAGCTGTAAATACTCAACTTGTATCTTTATATTGGGATATTGGCGAATACCTTTTTTTAAAAGTGCAAAGCAATGATTGGGGTAAATCAATTATTAAAGATTTATCTAAGTTTATTAAAAATAGCCATCCTAATATTAAGGGCTTTTCATCTCAAAATTTATGGAGAATGAAACAGTTTTATGAGACATATAAAGATTTTGAAGAACTCTCGGCAGTGCTGAGAGAAATCCCTTGGTCACACAATGTTTGTATTTTTTCATCTACTGATAGTATTCAAGAAAAAGAGTTTTATATTAAGCTTGTGACCAAAGAGAGACTTTCATATCGAGAGCTTGAGAGGCAAATTAATAGTTCAACCTTTGAAAGAGTTATGCTTGGAAACTTAAAACTCTCGACAGTGTCGAGAGTTTTACCTCAAAATATAAATAATGTATTTAAAGATACATATGTTTTAGAGATGTTAGACCTTCCGACTCTACATTCAGAAAAAGATTTAAAGACAAAAATTTGCAAAAATATTAGCTCGTTTTTACTTGAATTTGGGCGTGACTTTGCATTTATGGGTGAAGAGTATCCATTGCAAGTAGGCAATCAAGACTTTGCAATTGATTTATTATTTTATCATAGAGTTTTACAATGTTTAGTAGCTATAGAGCTTAAAATAGAAAAGTTTAAACCTCAACATTTAGGTCAATTAAATTTTTACCTTGAAGCATTAGATAGAGACATAAAAACAGAAAATGAAAACCCATCTATTGGTATATTACTCTGTAAAGGTAAGGATGATACCGTAGTAGAATATGCTTTAAACAGAAACCTGTCTCCAACTTTAGTTGCAGACTACAAGATAAAACTACCAAATAAAGAGTTATTGCAAAAAAAGTGGGAAGAAATCTTACTTAGTTTAGAAAACAATGAAGAGGACGATTGAAAGTATGTAATGGGTTTATAGTTAGATGTCTCGACTTCGCTCGACATCATGAAAAAGAGAAAGTCCATTAACATGGAGTTTTCTTTGTTCAGGTTAAATTATGCCTGTTTACATAAACAGCCGTCATCTCGACCGAAGCGGAGAGATCTTAAATATTATTTTAAATTCGGACAAAAATTATGACAGAAATAACATCAAACTTTAGCTTTTTACAATCAGAATGGCCGACTTTTTTTAGAGCTTGCATAAAAGCCGAAAGCTATGTAAATAGTGATGCTCGTGCCGCTTGTTTTTACTCTCGTTTTGCTTTAGAGGTAGGGGTAAAGTGGTTATATGATAATGACGATTATTTAACATATCCTTATTCAGATAATTTAGCAGCTTTATTGCATGAAAGTAGTTTTAAAAATAATTTAGACCCTAGATTGTTCCCAAAATTACAGACGATTCAAAAGCAAGGTAACCAAGCGGTTCATTCTCAAAGAGATATAAAAAAAGAGTCTGCCACACATATCATTAAAGAGTTATGGCATTTTTCGTTTTGGATGTTTCGGTCTTATTCCAAGTGGGCAGACCAAGCACAAAATATTACCTTTGATTTAAAAAAAATTCCTCAAAAAAAATCAAATCATCCTCCTTTTAAAAAAGAGCATTTACAGGCCTTGCTTAAAGAGTTTGAAGACTCTAAACAAAAGTTATCGACAACAAATAAAGAGCTAGAGGTTTCTCAATCAGAAATTTTAGAGCTAAGAACACAAATACAAGCACTCAAAACTAAAAATCAAAATATTGAAGTTGAACATGATTATAACGAAGCAGATACTAGAGCATTTTATATTGATGTTTTATTGCAAGAAGCAGGGTGGGCTTTACTTGGTAAAAATGATAAAGAGTATGAAGTATCTGGTATGCCAAATAAAACAGGTATTGGTTATGTTGATTATGTTTTATGGGGAGAAGATGGTAAACCTTTAGCAGTGGTTGAAGCAAAACGAACCTCAAAAGATGCTCAAGTTGGTAAACAACAAGCTAAATTATATGCTGATTGTTTAGAAAACCAATTTAATCAAAGACCTATTATTTTTTATAGCAACGGTTATGAGACTTTTTTATGGGATGATAAAAACTATCCTCCTCGTCAGGTTCAGGGATTTTATAAACAGGATGAACTTCAATTAATCATTCATAGAAGATCAAGCAAAAAAAAGCTAGAAAACTTTAAAATCAATGAAGAAATTGCTGGTGGTGAGCGTTATTATCAAACAATGGCAATTCAAAAGGTCTGCGAAAACTGGCAATCAGGTCATAGAAAATCATTAGTTGTGATGGCAACAGGTACAGGTAAAACTCGTACAGTTATAGCCTTAGTTGATATTTTAAGAAAGTATAACTGGATAAAAAGAGTTTTATTTTTAGCCGACAGAAATGCTTTGGTTACTCAAGCAAAAAAAGCATTTATGGCTCATTTACCAGAGTCTAACCCTGTTGATTTAACCCAAGTAAAAAATGATAAAACCTCAAGAGTAGTGTTATCGACTTACCCCACTATAATGAACCACATCGATGATACAAAAGATAATGTTAAGACATTTTCAATAGGTCATTTTGACTTAATTATTATAGATGAAGCTCATAGGTCTGTTTATCATAAATATAAGGCAATTTTTGAATATTTTGACTCATTACTACTTGGTTTAACAGCAACACCAAGAGAAGAAGTAGATCATGATACCTATCAATTATTTGAGTTAGAAGGGGAAAACCCGACTTATTTATTTGAGCTAGATGAAGCGGTTTCAAATGGTTTTTTGGTTGATAAAAGAGCTTTTTCGATACCATTAAAATTTCAAAGAGACGGCATAAAATATAATGAGTTAAGTGATAAAGAAAAATTAATTTATGAGTTAAAATTTGGAGACCCATCTAATGAAGAACTTCCTGATGAGATTTCTTCTTCTGCTTTAAATAAATGGCTTTTTAATACAGATACAGTAGATAAAGTATTAAAAAAGTTAATGGAAACAGGTTTAAAGGTAAACGATGGTGATCGTATTGGTAAAACAATCATTTTTGCTAAAAATCAAAAGCATGCTGAGTTTATTCAAGAGAGGTTTGATAAAAATTACCCTCATTATAAAGGGGAGTTTGCTCGTATCATCACCCACAAAGAAAACTATGCTCAAAGTATCATAGAAGACTTTTCAGAAGTTAATAAAAACCCTCATATCGCTATTAGTGTAGATATGCTAGATACTGGGATTGATGTTCCTGAAATTTTAAACTTAGTATTTTTTAAAACGATTCGTTCAAAAACAAAATTTCATCAAATGATAGGTAGGGGTACAAGGCTTTGTCCTAATCTTTTGGGGCCAAATATAGATAAAAAAGAGTTTTTAATTTTTGATTATTGCGAAAATTTCGAGTTTTTTTCTGAAAAACCAGAAGGTTATGAAAGTAGAGTAACTGCGTCTATTTCTTCTATTCTTTTTAAAAAAAGAGTGGCACTCTGTTGTGATATACAAATTTTAAAAACAAAAAATAAAGAAAATGAGTTTTTGAAAAGTTCAATTTTAGACTCATTACACCAATTGGTTTGTGGTGTTAATAAAAATAATTTTGTAGTAAGACCACACTTAAGACAAGTTGAAAGGTTTTTGATACGTAAGACTTTTGATGACTTACAAGCAGAAGATATGATTGATATTAATGAGCATATTGCTTTATTGCCATTTGATAGTGTAGATGAAGATATTTCTGCAAAGAGGTTTGATTTATTAATTTTAAGAGCACAGCACTCTAATTTATTAAAAGATAAATCTTTTGATGGTTTGAAGTATCAAATTCAATTAATTGCATCTAATTTAGAGGCTAAATCAAATATCCCGATAGTCGAAAAACATCTTAACTTAATACAAGAAGTTCAAAAGTCTGAGTACTTTGAAGATATTACTCTTAGTATGTTAGAGCAAATTAGGCTAGAACTTAGAAATTTATTAAAGTTTATAGATAAAGAAATACAGCCTGTTATTTACACAAATTTTCAAGATGAAATAGGAGAGTCTCAAGAGATTTTAAATGAGGTTTCATCTGTAAGTTTTAGTTTTAAACAATATAAAATTAAAGTAGAAAAACAAATTAAAGTAAACGAAAACCATAAGTCGATTCAAAAATTAAAAAATAATCAAATGCTTAATTCAATGGATATTATTGAGCTAGAATCTTTATTGTACTCAAGAGATATTGCAGGTAGTAAAGAGCAATTTGAAAAAGTTTATGGTTCTGAAATTGACTTAGGACAATTTATAAGAAGTCTAATAGGTTTAAATAAATCTGCAGCAAAAAAAGTTTTTAGTAAACTAATAGAAGAAAGCACTCTTAATTCAACTCAAATGAGCTTTATAGATGAAATAATTAATTTATTAACTCAAAAGGGTACAATGGATAAAAGTCAACTATGGAAACAGCCTTTTGATACTTGGGGAACAGAGGGAATTATGTCTGTTTTTAGAGATGATAAAATGGTTAAAGATATTATCGCTTCTGTTGAAAATTTAAACAATAATGCAAAGCTACAAAATAGAGAAAATTATGAATAAAACAAAAACTTTCGCAAGTGATAATAACTCTGGTGTATCTCCAGAAATTTTTACAGCCTTACAAAATGTAAATGTAGGTCATCAAATGGCTTATGGTGATGATGAGTATTCAAAAAAAGCTTCAAAAACTTTTAAAGACTTTTTTGAAGCTGATGTTGAGGTACAATTTGTATTTAATGGGACAGGTGCAAATATTGTTTCATTACAAAATATGTGTCATAGTTTTCATGGAGTTTTGTGCTCAAATTTAAGTCATATTAATGTTGATGAGTGTGGAGCTCCTGAAAAAATTGCAGGCGTAAAGCTATTGGCTTTAAATCATACCAATGGTAAAATTACTCCAAATCAGATTTTGAATGAGGTCCATGCGCTTGGTTTTGAACACCATGTACAGCCCAAAGTAATATCTATTACTCAAGCAACAGAGCTTGGTACAGTTTATACTTTTGACGAAATCAAAGCTTTATCTGATATAGCAAAAAAATATGATATGTTTTTGCATATGGATGGGGCAAGGTTTTGTAATGCTTTGGTTTCAACTGGTTTAAATGCTCATCAAATGTTTATAAAAACAGGTGTTGATATTTTATCTTTTGGGGGAACAAAAAATGGATTAATGATGGGTGAAGCTATCGTATTTGCTCAAGCTAGTAAATTTCCTTTTAAAAAATACATTAGAAAACAATCTTCACAGCTTTTTTCAAAAATGAGATATATAGCGGCTCAATTTGATACTTTTTTAAGCAGTGGTTTATGGCAAAAAAATGCTATACAATCAAATAAAATGGCACAATATTTATCAGGTTCTTTAAAAAAAACACCTCAAGTTAGTATAAAATATGCTGTTGAATCAAATGCTATTTTTGTAAATATTCCAAAGGGCTGGAATCAAAAACTTTGGGATTTGGGTTTCTTTTATTATGTTYGGGATGAGTCAGATAATACAGTTAGGTTTATGTGTTCTTTTGATACTCAAGAAAAAGACGTGGATGATTTTATTTCTGCTATACAAAAAATTTCAAAATTATAACTTTAATCGCTAGAAGTAAGCTCTTTTTAGTTATATACTTTGTAGGTTAAAAATAAAAAGGAATACAATAATGAAAAATACTTTTAAAGATATATTAGGTTTTGGAATGGGTTCTGCAATGCTTGCAAAAGAAGTAGCAGAAGACTTTGTAGATGAGATGATTAAAACTGGTAATGCTAAAAATGAGCAAAGGGCTCTTTTGGTTACTGAAATGTCTGGTAGAGCCTTTGAGACTCTAAAAGATTATGAAGAAAATTTCAAAACTAAATTTGGAGAAATAGCTAGTGAACTAAACTTAGCAACAAAGAGTGATATTGATGAGCTCAAAGAAATGATTAAAGACTTAAAAAAATCTCAAGAAGTTTCAAGTTCAGAAGAATAAGTCGATATACCTTACAAAGATTAATATTTAGAAACTCAAACAAATATTATTTAATTGAAATAGAGCATATTCTTTATTTTAAAATGACTGTTAGGGTAATCAATCTATGATTTGTGTACATAAATTAAATAAAAAGAAAACAGATAGATATTTTTTAAATGCTGAATTTATTCAAATTGTTGAATCAACTCCAGATACAATGATTTCTTTAACTACTGGTGAAAAATATTTAGTATCTGAATCTATCGAAGAAGTGGTAGAAAAAATAATCGAATATAAGAGATTGATTCAAAGTCGCTTTAATTCGGTAAATAGGAGTGTAAATGAAGGCTGATACCGGTACGGCGTTTGGATATATTTTAGGAACATTGTTTATTGCTTCTGCGATTTCTAATCACTTTTTAGAACCAATGAAGTTGATGGGCTTTTTTGACCCTCCTTCATTAGAGATTGTGATTGGTGGGACATTTGCTACAATTTTTGTAAACTTTACTTTTGAAGAAGCAAAACAGATGCCAAAGGTAATAAAAGTAGCCTTTAGGATAGGTGATCTTGAGGCTATTTCTATTATAAAAGTTTTGATAGAGTTTGCAGAAAAGGCCCGAAAAGAAGGACTTTTATCTCTTGAAGAAGATATGGATAAAGTTGAAAACCCTTTTGTAAGAAAAGGGATACAGCTAGTAATTGATGGAACGGAGGGTGAGCTGGTTCGCTATATCTTAGAGTCTGAGGTAGAGCAGATGGATGCTCGTCATAAAAAAGGAAAAGATTTAATTGGTTGTATGTCTACTTTTGCACCTGCTTTTGGAATGATTGGTACTTTAGTTGGTTTAGTAAATATGCTTGCAAAGTTAGATGACCCAGCAACTCTTGGGCCTTCTATGGCTGTAGCTTTGATTACAACTTTTTATGGAGCTGTGGTTTCCAATTTATTTACCATCCCTATGGAAGGCAGCTTAGAGCAAAAAGCTGCTATTGAGGTTATGGTATATACGATTGCTATTGAAGGTATTTTATCTATTCAACAGGGTGATAATCCAAGAATCGTAGAAGAAAAATTGAAATCATTTTTGCCTCCTGGTGATAGAGCTGCTGTTAGTACAGAAGAAGAAGGAGAAGAGTAATTTGGGTGAAAAATGTCCTGATTGTCCACCTACTGGCGCACCTGATTGGATGGTGACTTACGGAGATCTGATGACTCTTTTACTCTGTTTTTTTGTGCTACTATTTTCTTTTTCAAGCATGGATAAAATTATGTTTGAATCTTTGAAAGAATCTTTTGTTGGGGCCTTTGGTATGCTAGATGGGCATAGTGCAATGGAAGGTAAGGGTATTTCTAGTCAAACTCAAAAATGGTCATCAAAACTATTTGATAATGCTGTAGAAAAGGTATTAAAAGCAAAATCAGATAAGTTTCCTTTTGAGCAAATCGTTTATTTAAACTCTATGGTGCAACAAGCAGAAGATGCTGTAGGTTTAATTGAAGAAGAAATTAATAAAATAAAAAGTACCGTATCCTTAGAAAATTTTGAATATATTTCAGAGAGAATTAAAGAAAAAAGTAAAGATAGTGATACCGAGAAATCTAAGAAAAAAGTAGAGTCAGAACTAGAAGAGCAGTTTAAAGCAAAAGCAATTGACCCAGAAGCAGATCCTTCTGATAGTATAAAAGCTATTAGAAGTACTAAGGTTGATTCATCAGATATTCAAGGACGAATACCTTTAAATTTACAAGATAGAGAAAGTAATTTAGAAGATAAGTCACCAGCTGAAATTATGCTAGCAAGAGGAGATCAATTTTCTCAAAAAAGAGGAGATGCCTCAAGAAGTAGAAAAAGTCAGGGAAGAAACCAAACTATGATTGGTAATCCAGGAGAAAACGAAGAAAAAGATTCTTTAACTGGTGAAGATTTRAAAAATCGTAAAAGAATGGATGCTGTTGAAGGTAAAGGTGCAAAAAAGAGGTTTGACTTTCCTGTTCCGAAAAAGATTATTTCAAAAACTGAGAGTGTTAATGTTTCTGGACAAGTAAAAGATTCTCAATCAGACTCTAATCGAGGGGTAGTTCACCTTATAACAATAAGTTCGGAAGATTTATTTTATGGAAAATCGTCTCAATTAAAATCAAATCTATCAAAAAAAATTAAGCACTATTACTCTAAAATGATTGAGCCCTTAAGAAATGGATATATTCAAATAGAAGCTCATACAGATACTTCAGAGCCAGATGAAGATAAGTATCTAGGAAACCGTGATTTAACTATGAGGCAATCTATTCAATTGATAAACTTATTTTTAAAAGAGCTTAAAAGTTTATCTCCTTCTAGTTTTGCTGCAATTTCTTGGGGTTCTTCTTTATCTAGAAATAAAGAATACAGAAAACAAGGTGAAGATAGAGATGCTCTAGAAGAAGATAATAGAATTATTATTAATTTGGTTAGAGGTAAATAATGGGCGATAAAAAATGTCCTGATTGCCCACCAATGGGGGCTCCAGATTGGATGGTAACCTATGGTGACTTAATGACTTTGTTGTTATGTTTTTTTGTTTTACTATTTTCATTTTCAACAATGGAAACTAAAAAATTTGAATCGTTAAAAGAAAGCATGAGAGGTGCTTTTGGCGCTATGTCTGGTACGTCAACAACAATGGGAACAGGAAGTGCTAGAAAACCTCCAAAAAAAACAGATAGTTCTTTTGACTCTGCTGTAGCTAAGGTATTGGTAAAGGTAAAAAAAAAGAAACCTCCGAAAGATAAGCTAGAAATGTTATTTGCGGCAAAATTGGCAGCAACTAAAGCTTTAAAACTAATTTCAGAAGAAAAAGATGAAGTAGAAAAAATTGTTAAAGACCTAGAAAAACCTCAATCTTTTGTAGAAGAGACCTCTCAAAATACTTCTAAAATTAAAGATGATGTTAAGGATACAGAAGTACCTCGTGCTCAAGCAGAACAACAAAATTATTCGGGTGCTAGTAATCAAAAAAAATCAGAACCAGAATATGCGGCTAGAAGAATGACACCTCCAAGATCACAGGGAGAAAATTATGACCCTAATCGTTCGGATGCATCAAAAATAGATATAAGTGCAGGTCGAGATCAAAATCTAGAAGAAAATACAGGTCAACAAAAGTCAAAAGACAAGATGTCTGGTAAGTCGAAACCTAAAAAAGACTATCAAGATAAACAAAACTTTAGATCAGAAAATAAAGAGCATGACTTTAAAGACCCAACGGAACTCCAAAGAACAATAACAGAACATGCAACATTATCTGGTATTGTTTTTAATACTTCTCATGATTTAAATTATGCTGTTTTTCATTTTTCAGAAAATTTGTTATTTGAAAAAAACTCGATTGAATTAAAAGAAGAATCAAAAGAAATTGTTTATAAAATATTTTTAGATAAGTACAAAAAAAATGAAAATGCTTTTTTTCAGATAGAAGCTCATACAGATTTTTATTTGCCAGAAAAATTAAATTATAAAACTACTTGGGGCTTAGCTGGTGCGAGAGCTTTGAGTGTGTTAAGTTTTTTATTAGATGAAACAGATGATTTTGATTCTTCTAGGTTTTCATTAGTTAGTTTCGGGGCATATCAGCCAAAGTATAGATATAAAAATAAGCAAATTAAGCTAAAGGGCAATAGAAGGCTTGAAGTAAGAATGTTTAAAACACCATAAAATTATAGAGGTATAAAGTGGCAGAGGAAGAAAAAGAAAAAGAAGCTCCTGTAGAAAAGAAAAAATTTGATATTGGTGCGCTAAAAGAAAAATTAAAAGATATCGACTGGAAAGATAAAAAAGTGTTAGGTGGAGTAGGAGCAATTTTATTAATTGTTATTATTTTAGTTTTTTTAATGTTTTCTGGTGGAGATGTAAAAAAAGGAACTGAAGTAGAAGACGTAAAAATCGACTTCTCTGCTTTAGAACGTGCGAAATCTTATGTAGAGTTAGTATCATCAGCTGGTGCAAAACCTGCTCCTTTTATGTCTACAATTCGTTCTGATGATAGGGCTTTACAGTTTTCAATGTATCTTGGTATTAATCAAGAAGATGCACCAGAAGAGTTTAAAATGGCAATGACTCCTTTGACTTCTGTGGTGCTAAGGTTTTTATCAACAAAGTCTCAGGGAGAAATTTTAACTATTATTCAAGACCCAGATGAAGAGGGTAAGAGTGAGTTAATTTCAAGGTTAAATAAAGTTTTAAGAAGACGGGGTTTAACTGGTGATAAGGTGATGGTTGTTGAAGTACAGTTTACAAAGTACTTTTTTCCAAATATTTAAGAGGGTGTGAAGAGCTTATTTCAATTGCAAATTAATTTGAAAGTGAAAATATTCTTCACACATCACTTGAATACAGGAAATTAAAAAATTTATTTGTGCTGAGTATTACTTCTTTTTTGGTCTAAATACTTTAATATAGTTTTCGTTCGCTTCAATATAAGGGCCCTCAATAAGGTCAATACAATACGGAATAGCAGGAAAAACAGCCTCTAAACACTCTCGTATTGACTTTGGTTTACCAGGTAAATTTAATATGAGAGCCTTGTTACGTATACCTGCGGTTTGTCTTGAAAGTATGGCTGTTGGTACGTATTGCAAAGAAGTTTGCCGCATTAACTCTCCAAATCCTGGCATCATTTTTTGACAAACTTTTTCTGTTACTTCTGGGGTAATATCTCTAAGTGCGGGGCCTGTTCCACCAGTTGTAATGACTAAGCAGCAACTTAAATTATCTACAAGTTCGATCATAGCACTTTCAATTTGATCTTCTTCGTCTGGAATCACTTTGATAATATGATCAAAGTCAGACTGAATATATTCATTGAGTACTTCTAAAATAGCTGGGCCACTTAAGTCTTCGTAGATTCCTTTTGATGCTCTGTCAGATGCTGTGATGATCCCGATTGTAATTTTATTTTTCATATAAGCTCCTATTTTAAATTTTATTTTTCGTATTTTACCCTGAAATTATCTGAATTAAAAGTAATACAAAAATGATTCATTTCATCTAAATTTTGTAAGGCTATTTACTGTGAGAGAAAATCAGACGATAGCAAAATAGATAGGAGAGAAAGATGGCTGATGAAGTCGCAGAAGTTGAAGAGGAATCAAAATCTTCAGGTTCGTCAAAAATAATAATTGTATTAGTATTAGTCGTTGTAGGATTGGTTTTACTAATTGTAAGTATGCTAACGGCAAAAGCTGTTGCAAATAATATTGTAAATAGAAAAAATCAAACAAAAGAAGTTCAATTTGAAGAAGAGAAAAAAACTGTAAAAATGGTTTTGATAGGCTCAGATGCTAAAGATAAGAGTTTTATGGTCTACATTAAAAAAGGCGATGATCAAAGCTCTTATTCAGCACAAATTCGATTAAATGTTGGAATTTCAAATTCGGCTCTTGAGCCAACGATTTCAACTGTAGACTTTTCTGCTCCATTGATAGATCGTATTTTGGCTTATTTTTCAGAAAAAACTAGATCTGATATTATTTATTCTTTTCAAAGAAAACTACTTGGAGAAGAACTGAAAGAAATTATAAATGCAATTCTTGAAAGAGATATGGATATTAAAGAAGAACAAGGAAGAGTAACAGAGGTTCATGTAACCAAGCTGTTATTTATGAGTTTATAGGAGAATTATATGGCTGATGATTTATTATCACAAACAGACATAGACTCATTGCTTCAATCTTTAAATGTAGATTCAGATGACGATGATTTAGGTGGAGACTCTGGCGGGGGTGGCAATAAGTACAAAATAAAAATGTACGACTTTAAAAGGCAGACTCGTTTTGCTAAAGATCAATTAAGAACCCTCCAACATATTCATGAAAATTTTACTCGTGCCATTACGACTTTTTTCTCTACGTCATTAAGATATATTGTAAATATGAGAATTGCTTCGCAAGATCAAATTACCTATGAAGAGTATATCCGTTCTGTAGATAATCCCTCTTTATTATGTATTTTTAATTTAGGGACCTTAGAAGGTAAAGCAATTTTTGAAATGAATTTAGAGTTATCTTTTGCGATTTTAGATAGACTTCTTGGTGGGCAAGGTGACAGTAAACAAGAAAAAAGAAAACTATCTGATATTGAAGAAGCAGTTTTAAATAAAATTATGCTTAGGATTCTCCAAGAATTAAATGAAGCATGGTCACATGTTGTTCCATTAGAGCCACAGTTTTCACAATTTGAGTCAAATCCTAGTTTTACTCAGATTGTCCCTCCAAATGATATGGTACTTTTGATTACTTTTGAATTGAGTATTAATAATGTAGAAGGAATCATGAACCTTTGTATTCCTTATTTTGCATTAGAGCCTATTGCTAGTAAGTTATCTGCATCTCAATTTTATATGGTTCAACGCTCAGAAGCGGTTGAAGATCACGAAGAGCTAATTGATGGAATGGTTCGTAGAATGGATGAAGATGTAAAGATTCTTCTAGGAAAGTCAGAATTAACTTATAATGAGCTATTGAATATACAAGTTGGAGATGTTGTTAAGTTAGATAGTAAACCCAACGATGAATTAAGAATACTGGTTGGTGATAAAGTAAAATTTAAAGGTTTACCAGGTACATCAGGCAAAAACATGGCTGTAACAATTACGCATGTATTAAGTAGAGAGGATGAGATCAATGAGCGATGAAAATATGCTTTCACAAGATGAAATTGATGCCTTATTACAGGGCGATTTCGGGCTCGATGATATGGATGATGAGTCTGGTGGCGGTGGAGATGATAACTCAGGATACTTCACAGCAGAACAAATGCGGGTTTTATTAGAATTATCAGATTCAACGATAAAAAAAGAAATCCCGATTTTAAATCAATATGTAAATGAAGATGTAGCTCTTACAAACGGAAAAATAGATTGTCTCTCCTCGGTTGAAGTTGCTCAGGGAATTGGTTCTACAGAACACTTATTCATAGCAACAGACTTTTCAGATGGTAAATCAGGAATTGTGATACCAAGTTCAACAGGAGCCATGATTGCTTCTATTATGATGAGTGGTGATTGGGATGAAGATCCATCTTTTGAATTTGATGATGTTTCAATTTCAGCTATTACAGACTGTTTTAATGGTTTACTTGGAAAAGTTGTACCGGCTTTAACTCAAATTATTGGAAAAAATGTAGTAAATACTCCACCTGCTGCTTGTTTAATATCTGAGAATGATACTCCTTCTGAAGCTGCTATGTTGAAAGAGGATGATTTAGTAGTAGTTAGTTATGACTTTACAATCGGTGAAAATACAACCAGTTTCAAATATATTTTTTCAAAAAAATTAGCAAAAGTATTTTTAAAGGCTAAAGATCCAAGTACTACTTTTGCCGATGATGGAGTGGCAAGTGCAGCTACTCCTGTAGAGCAAAGCCAAGCAATTTCAGATGGGGCTCAAGGAAATCCTGTTGTTAATAATCCAGCTGGGGTTGCTCAAATGCCAGGAATGGGACAAATGCCTGGTATGGGACAAGCAGGTGGAGACCCTCAAATGGCTCAGATGATGCAGCAGCAGCAAATGATGATGCAACAAATGATGCAACAACAGCAACAGCCAGGTATGGGACAAATGCCTCCAAATATGGGTGGCCAAATGCCTCAACAGCCTCAAATGGGCCAAATGCCAGTAGGTGGAGTACCACAACAACAAAGTTCAAATATGGCTTATAGTCCATGGCAATTTGCACCAATTTCTCCATACGGAATGGGTACTGGGCAAATGGGAAATATGGAACTATTGAAGGATGTTTGTTTACAGGTTACTGTAGAATTAGGTAGAGCTAGAATGCCAATAGGTGGAATTTTAGAGCTAGTTAATGGGTCTATTGTTGAATTAAATAAACAAGCAGGTGAAGCAGTAGAGCTATATGTTCAAGGTAAATTGATAGCTCGTGGAGAGGTTGTAATTATTGATGAAAACTTTGGGATTAGAATCACATCTATTGTAAATCCAATGGATCGTTTAAATGCAGCAGCTGGAAAAGCATAAAGTTTAAAAGAATCAAAAAGGTTTTTAACGAAAGTTAGAAACCTTTTTTGCATTATATTCATAAAAAGAATAGTATGTTTTTTATACTCAAATACAAGTAGTTCTCCTGTTTTGGGTATATAATGAAAGTAAAAAACCATGGAAGTCATAACAAGCCCTGATACATATTATAGAATCGTCTTTGGATTAGTCGTAGTTATTTCGTTATTCTTATTTTTGAGTAAATATCTAAAAAAATACCCTAATTTTATTCCAACAGGAAGCGGAGAACTATTTAATGTAGTAAAAAAACAAAATTTTGATAGCAAAACTTGTTTTTACTTAGTAGATACTTGTGGGAAATACTATTTATTTATTCAATTTGATGGAAAATTAGATAAATTAGATGTATTTGAAAAAAAAGACCTTACAGATTTAGATGAATTAAATTTGTCTAATTTGAAAAAAGACTCCTAATATCTAATACTTTCCAACAAAAACAAACAAAGAAGAACAAAAAAGTGCAAAAAAGAGCATTTTATGTTAATGTTTTAATGTAGGTTGGTCGATAAGATTACCAGGAGATAAAAATGATAAAATCAATGACATCAAATCAATATTTGTCCATGTTGACAAGATCAGCAGATCATGCTGCATTTCGTCACAATCTTTTGGTAAATAACTTATCTAATGTAAATACCCCTGGGTATAAACGTAGAGATACAGCAAATTTTGAAAAAGAATTACGTGAAGCATTAAATAAGACTGGCTTTCATGCAAAGCGTGCTAATCCCAAGCATATTGCATTTGGTCGACAAGACTTTGAAAATTTAACTCCTAGGCTCATCGTTCAAGAGCAAACTAGTTATCGTAATGATAAATCAAGTGTAGATGTTGATATTGAAATGGCTGAAATGGCCAAAAATGGTTTAAAATATCAAATGTATACTCAAAAGATTAATGGTTACTTTAAAGGGTTTAAAGAGATTCTACAAGCAGAATAGAGGTTAAATTATGACAGTTTTTAGAGCATTTGACATAGCAGCATCGGGGTTAACAGCAGAGCGACTTAGAATGGATATCATATCCAATAATATTGCCAATGTAAATACCACCAAAACGAACGATGGAAATCCTTATAGGAGACAGCTACCAGTTTTTGAAGCAGTTTTCAACAAGGAAATGGATAATATTGAAAAAGCGAATAAAGGGGAATCATTTAATGGTTCTGGAGTTAGAGTTTCACAAATATTAGAAGATAGCACAAAATTTAAAACTATCTATGATCCGAGTCATCCACATGCAAATGACAAAGGTTATGTAGATATGCCAAATGTGAACATTGTAAAAGAGATGGTTGATATGATTACCGCCTCAAGAGCATATGAAGCTAACGTAACCGCACTTTCAACATCCAAGCAGATTTTTAACTCTGCACTTTCTATTGGTCAGGGGTAGAAGGAGTAGCTACTAGTGAGCCTTGACTTTTTGAAAATAAATGAAAAAATGGTGTCTTCTTTTGAAGATACAATAAATATTAAACCAAAAAATGCTGTAGATAAAGCAGTTGGAAACTTTGCTGATTACATGGAGCAAGCAGTAGAAGATACCAATGATCTATCAATTCAGTCTAAAGATGTTACCAAAAAGTTTTTGATGGGTGAAATTGAAAATGTTCATGATGTGATGATTGCATCTGAGCGTGCAGGACTCGCCATGAAAACTATGATGTCACTTCGTAAGAAGATCATGGAAGCCTATAGAGATATTTCATCTACAAGATTATAATTTAGCTTTAGGATAATTTTTAATGAAAGATCAAATTGCTAATTTAAAGGGTGCTTGGGAAAAACTTTCGACGAAACAAAAAGTAGGAAGTTCTGTAACTTTTTTCTCGGTTTTAATTGTCATAACACTTTTTGTTTCGATGTACTCTGGTGATACATATGTACCAATTTTTGACTATATCAAAGATAGAAGAGAAGCATTAGCTGTTAAATCAAAACTGAAAGAACTCGGCTTTAAGGTCAGATCAAGTGATGCTGGTCATGTAATTGAGGTTGTAAGAGATCGTAGAGAAGAGGCTCACTTAGCTTTAGCTGAGGCTAGAGCGCTTCCTAATGCTGTTTTGGATTATGCAGATATTTTAGATGCAAATTCTTCTTTTGGTTTAACAGAAAAAGAGCTAGACGTTAAAATTCAAAGAGCAAAAGAGGGCGCTCTTGCAAAAACAATCATGCATTATCGAAATATAGAGTATGCGAAAATTCACATTGAAAGAGCAGAGGCTAGTTTATTTTCAGTAGATCAAAAAGAAACTAGAGTTTCTGTATTAATTCAACTAGAAGACCCTTTAGCTGATATAAAAGTATCTCAAGTAAAAACAATGATAAGGTTGGTTGAGCATTCTGTTTTAGGAGTAAAGAAGGATAATATTTTTATTAGTGATGATAAAGGTAGAGATTTAATTTCTTTAATTCATGAAAAAGATAAAAATGTTACTCATCATGATTTAACTTCAAAAAAAGAAAAAGATTTAAAAAGAAAGGCTCAAAAATCTTTAGCAGAAATTTATGGAGAAAAAAATGTTAATGTAGAAGTTAACTTAGATTTAAATTTTGATACTGTTTCAGAAGAGTCAAAAGAATTAGCTCCACCAGTAGCAGGAGAAGATCAAGGTGTTAAAATTTCAGAAGAGTTAAAAGAAACTGAAAGTTCAACAAAAGATCCCAAAGCTATACCTGGTACAACTTCTAATATTCCGGGTTACCAAGCTCCTGATCTAGTTTCATCTTTTTCTAAATCAAAAGAGCAAAGAGTTAACTATGCTTATAAACAAAAATCTCAAATTATAAAAAAAGCTTTGGGTTCTATTCGTAGGATGACTGTGTCTGTTGTTATCAATTTAGAGGTATTACCAGATAAAAAATTAACAGATGAAACTAAGCAAACAATTATTGATTTAGTATCTACATCTGTTGGCTTTGATTCAAAAAACAGAAATGATCAAATTTCTGTAGCAGCATTTATATTTAATCGTATTGCCCAAGAAAGAAAAAGTAGAGAAGATACTAAACTAAGGGCTTTTGAAGCAAAATTATTTACTGTTGGTATTGTTTGTGGATTTTTCTCACTTTTATTATTTGGTTTGAGAGAGTATCGAATTTTTAGTAGAACAAGAAGAGCAGAAATGCTTGAAATGGCTCAAAGATCAATTGAAGAGCAGTCAGAACAAGAAGAAGAGGTTCTTACAGTTGAGCAACGAGAGAAAAATGAGAGAGAGCGACTTCTTATGGAGATTGCTAGAGAAGAACCTGAGACTTTGGTTAAAATCATTAGAACAATTATGTTTGATGAAAGTTATTATTAAAGCTAAACTATTTAATGGATTTTAAATGAGTCATAACGAACTAATTGAAGCTATTCAATCTATAAGAGATGAATGGCAAATTGAACAAAGAATTAAGTCAACCTCTGAGGTATTGCAAGATAAAGCTCTTCATCGCTCTCAATTAGAGCTTGAAGTGGTGAAAAAAGAGTCTCTTGAAATTAGTGAAAATGCTAAAAGAGAGGCCGAGATTTTAATTTTAGAGGCTCAAACTCAAGCCGAAGTTTTTTTACAAGAAAAAGAAAATGAAATCAAAGAAAAAGAGTTATCAGTTCAAAATATTTTAGATAAAAAACAAGAAGACTGCGAAGCTTTAGTTGTAGAAACAAAATCTTTGTATGACTCAGCTCAAACAAGAGGACAAGAAGAAGGCTATAAAACTGGATATGAAGATGGAATGAATCAATTCACTCAAATGATTGAATCTTTATCAAGTATTTCAGGACAAATTGTAAAAGACCGTGACAAATTTATTCTTACACAAGAAGAGTATATCTTTAAGTATATAAGAAAATATACAGAAAAAATATTAGGCGAGCTACCAAAGACGACCCTCCAATATGTTTATGCAAATATAAAAAAAGGTTTAAAAGAGCTGGCTAGAGCCAACCATTTAAAAGTGATTGTTTCTCAAGAAGATTATGATGCGATAAAATGTAAAGAAGAAGACTTTCAAAGGCTTTTTCATCCTACAACTCAAGTAGAATTATTAGCAGATTTAAATATGAGTCGTGGAGGATGTATTTTAGAATCAGAAACTGGTAGTGTAGATTCATCTATTGAAAATCAAATAATTCTTTTAAATAAGGAGCTATTTTCTGATGAATGAAACTGAGTGGCAAGGTCTATATGATAAAATTGATTCAGTAAGACTTGTAAGTGGAATCGGTAAGATTCATAGAATTGTAGGGCTTTTAATTGAGTCTGTTGGGCCAGAGGTCTCTTTAGGTGAAATTTGTCACATCATTGGTAAGAATGAAGAAAGAATAACAGCAGAAGTAATTGGCTTTAATGAGGAGCTAGTTACCTTAATGCCATATGGACCTATTCTTGGTATTGCTCCTGGTTCAAAAGTTATAGCTACTGGGCAAAGCTTACGAGTTAAGGTTGGTAATGCTGTTTTAGGAAGAGTCATAAGCCCTCTTGGTCGACCTATGGATAATTTAGGAAAAATAGATACGAATGAATTTTATGAAGTAGATAATGACCCACCAAATCCTATGTCAAGACCAACTATTAAAGAGGTTTTACCAATGGGAGTAAGAGCTATTGATAGTTGTATAACATGTGGAATGGGTCAAAGAATAGGGGTATTTGCGGGGTCTGGTGTAGGAAAATCGACATTGATGGGAATGATAGCAAGAAATACAGCAGCAGAAGTAAATGTAATTGCCCTTATTGGAGAGAGAGGTAGAGAAGTTCAAGAGTTTATACAAGAAGCTCTTGGTGAAGAAGGCTTAAAGCGTTCTGTTTTGATTATTGCTACGTCAGATCAACCTGCTATTGTCAGGCTTAAGGGTGCATTTGTTGCAACAGCAATTGCAGAGTATTTTAGAGATCAGGGTAAAAATGTAATGTTAATGATGGACTCTGTTACACGTTTTGCATTAGCCCAAAGAGAGGTTGGTCTTGCTGCTGGAGAAACACCAACCAATAGAGGTTACCCTGCTTCTGTTTTTGCCTTAATGCCACGACTTTTTGAAAGAGCAGGAACAAATGAAAAAGGCTCTATTACTGGTATTTATACAGTTTTAGTTGAAGGTGGAGATATGGATGAGCCTATAGCAGATGCTGTTAGAGGTTTGTTAGATGGTCACATAGTTATGTCAAGAGATTTGGCTCATCAAGGACATTTCCCTGCTATAAATGTGATGGAATCTGTTTCTCGTTTGATGTTATCAATTTCTGATGATAGACATAGAGAGTTACAAATTCAACTTAGAGAACTATTAGCAAATTATGAAAAGAGTAGAGATTTGATAGATATTGGGGCTTATCAAGCTGGATCTAATGCAAAAACTGATTTGGCTATTGCAAAAATAGATCAAATCAATGCTTTTTTAAAACAAGGTACACATGAGTATGTATCGTTTGATGAAATGAAAAATCAATTAGCTGGGGTTATGCAGTGAAAAAATTTACTTTTCGTTTGGCTGTAGTAAAAAAACTAAAAGATAGAAAAGTTGAGGAATGTAAAGAACTGATTTTGAAAATGCAAAAACTATTTCAAGATGAGCAAAAGAACTTAAAAAATTTTCATGATGATAAAAAAACGGTTAGAGAGCAAATAGCTAAATTTAAAAGAGAATTGACTTTTTATAGGGTAGAGCATGCATTATCTTATGAAGAAGGTGTAGATTATAAAATAGTTAGTCAAGAGTTAAAGTTACAAGATGCTTACAAAGAGTTGAAAAGTGCCGAAAAATCTCTAGAAGAAGCAGTTAAAGAAGTAAAAATTTACGAAAAACTAGAAGAAAAAGCAGTAGAAAAATACAAACGAGAGAGATTACGCTTTGAACAAGATCAAATGGATGACGTTAGTTTAATCTTAAGAGCTAAGAGAGGAAAATAGTGGGTAGTTTTATAGAAAAAATGTTGATTGCAGCTTTAATTGCAATTATTTGTATTTTATTAGGAGTAGTCATAATAATGTTTGATTACTCGGGATTTATTAATTTACGAAGTAATTTTCCAGAAGCAATGAGGAATACTGCAATTGCTAAAGAGTATATAAAGCTTGCAAAAATAAACTCTTTATCACCAAGAGACCAACAACAAGCACTTCTAGAAGATAAAAAACAATATGTTGAAAGATTGCTTCAAAGAGTAAAGTTAGAGTCTTTAAAAATTCATGAAGAAAAACAAAAGTTAGAAAATTTATTTAAAATACATGAAGAAGAGAAAGAGGACTTTAAAAATAAGGTAAAGCGTTTTAAAAATGAAGAAGCGAAAATAGCAGAAGAAAGAGAAAATGAGAGAAATATAGAACTAGAAGCAAGATTGGATACTCTAGCGATAACTTATGCAAAAATGGATCCAGCAAAAGCAGCTGAAATTATTAATCTAGGAGATGCAGAAGAGTCCTTTCAGATATTAAAGAGAATAAAACCAAAAACTTTAGGTAAAATTTTAGAAAGCTTAGACGGGCCAAAAGCTCAAGAGCTCGTACTTCGTATGCAAACAAAATAATAAGTGAAGTATTTCTAGGACAATTTTTGTTCTTTCTTGTATGATTTTGTCTTTTTTGGTATATTTAAAAAATATATTGAATCTAAATTTACTTGTTTTATATGAGTGGTTTTATTTATTAGTTTTATAAACTAATTGAGGAAAAGATGGAAGAACCCCTAGAAACTCTTGATACAATTCCAGAAACACAAGATAAATTAATATCTTTAATAGCATGGCTAATTATAGCTTGCTTGTTATTTTATTTAGCTTTATTTACTTTCGAAAGCTTTTTTAAGGCAAATCAATTTAATAAAGTTGATGAACCTTTTGATGTTAGTTCAAGCGAAATGACTTTTGACTCTTCACAAGAAGTTGTAATTACAGAGCCTTTTTTTACCTCTGAAACTGATAATGAGGACTCTTTTTTGATTAACATTGAAGAAGACTCTTTAGTTAATCAAGTCTCTCCTATATCGCAAGATACTAATACTATGGTAGAAATTATCAATGAGACTGCTATTTCAGAAAAAGTATCTAGTATCTTTGAAAACTCACTTGATTTAATAGAGAAAGAAAGAGTAAGTGAAGTAATAGCTATTAGTAGTGATGTATTTCAGTTAAGGTTATCAGAAACTTTTTCAAGTAGAGAAGATGCTTTTGCAAAAATGAAGGAAATGGACTTAGGTGACTTAGATTTAAAGTTCGACTTGATTTTGTTAGATAATGTTTATAGAGTTCATTTCGGTACTCCGATTGATCAAGTTGATTTATCTAAATTAGAAAGTTATTTAAGCCTTAGAAATACAAAAGTAAAGTTTAGCATTTTAACTAATGGAGATATAAGTGATATAGAAAATAAGATTCAGTTAGAAAAAAGTAAAGATGTAGCAAGTCTTCCATCTGTAGAAAATTTTCGTGCAAGAGCTGCTATGATTCAATTTACTATTCAGATAGGTTCTTTTTTAAATGAAAGTAATGCTAAACAATTGCGTGATAAAATGTTTAAAAAAGGTTTCAACTCTGATGTTGAGGCTCAACAAAAAGGTGCAAAGGTTTTGTATAAAGTTTTGGTTGGTAATTATGCAACTAGGCGTGAAGCACTTGAAGCTGCTACTGAACTTTCTGAATCGGATAGGTTGCCAGTCTATGTACGCACCATAAACTAATTTTCTGACTGTACGGTCTTATCTGAACTCGTCTTTTGTTCCACTTCATTTTCTTGTGTACACTAGTACACGTCGAAAATGAGATGAAACAAAATACTTCGCTCATATAAGACCTTTTCTTTTGTTTGCGGGGCTTTTTTCTTGTTTTCTGCGAAAACTCGGTGGTTGCTTTTTTTATTTGTTGGCTGTATTGAGCTTATACTATTTATTTTTAAATAGATTTATAACTAAAAAGTTAGATTACTAGAAGATATAAATGAATGATTTTGTAATTATTAATTTAGAATACTCTAAAAAAAATATTTTAATAGATGAAGATATTTCTATTGACTGTGTAGAGTGCTTTATTGAAATTGGTTTGAAAAAAATTAATTTACCTAGGAGTATTTGTAATCAAATTGAAGTTTTATGTGTTTTTTCAAAATCAAATGAATATTTAATTATTACTGGGGATTCTTCTAATACTTTAATTATCATTGATTTGTATAATAGTGTAATTTTAAAAGAGTATACACTTAAAAGGTGTAGCGATGTTTCATGGAATGAATTTCAAGTTGTAGGTATTGACTATTTATTATTTATATATGAACATGGAGTACTTGTTTTTGATGTTTCTTTGAATTTAATTTTAAGTAAATATCATCCATATATTGATACGACCTTTAAAGGGTTTTTAAATGGAAACATCTTTTTTTTTAATGAGTATTTAGGTAATTGGGAATATAAATTACCAAAAATTTAATTAGGAAATTGGAATTTATTCCAATAAAGTAAGTTAATTAATAAATAAAGACCTTTAGGGATGGCTTTTAATAGTTAGAAAATCAAAAAATAGATAGTGTATAAATTAAATTTTTAATGAAGATTGATATATGTTTGTAGTATTACTTTTTAGGAGATAATTATGTTTTGTATTGGTCATCAGGTTGGTATTGGGGCTTCGGCTGAGATTGTTTATAGGGCTCTTACTGTTGATTCGGAGTTATCTAAGTGGTGGACTACTGATACTTTGGGTGCTGGTGAAGTTGGTTCTATTATTAAATTTAGGTTTAATGGGCATGGGCCTGATATGAAAATTATTAGACTCATTTCTAACAAGTTAGTAGAGTGGGAATGTGTTGGTGGTGGTCCTGATATTTGGATTGGGACTCTAGTGTCTTTTCAACTTATTGAAAAAGAAAAACAGATTTTAGTTAATTTTAAGCATTCAAACTGGCAAGATCAGTCTGATTTTATGAACCATTGTAGTATGAAATGGGCTGTGTTTTTATTAAGTCTTAAAGATTTGATTGAAAAAGGTGTTGGTTCTCCTTTTCCTGATGATATCTCAATTAACCATAGTTAAAGGGTGTTGTAGGGATATTTATAAACACGAATTAAGAGTGAATATCTTGTTGTGAAATATTCCGATAGTCCATTTAGATTAATTCTGCTTTGAGCAAACCTTGAAAATCTGAGCAACCAGTATTTCAATAGTTTAAAAACTCTAATAAGTATAGAGGTCATTATTTTATTTGTTTAAATTAAACTTTATTTTTTATGTCATTTAATATTTTAGTGATGTTTTTATTTTTGGTATTTACACTTCCATAGATATTGCAAGAGTCTAGTTTCATGCCACAAAATTCGACTATTTGTTTTTTAATCATATTTTTAAGTCGACTATTTGCTCCAGTGAGAGTGTAAAAAAACTTTGGTGCTCCAGTTGTAGTAAATATTTTCACTTTTTTATTTGTTAAAAGTCCTTTTGGCATTGAATTAACATACTTGAAGGCAAAGCCTTTAGAGAAGTTACAATCAAAGAAGTTTTTTAAAATTGCGGGGAAGCTTCCCCACCAATATGGAAAAAAGAAGGCTATTTCATCTGCTTTTGAGATGGCATTTTGAAAGTATTCAACCTCTGGTGTTATATCAGTACTATTAGTATTTTCAAAAGAAAAAAAGCTTTGTTGATGTTTAGTCTTATATAGATCTATGAACTCTATATTATTTCCAGATCCCTCTGATAGCTTTTTAAATTGATGGGCCATTGCCATAGTTAAGCTATCTTTTTTTGGATGTGAAACAATTATAAGTACATTTTTCATAATTTTTTTAATAAAATAAAGGGTTTTGTTGGGTTTCTTTGGGGTTGTCGGTTTGTAGTTGGCAGCCTGATGGATATAGGGTTAGTCTGTATTTGACGTTGTGGTGTCTTAGAAACTTTATCATGTGAAACTCAGAGCAGTGGTAGCAGAGGGTTTTTCTTTGTAGCTCGGTGGTTTCGTGGCTTTGATTTTGTAGTTGGATAAGCGGGCAATTGATAGACTCAATTTGATAAGAGTCTTCTTCTTCAATGATGTGAAACTCCATGCCAAAACTATGTTTTAGAAAGACTAAAAAATACTCTAAAGTATCTTGAAAACGGTTTGATTTTTTGATGATTTTAGTTTTTTTCCATTGATCTATAAAACTGTGATATTGGTAGGGGAGTTGGGTTCGCAGGCTCTCTAGTAATGGTAAAATTTCATCTGAAAAATGTATTAAATTTTGGTATTGTGTGGCGTGGTCATCAATTTCTGGGACCATTAATTGTTGGGCATAAGCTTCTTTTTCCATTTCATCATTTTACTTTGAAGTAAATAGTAAGTAAAGGATAGATTTACATAATTTACTTTACTCTTTTTTATTTAAAAGATGTAGTTTATAATTAATTGCCTTAATATCTGATATTGTGAATAAAATATTTATGATATATTAAAAAATATAGTATAAGTCGGGATGGCCTAGGAGAGTGTATGAATAATCAATATAAAACTTTAAAGAATCAAGTTAAAATACCAAGCATTGGTCTTGGAGTCTATTTAATGGAGCCTGGAGATCAAACTAGATGTGCGATTCAATATGGAATTAAAGCAGGTTATACTCACTTTGATACGGCTCAACTTTATCAAAATGAGCAAAGTGTAACCGATGCTTTAAATGGTTTAGGTATCAAAAGAGAGAACTTTTTTATTACCACAAAAATTAATCGCTTAAATCATGGATATGATAATGCAATTGAATCTTATCAGCAAAGTTTAGATGAAGCTAAATTAAAGTACTTTGATTTACTTCTTATACATTGGCCTGAAGGCCCTATTAGAAAAGAAACATGGAAAGCACTAGAGCATCTATATAGAGAAAAAAGATGTAGAGCGATTGGTGTGAGTAATTACACAATCAAACATCTTGAAGAAATGAAAGAATATGCTGAGATATTACCTATGGTTAATCAGGTAGAGTTTCATCCATATTTATATCAAAAAAAATTATTAAATTATTGTCAAAAGAATGATATTTTACTTCAAGCATATAGCCCCTTAACTCATGGAGAAAAAATTAATGATGAGAAATTAAGTAAAATCTCTCTAAATTATAATAAAACAAATGCTCAAATTTTAATAAAATGGGGGCTACAGCAAGGGTTAGTGGTATTGCCAAAGTCTACAAAAGAGCACCGTATTCAAGAAAACTTTGATGTCTTTGATTTTGAAATTAATAATAATGATATGGATATTCTTAATTCTTTAAATGAGAATCTAAGAACTTGCTGGAATCCAAGTAATGTTGAGTAATCAATTTAAATTTTGAGATAACTCTTGATGAACCGAAAACGGACAAATTTAGAACATTTTAAAGTTTATATGAGATAATAAACTATGTTTTCTTTATTTTTTCTTAAAACAACAGTGATATTATACTTTTTAACGGCAGGTATTTATTTATTTTCCTTTGTAAATAAAGATGAAAAACTAGATTTAATTGGTTCGTTTGTTTTGCAAATTGGTGTGGTTTGTCATTTAATCTCTATAGGGGATTATATAGCAAGTACTTTTGATAAAGGCTTAGCCTTAAATCACTTTCCTTTTTTAACATTGGTTTATTTTATTGTTGCTATTGTTTATTTAATGTATAGACATAAGTACAAAATAAAATATGTAGGTTTCTTTTATCTGTTGATTCCTCTATTTTTTTTATTTTTAGGAATATCTTCTGAATCAGGGTTTCAAAATCTTTCGACTGACTCGATTCATTTTTATTCAATATTTTCGTTTTTGGCATTATCATTGCTAACTATATCTTTTGTATCCTCTATTTTTTATCTGACACAAAATTCTAGATTAAAAAATAAGACTTTTGATTTTTGGTTTCATCGTTTACCAGATTTAAAAACTTTGGATGGAATGACATATGGTTCCACTTTATTAGGTTTTATGTTTTTAACGCTTTCTATTTTAAGCGGAGTAATGCATTACCATAGTAAAGGTATGAACCTATTTTCAGGAAATGGTCATGAAGGTTTAATTTTGTTGCCATGGTTGGCATATGTTATTTATTTTCAAATTAGAGCATACCAAGGTAAATTAGGTAGGCGTTTGTCTATTATTGCCATTTTGTCTTACTTGATACAGTTGACCGTTGTTTTTGCAATGTTTGGTTTTCATAGGTTTTAAAATATGATTTATTGCATGATAGGAATGAACCATCACTCAGGTGGTATAGATAAATTAGACTCTCTTTTTTTTACAGAAGAAAGAAAGAATCAATTTGTCTCTGCTATTGAAGATATTTATTCTGAAGTAGTAGTCATTCAAACTTGTAATCGTTTAGAATGTTATCTTGTATCTTTAGAAGACTCAGCAGAAGAGCTAAAAAAGAGATTTATCGGACTCTTTGATTTAACTAAAAAAGAGTTTGATGAGTGGTTTTATTTAAAAAAAAATAATGATTGTATAAGGCATTTGTTAGAAGTTGTATCAAGTTTAGACTCTGTTATTATTGGTGAGAATCAAATTTTGTCACAGGTAAGAAACTCTTACTTAAGTGCCAAAGAGCTAGGTTGGACTGATAAATATTTAAATCGTCTTTTTGAACTTGCCGTAAGAGTCGGAAAACGAGTACGTACAGAAACCTCTATCTCAAGAGGTGCTGTTTCTATTTCTCAAGCATCGGTAGAGTTAGCAAAAAAAGTATTTGGAGACTTGTACGAAAAAAAAGCTTTAATACTTGGTGCTGGTGAAATGGGACGTTTAGCTTTAAAACATTTAGTTGATGCTGGCATAAAAAAATCTTATTTAATGAACCGTACTTTATCTAAGGCTCAAAATATTGCCCAAACTATTGATACTTGCCCATTATCATTAGATAAACTAGAAGAATGTATTTTAGAGGTTGATGTTGTGATATCAGCGGTGAGTGCACCAGATTTTATTGTAAAAGAAGAGCACATCAGTGGCCTAATGAAAAAAAGAAAATACGAGCCTTTATTTTTTATTGATATTAGTATGCCTCGTACTTTAGACCCAAAACTTGCAGATCATCAAGGGGTATTTCTTTTTGACATAGAAGACTTAAAAAGCGTAGTTCACCAAAACATCGAAGAAAGAAATGCTCAAAAAAGCTCTATTTATGAAATAATAGCAGAAGAAATGAAACTATTGTCACAATGGAAAAGCGAACAAAGTTTAATACCCTTAATAAAAGATATTGAACAATGGAAAACAAAAATAGTACAAAAAGAAATAGAAAAATCGATTCATAAAATTTTAAATGCAGATGATTGTAATAAAGAAGAACTTATTAAGCGTCTTGCAGGGTCTATTGCGTCTAAGTGTACTCACTTACCTTTAAAGCTTCTTAAAGGTATCTCTCCTCAGTCATATGAGTCTAAACAGATGCAAGAGCTGACAAAAGATATTATAAGAGTGAAATAGATTTTTACACCAATTCTAATTTTAAGCGTACGATTCTGTGAGGGCCTAAAGAGAAAGTTCCTCTGGACTACTAGACTTCCCATAAAAACTTTATTTTTCCAAAAATTGACTTTATTGAAATAAATTTTAATATTCGGTTTGTACCTAGTTTTAGCTAAATGTAATATTTAATATTTCTTCTTTTGATAAGCCAGTTAAATCAATAATGTCATTAAGAGTCATTTTTTTTGCTAAACATTTTCTAGCAATAGAATAAGAGTTGTTTTTTTTGCCTTCAGCTAATCCTTCTGCTAATCCTTCAGCTCTGCCTTTTATTATACCTTTAGCTTCTCCTTCGTTTCTAGCACAGTCAACAACATTATGAAGGTCTCTTAGAACTTTTAAACTATCTTGGTAAGCATCTTGTTCTTTTTTTGAAAAAGCTGCTATTTTAGCAACTTCAAAAAGCTTTTTGAAGATACGCTCTTGTAGCTTTTGAGGTCGATTTTCAAATTCGTGTAAATTTCTTAAAACATAGAGCCACTTTTCAAATTTAGTTTCTAATTGGTCTTCTTTTTTAGTAAATTTTGGGAGTTCTAAGTAAATATAAGAGAGTTTGTCATAAAAAACTTCTTTTTTCTTAATGTCCATGAGTTTAATTTCATGATGAAAATAGTCTTTATCGTTTTTATGCTCATCAAAAATAAATCCTAAAAGCCCAATTGTATAAACTTTAGCTAATTTAAAGTTCCATTTACCTTTTTTGGCTTGGTCTCTAATAGGAAATGTAGAGTAAAAAATTGAACGGTCTTTAAAGTAATCTTGTTTAGCCATTTGCATTTCTACAATTATTCTTTCACCGTCTTCAAGCTCACAGTAAAGATCAAAAATAGCAGAACGATCAATAAAGCCTTCTCCAAGTTGTTCACTTGTGAGATAGGTTAGATTTGTTATAGTTTTTTCTTCTTTAAGAAACAGCTGGTTAAGAAAATCAATTAAAAGGTCTTTATTTACCTCTGTACCAAAGATTCTTTTAAATCCAAAGTCAGTAAAAGTGTTAATATATTTAGATTCCATAAAGCTTCCTGTTGTAAATCAATTTAATTTTATCACAAATAAAATAATTATGGCTAAATTAAATTGGAAAGTCATCAGAAAACAAAAAATCCTCTAAAAATTAGAGGCTTTTTTGTGGGTTTAAAGTTTAATTAAAATCGGATAGGTAAAAATACCCCTTGACCATCTCTAGTCGCAGTAGCAGGATTATAATCACTTTCTCTTTTTTCTCTGTTTCGTTGTTCTTTTAATCTTTTTAACTCTTGTTGTCTAAACTGTTGGTCTAAAAAGCTCTTTTCTTTAGCAACTTGAAGTCTAAGTTCGTTTTCAATGATTTGTCTAACTAATCTGTGGTCTTTTAGATCTTTACGATTAATTTTGATTTGATAACTTTTTGAACCAAATTTTACAGGTACGATAAGCCGTCCTGATCTTAATTTAGATTGAGAAATCATGTCTTCAAATCTAATAATAATATCAGCAATCTCAATATTTTGGATTGCTGTATTTAAATTGCTTAGCTCTGTTGGAGAAAATTGTAAAAATTGGCTATCTGAGATTGGGCTTGAACTTGGGTTGAGTGCAAATAAAGTTGTAATTGCTTGTTTTTCAAGGTTAAATGTTTGTGAATTAATGCCAGCATTGATTTGGTCAGCCTCTTTTTGTAATAGTTTAATTTCTTCTCTTTTGGTTTCTATTTCTTTAGTTGGATGTGCGATGACTTGATTAATTTGGCTTTGAATAAACTGAAATTTATCTTTTCTTTGGGTTACTTCGTCAAATAGTTGAGAGGCTAAATTTTGAGTTATGCTTGTAAGTGATGCTAGTAAAACTTGTTGCTCTTGAATAAGTTGTTCTGCTTGATCTAGTGTCTCTTGAGAAGCATTAGTTTGGCTTAATAGCTCTTTGGTGATTAAAGAGTCGTTTTTTTCTAATGTTGCAGAAGATGGAATAATTTGTAGAAGTTCGTTGAGTTTTTGTTCTACTGGAATGGTATTATCAACTGATAATTCATTTACTCTTTGATTAAAGCTGCTAATAGCATCATTTTTTTCTTGGATGACTTGAATAACATTAGTAATATTGGCTATTCTTGCTGTTTCTTCTTCGTCTCTTTTTTCTTGAAGTCTAAGAGCTTCTTCTTCGATTGCTATTCTAGCAGCTTCTTCGGCGGCTTCTGATGCAGCAAGTGCTGCTGCTTCAGCTGCTTCTGCGGCGGCTGATTCTGCTTCTCTGGCTGCATTTGCAGCAGCTTCGATAGCAGCGGCCTCTGCTTCCGCTTCATTGGCGGTACTTTGTTCATTTTCTGGTTTTGTTATTTTTATAGCTTCTGCCTCTGCTTTTGCAGCAGCTTCCGCTTCAACTTTTGCAATTTCTGCTTTTTCAACAGCTTTGGCTTCCTCTTTTGCTACAGCTACAGCCTCAGCTTTGGCTGTTGCTTCTGCAACTGTTTTTGCTGCTGCTTCGGCTTCTGCTTTGGCTGTTGCAACTTTGGCTTCTTGTTCTGCTTTAGCCGCAGCTTGTGCTTGAGCTTGAGCTTTTGTAGCCGCTTGTGTTTGGGCTAAAGCTCTTGCTTCAGCGGCTTTTGCAACAGCTTGTGCTTTTGCAGCTAATGCTGCACTTTTTACATCATTTTTTGCTTTTGCTTCTGCAAGAGCTTTTTTAGCAGCCTCTGCTTTGGCTTGTGCTAGTTCAGTAGCTTTTTTAGCAGCTTCAACTTGAGCTTTTTCTCTAGCTCTAGCTTTTTTTGCCTTTTCTCTAGCTCTAATTCTTTCTTTTGCTTTAGCCTCAACTTTAGCTTTAGCTCTTGCTTTAGCCTGTGCAGCAGCTTTTACCTTAGCTTGTGCAGCAGCTTTAGCTCTTTTTGCTGCGGCAGCTTTTGCTTTTGCCTTTAGCTGGGCTTCACGACGTTTTTTTGCAATTGTTTTAGCTTTCTTTCTTTCAAGTGCGGCTTTTCTTTTTTTCTTGAGTTCAAGAGCCTTTTTTCTTTGTTGTTCTAGTTTTCTTTTTCTTCTTATGTCTTGTTTCTTTTTTTGAAGAGCTTCTCTTATTTTTTTAGCTCTTATGGTTGCTTTTCTTCTTTTTGCTTGGGCCCTTTTTCTAGCAGCTTTACTTGAAGCACGTTTACGAGCGTCAGAGATTTTCTTTTTAGCTTCTGATCTTGCTTGTCTAGCCACATTTTTAGCTTGGTTTGAGTTGTTGCTTGGAGTTGCAGCAGCTTTAGATCGTCTTCTAGTGACTCTTTCAGGGTTATATACTGGTGCACCTCCACCAGATTGGTTGGCAGAGTAGCTAAAACCTTCTGTGATTGTTTCTTCGTTTCCGTCACCATCAGTTGCGTAAACTTCTCCGTCTGCTACATCAATGTCAGTAGAACCAGTTTCTGGATCATAGCTTGCACCGTATTCTGTACCACGGACACCAGCTGTAGCTGTAGGAGTTTTAATTTCAAATGACTCACCTTTTAATAATTTTTTAGCTTTAACCCATAGCCCTCCAAAAAATAAAGATATTTTTGAAGTTCTTTCGGAGTTTGCTTCTGTTTCAGGGATCAAAAAAGAGGTTTTTTCAGTGATTTTGATGAGACCTGAGCCAAATAACTCGATTGAAACTTGAGAGGCTTCTTCAACGTTGACCTTATCACCAGCTCTTAAAATTGAGCCTAGTTTTACAGGTAAGGTTTTAATACCTCGCTCAATAACAGCTCTACCTTTGATATACGCTATAGAACCCTTATCGATACTAGCATGAATTTGAAATGTAAATAGAAAAAAACTTATTAATATAATAGATCGCATGACCAAATAACTCCTAAAAGTTAAATCGATTATTGTTTGTCTAATTTGATAAAAAAATTAGCAAACACCCCCAATAATAGCCTATTTTATAGACTAACTTTAAAAGTATAACATCTTGATTTGAAAATGTGTAATTTAAATGTAAAAGAAACAATTATTTTTTGAAATAAAAGAGATGCTTATTTTACCCTTAAGTTAAATCTATAAATAGTTGCTTATAGATTTTTTTTGAAAAACTAACATATTTATCGCAGATTTTTGTCCTTAATGATGTTTTCATGTACAATTCGATTATATTTTTTTCAGATAAAAATTAAATACTAAAAGATTTTAATCTTAAAGTTGATCAGAAAGGGAGCTAATGGTTGATTCGATTCAATTTTTACTAAATCAAGAGTTAATATCTATAAATGATGTTAATCCTTCTATGACGGTCTTACAATATTTGCGAGAACGACAATCTATTATGGGAACCAAAGAAGGTTGTGCAGAAGGTGATTGCGGAGCTTGTAGTGTAGTTGTTGTTGAGATTGTAAATAATAAGCTGAGTTACAAAGCTATCAACTCTTGTATTTTGTTTGTGGGAAGCTTACACGGTAAACAATTAATAACAGTAGAAGGCTTGAAATTTGACAATAAACTTCATCCAGTGCAACAGGCAATGGTTGACTTTCATGGTTCTCAATGTGGTTTTTGTACTCCTGGCTTTATTATGACTCTTTTTGCAATGTATCATATGCAAAAAAGCTTTTCAGTCTCTGAAATTCATAACCATTTAGCAGGCAATTTATGTAGGTGTACTGGATATCGTCCTATTATTGATGCAGCTGCTTCTATAAAATTTACTGGTGATCACTTTGAAAATAAAAAAGAAGAAACAATCACTTTATTAAAGTCTATTACTAAGGGTGGGCTTTTAACCTTTCGTTCAGAGTCTACAACTTTTTTTATTCCAGATTCTTTAAACTCTTTACTTGAGCTACGACATAAATATCCTGTAGCGAGACTATTAGCAGGTGGTACTGACCTAGGTTTGATGATTTCAAAACATTTTCAAGTTTTATCTGAGATAATATTACTTGGTAAGGTATCAGAATTAAAACAAATTGAGGAGACGCAAAGTCATCTTTGTTTTGGTGCTGCTGTTTCATATAGCGATTTACTTCCTTATTTTCAAAAAAACTTCCCCTCTTTATATAATATGGTACTGCGTTTAGGTTCAGTACAAATCAGAAACTCAGGAAGCATGGGCGGAAATTTAATGAATGCCTCTCCAATTGGAGATTCTGCTCCGCCATTAATGGTATTAGATGCGACAGTTACTTTAGTGTCTCAAAAAGGACAAAGAGAAGTTTCATTAAGTGAGTTATTTGTTGATTATCGTAAAACCTCTTTACATGAAGATGAAGTTTTATTAAATATTAAAATTCCAAAAATAGTTGACCAAGAAAAATTTGAAGTATTTAAAATATCTAAAAGATTTGATCAAGATATTTCAACCTGTTGTGGTGCTTTTTTTATTAAAATTGAAAATGACTTAGTAAAGAGTATTAGAATAGCTTTTGGCGGAATGGCAGCAACTCCTATTCGAGCAAAAAATACAGAAAACTTTTTATTAGGGAAACTGTGGAATGAAGAAATTGTCGAGCAAGCAGAAAAAATCTTACAAGATGAGTTTACTCCTTTAAGTGATTTTCGTGGAAGCTCTTGGTATCGAACAAAAATTTCATCAAATTTATTGAAAAAGTTTTATTTAGTGTCTTCTAAGCAAATAGATCAAACAGGAGTAGTTCATTATGAATGATAAAGATATTTCAGGAGTTGGAGCTTTTGTTGTTCATGATAGTGCTCATAAGCACGTAACAGGCGAAGCAGTTTATATTGATGATTTGCCTGAGCTTCCTAATGCATTGCATACGTGGATTGTAACTAGTATTTATGCTCATGCTAAGATTAAAAGTATTTGTATAAAAGATGCCTTAAATTTAGAGGGTGTTGAGGCTGTATTAAGTGCAAAAGATATTTTAGGGACAAATGATGTTGGGCCTATTTTTCCTGATGAACCAGTATTGGCTGAAGATGTAGTCGAGTATATTGGACAACCAGTTGTTATTATTGCAGCAAAAACTCGTGATATTGCAAGAGAGGCTAGTCATTTAGTCAAAATTGACTATGAAGAGCTAGAGGCTATCCTTGAAATTAGAGATGCATTAGAAAAAAAACACTTTGTTGCATCTCCTCATAGTTTAAAAATTGGTGACTCAAAAAAAGCCCTAGAAAGCTCAAAGCACCGCCTTCAAGGTGAAATTGATTTAGGAGGACAAGATCATTTTTACTTAGAGGGGCAAATTTGTATTGCTCATCCTTTAGAAGATGATGATTTAAAAATATATAGTTCAACGCAACATCCAGCAGAAGTTCAAAAAATGGTTGCAAGATTTTTGAATTTAGCTAAACATTCGGTGTCTGTTGAAGTTAGGCGTATGGGTGGTGGTTTTGGAGGAAAAGAAACTCAACCAGCAAACATCGCTTGTATGGCAGCACTTTTAGCAAATAAAACTAAAAGATCAGTAAAATTAAGATTAGCTCGTGATGAAGATATGATTATTACGGGTAAAAGGCATGATTTTTATTTTAAATACGATGTAGGTTTTAACGATGACGGAGAAATCACTGGAATCGAAATTGATTTGGCATCAAAATGTGGTCATGTGGCTGACTTGTCCACCTCTATATTAGATAGAGCATTATTTTTTGCTGATAGTGTTTATTATTTAAAAGATGCAACTTTAAATGGTTTTCCATGTAAAACTAATACTGTTTCAAATACAGCATTTAGAGGTTTTGGTGGACCACAAGGTGCTTTTATCATTGAAGAGATCGTTGATGCTATCTCAAATAAGCTTAACCTATGCTCTCATGGAGTAAGAAAAGTAAATTATTATGGTACAGAAGACCGAAATATAACTCCTTATCATCAAACAATTGAAGATAATATTATTCATGAAATCACAGAGCAACTAGAAAAAAGCTCTGATTTTCAAAATCGTTTAAAAGCGACTAGAGAGTTTAATAAAATTAATAAGTATTATAAAAAAGGTATATCTTTTATTCCAAGTAAATTTGGAGTTTCATTTACTACTGCTTTTTTAAATCAAGCAGGTGCTTTGATTCATATTTATGGAGATGGTTCTATTCATCTAAATCATGGTGGAACAGAAATGGGGCAAGGTCTATTTACAAAAGTTGCCCAAATTGTTGCTTCTGAGTTTCAAGTTGATTTATCTCGAATAAAAATTACTGCTACAACTACAGAAAAGGTGCCAAATACTTCTGCAACTGCGGCTTCTTCTGGTACTGATTTAAACGGGATGGCGGCTCAAAATGCAGCTCAAAAATTAAAAAAGAGATTAATTAAGTTTGCTTCTGAAAAATATGAAGTAGATCAATCAGTAGTTAATTTTAAAAATAATATGGTTTATGCAGGTGATAATGAGATAAGCTTTAATCAATTAGTTTGTGATGCTTATCATAATAGAGTTTCTTTATCAGCGACAGGTTTTTATAAAACTCCTAAAATTTTTTATAATAGAGAGACTTCTCAAGGAAAACCATTTTTTTATTATACTTATGGGGCTTGTGTAGCAGAGGTATTATTAGATACTTTAACAGGAGAGTCAAAAGTAGTAAGAGCTGATATTTTACATGATGTTGGTGCTTCTTTGAGTCCAAACATTGATATGGGTCAAATTGAAGGTGGTTTTGTACAAGGCATGGGATGGCTTACTAACGAAGAGCTAAAATGGGATGATAAAGGTAGCTTAAAAACTCATGCTCCTTCAACTTATAAGATTCCTGTTAGTCGTGATATTCCTGATGTGTTTAATGTTGAAATTTTAAAAAATGTAAAATGTAAAGAAGAAACAATCTACTCCTCAAAAGCTGTTGGAGAACCTCCTTTTTTACACGGAATTGCAGTTTGGCATGCTATTAAAGATGCAATAAAGTCTTATGGAGATTATAAAAAGATAGTAAAGTTAAATGCTCCAGCAACACCAGAAGAGATTTTAAAATCTTTAAACTCTATGTAGATTTATGTATTTAAGACTTCATCAATTAAATGAAGAGAAAGTTTCTCATGTATTGCTTACTATTGTAAAAGTTACAGGCTCTTCACCACGAAATATAGCTTCAAAAATGATTGTTTTGAAAGATTCAATCATTGGAAGCATTGGTGGTGGTCATTTAGAGTATAAAGCAATGAAAATTTCAAGAGAGGCTCTTTTGTCTAAGGATAGTAAATGCTTTTTGAGGGATTTTACTTTGGGTGCAAAGTTAGGGCAATGTTGTGGTGGTAAGGTTGAAATAATGTTTGAGCCATTTATATCGAGTCATTCAGCTTTAATTATTTTTGGAGCTGGTCACATAGGTAAAGAGTTAGTCTTTTTAATGAAAGACTTACAAAATAAAATATATTGGGTTGACTCTCGTGAAAACCAGTTTCCACAAGATAGTTTGTCAAATGTAGAAATGATTTTATCAGATGGCCCCGAAACTGAAATTGATAATTTACCAAGTGATTCTAAAATTTTAATTTTAACTCATAATCATGCTTTAGATTTTGAGATTTTAAAGAGATGTTTACGAGCAAAATGCTCTTATATTGGCTTAATTGGGTCAAATACCAAATGGAAAACTTTTAAAAGCCGTTTATTAAATCAAGGTTTTAATGAAAGTGATTTAAAAAGAGTTGATTGCCCAGCTGGTTATAAATGTAGTGATAAAAGGCCAAAAGCGGTAGCAATTTCTTTAGCATCAAAATTATTGATGCTTGAAGACTAAGAAAGAATAAATAATGAAATTGATTAAATTGTTGATGTTTTTAAGTTTGTATTGTAACTCTTTTGCTAATCAGTATTTTTTAGTAGAAATGGATGAATCACAAACAGATCACTTAAGAGCATATGGCTTAGCCTATTTTGCTTTAGAGCAATCCTATAAAGTTCAATGGCTTTTAAACTTTAAAGGTGGCAGTTTTTTAATGCCATATAGTGATACATTGTTATTACAGGCTACATTATATGGGGTATCTGGTATCGTTATTGATGAGTCAGCAAAACAACAAATAGATGTTATTATTGAAAAAAATAATATGGGTAAGGTACAGCTTGAAAAGGCTCCAAAAATTGCAGTGTATACTCAAAAGTCGACTGATCCTTGGGATGATGCTGTGACTTTAGTTATGAATTATGCCAAAATTCCTTACGATAAGTTATGGAATAAAGAGGTATTAGCAGGAAAGCTCTTTGAATATGATTGGTTGCATTTACATCACGAAGACTTTAGTGGTCAGTATGGTAAATTTTATCGCTCATTTAAAAATGCTCCTTGGTATTTAAAAAAGGTTCAACTATTTAGAAAACTATCAAAAAAAGCAGGTTATAAAAATGTACAAACTTGGTTTGGAGATGTTTCTAAAATGGTTCAAGAGTATGTTTCAAAGGGTGGTTTTATGTTTGCTATGTGTTCAGCTACAGATAGTTTAGATGTAGGTTTGTCAGCTTTATCATTAGATATTGTTGACCCTCGTATTGATGGTACCCCAGTTTCTAAAAATATAAATAATAGGCTAGACTTTCGACAAACTTTAGCTTTTGAAAACTTTAAGTTAGATTTAGACCCAAACGTTTATGAATTTTCAGATATAGATGTATCTTTATACCAAAATAGATTTCACCCTGAAAAAGAAGATTTTGAACTATTTGAATTTAGTGCAAAGTTTGATCCTATTCCTGCTATGTTAAATCAAAATCACAGAAATGTAGTTAGAGGTTTTTTAGGGCAAACTACCTCATTTAGTGGAAAGGTATTAAAAGCATCTGTTATAAAATTAGGCAAAACAATTGATAAAGATGTTTATAAATACATACACGGAAGATTCGGAAAAGGTACTTTTACTTTTTATGGAGGGCATGACCCAGAAGATTTTTCTCATGCAGTATCTGACCCTCCAACTGATTTAAAGTTACATAAAAACTCTCCTGGGTATCGTTTAATACTAAACAATATTTTATTTCCTGCAGCAAAACCAAAACCAAGAAAGACTTAAAATGGACATAAAACTATTATTTCATGAAGGTTTAGATTTATATAAAAAAGAGCTTTATCAAGAGGCTATAAAAAGATGGACTGTTGTCGAATCATTAGATGAAAACTATCCTAATATAAAAATGTATATTAACGTTGCAGAAAGACAAGAGTTAAATACTCTGAGTTTTTTAGATAATATGGACCCTGGCGAAAACTCTGAGGTTAGTCTGGTAAACACCGTAAATCAGATTCGCTTAGATTTTCAGTCTTTATTGCAAAGAGATAAAAAAGAAGAAGCGATTCATTTATTGGAGAGATTATATATTGATAGAGATTGCGATCCTGTTGCTTTGGTATTTTTAATTCAAGCAAATTTTGAAGTTGATAAAAAAGAGAAAGCGATAGAGATTGCAGATAAGTTGATAAAGGTGAAACCTTATTGGGCAAAATCTTTTTTTATACATGGGAATATTTCTTTTCAAATGCAATCATTTATGAAAGCTAAAAAGTCTTATTTGTTTGCGTTAAAACTTAGGCCAAACTCTTTTCAAATACTAAGTAATCTAGGAAGTTGCTGTACAAGTTTAAATGAAGTAGATGAAGCAAAATCATATTTTCAAAGAGCACTAGATATCAAACCTGATGATCAAAGAGCTAAAAATATGGTAAATAAACTAGATGATTCTTCTCAAAAACTAGAAGAAGAGATTTTAAAATATTATGAAAAATTAAATAAAGAAAATGATTACCCAGATATTTTGCTTAAAATAGGAGTTCTTCAAAGAAAACTAGGAAAAATAGAAGAAGCTTATCAAAGTGTTGAAAAATCAATAAAAAAAAATAGCTTATATGTTGAAGCTCACTATGAAAAGGGAAAAATTTTATTAATTTTAGAAAAGTACGAAGAAGCTTATGAAGCCTTTTATAAAGTTGTAAAACTACAAGATAAAAATTTTGTTGGTTTAACAAATATTTTAGAGTTTGTAAAAGTTTCATATTTTGAAGAGGCTGCTCTTGGTTTGGTTAAAATATTGCGTATGGAGCCAGATTATGGGTCAGTACATATAAAATTAGCAAAAGAGTATTTTGATTGTGATAATGTAGAGATGGCTTTAGAAGAGTTAAATAAGGGGCTTGGTTTATCTCCTTCTTATCCAGATGGGTATTATTACTTAGGTCTTTGCCATCAAAAAATGGGGAATATTGATAAAGCAATTGACTATTTAAAAGAAGCATTAGACTTAAATCCAATGTATGTAGATGCTAGTCTTACTTTGGCTAATATTTATATGGATTTAAATGAAAAGCGTAGTGCAAGGCGTTTATTGCAAATGATAGAGGTTTCTTTAGAAGAAGACCATCCGAGTCTTTCTAAAATAGAAGAGTTGTTAGATAGATCAAGAAACTGATTCTATTTTTTATAAAAAATAGAATACATTTATTTTAGTTATCAGATAATAAATGGCGCTTTAATTGAAATTAGGGTAGTTAAATTCGGGTCTTTATGCTTTCTTTTTCTTTGATTTAAAGGTACAATACACGATATATACAAGTGACGTAGGTAGTTTAGAAAAGGACAGTACGATGGAACTAGAAGGACTAATCGAAGAGTTTAGCCAATCAAGATATAATGACTTATCCATTGAAAAAGGAAGTCAAAGTATTTATCTTAGAAGAGGAGCAACAAAAGTTGTCTCTAATAATGGTGAAAAAAGCTCTAGCTCTAAAAAAGAAGAAACAGTAATACAAAAAATTAATAGTTCTGCAAATGGTATCTTTTTAAAATCAGATCGAGTTGGTATTTTTTCTTCTTCAGTAAAGGTGGGAGAGCAAATAAAAACTGGTGATAAAATTGGTTTAATAACAGCTATTAATGTATCTCATGATTTATATGCTAATGACTCAGGAAAAGTAAAATCAGTATTAGTTGAATCAGGTGTTGGAGTTGCTTACGACATGGAGCTTATAGAATTGGAAAAAAAGAATGTCTAGAAAAATTAATCGACTTTTAATTGCTAATCGTGGAGAAATAGCAGTAAGAATTATCAGAGCTTGCAAAGAGTTAGATATTGAAACTGTAGCTGTTTATTCAAGTGCAGACAAAGATTCTCTTCATGTAAAACTAGCTGATGAGGCTATTTGTATTGGGCCACATCAGGTTTCTGAGAGTTATTTAAATGTGCAAAATATAGTGGCAGCAGCAGAAATCTCAGGAGCAGATGCAATTCATCCTGGTTATGGATTTTTATCTGAAAATGTTGACTTTGTTGATGTATTGAAATCTTGTAAAATATTATTCATAGGGCCAGAGGCAGATTCCATTCGTAGAATGGGTGATAAAGCAGAAGCAAGAAAACTAATGAAAAAAAATGGTGTTCCTACTGTACCAGGTTCAAAAGATATTATTCAATCAATTAAAGAAGGTATTGAAGTTGCAAGAGAATGTGGCTTTCCTGTTATGGTTAAAGCAACTGCTGGTGGTGGTGGCAAAGGAATGCGTCTTGTTCACAAAGAAGAGGATTTTGCTGAACTTTTTGAAGTAGCTTCTCAAGAGGCCTTAGCTGGTTTTGGTAATGGAGACTGTTACATAGAAAAATTTGTAATTGATCCAAGGCATATAGAGGTGCAAATTTTAGGTGATAATTTTGGTAATGTTATTCATTTAGGTGAGAGAAACTGCTCAATTCAAAGAAGACATCAAAAATTATTAGAAGAAGCTCCTTCTCCTCAAATATCTGATGATCTTAGAGAGAGAATATGTCAAGCAGGAGTAAATGCTGCAAAAGCGGTTAATTATAAAAATGCTGGCACGATCGAGTTTTTAGTAGATAAAGATGAAAATTTTTATTTCATGGAAATGAATACTAGATTACAAGTTGAACACCCTGTTACAGAGATGGTCACTGGGGTTGATTTAGTAAAAGAGCAGATTTTAATCACAGAGGGGCACAAGCTGTCTTACACTCAAGATCAAATAAAATCTAAGGGTCATGCCATTGAATTTAGAATAAATGCAGAAGATGTAAAAAATGGTTTTTCTCCATGTCCTGGTAAAATTGAGACTTTAAGGCTTCCTGGTGGACCTGGAGTGCGTATTGATACTATGATTTCTAGTGGTGATGAAATTTTACCATTTTATGATTCAATGATTGCAAAGTTGATTGTTTATGACGAAGATAGAGATAAGGCAATTTTAAGAGGGCAAAGGGCTTTACAAGAGTTTGTAATTGATGGAGTTTCTTCAACCATTGAAGTACACCAGAAAATATTAGCAAATGATACTTTTAAAAGTGGATATTTTTCTACATCTTTTATGGACACAGAAATTAAATTAAACGATTAAGATTTAATTGTTAATAAATATTTAAAATGGCAAAGGATATTTTGATGAATACTATTAATTTGGCAAAAAAAATGGGATGTGCCATGCTTATTATAGGCATGAGTATTCAGTTGAGTTATGCCTCTGCTAGACAAGAGGCAGAAAAAATATATAAACAAGGTTCTTACTCTATGAGAAGAGGTCGTATTTTTGCAGCTTCTCAAGATTGGTCAAAAGCATTAAAAATTGATCCAACTTATGCTGATGCATCTTATGATTTAGGTGGAGCATATTTTTTACTTGGTAAACTAGAGCAAGCAGAAAAATACTGGAAAATGACTTTAGAATTAGATAGAAATCATTATAAAGCTTGGGATTCTTTGGGCTTTTTATACACTCAAAAAGGTCAATTTGATCAAGCTTTAGAAAATATAAAAAAAGCAATAGATATTAATTCAGATTATGTAAATGCATATATTAATATGGGCTTTGTTTATGCATCAGTACGACAAATTGAGCTTGCTATTGAGTCCTGGAAACAAGCCAGTAAAATTAGCCCGAAAAATATTAAAGCAAAAGAAAATTTAGCTCGAATATATCTGAGTATCGGGAAAGAAAAGGAATCCATTGCAACTTGGTCAGAAGTTATTAAAATTAATCCAAAGTATTCTTATGCATGGTATAATTTAGGTATGATTTATGGCGGAAAAAAACAATATAAACAAGCCAAAGAAAGCTATTTAAAAGCAGTAAAATTCCAACCAAAATTTGCAGCAGCACATAATAATATTGCTTTTTTATATGCTTTAGAAAAAAATGTAAAATTAGCAGAAAAGCATTATTTAGCAGCAATTGCAGGAAACAAAAGATATTTAAAGGCTTATACTAATTTAGCGGCTTTATATGAGCAAACAAATCAAATCAATAAAGCAATAGCAAAATTAGGAGACCTTTCAAGAGAGACTCCTAAAGACCCAGTAATCTATAATAATATTGGTTTTTTATATGCAAAACAAGGTAAATTAAATTTTGCAATTGAATACTATAAAAAATCGATAAAAGCTTACAATAAATATCCAAATGCCTATTATAATTTAGCAGAAGCCTTGGTTAAAAAAGGTCAATACAAAAAAGCAATATTTAATTATGAGCAATGTATTAAACTGGTTCCAAAGTCCCCAAAAAATGTTGAAACTTTAGAAAAAATAAAAAAGTTAAGTGCTAAAAAAAGTAGGAGAAACTAATCTATGAAACATAGAAGTTTGTTTCAAGGAGAACTTTTTTTAAAAAATCAGTATGTTGAATTAGTGGTTTTTGACTCTGAGCAAGGTAAAATGCTTTTGAAGAGTAGAGTAGTTTCTTGTGATAAAAAATCAATATCTTTAGTCTGGCCTACTACGCAGATGGGTAATAGATATTTTTTTAATGATGTACATTACGCTATTTTACAGGGCTTAGTAGGTACAAAAATTATCAGCTTTAAGATTACCATCCCAGTCTCAGTGATTCGAGACTTTGATACTGGCATATTAGAGGTGAAATCCCCAATTATTGTAGACGGAATTTTTCAAAATAGAGACCACGTACGTATTAATAAAATGGTTGATATTAAATTTCGATTTTTAGAAAAAAATACCTTTTCAGAGGACTTAGTTGAAGGATTGACTTCTGATATTAGCGTTGGAGGCATGGAGCTAAGCTCTCAAGAAGAGTTAAAAATTGGTTCAAAATTAGAGCTTTTTTTTACTTTAAATTATTTTGATTTTGAAGGCGTTTTAGCTGAAATCATACGAGTAGATAGTACGACTTTAAATGATAATTTAACCTATGTATATGCTCTTTGTTTTATTACAATGTTTGAACGTGATAGAGTGGCATTAAATCAGATTTTAATTCAAGATCAGCCTAATCTTTTAGAAGCAAAAATTGATTAATTTTTAAACTTCTTAGTATAATATTAAAAACAATTCAAATTCATTTTAAAAAGGAAAACTATGTTAAGTACTTTAGTTAATAGCGATACTTCAGTTTCATTTGTATGTGAAGCTCCCTATGCTCAATCAGTATCAGTTTCAGGAAATTTTAACAATTGGCAACAATGGGACCTTGACTCTGGAAATGATGGAGGATGGTACCTGACTACTCCTGCTTTAGGTCATGGAGAAATTGAATATAAATTTGTTGTTGATGGTCAATATATGAACGATCAATCTATGCTTACATTAAATCAAGATGATAACTCTTGTTTAACAACAGACGGAACAAAAGGTACATTGATTCATACTTCATTTTATTCAAAATCTCTAAATGAAAATAAAAAATATGTTATTTATTTACCACCAAGTTATGCTACGTCTAATCAGGTGTTTCCTGTTTTATATTTATCTGGTGGTTTGTTAGATTGGGAGAGGTCTTGGCATGATAAAGGTAATATTTCTCAAGTCGCAGACTCTTTAATTACACAAGAAAAAATAAAAGAAATGGTTATTGTAATGCCAGATAAATCACAAGCTTGGACCGAAGAAAACCAAGGACATCTATATTATAATTATATAGCAGATGATTTAATTTCATATATAGAGAAAAACTATCGTGTAAGATCAGATCAAAAAGGTCGTGCTATAGAAGGTTTATCAATCGGAGCACATTGGGCTTTAAAAATTGCTTTTGATCATCCCAATGCTTTTGCATCTATTAGTGCTTTATCTTGTCCAGTATCTGATGATTTATTTGAGCAAGCCTCTTTAAATAAAGATTCTATTATTGATAGTGGTATTAAGATTAGGCTAAACTGTGGAGATGAAGAGCCTCAGATTATTCCTGCAAATATGAAGTTTGAAAAGTATTTAAAGGACTTGGGTGTAAGTTGTGAGTGTTATGTAGGCTCTGGCCCACATGATTGGCCTTTATGGGAAAAAGAGATTATAAACTCACTAAAGTTTCACTCATATGCTTTTGAGGTTTAAAAACTAACAAAACTTATAAATTAATCATGATTTTTGTATACTACTATATGAAAGCCATGATTTTTTGTATTTAAAAAGAATTTTTTTTTGAATGATACTGTCGATAGAGCTCTCAACGAATAGGGTTTTTTATGTTCAATATTATTCTAATTTTAGTGCTTTCTTTGCTTATTTTTTTTGCAAACTCTTATCTAAATGCAAAAAAAGATGGGACTTTACAGACATATACAAAATATATAGAGGCAAAAAAACTATTTGAAGATAATGATTTTTTAGCTTGTGAAGAAAAGCTTATAGAGATTCTTCAAGATTTCCCGAATCATTTAAAAGCTCTTTTATTATTATTAAGTTTATATAAACTAATAGATAGAAAAAAAGCATTACCAGATGTTTATGTTAGGATATTAGAACTTCCAAGCTCTACTAAAAAAGATATAGATAGCAAAGAGTTTAGGAGAGATTTAGCAGATATATGTTATGAGTTAAATCAGTTTGATGATGCTTTTGAGCATTATTTACATCTTTTATCAGATGAACCTGATATAGAATCTCTATATCGTTTGGCATTTTTATATGCATCACAAGCAAAATATGACCAAGCTAAAGGCTTATATGAGACCGTTTTAGCAAAAGAATCAACTCATGTAGAAGCCACTAGAGGTTTAATATTATGTTTTTTGGGGCTAGGTAACTTTTCTGAAGCTAAAGATTTTCTTTTAGATTTGGTGAATGATAATGATTATAAATCTTATGAGTTATATCTTTTGGCTAGATCATATGACTTAGAAGAAAACTTTGAAGTTAGTAATAAGTTTTTTGCAAAATACTTTGAAGAATCTTCAACAGATCACAACTTATTTTTAAGAGATGCTTATGATTATGTGTTACAGTTTTTATATGACTTTGATCACATTGAAACAGGATATTTACACGAGCAATGGGTCTCTTATATTAGAAAATATTTAGAGTCATTTGAATGTAGTTTTGAGATAAAGCAAGAGTTGTTTTGGCTTTTAGGTTGGGCTTACTTTTTTAGTGATGAAAAAAGAAGTAAAATTTCAAAATCAATAGATATGTGGAACAATGTTTCACAGTTAGACCCAGAATTTAAAAATGTTGCTACATTGTTAAAAAAAGCTAAAATCTCAAATTTTAGAACTATTAAAAGCCTAGAGAGTTTTTATTATGACTTTAAGCAAGAAAGTAGAAAATTTTTCTTAAAACCTGAGTTACCTGATCCCCGTGTTTTTAATAAAATCCCGTCATTTGAAGTTGAGCAAATTGAAGGTAAAGTAAAGGGTGGTCTCTCTAAGTTAAAAGGGATTTTATCTGATTATGTTAAACCAACTCTTTGCGATATGCTTACTATGCCTTTTAGAGATTTTGAACTAAAAATACGAAAATCTTTTTCATTGATGGGTTTGGCTGTTAAAAGTTATTTAGGTAAAGACCCTTCTGGTGATGTTTTAAGGTATATTTTAGATGGCGGTAAAAATATTCCAATCTTTTGTCAGGTATATAAAAACTCTAGTCAAATTGGTGATATGGAAGTAAAAACTTTTGCATCAGACATGCGAGATCAAAAGATTGGCAGTGGAGTTTTAATTACTTTTGGTGGTTTAACCATGTCTGCTGGCTCTTTAGCGAAAGAAAAGAAAATACAAGTAATTACAGGTGATGTATTTGAGTCTTTGTACTTATAATTATTAGCTTCTTGATAGTACTTTTTTAGGCTTTGATATATCGTGACAAATTTCAAGAGTCATTTGGTAAAGTTGATTTTCTTTAGGGTATGAGCTTGATTGAAACTTTGCATTTATTTTGGTTAGTTTAAGTAATATATTTATGAGTTCTTTTAGAGAAAATATTTTTTGTTGAAAAAGTAATTTTGCTAAATAATAATCACTTTTATATTTTTTATTAAATTTATCTTGTTGGTCTTCTGGTATGCTTTCTGATAAATACTCTCTTAATTCTTCCATTACTTTTTGTTTGTCTCTACGTGATCTAGAGGTAAAGTATTGATTTGTTTTTTTGAATATTCTTAATAAGTCTTTGGGCTCAATTAATGACTTTAGTTGATATAATCGTTGAAAGTGGGATTTGATTCCTGCTAAAAAAGGTAAGGGTTCTAAAGAGCCAGAAGCAATAATTTCTTCAAGTTCAAGAAGCGATCTTTGAAGTTTTTTTGTCCCTATTCGATCTAAAAAATTAAAAATACTGGTTTCTTTTTTACTATGAAAAATAGGAATTACAGAAGAAACTTTATATTGTGAATCGTTTAGTGAGTAGATACGAAGTTTTTCTAGTTCAGAAAACAGGTTTATGGGGTTAGTTAGGTTTATTTCTGCGAGTTGTTTTGCTAAATATTGACTAACTGGTAAGTCAGAAATTTTCATTAAATGAAGAATAAATTGAATTAATGAATTAAGATCAATTTTAATAGAATGGATTACAGGGTTTTTAGGTTTGTCGCTTAAAAACCTTGGTGGCACAAGCATATAATAGTATCGATTAAGGGTTTTAGATTTTTCAATGACCTCTATTAATTGTTGAAATGAACTTTTAGGAAGTGATTCAATATTTTCAAATACAATTAAGCTAGGTTTAGCAAAGAGAGGTATTTGTCTTACAAATTGTATTAGCTCACCAAAGGGTAAGTCAAGCACGTGTAAGTGGTTGATTTTAATTTTAGGGTGCCTTTGTTTAAGCTTCTTAAAAAAAAAGCTTTCCATAAGTTCTTTTTGGAAAGGACAAGTCCCCTGTAAGTAGATTGCAGGGGAGTTTATCTCTTGATCGCTTTCTATAAACTCTAAAATTTTCAAGGTCTTAGAGTTATATTATGTTTGGAATTTAGTCTTTCTAAAATCTTATTTATAGATTGCCCCATTTCTTCTTCTGGTATGCTCTTTTCTTTTCCTCTGAAGATAAATTTAATTCCGAGGCTTTTAGAGTCATCAGGGATTCCCTTGCCTAAATATAAATCAAAAATAGAGTAGGACTCTAAATTAGAGACTTTAAGAGACTTAATTTCTTTTAAAATTGTATCAGCAGCAATATTTTTTGGAGTTATTAATGCTAGTTTTTTTTCAGATGAGGAGATTGAACTAAGCTCTTTAAATTGGACAGTTTTATCTTTTTTATTTAAAATAGGGTCTAAGTTTAGCTCTAAACAAATTAAAGTTTGAAACATTTTATGGGGTTTAATGACAGATGGGTTGATTGTTCCGAGGTAGCCAATTTGTTTTCCTTGGTAAAAAATAGCCATAGTAGAATCTTTTACACAGTTTTTAATCTCATCTTTAGGGGACTTTAGTTGTAAATTAATAGAAAGTGCACTAGACATTTTTTCTAGGATACCTTTTAAAGTAAAAAAGTCACTTTGAGTAGAATTATCTCTCCAATTGCTATCTTGAAAATTATAAAGAGCAATAGATAAATGGATTTCTTCTGAGTAGTTTTCTTTGAAAAAGACTTTACCTATTTCAAATAAACCAAGTGAGTCATTTTGTTTTTTGAAATTATTAACAATAATAGGAATGATACGATCACTTAGGTTTGTTCGTAGTTGAGCCATATCATTTGCCATAGGGTTTATTAAACTGATGGCATTTTCTGAGTCTTCACTTGAAAATGAGTATGTGATGCATTCGCTTAAGCCTTCTGCAACTAAAAAACTTTTTGTTTTATTAATTATGGTTTCAAAAGGTTTGTCATTATATAGGTCGAGTGAAATCTTTGGAGCCTCATATGGAATTTCATTGAGGCCATAAAGTCTAGCGACTTCTTCTACAATATCAATTGGCCTTTCGAGATCTGGTCTCCACGATGGGATAGTAACTAAAAAACCATTTTCTGTGTCTTTCAATTTACAGCCTAATAGCTCTAAATATTTAGAGATTTTTTCGTTAGGGATGTTGATACCTAAAATACGATCAATAATCGAGCTATTAAAATTAATTTCAAGGTTTTCAAAAGTACTAGGGTTGTTATCTAATGTGCCTTCAAATGTTCCGCCTGCTAGCTCTAAAACCATAGAAACAAAATGTTTCATTAGCTCTGGTGGAGTTAGAGGGTCCATTCCTCGTTCAAACCTATGAGAAGCATCTGTATGTAGCTTATGTCTTTTAGACATTGTTCGTATAGTGATAGGCTCAAAGTATGCTACTTCTAAAAAGACATCTACTGTTGAATTAGTAATTTCAGAGTTTTGCCCTCCCATAACTCCAGCAAGAGCTGTTGGTTTATTAGAGTCACATATAACTAAGTCTAATTCAGTTAATTTTTTTATAGAGTCATCTAGCATGGTTAGTTGTTCACCATTTTTTGCTCTTCTAACTATGATTTGATTACCTTCGATTTGATTGGCATCAAAAGCATGCATTGGATGTCCCCATAAATACATTAAATAGTTACTGATATCTACAATGTTATTAATAGGGCGTAGTCCAATATGAGTTAATCTTTGTTTTAGCCACTCTGGGCTTTCTTTAATTTGTACATTTTTAATGTAAGAGCCTACATATCTAGGACAGGCCTCTTTATCTTCAATGTTAATTTGAAAGTCTGTTAGTTTTTTTTCAACTAAATTAGGAGTAGTGAATTGATAGTCTGTATTTAACTTTGCAGCTAGGTCTCTTACTATTCCTTTTAATCCAAAACAATCAGGTCTATTTGGACCAATTGAAAATTCATAGATAAAATCATTATCAAAGTAATCTCTAAAATTTGTTCCGACTTTATATTTATTGTCTAGTATCCAAATTCCATCAGACTTGTCAGTAAAGCCGAGTTCTTCTTCGGCGCAAATCATTCCATCTGAGTCAATACCTCTGATTTTACGGGGCTTTAATTTTCCAAAAGGAAGGTTTGCACCCATAAGAGCAACAGGAACTAACGCATTAATTTGAACGTTGGGAGCTCCACAGACTATGCTAAGAGGGCTTTCTTGATTGATATCTACTTCACAGATATTAAGCCTATCAGCTTCTGGATGTTTATTGATATTTATAATTTTACCTACGATAACTTTATCAAAATTTGCTAAGGTTTTGGTAACAGATTCAACTTCTAAGCCAAGGTCAGTTAATACTTCATCTACTTTTGCTGGCTCTAGGTCAATATCAATAAGCTCTTTTAGCCAATTATGTGTGATTTTCATTTTTTACCTATTCGTGTATATTTAAGAATTTTCATTAAGGTTAATCTTTGTATCTAATTAAGTTATGGACAGTTTAACTAAAGAGGGATTAATTTTCCAGTATATTATGGGCAATTACTTTTAAAGAAATTTTGTTAGCTTATAAATTTATATATAAAGGCTGTTTTTACTCAAGCATAAGATTAATTATTACAAAAAAGTATATAAACTAGTCTTTTTTGTCAGTAAAATCTTTTTTATGAAAAATAATTGAAACTTTTTTTCAACCAAGCCGTAGATATATGTGTAGATTAAAAAATTATTAATTATATATATTAACTCGGAGGACTGGTATGAACATCATCAACAGGAAAACTAACTTTATTTCCAAGCCTGTTAAGATGGGTCTTAAAATCGCGGCTTTTAGCATATTATTATTTAGCACTGTAGAGGCTGAATCTAGATATGATGGTTTAGGTGGCGATTACGGAGGAACTGGTTCTTCTGGATATACTCAAGGAAACGGAAATAATTATAATAACCAAAATGGTAATTATAATAACCAAAATGGTAATAATCAGAATAGTAACTATAATAACGGCTATAATAATGGCAGTTATGGAAATGGTTACGGAAATTCTAATGGCAATAACAATAATAGTGGCTACAATAGCAATTATGGTGGACAGAATCAAAGTCAATATGGCTCTGGAAACAGTTATTACAATGGTTCTGGAGGATATGGTCAGGGTTATTACCCAGGTGGCGGAAACTATAATGGTGGCGGATATCCAGGCCAAGGTGGCGGATATCCAGGCCAAGGTGGCGGATATCCAGGTCAAGGTGGCGGATATCCAGGTCAAGGTGGCGGATAWCCAGGTCAAGGYGGCGGWTANTNNCCAGGYCARGGYGGYGGNNANTACCCAGGYCARGGTGGYGGATANNNWRRTCAARGYRRCSRATATRWTNRAWGMAAMCWRKANTRYWGATSAAWWSWGRWTTAYMNANCWAKTGAKATWKMTCAMWASWGNATMTAKMWYRMWMMAGRWWSWATMMWRCWMANNAKKTMKWATSYAASAAAWTANTKSTKANTSTAASWWAATRWGRWGATTSTNWYTTARYSWSAASWTTNRKWWWTARMCWMRACWTWAMKARAKAANWYAASANYATWAYKASWGAMKKKANNRCANGTAWTMTKRCTRWCKSKWRTGSMGGWRANKSWWRCYAWMSMNTTNATGGYSRASAMGRWAWYSANAANSRYTTWWTRGTMAAYMARATAYWGMMAAKKRYTYWWKASTWWRKMRRWTMYWSYWMAWKANKCWAGACWWWGRWKRWWYKKMTTNAAKMGCTWSWMWWMSWYYAARWGGANWAWKMRMKWYTAKNNNTNNAAGARGNAATGAWRKATNTWGTAWSMAKWAKRAWKWATGKTGTANNTCMAWYAGAAWTAANGSTSTNWRCTNNAWCWGAAWTMARYKMTNGTASNNTANTMTKAAATNNYAMTGNAYRRTAKYWWRGTRKYRRWKGATACKGWRSMRKWTNAMGGTGGYKRTNNNTACGGTNNNGGWWACGGTGGYKRWTANNNTRRMAAYGGTGGNKKATNKRNNNANGGYGGYTAYGGMGGCGGMTAYRRCRRYGGWKRTWAYRRWGGYGGTTATGGAGGCGGTTACGGCGGCGGATATACCAACGGTGGTTATAGTGGCGGATACGGTAGTAATGGCGGATATAACAATGGTGGCTATAATAGTGGATACACTCCATATAATAGCGGAAATAGCGGTGCTGGAACAAACGGTACTAATAATTCAGGTGTTGTTGTAAATACACCTTTAGCATCTAACTCAAGTTCAGTAAGTCTTGAAGATTTACAGGCTAAAGTAAATACAGCTTATCAAAAATTAGTACAGGCAATCGCTTCTGGTGATGCTCAAAAAATATTAGATGCAAAAACAGAGTATGCAAAAGCTCAAAAGGCCCTTGAAGAGGCTAAACAAGCACAGTAGTGCTTTTAGGAGAATGAAATGAAACTTAGAGGACTATTTATTGCAGGATTGTTAGTAATGTCTATGGGTACTTCTTATGCTATTGAAGTAGATTCTGATTTTATCGGAAAAAGAACTCCCCCAAAAGCCCCTAGCTCTATCTCAACGATGGACTCAGGAATTGATGCTTCTGTTTTAGCGGAGATTGCTAGTGAATTAACTGAAGAAGATGCAGATGCAGTACTTGGATTAATAGATCAAATTTATTTATTAAGAAAAGATTATGTAGCTGTATTAGAAAAAGAGATTGAATTAAAAAAGTCAAAAGATTCTGATGCTCAACAAGCATTAATGAAAGAGTATATTAAAGCTTTAAACAAAGAGAAAAAAGATGCAAAGGCATTGATTGAAACTGTTAAAAAAGACTTAGAAGCTCATGAGTCAAGAATGCTACAAGTTATGGCAAAAATCTTCAGAATTGGAGATAAAAGTATGAAAACTACGATTAATAACGTTCGTGTTGAATTAAAGAAATTTGTAAGATATTCTTTAATGAACAATCAAGGCGAAGATCGTGCTTTTTATATGGATGCTATGAGATTTTTAGATCAGTACTTCAGAATGTAATAGTTAAAAAAAGACCACAATATTAATTTGTTGTGGTCTTTTTTTGCGTAAAAGAATATATTTAGACTTAATATGAAATTTAAAGAAAACTTAATAGAAGCAACCTTTATAAAAAGATATAAACGTTTTTTAGTAGATGTAGAGCTAGCTAGCAAAGATATAATAACTGTCCATTGTGCAAACTCAGGAAGAATGACCTCTTGTTTAGGAGAGGGCTGGAAAGTTCTTCTATCGGATAGTAAAAATCCCAAAAGAAAACTTAGATATAGTTTAGAGATGGTTCATAATGGTGACTGTTGGATTATGGTCAATACTCATCGTGCTAACCATATTGTAAAAGAAGCTATTTTAAATAATGAGATTGCAGAAATTGGTCTTTTTGATGAGGTTTTAAGTGAAATAAAATACGGTAAATCCTCTAGGATAGATTTATTAATAAAATCTAAAGTAGATATTTATCTTGAGGTTAAGAGTGTGACTCTTTTAGAGGGGAATAGGTACTTGTTTCCAGATGCTGTTAGTAGCCGAGGTCAAAAACACCTTCAAGAGTTAATGGATGTTGTTAAAGATAAAAAAAGAGCTATCATGTTTTATTTGGTTCAACGATCAGATGGAGATAGTTTTAGTTCTGCTATTGATGTAGACCCTGTTTATTCTTCTTTACTAATAAAAGCAATAAAGGCTGGTGTTGAGGTTTATTGTTATGAGTCTATCCTAAGCCCTAGTGAAATGAAAATAGGGCGCTCTATACCTCTTGTAATAGAATGAAAACCTATACCCTTTTATTTTGTAATTTATTGATAATTCATCAGTTTTTTTATTTACCTAATATCTATGACAGTTTTTATAGTTCAAAATGGATTATTTTTACTTGTCTTTTTTTACCTCTATATTTTTGGTATTTATATGATACAAAGTCAAATAAAGACTTAGCTTTGTTAAAAAAAGATAAAATTATTTTATTTCTTTTTTTATCAATATTTATTGTTTCTGATTTATATCATAAAAGTTTTACTCTTATTCATACTTTAGGTGTTTGTACCTTCGCATATTGTATGATGTATTTTTATAAAAGAACAAAGTTTGAGCTATACCATGTTTCAGGGGTTATTTTACTTTTATTGTCTTTTTTATGCACTTTAGAGTTGCTTGGTTTGTCTTTTTATCAGGGGAGTTCTTATCATTTATCTGTTTTGACTGGTAATCCAAATTTATTTGCAGCAAGCTTTCTATTTTGGTTTTATATTCACAGAAAACAAGTACCAATTAAATATTTAAAAGGGTCAATATTACTCACTCTATTATTTTTAATAGTTTCAAAATCTAGGGCTGCTTTATTAGCCTTTTTTATAATAGAGGGCTTTTTGGTGTTTGAAAAAAATCGTAAAATGATAGTGCCTTTTTTATTATTGTTGACTGGTATAATGTATTTTTTTATTAGTAATCCATCAAAGATAGAGGGTTTTTCAAAACTAGAAATTAGATGGATAGAAACAAAAATATCGTATAGTATTTTAAAAGAAAACTTATTGTTTGGTATCGGTCAAGGCAACTATAGAAAGTTTTATTTTAAAAACTTAGAAAAAGATAAAAAGACTTATAAATCTTATGAAGATGAAAGTTTATTGAGGTATATTCGCTTAAGCTCATATTCTCATTTTACTCCATTATCTATTTTAGTCTCTTTAGGTTTGCCTCTTGGGTTTTTATTTATTTTTATATCTATTTATTTGCTTTACTTATCATATCAAAGACTAGAGAAATTTGAATTTTTGGCTTTAATATCATTGGTTTTAATGTCTATGACTTATTACCTATTTCATTTTGGGATTATACTGGTTCCAGCTCTTGTTTTACTATCAAAAGTGATGTCAAAAAGCTTAGTTAACAGAGATTTTATAAGTAAGAAAAGGTTTTTTCCGGTGGTATTTTTGTGTATGTGGACTATTTATTGGTTATATTCTTTCTTTTTTGAGGTGAATAGCTTAAAAAATCCAGAGTTTTATGTTAATAGTATTTTTAATAATGGTAGATTAGAGCATTCTTTAGTACAAAAATCTTTAGATAGAAAGGTTTTATTAAAAGAAAAAACTTTTTTAAAGCTTTTATTTGTTGCACATGCAAAAATGCCTGACCCTGTTACATATTATAATGCATCAAAATATTTTTATAAAAAAAATGAAAAAAAAAGAGCTAGAGAATATCTGCAAAAAGGCATTAATATATTACCAAGTTATGCACCATTTTATTACGCTAGAGCATTGATGCAAGAAAACTTTTTAAAAGCTTTTATGGACTATGTATTGGCTTTAAAAATAGACAGAAAACATGTGCCTTCATGGAAAAACTTATCAATTCTCCAACTTGAGGCAGGCTATTTACAAGAGGGCTTAAAGCATATAAATAATGCTTTAAAGTTTTATAAAGAAAAGTATAATGGTAAAAACTTAAACTTTGATGCTTATTACTTAGAACTCTTACAGATTAAAAAAGCTTTAGCACAAAAAATAAAAAACAAGGATAAATAGTGATTGATTTAAAAGTAGTAAATGAAGACAGTGGTTCACAAGCAAGGACCTGTAAATTTGACTTAAATGGTCAAGAGGTTGAAACCCCATTGTTTATGCCAGTAGGAACAAAAGCAACAGTTAAAACTCTTACAAACGATGATTTAGAAGAAATGGGTTTTCCTATCATATTAGGTAATACCTATCATTTATATTTAAGGCCAGGTTCTTCATTGATAAAAGAATTGGGTGGGTTACACGGGTTTACTGGTTTTAAAAGAAAGTTTTTAACAGATAGTGGTGGTTTTCAGGTTTTTTCATTAAAAGACTTAAGAAAAATTGATGACAATGGTGTTGATTTTCGCTCTATTATTGATGGCTCTAAACATCGTTTTACTCCAAAAAATGTTATAGAAACTCAAAGGGAGTTGGGTGCAGATATTATTATGGCCTTTGATGAATGTCCTCCAGGAGATGCTAATTGGGATTACATCTCTCAATCTATGAAAAAAACCCATGAATGGGCACAAATCTGTGTTGATGAGTTTTCAAAAAATAAAGGACACCAACATCTATTTGGAATTATTCAGGGAGGAATACATGAGGACTTAAGGCTTGAGAGCCAAAATTTTATTCAATCTTTAGGTTTTGATGGTATTGCTATTGGTGGTTTATCTGTTGGAGAAACCAGAGAGGATATGGTTAGGATATTAGAAGTTTTATCTACAGGCTATGACCCAAAAAGATTACGCTATTTAATGGGAGTAGGTACTCCTTTTGATTTTTTGAACTCAATAAAAAATGGTATAGATATGTTTGATTGTGTTATGCCAACTAGAGTTGCTCGTCACGGTAAATTGTATAGTTTTTCAGGTGATATTAATATTTTAAATTCTAAATATAAAAGAGATAACTCTTTAATTGATGAAGATTGTGGATGTAAGGTTTGTCAAAGGACAACAAAGGCTTATTTACACCATTTATTTAAGTCTAAAGAGTTTACTGGCCAAAGGTTGGCTTCTTATCATAATTTAGCCTTTTTTCATGCTTTTATGGAAAAAGTAAAAAAACATATCAATAATAATAGTTTTATGGATTTTTATAATGATTGGATGAGTAAATTTCACACCAAAAAATAATATCATTGAAAAATATTTTTTTGAATGATATTCTGTTGGCCTTATTCTTGTTTTGGTTATTTCAATTAAAAAATATCCACTTGTGATACGTTCATGTGAGGTTGTCTCCTATAGCTTACTGAATGAGTATTACTTTTTAAATTTAAAATAAAAGGAAGTGCCCCAATGGCAAATTTAGCATCAGTAGCAAAAAGAGCTAGACAAGCAGAAAAAAGAAGACTTAGAAACGCTCCATTAAGAGCTAGAATGAGATCAGTAAAGAAAAAAGTTTCTGTAATTTTAGAAAGTAAAAATATAGAAGAAATTAGAGTTTTTATTCCTCAGGCTTTAAGAACTTTTGATAAGTTAGTAACAAAAAATATCTTAAGAAAGCAAACAGCTGCAAGATATAAAAGCAGAATCATGGCAAAAGTAAATGTTATTGATCCTGAATTTGTATTACCAAAAATTACTGGACTTGCAACAAAAGAAGCTCCAGAAAAAAAAGTAGTAGAAAAAAAAGTAGTAGAAAAGAAAGCTCCTGTTAAAGAGGTTGTTGCAGAAAAAGCACCAGCAAAAAAAACAAGTAAAAAAGCTGCTACAAAAAAAGAAGATTAATTATTAAAAACCAATTATTTGGTTTAAATATATAAAGTGCTCCATCGTTTTGAAGGGGCATTTTTTTTTAGAATCCGTTATTTATACTCTATTAAGGTAAATTATGTTTATTTCAGATAAAAAAATTATACTAGGTTCGGGCTCTCCAAGAAGAAAAGAGCTTTTTTCTATTTTATGTAAAGAACATAAAATTTTGACTACAGATAAAGAAAAAGATATAGATCAAAGTGAGCCTATCTCTTTTGTTCAAGAAAATGCTTTTATTAAAGCAGCAGCAGTATTAGATGATCTAAAGGGTGTTAATGATGCTTTAATTTTTGGTTTTGATACGGTAGTAAGTCTAGATAACGAAGTATTGGGTAAACCAAAATCAAGAGAAGATGCAAAAAAAATGTTGCAAAAATTATCAAATAATCAGCATCTTGTTAGTACTGGTTATTGTATTTTAAATTCACAAAAAGAGATTGTTTTAAAATCTTGTGATATTTCATATGTACATTTTGGTTTGATAAGTGAACCACTAATAGAATGGTATTTAGATCAAAATGAATATGCTGATAAAGCAGGCTCTTATGGCATACAAGGTGAAGCTCGAATTTTTATAAAAAAAATAAATGGGTGTTATTATAATGTCATGGGTTTACCTGTATCAAAGATGTTTTATGAGATGGAGAAATTAAAAGAATTTACATTGAGCTTTTAGGAGATAAAATGAGATTTTTAATTTTAAGTGCATTTTTATATTTTAGTGCATTATATTATCAAGATACATTGTTAGTTTCTAAAAAACAAAACCATGAAAAGTTGTTATCAACAAGTAAAAAAGTAAACTATGATTATTCAAAATATATAAATGACTCTCAAGATGTTTTTTATATTCATAGTCTTAAAGCTTCTATTCATCAAGATGCTTTGAGTGTTTTTTTATATTCTATTTTAGATTCTCTTCATTCTCTTCCGTTTGTTAGAAATTTTTTACAAAAAACCTATCTTACATCTGATTGGATTTCTTTAACGAAATCATTTTATTTTTCTTTTTATAAAGACAGGAGTGATTTTCATTTTTTTTGGGTTACACCTTTATCAGAAACTTTATTATCTAAATTAGATATTGTCGAAAGGCAATCATTTGATCAGGGTAAAATAGCCAAAATTAAATGGTCAATTTATGATACTTTGTATATAAAGCAGTCTAAAGATAAATTACAAATGTTGATATCTTCTTCTAAGTTAGTTTTTACAAGAAGGCCAAGAAAAATAAATAATAAGCCCTATATGCATATGAAAAAAGACTTCTTTCCTTTTTTAAAGCATCTGATAAAGCCAAAAGGATTATCTTGGATAGAAAAGAGTGTAGACTCATGTTCATTAATAAAAAATGTGAATGGTTTTAGCTTTAAGTTTTTATTAAAAGAGGATTCAAACTTTTATTCATCTTTTTTGAAAATGAAAAACTATGAACAAATAGTAAACATCGAAAAAAATGATTTAAACTTTCAGGTAAACTTAGGACAAATTTTTGATTTAATTTCTAAAAAAGACTTATCTCTTCTTAAGTTAAAAGGTAGAAAATTTTTATTAAGAGTGGTTCATTTATTTTCTGGTAAGTTTTCTTTGAAAGCTGATTTATTTGGGCTTAATTACCCTAGTTTTGAGCTAACAAGTGATTTTAAAAATATAGGAAGTAGTGCAAGGTTTATTAGTGAGTTAGAGCAATACGTAAAAGAAAAACCAATGGACTTATCAAAGTTAAATCAAGATCATTATTCTATATCTATACCTTTCTCTCCAATACAGTTTTATTTAAAAAGAGAAAAGAAAAAAATTATAATTTCAAATGTGAAAATGCCTAATAAAGAAATATTAAAATCAAATACAAAAGCATTAGTATATCTTTCTTTACTTAGCTCTAAAAAAGAATTTTTTGAGCCTCATGTGAATAGAATGATTCGTTCTTACCATAAAAAAAAGTTATTAACTTGTTTTAAAAACTTAGAAAAAAGAGATGGATTATTTAAATATTGCCCATTGGGCGGAAACTACTCTGTTGAGAAAAACGTTTTAAGCTGTGATATTCATGGACAAGATGGGGCCTCAAAACTTTTGTCTCTCGTTGAGGAAGATAAAAGAAAACAACTTTTAAAGGCTATTTTAATGAAAACAAATAAATTAAGCTTATTTGTTAAAACGATGGATAAATCCTTAGAGGTTTTAATGAGCTTTGATTGAGGGATATGTCTTTTTAATCTTCTTGATAAGAGATGATTTTAAAGCTTTTGTTTAGGCTAATTTTGTAGCGAAACTTTGATTGATTTGAGTTAAGTGGCTTATATTTTCCATTTATTGTTAATAAATAAGATTTTTCTAATAATTTTAGTTGAATTAAGCTTGGCTTTAAATATTCAAGGCGTTTGTAATGTATTTTTAAATATTCTATGAAGTCGCTGGATTTTCCGAGTTTATCTCTATAGTCTGGGTCAATTATTGTATGAAATTTTAGTTTTTTTATTTGTATATCTTTAATAAGTTCTTTTATTTTTTTTAATGATTTATATATTTTTTTGTATCCCATATTCATTACTGTAGATGAGTTGTATTCTCCAATTAGTGTTGGAAAATCATCATCAGGTAGTATTACAAGTTGAAGAGAATTTTTCTTTTCTTTGATATTTGGATTTAATAAGATATTTTGATCTTTCCAGAGAATATTTATTTTATGTTTTCCTTTTGGAAAGGGCATTAAGTTTATTTTTCCATGATGATTTGGTAAATAATACTTTTGCTTAATTTTAAGCTTATAATTAGTATTTCCTTTGAGTTCATCGATGTAATATCCAGATTTTGAAAAGAATGGATTATTGATTGTTTTAAAATGAGCTTTATTAACAACTAAAATAGATAAGCCAGTTTTTTCTTTTGAGAAATAATTTAGTTTGGGTTTGAAATAAACATTTGAATTAATATCTTTTATAGATTGACTGTTGGTTTTATAACAAAAAAGAAAAAGTAATAAAAAAAGTTTGTTCATGATAAGTTCCCCATAACTTTTTTTTGTGCATGAGATACAGCTATAATGGCTCCAGTATAAAATAAAAAGATACAAAGCCATAAAAAATTCCAATCCCAATTAAAAGGTAAAACAGGAGAGTAAAATAGGCTTTGAGGAAGTTTTAATGGATAATTTTCTAAAAATACTTTAAAAGAGTAACTAATAATGAAAGATAAAGTAATAGAAGATAAAATAGTGAAATGACTTACTTGTTGTATTAATATACGTAAATCCTGCTTTTGAAACTTGGCATAAAGTAAGGCGTTTAAATTTTCTTTTTTTCTTAAAAAAATAAGTGAAAAGCAAGTATGAATGCTAAATAAAATTAATAAAAAAAGAAAACTCATTAGATAAAAGTGTATGTGGTTTTCGGTTTGAAACATGATGAGTGTTTCTTCAAATTTATCTTGCCACGTACTTGAATAAAAGACTTTGTCTTGTTTTATTATTTTTTGTGTATGTTTAGCTTGATGAATTTGATTTAAAATTAAATGTATTTCATTAACAAAATCATCTCCAAAGATGATATTTTTAGCTAAAGTAAAAGGAATTTCAATCGTTAACTTTTTAGACTCCCAACCAAATGAGTTAAAAAAACCTTCAATTTTTAAAGTATGTTCTTCTCCATCAGCAACCATTAACTGAACATTAGAGCCTATTATGACTTCTAATTCTTTTGCTAATTCTTTAGATATTTTAGTTTGTGAGATTTGGGGGTTACTTTTAATGATAATCCCGATGGCACGCTGATCAAATTGTAAAATGCCCTGTGATCTGATTGTTGGGATAACATCTTTGACATTTTTTGTCTGTGATAAAAAATCTCCTAATTTTAAATAGTTTTCAAAGTAAGAGTTTTTAGGTTTAATGATAATATGTGGTTCAAGCTTATCTACAAGTAAGTAGAACTCTTGATGTAAACCAGAGAAAATACAAAAAGAAGAAAAAAGTAATGATAAGCCTAGGGCAAGTGAAAAAATGGGTATTAAAAAGTAGACATACTCTTTAAGAAATATTTTTTTGAAAAGGAATATATTTGCTTTGGAAGGAAACATACTATTTTTTTTGAAAACTTTTGACCTCTTGAACTAGTTCTAAAAGAGCTTCATAGTTATTCAGAGGAAATAAATGTAAGCCATTTACTTTATTCATTGCTTTTTTACAAAACTCAGAAGCAATTTTTAATCCATTCTCTTGAGTATCATCTTTTTTTAAAGAAGTTAGGACTTCTGATGGGACAAATAGACTAGGAACACTTTCATTTAACCATAGAGAAGAATCATAGCTTTTTAATAACATGGTTCCCATTAAAATGGGTTTATGAATTTCAGTATTGGTATATTTTAAAAATACATCTAAATTTTTGTCTAAAAATAGTGGCTGTGTTTGAAAAAACTCAGCTCCAGCTTCTATTTTTTTATTCATTTTTTTGATTTCGTTTGTTAGATTGATAGCAGAGGGATTACAGGTAGCCCCTGCAAAAAATTTAGACTTTTTATTTAGCTTTTTACCGTCAAAATTGAGGCGATTGTTCATTTGTCCCATCATCTTAAGAAGAGTTAGAGAGTTTGCTTGAAAAACCCCCTTAGTTTTGGGTATATCAGAATGTCTAGCCGTATCACCTGTCATGGCTAAAATATTATGAATACCAAGAGCAGATGAGCCAATCAAATAACTTTGTAAGCCTAGTAGGGACATATCTCTCATTGTTAAATGTATAATGACCTCAATATCAAACTCTTGTTTTAGTAATATAGCAAAAGCTAGAGGATCCATTCGTAGTTTGGCTACAGGGCAACAAGCAACATTAATAGCATCGATGTATTGAATAAGTGGTTTTATTTGAGATAGGATTTTTTTAACCCCAGGCCCTTTAGGTGGATCAACTTCTAAAGTTAATAAAAACTTTTTTTGATTTAGTTTCTGAGGAAGTATGTCTGCTTGCACAAATGGTCCTATTTTCAATTAATTGTATGGTTACATATCGGAAACTTTATAAGTTCATATTAGGGTAAGCTTTAGTGATTGGCTAATATGTTCATCTATAGAGATGCTTTGATTTACTTTCTTTTATCTTGTAGAGTTAAAGATATAATGTCATTTTGTCATTATTTTATAAATGATAAAAAATTCCCCCCATATTTTGGAGATTAAAATGAAAGAAAATACTGCCTGCATCATGAATTTTGGTTGCCAAATGAATGAGTATGAGTCTTTGACTATTACAAAAATGTTAGATAAGGCAGGTTATGAGTTAATATCAAGTGCAGATCAAGCTGAACTTGTAATTTTTAATACTTGTACGGTAAGGGATAATGCAGATGAAAAAATCTGGAACCGTTTGAGTAGTTTGGTTCCTCAAAAAAGAAAAAACAAGGCTAAAAAAATTGGAATCATGGGGTGTATGGTAGAGGCTCAACGAGAAGTTTTTTTAAAAAAACATCCTGAGATTGATTTTTTAATTAGCCCAGTTGAACTTCCACAAATATCAAAAGTATTGAGAGATTTAACTGCTAGGTCTTACGAAGAATATAGCACTTATGAGCTAATGTTGGATGAAAAAGCCAAATTTCCGTTTCGTACATATATGCCAATTCAAACTGGTTGTAACTTTAATTGTAGCTATTGTATTGTGCCAGCGGTTAAAGGACGTGAAGTTAATTTATCTCCGGATGAAATTTTTAAAAAACTAGACTCTTTGGTAGAAAAGGGTGTAAAAGAAATTACTTTACTAGGCCAAACTATTAACTCTTATAAACACGAAGACATTAAATTTGCCGACTTATTAGAAATGACAGCTTTGAGGTATAAAGGTGTTTGGATTCGCTTTTTAACTTCTCACCCTATACTATTTGATGAAAAAATTATTGATATTGTTGCTAAGCACGAAAACCTATGTTCTTACTTTCATATTCCAGCTCAATCTGGTAATAGTAGAATTTTAAAAGAAATGAAGAGAGGATATACCCGAGAAAAATATCTTAAGTTAATCTCAAAGATGAGAGAGGTTAAAGATGTTTGTATTTCTACTGACATGATTTGTGGTTTTCCTTCTGAAACAGACGAAGAATTTGAAGACTCTTTATCTATGATGAGAGAAATCGGTTACGAGACTGCTTTTATGTTTTACTATTCCGAAAGAAAAAATACCCCCGCTACTGATATGGATGACTCTATCCCTGTATCAATACGTAAAGAACGTTTAGCTAAGATGATAGATCAACAATTAAGTATGCAAGGTGATATTTATCAAAAATTTGTTGGTAAAATATATAAGGTATTAGTAGAAAATAAAGCAAGAAAAGGTGAGAATTGCTTAAAAGCAAGAACTGCGGGTAATTTGCCTGTTATTTTTGAAGGAGATATTTCTTTAATTGGATCATTTGTTAATGTTAAAATAGACTCTGCTACTTCTCACACTTTATTAGCGACTTTACAGGACTAGTGTAATGAGTGAGGTATATGAACATTGTTGTAAAATTGGTTTTGATCCTTTAGTTTCATCTTTTATAGACTCAATAGACTTTATTAATAATATTGATGATTTAAAGTCATTTCTAAATAAAAATAAAAAAGAGCTTCATTCTCCTTTTTTACTATCAGATATAGATAAAGCTTTAGGCCGTATTAAAAAAGCCTTTGAAAAAAATGAGAAAGTTGTAATTTTTGGTGACTTTGACTCAGATGGAGTAAGTGCTACTTGTATTATGTATTGGGGACTTAGAAAAGCTAAAAAGGGTTTTATACCAGAAGTTTTTTTTCCTAATAGATTAAGTGAAGGGCATGGTTTACAAAAAGAGCATATTGATCGTTTTAAACAAGATGATATTTCATTGATAATAACGGTTGATTGTGGCATGGGAGATAAAGAAGCAATAACTCTAGCTCAATCTATAGATATTGATGTGATAGTGGTTGACCATCATATGGCAGACGAAGAAATGGACTACGCTTTTGCAGTTGTAAATCCAAGGCATAATGGATATCCATTTCCATTTTTAGCAGGAGCAGGGGTTAGCTATAAACTTGTTCAGGCTTTACATAGCTCATTGTTTGGTGAAAACTCATTAGAGCATAAAGATGTAAGTGAAAACTTATTAGATTACTTAGTGATAGGGACAATTGGTGACTTAGTTTCAATGACAGGTGAAAATAGAATTTTAGTTTCACAGGGTCTTTTACATATGAATCAATCAAAATTTCCTTTTTTAAAGGACTTCTGGCAGTATAAAATCTTAAAAAAACAATTAAATGAAGTTTTTAATGAAGAACATATTAGCTTTTATATGGCACCTAGAATCAATGCAGCATCTAGACTTGAAGATGCTAAACACGCTTTTAATTTTTTGACTGCTGTACACCCAAAAAAGCTAATTGAATGTGGAGATTACATTGAAGGTTTAAATGAAAATAGAAGAGAAAGGCTCTTTGCTCTTGAAAAGTCTGATAAATTAGAGGTTTTTGAATTTGAAAATATACCTTTAGTTTTGGTAAATACTCATAGTAACGAGTTAGGTTTACTTGGATTATTAGCTTCTAGATTTAATGATATTCACGAAAAATCAGCTATTGTACTTGGTAGTAAAAATGATGAGACTTTTACTGCATCTTGTCGTGGAGATGGAAATCTTCATTTCTTTGAAATTTTAACTTCTTTGAATGATTTATTAACAAAATATGGTGGGCATAAAGCTGCGGCTGGTTTTTCTTTAAAAGTTGAAGATTTTGATGAGTTAATTAAAAGATTAAAACAGATTAAATATATAAAACCTAGTGTTGAAACAAAATTTGTTCAAAAAATAGATATTGAGATAGATGCGTCTAAAATTTCAGAAGGTATATTAGATCAAATATTATCTCTTGGGCCTTTTGGAGAAGGCTTTAGAAAGCCACTATTAAAAATAACTAATTCTAAAGTAGCTTACTCTAAGCAAATAGGAAAAGACGGCTCAACTTTGTCTTTTTCATTTAGAGGTCAAAATAATGTATCTATTAGGGGTATAGCTTTTGGTTTTGGAGATAAAGTAGAAGAAATCAAAAAAAGTGAGTCTTTAATTGGTTATTTGGGTTATAATTATTTTTATAAAAAAGAAATGCAATTAAGATTGGTTGACTTTGAGTTAACTTAAGATTTGATTTTTGAGTTGGGTTCCGTATTCATCTAAGTCATGGTCTAATTTTGAGTCAAGATGCTTTATTAAAGCTTGTATTAATTTTTGGTCTTTATTTTTGTTAAGATACTCTATAAATAATCGATAATATTTACCTTCGGAAATTAAATTGTTATCAAGTAAAAAAGCTACAAAAGCTTTATTGTGAGAGTTTTCTTTTTCGTCTTCTATCCATAAAACAGAGCCTAAACTTTCAGCTTCGATTAGTTTTTTATTTTTAGCTAATTGTTGAAACCAGTATAGTTTTTTCTTTCTTTTTTCATGCTTATAACTTTGTTGAATTGGGATTTGTTTCCAGAGGGTGTAGGCTTTTTCAAAGTCGCTGTTTTGATATTTTAAAAATAAACCATAGTTATCTAATATTTCTTTTTTGAATAAAAAAGAAAATAGAAACAATATAGGGTAAGCCATTGGAGGAAAGCAAAGAGCTCTAAGCCAAACAGGGAAATCATGTGCTTTTTGTAAAACAAAGATTTGGTAATCGGGTTGAAACTTTAAAAATATTTGCTCGTAGTTTTGAATGAAGTTGATACTTTTAATGTTTATTTTTTCAACTACTTGTTGATTGTTTTCTTTTTTATCTATGTTAAATTTAGATAAATCAGAGGCAATTTGAATATTTTTTAGTTGATGTTTTCTCATGGACTCAAATTTTTCAACGAGTTTATTGTCTTTTGGTTTTTGAACTATAGTTTCTTTTTTTGCTGTAGTTTTTGTAGCAATTAGTACTTTTGAAATAGCACTCTTATGAACAAATTGCGGAATAAATTGGTTTTGTATTTTTAATTGTATAAAAATAAATTGAAAGGAAATAAGAAGTATTTCCATAAAAAAAAGAAGCCCTAAAATAAATTTCATATAAATCTCCAGAATTAATTATATTTATTCTTTAAGTGATTTTAGAGTGTAATCGAAATAAGAACTAATTTCAAAAGAAATGAATGCTTATTTTTGTAATTATATTGGCGACAGAAAATAATAGATTATTTATTAAATTGTATTCAAAAATTAAATTTAAAACAAAAATCTATATTTTGATGGTTTATTTGTTACTACTAAGAATAAAGATGCCGAATGTTTTGAAGATGAATAATTTTTATTGATGAAAAATCTCTCTCAGGAGGAGTATTGTGAAGAATAGCAGATCTTATCGGGTACAGGGAATGATCGCCCTACAGATCATTTGTATGCTTTTTTTATTTGGTTGTGGTGACTCAGGGAATCGAAATGGTGCCATTAGAGGTACAGTATTTTCTAATCGATCAGGTGGAGCATTAACTAAATCACCAGAAACAGGGGTTACAGTAGTAGCTCAAGGAGATGCCCCGCCAATCATTAGAACATCGGTTACAGATGCTAGTGGTCAATATGTAATATCTGGTTTACCTATTGGTACATATAAAATGGGTTTTCAAAAAGATGGTTTTGTTTCTATCAATGTAAAAGATGGTGCATCTAACGTACAAAGTGCTTTAGATAAAGAAAAAGTAGAGTTATATGTAGAATCTGGCTCAACAATTACCTCTCCTGATATTGTTTTAACTGAAAGACCCGCAGAAGGTGATGGTACAGTTATTGTTACATTAATTGATGGTAGATCTGGAGAAAAAGTAAATGGTGCAACAGTAATATTAGGGGTTGCTTCAACTACTAATGGTTCTAATGGGCAATATGTTTTAACGGTTGCAGTAAAAGCAAACCCAGATGGAAGCTCTACCCCTCAACCTTTAAGCTTAAGTGCAGCGGCTGATGGTTATTCTCAAGCGGGAGCTAATATTACAGCTTTGGCAGGGCAAACTGTTGCAACAACATTAATTATGGATCCTAAGACAGGGTTTTTACAAGGGCAAATAACATTTTCAAAGTTTGCTGAATTGTATGAGTTTACTGCTATTAACCTTTCTATTGATGGCTTACAAATAGGAGATGGATCTGCATCGGGTTCTGTACATCCAGATGTAGGTGGTTTCTTTAGTATTGAGGTTCCAGTTAGAACAGATGCCAACAATAGATCATATAATTTAAGAGTATCTGGAAATGGTTTTTCTGATGAAGTAGTAAATAATATTTTGGCTCCTGTGGCTGGATCAGTTCGAGTGGAAGTTCCGCCACTAATACCTGAAACAGTTGTTCTTTTTGGGACAGTACCAAATGCTTATAAAGCTGGAGGAGCAGTTGTAAATTTAGTTGGAGTTAGTGCAGGAATCAATGGGCCAGAACCAGTATGTAATTTAAATGGAGAGCAAACCCAAGGAAACTTTAGTATTGCTGATGTACCTGTTAATACAAAAGAGCAATTAACTGTAACAGTAAAAATTTATGAGTTTGATGACTCTTGTAAGATAGCAATTTCAACTTTAGAGTCTAATGCTTTTACAGCGACTAATAATGGAAGTGGTACATTTACCGTTTCTTTTGCGAACTAATTTTCAAGGATGAAAAGAATGTTAAAGGAGTATATAATGAAAAAAAGCATATTATTGATGCTTTGTGGAGGGTTTAGTTCTTCATTATCAGTTTCTTATGCAGCATCAAACGCTCAAGGACAGGCAGCTGCATATCAAAAAATTGGTATTGATGCTAGGATTCTTGGAATGGGTGGTGCTGGTGTTGCTGTAACTGGTGATACAAATTCTACCTACTGGAATCCTGCAGGTTTATCTCGCTTAAAAAGGCCTGAAGCTGCTGCTATGCATACTTCTTTGACTTTAGACAGAAATTATAATTATTTTTCTTATAGCGTGCCTAAAAAAGGTGGCTTAACTTTTGGTTTTGCTTATCATAGATTTTCTGTAGATGGTATCCCAGAAACAAGAATATATGATGGTACAAGAGGTATGTTGGCAATTGATGTTGATGGAAACGGGAGGTTTGATGATCCTGTTTTAACTCAAGATGGGGCAAATCCCGCTGCAAATCCAAATAGAGCAACAGACTCGGTAAAAGTTTTTTCTTATTTTGAAGATGCTGAAACTAGCTATTCTTTATCTGCTGCAAAAGATTTGAATAAAAAATTATCTCTTGGAGCAACTTTAAAGTTTTTAGAGCAAACTTTATTTACAGAAAAAGCAAATGGTACTGGTCTTGACTTGGGTTTACAATATAGACATAGTTCAAGGGTAACTTTTGGTTTGGCGTTTAAAGACTTGTTTGAAAGCTTAAAGTGGAGTACTGGTAGAAAAGATGATGTGCCAGTAACTACAACTATTGGTGGTGCTTTTAAATTAAAAAGTGGTGCTTTAGTATCAGTAGACGCTGTAAAACGAGAACATGAAAAATTTGGAATGCGTTTTGGGGCTGAAAAATGGTTTATGAACAAGTATGGTTTACGTGTAGGTAATAAAGAGGGTGAATTTACAGTTGGAGCATCTGCAATTGTAAAAGAGTGGACCTTTGATTATGCTTATAATGATGAAGATCTTGGTTCTGTTCAAAGGATTTCATTAAAAAGAAGTTTTTAGTTAATATATCTAAAAGGCTTATAGTAAGTAACTTGCTATAGGCTTTTTTTATTTGAAAGGTTTTTTGTTAAATAAAATAGGACCTATGTTTTTACATTTTATCTTTTATATTATATTTTTTTTTTATTGTAGCATCGAACTTGTTTCAGCCCCCGTATCAGAGTTCCCTTTATTAGACTCTAGAATAAAAACGGAAGAATTAGCACTAGAATTTATTTCTAATGAAAGTTACGATGAATTGTCAGATAATCTTTTGAGTTCTGGGGAACAATACGAACTAGAATTAATGATTGGCCGTAGGGGTAGTAATGATGGGGAGTTATTATTACCAATTTCAATGGATATTTTTAATAATGAACTATATGTAGTAGATTATGGAAATTCAAGGATTCAAATTTTTACTTTGGAAGGTAAATTTAAAAGGCTCTTAAGTTTGGCAGGGGTAACAAAACCAGTTCATCTAAAGATAACGAAAGAAAATATTTTAGTTGTAGATGAGGGTGAAGCCAAATTATTTATTTTTAATCATCAAGGACAAATTATTAAAACAATGGGTGGTGCTGGTGTTGGGCAAGGTAAATTAAACTCTCCTAATTCTGTAGCAATTGACTCTCAGGGTTTATATTGGATTAGTGATGATAAAAATAATAGGATAACCATTTTTAGTTCAAATATTTTATTTGGTAAAAAAGATCATTATTTTATGAATATTGATGAATACTTACCAAATAGATATTTAAAAGCACCTAAAGGTTTGTTTGCTGTTACTGAAAAAGACCGAATTTATGTGATTGAATCAGGTAGAGCTAGAATCATCTCATTTGATTTAAATGGAAATTATAAAGGGCCTGTACTTGATTATCAAAAACAGGAGGGAAAAGTTTTTATTCCTCAATCTATTTTTGTTGATTCAAAACAAAATATATATGTATCAGATCATGTGTCTCATAAAATTTTAAAATACTCTGTTGATGGAGACTCTTTGGGGGAGATTGGTTTTTTAGATCAGTTTGATTTAGATAGGAGTTTTGTAAAAAAAGATAAAATTGATGAAGGTTCACTTGTTCCTATGATTAAAACAAGTGATTTTTTATCAGAAGATTCTTTATTAAGTTTTCCTCAAGAGGTTAAAACAGATTTTTACGGTGATTTATTTGTTTGTGACTGGGGTAGTAACCATATCAAGAAGTTTTCTTTAAGCTTTTTTAGAAAAGCTTTAAAGTCATATAAGCTAAGAAAATTTGAAAAAGCGATAAAATACTTTGAGAAATGTAAACAAAGGAATCCGAAGCGCCATCTAGTTGAGTTTTATGTAGCAATGTGTCATTATTATTTAGGAATGAAAGAAAGTGATTTTGAGGAAAAACGAAGTCGCTTCGATATGGCACGAAAATTTTTAAACTCTTTAAAATTAAAAAATGAAATTGGAAAATTTAGAAACAAATGGATAAGAGATAAAACATATTATTACTTATCTAGGGTGAATAGTTATCATTTGGAATAAGCATAAATAATCAGGATATTACATGAAACGTATCAAACTAGGTGATGCTTTAGTTGAAAAAGGTCTCATCACACAAGAGCAGTTACAAGAAGCCTTAGCTAAAGGTAAAATGACAGGAAAAAGAGTTGGAGCTATTCTTGTTGAAATGAGTCTTGTAACAGAACAAGAAATTGTTAGAGTACTTGCTGAGCAATTAAATGTTCCTCAGATTGATTTGAGCCATTATTTAATAGAGCCTACGACAGTAAAATTAATTCCTGAGCACGTTGCTAGGCGACATCAATTAATTCCTATTAATAAAGTTGGTAATAAATTAACCGTCGCGATGGTTGACCCTTTAAATATTTTAGCAATTGATGATGTTGCTTTAATGACAGGTCTAATTGTAAAACCTGTTATTGTTACTAGTAAAGATTTAAACCAAGCTCTTGATGAGGCTTATGGTGATGCTTCTAAAGCTGATTCATTAATGGATGAAATCGGAGATATTGGTGATAGTGGAGACATCGAAGAAGAGCTTTCTGGAGAACTAGGTGAAAATGATGCCCCTATTATTAAATTAGTAAACTTGGTGATATCTCAAGCTGTGGGTAAAGGTGTTTCAGATATTCATATTGAGCCTTTTGAAAAAGAATTACGAGTTAGATATCGTTTAGATGGGGTCTTAAGTGTTGACGTAAAACCTCCTAAAAAAGCACAGGCTGCTATTACATCTCGTTTGAAAATTATGGCAGACTTAGATATTTCTGAAAAAAGACTGCCGCAAGATGGTCGTATTAAAATAAAAGTTTTGTCTAAAACTATTGATCTTCGTGTTTCGACTCTGCCATGTACTTGGGGAGAAAAAATCGTAATGAGAATTTTAGATCAAAGTTCTTTGAAAGTCGATTTGGGTACTCTTGGCTTTGAACCAGTAACCTATGAACGTTTTAAGGTTGGGATAGCCCATCCATATGGTATTGTTTTGATTACAGGCCCTACTGGTTCGGGTAAAACAACGACTCTTTATTCTGCTTTGGCGAGTTTAAATAAGCCATCTACTAATATTATGACAGCTGAAGATCCAGTAGAGTACCAATTACCTGGTATTAATCAAGTACAATGTCGAGCTGATATTGGCTTGACATTTGCGGCTGCTTTACGTTCTTTTTTACGTCAAGATCCTGATATTATCATGGTTGGAGAGATTCGAGACTTTGAAACAGCTGAGATTGCTATTAAAGCTTCAATGACGGGTCACTTGGTATTATCTACTCTTCATACTAACGATGCTCCTGGTACTATTGGCCGTTTATTAAACATGGGTATCGAGCCTTTTATGATAACTTCTGCTATTATTTTAATTCAAGCACAAAGACTTGTTAGGGTGATTTGTAAGGACTGTAAAACAGAGTATAGAGGTGGACGAGAAATCAGAGAAAATTTTGGTATTACAGAGCAGTTATTAGCTCATATTGATTTAAAACAGGTTGATGCTAATAACTTTAGGCTATATAAAGGAGCTGGTTGCGATACTTGTGGTGGCTCTGGTTATAAAGGCCGTATTGGAGTTTATGAAGTCATGATTATGACTGAAAATCAAAAGACTCTAATCTTAAGAGGTGGGTCAGTGTCAGATATTACCACTCTTGCTAGAAAAGAAGGAATGTTAACCTTACGTGAATCAGCAATAAGAAAGTCATTAGTTGGCGTAACAACTGTTGATGAAGTAATTCGTGTGACATCAGGTGGACATTAGGAGAAACTATGTTTGTATTGAATGATTTGTTAAATTTAGTTGTAGATAATGAGGCATCCGATCTTCATTTAACTGTGGGGACTCCCCCTGTTATTCGTGTGGATGGTGATTTAATACCAACTGATTTGGATGTTTTAACTCCAATGGATACCCGTAGTCTTATTTATAATATGTTGACATCAGATCAACAAAAAGAATTTGAAGAAAAACTAGAGCTTGATTTATCTTACTCTGTACATGGTTTTGGGCGATTTCGTGTAAATGTATATCGACAAAGAGGTTGTATTGCAGCTGCTTTTCGTATTATACCTTCTGTTATTCCAAGTTTAGAAGAGCTGAATGTAAACCCTGCTTGTTTAAAATTTGCCGATATGCACAAGGGTTTGGTCTTAGTAACAGGGCCAACAGGCTCTGGTAAATCAACTACATTAGCAGCTTTGGTTGATTTGATAAACGAAAGACAAAAAAAGCATATCATGACAATTGAAGACCCAATTGAATATTTACATTTTCATAAAGCTGCTATGATTAATCAAAGAGAACTTCACGTTGATACATTAAGTTTTCATGAAGCTTTGAGACACGTATTAAGACAAGACCCTGATGTTGTTTTAGTCGGAGAAATGAGAGATCTAGAGACAATTTCAGCTGGAATGACCCTAGCAGAGACAGGTCACTTAGTATTTGGCACTTTGCATACAACAGATGCAGCTCAAACAATCAATCGTATTGTAGATATGTTTCCTCCTCATCAACAATCTCAGGTTACGACTCAACTATCTTTTGTGTTAAGAGGGGTTATTGCTCAGCAATTGATCCCATTATCATCGGGTAAGGGTCGTATATGTGCCCAAGAAATTTTATTTGTAAATTCTGCTGTAATGAACATCATTAGAGAGCATAAAATTCAACAATTATATACGATTATGCAAACTGGTCAGTCTGTTGGTATGACTACTTTTGAGAACTCTTTGAAAAACTTATATGAGCGTGGAGATATAAGTTACGAAGATGCGATGAGGCATTCGACCAAACAAGATGAGCTATCAAGAATGTTAAAAGAAGTATAAATAAAAAAATAAGCCTCTGTAACCCTTGCGTTATAAGGCTTTTCTTTTATAATATAGATAAGACCTCACTAAAAAAGGGAATATTATGGCTACGTTTATTTATCGTGCGAAAAATTTTGAAGGTAAAACAATTTCGGGAGATACTGACGGAGATAGCAAAGAACAAGTTATTGCAAGACTCCGAGAAAAGGGTTTCTTTGTTTTAAGTATTGAAAAAAAGAAAAATGGATTTTCATTTTCATTTGGTGGTGGTTCTGTAAGCTCTAGAGATGTTTCTATTTTTGCACAAATGTTTGCTGTTATGATGGGTTCTGGAGTTCCTTTAGTTCGGTGTTTATCTATTTTACAAGGACAGACTGAAAATCCTTTTTTTCATAAAGTTCTAGGCCAAGTACGAACAGACGTAGAAGGTGGAGCAACTTTATCCAATGCTTTGGGTAAACATCCTAGAGTGTTTGATACTTTATTTGTTAACTTAGTAAAAGCTGGAGAAGCTGGTGGTATCTTAGATGGTATTTTAAAGCGTATGGCTGCTTATTTAGAAAGTTCTGAGGCCTTAAAAGCTAAGGTAAAAGGGGCCTTAACTTATCCTGTTGTTATTTTATCTATTGCAGGTGCTGTTGTGGTAGCTTTGATTATGTTTGTACTGCCTCAATTTAAGTCGATTTTTTCATCCATGAACGTCGAGTTACCTTTTATTACTCAAATTTTATTAACTACTTCTGATGTTATGATTGGTTGGTGGTTTGTAATTATACCAAGTATGGTTTTAATTCCAATCGGTATTGCCGAGTTTTTTAAAACAGAGCGTGGTGGACGTATTTATGATATTAATATTTTGAGAGTTCCTGCTTTTGGTCCTATGATGAAAAAAATGGCTGTAGCTAGGTTCACTCGTACTTTGGGTACCATGATTACTTCAGGAGTTCCGATTTTACAAGCCTTAGAGGTTACAGCTGCTACTGCTGGTAATAGTGTAATTAAAGACGCTGTTGATAGTACAAGAGCTTCTATTAGAGAGGGAGAGAGTATCGCAGAGCCACTAAAAGCTTCAAATGTTTTCCCTGCTATGGTTGTTCAGATGATTGCAGTTGGAGAAGAAACAGGTGAACTTGATAAGATGCTTATGAAAATTGCAGACTTTTATGAGGTTGAGGTAGATAATGCTGTAAAAGGTTTAACCTCAATTATTGAGCCGATTGTGATTGTTGTCATGGGTGTTGTTATTGGTGGTATTGTATTGGCTGTATTTATGCCAATGCTTTCTTTGGTAAACGGAACGTAAAAAGACTTAAATTGAAAAAAATGTCTTTCTTTAGTTTAAAATAACACTTTTAAAATTTGACAAGTGTAAATAAAAAAATTAAAATAAAAGTGTGATATAATTTATTGTATTAAATGATGTATATAGATATCTTTAAAGGAGATTTGAAATGAAAAGTATTAAAAGAAAAGGTTTTACCTTGATTGAACTTATGATTGTGATTTCAATTATTGGCGTTTTAGCCGCGATTGCTATCCCAAACTTTCGACAGGCTAGAATTAAGTCAAATACAAGAGCATGTTATGCAAACCAAAAAACTATTTTAGGTGCATTAGAAATGTATAACTTAGATGAAGGTACTGATTTAAAAGTGGAGGGTAAATCGACCTTAGCTACTTTGGTAGGTCGTAAATATATGCAAAGTGCTCCTGCTGACCCTGGATGTAAAGATGGTGATAACTATAGATCAAATAACGATGGTGATGTTTGGTGTGTATTCCATGGCACAGTTGATAATCAGTGTGTAGGAAGCGACTGTTTTCCAGGAGAAACTGGTACTTGTAGTACCTCAGGCTAAAACAATAAGTCAAATGCGAGAGCATATTATGCAAAAATGGTGATAACTAGAGATCAAATGGTGCTGGTGGTGTTTGTCCATGGCACAGTTGAGACAAGGTATAGAGATTGATGATGCTATAAGCAGGCCTAATGGTACTTGTGGCACTTCATAAAATTTCATAACTATGAATATTTTTAGATTCATTCATCGTGTAGGGCAATTTAAAAATGCCCTGTTTGCTAGTGTTGATAAAAAAGAAATAAGCGAGATTTCTCAGTATTTAGATACAGAAGAAATCTCGCTTTTTTTATCAATGAGCATTATTGATCAAAGACATTCTTTAGATGTATATCATACTTCAAAAGATGTTATTAAAAAATATCCTACTGCAAATAAAAACTTAACCTTTAAGGCTGTTTTGCTACATGATGTTGGTAAAAGTAACTTTGATTTATCTTTATTAGATAGAGTTTTAGCAACATTACCAAAAAAAATAGTAAAAAAGTTCTTTTTTTGGAAATATAAGCATGTTATGGATTATAAGTATTTGCACCCTTCAATGTCAGCAAAGATGGTTTCTAATGAAGCTATAAAAGAATGGGTGGCTCTTCACTATGAAGAAGTTAAACAAGATGATCCACCTGAATTAAAAGTTCTTAAAATATCCGATTATTTAAATTGATTTTAAATACTTTGATTTCCTTTTAAAAATGACAAAAACTTAGCTAAATTAGTACTTTTGGTATATTATTATCTTATCAAATTTAAACAAACTTAAGCAAATATAAACAAGTGATTATACTTTGCTTGGTTTTATATTTCTTTGAGTACTTGTTGAAAATAAAACTTCTTATACATACTTTATTCTTATTGCATCTTTTTATATTTGTAAGTTCTTCTGCGATTGTTAGATATATTTATGAAGATGAGCCAAATGATGGTGTAAAAGTTATTAGGGGGCTTGCTCTTGGTAATGAGTTTTTATCTTCTTTCCAATATAGAGTTGAAGTTGCTAATGAAGGAGGAATTGATTTTAGAAGTGGTGATGTTGAGGTTGTTTTTTATAATCAATTTGGGCAAATATTAAATGCAGCAGCATTGATTCACCAACCCTTTAATGCAACTGGATTTGATGACCCTGATGATGGAGTAATTGTATTTGCTCCAACCTTACCTTTGTATGAAGGGCGTACCCAACTTTTATCTTGGGCTAGGCACGCTAATAGCACTCCTTTTACAACTTCTACTACTTTAGTTGGAGGTTCATTAACATTTACGGTTGCAAGTACAATTGCAGTAGGTTCTACATTACAATGTACCCCCCCATTTAGAGGATTGAATGTTATTAATCAACCACAAACAGCATTTTGTGAAACTACTATTATTCCTGCAATTATTGGTTTTACAAACCCCACTTTAATTACTGATACTCCAGTTACTCTTCCCTTTGAGGTTCCTCCTGGCTCTGTTTTTATAATTGTTCCTCCTGCGGGTTCAATTACAACTTTAGTTTCTACTGGTGTGTTGCATTTAACAGGTGCTTTAACTATACCTGGAGATTGGTTTTTTGGACCATTTGTTTTTCAAAATGGTGATGATGCTGGTGATTTTATATTTTTAGATACTGACCAAGGTCCTCCAGCGCCACCTCATATTGATTTTTTTGAATGTCAAGGTACAAGTACTTGTGTTGGTAATCCTTTAGTGGTAGAAACTCCTAGGTCTCAATTGAGTAATCTTGAGCCTTATCGTTTTAAGGTTGTTTTTAATAAACAAGATATTTTTAATGTTGTAAATAGTGGAGGTCCTAGTTTAGTTGTTAGTTATCATGGACATGTTATTAATGACCCAACCTTATTTAATGGCACCCTTCCTGGTGCTAGCCCAAAACCAGAATCAAATGCATTTTTAGATTCAGAGTTGCGACCTATTCGCTTTACTTCTACTGTTGCACCAGAGCAATCAAGAAAAACAACAGGTACAGGGCCTTTTCCAATTAGTGTTTTTGGGGTTCCACCTCTTCCACAAGTGACTTATCCAGATCAAATTTCTCCATTTCCATATGGTACAGCTGTATATGATGATGTACCAATTCCTTTAAAATATCCTTTTGGTGCTTCTTTATCACCGGGTAGATATCAGACTATAAGTTTTGACTTTAGTAATATGGTAGACGGAGATTATGAAATATGGATAACGGCTGAAGATGTGACTTCTGCTATTACTCAAAATGGTCAATCTCCAGGTGCAATTGGTATATCTGGAGACAGAATTGCTGGAGTAACAACTGTGATTAGGGTAATCAGAGATGGTAGGTCTCCAGTGCTTGGTTTACAGATTTTAGGGGTTTCATTTTTGATTATTGGTGATAATGATGAGCCTCCTTTACCCTATGATGACTTTCAAGGAGAAATATTTGATATTATTGGGACAGTATCTGATGAAAGAGGAGATATAACAACGGTTGACTTTGATATTATTGATAATCTTGGAGCAGTTGTTTTGCCTTTAAATCTAACAGGTCATTTTAGGTCTATACGAGATAATAATGGAAACTTTATTGAGAGGTTTGATTTTACTCCTTTAAATCCTAATACCGTAGGTACAACTCCACCACCAGCAACAGGTGGGCAAACAGCTTTTCAAATAAATGGTCACTCTACAGATCCTCAAGGTAATATATCTGTAACGACTGCATCTGTTTATGTGATTAAAGATTTACAGCCTCCTCAAGACCCTTTTGTGGTTTCTCCTTCTCTTTCTTTTGGTTCTATTGTTACTAAGACCTTTATGGATCTTGTAGTGCGTTCTTTGAATGTAGACATTCCTAGTGGTTCATTTGATGATTTACGAGAACATGGTTCTGTAAGATTAATAGGAGTCATTCAAGAAGCTGTTTCTGGCGGAAAAATATCAAACTTTACTGTTAGTGCTCAAGGAGTTGGTGCAGCTACATCAGATTCTAAATTAGATAACCATCCATTGTGGTTAAATAATGATGTTTTTGGAAATTTATTTGATGAATTTGAATACACTCGAAAAATAAATTTAGATGATTTTGCAGATGGGCCAATGATTTTATCTTTGTCATTAATTGATCAAGTTGGTAATGTTTCTTTGACTACTACTAGTATTTCATTTATTAAAGATACTTTAGCACCGACCATTTTTTTTAATCCAGAGCATCGACTAGTATCTGGCCCAGATAATAATTACCCGATTCCAAATCAACTAGGTGGAGATGATGAAGTTTATAAAATATCTTTAATTAGTCCAGAGCAAGTTGTTGATAATGGCCCTGGCTTAGCTCCAACTTTAATAGATCCTGGTACTCAAGATTTGTTGCATATTCAATTTGGGGCTAAAGATGCTAGTTTACCTATTGATAGGGTTGAAATTAGCGGACCTCATATTTCAGATATGCTAGGGGTGATTGCAACAATTGGGACAACTATTACAAGCGTTGAGGCTGATATAGATGTTACAAATTTATTAGAAGGAATCAAAGAAGTTATTAATTTAAGTCCTTTTGATATTACTAATAAAGCTGGTATTCCAAACTCTGTAGCAGTTTTTCGAGATTTAACACCTGCTATAGAGCCTGTTATTGATGAGCCTTCTCAAGGTGATTTTTCTTCTGTAATAATTGTAAGAACCGATAAAGATACTTTAGATATAAAAGGGCATTTAGTAGGAAAAGACGCTCAAATTTTAAATATTGGGGGTGGTGATATTTTTCAATCTCAAATTATTGTTTTGAGTCCAAGGACAGCTACACCTATTGCTACTGGAGATTTAATTCCAAAAGTTGTTCGTTCTACTCCGATCAATGTTCCTAGACAAGACTCTTTCTTTTCGAGTTTCCCAGATCCAGCTACAGAAGCAAATTTTCAACTAGTAACTATAGATAGTAGCTCAAATTTTCAATTAACGGTTGATATATCTAATATTCCTCAAAGCCCGACGACTCCGACTACAATATGGGTGCAAGTAATCGACCAATTTCATAATACTGATCCAAATGTTTCTGTAAAAGGTATAGAAATTTATCGTTTAAAAGATGGCTTGCCTGTAAAAAAAGTAGAAATCATAGACTTTAGAGGTACGGGTATTGATTATACTATTTTTGATGGTTTGGGTAGTGTTAATGATAGTGAAATAGCGACTTTATTTATTGCTTTAGAAACTGTTAAGTTTAGGGTAGAAACTATAATCCCTATGGTAGAGGCTCCTAATTTATCTATATCTCAATTTTCTGCTAATGGTTTAGACGCTACTTTATTGTCAAACGTTGATAAAATTGATGGGAGTACAATTTTTTTATATGAATACTCTATAAGGCAAGAAAGAGGGCAATTTGATGGAAAATCAAATTTATTAGTGAGTGGGGGTCAAGACTTGTTTAAGCATTCAGTTATTTCGAGTTTAATTGAAACAGCTTTTTTTGTAGATAGTTTAGCTCCTAACTTAACTTTTGTATCACCTGGGGTTATTGGAGAAATTATCCCTTTTATATTTCCTAGTAATGGTAGTCGTATAAATACGCAAAGTACTACTTTTAGTTTTGCTTTAACTGAGTTTACAGGTAATGGTACATTTCATCAATCTGGGGTTGACTTATTAACTTCAACAGCCGTTTTACAGGGGCCTTTAGCGGCAATTCCAGATGGTTTTATCGATTTATTGAAGGTGCCTTCTTTGCTTGGTTTTAACTTTTCTTATCAAATCAATGAAGATTTGGATGATGGGGTATTTAGGATTGCTATGAGTGCGATAGATTTGGTTGGCAATGATCATAGATTTTATTCGAGCTTTATTTATGATGATACTCCAGTATCTGGTCCACTAATTTCTACGAAGCCTTCAAATCATGAAATTACTTCTTTTATTCCTGAGATTAATTCAAAAAAAGTTATACAAATAAATGTTGAAAGGCAAGATGTTGATATTAGTCAAACTCAATTAATCTTAATTTCTCCTGCTGGTAACCCACTTGTTTTAGACTCTAGTGTGGTTGTAGATGCAAAAAATATCTATTTTCCTATAAATTCAAATATTATATATGGTGGATCTTTTGATGGAAGCTATATTTTGAGCATGATTATTACTGACTTAGTAGGTAATATTACTCACAAAAAACATAATTTTTTATTAGATACTAAAGCACCAGAAGCAATATCATTTTTTCCAAAGTTAGACTCTTGTGTGAGAGATCCTTTTTCTTTAGCAGATGCATTAGTTCAAGATGTTCCAGGGCGCTCAGATTTAAGTTCGGTTATTCCTGTTTCTGGTATATCTCCAAAAAGCTCTTTAAAACTTTTTATGGAAAACCCTGTAGGCAAGCTTGTAAAACTAAAAAAAGGAGATGAGCAAGTAGGAGCAAATAAAATAATATCAATTGATGATTTTGGTACTTCTGGTCGTAAAAAAATGGCATTTTTACTTGGAGAAGGGGCAGATTTAAGAGACCTAGACTTTGAAGGAAAAGAAGACGGTAAGTATAAATTAGAGTTAGACTTGTATGATTCAGCTGGAAATCATAGTACAACTGAGAGCTTCTTTTTTTATGACTCCCAATTGCCGTCAATTTATTTGAGTTCATTTAGTGAAGGTAAAATTTTTATAAAAACTTCTTCTTTTTTCTTTGAATTAGATGGTGTGATTCAAGATGAAGGTCCATGTGAATTTTTTGTATCAGAAGCTTCTCATAATAATTTTACAACTATAGAGTTTCGGTTGAGTTCTTATGATATTGATAATGATGTTTCTATTGGTAGTTTAATTACTTTAACAAGTATTAGGGATATATCTCCAATTTTTCCTCCAGACTTTCAACATTTGAGTTCTCAAGCCTCTTTTTCTTTTTCGACTAGAGTGGAGGGTCTCGGAGTCTTTTCTAGCCCTTATGTTTTGTTAGATATTGAAGTTTCAGATCAAGCAGGAAACAAATTAAAACAAAGAAAGACTTTTGAGCTTGTTTCTGATTTAAAAGCTGTAGTAAATATTATATCTCCTCCAAAGTCTTCATTAATAGATGGCTTAGTAACAACTTATATCACTTCTGATTTTGTTCATGAAATTCGGTGGGAATCAGGCAGGGGATTAAAAGAAGTGGAAATAGAAATTTTTCGTTATTCTCATTCAAGTCTTCCTTTTATTAGGGCTAAATTTGATGCAAATCTTCAAAGCTCAGGACCTATATCATTTGCTAGTGGGATTGCAATTGTTGATAGAGAAGAATTTGGAATACGTGTTAGAGCTATTGACCAACAAAATAAGACTGGAGACTTTGGGTTAATTCAGAACATGATTATTGAATCTAGGTCTCCTAAAATTGTAAGCTTATCCTTAATTCAAAATGGTATTAAACAAAATATTTCTCAAAACAAGGCTTTTTTAACAACTAGTATTTTTCAATTAGAGCTGGAGTTTGATCAAAAAGTTTATCAAGTAGATGGGCTTTTAGAAGTAGATATTACAAATTATCAAAAAGATATAATTATTCAGGCAGACTCTGAGATTTCTATATCTACAAATACTTTACTTTATAATCTAGAAATTCCACTAGATAGACAATTGGCTTTACCAAGAGGTTCTCTCCATATTAAAATAGGTAACTTCAAGTCTTTTTTAAATGTAAAGATGTTAAGTTATGAACAAGACTTAATAGGTGATCTTGGGCCAGATATTGATGTAAGAGTTTTTGCAAACCCTGTGAGTGATTTTGAACTTATAGCAGTTTGTAGGTTTTTATCTTATATTAATCGTTTAGAACCTATCGTTATTAAAAGAGATAGCTTAGGTGATATTATTTCTCCACTATTTAGGTTGAGACGAAACTTTGATTATAGTTTATTAAATATTATTCCTATTTCTGGAGTAGAAACTCCAAATCGAGCAGATAGTTTTTCTATTCCTTTAAACCTAGGAAGAAGTGACGCAGGATTTTACTTTTTAAATGTAATTTATGAAGATGTTTTGGGAAGAGTAATTGAAAGAGAGTGGGAAATATCTCTTGGGAAATTTCAAAAAAGTGTTGGATTTATTTTAAAAAATTCTCAGTCTAAGTCAACTTTAAGAGTAGATTTAAAAAATGTACCCTTATTAGAAGGAAACATATTTCTTACTTCAAGATCAAAAACAAAACCAAAAACAATTGGTGAGTTATTATACTTGGGTGACTTATCAGAAATTGGTTCTAGTAGTTCATTAAATAGCCTAGAGGTGATTTATGAGTCAAAAAGATTAGAAGCTTTAGAGAGTAAGCCTTTTTTAAGTCTAATGAAGCGTGAAAATGGTGTATTAAAATTTTATAAAAAAATTAAAAACTCTAAGAGTGGGATTCGTTTAGAGCTCGGTAATGATTATTATTTAGTACAAGATTTAAAAGCTCCAGATATCAGTGGAAACTTAGACGAAGAGTTTTCTTTTGGTTGGCAAGATGTAAACTTGGAGTTTAAAGAGTTTGGAACAGGCATAGACCACTCAAGTCTTAAGGTTAGTATTGATGGTTATGGAGAGCTTAATTCATCTATTGAGGGTGATAAGCTATATATAAACTTTCCAAAACAAGAGCTATTGAATAAAGACTTAAAAGTTGAAATTTCTGATAACTCTGGACAGAAGTCTATTTTAAAAAAGAGTATTAATATATTAGGTGGAGAAGGGATTAAGTGGGCTCAACTTGCCCCCAATCCTATATTTAGGTTTCAAGACTTAAATCTAAGGTTTTATATTTTAGGTGGAGATGGAGATTTAAAAATATCTATTTATGATGTTTCTTCTTCTAGGGTATATTTTGATAAAATTTTAGCACTAAGGGGTTTAAATACTTATGTGTGGGATTTGACGAATAAAAAAGGCCTAGAAATTTCAAACGGGGTTTATTTTATGGTTTTACGTTTTTATCAAAATGGTAATACTTATATAAAAAAGCTTAAATTTGCGGTTTTGAAATAGAAGGAGTTTTTTTGTTACTTTCATTTGATTTGATGGCTCCAATTAGTGAGCATGGTGCACAAGCTTATCTATCTCACTGGAACCTATTTTTTGCTCATGAATTTTCTCCGTATTTTTTATTATTTTATTTGTTGGCAATAGTATTATACTGGCTTGGTGACAAGAAAAAGTATAAGTTTGGTATTATTTCAAAAAAACATAGAAATACGATGAGAGTTGCTTTAGTTCTTTTTCCTGCTTTTATTAGTTTGATTGCTACTTTGTTTTACAGCCATCAATCTCCTCATTTTGCAGATGAGTTTTCTTATATACACCAAAGTAAGATGTTATTGAGCGGAAATTTTGAAGGCTTTAAAGTGCTTGAGCCTTTAAAAGATACTTATCAAATTAAAAATATATTTTATAATTCAAATGAGTTTTTAGTTGGGGTTTATTCTATTGGATGGCCTTTATTTTTAGCTATTTTTACTTATTTTAATTTATCTTGGGTGGCTCCTGTTTTTCTTTGCTTTTTGAATTCTATTGCTATGGCTTTTTTGTTTTCTAAGGTTTTTTCAAAAAGAAGGCTGTTACCTCTTTTTTTAATGTGTACCTCTGTTTTTTATATTACTTTTAGTCCTCTTTTCTTTTCTCAATCTTTGTGTTTATTACTTGTAAACTTAGTTTTGATTAGGCGTGCTCAAAAAAAAGATAAATTATGGATTGATTATTTGATTGCTTCTTTACTTTTTATTACAAGATCAGGAGATGGGCTGATACTTTTTATGAGTTTATTTATTTATCAGCTTATTTTTAAAAGGGGAAATTGGTTTCATTTTCTATCATTTGTTACTTTTCTTCCTCTTCACTTTTGGAATCAGAAAATGTTGGTAGGTGATTGGTTTCGCCCAACGTATGAAATTTTTTCGTCATGGCATAAGTATGGTTATGGGGCAAGTATTGGGATTCATGAGCCTTGGGGGTTTAATCTATTACAAGCATTTAAAAATCTTGGTACTGTTCTTTTATCTTTAAATGAGACGCTTCTTGGGTGGCCTGGTTTGAGTTTATTACCTTTAGGAGTTTTTTTGTTTTTTACTCCATGGTTTAAATTATGTAAAAAAAACTCTTTTTTTGGTTTTTCTATTCTTTTAACTATTATTTGGTTTGCTTTTTATTTTAATTACTTTTTTTCAGGGGTTTTAATTGGGCCAAGGTTTCATTATCCATTGATTTCTGTTTTGATTTGTTTTTCAACAGTAGCTATTATTAGGGTTCCATCAATTCGTTTGATATTTTATGTTTTTACAATAATTGGTTTTGTTGTTCTTTTTCTTTCTCTTTCTAGGTTATATGATTGTGGAGGTGTTTTATCTGAACCAATTAAGGCTTTGAAATCTAAGTATAATATTGAAATTCAAAAAGAAAAGGTTTATGTTTTTCCAGAATTAAGTAAAAAAAATAATCTTTTTTTTGAAGAGTTTTTTATAAATTTTTATCGTTATTGTGATATTTTAGATCCAAAAAAAATACAGTTTATAAAATTATCAGATTATAAAAGAAATCCAAAATGGTTTCAGAAGGTTTTTAAGAAAAGGCTAGTGGTTTATAGTTTTGGAAAAACTAAAAAGGTCAAATAAATATTTAACTAAAGGATTTATATGTGTATAAATGGTTTTAATCCTGTTTTATCTATTATAATCCCTGTATATAATGAAGAAAAAACCATAGACCTAATTTTAGAACAGGTTTTTTTACATTCGTCTTTTGTTACTACAGAAGTGATTATAGTTGATGATGCTTCTAAAGATGCAACAAGAAATCTTTTAAAAAAATGGGGTAAAAAATGTCGTATTTTTTATCAAGAAAAAAACCAAGGAAAAGGTGCTGCTTTAATTAAAGGGTTTCAAGAGGCCTGTGGAGAAATTATTTTAATTCAAGATGCGGACTTAGAGTACTCTCCAAAGGAGTATAAAAGCTTATTATCTCCAATTTTAGAAGGTAAAGCTGATATAGTTTATGGGTCAAGATTTTTAAAGTCAGAAAAAGCAGTATCAAAGTATTTTTCATTTTATCTTGGTAACCTTGTATTAACTATTTTCTCTAATATTTGTAGTGGTTTACGGTTAACAGATATGGAAACCTGTTATAAAGTCTTTAGGACTAATTGTTTAAAAAGTATGAAACCTTTGGTTGAACATGGTTTTGGTATTGAACCAGAAATGACTGCAAAGTTTGCAAAAATTCCAAACATTAGAATTGAAGAAGTTTCAGTGTCATATACAGGTAGAACAATTGAAGAGGGTAAAAAAATAAAATGGGCAGATGGTTTTAAAGCTTTGTGGCAAATTGTTAAATATAACTTTTTAACTTAATTTTACAGTTTGTATCAATACAAAAGAGTGCTTTTTTCGGTAATTTTTGTTAATATCGTTATTATTGGTCAATCTTGTATTATTTTGTTTGTAGATGTTTAAATTTGTATTTTCTTATATAGTTTTATTTTTTATATTTTCGGGCTTTTTTGAGGGCTCTATTACTCGTTTTGAGTTCATTGATCTCCCTAATGATGGTGTTCAAGAAGTTCAAGATGCGGATAGTTTTTTTGGTCCAACTTTAATTGGTAGCTTTAAAATTACAGTAGTATCAACTCCAGCAGATATTTTATTTTTTAATCAACAAAATGATTTACCTATTGGTCAGCTGTTAAATATAATAATCCCTGATCCAGATGAAGGGATTGATTTTCCTGCTATGCAAATGCTAGAGGGGATTACTCATTTATATCCTTATGCTAAAGATACGGCAAGTACTACTTGGACTTTAGGTCCTTTAACTATTGATGGTGAGTTGCCCTTATTTTTTATTGTAGACCAAGGGCCTCCAAGATCACCAGATATTGGTTCGTTTATCATAGAAGGTGGCAGAACAGCTAACTTTCAGGGGCCAAATCGAAGAGCATTTTATACTACTGATACACCAAGTAATAGTTTATATGACTTAGAAGTCGTCTTTAATTTAAGAGATGTCGAGGCCGCAGGGTCTTTAAATATTTCATTTATTGGTACGGTTATTAATAATACTTCATTGTTTGATGCTGAACCGGGTGAAGATCCAGACCCAAGTCCTGTGCCTGGTGCAATTGATAGATTAGAATCTTTAGCCGATGTTGCGGCTCAATTAAATCAAATATTGTCAGGCCTTCCTATCACTGGGCCTCCATTAAGTGTATCGGTGATTAGTGATGTAACAACAAAAACAGGGCCTTACCCTGTGAATGTTCCATTGGTAGATGTGACTGCGAGTATTCCAGACTTTTCAGCAGCTAGGCAAGGGCCAGGACATGGTTTATTTAATCCTCTTGGTTTTGATTTTGAGACGGTTACGGCAAACGGAAACTATGAAATCATAGTTGGTGCCAGAGATGTTGCAAATAATGCTTCTGCATCAGGCTTTGTTGCTTTTGGTAATATAAATGATACTGATAATACAGGTCAACCCACTAGAATATTAGTCATTAAAGATACAATTAAACCTGGAGCTTTTTTATTAACAAATCCTATAAGAGATCCAGAGCCTATTTTTATTTTTAATAATACTCCTCCTGCTGTTGATCCTCCATTTGAAGATTCGTTTTGGTCGTTAGTTGGTTCTATTGTAGATGAAAGAGGTGAAATTGTTCGTTTACATATCTTTACTCAAGATAGCCCTGATATAGATTCAAATAACGATTCAGCTAATAATAACCCAGCAGACAGAATTTTCTTTTCAGATCCTATTTCAGGGAATCGTATCAATGCTTTAATTGATGCTACTAATTGGGAGCCTCAATTTGGTAATTCAGATCAAGTAGCTTATCGTTTCTCTTTTGCCCAAGAAGACCTACACGGAAATATAAATATAAATAATGTTACTGAGCTTATTATGGTTAAAGATGGTGTGCGACCACAAACACCACTCATTACAAATTTGGTAAATGGAGAGGCAATCACTAAAAAGGTTTTTCCATTTGAGGGTAGTTTAGATAATGATGAACTTAGTGCTTTAGCAGAGCATGGTAGAGTTGACTTTATTTTAACGATTCTGCATTCAACAATTCCGTCTGCTATTATTTCGTTTGTTATACCAGCCTCTGCTACTAGTGTTGTTACAAACTCTTTATTAGATGATGCTTTTACGTCTTCAACTCGGACTATAAATATAAATGACCCTGATAATGTATTTACTGGTGATATAAAAAGTGTCATTATGACAGATCGTAGAAGTTCACTTAATAATATGGTTCCGACTTCTTTTGTTTTTGTTAAACCTGTTAATTTAGATGCTATACCTGATGGTGTATTGATTATTGGTTTGTGTGCTAGAGATCAAGTAGGTAATGTAAGTAACCCTTGTACTTCTGTTATTGTTATAAAAGATACGAGTGGTCCAATTATTCAATTAGATTTACCAACCTCTGGGCCTGATGATAACTACGAAAACTGGGATGATGGTTTAGGCAATTTACAAGGTAGTGATGATGGTAGGTTTTTGATATCTATGAAATCACCAGAGCAAACCGTTGATGCTCCACCAGGTACTGCGGGTATTGTTACTTCAACCGATCCATTTGCTATTTTACCTATTGTTACGGGTTTAGATTCAATAGCTTTGATATTACGTGGGGTTGCTGTTGAAAACTTCACTCAAACTACCATGGTCAGAATATCGGGTGCGCATATTCCAACAATTGAGCTAACTACAGCGCCGTCTACGATTGAGTTTGTTTATAATGGTATACCAATTACTTTCATTGAACCTGTGCTTGGTTCTAGCCCTTTATTACGTACTATATCTGCTGTTATCCCGTTGTTTGGTATTCCAAATGATGTAGAAGAAACAATTAACATTCAGGCTTTTGATTTTGTTGGTAATGCTGGGCCAATTAAAAATATTACGATCAGAAGAGATATTATACCTCCAGATGGTCCTGGCATTGAAATTCCTCAGATATTGCCAGGTACGAGTATTCCTACGGTTTACACAAACTCTGATACTATAAGAATAAAAGGTACTACAGAGCAGGGGGTTGATTATTTTGTTTTTACTCCTCCTGTTGGTGCTTTAGCTGGTTTTGACATAAGCCCAAATTTACGTATAAAAAGAACAGCCCCAGATGCTATACCTTTAGTGGGTTCAGATTTTGATACAATATCTCCAGTAGCTTTGGGTTTGACTTTGTTTCCATTTACAGCGGATGCAGCAGGTAACTTTGAAATTGAAGTTCCTATTTCAACAATAGCTAGTTCACTAAGAACCCCTACAACAATAGTAATTCAGGTGATTGATAGGTTTCATAATACTGACCCTATCTCATCTATTTCTGTTATAGAAGTACACAGAAATACTCAAAGTATCCCCATTGATAGTATCTCTATTTTAAACTCTCCTCAAGATAGTCATGTTGTTGATGTTTATTTTGACTCAATTGGTACGACTCCAGGCTCAACTGTATTTTTCGGAAGAGATTTGGTGCGTTTACGAGTAAATCTTATTTTCCCTATGTTAGAGGCTCCTAATTTATCTTTAAAGCAGAGTAATAATTTAACAAAATCTGCTGGTAAAATACCTTCTGTGTTTTCTTCAATTCTTGGGACAATGAGCTTTGAGTATGTTTATCAGGTAATTGATGCAGAGTTTCAATTTGATGGGCCAGTAGATTTTTTTATTGATGGCGGTAAAGATATCTTTGAAAATGCTGTAGAGCCTTTAAGTGGACAGTTTGCGTTTGTGGTTGATACAGTTGCTCCCAATGCAAAAAGCCAAGCACCAGAGATGATATTATCTCCAACTGACTCGGTTTTGGTTTCAGAGATGGTCTCAGCTAGAATTGATTTAACCGATTTCTTTAAAAATACTTTAATAACTAATGGAGCATCTGGTATACAGACCGAATCTTTAAGGGTGGCTTTATTTGGACCTTTGCACCAAACTCCAGACTCTTTAAACGTGATAGCTTTAACAACTTTTATACCAATAGAAAGTAGTTTTGATATTGGTGCAAGAGTAAATAGTCCATTGGTTACAGATGGTACATATCGCTTTGAATTTACTGCTATTGATAGGGTAGGTAACAAAAAGCTGTATCAAAAGGTGTTTTTATTAGATAGGCAGGCGATTCAAGAGCCTTTGTTTGTGACAAACCCTCAAGATAAATCTTTTGTAAATACGATGCCGTTTTTATCAGAGTTTGGCCCAAACCCACATATTAGACTAATTGTTCAAGATATTGAGTTAGATTATAATGCCTCAGATTTTTCAATTATATCTCCTACTGGTATTTTACTAGAATCTGTAAAAATAATCGTCCCTCAAGAAAACTCTATTGTTAGAACTTTTGTTAATACTTCTATTCCAAAGACAGATGGAACAAGTGATGGGAGATATCAAATTGTTATTGATGCTTTTGATTTAACAGGCAATCCAACTCAGTTGATTCATACATTTGTATTCGATACGAAACCACCGATTGTTGAGAAAATATTTCCTATAGATGGTCAGTGTGTATCAAGAGTTGATGTAATGCAATATAAAATTCAAGAGCCTGGCTTAAGTATAAACTCAAACTCTGGTTTAGATAGATCAAAATCAAAAATGTCACTTAAATTGCTTCGACCAAATTTCCCAAGAAATCAATTAGAGGTTGCATTTGAACCTGGTGCTAAAATTAGTTACTTATCAGAAGATCATCAAGATGCGAGCTCTCAAATTGTGGCTTATGTGATAGATCATGAAGAGAAATTTCGATTGCCGATTGGTGGTAGTTATGATGGTGAGTGGATAGTTAGAGGTGACTTTGCTGATAATGCCTCTAATGAAAGTTCTTTTGTATCGATTTTTTTATATGATTCTCAAGCACCTACTCTTGATATTTCAAATTTAGCTGATTTTAAATTTATAACAAATAGAAACTTTGATATATCAGGTACATTTTTTGATTCTGGAGAGTGTGGCTTTAATTCTTTAACTAGAGAGGATATTGCAACAAACTCTTTATGGTTAGATATTTATAAATATGATCAAAATAGTTCAACTAGATTGGCTCAAATAGCTGGGCCTATTTACTCATTGAGTATGGTAAAGCAATCTACTGGTAATGCTTTAGAATCTGTTCAGGGGGGGTTTCGGTTGACGGGTGCTGTACCTGGTGGTGACTCAATTGTTGAATTTGAATGGACATTAAAGGATCGTGTAGATAATTTTACAAAAATTCAAAGAGTATTTCAGGTGACTAACAGATTTATTCCATTGCCTAAAGTGATTAGTCCAAAATCTGTAATACATTTTAGAGGAGAGACTTTGACCACTTTCACTTCAAACCCTATTATAGATTTGAGTTGGAATAGAGTTCTAGAAGCTCAAAATTATAGGGTTTATTTAACTCGTGAAAGTTTAACACCTACGACTCATACAACATTTTTGGATGTGTCTTTAGATATTTTAAAAATTACGACAGATATTAATTTGGTACAAGTAGGGTCTAGTCCAGTTTCAGATAGAGAGACTTTTTATTGGCATGTAGAGGCTTATGATATTTTAGGTGGAGGCCCAAACCCTGGCTTTCAAGATCAAAAAAGAGCAAATCGTATTGAGTTTGATAGTTCTGCATTTCATGTATCAATAGATCAGGTTTCTTTAATTGTAGATGAACAAGAAACTCCTTTAAATTCGATTTCAGCTTTTATAAAGGAGACTGTAGCTACTTTTGTTTGGAATTTTCCAGAGCCTATTAGAATCGTGGGAGATGAACGTGCATTTTTGCATTTAAAAAGTGTAGATGAACAAGTGTGGTTGAGTTCTTCTTCTATTTTGGCTTTGGGTGTTGAAACGAGTAGGATTGTTTTAAACTTTAAGCTGCCAAAAAAGCAAATAAATGGTGAAGCAACTTTGTTTTTAGAAAACTTCAAAGATAGGGCTTTTAATGTACTAGCTTCATTGCAGGCTGATGTAAAAATTGATAGGGGTTCTGACTTTGTTGTCAAAATTTTTCAAAACCCAGTAGATCCACAATCTTTTACTTTTGTTTTTAAAGGGATAGATTACAATGGTACCGATGATTTATTGCTTGTTGATTCTATTATTCCAACGCCAATCGTTAGTTTTTCACAAGCAGGTAGGCAGAGTGTTCTTTTAGATGTGATTCCGCTTAGATTGGCAAATTTAGGGTCTAAAATTTTTACAGAAGGTTTTGCAGGTAGCTTTAGAATTGATCGTGGGTTGGTAGGTGATGTGATTTTGTCTATAGAAGCCATAGACTTTCGAGGTAATAAATCACAAGAAGAGGTTTTTTTACATGTAGTTTCAAGTAACAGAAGATCATCTTTACAAAAGAGTATTTCTAAGCTTAAAAATGATAATTTAATGTACGGAAAACGAAAGAATAGTGCTTGGGATTTACCTCAATCAAATATTAAAAACTTACAATTTATTGATGTGCCTGATTTTCCTTATTACTATTATCCATATAAAGTGGGCTCTACCAGTATTGAAGGACGATATAGTGTTAGTAGTTGTGAAGGTTTAATTTTTTTAGAGAAATCTGACGCTAACTATCTAATAGCAAGTCAAAAAAATGAATGTAAATCAGATTTGTTAAGTTATTCATTGTCTAGTGAAGACGTAAACTCTTTAGTGTTAGTAAGGGATACAGGTAAACCAATAGTTCATCTTGAAGAGGACATTTATATAGAGGGTAGAAATACTTTAGAAGTTTATTCAGAAGATTATGAAACAGGTGTTTCAAGTGTAACTGTTATTCATAATGGCGTTGAGACTTCTTTATTTGAGTTAAATGGTGTTTGGACTGCTTCTTTAGATTTAAAAGCAGGTACTCATGATTTAAAGATTTTATCTAAAGATTATGCAAAAAATAGTATAAGTTATGCTCAAAATATACTGGTTCAAAAAGCTTTTGGTTTTGAGAGATGTAGTATTTATCCAAGCCCTATTTATAGAGAGGGTTTATTTGATTGTGTTTTGACTCAGATTGCTGATAAAATGGAGTGGATTTTATACGATGCTTCTGGAGATAGAATTTGGTTTCGTTCAGAAGAGTCTATAGATCTAATTAAAGAAGATCTTGATTTAACTAATATAAGGGGCCTTGATTTATCGAATGGGGTTTACTTTTTAAAAGTTAAAATTAAAAAACAAGATAAATCTTATAAAAAAATAATCAAATTTGCCATAACCCGTTAAGTCTCCTTTTTGTGCTGATATTGAGCACATACTGATAGTGGTAGCCTTCCTCAGATACATATGATAATATCGCAAGCTTCTCAAATCCTATGGGTTTTGAGATACGTGGTGCATATTATGTCAAAGGAGAAACAGTGCCTACAATTAACCAATTGATTAGAAAAGGGCGAAAAAAAATCGTCAAAAAGAGCAAGTCTGCTGCATTGATGGCTTGTCCTCAAAGAAGAGGCGTTTGTGTTCGTGTGTATACAACTACACCAAAGAAACCAAACTCAGCTTTGAGAAAAGTAGCTAGAGTAAGATTGACAACAGGTCAAGAAGTAACAGCGTATATCCCAGGTGAAGGTCATAACCTTCAAGAACACTCTGTAGTGTTGATTCGTGGCGGAAGGGTAAAAGATTTACCTGGAGTTAGATATCACATCATTAGAGGGGCATTAGATACAGCTGCAGTAGCAAACAGAATGAAAAGTCGCTCAAAATACGGAACAAAGCGACCAAAAAAAGAGAAAAAGTAGAATAGAGGTATATTATGTCTAGAAGAAGAAGAGCAGAAAAACGGAAAATCCAACCAGATCCACAATTTGGTAGTGAACTAGCAACCAAGTTTGTAAATTGTATGATGATTCACGGAAAAAAATCATTAGCTTTTAAAATGTTTTATCAGGCAATTGACCAACTTGCCGAGTCCGCAGCAGAAAATGACGGATTCGGAGTATTCCAGGCAGCGATTAGAAATGTAAAACCTCTTAATGAGGTGAAAACTCGTCGAATTGGTGGTTCAAACTACCAAGTTCCGATTAGAGTTAAGGCAAACAGACAAACAACTCTTGCAATCAGATGGTTAATATCTGAGTCTAGAAAGCGTAAAGAAAAGACATATGCACTACGTTTAGCTGGAGAGCTTCAAGATGCTTCTAACGGTGTTGGTGGTACAATGAAGAAGAGAGAGATTGTTCACAAAATGGCTGAGGCTAACAAAGCTTTCTCCCATTTTAGATTCTAAGGAATATCATGGCAGAAGATTTAAATTTTGTGAGAAATATTGGGATTATGGCCCATATCGATGCTGGTAAAACAACAACAACCGAAAGAGTTTTGTTTTATACTGGTAAAAACTATAAAATCGGTGAAGTTCATGATGGTAATGCCACAATGGACTGGATGGAGCAAGAGCAAGAAAGAGGTATTACAATTACTTCTGCTGCAACGACTTGTCACTGGAATGATTACAAAATCAATATCATTGATACTCCTGGTCACGTTGATTTTACAATTGAAGTAGAAAGATCTTTGAAAGTGTTAGATGGTTCAGTTGCTGTATTTTGTGCAGTAGGTGGAGTTCAGCCACAATCAGAGACAGTTTGGAGACAAGCTGAAAGATATAATGTTCCAAGAATGGCATTTGTTAATAAAATGGACAGAACTGGAGCAGACTTTTTCATGGTTATGGATAGCATGAGAGAGAGATTAAGAGCAAACCCAATTCCTGTACAGATTCCAATCGGTGCGGAGGAGCATTTTGAGGGTGTTGTTGATTTAATAACGATGAAGCAAATTGTTTGGGATGGAGAAGAGCTTGGAGCTGCTTTTGAAGTTCAAGATATTCGTGAAGACCTTCAAGAATACGCAGAAGAAAACCGAGAGCTAATGCTTGATGCTTTATCTGAGTTTAGTGATGAATTGGCAGAAGCCTTTTTAGAGGGTGATGTACCTGTCGCTTTAATTAAATCAGTTGTCCGAGAAGCAACCATTGCTTGTAAAATGCAACCAGCTACTTGTGGAACAGCTTTTAAAAATAAAGGTGTTCAGACGATGTTAGATTGTGTTATTGATTTTTTACCATCTCCACTTGATGTACCAGATATGCCAGGTGAAGATCCAGACGATCAATCTCCAATGATTAGAAAAGCATCTGTTGATGAACACTTTTCAGCACTTGCTTTTAAAATCATGACTGATCCTTATGTTGGTAAGTTGACTTTTATTAGAGTGTACTCAGGGGTTTTAAATTCTGGGTCTTACGTTATTAACTCAACAAAAGGCAAAAAAGAAAGAGTCGGAAGGCTTCTTTTGATGCATGCAAACACTCGTGAAGAAGTAAAGCAAATTTCAGCTGGTAATATCGGTGCTGTTGTTGGTCTAAAAGATACAACTACTGGTGATACTCTTTGTGATTTAGATCATCAGATTATTCTTGAGCGAATGGATTTTCCTGAACCAGTAATTGATTTATCTGTAGAACCTAAAACTAAAGATGACAGAGAAAAAATGGCAATTGGTCTTAAAAAGTTACTTGATGAAGATCCTTCATTGCGTATTAGATCAGACGAAGATACAGGTCAAACAATTCTATCAGGAATGGGTGAGCTTCACTTAGATATTATTGTAGATCGTTTAAAAAGAGAATTTAAAGTAGAAGTTAATGTTGGTGCTCCTCAAGTTGCTTACCGAGAAGGTATTCGTTCATCTGCAATGAGTGTAGAAGGAAAATATATTAAGCAATCTGGTGGACGTGGTAACTACGGACATTGTGTTATTAATGTCGAGCAGCTAACTAAAGAAGAAGACGAGTTAGGTGTTGGTTTCTTGTTTGTTAATAAAATTGTTGGTGGAGTTATTCCAAGAGAATATATCAACCCAATTGAAAAAGGCATTAAAGAGGCATTAGAGACTGGTGTAGTTGCTGGTTTTCCTGTAATGGATATTAAAGTGACTCTTCACTTTGGTTCATATCATGATGTCGATTCTAACGAAATGGCTTTTAAAATTGCAGGTTCAATGGCAATTAAAAAAGGATTAGCAGCAGCGAAACCTTATTTATTAGAGCCACTAATGAGAATGGAAATTGAAACTCCTGATCAATACATGGGTGACATTATTGGAGATTTTAACTCTCGACGAGGAAGAATCGAAAAAATGGATGCTATTCGTGGTGCTCAAATAATTTCAGGTTTTATTCCATTATCTGAGACTTTTGGATATGCAACTTCTTTGAGATCTTTATCTCAAGGTAGAGCAACTTTTTCAATGGAGTTTGACTCTTATGAAGGTGTTCCTAAAAATGTTTCAGATGAAGTTGTAAAAAAGATAAAAGGTACTGCTGATTAGTCTTTTAATATTGTTTTTTATTAAAACTATATAATTGTGAGTTTGTATTTTGTACAGGCTCACTTTATTTGAATTATTACTTTGGATTGTCCTAAAGTGGCTCAATTTATATGATAAATAGTTTTTTAAAATAAAATTTGGCAATGGTAGTGAGTTGTGATACTATTGTCAGCTTTTTTTATGTCGCATGGGGTGGCATAAAAGTAAAAATGTTTTCTTGATTGCAAGGAATGATCGATGAAAAGAAAAATCAGAATTTATTTGAAAACTTTCGATCACAGAGTATTAGATCAAGCTGCTAAAGATATTATCGATGCAGCAAAGCGTACAGGTGCTAAAGTTGTGGGTCCAATTCCACTTCCAACTAAAATTAGTAGAGTAACTGTATTAAGATCAGTATTTGTGAACAAAGCTTCCAGAGAGCAGTTTGAGACTAGAGTACATAAGCGTATGATTTATGTAACAGATCCTAGTTCAATGACTGTAGAGGCTCTAATGCATTTAGACCTTCCATCTGGTGTTAAGATTGAAATCAAATTGTAGGTAAAAGAAGGATAGGGACGATGAAACGTAAAGGGTTAATTGGTAAAAAATTGGGTATGACTCAAATTTTTTGCCCAGAAACACGGTTGGCAATCCCCGTAACTGTAGTAGAGCTAGGGCCGAACACAGTTACACAGGTAAAGACTTTAGAGACTGACGGATATGTTGGGGTTCAAGTAGGTTACCAGGAACAAAAGCCACAAAGAGTAAAAAAACCTCAACTTAAGCATTTTGAAAAGGCTGGAACAAAGCCATTTAAAATTGTAAGAGAGTTTGGAATGCCAAGTGAGGATGTAAAGACTGGTGACGTATTAAACGTTAGCATGTTTGAAGAGGGCGCAGTTGTTGATGTAACTGGTACTACTAAAGGTAGAGGTTTTCAAGGGGTTATTAAAAGACATAACGGTCATACTGGAGATAAAACTCACGGTGGACATTGTTATAGAATACCCGGTTCAATTGGAAACTGTTCAACTCCATCTAAAGTGTGGAAAGGCGTAAAAATGCCTGGTCACATGGGTGCAGTACAAAGAACAATGCAGAACATTACAATTGTAAAAAAAGATGAAGAAAGAAATCTTCTGTATTTAAAAGGTGCAGTTCCTGGATATAAAACAGGTACTATACTAGTTAGAGAATCAGCAAAGCTTAGAGGTTAATCATGATTGAAGTTACTAAATACGACAAATCAGGGAAAGAATCTGGCAAAGCAGAGTTATCTTCAGATATATTTGACATTACGCCTAATTATCAGGCTATCAAAGAATATTTAATTCTTCAAATGTCAAATAGAAGAAAAGCAAACCCATTGACAAAGAGTAGAAATCAGAGTCGAGGCGGGGGAGCTAAGCCATGGAGGCAAAAGGGAACAGGTCGTGCTAGAGCTGGTTCTTGTAGATCTCCTTTGTGGGTTGGCGGAGCTGTAGCTCATGGTCCAGATGGTAGAAATTATAAAAAGTCAATGCCTAAAAAGGTTAGAAGATTAGCGATGCGTTCAATGTTAACTGACAAAGCACGTGGCGGAGCATTAACTGTTATTGAAGATCTAGATTTTAGTTCTCCAAAAACAAAGACTGCTTTAGATATTATTAAAAACATCGGTAGTGAAAAAACTCTTTTCATTCAAGGTGATCGAATTGAAAACTTAGAGTTATCAATGAGAAATATCTCAAATTGTAAGGTTTTATTATATAAAAATATAAATCCTCATGACATTATCAACTATTCTAAAGTTGTTCTTCTTGAAGGGGCAGTTGCAAAAATAGAGGAGATGGTGAAATGAGTTTAGATATAACACAAATATTGGTTAAGCCAATCGTGTCTGAGCAGTCTTACTTAGAAAGCGATATGAATAAATATCGTTTCGTAGTGGCAAACTCAGCGAATAAAATTCAAATACGTCAAGCAGTCGAAGACTTGTTTGGTGTAAAAGTAAAAAGTGTAAATGTTTCCAATATGCACGGGAAGAATAAAAAATTCGGAAGATTTACTTCTAAAAAAGCAGATTGGAAAAAAGCGGTAGTAACACTAAATGATGGCGAATCAATCGATTTTTTCGAGCGATTTGAAAACGTATAAGGAGCAGTTGAGTCATGACATTAAAACATTTTAGACCAACCACTCCTTCCCGAAGATTTATGACAGTGAGATCTCAAGAGGGTTTAGATCAGGTAAAACCTGAAAAATCTTTATTAGCTCCACGTCCTAGAACTGGTGGAAGAAATCATAGTGGGAAGATGACATCTCGACATAGAGGTGGCGGACATAAGCGTATGTACCGAATCATCGATTTCAAACGTAATAAGGTAGAGATTCCAGCAATCGTTAAATCAATTGAGTACGATCCAAATAGAAGTGCATTTATTGCTCTATTAGTATTTGTTGATGGAGAAAAAAGATATATTTTAGCTCCAAAAGGATTGAATAAGGGTGATACAGTACTTTCTGGTGAAGATGTAGAAATCAAGCCTGGAAATGCTCTTAAACTAAAGAATATACCTGTAGGTTCTTGGATTCATAATATTGAAATCAAGCCTGGTAAGGGTGGCCAAATGGTTCGTTCTGCAGGTACGGGTGCACAATTAATGGCACTTGATAATGGATATGCTATTTTAAAATTACCTTCTTCAGAAATGAGAAAGATAAACCAAGAATGTATGGCAACACTTGGTGTTTTGAGTAATTCAGAGCATAGTAGTATTGTCGTAGGTAAAGCTGGTAAAAGTAGATGGTTGGGGATAAAACCTCAAACTCGTGGAATGGCGATGAACCCTGTTGATCACCCTCACGGTGGTGGAGAAGGGCGATCAAAGTCTGGTCATCATCCAGTGTCTCCTTGGGGTAAACCATGTCGTGGTCATGTTACTAGAAACAAGAAAAAGTATTCTAATAAGATGATTGTCAAGAAGAGAAAGAAGTAGGATAATATATGGCACGTTCATTAAAAAAAGGTCCTTTCATTGACGAGCATGTAATTAAAAAAGCAAATGTAGCTCGTGCAGATGTTAAGAAACCTGTTATTAAAACTTGGTCAAGAAGAAGTACGATATCTCCTGATTTCGTAGGGTTAACTTTTGCAGTTCATAATGGCAGAAAGCATGTTCCAGTTTATATTACTGAAAACATGGTTGGTCATAAGCTTGGAGAATTTGCTCCAACAAGAACTTATAAAGGTCATCAAGGTTTTTCAGAGAGAAAGGTTTCCTTAAAATAGGGGTTGTAATGCAAACAAAAGCACAAGTTAAAAATGTCCGTATTGCTCCTCGTAAAATGAGACTTATCATTGATATGGTCCGAGGAAAATCAGTACAGCAAGCACTAGAAGAATTGAAGTTTGCTTCAAAGCGTGGAGTTATTGTAATTGAAAAGTTGATTAAATCAGCAACAGCAAATGCAGTAAACAATCATAACATGAGCGATAAAGGACTTTATATTAAAGAAATTTTCGTTGATGAAGGTATGCCTCTTAAGAGGATCATGCCAAGAGCACGTGGTAAAGCAGATAGATTTATGAAAAAAAGTAGTCATGCAACAATTATCGTTGCGGAAGCTTAGGAGAAGCAAATGGGACAAAAAGTAAACCCGATTGCTCTACGAGGAGGAATTACTCGAACTTGGGGATCAACATGGTTCGCAGAGGGTAAAACGTTCACTGAGCATTTACATCAAGATTTGAAGTTAAGAAAATTCATTGAGAAAAAATTCCACAAAAATGGTGTTTCTCATGTTGAAATTGATAGAAAAAGTGATAAATCCGTGAAGGTAACTATTTTCACAGCAAAGCCTGGTATGATTATCGGTCGAGCTGGTTCTGAGATTGATCGTTTAAGAGGTCAGTTAGAGGGCGTAGTTCAGCAGAGCGTTTTTATTAATATTAAAGAGATTAAAGATTTTGCAAATAATGCACAATTGGTTGCTGATAATGTTGCTTTTCAACTTGAAAAGCGTACATCATTCAGAAGAGCAATTAAGCAAGCTATTGGTAGAGCACGTCGAATCGGGTCTAAAGGAATCAAAATTATGGTTTCTGGTAGACTTGGTGGGGCTGATATGGCAAGAACTGAGCATTACATGGAAGGAAGAATTCCATTGCATACTTTAAGAGCTAACATTGAATATGCACGAGCAAAAGCTTTTACAACGTATGGTGTAACTGGCGTTAAATGTTGGATTTATAAAGGTGATATCTTCAAAAGAGATTTTACTGTTGTAAAGGCTCCAAAAGAGCAGTCTAACAACAGAAACAATAAAAGAAGAAATAATACTAAAAAGTAGTTAATTTTTGATGAGTTCATTTTATTTTGTAGTTTAAAACAAAATAATTTTACTTGGGTAAAGCCTTTGTTTATGGGGGTTTAGTTAATTAAACACTCGAATTCATCAAGATTGATTGAAATAAAAAATTATTTATCTTTACATAAGAGTGTCAATATATTATATTGCACTCTTATTTTTTTTATGTAGAGAAATTCATCTCTACGTGATGGAGGATATATGTTAATCCCAAGAAAGGCTAAATTTAGAAAGCCACACAAGGGGAAAATACAAGGTAAGTCTCACCGTGGGAATTATGTTGCATTTGGTGACTTTGGACTGCAATCATTGGAAAGTTTTTGGATGACTAACCAACAGATTGAAGCTTGCAGAGTAACAATCAACAGAAGACTCAAAAAAGGTGGAAAGCTTTGGATAAGAATTTTCCCTCAATTACAAATAACCAAGAAGCCCGCTGAAACCAGAATGGGTAAGGGGAAAGGTTCTCCTGATTCGTGGGTAGCTGTTATTAAACCAGGTAGAGTAATTTTTGAAGTCGGTGGTGCAGATCCAGCTCTTGCTAGAGAAGCATTGAAACAAGCCGCTTATAAATTGCCTGTAAAAGCAGTAATTGTAGACAGATTAAATGTTGGAGGAGAGAAGTTATCATGAAAACGTCAGAAATTAAAAAGCTGAGTAGCGAAGAAATGGCTGTTAAATTAGAAGCAGCTAGAAAAGAACTATTCAATTTGAAAATGAGAAAGGCGATTGGTCAATTAGATAAAACTTCTAGAATCCAGTCAGTAAAAAAGAGTATAGCGAAAATTCTAACTATTCAAAAAGAATTAGCGTAAAACTTAAGTGAGGAATGAAATGGAACAAGTGAGAAAAGCTCCTAAGCTTATTTCAGGGGTTGTAAGTTCAACAGCAATGCAAAAAACAGCAAAGCTAGAAATTATTTATATTGAACAACATCCTTTGTATAAAAAGCACATGAAGCGTAAAAAAACACTTCTTTTTCATGATGAAAATGAAGTATGCAAAGTTGGAGACACAGTTAACATCGTAGAATGTAGACCATTGTCAAAATCTAAGCATTATAGGTTTGTAGGTAAAGTGGAGAACGCGTCTTAGCGAGGTAAATTATGATTCAAGCACAAACAAGAGTAAAAATCGCTGATAATAGCGGTGCTAGAGAATTGATGGCCTTCAAGGTTCTTGGTGGTTCAAAACGACGATATGCATCAGTTGGTGATGTTGTTGTGGGTACTGTTAAGGTGGCTGCTCCAGGTGGAAGTGTAAAAAAGAAAGATGTAGTTAGAGCTGTAATCGTTCGTACAAAAAAAGAAATCAGACGACCAGATGGTAGTTGGATTCAGTTTGACGAAAATGCTGCTGTAATTGTTGATAAAGCTGGTAACCCTAAGGGTACTCGTGTTTTCGGTCCGGTAGCTCGTGAATTACGTGCGAAAAACTTCATGAAAATAGTATCTCTAGCTCCAGAAGTGATATAAGGTGTTGCAATGATGAATTCCAAAATTAAACTAAAAAAAGGTGATTTGGTTGAAGTTATCGCTGGCAAAGACAAAGGTAAACAGGGTGCGATTTTAAAAATAGATCGTAAAAAAGATCGTGTTACCGTTGAAAAAATTAATATTGTAAAAAAGCATATTAAGCGTAGCGAAGGCCAAGTCGGAGAAATTCGAGAGATCGAAGCAGCACTTCACATTTCCAATGTCATGATTGTAGACCCAAAATCGGGTAAACCGACTAGAATTGGTTACAAATTCCTAGAAGACGGAAAGAAAGTCAGAGTAGCAAAAAGCTCTGGTGAAGAGTTAGGGTAGGTAAAATGTTAGTATTAGAAAAAAAATACAAAGAAGAAGTCGTACCAGCACTTATGAAAGAGTTTAATTACTCAAATATAATGTGTGTACCAAAACTAGAAAAGATGACAATAAATATTGGCGTCGGTGATGCTAAAGACAATAAAAAATTAATTGAGTCTTCAGCAAAAGAGCTAGAAACAATTACAGGTCAAAAAGTGGTTGTGACTAAAGCAAAAAAGTCACTTTCAAACTTTAAAATCCGTGAAGGAATGGCAATTGGTGTTAAGGTTACTTTAAGAGGTAATAATATGTATCACTTCTTAACTAAACTTATATCAGCAGCTTTACCTCGAGTTCGAGATTTCCAAGGACTCTCAAGAAAATCTTGTGATGGACGTGGAAATTACAACTTAGGGATTAAAGAGCAATTGATTTTTCCTGAAATTGAGTATGACAAAATTGATAAAATGCGTGGTATGAATATAACAATCGGAACAAGTGCAACAACAAATGATGAAGCAGTTGCTCTTCTTGAAGGATTAGGTATGCCTTTTATAAAAAAACAAGATGGAGGGAAGTAATGGCTAAGAAATCAATGGTAGCTAAGCAGAAGCGGACTCCAAAGTTTAAAGTACGCCAGTATAATAGATGTGGTGTATGTGGGCGTCCAAGAGGATATATTCGTAGGTTTGATATGTGTAGAATTTGCTTTCGTGAACTTGCTGGAAACTTAATGATTCCAGGAATTTACAAAGCAAGCTGGTAGGAGGGTAGTCAATTATGATGACTGATCCAATAGCTGATATGTTAACTCGCGTTAGAAACGCGAACAGAAATCTTACTCCGGTAGTTTCCATGCCTGTATCTAAAATGAAAGTAGCTATAGCACAAGTGCTTACTGCTGAAGGATACATTGAAAAGTATGAAGAAACTGGAGAAGGCGTAGAGAAAAAAATTAATTTACATTTAAAATATAATAAAGGTAAAGCTGTTATAACTGGTCTTAAAAAGATTTCAAAACCAGGTTTACGTGTTTATTGTGGTAAGTCTTCTATACCTCGTGTATTAGGTGGATTAGGTGTAGCTGTTCTGTCAACAAATAAGGGTATCTTAGCTGGTAAAAAAGCAAAAGAAGCTAATGTTGGTGGAGAAGTCTTATTCCATATCTGGTAAGGAGTTTAAAATGGAAGCAAAATTAAGAGTATCTAGAATAGGTAGAACTCCTGTTGTTATTCCGGCTGATGTAAAAGTCGGAATCAACGGGCAAGTTGTAGCTGTTGAGGGAAAATTAGGAAAATTACAAATTGATGTTCGTCCAGAAGTGTCTGTTGAGCAGGCTGATGGCAAAGTTTTAGTAAAGGTAGCGGGAGACAATAAACTTGTTCGTTCTTTACATGGTTTAACTAGAGCATTAATTAATAATATGGTTACTGGTGTAAGTATTGGCTTTGAAAAAAGTTTGACTTTAATCGGTGTTGGTTATAGAGCATCTGTTATTGGTAAAAAAATAAAATTAGAGGTTGGAAAATCTCATGAAGTTTTATTAGATATACCAGAAGGTATCACAGCAGAAGTAAGTAAAAAGCAAGATAATATCATCCTTAAGGGATGCGATAAATGTCATGTTGGACAATTTGCAGCTGTTATCATGAAAGAAAGACCTGTTGAACCTTATAAAGGTAAGGGAATTCGAATCACTGGTACACATGTTAAACTTAAAGCTGGTAAAAAAGCTGGTAAGAAATAGGATTAATAATGGCAGATATTAAAAATAAAGCAGAACGTCGTGTAATGCGACATGCAAGAGTAAGAAAAAGAATAGCTGGAACAGAAGCACAGCCAAGATTGGTTGTTTTTAGAAGTTCTAAGCATCTTTATGCTCAAGTGGTGAATGATGATGCAAATGTTACTATTACTGGAGCATCAACATTAAGCCCTGAAATTAAAGAAACAATTGCAGGAAAAACAAGATCTGAGCAGGCAACCGAACTTGGTAAATTAATCTCTAAAAAGATGAAAGACAAGTCTATTGAAAAAGTTGTTTTTGATAGAAATGGTTACCCATATCACGGAATTGTTAAATTAATCGCAGAAGCTGTAAGAGCTGAAAAACTGCTTAACTAAGGGGAGTAGAAAATGTCTGAAGTTAAAAATGAAACTAAAGATGTACAAGCTGAAGTGACAGTAGTTGAAGAGAAGGTTTCTGAAGTAGGAAAACTAGATCTTCAAACTAAAGTATCTGAAGCTGATGTTAAAGGATTCAAGCAAACAGAAATGTCAGAAGATGGTCAAGAGTTAATCGAGACCGTCGTAAGAATTTCAAGAGTTGCTAAAGTTGTAAAAGGTGGACGTAGATTCAGCTTTTCAGCTGTGTCTGTTGTTGGTGACGGAGATGGACAAGTTGGTGTTGGATTAGGTAAAGCTAATGAAGTACCAAATGCAATCCAAAAAAGCTTCGAAGCTGCAAAAAAAAATATGATAAAAACTGTTATTGTTGATGGAACTGTACCTCATGAAGTATTTGTAAAAGTTGGAGCAGGTAAGATTTTACTTAAGCCTGCATCTCCTGGTACAGGTATTAAAGCTGGGGGAAGTGTTCGTGCTGTTGTAGAGGCAGTAGGAATCAAAAACATTCTTTCAAAATCTTTAGGGTCTAACAACCCAGTTAACGTTGTTAAAGCTACTATTGAAGCTTTATCTCAAATGAAATCTATTGAAGAGATTTGTGAGTTGAGAGGTCGAACACGTGACGAGATTTACAAGTAAAAGGGGTGTATCGTGAGTTCTAAAATTCGTGTAACACAGATAAAAAGTAGAATAGGTTCTTCAAAAAGACAATGTGCAAATCTTGATGCTCTTGGGCTTCATAAGTTAAATGATTCACGAGATCATGAAGTTAAACCTGAAATAACTGGTATGATTAACAAGGTTGCACATCTTGTTAAAGTAGAAGAAATATAATTATATATTGGAGATAGATATGTTAAGTCTAAATTCCGTTAAAAAAAGTAAAGCTCGCAAGTCATCTAAACGATTTAGTTTAGGTTGGGGTGCTGGTTCAAAAACAGCTGGTAGAGGGACAAAAGGTCAAAAATCAAGATCTGGTTCTCATATGCCATATGCAGGTTTTGAGGGTGGACAAACTCCTTTGTACATCCGTTTACCAAAAAGAGGCTTTAGAAATCCATTCAGAACAGAATATGTTCCTGTTGGGATTGGGATTTTGAATAAATTTGAAGAGGGTAGTGTTGTTGGACCTGAGCAATTGCTTGAAATAGGTGCAGTTAGAAACGCTTCTCAATTGGTTAAAATTGTTGCAAATGGTGAGTTGACAAAAAAACTTACGGTTAAGGCACACGGTTTTTCCCAGACTTCGATTTCTAAGATTAAAAGTCTTGGTGGAACAGTAGAGGAGCTATAGTGTTAAATATACTCTCAAATTCTTGGAGAATAGATGAACTAAGAAGTAGAATTCTTTTTACTTTAGCAATGATTGCTGTTTTTCGTTTAGGTTGTCAAATACCAACTCCAGGTATCAATCCAGAAGAAATGGCCAGATTTTTTGAAGGTCAAGAAGGTGTTCTAGGTTTCTTGAATATGTTTTCTGGAGGAGCTCTTGAGAGATTCAGTGTATTTTCACTAGGGATTGCTCCTTACATCAATGCTTCTATTATTATGCAACTTTTGGTATATGTTGTACCATATCTTGAAAGACTGCAAAAAGAAGATGGAAGTGAAGGACGTAAGAAAATTCAATTATATACTAAGTACGGTACAATCGTACTTGGTGTAATACAAGCTTTAGGTATAACCCAATGGTTAGAAAGTAAAGGCGGAATTGTAATTAATCCAGGATGGGGTTTTACATTTATGGCCGTTGTTACTTTAGCTGCTGGAACTGCCTTTATTATGTGGCTTGGTGAACAAATGACTCAAAATGGAATAGGCAACGGAATGTCTCTGTTAATTACAGCAGGTATTTTAGCTACATTTCCTCAAGCGATTGTTCAAACTATTATGGTGACAGACTTTACAAGTGCTCCAGATCTAATTAGATTTGGGGGTATTACAGCAATTTGCTTGTTTGTTATTGCTGCTATTGTGTTCATGCAAGATGGAGTTCGTAAGATTCCAATTCAGCATGCTAAACGTAATAGTGGTGGGAGAAATTATGGTGGAATGAAAAGTTTTATTCCATTAAAAGTAAATATGGCTGGCGTTATACCGTTGATCTTTGCATCATCGATTATGATGTTTCCTCCAATCATCTTTGGTTGGTTACATAGTAAATCTCCTAATGAATGGTTTGAAATGGGAATCTTCTATTTTGGACATACACATTGGTTTTTCTTGACAAGTTCTTCTCTTTTGATTATTCTCTTCACTTATTTTTATACAGCAATTCAGTTAAATCCTACGGAGATGGCTGAAAACCTGAAAAAGTATGGTGGTTTTATACCTGGCATCCGTGCTGGTAGAAAAACAGCAGAGTTTATCGACAGAATCGTAACTAGAATAACATTAGCTGGAGCGTTATTTTTAGCAGTAATTGCTTTAATACCTTCTTTAATGGCTAAATATTTAGCGGTTACTTTTTACTTCGGTGGAACTAGTTTATTAATTGTAGTAAGTGTAATGGTTGATACTGTTCGACAGATGGAATCTTATATGGTCGAAAGACAATATGATGGTTTCATGAAGAGCTAAAAAATGAATATTGTTATCATGGGCCCTCCAGGGGCAGGAAAAGGAACACAAGCGTCAGTAATTGCGGGTAAGATAGATGCAAAACATTTATCTTCTGGTGACTTATTGCGTGAGGCTGTAGCTTCTGGTTCTGACTTAGGAAAGTCAGTAAAGAAAGTGATGGACTCGGGTGCATTAGTTTCAGACGACTTAATGATCGATTTGATTATGGATGTTGTCATGAAACTAGTCGCTGATAGTAAGGGTTTCTTATTAGATGGGTTTCCTCGGACTTTAGTCCAAGCAGAAGCCCTAAACGAGAAATTTGCAGATGCAGGTGTTCAAATAGATAAAGTAATTAATCTAGATGTTAAATCAGAAACGATAGTCCAGAGATTATCTGGTAGACGTGTATGTACAAAGTGTAAAAGCGTTTACCATGTAGATTCTTTACCTCCAAAGGTAAAGGGTATATGTGATAATGATGGTGAAGAATTGATTATCAGAAGCGATGATCAAGAGGCTGTTATTCGTCAGCGGCTGAAGATATATGATGACAGCACATTTCCGATTTTGGATTTTTATTCAAAATCACAAGAAGTGTTTCAAGTTTCGGGTGAATTACAGATGGATGAAGTTACAGGTAAAATTCTTGAGGCGTTGTCTTAAGGTTTTTTAGAGGAGAAAGAAATGAAAGTACGAGCTTCTGTAAAGAAGATTTGTGATAAGTGTAAAGTGATTAAGCGAAAAGGTATCGTAAGAGTTATCTGTGAAGTAGCTAAACACAAGCAAAGGCAAGGGTAATCATGGCACGTATTTCTGGTGTTGATTTACAAAAAAACAAGAGAATTGAATTTGCTTTGACTAAGATTTATGGAATTGGCATAACTACATCTCGACAAATTTTAAATAATCTAGGTATCAACTTTGATACAAGAGTATTTGATTTAACTGAAGGTGATGTAGCAAAAATTGTTCGTTCTATTCAAGATTCCTATAAAGTAGAAGGGGATCTTAGAAAAGAACGTTCGATGAACATTAAGAGATTAATGGATATCGGTTGTTATAGAGGACTTCGTCATAGACGTGGTTTACCTGTAAGAGGACAAAGAACCAAAACCAACGCAAGAACCCGAAAAGGTGCAAAGCGTACAGTCGGTGCAAAGAGAAAGAAATAAAGTAGGGTAATATGGCTAAGGTAAAAAAAATCAAACGCAATATTACAAAGGGACGAGTTTATATAGCTTCGTCTTTTAATAATACTATCGTTAGTTTAACTGATATGAATGGTGCAGTTGTAGCATGGTCTAGTGCAGGTAATTGTGGTTTTAAGGGTGCTCGTAAGAACACTCCTTATGCCGCTCAATTAGCTGCAAAAAAAGTAGAAAAAGCCGCACTAGATATGGGTATGACAATGACTGAAATCTATGTAAATGGACCAGGTCAAGGTAAGGACGCAGCTGTTAGAATTTTTCAAAGTTCTACAATAAGAGTTGTTGGAATTAGAGATCATACTCCGCATCCTCATAATGGATGTAAGTTAAAGAAACGTCGTAGAATGTAATTTGTTGGAGAAGTATCATGGGTAGATATAGAGGTCCAATGGTAAAATTGAGTAAGCGTTTAGGTATTGCTTTAACACCTAAATGTGAGCGACATTTTGCTCTTAGGAATATAGATGTAAAGAATCCGAATCACGTAATTGGTTCAACTAGTGGTAGACGAAAAAAATTGTCTACATATGGTGTTCAGTTATGGGAAAAGCAGAAATTACAGTATGCTTACGGAATTAGAGAAAAACAAATCAGAAAGTATTTTGAACAAGCTAAAAAAGCTGCCGTAACAGGTGATGCTTTGATGCAAATTCTAGAATCTAGATTTGATAATGTAATTTTTAGAATGGGATTTGCTGCAAGTAGAGCCCAAGCTAGACAAATGATTGTACACGGTCATTTCTCTCTTGATGGAAAAAAGGCTAAAGTCCCTTCTATCAGTGTGAAACCAGGTACAGTGATAACTTTAAAAGAAAACTCAAAAATTAGAGGTCGCGTACAGTCTAATTATGTAGATGCAGCTGCAAAGGGCATTCCTACATGGGTTAAGATTGATTCTGATAAATTAGTTGGAGAATTAGTAAAGACTCCAAGTAGAGATGAAATCGATATGGATGTAGAAGAGCAACTAGTAGTTGAATACTACTCACGTTAATAATTAGGAGTGTTCAAGTGATTAAGGTTCAAGAGCCAAATTACAAATTTGAAAGAACTGGGGAAGATAATCCATTTTTTGGAAGCTTTGTTTTCGAACCTCTGGAAAGAGGTTTCGGATTAACTTTAGGCAATTCTTTAAGAAGAGTATTACTTTCTGCAATGCCTGGCGTTGCCATCTCAGCAGTTAGAATTAAAGGTGTTATGCACGAGTATTCTTTCATGAGTGGGGTGCAAGAAGATGTATTAGAAATCTTAATGAACCTCAAATCAGTCGTTTTGACCACAACTGAAGAAAGTCCAGAGCCTGTTGTTCTTACGTTGAGCAAAAAAGGCGTTGGCCCAATTACTGGTGCTGACATTGAAGAAGCAAGTGGTATAACAGTTGTAAATAAAGAAGTTCACATTTGTGAAATTACTGATGAAGATATCGAAATCATGATGGAATTTGATATTAAAGTTGGTAGAGGATATGACAGAAACTGGAAAGGAAACGGAAACGAAAGTTTAGATACAATGTTTGTTGATGGACATTTCACTCCGGTTCAAAAAGTTAGCTATAAAGTGTCTGATGCTCGTGTTGGTCAAGATATCAATTATGATAAACTGATTTTAGACATCGAGACTAATGGTGCTATGCTACCTGAAGAAGTTCTGAAATTTTCAAGCAAGATGCTTCGTGAATATTACAATTTTTTAACCAATATCGAAGTTGATGTACCTAGATTGTCACATGATTTTCAATTAGAAGGAAGTCAAGAAGAGAATGTAGAGTCTAACGACGACATCACAATTAAAGATCTAGAGTTTTCTGTAAGATCTAGAAATTGTCTCGAAATTGGTAATATAAAAACGTTAGGACAGTTAGCAGATATTTCTATCGAAGAATTGATGCAAATCAAAAACTTTGGTAAAAAGTCTCTTACGGAAATCCGTGAGAAATTATCTCAGTATGGTCTTAAGTTGAAAGATGACCGAGAGGGGTAATCATGAGACATAGAGTAAGAAGTGCAAAACTAGGAAGAAGAACTGACCATCAGTTGTCTTTAAGACGAAACTTAGTTTTTGCTTTAATAAATGAAGGTAAGATTACTACAACTCTTGCTAAAGCTAAAATGGTTCGACCAATCATCGAAAAATTAATTACTTTAGCAAAAAAAGGTAATGCTGATGAAACAGCAAGAGCTAGACACCTAGCGAATGCAGTATCATTTTTTACTAGTGGTCAAAATAAACGAATTTTCGTAACTACTAATGCAAAAGTAGACGGTAAACGAGTTAAAAAGACTACTGAAAAGCCTAGAGTGGTAAAAAGACTTTTTGATGAAATCGCTCCTGCTTATAGCACAAGACCTGGTGGATACACTAGAATCATAAAGCTTGGCAAGCGTGCTGGTGATGCAGCGGACATGGCAGTTATTAGCCTAGTCTAAATAATAAAAAAAGCTGTCAAAGAATTTTATTCTTTGACAGCTTTTTTTTTATGCGCTTGATAGGATGGCGTCTTTTACTTGCCTTTATTTGCTTGTGTACACGAGTACACTTCGCAAATAAGACCAAGCAAAATACACTCATCCTATTCAAGCTCAATTTGTAAAATTGTTGCTTCGCTTAATTTTACAAATTGGTAGAAGTGGACTGGCTGTAATATTTTGAATTGGTTGATATGTGTTAAGGATTTGTGAAAATTTGCTTTGTTTGTTTTTAAATCGGGTATGGGTCTTTAGCCCCATTATAAATTTTATTTAATTTGTTGTTTTGATTGGGGTTATTTTGCTTAGGGTTTCTGATTTATCTAAGTCTTTTGGTGATGAGCTTGTTTTTGAGGGTGTTAATTTATCTTTGGAGGCTGGTAAAATTTATGGTTTACTTGGTAATAATGGTAGTGGCAAGTCTACTTTAGCTAAAATTATATTGGGCTTAGAGAGCTTTGACTCTGGTAGTATTAGTCTTATTTGTGATGATGTTACTATTACAGATATTTTGGAGATTAAAAAATCTCTTTATTATGTATTTCAAAACCCAGATCATCAAATTGTAGGTACTATTGTTTCTGATGATGTTGCTTTTGGTATTGAAAATATTACTACAGACTTTGATTTAATTACTAGTAGGGTAAATAAATCTCTTAAAGATGTCGGTTTGCTTGATTTTAAGGACACTAACCCATTGATGTTATCTGGTGGACAAAAGCAGCGTTTGGCTATTGCTGGGGCATTGGCTGTTAGTGCTAGATATATTATTTTAGATGAACCTTCTGCTATGCTTGACCCCGATGCAAGAAAAGACCTTTGGCGATTATTGTTTAAGTTAAAAAATGAGGGTTTATCTATTTTGGTAATCACTCACTTATGTGAAGAAATTAGACAATGTGATTGTCTATTTGTATTTAAGAATAAAAATATTGAACTTATTGATGATGTAGATACTTTTTTTGATGATAATATATATAAAGACTTTGGTATTGAAGATGATGATTTATCATTAATTAAAAATTCAGGTTTAGGTGAGTTTTATGATTCAATTTAAAGATGTTGAATACACATATTTTGATAAAACTCCTTTTCAGAGATTAGCTTTATCTATTGATAGCTTGAAACTAGAGATGAATGAATATTATGGGGTAGTTGGTAAAACAGGCTCAGGTAAATCAACTTTTTTAAAAATATTGACTCATTTAATAGAACCCAGCAAGGGTGAAATCATATTAGAGCCAAGACCAGATAATATACGAAAGTTTTTTGGATTTGTTTTTCAACAACCAGAGCATCAATTATTTTGTGAAACAGTACAAGAAGAGTTAGAGTTTTCGCTAAAAAACTTTGATGTGGATGAGAGTTTATGGGGAGAGAAAATCCAAGAAGCACTAAAGATGGTAGCTTTGCCTAGTGACTTTGTGACTAAAGATCCAATGTTATTATCTGGTGGGCAAAAGCGTCGTGTGGCTATAGCATCTATTTTATGTTACGAACCTCAAGTTTTGGTGCTTGATGAGCCAACTGCTGGGGTAGATGGTGAATCTAAAGAGATTCTTTTACAAGCTTTTTTAAAATATCATCAAAAAGGGCATTGTATATTTTTAGTGAGCCATGACTTAAACCTTATTAATAACGAGTGTTCAAAAGTATTATCATTTAAAAACTATTCGATTGAAAAAGTAGGAAAAACCTTTGAGGTTTTATCTAATTTAGATGTAGATTTGAGTCCGTCATTAAAGCTTCTAAAGAGTTTTAAAAATATAGATTCGTCTGTTAATACAAAAGTTTCTAAGGATAATTTTTTGAGTTTAAGGAAAAAATATGCACCAACAAGAACGTGACGAACTTATTTTTATATGCAAGCTACTTTATGATAGAGGTTTACTTTGTGGTATGGATGGCAATGTATCTATGAGGGTTTCTGATGGTTTTTTAACTACTCCCTCTGGCAGAAATAAATACTTTATTAAAAGTGATGATTTGGTGCATTTAAATAAACAGGGTATTTCTATAGAGTATAATAAAAAACCTTCAAGTGAGTTTGAAATGCATAAAAAAGTATATGATATGCGTTGTGATGTAAATGCGATTGTACATTGTCACCCTGTTTACTCTACTTTTTTTGCAAGCTCTAAATATGAACTTGATATTTGTTTATTAACCGAAGCTGTTGTTGCTCAAGGCGCTATTCCAAAGGCTAAACTTGCTATACCATCAACATCTGAGATTGCAAATAGTATTGCTCCTTTTGTTGATAAAGCAGATGCTATTTTATTAGCAAATCATGGTGCTATTACTTATGGTAAAAATCTTGAAGTAGCTTATTCAAAGATGGACTCTTTAGAGCATTTTGCAAAAATTCAATACATGGGTTTAGGCGATAACTCTTTAAATACTATTAACCCAGAAACTGTAGAGTTACTAGAGGGAATGCGGGATGGATATGGTTTGACAACCCCTTGTATACCATGTAACCAAAAAACAGATCGTTCGGATAAAAGTTTAAATGAAGACGAAATTGTAAAACAAGTTTTGTTTAACTTATCAAATAGGAACTAATATTTTATGACAAATGATATACGATGGGAACAAAGGTTTTATAACTTTAAGAAGGCTTTAATTCAATTACAACATGCAGTTGATTTATCATCTAGCAGAGAATTGAGTCATTTAGAAAAACAAGGGTTAGTTCAAGGGTTTGAGTATACCCATGAATTAGCTTGGAAAACATTAAAAGACTTCTTAGAATATAGAGGGGCAACTGAAAAAATTTATGGTTCAAAGGATTCGGTCAGAGAAGCTTTTAAATTTGATCTTATCACTGCGGGTGATGATTGGATGGGTATGATAAAAAGTAGAAATCTTACTTCCCATACCTATAATGAAGATGTTGTATTTCAGATAGTTGATCAGATTTTAAATATTTATATCCATAGGTTTAACGAATTGAATAAGAAACTTACGGATATTCTAAATGAAAAAGATTTATAGAAATGAAATATGGACTTAAAAGTATTCATATTTCTAAAATAAATAAAGTATTTAGCGAGTACAGCCAGATTCAAAAAGTAGTTTTATATGGTTCAAGAGCAAAAGGAAATTTTAAAAATGGCTCAGATATTGATTTAACTATGTATGGAGAAAATTTAGAGCTTGGTCTTTTATTTAAAATTGAAAATAAATTAGATGATTTGTTATTAGCTTATACTATTGATTTATCTATTTTTAATAATATAGATAATAAGAGTTTAATAGAGCATATTAACAGAGTTGGTATTTGTTTTTATACAAAAAAAAGAGAGTAAACAAGGAAGATACGCTACCTACCTATCTATTTTAGTTCTAAAAACCTTTAATACAATAGATTTTCAAGATTTTATTACAATAAACATATTATATTTTAGGGAAAAGTAGCCCCATATGTGCTGATGAACTGCTTCAATGATGCTAATCATTACTATTGTATTTATAATTAATGTTGTTTTAATTTATTAATAAACTTATCTTTAATATCATTTGTTACAATATCAGCTCCATGATATAGATGAGACACGTCACCAAAATTTGTATCATCCAAATAATAAAGTTTATTTAAAATTTTTATGCTATATTTAGTGGATAAATTATTGAAATATATATCATAAGAGGTCTTATATAAATTAGATGTCTTTTTATAAGATGTTTGATTAAAAGGCATTGTGTAATAATAAACTTCTATATTATATATTTTTGCCAATTCAATAATTTTAATTAAATATAATTCTAATAATTTTGATATCTTAAATTTTCTTTTTGATTTACTTTCAGAATTTAAACCATGACACACTTTTTTTCGACCAAAAAAATAATGTCCTTTTGACTCTTTAAGCACTGCTAATACCTTTTTATTTTGAGTCTTTCTATTAAGTTTCTTATTAAATAGAGTTGCTTTAAATTCAGGTAAATAAGTGAAAGGGTTATATCTATAATTTAAATAAGAATAAAAATGATGTTGCTTAAATTTATTTCCTCTATTTAGAAGTTTATATTCATTTAACTCTTTGGCATACTTAGTAACTTTAATATTATTGAAAATACCTAAGTAATCAAACTTTACAGTTCTATTCCAATATGTATCTTGTCTTTCTAAATGAAATGGTCCATAACTAAGAAGTAAGTATTTTGGTCTATTATTATCTAGATATCTTTTGAGTGTATAAAATCCTTCAATAGGAGTAGCACCTCCAATAGCTAAATTTATACTATTAATATTATTTGTATCAAAAGAATTTGGTTTAAATCCAGCCTTTGCTCTCGAATCACCAATTAATAAGAAATTGTGATTATTACTTTTTAGGGAATTCTTTTTTACATCCATCCACATTGGATATTCCCTATTCATAAATAATGACTTGCTGGTTAATATATACAATCCATATGATATTATAGAAATAAATATTAAACCAATACTTAAATATGTAAAATATCTGTATCTTTTCACTTGTAGTTCTTAGAAGTTAAAATATAAAAATTCACTATTTTTATCAATAAAGATAATACCGAAAATAAATGTGATAACAATAACGGATAAGGATACTGTGTTAGGCTTCATATTTAAAGCAAATTCATTAGAGTTCTTACTGAACATACTAATTAATGTAAAGAAGATAATTAAAGTAGGTAATACAACTATAATGTTATAATCTATTAGAAATCCAGAAATTATAACTGGTTTGTTTCCAAAGAAAGATATTGCTTTATAATCAGTTATTGCCAAAATAATATTATCCAAGCTTAGCATCCCACTTAAAACCTTAACAGCACCATCCCACTCTTTCGCTCTAAAAAACACCCAAGCAATATTCACAAAGTTAAAAGTAATCAACCAAGCTAACCAAGTCCAAATCTTAAAACCTAATTTACTCCAAGCCCTATAAATAACTAATGCCATACCGTGAAGAAATCCCCAAAATACAAAAGTCCATCCAGCACCATGCCAAATCCCACCAATGATAAAAGTAGCTAATAGATTGTTATAAGTCCTAAACTCTCCTTTTCTATTTCCACCAAGAGGTATATAGACATAATCTTTTAAAAACCTACTAAGAGTTATATGCCATCTTCTCCAAAAGTCTTGTATATCCGTAGCCTTGTATGGGCTATTAAAGTTAATAGGTAGTTTTATATTAAATAAAAGAGCGGCACCTATTGCCATATCTGTATAACCACTAAAATCAAAGTATAATTGAAATGTATAGGATAAAGATGTAGCCCAAGCCTCAAAAAGATTTAGAGTTGTAGCTGTATCAAATCCAGCAGTAGCCCAGACAGCAAAAGTATCAGCGATAACAACTTTTTTAAATAGTCCTATACTAAATATAAAAAGTCCCATTGTTATATTTTTATAGTTTTTTATTTTGTTTCTTGTTTTTGCGAACTGTGGCATCATCTCTTTATGATGAACAATTGGACCAGCTATTAGTTGAGGAAAGAAAGTCACAAATAAAGCATAGTTTAAGAAGTCATACTCTTTTGTTTCTTGTCTATAACTATCTACTAAATATGATATTTGCTGAAAGGTAAAAAAGGATATTGCTAATGGTAAAGCTAAATTTAATGCATGGACATTAGCATCGACTAATATATTGAAATTATCTATCATGAAATCGGTATATTTGAAATACCCAAGTAGTGCTATATTTGAGATAATACCAAAAGTTAATATTGATTTTTTAGAAAATCTATGATGACCCTCATCATTGTTAAGACTGTTCCCAACGATATAATTAAAAAGCATAGATGAAAGTATAATTGGTAAGTATGCTATATTCCACCAACTGTAAAAGAACAAACTACTAAATACTAAAAAACCTTTTGATGTTTCTGTAAGTCTTTTATGATTTAGATAGAAGTATACAAAAAATGTTATTGGTAGAAAAGCAAATATAAATTCATAACTATTAAATAGCAAATGTATCTCCTAATGTATATTAGAGCTTCCACTACATAAGTTAAATAGGGGGGGATTTTATTAAATTGTTTTGTATTATAACTTAAACTACTGAAAAGAAACATTAATTAAGAATATTCTTTTGTTGAGCAAAAGCATCACTTTTGAAAAATTATTGGAGTTTCCACCTTGAATATCGGTATCTAAAAGGGGGGGGGAAATAGTTTGATACAAGAGTAGCAGATGAAAAAAGTGGAATATTTTTAGGTAGAGATTATCTGTAAAGCTTAGTAAGCAAATATTAGAAAATATTGCCAAGGTATTGGTATCTGAAAGTTTGAAAGATAAAGATGTTTATATTATTTTGAATAATTTTTAACTCAGATCTTTTTGTTGAATTTTGGTAAAGGAATATCTTTTTTCAAATTGAGATGAATTGATTACCGCTGTCGGTTGTTCAAGTTCAAATAGTGTTTTGAAACCATAGATTAGATAAACAGCAACAATCTCAATAACACAATCTTCATATAAGTAAGATTAGATTAGAATTAATTTTTGTGTTTTTGGGGTAATTATTGTTTTGGAGAACTTCTAAGAAGTACTTAAAATGGTGCGAAGAAAGGGATTTGAACCCTCACACCAAAAATGGCACCAGCCCCTCAAGCTGACGTGTCTACCGTTCCACCACCTTCGCATTTATGAACAATAAAATAGTTTCCTCAAGCTAGCGTGTCTACCAATTTCACCACCGCCGCGATCAAATGTAGATTACAAGGTTATCTATTTTTTGTCTAGTCTTTCTTATTTTAAATTAAAATAAAAGCTTCGTATCATTGACTAAGTAATTTGGTATTTTATACCATGGTGCTTCAAGTTTTTTAATAGAGTTTCAAATAACTCTAAAATTGTGAAAGGTAAACACATGGCACAACAGCACACACCACAGCCCGATCCAGCATGGGCAGGATGGAAATCAGTCGTACTTGCAATAGTACTTCTTTATTTTATCAAACCTTTTGGGAATGTTAGTCAGCAACAAGTGGTAACAAGGGCTTCTTCAACAGCACAAGTTACAAGTGCTGCACAAAAAAAGGCTGATGTTTTAATAGCAATTTTATCTGATGAGAAAAAAGATGAAATTTTAGATACCATAAAGTGGGACTCTAACGATAGTTTTCCATTAAATGGGGATGGTAGTGCTATTAAAGGTGGAAGAATCAAAATGGCAGCTAATAATTTTCCTCCAACAATTAGAGTACAGGGCAAAGATTCATCAGATTCTCAATTAGCCATGATTCAAGGTTTGGTATATCAAACATTATTAAATTATAATCCTGATCCATTTTACTTTCATCCAAGTTTGGCTAGTAAATGGTCTGTTGCTGAAGATAAAAAAACGTTTTATTATCATATTGATAAAGATGCGACATGGTCAGATGGTCAGCCAGTTACAGCACAAGATGTTGTTGCTTCTTGGGATTTTATCACAAGTAAAGATTTAAAAGCTCCAACAGAAAGAGCACAATGGTTAAAGTTTGAAAGACCAGTTGCCTTGGGTGAAAAAGTTGTAATGGTAAAATCAAAGACTTTACATTGGAAAACTTTTATGACTTTTTCCCAGAATTTCTTTGTTTATCCAGCTCATGAGTTGGTAAAAATTGATACCTCAAAATATTTAAAAAAGTATAACTGGAAAATGTTAGTAGGCTCTGGTCCTTATAAATTAAATATTCTTAAAAAACCGACAAAAATAACCTTTGAGCGTAGAAAGGACTTTTGGGGACTAGGAAAACGTCAATATAAAGGTTTATATAACTTTGATACTTTTGAGTTTTTATTTGTGTCTGATATGGAGCTTTTATGGGAGAAGTTTAAAAAGGGTGAATTTGACTTTATGCCAATTTATAGATCACATAGATGGGTAAAAGAGCTTGATTTTGCAAAAGTTAAAAAAGGTTGGATTCAAAAGAAAAAAGTATTTAATAAAAACCCTCAAGGTACACAGGGCTTTTCGTTTAATACGAGAAAGTGGCCTTTTAATAATAAAAAAGTACGTATGGCGATGGCTTATGCTTATGATCGTGGTTTATTGATGGAAAAGCTGATGTTTAATCAATATGACTTTATGGATTCATATTTTCAAAACTCTCCATACATGAATGACGATATTCCTAAAATTAGATACAACTTAGAAAAGGCTCGTCAACTTTTAGTAGAAGCAGGATGGACTGAAAAAAATTCAGATGGGATTTTAGTAAAAGACGGGAGAACTTTTGAAATTACTTTAACTTATTACAGTAAGTGGAGTGAAAAGTTTTATACTGTTTATAAAGAGTCTTTAGAAAAAATAGGTATTAAACTAAAACTAAAAACTGTTACTTGGGCCACAAAAATCAAAGAAAATAATGAGAGAAACTTCACTGTGACAGCGGGTGCTTACGGTGGAACAAGTTTTCCTGACCCAGAGTTAACTTACCACTCAAGATTTGCAGATCAAAAAAACTCATCTAATAGATGGGGAGTAAAAAATAAAGAAGTAGATAGATTAACAGAGGCATATAATAAAGAGTTTGACTTTAATAAAAGAGTGAAACTCTTAAAAGAATTAGACTTAATTTTAGCGAATGAGTATTTAATTGCTTTTGATTGGTATGCACCAGCAGCACGTTTAGTTTTCTGGAACAAATTTGGAATGCCAAAAACGATTATTTCAAAAACTGGTGATTATCGAGATGCGCCATCTATGTGGTGGTATGATAAATCAAAAGATGATGAGTTAAAAAATGCCATGGCAAATGATGGGCAATTAAAAGTTACAGCAACTGATTTATATCCATACGGTAAAAACTAGGGAGTCATAGTGGGTACTTATTTTTTAAGAAGAATATTATTAATGATTCCAACACTGCTTGGGATAACATTTATTTGTTTTTCATTGATGCGTTTTGTCCCAGGTGGGCCAGTTGAACAAGCATTGATGAAAATTGAAATGGCTAAAAATGGCGGTGGTGGAGAAGTTTCTGGTGGTGGCTCTGGTGAAGAGATAGAAATTTCAGATGAAATGATTGAAGATTTAAAAAAAATCTATGGTTTTGATAAACCCTTTCATTTGGCATATTTAGATTGGTTAAAACGTGCGGTTCAGTTAGACTTAGGTGAGTCATGGACATATACAGAACCAGTCTGGGATGTGATTTCAGAGAGGTTTCCTATCTCCTTATTTTTTGGAGGCATAGGTTTTGTATTATCTTATTTGATTTGTATACCGCTTGGTATATACAAAGCCATGAGGCATAACTCTATGTTTGATGGAGTTTCATCAATTGTAGTTTTTGTAGGGTACTCCATACCTGGTTGGGCTATGGGTATTGTACTTTTAGTTTTATTTGGTGGTGGTTCTTACTGGGATGTATTTCCACTTGGTGATCTTCAATCATCTTCTTATTCTGATCTAGGTTTTTGGGGTAAAGTATATGATAGAGCGCATCATGCGGCATTACCTGTTTTTTGTTATATGATGGGAGCTTTTGCTTCAACTACAGTTTTAATGAAAAACTCGTTAATGGAAAACCTGGGTCAAGATTATGTGCGTACGGCTTTTGCTAAAGGTTTAACTGAAAATGTAGTTATTTTTAAACATGTTTTTAGAAACTCATTAATACCTCTTGCAACTGGAGTTGGTCACTTTTTATCTATATTACTTGCTGGGTCTTATTTAATAGAAAAAGTATTTAATATTGATGGAATCGGTTTTTTAGGATATATGGCTTTGATTAATCGTGATTATCCTGTAACTATGGGTATTATTGTAATCAGTAGTAGTTTAGCGTTAATCGGTAACTTGATTGCAGATATGTTGTATGCAATTATTGACCCACGAATTAGATTTAAGTAGGAAACATAATGGAAAATAAAGATATTTTATTAATAATAATAGTCATTTTTCTGAATGATAATATTAGGCTTGGGGCAAAAAATGGCTTTCTTAAGTTTTTTGAAAACTTACCAGCTATTTTTGTATTTGTAGTTGTAAACTTTATTAAATTACCTTGGTTAATTAAAGGCCTATACGATTCAATTAAAGATTATTTCACTTCTCCAGTTTTTCAAAAAAGAGCACAAAAGTTTAAGCAGTTAAGACGTGGTTATATTTCACTTTTAATTATAGTTTGGGGATATGGTTTGTCTTTCTTTCTACCTTTATTTGTTAATAATAAAGCGTGGATGGTTGAATTTGAAGGTAAAACATATTATCCGATAGTTTATGAACTACCCAAGATACTACCTGGTTATGACATGGGACAGTCGATACCAATTTTAAAAGATTTGATTAAATTGTTTCCAAAAAGAGTATATTATAATAATCAATTTGGGCTTGAAGGAGAAACTCCTGTAAACTTTAGAAAACTACAAAATAAGTTTATTAGAGATGGTGGTAAAAATAAGGTAACTATGCCTTTTTACCCATACAATGCAACTGAGTCAACAATGGATGAGTATAAAGACGAGTCTCCTCCGACTGCACCTGACTCTATTCACTACTTTGGTACTGATGATAGAGGGCGTGATGTATTTGCAAGGCTATTTTATGGTTTTAATATATCCATGTCATTTGCTTTACTTGTAACATTTTTTAGTTATTTTATAGGTGTAAGTATAGGTGGTTATTTAGGATACTTTGGTGGATTCTTTGATATTGTTGTACAAAGATTTGTTGAAATATGGTCGGCGATTCCATTTTTATATGCCATCATGATTGTTGCCTCTATCTTAGAACCCTCGATGCTTTTATTGGTCTTTTTACTATCTGCTTTTCAGTGGATGGGTATGACATACTATATTAGAGGTGAGTTTTTACGTGAAAAGTCAAAAGATTATGTATCTGCTGCTGTTTCAATCGGTGTTAAAGATACAGTTATTATTTTTAGACATATTTTACCAAATGCTTTAACTCCTGTTATTTCATTTTTACCATTTGCTATTGTTGGTAATATATCTGCATTAGTATCTTTAGATTTTTTAGGTTTTGGTTTACCTGCTCCGACTCCAAGTTGGGGTGAGTTAATGGGACAAGCTACGTCTCATCTAAATGATCCTTGGTTGGTATTTGCTCCGATTGGTGCATTATTTGTAACGTTAATGTTAGTTTCTTTTATTGGTGAAGCCGTTAGAGAAGCATTTGATCCTAAACAATATTCAAGATTGAGATAAGAGGTACAAAATGTCAAAAGATGTATTACTAGAAGTAAAAGGGCTTAAAACTTATTTCAATACAGAAGCGGGAGTAGCTAAGGCTGTTAACGGTGTTGATTATGAAGTTTATAAGGGTGAAGTACTCGGTATTGTAGGAGAATCAGGCTCTGGAAAATCTGTAACCTCATTGAGTATTATGAGGCTGATTCCTGAGCCTCCAGGGTTTATTGACTCGGGTGAAATTATATTTGAAGGGCAAGATTTATTAAAAATGTCTTATCCTGAAATGAGAAAAATCAGAGGTAACGATATTTCAATGATTTTTCAAGAGCCAATGACTAGTTTAAATCCAGTGTTAACTATCGGTGCTCAAATTATGGAGCCACTTATTTTACACCAAAAGTTAGATAAGATCGATGCAGCAGACAAAGCAGCTAGAATGTTAGAGCTAGTTGGTATTCCTGGTGCAAGAGAGCGTTTGTTTGATTATCCTCATCAGTTTTCTGGTGGAATGAGGCAACGTGTAATGATTGCTATGGCTTTGGCTTGTAATCCTAAACTTTTAATTGCTGATGAGCCAACAACTGCACTTGATGTTACTATTCAAGCTCAAATTTTAGAGTTAATGTTAAAAATTAAAGATGAAAATGAAGACTCATCAATTATTTTAATCACTCATGATATGGCAGTAGTAGCAGAAATCTGTGATAGAGTTGTTGTTTTATATTGTGGAAAAGTTCAAGAAATTGCTAGTGTTGATGATATATTTCATAATCCTAAGCACCCTTATACACAAGGTTTATTAAACTCAATTCCAAATCCAGCTAAAAAAGTAGATCGTTTATATGCAATCCCTGGTGTTGTACCAAACTTAATGGAGCTACCAAAGGGTTGTAAATTTTGTACAAGATGTGACTATGCAATTGATATATGTAAAACGCAAGAACCAGAGTTAAAAGATATTGGAAACGGGCATATGGTTAGATGTCATCTTGATAATGGTAACGGATATTCTAAGAAATAATCACCAACGGAGAAATAATGAATAAAAGAAAAAAAATCTTAGAAGTTAAAAATTTAAAAATGCATTTTCCGATTACGGGCGGTTTAACAAATGGTGTTGTTGGACATGTTAAAGCGGTTGATGGTTTAAATTTTGATATATATGAAGGTGAAACCCTTGGGATGGTTGGAGAGTCTGGCTGTGGTAAATCAACTACAGGTAGATGTTTGATTAAATTATACGAGCCAACAGAGGGAGAGTTAATCTTTCACTCAAAACGTGGAAAAGTTGATTTAATGAAATTAGATAGAGATGCTATGCGTCCTTATCGTTCAGAAATTCAAATGATTTTTCAAGACCCTTATTCTTCTTTAAACCCAAGAATGACAGTAAGAACTATCATTGAAGAGCCTTTATTGATTCATGAGCAACAAATGACAGCCAAAGAAAGAGAAGATCGAATCCTTTTTTTAATGGAAAAAGTTGGTCTAAGACCAGATCAAGCTGATAGATATCCTCATGAGTTTTCAGGTGGACAAAGGCAACGTATTGGTATTGCTCGTGCATTAACTACAAACCCAAGTTTAATTATTGCTGATGAGCCTGTATCTGCACTTGATGTTTCAGTACAAGCCCAAGTAATCAATTTAATGATGGATTTACAAGAAGAGTTCAATTTAACTTATTTGTTTATCGCCCATGATTTATCAGTAGTTGAACATATTTCTAGTCGAATCGCTGTAATGTACTTAGGTAATATCGCAGAGCTTGGCACATCAGATCAAATTTATAATAATCCAACCCATCCTTATACAAAGGCTTTATTGTCTGCAACTCCAGTTGCTGACCCAAGAGCTGATAAAAAACAACGAGTTGTTTTAGAAGGGGATGTACCGTCTCCAACAAATAAACCATCTGGCTGTGGTTTTAGAACAAGGTGTCCAATTGTACAAGCTTCTTGTGCTGATGAAATACCTGTTTTTAGAACTCTTGATTCAGAGCGGCAGATCGCCTGTCCCCACGTCTCCGAATAGTTTCGGTTTTATCTTAGCGCGTCTTTTGCTTCACTTCATTTACTTGTGTACAGGAAGTACACGTCGTAAATGAGTGAAACAAAATACACTGCTAATATCAAACCTTGGTTGGGGGTCGCGTACTTCGTGCGACTGGCTTTTCTTTGAGTTTGGCGCTTCGCTGAGCTCTTTTTTTTATACTTTTATGTTTAAAAGTGTCAGACATTTCTACTGGAGTTAATACTTGAGGGTATATTAAATGTCTTGAGATCTGTTTGACTGGTGTATATAAATATTATATAATTATGTATATAAAATTAAAAGGGATTTAGTTATGCACTCTCCATCAGAACTTCAAAAACAACAAGTAGGGCTTAGGCTTCCTAAGTATTTGGTAGAACAAATAGATGAACTCACAAAAGAGTATAGCTTAAACAGAACAGATATTATTATAGAATCTATTAAATCATATATAGATAGACAAGAGACTCAAAAACTATACGATGAGTTTGATACGGCTTGTAAAGACCTAAAAGAAGTTTTAGCTGACCCTAAAAAGGCTGATAAATTACAGACATTAGATGAGTTACTAGATGAGCTATGATCTTGTAGCTTTACCAACATTTTCAAGCAAATTAAAAAAATTAGCTAAAAAATATAAAAAAATTAAAACCGATCTTCAAGAGTTACAAAAAGAATTAAGCCTCAATCCAAAAGCAGGGATAGCACTTCAGTATAATTGTTATAAAATAAGAGTAGCTAATTCCTCTACCCCAACAGGAAAAAGTGGAGGATTTAGAGTTGTTTATTATTTTGTAGATAACAATAATAAAATTTTTCTTATGACAATTTACTCTAAAACACAAAAAGATAACTTACCAGAAAGTGAGCTCTTAAAACTTTTGAATATTCATGGTTTAGACTAGTTTTAACTTTAGTGCTTTGCTAAGCTCTTTTTTACAACTTTCTCAACTTTAAATCATTTGTACTTAATAAAGTATTGTTAGAGTAGATAGATATATTGATTGAGTTGTAGTGAGTAAAAAACTTTGGGATCATGATTTTGAATTCTTTGTTTTTATTAGCTTGAATAGGGATTTTTATAATCTTTTGTTTTGACTTAATAATCATGTATAGATTGCTTTGTGTATTAGGATAGTTAAGAAAAATTAATGCCCAGATTGTTGAGTTTTTATAATATTGACGGCTATGAATATATTCGTAATTGATTTCATTAGTAAACATTACAGTATGTATAGGATTATCAATAACTCCTTTAGGGTCAGCTTTGTTAAATAATCCATAATTTAAATAAGGTACTTGAATAATTCGATTTTTTATTTTGTTTGGTTTTTCAAGAAAGCTACTATAAAAAAGATCAATAGATGAATAATTTAATTGAATAAATTGTTTTGCTCGATGAATTGCATTTACTTTTTTTAAATATTGAGCAAATTTAATATTTGGAAAGACTTTAATAATTTTGTTTTTATTCCAATTGTATAAATATTTTTCTTGAAACATCCAGTACTGAATAAGGTGTATATTTTTGTATTTATTTTCAGAGACTTGACCATAAGTTAATGGAATATTTGCAAAGGTAATTGATAAAATATGAGGAGATTGAAAAGACTTTTGAATTACTTCTGCATTTTCAATAATTTCTCGCCCTAAAAGGTAAGATTCATCATGAAGTAAGTTTAATTTAGGGTAAAAAATCAAAGAAAAAATAGAAACAGAGCAAAAAAGATATCTAAAGTATTTTGAAAATGGATGAAAAAAGTTAGAAGCTATAATCAAAATTAAGATAGTTGGAATTGTATAATAGCTATGAATATCGGGTATTTTGTAACATAAATTTTGTATGAGGTGTAAGAGTAAAATAGCAATGAATTGCTTTTGAATGAGAGTTTGTTTTTTAAATTTAATAAGTGGAATTGTAAAAATTAAAAGTAGAGTCCATGAAGGAAATAATCCTTTAAGTACTTCTAAATTATTAGTAAAGGACTTGGTAGTTGGAGCACCTAGAAGGGGGTGAAAAACTTTTGCACTAAAGTGGTTAAACAAAACTATAGGGTCAGTCATATCTCCCCAAATATTTAAATTTTTTAAATCAACAGCCCCCGCAACAACTAAAAATAAAATATGAAATATAAAAGGTAGAAGAGTAAAAATTAGACATTTAAAAAGGTTTTTTTTAATTGCTTGGTATTGGGGAGCAATTAAAATAAAGCAGATTAAGACCATTGTAGTATGATGAGTGACTAAACTGGCCGCTATAAAACAAGTCCAGTGTATGTGTTTTTTTTTGTTTAAAAAAATTAAGAAGAGTAAAAATAAAAAAATATTAAAACAATATACTTCGAGATGGAGGATTGTAAATTGAATTGCACTAGCCTGTAGAAATAAAACTGATATCCCTAATATTAAACTATAACTAAACTTTTGCATTTTTAAGTAAATAATAAAAAGATTAAGGTTGATTATTCCAAAGCAATAAATGACTATGCTTGGAGCCTCTTGGGCTGATATACCAAAAAAACAGAGTAGTTTTGTTAGAGTATAGCTAGTAGTTAAAAAAATAGAATAACCAGGTGGGTGGGCTATATTTAGATTTGAAATTAATGAAAAAAAATCCCATGAATCAATACTATTTAAACCATAGTTGAGGGGTTGAAATATAGCCAAGAATAAAAAGTTTAATAGGCTAAAAAGAATTACGGTATTTGTTTTATCATTCCATTGCTTGAGACTGAGATTTTTAAACAAAATGCTCCCTTATTATTATTTGATGCATGGATTTAAAATATAGTATTTAAGCTTTAAATTCAATTGAATGAAAATATAAAAACTCTAATTATGTGAATGGCTAGCTTTTTTTGTTATTATGACAGAACTTAAATTACTTAAAAAAATGATTAGGGAGAAGTATGAAACAAGAGAGTACATCAACAGTAGTTATACGAGCTATTATGAGTCTTGCGGTGGTTGGTTTTCTTGGCCTTCTTATTTTACAGATTAATAATTTAGAAAAAAACTTAATTTTGGTTAAAAATGAATCAGAGTTAACAAAACTTCAATTAAATAAAATGAATAGTAATATTTCTAAAATATCTAAATTACTAAACTCTGGGGTTTTATTAAGTGGCTCAAATAATAAAAACAGTATAAATAAAAGAAAATGGTTCCATCCAGATGTGAAAAATTTTTTAATGGGCGAAGAGCCAAAACTAGCCCCAGAAAATGCTCCTAGTAATGGAGTTTTTGATAAAGTATTTTCTTTTCAGGGTGTTGATCCTAAAGGTTTTAATTTTGTTATTGAAAATGGTGCTGATGTTTCAGAAGAGGTACAAGAGTATGTAACGATGTATTTAGGGCGTAGATCACCAAATAATCCTTCTGTTTTTTATGGTGATTTAGCAGAGCGTATAGAAATAACAGATGACTACAAAGAATATACTATCTATTTAAAAGAGGGTGTTAAATGGCATAGACCCTTAGTAAAATTTGGAGACTCTAGGTATAAATGGATAGAAAAAGAGTATTTTGTTACAGCTCATGATATTAAATATACCTATGATTTAATCATGAACTCTCAAGTACAGGCCTCACACTCAAGAAACTATTATAAAGATATAGAGTTTGTTAAGGTTTTAGATGATTACACTTTAATTGTCAGATGGAAGAAAAAAACCTATCAATCTGTAAGTACAACTATGGGTTTATACCCAACACCTCAATGGCTGTATGCTTACAACGAAGATGGAGAGTTATTTCCAGAAGAAACTGCAGGTTTAAAATTTAATGAACATTGGTACAACTCAAAAGCTATTGGTTGTGGAGCATATGAGTTTGTTAAGTGGGATAAAGGGGTGTTGATTCAGTTAAAACGTAATGATGATTATATTGGTGCAATGCCTCCGATTAAAACAATAAACTATCACTTAATTAGAGATAAAAATCAACAGTTATTAAACTTTCAAAGTGGTCTATTAGATATCCATAATTTACCAGTAGCTCAATATCGAGATAAAATTTTAGATGGAGCCAAAAATAGTCCTTATAAAAACGGTACCTTTAAAGTAGAACCAGTCACTAGAATGGTTTATCGTTATATTGGTTGGAACATGGAGCTCCCAATTTTTAAAGATAAGCTTGTAAGACGTGCTTTAACTCATGCAATGGATAGAAAAAACGTAATAAAAAAACAACTGAATGGCTTAGGTACTTTAATAACAGGAAGCTTTTATCGTTATTCAACTGCTTATGATACCTCTATTAAACCATATGAGTTTGATTTATCTGAGTCTAAAAGATTATTAAAAGAAGCAGGTTGGATTGATAGCGATCAAGACGGTATTTTAGATAAAATAATAGATGGTGTTAAAACAGACTTTAAATTTGGTATTTTGGCATATGGATATCGTGAAGAAATAAAATCTTGGGTATCTATTTTTAAAGAAAACTTATATAAGTTGGGTATTCAAATGGAAATGCAACCAACAGAATGGTCAGTAATGTTAAAACGTATGGAAGATCGAGAGTTTGATGCATATACTGGTGGTTGGGGTCTTGACTTTGACTCTGACCCTTATCAAATTTGGCATTCATCAGAAGCTGACATCCCTAAAAGCTCTAATCGTGTGGGTTTTAGAAACAAAGAAGCCGATCGTATTATTGATAAGTTAAGAGAAACATTTGAGCCAGATGAGAGAGTAAAACTTCACCATCAATTTCATAAAATTATCCACGAAGAGCAACCATATTTGTTTATGTATAATGAAAAAATAGTCGTTGTAACTCAACCTAGAGTAAAAAATGTTAGCTTTCAAAAGTCTCGTCCTCATGTACAAACCATGAACTGGTATATTGAGGAATAAAAATGCAACAATATATTATAAAACGTATTTTGATGATGATTCCTACCTTATTTGCAATTACTGTAATTGTTTTTGGGATATTACAAATGGCTCCTGGTAAGCCAGGTGGTGGTCTTGAAACAGATTCAGAGTCAGCAAACAAACAAGAAGGAATGTCTGGTCATTTGATTTTTAAGAGGCAATTTCATTTAGATAAACCAACCTTTCTAAATTTTAGATTTTGGATGAATGATAATGAAATTATTCAATTGCTAGATAAAAAATATGATAAAACAAAAAAATATAGTAGAGCTCAAAAAATTAGAGCAATAGAAACCCTAGAAGATTACGGTAACGATGCTTTAGCTAGTTTTCATCGAATACTTGAAACTACAAATGATAAACAAATAAAAGTAAATATTTTATCTGCTTTTCGCTCAAATGCCACTAGAACCCTAATACATCGTTATGGTAAAAAACTAAACGAAGAAGAGAAGTTTGTAAACAGAGAAACAGATAGAGAAAACCGTCAAATATCAAAATTTGTTTACTCCGATGATATGTCTGAAAAAGAGATTAATAAATTAACTTTTCGGGTAACAGACTATCTTAGAAGTATCGAAGAACGCTGGGATTATTCTTTATTACAAAAAATGAAAAAATGTCTATTTGATACAAGATTTACCTATTATTTTTATAATTTACTCCACTTTGATTTTGGTATATCAATGGTCGATAAACAGCCTGTTTTACCAAAAATTATGGAAAAAATAGGTTATTCAATTTTTTTATCGGTAGGTTCAATTATTTTAGCTTACTTTTTAGCGATACCAATTGGTATTTATTCAGCTGTTAATCCAAAGACAAAAACAGATAAAGTTATTACTGTTACATTATTTATGTTGTACTCTTTGCCAACATTTTTTGTAGGTACAGTTTTATTGTTTTATTTTTCAGAGGGCAGTGAGTATTATAAAATATTTCCTACAGGTGGCTTTCAAAGTTTAAGTTCAGAAAATATGACGACTTTAGAAAGTATCAAAGATATTGTATGGCATATGGTACTACCTTTAATTTGTTTGACTTATGTATCTTTAGCTTCAATTTCTAGATATGCTCGTACGGGCTTGTTAGATGTTATTCACTCAGATTATATTAAAACAGCAAGAGCAAAAGGTCTTGGTGAGTGGGTTGTTATTTTTAAACATGCCGTTAGAAATGGTTTGATTCCTATTTTAACCTTACTTGGTAGTATTTTACCTGCTGTGGTAAGTGGTTCAGTAGTAATCGAAGTGATTTTTAATATACCAGGTATTGGTCTTGAATCTTTTAATGCTGTTATAACAAGAGATTATAATATGGTTATGGGGATTCAATTAATTTCAGCTGTATTAACATTATTTGGGCTACTGGCCTCAGATATTTTGTATTCAATTGTGGACCCAAGAATTCAATATGAGTAATATAAAAGTTTTAGAACAAGACGAGTTCTTAAAAAAAATGTCGTCTCAACAACCAGAAGAAGAAAGTACTAAGGTTGAATATTGGGATATTGTCTGGGCACAATTCAAAAAAAACAAATTAGCAATGTTTGGTTTGTATTCTATTATGACTATTATTTTAATAGCCATTTATGCCCCATTCATTAGCTTAAATAAACCTATTTATGTGGTAAGTAATGGTTCGTGGGAGTTTCCCTTATTTTACTCGCTATTTGATCAAAACTTTTTTCAAAATGGAGTAGATTTATTTTTTAATTTACAGATTTTTTTAATGCCTATATTTTTGATTGTGATAGCTGTAAAAGTGTATATTTTAAAGGAGGCTTTTTTTAAGTTTTTTCCTAGATTTATTAGTTTTTATTTTGCATTATCAATTATAGGTTTTTTATTTGTTTATCATCAAGATATTAGACATCCTTATAAAGATTGGCCTCAAGAGATTCAAACAAAACGTATTAATGGTCAAATTGTTGATGTAATGATGCCTTTTAACGAATACTCTTACAGACAACCTAATGTTAATCCTGGTATGAACCCAGCACCACCTAACAAAAAGCAGATATTAGGTACAGATACAGAAGGGCGTGATGTTTTTGCACGAATGATATACGGTACTCGTATATCATTAACCATTGGTTTAATAGCTGTTTCTATGTATATAACAATTGGTATTATACTAGGGGCCTTAGCAGGTTTTTTTGGGGGAGTCACAGATACAATCATTTCAAGATTAATTGAAATTATGCTTTGTTTTCCGACCTTCTTTTTAATATTGACATTGCTTGCTATGGTTAATACGAGATCAATATTTTATGTAATGATTATTATTGGTTTTACAAGGTGGCCCGAGGTGGCAAGACTTGTTAGAGCAGAGTTTTTTAAATTAAAAAATATGGATTATGTACAAGCAGCTATCGCTCTTGGTTTTACTAAAACCAGAATTATTTTTGGCCATGTTTTACCAAATGCTTTGGGGCCTGTCATCGTTACTGCTGTATTTGGAGTAGCATCATCGATATTAATTGAGTCTTCTTTATCATTTTTGGGCTTAGGTGATGCTAGTGCTCCTTCATGGGGTGAAATTTTATCTCAAGGTCGATCACAATTTAAGCTATGGTTAATTTTAGCTCCTGGTATTGCTATTTTCTTTATGGTTTCTATATTTAACTTAGTGGGTGAAGGATTGCAAGATGCTATGGACCCAAAGCAAAGGCGTTAATTTATGTCAGATAATGAAGTTTTATTAGATATTAAAGAGTTAAGTGTTCACTTTTTTACAGATAAAGGGGTTGTACCTTCTGTAAATAAAGTCAGTTATGATATTCGTAAGGGCGAAACTCTTGGTTTGGTGGGTGAGTCAGGATGTGGAAAATCTGTTACGGCACATTCAATTATTAGATTGATTCCTCAGCCTCCTGGTAAAATTGTCCATGGACAAATAAAATTTGAAAATAAAGAAGACTTGGTTCAAGTGACTTCTTCAAGAATGAGAGAAATTCGTGGTAATGAAATAGCAATGATTTTTCAGGAGCCAATGACAAGTTTAAATCCAGTTTATACAGTCGGAAACCAAATCATGGAGGCTATTACGCTCCATACAGATAAATCTTATGAAGAAGCACGAGTATTATCTATTGAAATGCTCAGAAAAGTTGGGATTCCATCTCCAGAAATAAGAGTTGATGAGTATCCTCATCAGTTGTCTGGTGGAATGAAGCAACGAATTATGATTGCTATGGCTCTTAGTTGTAATCCAAAACTTTTAATTGCTGATGAGCCAACAACTGCCCTTGATGTGACAATTCAGGCTCAAATTTTAGAGTTAATGAAAGAGCTACAAGAAGAAACAGGTATGTCAATTTTGATGATTACTCATGATTTGGCTGTAGTTGCTGAGGTTTGTGATCGTGTTGTTGTAATGTATGCTTCTCGAATTGTTGAAAGAGCTGATGTGGTAACTTTATTTGAAAATCCATTACATCCGTATACTCAAGGTTTATTTGCATCGATTCCACAAATTGATGATGATATTGATAGGTTAAAACCTATTCCTGGTTTTGTACCTAGTCCCATGAATTTTCCTAAAGGGTGTAAATTTAATAATAGATGCCCAAAGGCTACACACCGTTGTATGATTGAAGAGCCAGAACTCAGAGAATTTGGAAAAGATCACTTTGTTGCTTGTCATGAAATTGATGTGAATGAAATGGGAACTATAAATGACTGAATCAAAAAAAACTCCTATTTTAGAAATTAAAAACCTAAGAAAATTTTTCCCAGTTTATAAGGGGATTTTTTCTAAGCATGTAGCTGATGTTAGGGCTGTTGATAATGTTAGTTTTATTTTAAATGAAGGTGAAACTTTAGGGCTTGTAGGTGAGTCTGGTTGCGGAAAAACAACTGTAGGCAGAAGTATAAGTAGACTGCTTGAGCCTACCTCTGGTGAGGTTTTATTTCAGGGTGTAGATATAATTAAACTATCTTCAAGAGACCTTAGAAGGGTCCGACGTGATTTACAAATTATTTTTCAAGATCCGTATTCAAGCTTAAATCCAAGAAAAACAGTAAGTGACTTAATTGGTGAAGCTTTATTGTTTCATGGAATGGTCAATACAGAAGAAGAAAAAGATGAGAGAGTTCGTGAATTATTGGTTAAAGTGGGCTTGTCGGCCTCTTATTTAAACCGTTATCCTCATGAGTTTTCGGGTGGACAAAGACAACGTATTGGTATTGCAAGAGCTATTGCCTTAAATCCAAAATTAATAATTTGTGATGAGTCTGTCTCGGCATTAGATGTTTCTGTTCAAGCTCAGGTTTTAAATTTATTAATGGATTTAAAAGATGAAATGGGTTTGTCCTATATTTTTATTGCTCATGACTTATCTGTTGTAAAGCATATTTCTGATAAAATTGCTGTTATGTATTTAGGGCAAATTGTTGAATTTGGATATACAAAAGATATCTTTAAAAATCCAAAACATCCTTATACTAAAGCTTTATTATCTGCTTTACCAAAACCAGACCCAAAATCAAAGTCAAAACGTATTTTATTACAAGGAGATGTACCGACTCCGATAAATCCTCCTCCAGGATGCTATTTTTCAACAAGATGTCCTGAAGTTTTGCCTATTTGTACAGAGATTCCTTCTCCTATGAAATGGGTTTCTTCATCTCACCATTGTAAATGTCATCTTGTAAATGACCGTAGAGAAATCAACTTTGGTTTTCCTGATAAAGGTGAAAAAGAAAGAAGAGAAGAGCAAGAAAAACTGAGTACTGAAGAACAAAATAGATTAAAACAAGAGAAAGAAGCTAAAGAAAAAAATGGATAAATTTATTATTAAGGGTCAGCAAAAACTTGCTGGACAAATTAAAGTTTCAGGTGCTAAAAACTCTGCATTAAAAATTATCGCTGCAACTATATTACTGAATGACCCTGTGACTATATCTAATGTTCCTGATTTAATGGATGTTAGGACCATGAAAAAAGTATTAGAAAAATTGGGTGCTAGTGTAGAATATTCACCAAAAAATTCTACTATGAAAATAGACCCCTCTACCATTAACTCTTATCGTGCTCCTTATGAACTTGTAAAAACTATGAGAGCAAGTTTTCAAGTGATGGGGCCTTTATTAGCTAGATTTGGGAATGCTGAAATATCATTACCAGGTGGCTGTAACTTTGGTCCAAGACCTGTAGATTACCATTTAAAAGCTTTTGAACAAATGGGTGCAAAAATAACGACTGAGCATGGATATATTTGTGCAAAAGTTGATAAACTGATTGGTAATCACATATATTTTGATTTTCCTAGTGTTGGTGCTACTGAAAATGTAATTATGGCTGCAAGTTTAACAGATGGTGTAACCATTATAGAAAACGCTGCAAAAGAGCCTGAAGTAGTAGACTTAGCTACTTTTTTGAAGTTATGTGGTGCAAAAATAGAGGGAGAAGGAACAAGTCGGATTCGTATTGAAGGTGTAAAAAAGCTTCATGCTCGTGATTTTACTGTATTATCTGACCGAATCGAAGCAGGCACTTTTATTTTAGCTTCTTTAGCAACAAACTCTTCTTTAGAAATTATTGGTGCTCCTGTTTTTGCCCTAGAAGTTTTTTTAGAAAAATTAAAAGATTGTGGACATGACTTTGAGATACATCAAAACTCTTTAATTGTTAAGCCAAGTAAAAATCCAAAAGCAATTAAGTTTACAGCTCAGCCTCATCCTGGTTTTCCAACAGACTTACAAGCACCAATGGCAGCTTATTTAAGTACTGTTGAGGGTACGTCTTTGATTACAGAAGGTGTCTATGAAAATCGTTTTGTTTATATTTCAGAGCTAAACAGAATGGGAGCATCTATTGAGCTAGATGGTAATAAAGCTTACATCACAGGGCAAGACTTTTTAAGTGGAGCTCCTGTCATGGCATCTGATTTAAGAGCTGGTGCTGCATTAGTTATAGCGGCATTAGGGGCAAAGGGCACAACAGAGATTAATCGTGTTTATCATATTGATAGAGGTTATGATGGGTTGGTGGCTAAATTAAGTGCAGTAGGTGCTCAGATTGAGCGTGTTGTAGGATAATTTTTATTACTTAATAGGATATCGATGTTTCTTTTTTATTAGTAAACAGCTATCTAAATCATCAAAATAATGATTTCCTTCTAAAGGAACATAGTTTTGATAAATCTCTTTTATTTTTTTCATTTTGGAAATTTTAGTCCAATAACTAGTTGAATATATAAAATCTGGACTACTTTGAATTATAAACTTTCTAAAGTCAGCAGGTGTTTTATAAGATTTGCCAATTTCTTTATTAGTTAATCCTACTAAATCAAAGATAATAAGATTTGTACCATATGCAGTTCCTCCTATATCTGGGTCTAAAAGACTAGGGTTTTTAATGTTGTATTGTTTTGCATATTTTTCAATTTTTTTTCCTCTTTGGATTCTAACGGATAGCTCCATATAAGGTTTGTTTAGGTATTTATATTTTGGTAGCCATTGAATATAAATTAATAATATTAAGAGTAAATTATAAGATAGGTATTTGTAAGGAATATTTAATTTTGATAAAAACTGAATTAATATATAAAAATATAAGGGTGAAATTGGCATCATAAATCTATAGTCACGCATCCAGTCTCCTCCACTTAGTAAAATAAATAAAAAGTGAGAAAGGATTAAAGAAAATAATAGATATTTTTTATGGTATAAAGGGTAAAATAAAACAAAAAGTCCAAGCCATCCTGTACAAAGATATTGATCAAAATAATGATACCAGTAACTCCAGCCAGTTTGTAAATTTTGCCCTATATTCATGCTGTGGATTGTTCCTAATTTTGCCCAAATAGTATTTGGTAAAATATCATTGAAATAAATGAGTCTAAAAATAAGATAGCTAAAAAAAATAATAGCAGAACAAGTTAAGTTTTTCTTTTTTTCTTTAGAATAAAAAGATATTAAAAGTGCATAAATGATAGATTCTGGTCTAGATAATATAAGTAATGATAAAGCAAGGTATAGTTGTTTTTGATTGTTTTGAGATACCAAAATAAATGCATAAAATAAAAAAAACTGAAAGGATGCATTTTCTAATCCACTAAAGCTCCAATAAGTATTCATTGGGTTTAGTAAAAAAATAAAAAATAGAAATGAAAAGTAGAGGTTTTTTTTACTCTGAAAATAGAAAACTAGCCCACTTAAAAATAGAAATAGAATAGAAAGTTTTTTTGAGACAACTACTAAGTTTAAAAAACCAACTTTATGAAAACTAGCTAAAAGAAATGTCCAAAAAGGATTTGAATATCCTTCTACGGCTTGAAAATTTTGATGATATCTTAGTCCAATTCCATTGGAGAGGTTTTTAGAATATTGGAAAGTAATACCTGCGTCATCAATGCAATGACTTTGAAAATAAGAGTCTAAATAAAAAATAGAGATAAGAAATAAAATTAATAATAAAAGTCTATTTTTAGTAGGTATATTAGTCATGTGAAAATTAATTATGTTAAGTAGTAGGCTATTTAAAGAGGGAATAAATGGCAATTTTTGATAGATAGTCCACACAAGCTTTAATTTCTTAGCTAATTAAAGTAATTGATGAATGATTAATTGTATAGATAATATTTGTTTAGAGCTTTTTATCTTTGTAATTAAAAATAAGCTTAAAACTTTTTAATTATTTCTTTTGTCATTTTAAAATAGTTCTTGCTATAGGAATTAAAACCATGTACTCTGTCTGCGTCTGGAAGATTGTCCGAGTGGTTGAAGGAGGCAGTCTTGAAAACTGTTGAGGATTCACGTCCTCCGTGGGTTCGAATCCTACATCTTCCGTTGACAAGTTTGGAGAGTTGGCCGAGCGGCTTAAGGCACACGCTTGCTAAGCGTGCGTGGGGCAACCCACCATGGGTTCAAATCCCATATTCTCCGAAATTTAATTAAATATGATATAACGCCGTCTCGTTTTAGGGTCGGCTTTTTTCATATATATCCTACTTTGAAAATAAAGATTGGCAATAACTTTGGATGCAATTGTACTAGAAATAAGAGATCAAATTTTCGATCATTTAAAGTCTTCTAAAGACCCTGTATCTTATACATCAATTTCAAATAGATTTTTAAAAGAAAAAAAACTATCTGACCCTTTGTTATATTTGCGAAAACACCTTACTAATGATGCAAGATTTTTTGAAGTTAAATCGGGTAAATGGATTTTACGTGAGCATGATTATGCAGATAGTAAATTAAGTGATTTAAAATATTGTGTTTTTGATTTAGAGACAACTGGTGGAGTACCTCCTTTGCATCGAATCATCGAACTTGGGGCAGTTATTGTTGAAAATGGTAAGATTACTAAAGAGTTTTCTTATTTAATAAAACCCGATCGTCCAATTCCTGATTACGTAGAAAAACTTACAGGTATCAAAACCAAAGAAGCGCAAGCTGGTGAAGATTGTAAAAAAGTCTTAACAGATTTTTTAGACTTTAGTAAAGATTGTATTTTTGTTGCTCATAATGCTTTGTTTGATGTTAATTTTTTAAGCTATGAGTATAAGCGTTTATTTGATATGGATTGGTCAGTAGATGGTTTATGTACCTTAAAGCTATCAAAACATTTAGTTTTAGATTCAGACTCACATAAATTAGATATATTAGCGACACATTTTGGATATGAATTTGAAGGTCGTCATAGAGCTCTTGGTGATGCTAAAGTTACGGGTCAGTTATTACTACAGTTATTATCTCAATTAAAGATAGGTGACGAAATCACTACCTTAAGAGAAATTAGTAAATTTTGTATTTTACCTAAAAAAAACCATTTTTCTAAATGTATGACTAACCCAGATGAAATTGAAACTTTACCCAATGAAAGTGGTTTGGTTTCTTTTAAGGGAGAGCGTGGCAAAAAAATATATGTTAAGGCTTTTGCTAATATCAAAGAAGGAATAAAAGATTTAGTCTATGAAAAGGTTCCTTGTTCACGACTAATGCGTAAGGTAATAAGAAAGAGTGTTGGTATTGAAACAAAAGTAGAAAAATCTTTTTTAAACTCTCTTTTGAATGCGAATGCTTTTTTTCATCAACGAACCCGTGATAAAGCTATTAAAACTGATAATACAATTAATTATTTTTTAAAGTACTTTCGTCATAATGCAGAAGAAGTATTATTAACTACCCGAAAACTAAATGATGATGCAATTTATTTTGGACCTTTTTTAAATCCTTCTCAATTAGAGTATGAAGGTTCTAAATATTTTACTCTAAAGGATAGTTCACATAGATCTTTTCCTCCAAGATCAGGGGTAGAGTCAGTATATGCTAGTAATGAACAATCTATTTGTAGATATGCTGATCAAAATAGAGGATTTTGCTGTTTAGATGCTAGTTTTGTACATGCTTTTTTAGAATCAACAGGCAAATGGCGAGTATTATTTTTTCGTGAAGGTTATTTAATTAAATCTAAATTGTTTCAGTTAGAATCTATGGAACAAGAAGCGACAATTGATTGTTTTAGAGAAATTTTTAAATCTTATTATATTGATAGAAGTTTACCCGAAATTTTGGGTAAATTAGATGCTTCAAAAGAAGATGAGTATAATATTATTTTAAATTGGTTGTCTAAATATATTTATCGTAAACCAAAATGCTTTATTTTTCATTTAAATGAAGGTCGAGTATTAGATTTAATTGCAAGTGATTTTTTTGATTTTATAGATCAATTATTTCAAAACTAATAGCTTTTTAAGTTTTTTATATTTTATTTCATTACCGTTTTTTTTGTATAATTTTAATAAAACTTGAGCAGCCTCAAATGATGGATTTTTATGATAAGCAGCTTTTTCAAAGCTTTTTATTGCCTTTTTAACTTCTTTTTTATGTAAGTAATAAAAACCTATAGCTTTTTGCGGAATAGGTGAGTCTTTATTTTCTTTTTCTAGTTTTAGTAGGAGTTTGAGAGCACTAGTATTTTTATGCATCTTTGCTTGAGATAGTACCATATGAGTTTGAAGTTCTAGTGGGTCAATTGTCTGTTGCTTTTTAATAGGTTTTTTTTTAGGCTCTTTTTTTAAGATTTTTTTAAGGGTAAAGCTTTTAAGTCTACGCTTACGAGTACTTTTAATAATCTTTTTTTCTTCCATAAATGAAAAATCGAAATCTGTTGAATTATTTTTCACTCTGGATAGTTTCTTTTTTATGGTCTTTTTTGAAACTGTTATTTTAGGCTTGCTTAATCCATCATAATATTTTGCTTTGTACTCTTGAAGCTTGTCAGAGCCTTGAGTAAATAAAATGAGAGTAAAAAATAAAGTTAATTTAAATCTTTTTTTGAACAATTTGTGCATAAGTTTGTAGGCTAATTTTTCCGCTATATAGTTTGTCTTTGGCGACGTTGTTTAATGGAGTTAGAGCGCCAGACTTTAATAAATGCATAGCAAGTTCGTTTCCGAGTGGGTTTTCACTTAGTATTTTTAAAACTGAGGAGTTGATTGTTAATAACTCGTATATTAAAGTAAAGTCTGTATAGCCTTTATTTTCACAATAATCACAACCAGAAGAAAAATAGAAAATAGGCTTTTTTAAGCTAGCTGGTTTTAATCCAAGTTGAGTTATTTCATCTGATGTTGGTCTGTGAGGTTGAATACAATAAGGACATAATGAGGGTACCAATTTTTGAAAAATAATAAAATGAAACTTGCTTAAAATAGAGCCTAAACTTTCACCAGATTTTTCAAGCCCAACTAAGGTAGGAAAAATAGGATGAGCATTACAGGTAACAAAAGTTGGAGTATTTTTTATTAATCTTAGATTTGGAGCTAGTTCTTGTAAATGGATTTGATCAAGACCAATGATGCCAAATACAGAAGAGTCAGACATAGAAAGTGCTTGAAGCTGTTGTCTTTCTTCGTCTAGTTGAACTTGAGTTATTTTTTGTTTATTAACAAGTATTTGACTTTCAAGGCTAAAGACCCGATCTCCATTTTTGGAGGAGTGATCTAATAAAGCGTGGTATGTTGTTGACTTTCCTGACGATTGGCCTCCAATGATAAGAGCTCCACGTTCAGAAAAATTAAGATTATGAAGTTTGTTTAAATCACTTGGTAATAAACCTAATTTTGAAAGACTTTGGGTTTTGTTATCAAGGGGATAGCTTTCAATGATTAATTCGTTACCAGAAACTCCTGTAATAAAATATAGAGTGACATCTTTTCTGTCGTCTTCTGAGAGGAGTATCTGAGCATAGGTTTGGGTGCAAAAATTAATATCATGCTCTTTGTAGTCAGTATTTTGTTTGGCGCTTAACCAAACAGCAGAAAAAGCATTTGATGAGATTTCACAATAATAGGACCATTGATCGTTTTCTTTTCCAAAAATTTTGTAATTACTGCCTAGAGGATAGATATGAAAAGCGCTAAAATTAGTTTCTTTTTCAAGTTCGTTGACTAACTCTAAGAAAGATAATTTATCTCTTGTATTGCTTGTACTGACTTCTGTTTTTATTTCTTTTTCTTCTCCACCTTTTTCTTGTTGTAAAATTAATCGGTATTCTTCAAAGTTGACATCAAAGTCGTTATTAATACGTCCAGAGCTTTGTATAGCTTGTAGGCATTCTGTGTGTTTTTCATCAATATGAGATCTTGTTGATGAGCGAATTTCTATAGATAAACCAAGTGCTTTATATAATAAATCAAATAAAAATGTGTCAATTGGGTCGTGAAGAGAGATGACTAACTTATCTGAGTCCATGTAAAGAGGGACAAATTTAAATTTTGTAAAGATACTAAAAGGAATTTTTTCAAGGATTTTTAAGTCAGGGCTAAAATCTTTTAAATTTACATATTCAATGTCTTGTTGAATTGAAAAGGCTTGGGCTAATGTTTCTTCGTTGACTAGTTGATGTTCGAGTAAAAGGGGGCCAAGTTTAGTTTGGTATCCTCTTTCGTCTTTGAGTTCTTCTTGTTGAGTTAAGAAGTCTTCTAATTCTTTGAGGTTAATGGCACCAGAGTCTACTAAAATTTGTCCAAGTTTTCTTTTTTCTTCTGCCATTAAAATCTCTCTTCTATTTAGATTGTATAGTTGAACCTGTATTTTATAATATTATTGTAATTTATTCCAAAAATTATGAACTTACTTTGTTTAAAAAAAGAATAATTAGGGTGTTTTTGTATATCTCTAATAGTATTTATGTAGAAATTGTATCAAAACTAACTAGTCTGCCTTCGTTTGTTATTTGAATCTCTATTAAATGGTAGGGAGTATTAAAGAAATTAGGAAAGTTATCCCACCATTCGATATAACTAACTCCATCTTCACTTTCCATAAAATCATAGATACCTAGTTCTTCGAGTTCTTCTTCGGTTTGTAGATTGTATAAATCAAAATGATAAAAAGATAATTTATCTTGGTATATGTTTAATTTAGAAAATGTAGGTGAAGTAATATTTACATTTAATCCAAGTCCGTTAGATATGCCTTGAGCTAGGGTTGTTTTACCAGAGCCCATGACTCCAGTGACTAAAATTTTATCGCCAATTTTTAAATTTTCTTTGGCAAATGTTTCTCCAAATAAAATTAAGTCTTGGGCATTTTTAGTTTGTATAGTTTTCAAGTTCCCCCCAATTATCCCCCCACTCAATATCACAAACTAGAGGTAGATCAAATTGCACGATATTTTCCATAATTTGTTGGAACTTTCTAATCTCATTTTTTTCATCAAGTGGTATTTGAAAAATGAGCTCATCATGAACTTGCAGGAGCATTTTAGTTTTAAGATTTTTAGAAGAAATATATTTGTCTACTTCAATCATGGCAAGCTTTATGACCTCTGCTGCACTTCCTTGTATAATAGAGTTTACAGCAACTCGGCTTCCTGCTTGGATTTTATTTTTATTAGAACTTTGTAGCTCAGGGATATATCGTTTTCTTCCAAGAAAGGTTTCTATATAGCCACTATTTGTTGCATCTTGACTACTTTTATCCATAAATACTTTTATTTTAGGGAAAAACTCAAAATAAGAGTCAATAAACTTTTTGGCTTCAAGCATGGTGATTTTTAATTGCTTAGATAACCCAAAGCTACTGATTCCGTAAATAATACCAAAATTAATAGCTTTGGCGCTTTCTCTTTGTGATTTACTAACTTCTGATTTATCTATTTTAAAGACTTTAGCGGCGGTTTCTAAGTGAATATCTCTTTTGTTTTTAAAAGCTTCAATTAAGCCTTCATCTTGTGAAAACTGTGCTAAAATTCGTAGTTCTACTTGAGAATAATCAATAGAAACTAATTTATCAAAGCCATCTTGAGGAATAAATCCTTTTCTAATTTGTTTTCCCCAGTCGCTTTTAACAGGGATATTTTGTAGATTAGGATCACTAGAAGATAGTCTACCAGTGGCCACAACTGCTTGGTGAAATGAACTATGAATATTGTTTTCGTTGTCAGTAGTATCTGGTAAGGGTTTAGCATAAGTACCAAGTAGTTTGTTTAAATGGCGATACTGTAAAATGTGCTCACAAATAGGATACATTGGTGCAAGTTGCTCTAATACATCAGCAGCAGTTGAGTATCCACTTTTAGTCTTTTTAAGTGGCGGGATTTCTAATTTTTCAAATAAAATAGTACCAAGTTGTTTTGGTGAATTTAAATTAAAGGGTTCTCCCGCAGTTTCTATGATTTCTTTTGTGAGCTTTGAACATTCTTTTTCTAGTTTTATAGTCAATTTATTAAAATGTGAAGAGTCAATTTTTATACCGTTTAACTCCATTTGTGCTAAAATTTTAATGAGGGGTATTTCGCTTGTATTAATTAGTGTTTCGATATTTTTTTCAGATTTTAATTGATGCATAAAATGTTTATAAAGAAGTAAACAATAATCTGAGTCAGCAGCAGCATAATCAAGTGCTTTTTGAATAGAAACATTAGAAAAATTTTCGCCTTTGCCTACCATTTCTTTAAAATTTAACATTTGATGATCGAATAGCTCTCCAACTAAAGCTTTAAGACCATGTTTATCTGATTTATTTAAACAATGAGATAAAATCATCGTGTCATGAAACTGAGCAGGAAATGGAACTTGATAATTAGATAGTATTTTCATGTCATATTTTAAATTATGAGCAATAAATAAAATATCTTTATTAGAAAATAAACTTTTTAAATGATCGGTTAAATAGTTTAGTTTTATTTGTTTTGGAACTCCCAGATATCTGTGTGCTATTGGTATATAATAAGCTTCATGTTCGTTAAAAGAAAAAGAAATTCCAACCAGTTTTGCTTCGTGGATAACTAAAGAGGTGGTTTCTGTATCAAAAGCTATTATTTTTTGTTTATGTAGCTTTTTAAATAGTTGGTCTAGGTCCTCTTCTTTTAAAATAAGTTGATAATCTTTTTTGACTTCTACTTTTTCTTGTTTTTTGATTGTAAATGTATCTCCAAAGATTTTTTTAGAAAAACTACTAAATTCAAATAGGTTTAATAGCTCTTTACAGCGATCATTTGGTTTTAGTTCAAAAGGTATATCCTCTAGGTTAAATGGTATTTCTATATCAAGTTTAATTTCGGCTAGTTCTTGTGATATAAAGGCTAGCTCTTTATCAGCTATAATTTTATCTTTTAATTTACCTTTGATTTCGTCCACGTGATCGTATAGGTTTTCTAGGGTTTGATACTCTTTGATAAGTTTGATAGCTGTTTTAGCTCCAACCCCTTTGACACCAGGAATATTATCAGCTGTATCACCTTGTAGGGCTTTGACTTGGATTAATTTTTTTGGGGGTAATCCGTCATACTTTTCATTGACAGCTTTAATATCGTATATATCAACACCCTTTTTATTTTTAGATGAGGTATAGCCAACATGAATTTGCTCAGTAACTAACTGAAAACTATCTGTATCTCCCGTGATTAATACTGCCCGTAAATCAGGGTCTTTATCACAAAACTGATGAGCAATTGAACCTAATAAATCATCAGCTTCATAGTCATCCATCATTATAGTTTTAAAGCCCATTGATTCGATGAGTTCAGGAGCAAAGGGTAGTTGTTCTTTTAAATCTGGGTCTGTTTCTTTTCTGTGAGCTTTATATGGTTTGTAAAGCTTTCTTCTAAATGTATCTCGTGATTTATCAAAAGTGAAACAAATATAATCAGGGTTAAATTGAGCTTGTAGCTGAAAAAAAACTCTTAGATATCCATAAAGAGCTGATGTTACCATTCCTTTTGAATTTGTTAGGGGATTTTTTCCAAAGGCAAAATGACTTTTATACAAAATGGAGTGAGAGTCGATGATTAATAATGTTTTCATAGTTTACTTTGAAATATTGTTAAGATAGGCAGAAATAGAAAGAGACTCTTTTTTTCCGAGTTTTAACGGTTTTCCACCTAAGTGATATTTAATACAGTAATTTTGCATTTGCTCTAAACTTACAACTTTTTGAGTTAAAGGTACATATCTAGGAAACTGCTTAGCTGCACCCAGAATCTCTTGAGGAGTATGACAAGAGGCACAGTTTTTAGAAGACTTTTTTTCAATTTTGTATGAGCCAAAAAAGATTCTTTTGCCTGTTTCAATGTATTCGTTGATTGGATCTCTTTTGAAATATTTTTTTAGATATCTTTCTTTGAGTTTCAAAAATCTGGGGTCAGATTTTGAGTCTTTAAATTGTTGAGAAATTTTAGGCTTTTGTTGATAGGGAAAGAAGTGTCCATTACGGCGGTAAATATAACCTTCGTGATTTAGCCCTCTAGCATCTTTTTTAACATGACAATATCTACAATCTAGGCCCTCTCTTTGAGAATACATAGGTATAGCAAAAGATTTTTGAATCAGCAAAAAAAATGTGAGTAAAAATAATTTATTAAAAATGGTGTTATACCGGTATTTTGAAGGAAATTTGTGTACCACCATCAGCCAAATTTTGAATGGAGACAGAACCGTTATATTCGTCGATAATTTTTTTAACAATAGCAAGTCCAAGACCAACCCCTTTGATTTCATAGGTTTCTATTGTATTATCTCGGAAAAACGGAGCAAAAATTTTATCTATATTCTCTTGTGAGATTCCGATTCCTTGATCAATGACACTAATTTCTAGTTGTTTTTCACAATCATTTACAATAATTTTGACTGTAGTATTTTCAGGAGAGTATTTGATAGCATTAGAAATTAGGTTATCCATGACTTGATGAGCTCGATATGGATCGATGAAAATTTCTTCTTTTTTAGAACTATTTTGAAGTTTAAATTTTATTTGCTTACTTTCACCTAAGCGACTAGCTCTTTTTAGGGCTTCATCTAAAAATGAAGGTAAGAGAGTGGCTTGTTTGACGAGGGTAAACTTGCCCGATTGAATAACACTTAGGTCTAGCATAGTATCTACCATTTGTATGATACGATCACCTTCTGTTTCAATGTTATTAAGAGCAAAGTCGATATCTTCGGATTTATTTTTAAGTAGGTTTTTTAAATAAATAGTTAAGCCTAATATATTAGTTAGGGGGGTTCTGATATCGTGAGAAGCCATACCGATAAAATCATTTTTGATATTATTTAGACGTTCTAGCTCTGTAACTAAAAACTTTGTTTGTAAATGAACACGTATTCTTAGAAGGAGTTCTTCTGCTCCAAAAGGTTTTCTAATGTAATCATTAGCCCCCGCTTTAAAAGCTTCTGAGACATCATAAGCAGAGGTTTTAACAGTAAGCATTAAAATAGGAGTTTGTTGAAAATCTCCACTGTTTTTGAGTTGTTTACAGACTTCAATACCATTTACTTTAGGCATTACAACATCAAGTAGGATTAGGTCAGGTTTATGGGTGAATGCCATATCAAGGGCTTCTTGTCCATTGGATGCTTGAATGGTTTCAAAACCCTCTAGTTTAATAAACTCACAGATTCGCTGTCTTAGAGTAGCGGAGTCATCAGCAATGAGTATTTTAGATTTTCGAGTGTTAATTTGCATATGTCTTCTCTCCTGTTTGATAATTGTATCAAATAGCTTGTAAATTTAACAATTTTTCATTTAAAAAAGTTTCAAAATTGTCTCTTTTGGAATTTTAAAGCTTGGATGTTACAATGCAAAATTATGACATACTTTTTAGTAGGGAGCTTTTTATTATGCAAAGTAAAAAAATTATAAGTTATTTGGTTGTTTTTTCGTTTTTTATTTATCCAATATCTGTACATTCTGGTGGATTTAAAAGTTTTTTTAAAAAATATATAAAAACTGCTGCAATTGCTGCTGTAGTAAGAAAAGCTGCTCCAGCATTAAACAACTTTATAAACGGACTTTTATTAAATAAGGGTTTGCCAAATAAGTCTCAAACAAAAGTGGTTCCTTTGTTTAGTTTTGGTGAAAAGTTGGCTGTTGGAGCTGTACAAGTCTCTGGTTCTGTAATTCAGTTAAGAAAAGTAAGGGCTTGCGTACAAATTGATGGTGTTTTTTCATCTGGAAAATTTCGTGTTAAAGCTTATGTTCCTACGACATCTTCTACAAAATTTAAAAGAGTTCATGGAGTTGGGGTAACAGCTCTTATTGATTACCATGTTCGATAAAGAAACAATAAAAGTTTTAAAAGAGCAATTTGGAGCAAATCTTGGTAAACAATCTTGGCAAGAGCTAGGTGAGCAACTTCTTTGTCAATTTTTAATTCAAAATAAAAATGAAATTTATAGAGCTGGTGCTCCGTTTTTAGATAATTTACTAAAGAGATTTGAAATAAATTCTTTAAAGGCCGTTTCAGCTTTTATTAAACCATCTCAAAAAAAATGTTTAATATTTGGTGATGAGTTAAATTTATTATCTAAAAAATTTTCTAAGTCAGAGTTTGTTTATTATGGCCTTGAGACATATAATTATAAAAAGAAAATAAATATAACAAAGTCATACTTATTAGATGAAGGTGATTTTGATAAAACAAAATGTGATGTTATTATTATTTTAGGGCTAATGGATTTTTTACGAGAGGGAACTAGAGTTCATAATCTACCTCTAATTTTAAAGACGTGTTTTGGTTTGTTAAATAAAAATGGAAAGATATTAATTTTAGATAAAATTATTTATCAAGATGATTTCTTATGTCATTTTGTATCTATGAATGCTGAGATTGAGTCGATTGACAGGTATGGTCAAAATGATTTTTCGCTTATTATTAATCCTTAATGTTTTAGGATACTCGATTGTTTTTAGTGAAAACAATGGTATTTTACTAAGATATAAACCTAGGCTTAGAGAAGCTGTTTATACACATTATTCACAAGGTGAGAGCCTTTTTACAAATGCCTCTTACGAAAAAAAAATAAATAGTGATTCTCAGGCTTATCTTGGTTTGCGTACTTTAAAAACCTTAGAGAATGGTTTTTTATTACAAAAAATAGGTGTAAGTGCGGGTAATATAAGAATCAATGGCAAAATGTATGCTCACCCAGCTCTTGGTAAATATATAGAGTATGAGTTGGCCCCATGGGGAGAGATTCCTCAAGCTATAGGTAATGGACAACAATTTAAGGTTAATAGTTTACAATTATCCTTACCAGAAAAGCTTGTTTCAATAGGTTCTACTTGGGTTCAAACAGTTCCTAAGGCTCCGACTTTTCCTTTACTAACTGAAATTCATTATGAGATTACAAATATTTTAGGTTCATTAGTAATTATTCACTCTCGTATTGATGTAGAAGGAGAAGGAGTATTACCATCAATGAACTTTGTTTTAAAGGGTAATTCTCAACTAATATTTAATTATGAAGAAGGAATGATTATTCGATCAGAATCTACCCAATACCTTGAAGTTTCTATAAAAAGAAAGGGTATTAATCGTAGTACTAAGATGAACATGAACTCCATACTTGAACTACAGTTTTAACTTTTAATTTAAACTTGAGAAGAGAAAAATTCATGAATAACTTTATTTTAATTATTTTTTTGACGGGGATATTATTTAGTGGTTCTAATAGTGTCGAAGATATCGAAAAATTAATGTTTGCTTTAAATAAAAAGCTTGAGCTTGTAATTGATGCAAATAAAAACTTAGAGTATAGAGTACAAAAATTAGAAAAAAAGACAAAAAAAGCTTCAAATAAAAAGAAATCTTTTTATTCAGGTGCACATTATTCTTTTGAAAGTTCTATGATAAAAATTATAAAAAAAGAATATAAAATTATTCCTTTTTCTTGGAGTTGTGGCAAGTCTTATTCTCTTTATCAAACAAAAAATAGTGCTTTAGAATCAAATTGTTATGTGACCTCTATGTCAAAAACAGGTAAAATTTCTCATGAAGTAACGGTAAAACTAAGCAGTAAAGGAAAATTTGAAGAAATTACTGAGATTAAAGTTAAGTCAGGAACTCGAAAAACATTTTTTAAAATGAATTAAGAGACCTAAAAAGTTAAACCAAAAGCTTTCCTCATTAAAAACTTCTTGTTAGAAGATACAAAAGACATTTTCTTTTCGTAGTTTTAGAAACTTTTTTACCTTTGTTGCGTAGTATATTGTAGTTAGAGCATAGTTTTTATTTTTTAATGAAATAAAAAAGAGTGTTTAATCAATGTTTAAGAGGTATACAATGTTATTACGAACTTTATTCTTAGTTATTTTAGTTAGCTTACAACCCCTACAGGCAAGAGAATATATAACTCAATCTCAATTACAGGCTTCTGTCATTGAAGATTTACCTGGCAGAATAGGTACTGACTTTGCAAGAGAACGTGACCCTGAAAATATGACCGCAAATGCGATTTCAAAAATAGGCTCTTTATTAAGTAACTTTTCAGGGATAACATTGGGTGGCATCGGTGGAATAGCCGTACTTGGTTTAGCTGGTATAATTTCAGCGCCACTTGCAGCAATTGGAGCGGCAGCTATTGGTACTTTAGCCTTAGTTGGTACTATGAATGATCCTCAAACAACTCAAGCTCATTTGGGGCGTAGCATGATGAATGGTGGGATGCTTGGTGGTTATTCACAAAATGTAGCCTTTGGAGCACAGTCAACAAATCGTGGAATCATGGGAAATGTTTTTGGTGTTACTGGAGACAGAACAAGATATGGTGTCGGTAGTCTAGGTGTTTCATCTGATCAAAGAGCTCCAGTATATGTAAATATGCAATCTCCTCATGTTAATAATGTATTTAATAGAGGATATAATTTTGCATCATATGATAGTGGTTATACAAATGATTTTGGGGCTTTTGGACCAGCAAGTGCTACAAGTTCAGAAAATTTAAAAACATCGAATGCTCCTAAAGCTCCTGGTTTTTCATATAATGGTTTTAATACTAATAGAAATTATGGTGGATTACACCCAAGTCAAATGATGAGTAATGGTAGATATGATCGACGTGGAGATCAAACTTTTACAAACTTTTTTTCAAGATCTGATTCAGAAAGACGTAGAACAGCTCCTCAAGGCAACAATACTCCTTCTGGTAGAAATAGATTCAGTGGTCCAAGTTATGATGTAAACTGGAGAAACACGCGAGGTAAGGTTGGTTCCTCATTGAGTACTAGTAATCAATATGCAGGTAAAGGTTTTGCTTCAAACTCTCCTCAAGGAGGTTATTATAAAAATGGCTTTCAAAATAATCAAAGGTTTGAAACTTCAAATACTAGGTTTCCTTTTAAAAATGGTAGCTATAGAGTTAATTTTGGTTTTCGTCCTCAAGCAAGACCTCCTTTTCAATTTAATAATACAAGACCTGTTCAAAACTATGATGTAAGAGGTCCAAATCAATATTCTCTTGGTAATGCTTATTTTACTAATAATTTATCAAATAACTATGATAGAAGGTTTCAAGGAAGCAACGGATTTACTCCAAATCAAGGATATACTCCATCAAGTAGTATAAATACACAGAGTTATACTCTACCTCCACAAGTTGCTCCAGGGTCTTTTGCTCAACCAGCATTTCAAAGTCCATCAAGAAACTTTTCAAATGGAGTAATTAACATGGCTGCACCATCAACGATTTTTAATGAGATTAAAAACCCAGAGCAAGCTCAAGTTGTAGCAGAGGTTTCAGATACAAGAGGACAATCAACTTATAATAATTCAAACCAAGTAATGATGGGGGCAATGGCACCAGTTTCTAGTTTTGAAAGTGTTGATGAATTACAACTAGAAAAGAAAAGATTATATGATATGCTCTTAAATGCAGTTCATAATAATGACGAAGAGAGTCGTATCAAATATTTCAAACAATATTCACTTGTTTCTGAAAAACTAGATATGCTTTTAGCAAAATAAATTTTAAAAACTCCCTGATATTTTTATCAGGGAGTTTTTTTTTGCCTGAAATTTTTTTGACTTTTGCTCTTAGTCTTGTTTTGCTGTACAATCCAAAAATAAGATTGAGATATATTTCACTAAAGACTTGGAGAAGATTTATGAGAAAAACAAAGATTGTTGCAACGGTTGGGCCTGCATGTTCATCAGAAGAAAGTTTGAAACTATTGATGAATAAAGGAGTCAATGTTTTTCGTTTAAATATGTCTCATGGAGAACATGAAATAGTTGAAGGCTTAATAACTATGATTCGTTCGTTGAATAAAGAGCTAAAAAAGAATGTAGGTATCTTAATGGACCTACAGGGGCCAAAGGTTAGAGTTGGTAAATTTGAAAATGATCAAATTGAATTAGAAAATGGACAAATTTTCACATTTGATCAAAACGAAGAACTTGGTACAAACGAAAGAGTATCAACAACTTATCCAACTATTTATCAAGATGTTAAGCGTGGAGACCAAATTTTATTAGATGATGGAAAAATGGAAGTGCGAGTTCTTGAAGTTTCGGGGACATCAGTTATCACTAAAGTAATTCAGGGTGGAATTCTTAAAAATAAAAAAGGAATGAACTTACCCGAAGTTACCATTGGTTTGCCTGCTATAACTGATAAAGATATGGCTGATTTAAAATTTGGTGTTGAGCATGATATTGACTATATCGCTCTTAGTTTTGTACAAAGATATCAAGATGTTGTTTATTTAAGAAATATATTAAAAATGCATAAAAGAGAAGATATAGGTATTATTTCAAAGATTGAAAAGCTAGGGGCTGTTGAAGACTTAGAAAGAATTGCTAAACTATCTGATGCTGTGATGGTAGCTCGTGGAGACTTAGGTGTTGAAATTAGCCCAGAAAAGGTTCCTAATGTACAAAAAAGAATCATATCTATTTGTAATAGATTAGGAAAACCAGTAATTACTGCTACTCAAATGTTAGATTCTATGGAGAACAGCCCAAAACCAACAAGAGCAGAAGCATCAGATGTTGCCAATGCTATATTAGATGGTACAGATGCTGTAATGCTTTCTGGAGAAACAGCAGCAGGTAACTTTCCCGCTGAATCCGTAGAAATGATGAGAAAAATTATCATCGAAACAGAAAAAGAAATGGGATATGATATTAGACCTTTTACATATTTTGACTTTGATGGTGGTCTTGATCAAGAGGCTATTAGTTACTCTACTTGTCAAATAGCAAAAGCAGTTAACGCTAACTTAATTTGTTGTTTTACCTCTGCTGGAAAACAAGCTTTACGTGTTTCAAAATTTAGGCCTCAACATCCTATTATTGCTGTAACTTATACTGAAAAAACAGCAAATAAAGTAAGTTTATATTGGGGAGTTGTTCCGATTGTATTAAAAGAATCAAGCTCAAATACATTAGATGATGAGATTATCGAAGCAGATCATAAGTTGATTGATAAAAAGTGGGCTTTAGAGGGTGATAAGTTGATTATTACGGCTGGTATTCCATTGCATATTTCTGGTTCGACTAATGCTATTAAGATTCACTCTGTTTGTGATGAGACCACACTAGAGAGCTCTTACCGATAATTTCTTTTTATGCGGTTTCATCTGATGAAATCTTTTGTCCTTCCTTGTTTTCTCAAGTACGAAATGTACTAGTCGAAAACAAGCAGGCCAAAATATACTCATCATATGTAACCAGATTTTAGGCTAGTTATTATTTGTACTTTTTAACCCTCTATTTTATAGGGATGGAGGCAAATGAGATATTATATAATTGAACCAGAGGTATCTATATCTTTAGGAGAGGGTAGCGTTTTGAGTACTGCTACTCATCCCCCAACTATTGAAAAGTTAGATTTAATATTTGAAGGCTGGCTTGGAGACGATATTTTAGAAACTTTTCCATGTTTTTTTGTAACAGAAAAATTAAAAAGGTTGATTCAATTTAATAATTTATCCCAAGTAGAATTTGAAGAAATATCAATTATTAAATCGGATGCACTTTTAGAGTTTAACATTCAAAAAAAAATACCTAAGATATATTTGTTAAAAATATCAGGTGAAGCAAAAATTAATGATTTTGGAGTTTCTAAAGATAATTTATTGATAGTATCTGAGCTGTGTTTAAAAGTTTTGAAACAATCAAATGTAAATCATTGTGATATTGAAGAAATAAGTTAGAGAGTATAAATAAGTATCAGACATTTTTATGTATTGAAAATTGTTTTTCAGAAGAAACTATAAAAAGGTTATAAATGTATAAATGTTTAGTTTGTGCTTGGACTGGCTTAGAAGAAAACCCTATTAAAGATTTATTTAGTTTTGAAGTTTGTGGCTGTTGTGGATGCCAATATGGTTATGATATAAAAAATTTAAGAGATGTTATTACCTATAGAGAGGGTTGGTTATTAAATAGTGCGCCTTGGTTTGACAATGAAATTAATTTAGAGAAACAAGAAAATAATAGACCTGAAAAGTGGTCTATTGAAAAAGCAAAAGCTAGAATAAAAGATCACTTGTCATCGATGAAATTTAAAATTAATGATAAAAAAGATATTTACTAACAAATAAGTTAGTCTCAGAAATTGAGGGGCAATTAATAATAGAGCACCAAGATAAAATAATTTTTAATGAAAGTGATATCCTATTATTGGAGTTATCTGACTTTTTGAAAGTTTGGATAAATGATATTGAGAATAATTTATTCAAAAACTTTGAATATGAGTCAATGGACTATGAGGAGAGTCCTATTTTTACATTTAAACTAATGGGTGATGAAGTAATATTTGATACTCTTTGGAAGGTAGATACTTTTGACTATCCAATAGGATTAAATAAAGTGAAGTTATTTGAGTCTATAAAACTATTTATCAAAAACTTAGAAAGTAAACTCAATGAAAAGACTTGTGTATGACTCTTAAAATAAAATTAAATAATTTATTAAAAGAAGAAGATGACGACAAAATTCTTGAAATATTCTATCAACTTCATGAAGAAGAAGGTGGCATTTACAGTATCGGGCTAGCTTTACATTTGATGACAGCTCCTTTTGATGATTCATATAGTTCAAATAAAGTTTTAATCGGTTTATTTAATACCCCATTTGAATATTTATCAGCACTATTTAGTGCTTATATCTATATTAGTATAGAACCAATAGATAGATCTTTTATTAAAGTTTTAGAAAAATATCCAAATAATAGTGAATCTAATTATTACCTTGCAGAGTATTATGACTTTCATGATAATATTGAAGAATCTAAAAAATATTTAAAAAAATCATTATCTCTTAAAGGGTTCCCTTCTAATAGATTATTAGAGTTAAAACTTTATGCAGACCAACTAACAGATAATGAAAGAAAAAAGAAATTCTCTAAAATAGAAAATGAAATTATTAATAAAATGGGAGAAATTGATTATCACCTTGGAACTAATATAGATGACTTTATTATGGATTATTTTAATGAGTATATATTGCAAACATCTATATCTAGCATTAATTGGGACTCAATAAAGTTATTAGAGTAAATGTAAAACTTGAAAAGCTATGAATCTTTCGAGGTATCATTCTATTTAGTTAATTTACCATGATTTTGAAAACTCTTGCGTATATGCTAATAATAATGTTTTTTTTTAAAATAATTAAGGAGTAGAGAAGTATGTTTAAATATTTTGAAAACCCAGAAAAGTACTCATATCTAGAAAAAAGTAGTACTACGTGTTGTATATGTAATGAAGAAAAATCAATTTTGTATTCTATCGCTACAGATGATTTTGAATGCTGTTGTAATGAATGTTTACTTGAAGGTAAATTGATTGAGGCTGGGACATGGATTAATGATTGTGACCCAAATAATTATGATAGTAATGTCATAACATATCAAACTCCACCATTACCTACATGGCAGGACCTTAATTGGCCGATTGTAGACGGCACCTTCTGTGTTTTTATTAAGCTTGCTTCAAAAGTAGACTTTGATAATAATATCGAGAAGTTTAGAAGTGCTGCCTTGCCAATAGAAGTCGACTTATCTCAAATTGAAGAATTATGGGAGGCATTGCCAAATAAAAAAATTACCTCATTACAAGATGGTAATTACGATACTAGCTTTTATTTATTTCGCCATAACGAAAGTTATTATTGGATATGGGATGCATCATAATTTGAAAGAAAACTAAGGCTTTTACTCAATAGGTAAGTGTTAGACGTTTTTATGCTTAATCTAGTAGGTTTACTATTGTTAAAAAAAGGTACAGAAAAAGTGGCTTGTTTTTGAGCTACAATTGAGTTTATATCTTTTTTAGATTTGTTATTCATCCTTTTGGTATTCTAATATGTCGGATGTTTCACATTCTAGCTCTTTACAAATTTTATTGAGAGTTTCTTTATTTTAATTAGTATTCATTTGGAGTTAGTTTTTATTTAACTTGTATTGTGAGCTTGATAGGGTATAATTTCGATCATTAAAATTGGCTGTATGGAATCAGCTATTAATTATAGGAGATTAAGATGCAAAAAAATATTCATCCAAAAAATGATTTAACTACATTTAGATGTGGTTGTGGAGCAACATTTGAAACATTATCAACAAAAACTAATGTGATTTTAGATATTTGTTCTTCATGTCATCCATTTTATACTGGTAAGCAGAAATTTATTGATATCGCTGGTCGAGTTGATAGATATAATAAGCGTTTTGCTCAAAAATCTGAGCCAAAAAAAGAGCCAGAAGCAAAGGAAGAAAAAACAGAAGAAGCTGGTAAATAATTGTATTTATCAATACTGTTTTAAGCTTGCTTAAGATAAAAGGTCTTTTATTATTTAGAAGACCTTTTTTTTTAATAAATTATATTTTTCAATATGAAGTTTTGTTCAGTATAAAAATAGGAAAAATTTGTATTTGGATATAGAAACATTTATTTATAATGTATCGTAGTATGTTTTAACTATAGTTTTATTTGGGAGAATTAAAAAAGCTGTTTTATGAATTTTCGTTTGGTCTTATTTTTAATATTTTTGGTTCTTGCTTTTGTAGCTTTTGTAGGTAAAGATGTTTTTACTTCTTTGGCTAGAAAGAGTGATTCAGAAAAATTAAACAAAATCGTTAGAACAGGATATGAGGGCCCTTCAAAAGTGGCCGTGAATAGATTAAATCTAATTAAAGGCTATACACGAATTAAGCATAAAAATAGTTTAATTACAGGTAAAAACTTGGCAGAAAGAAGATACTTAAACTCTTTGGATAATCTTTTAAAAGAAAAAAAGAGCTTAAAAGAAAAGCAAGATGCTAGAAATATCACAAAGTTTTTAGAAACAGAAGCAGGTCAATTATTAGATTTAGGTTTAGAAAAGTTGAGACAGGGTAATAGAGATGAAGCTAGAATCTATATTACACAAGCTTTAGATATGCATTCAAATTTTGACGAAGCTATTTATATGATTTTCTTGAAAACTTTAATACACTCATATGTACATGAAAAAAATGTTAAAAGAGTTGATGAGTCTGTATTAAAATATTTATCTATAATTAAAAAAGAATATTCTTTTAGGCAATTAAGTGAATATGTAAACGAACTAATAGATCGTATTGAAGAGAAGCGTGATGAATAAAAAAGGAATGACATTAATAGAAGTTTTGGCGGCACTCGCTCTTTTATCAGCTTTGTTGATTCCTATTTTTTTATTGATTTCGTTTTCTTCTAAAACAGTCTATCGCTCTACCAATGATATTTTAGCAGCGTCTGTAGCTCTTGAGCGAATCGAAGAGCTACGAAGCTTACCTTATTTTAAATTAGAAAATATATTACTTGGTTTAGATGAAAATATGACTCAAAGACCTCCTTCATCTAAAGTGTTATATGGCCCTTTTGAAAGTTATCAAGAGCAGCCTGATATTATTCAGCCAAATTGTTATAACGCTGGTAATGTTGTTTTTCAGTGCTTTACTTATTTATCATATTTTCCGGAACCAAACCCTAATCCTAATGACCCTAAATTTTTAGAGAAGCGTAAACGTATCAGAGCTAGACTCAGAATTTTTTGGAAGGATAGATTGTCTTCCTCTGTTTATATTGATCAAGACTTGAGTTTTGATACGTTAATTCATGATGAAAACTATAATCCAAAACCGCTATTAGATTCATTTAGTGATGGAGGAAACTAATGTTAAAGTCTAATAAAAGAGCTTTCACTATGCTAGAGCTAGCAGTTGTAATGGCAATTATGGTTGTGATTGTTGGTGCTGGTTTTATGAAGTATAGAAACGATGGTCTTCGTACAAGAAGACAAGCATCTAAAGTTGATAAACAACAAGCGATTAGAAGATTTTTAATGTGGTTTAGAAACGATATGCTTTCACTTGATATAATTAATGACTTAAGAACTAGAAACTCTGGAGATCCTGATATAGACCAACAATTAATAAGGCTAAAGTTTGATCATTTTGTTGGAGAGTTTGAAAAAAGAAATATTTCTTATTTTTTTGATCCGTTAAAGCGAGAAATGATCAGAGAAGTAACAAATCCTGCAACTCCAGGTGAACGACCTATGGTTCAACGTATTAAAAACATTAGCAGCATCCAAATGATACCAATTGATTTTAATAAGCAAAAAATAAGAAACCCATTAGATTTAATAAATCTCTACTTTTTTGATGTTCGGATTGTTTTTTCAGAAGTAAATAATAAAAATCAGGCATTTAATTTTCATCAATATAAATTAAAAATTTATCCACGTTTAAAATCATCTTACAATAAATCAAATTTTAATCGTTTTAATTTAAGCGGTAGATTTCAGTAGAGTAGACCTAAATTTATAACACTAAAAGTTATTCCAATCCAATCAATTAATTTAGAGGTAAAACCATGAAAAGTAATGAAATTAGAGAAGCATTTTTGAAATTTTTTGAAGAAAAAAATCATAAGCGTGTTGCGAGTTCTTCACTTGTTCCTCATGATGACCCAACATTATTGTTTGTAAATGCTGGAATGGTGCCTTTTAAAGATGTTTTTATTGGTAATGTAAAGCGTGACTATATCAAAGCAACTAGCTCACAAAGATGTGTAAGAGCTGGTGGAAAGCATAATGACTTAGAAGCTGTTGGTTATACTAAGCGTCATCATACTATGTTTGAAATGCTAGGTAACTTTAGTTTTGGTGATTATTTTAAAAAAGAGGCTATTGCTTGGTCATGGGAATTTATAACTCAAGTATTAAAACTTGATGTAAGTAAATTATATGTTTCTGTTTATAAAGATGATAATGAAGCTTTTAACCTTTGGATAGAGCAAGGCATTGAGAAAGAAAGAATTTATCGCTTTGGTGATAAAGATAACTTTTGGTCAATGGGTGCTACTGGTCCTTGTGGTCCTTGTTCTGAAATTTTTTATGACTTGGGGCCAGAAGCTGGCACTAGTGATGAAGATATTATGGGTGGAGAGGGAGATCGTTTTTTAGAGTTTTGGAATCTTGTTTTTATGCAATATGAAACAAAAGCAAATGGTACTCGAAGTGACCTTCCAAACCCTTGCATTGATACAGGAATGGGCCTTGAAAGAATGGCAGCGATCATGCAAAACAAGGTATCAAACTATGATACAGATGTTTTTATTCCATTACTTGAATTAATAGAAAAAAGAGCTTCAAAAGAAACTAGTGATTTATCAAAAGATCAACAAAGAGTAGCGAGACAGGTTATTGCTGATCATGCTCGTACAGCTTGTACTTTAATTGCGGATGGTATTTTACCTTCAAATTTAGGTAGAGGATATGTGCTTAGAAGAATCTTAAGAAGAGCGATACGTTATAGTTATCAACTAGGAATTAAAGAGCCCTTTATTTGTACTTTATCTAAAAGAGTTATTGATGATTTAGGTGAAGCTCATCCAATTTTTTCAGGTAAAGAAGATTTTATTTTTGAAAATATTCAACTAGAAGAAAAAGCTTTCTTAAAGACAGTTTCAAAGGGACTGACTTTATTAAATATAGAAATTGAAAAAGTTAAAAAAGAAAATAAATCGGAAATAGACGCTGAAATTGTTTTTAAATTAGGTGATACTTTTGGTTTCCCTCGTGACTTAACTGAAGTTATTTTAAACGATAAAGGTTTAAGTTATTGTTCAAAAAACTATGAAAAACTAATGGAAGAACAAAGAAACAAAGCAAGAGGAGCTCAAAAATTTGATCATGATGCTAAATGGGAGTTTATTGATTATAGCAAAGGAAGCGGAGATGTTTTTATAGGATACTTAAAAACAGAAACTGTAACTAAAGTTTTAAGAGCTGGTATTTCTGATGAAGGTGATAGAGTAAAATTAGTATTAGAAGAAACCCCATTTTATGCAGAGTCAGGTGGCCAAGTTGGAGATAGTGGGACAATCACTAATTCTAATATGAAATTAAACGTATATGATACAAAAAAAGAAGAGGGTCAAATAGTTCATTATTGTGAGTTGATTGAAGGTAATTTTAGTTTTGAAAATGAAGTAAGTATTAAAATTAATGAAGAGAAACGTTTTTACATAAGAAAAAATCATACATCAGTCCACCTTTTACAAGCAGAACTTAAAAAAATGTTTGGAGAAAGTGTTCAGCAATCGGGTTCTTATGTTGACCATGAAAGATTTCGTTTTGACTTTACATTAAATAAAGGTTTGACTCTTGATGAGATTCAAACAATTGAAAAAAATCTGTTTTTACAAATTAATAAAAATGAAAAAGTTATTGTACACGAAAAATCTTTAGAAGATGCCAAAGAAATGGGTGCTATTTGTCCTTTTGGTGAAAAATATGGCGATGTAGTGAGGGTGATTGATATTCCTAATCTTTCTATGGAATTTTGTGGAGGGACCCACGTAGAAGAGATTTCAGAAATAGGGATGATTAAAATTATTTCAGAAGGTTCTGTGGCTTCTGGTATTAGAAGAATCGAGGGAATTTGCTCAAAAGGTGCATTTTCAATGTTTTTGAATCAAGATGAATCTTTAAGTAAAATTTCAAGAATCCTAAAACAAAAAAATAATTTACCTAATTTAGTGAGTGATTTACAAAATAATTTAAAAAATAAAGATAAAGAGATTTCAAAACTAAAAGAATCTATGAATGCTTCAAAATTAAATCAAATAGATGAAAAGTTACAACAAATAGGTGACTTATGTTTTTTAACAGCCTGCTTTGAAGGAATTGATTCAAAAGGATTTAGAAAGTTGTCAGATCAAGCAATTCAAAAAATAGGATCAGGAGCTTTAGTTTTGTTTAATCAAGAAGGCGAAAAAGTTAGTTTAATTTGTAAAGTTTCAGATGATTGGGTTAAAAAAGGTATCCATGCTGGCAAATTAGTAGGAAGCTTAGCTAAGATTGTTGGAGGTCGTGGTGGGGGAAGGCCTAACATGGCACAAGCTGGTGGTTCTATGCCTGAGAAAATACCTGAGGCTGTTTTACAAGTAGAAAAATTATTAAGTGAAATGATTACAAAGTGAGCTTAATTGGTATTGATTTTGGTTTAGCTAGATGTGGAATAGCCGTTTCTGATGAAAAGATGAGCTATTCTACTCCTGTTGAAACTATAGAAACCCAAGAGTTGATAGAGTATTTAATTACTCTTAGATTACAAGAGCCATACTTAAAAACGATTATTTTAGGCTATCCTTTGTCTTTAAACGGAAGAAAAAATGAAATGACTGCTTATGTAGATGATTTCAAAAAAAAGCTGATTTTTGAAAAATTTGAAGTTATTTTAATGGATGAAAGGCACTCAACAAATAGGGCTTTTGCCCAAATGAGGCAATTAGGGATTAATTCAAAAAAAGGAAAAAAGTTTAAAGATGAACTTGCTGCAAGCTTAATTCTTCAAGATTATATAGATTTTAAACTAAAAAACCGAAAAGAATAAAGAAGTTTAAGTTTTGTGGTTTAAATAAAAATATTTAGAAACAAAATTTAAAAAATTAATGAGTTCGTATGCATTTCAAACTTTTCTTGTTACAATGGTGCGCAATTTATTAATGATGTATTTTGCAGGTAGAAATTAATACTACAATTAACATAAATTTAATATTTATGTAAAAATTGTACAAATGATTGAAACCTTTTTAACACTAAACACGTAGTTGATTATAGACTCAAAGGATAAAGCAGGTTGGAACAAGACGATTATAAAATTATCCAACAAATTCTTCGGGGAGACAAAGAAGCTTTCGCTATATTAGTCGAACGATACAAGAAGCAAGTTTTTAACGTTGCTTATCGTATGACAAATGATGTAGAAGTTTCAATGGATATCTCTCAAGAGGCGTTTGTTAAGATATACCGCAATTTAGAGCAGTATAATCCGCAGTATAAATTTTCGTCTTGGCTATTAAAATCTGTAAATAATTTGTGTGTTGACTTTTTTAGAACTAGAAAAGACACAACCACATCGTTAGATGTGATTATGGATTCTGGTGCTGAAGGTTTCGTAACAGGGCGTAACTCTGTTCCGTCTTCTGCTGAAGAAGTTGAAAACGCTGAGTCTAGGAGAGAGTTGAGAAGCTTACTAAAAGATGCTATTGCTCAATTACCTCTTGATTATAAATCTGTTGTTGTACTAAGGCACTTACAGAACCTCTCTTATAAAGAGATTTCTAGTATATTAAACTTGCCAATGGGTACAATAAAGGCGCGAATCTTTCGAGCAAGAAAAATGTTAAAAACATATCTTGAGAAAAAAGTGAGTGACCTTTAATACGGGGAGCTATGTGATGAATTGTGAAAAATTTGAAAAATTATTAAATGATGAAATAGATAATATTCTTTCTATAGATGCAAAATCTGAGATTGAGACTCATTCTAAAGATTGTAGGTCTTGTGCAAATACACAAGACTGGTATTCTCGAATAAAAACTATCCTATCAAATGATGAAAGTATAGATGTGCCAGCTGGTTTTACTAGTTCGGTAATGTCTCAAATAAATACTCTACCTGCTTATTCAGCACCAAAAGAGTTGACTCCATTATACATAAAGATAGGTTTTGCAATAGCTGCAAGTGCTGCAAGTCTAGCTTTTATAATGAGCTCTTCTGATGTAACAAGTACATCTTTGCTACGGCCACAAATGGAAATAGCATCAACCCAAATGACAAATAAAGCTACAATGCAAATTGCAAAGGCAGATATTAGTTTGATTGGTGTTAATGGTGAAGTTCAGATATTTAAAGAAGATTCTTTGATGTGGCAAAATGTTTCAGAAGATATTCCATTAAATTTTTCAGATAAAATTAGAACTCTAGCAGACTCTACAGTTCATCTAAAATATTCAGATGGCACAGAGCTTAAATTAAAAGAAAACTCTCAGGTTCAGGTTATGGACCATGGTATTAGAGTTTTTCATGGTAACTCATGGATAAAAGTAGTTAAAAAAGGTAGGCATTTTGAAGCTAGAACTCCAAACTTAGTTGCTTCTGTAAGAGGTACTATTTATGACGTCTCTGTTAACTACAGGCAAGAGCCATATGCTGAATTTTTACAAAGAGTAGCTCAAAAAAACTTATTTAGTGGTATATCACCAGAAATATATTTTAGAGAATTTTCAATTGAGGCTTTATCAGAACTTGGTGAAACAACTTTTGCAAATGTAGTGGAATCATCAGTAAATGTTTATGAGTCAAAAGTATGGGTTGGTTCAATTGATGATGCACAAAATGGACAAATTGTTAGTGAAGGTCATAATTTAGTTGCTAATGCATCTATCGAAGATTTTAAGTCTCTTAAACAAAACGATGTTTTCGCAAATGATTATAACTCTTGGCAGATGGCTACTCCAGATTTTATTAGTACTAAAGCAATAGTGAAAACTGTTGATAAAGTAATAAAAGTGACACCAATAGTTGAAAATACTCCTAATGTAACAAATATTGAAATAGAAAATAAAGATGAGGTAAATCCTCTTGAAAGCTTTAATAACTTAAATAAAGATTAAATATTTATTGCTTAATAGAAAAATCCCCAAAAGAAAAATTATTCTTTTTGGGGATTTTTTTATATAGAGTAAATTTTATAGATAGATGGGTTGCTCCGTTTTGGATTAGAGGTTTTTTTTTAGTACTAATTAATTGATAGTGAATTTATTAGTATTAAAAACTACTTTAAGGAGAGATCAATGTTTTATCATAAGCTAGGAAAACTTCCAAGAAAGCGCCATGTTGTTTTTAAAGAAAAAGATCAATTAATTTATGAGAAACTAATGGGACAAGAAGGTTTTTCAGGGGTTTCTTCTTTATTATACAAAAAAAAAATTCCTTGCTCTACAGTTGATATTTCCCCTATATTAGATAAAACTCTTTCATCTAATATAGAAAATAGGCACTTAAACAATAAACATTATAAAACACAAAAATTAGATATAGATTTAGATATTTTTTCTGCAAGGATACCATTGCTTAAAAATGCAGAAATAGAGATTTCAGTTAGTACTTTTTTATATGATGGACTATTTGTAAATAGCTCTCATCATGAAGTTTATTTTATTGAAGAGGGAGAAGGTAGTTTAAACTCTGAATTTGGGGTTTTACCTATTAAAACTGGTGATTATGTAGTAATCGCTAAAGGCTTATATTATCAATGGAATATTAAAACAAAAGTAAAATATCTATTGATACAATCAAAACAGCCTATTAAATTTCCTAAAAGATATTTAAATTCAATGGGCCAATTTCTAGAGGATTCTCCAATTTGTGAGAGAGATATAAAAGTTCCTACTCATTTATCATCAATACTTGATGATAATGAGCATAAAATACTAGGTAGAAGAGATGATGAGTACTTTGAAGTTACCTTAGATCATCATCCATTTGATACAGTAGGATGGGATGGTTACTTATATCCATACTCAATTAGTATCCATGATTTTGAGCCTTTGGTTGGGCGGTTACATATGCCACCTCCTATACATCAGATATTTGAGTCTACTCACTTTGTAATTTGTAATTTTGTACCAAGATTATATGATTTTCATCCAGAGGCTATTCCTGCTCCTTATTATCATCATAATATAGATAGTGATGAGGTATTATATTATGTTAAGGGTAACTTTATGAGTCGCTCAGGTATTGAACAAGGTAGTATAACGCTACACCCAGCAGGTTTGGTGCATGGGCCACAACCTGGTAAAGTAGAAGAAAGTATTGGTAAAAAGGATACAAATGAGTTAGCTGTAATGATTGATACGTTTCAGCCTTTATATTCATCAAAAAAAGCAGAAAATATTGCTGTTAAAGATTATCATAAATCTTGGCTGAAAAAATAAACGGAGTAAAAATGAGAAATATACTAGGAATCAGAAATTACGATTATTTAGAATTTTATGTAGGGTCTGCTAAGGTTGTTGCATACTGGTTTGCAAGAGCACTTGGGATGCAAGTAACAGCTTATAAAGGGCCTGAAACATTACATAGAGATCGTTGTTCTTATTTAATTGAAAGCGAAAACTTAAAAATTGTAATTACTGGAGCATTAAAGCCTTCAACAAGTGAGATTTATTCTTTTTTAGGACTTCATGGTGATGGGGTAAAAAGATGGTCAGTTGAGGTTGATGATGTTCAAAAAACTTTTGACTATGCTGTTTTACACGGGGCAGTACCAATCATCTTTCCAACAAAACTAGAGGACAAAAATGGTTATGTTGATCACAGTGCAATTAAATTATATGATGATACAGAGCTAGTTTTTATTAATAGAGATAACTTTAAGGGTATCTTTATGCCAGGATTTGAGAAACCTGTTCAAAAGATAGAAATATCTAGTGAAGATACAGCTTTAAAAGGGATTGACCATATTGTTGGTAATGTACGTATAAATCAAATGGCCCAAACGGCTGATTATTTTAATAATGCTCTTGATTTTGAAACATTTATTGATTTTGGCCCTGGTGATATTTCAACTAAATATTCAGCATTATTATCTAAAGTTGTTAGATCAAAAGATAATCTCATTAAAAATCCGATTAATGAGCCATTTAAAGGTATGTTTAAGTCTCAAATCGAAGAGTTTATTGAGCAATATCACGGAACTGGTGTACAACATATAGCAATCGAAACTGATGATATTTTAAAGACGATTGCTTCATTGCGTAAAAATGGTGTTGAATTTTTAGAGATACCAGATACTTATTATGATTTAATGAGGGAGAAAAACCCTGATATTGTAGAAAATATAGATGACTTACAAAGACTTGGGATTTTAATGGACTTTGAAGGAGATGGGTATTTACTGCAATTGTTTACAAAACCTATTTTTGATAGACCTACTTTCTTTTTTGAATTTATACAAAGAAGAGGAAAAAGTGAAGGTTTTGGGCAAGGAAATTTTCAGGCTTTATTTGAATCAATTGAGTTAGACCAAGAAAAACGTGGAAACTTGAAATAGTAATTTTTGTAAAATTAATTAAATAAAAAGAAATATTAGGATAAGATATGAAATTAGGAAGCTTAAAAAGTGGTAGAGACGGTATATTAATCGTTGTAGATAAAAAATTAACAAAGGCTGTAAAAGTAGAAAGTATTGCAAAAACAATGCAAATTGCTTTAGACTCTTGGGCTGAAATTTCTCCCAAATTAATTGAGATATATAATCAATTAAACTCAGGTTCAGTTACTGATGAGTTTTCGCTTGTGATTGAAAACTTAGCTGCTCCTTTACCTCGTGCATATCAATGGGCAGATGGATCTGCATATGTAAATCACGTAGAGCTAGTTAGAAAAGCAAGAGGTGCTACTATTCCTGATAGCTTTTGGACAGACCCTCTAATGTATCAAGGTGGTTCAGATCATTTTATTGGTGCTAGAGATGATATTGAAGTTTTAGATGAAAGCTTTGGGATTGATTTTGAATCAGAAGTAGCTATTGTAACTGATGATGTAAAAATGGGGGTTTCAGTAGATGATGCTAAATCTCATATTAAACTATTAATGATTTTAAATGATGTAAGTTTACGTGGATTAATCCCAGCAGAGCTTGCAAAAAGTTTTGGTTTTTTTCAAAGTAAACCAGCTACAGCATTTTGTCCTGTTGCTGTAACACCCGATGAGCTAAAAGATGCTTGGGATGGTAAAAAAGTTAGTTTACCTCTAACAACTCATTATAATGGAGAATTATTTGGAGAGCCATTTTGTCATGTTGATATGACTTTTGATTTTCCACAGCTTTTGGCTCATGCTGCTAAAACTAGACATTTAGGTGCTGGTACTGTTATTGGTTCTGGTACAATCTCAAACTTAGATAGATCAAGAGGGTCATCTTGTTTAGCTGAAAAAAGAATGCTAGAAAAAATTGAAACTGGTAACTTTGTTACTCCGTTTATGAAAAATGGAGAAACTGTAAAAATTGAAATGTTTGATAAAGCTGGAGAATCAATTTTTGGTTCTATCGATCATAAAGTAAGTATTGTAAAATAAATGGAAAAATTAGAGTTATATACATATTTTAGAAGCTCTTGTTCGTATCGGGTTCGTATTGCTTTGGCTTATAAAGACCTAAGTTATGAGCCCATCTTTGTAAACCTTTTAAAAGGAGAACAAAAACAAGAAGATTATAAAAAAAAGAATCCTCAAAGTTTTTTACCAAGTTTATTAACCCAAGATGGTTTATTAAATCAGAGTTTATCCATTATTGAGTATTTAGATGAAAAATATCCAAATACAAAGCAATTATTGCCAATAGACATTTATGAAAAGGCTTTAGTGCGCTCAATAGCTTATATTATTGCCTGTGATGTACAACCAATTCAAAACCTTAAGGTTTTAAAATATCTAAAAAATGACTTGTCTTTAAGTGAAGAAACTAAAATTCAATGGATTAGAGACTTTATTCAATCAGGATTTGAGGCTTTTGAAGTTAAAATAAAAAATATTAGTGGAGATTATTGCTATAAAGACTTTTTTAGTATTGCTGATATTTGTTTAATACCTCAAGTTTTTAATGCTAAACGCTTTGGTGTTGACATGAGTTTATACCCTATCATAAATAAGGTATATGAAAACTGTATGAAGTTACAATTTGTTTTAGACTCGACTCCAGAGTCCCAAGAAGATAGTATTGACTAATAAAATATAATACAAAACTAAAATTTAAAGAAATAAATAATATATAGGTGGAATAGCAAAGATGTTAGACATTAAATTCATTAGAGAAAATGCTGAGTTAATTAATCAAACAGCACAAGATAAAAAGATAAATTTTGAAGTATCTGATTTACTTGATATAGATAAAAAGAAAAACTCTCTTCAAGAAGAGTTAGATGCTTTAAGATCAAAGTTGAATGAGGGAAATAAAAAAATAAGAACCTTATCTAATGAAGAGCGTCCAGCACATATTGTTGCTATGAAAGAAGTTTCAGAAAAAGTAAAAGAGCTAGATGAGAAATCAAAAGACTTAAAAAGTTTATTTTTAGTTGAAATGTTAAAAGTACCAAGCCCTTTACATTCTACTACACCTATTGGTAAAACAGATGAAGATAATGTAGTGCTTTCTACTTGGGGTGAAATACCTAAATTTGATTTTGAGCCAAAAAGTCATATGGCATTGGGTGACGAGTTAGATATTATTGATGTTGAGCGTGGAGTTAAGTTATCTGGCGCTAGATCATACTTTTTAAAAAATGAAGGTACATTGCTTGAGCTTGCTTTAATGAGATATGCTTTAGACTTTTTAGTTAAAAGAGGGTTTACCCCTATGACTGTTCCTCAGTTTGTTAAGCAACATGCTATGATGGGTACAGGTTATTTTCCTGGTGGGGAAGATCAAACTTATAAATTGGGAGAAGATGATCTTTATTTGATTGGGACTTCTGAAGTTCCTTTAGCTTCTTATCATTATGATGAAGTTTTAAATCAAAAAGATTTTCCGATAAAATTAACTGCTTGGTCTGATTGTTTTAGAAGAGAAGCTGGTACTTATGGTAAAGATACTCATGGTTTATACAGAATCCATCAATTTCAAAAAGTAGAGCAAGTATATATCATGGAAAATGATATAGAGGCTTCATTAAAAGCTCATCAGTATTTATTGGATAATGCAATTGATTTTATTAAATCTTTGGGTATTCCACATCAAATTACTGATGTTTGTTCAGGGGATATAGGGCAAGGTCAGGTTAAAAAATATGATATTAACTCTTGGATGCCATCAAGAGATGCTTATTGTGAAACCCACTCATGTTCTATGTTTTATGAGTTTCAAGCAAGAAGACTAAAAATGAGATACAAAGATAAGAATGGTAAAATGAAGTTTTGTCATACATTAAATAATACTTTGATTGCTTCTCCTAGAGTTTTGATTCCGATTTTAGAGTTAAACCAAACAAAAGAAGGTACAATTAAAATACCCGAAGTTTTAGTGCCTTACATGCATGGTATTACTGAGATAAAGCAAAAAAAATAACATGGTTAGATTTCTTAAAGTTATTTTACTTTTATTGATTTTATTAAACATGGTTTTTATGTTTTTATTTATCAATAGTAAAGATGAAAAATTAGACGAGTTTGATGTGGCTCAAGTTGAAGTAACTCAAAACTTAGACTTTGTTTTTTCTAAAAAAAGTAAAAACGAAAACTTGGTTATTTTGCCTAAAAGTAGAAATGTTGAAACTGATAAAATAAAAAACTCTTTTAAGAGCAAGCTTTTGATAGATGACTCACATATAGAAGAAGATGTTTCTTTATTGATTTTAAAATCTAAACCACAACTTTTTCCTACAAGTTTATCTATTTCAAAAATTATGAGTTTAGATGAGTTAAAAAGACTCAAAGCTCAGTCAATGAGCCAAATAAATAGTAAGGCACTTGAGAAAGTTATAATTAATGAATTGATTTTAAAGCAAAAACAAAAAGCAGAACTTGCTTTAAAGTCCATAGAGCAGGCAAAAGAGGAAGTCATAGAAAAGAATAGGCTTTTGGCTTTGAAATTGATAAAAGAGAAAGCAGAAAAGAAGAGACTTTTAGCTTTGAAATTAGCAAAAGACGAAACAGAAAAGAAAAGACTTTTAGCTTTGAAATTGGCAAAAGAAAAAGCAGAAAAGAAGAGACTTTTAGTTTTGAAATTGGCAAAAGAGAAAGTAGAGAAGAAGAGACTTTTAGTTTTGAAGCTGGCAAAAGAGAAAGCAGAAAAGAAAAGACTTTTAGCTTTGAAATTGGTAAAAGAAAAAGCAGAAAAGAAGAGACTTTCAATTTTGAAATTGGCAAAAGAGAAAGCAGATAAGAAAAAACTTTTAGTTTCGGATAAAAGACATATTTCTTTACAAAAAGAAGTAATGATTGAACATGTTATTTTTAATCCAGATCGTATTAGTTTATTAGGAAAATCTAGCCTAAAATGGTTAAGTGATACTATTTTGAAAGTTGTGTATCCAAAGAGTTGGGCAAAGCAGCTTACAGGTGAGAAAATATCTCAAGATCATTTTGAATTATGGTTAGATGTTGTAGGTGTAAACCCAAAGAAAGATTACGGGAATATCTCTTATCAAGTAGGAATTGGTTTAGATAAATCAAATTGGACATATGACTTTTTAAAGACTTCAAAAAAGCTATATTTAAAAGTACAGTCTAGCTTTTATGAAAGTTACAATGAAATATTAATTTCAAATATTCCAAAAAATGTAAAAGCTTATAATCTTGTTTTTTCTAAATCAAAAGATAAAAAGCAAGCCTTTTTAATATCAGCTAGCAAGACTTTTCGATGGGGAAGTAAAGAAACTCTACTTAAAAAATAGTTTTAATCTATTAACTCTTGAATAGTTTGAAGTAAGTCTTGGGGATCAACTGGTTTAACAAATGTTTTTAAGGCCCCAGATTTTTCTCCGAGTTTTAAATATTCATCTGCTGCACCTTGAGTTTTAACTCCGCCACCAGAAATAACAATTATTTTAGCATCTGGATTGATTTCTCTGATTTTAAAACAGAGTTCGATACCGTTCATGTCTGGCATTAAAACGTCTGTTATCACTATATCAATTTGATTTTTATTATATTCAATGAGAGCATTTGTACCATTATCAGCTTGAAAAATTGTATGGCTACCATGTCGAAGAGTTGCTTCTAGTACTACTCTTTGGATTCTTTGATCGTCTACAATTAATATATTGGCCATTAGTTCTCTTTTTTGTTAAATATATAAAGGTTAAGTATACAGTTAAATTTTTTGCTGTGCAATTATAGATTTAATTTAATTAAGGTTTAGATAAATTATTATATATAAATCAAGTAAAGTGACTTATATAATAATTTCTTTTATTTTATAAAGATAAACATATTGTTATTGATTGCACTTTGTTTGTACTTATTTAAGATGCTTTATATAAAACTGTAGTGCAAAATTTTACTTTATTTTATAGGATATGCAGATGATAATTTAGAGTGAATAATCTTTATTTGAAAATGATTAATTTAAAATAGATAGGGTATAAATTATATGGAAGAAAATATACAAAATGAGATAATAGAGGAGAAAAAAGTAGAAGATATCTATGATAAAGAGCCTAAATTTATAATTTTTTTTAAATTTCTTTTTTTTCCATTGATTGCTTTATTAGAGTCGCTTTGTTTTGATAAAGATAGTTTTGATAAAAATTTGGTTACTATATTAGGTGTATTTATATTAATAATTACATATATTCTAGTAGTTTTACTTCAAGTTTTTTATATAGAATATAAAACAGAGCTATTTACAATAAATACGATGATTGGATTTTTATGTATTACATTTTATTCAGGACTTGCTTTTAGGCTGTCAGAAGAATCTAATAATATACAAAAAAAAGATTACTTAGTTTATTTACTTTTTTTTAGTTTGATTTATTTGTTACCAACGATAGACTTATTTGGGGTCAATGAAAAGATTGTAGTAACAAGAAATATTACCCCAGTTTTTTGGCTAAATGCTTTAATGTCCTTTCTGTCCATAAGTTTAACTTTTTATATGTTTAAGTTATTTAGCCCCAAAAAAAATAAAATACGAGTATTTTTTATTTTTCTTTGTTTTAGTTCTTTGTTTGTTGTACAAGCTATAGCTGTTTGGGAAATTTTATTAAACTTATTAGATTCAAGCGGTACATGGTTTAATTATATCATTATTTATTTTGTAGGAATTATTTTAGCTTTTGATTACAGGAATTGTCAGTCTACTTTAGGCTTTTTAAAAATTTGGTTTCAAAAAACATTGGTAAAAATGATTAATATATTTGTTATTCTTTTGATATACGAAAATGCTTTTCCTTTGATTTTTCATACAATACATAAAGAAATCTATCAACAAAATATTTTACAGGATAATATATTAACGAAAGCTTCTTTACTCGATTATAATGATGCAAATCATAACCTGAACTTTCGTTATAAAGGAAATTTAATTTATAAAAGTTTATTATTTGATAAAGCTCCAGAACAATCAAATCCAATAAAGTGGTTATTGTTAGATTCAAAAGATTTAAAACAAAAATCAAGCATTTTAGCTTCTTTAAAATCTCACATAAAAGAAACATCAAAGTATCCAAACTTTAAAATTAATAAAGAGCTATTTTTTAGACCAGTTGATGCTGAGTGGGATGTAATGATAGCTGTAGCAAAATTACAGGGTTTAATTAAAGACCATACTCAGGTTATTTCTAAATTTAAAACCAATACGAGTGAAAAAAACTATGGTTCCTTACCAAGCATGAACTTATCTCACACTATATTATTTGCTAAAGAAGTTTTAGGAGTTGATGTATCTGTAATTGAACCTAAATTTTCATACGTTGAAGAACTGCTTGAAAATAAATTATTTCCAATTTTACAAATCGATATTTCAGAAAATACTTATTATGCAGCTATAATTTCATTAGATCAGAAAAATGGCTATGCTTTACTTAGAATCGAATCTGGTTATTCATGGCAAAGGGGAATTATTAAAATATATGATTCGGCAAAATCAGAAAAACTATTTTCAAGAGTTGTATCAGAGCAGGTTGTAATATTACCTATATCAGAATTAAAGAAAATTTTGAATGTACAAAATGCTCCTTTAACAATATTTAGTGATAATAAGACTATATCATCTATTTTAAAAATACCAAAAAAAGACTTGAAAGATATACAAAGAGCTAGTTATTATCAAGAAATCCACTCATTTGATAATACTCGCTATATAGATTTTCTTTCTAATGGCAAAAATAAATTCGCAAATACTATAGTTTTAAGTCAATGGATTCGTAGTTATTTAAAACAAAATCAAATATCTTTTGATGATTTGAATTTTCAAAAAACTCTCTTAGATAGAGAGAGTGAAATAAATCAAATCCTAGATTATTTAAAATCAATAAAATTGACTATCAGTTCAAAGATATACCTAGGAGGATTATTAGCTAGAGAGTTTCCTAGATTAAGTAAAAACCATAAATTATTACAAGATATTTTGTATGTTCAAGAAGAAGATTTAGGTGATTATACTATGACTTTTGCTTTGCATAGTTTTGCAGTTTCTTTATATTTACAAGGCAGTTATGAAAAAGCTTTACCCTACTTTAAGATTATAAATAAAAGGTTTCCTAAAAAATTTAATTATGAAATTGATTATAAACTTTGTTTATTAAAATTAAATAAAGATGTTGGTAAATTTAAATCTTTTATTAATAAAAAGAGCGGGAAATGGATTTACTTTGAATTTTTACAATTATTTTTAAAGGGTGATAAAGGCTTGGCAAAAAAGATTTTAGATAAAGTTTTAAAAAAAGACCCCCATAATAAAATGGCGGTGCAATTAAAACAAAAATACTTAGAAAAAAAGAATGACTTACAGTTTGAGTTTATTTCTTATAGAGGTTTATAAAATGAAATTTCAAAAAAAATCTTATACTGGAGTTGCTATAAATTCATTTATATTAGGGCCAATTTACTCTAGTATTTATCTATTTTCTTTAAAAGAAAAAAGTAAGTATTTTAAGTTAATCTCTTTATTCCCTATTTTTCTTTTATTGATATTTTTAGGAGTTTTATATCAATACTCGTTTCCTTCAAAATGGGTTTGGATTGCTTATTTAGGTGTTACTATTTTATTTGTTATTCATAATCTAATTTGTCATAAGTTTATTTATGAAAGAAAAGAGATAGATGAGAAAGAAAAGCGTTTTTCTTTTAGTAATGGATTAGTTTTTGGAATAGGACTTAGTTCTATATTTATGGGTCTATCTTGGTTTTCCTCTATTTTGAACTATTGGATTTTTTCTCCTTTTGTTCCTATGGATTCAACTATTGGTCAAGTGATTTCTGTTCATTGGATTTTAATAGGAAAAGTTATTGGTTTTTTGTATGGGTTTTTGAAATGTTCTTTTATAGAAGAAAAAAGGTCAATCTTATTTAAATTGTCTTTTTTCACAGTCATTTATATGATTTTAATTGATGCTAGTAAAACTTTACTTTTAACCTATCCCATGAATAAATTATTTTCTCTAAATTATTATTCATCTAATACTAGTGTTTTATTTTACTTAGTAGGTGCTTTAGTATTTCCTGTTTTTTATTGGTTTTTAGTCTCTGAAAACTCCTTAAAAAAGCAAATTAAATATAGTTTTATAATGGCTCCTATCATAATGATACATTTGGTTTTAATCGGAAACTATTGGAATACACTTATTGTGACTACAGCTTCTGTATTTGAAAGTTCTGGAAATATCACTAAGGCTAAAAAATTGTATGTGAAAGTGATTCCTGATTTAGATCATACAAATTTTGTTGCTTCATTAAAACATAGATTAGGGGTGCTAAACTTGCTTGAGGGTAATGTAGATGAAGCTATAGCTTATTTTCGTAAAGTTGTGACATCTTATAAAAAATCGAGCAAGGTCTATAAAAAAGCAAAAAAATATTTATCTTCTTATGCTGATAAGTCAGAGATTAATAAATTTAAAATTCTTAAAAATAATTATCAAACATTTGAACAAGCTGCCAGTTGTTTTCCTAATTCTTTAGGATATATTTTAAGTTTTTATGATAAAAAACAAATAGATACTAGAGATTTATCCTTTTCAATTAAAGAGGGGTATTTTTCAGGAACATTTATTTGGAAGGCTGAGAGCTATTTAAAGAAGAAAGGTTACTCTTTGATTAATAGTTATTGGCAAGATGGAAATCAATTAATTAAACTATTGGATGCAGGTTTTCCTGTTTTAATTTATGTACCTGGTCATGTATATACTGTTTATGGGTATAATAAAGACTTTGAGATGTTTTATACCTATGATACTGCGAGACAAAATAGATGGGATGATAAACCATTTGAAGACCTATATGATGAGTGGAGTAAAAGTTCATTTTTGATGAGTGTTGTAGTTAAAACAAAAGATGAAACAAAATTAAAAGACTTACTTGAAAATATTTTAGATTATTCAAAAATTTATAGCCTGTATCAAAAATCAGAAAGATCAGATTATTATACGGAGTCTAAAAATAATTTTTATAAAGATTATAATAAAACAACTTTTGGTTTAAAATTGGGTGAAAAAGGTTTATTGAGTAAGTATCCTTTATATCGCTTATCTGCAGATAAGATTGATGTAGATGATAGCTTTTTTAGGGATAGAATATTAAAAGTTATATCAAATGAGTGGTATAGCTATTGGTATCAAATTAGGCCTATTGCTTTATTTTTGTTATATAAAAATAGAATAGATGATGCGAGCACTTTAGTAGATATTATTGAGAGTAATATTGAAAGACGTGGTAAATCAAAACCGATGGACTTCATTTTATATAAGATGATACTAGCAGAAAAAAAAGGTGATATAAAAACTAAAATTGAAATGGAATCAAGGCTCATAGGGGATGCTGAAGAAGGTTGGACAGCTTATTCATGGGCTTATGTATCAAGAATTAAAAGATTTAAAAAAGAAAAGCGCTATAAAGATATTGTAGAGCTCTTACAGATTCCAATGACAAAGTTAAATTTTACTTCGTATTATGAAAGTAATTTAGGAGATCAAGAAATTTTTAGGGTTTTAAACGAGGTAAATTGTGAGAAAGAATTAAGTTTATCTGATACAATGGCTCAAACTATGAAACTTGGTTTTATTTTTTATGGATTTGATTGTAGTATGCAATAAAAATTTATTACTTAAAGGTTAAAATGGCACATATGAGATTAAATAAATACCTATCAAAATGTGGTTATTGTTCAAGACGAAGAGCAGATAGACTGATTGAAGCAGGTTTAATTAAATTAAATGGCGAAGATGCAGAGCTAGGGGCTTACGTAGTTGAGGGCAATGAGATAGTAGTTGAAGGAAAATCCTTTATCGTTTCTTTAAAAGAAGAAAAAAGAACGACTTATTTATTTTATAAACCTAAAGGAGTTATATGTACTTTATCTGAACATGAAACTCCAAATTTATTAGAATATTTTGAAGATATTGGCCATGTTTTTCCTGTGGGTAGATTAGATAAAGATTCAGAAGGTCTGCTTTTAATGACAAATGATGGTGATTTGGCATTAGAAATGACTCATCCATCTTTTCAGCATGGTAAAAAGTATCAAGTTAAACTGACTCGAGTAATATCAGATGGTGATTTAATTAAATTATCAAAGGGTATAGATATTGATGATTATGTAACCCAACCATGTAGAGTAGAGCGAAGATCAAAAACTGAGTTTTTTATCTGGCTTAAAGAGGGCAAAAATAGACAAATTCGTCGAATGTTATTGGCCTTAGATTATAGAGTATCACGTTTAAGAAGAGTAGCTATTGGTCGATTATCTCTTATTTTACAAACAGGTGAAGTTGTTGAATTAACTCAAAGTGAGATTAAACTACTTTATTTAGATGAATGAAAAAAAAGAGTTTGGTCAATGGGGGGAAGATACTGCATTGCAGTATTTTATTCGTTTAGGGGCAAAGCTAATTCAAAAAAACTTTCAAAATCGTGGTGGTGAAATTGATTTGATTATTTTTTATGAAGATAATTTAATTTTTGTAGAAGTTAGAACCAGAAAAAATGAAGATTTCATGAACCCAATAGATAGTATTGATTTAAAAAAACAAAAGAAAATAAAACGAACTGCTCAATATTATTATTCGTATAAATGGAAACAGGACAGTATTTGTCGATTTGATGTCATTTCAATAATAGGTTCAAAAGAAAATTATAAAATTGAGCATATAGAAGATGCTTTTATTTAGCATTTAATTTTTTAACTAAAGTTCTAATTTTCTTTTGATATAGTTCTGAGTTATGTAATACAAATCTTTTTTCATTGGTTTCTTTTAAAGTTAGTCGTCCTAACTTTTCAAATGTTTGGTCTAATTTTCTTTTAATAATTTTTAAGTTAAGTTTTGGAGTAGCTTTGATTTTGCCTTGTACCATAGCTTTTAAATGACTTTGAATTTTTAATATTTCGTTATAAATCTTTTCTATGTTTGGGTTTTCTGGGTCATACTCTTGGCAAAGTTGATAAGATTGTGTACCAATTTCTTTGAGAACCAGTGAAATTTGAGACGAGATGAGTTCTTTATTAGGTGTATTTAGCTTATTTGGCTCTTTTGCTTTGTTTTCTCTTTTTATTTGTTCAATTTCTGGTTTTTTCTTTTCAACTTTAGGGCTTATTTGCTTTATATCAAGACCTTTTTGTTGAGGCTTATTTATTTTTACTTGAGGAAGCCAGTCTTGATCTAAGTGAGAAAAATCTTTATCATTATAATCTTCAAATAAATTTTTAGGAGTGGATAGATTTAGCTCTTCAAAGAATAACTCAATTTTAAGAGTTTTAGAATCAGAAAAAATTTGAGTATGGGTTTCATACAAAAAGTCTAAAGATTTTTGAGTTGATGGACTTATTCTTATAACTTTTTTGATAGCTTGAACAGGAGAAATATCTATAGTAGTTTCAATAAATTCATCGTCTAAAATTATATCTTCTGCTAAAGAGTCACTTTCTGGGGGTGTTTTTTCTTCAATAAAGTCAGAGGTACTTTTTGTTTTAATAGGGCTTTCAATAAAATTAGAAGAGTTACTTTTTTCAAAGTTAGATGCATCATCATTTTTACTTTTATCAATTTCTGGGGATTGATTTTCAAAAGAGTCATCAAAGTCAGGAAACTCATCAAAATTAGCTGGAGGAGTCGCTTTATTGATGGGAAGAGCTTTTAAAGGCTCTTCTTCTTTTTGGTCTTCTTCATCACTTTCGTCAAAGTCAAATAAGTCAAAATCATCATGCAGATCCTCTTTTGGTGGTTCAATAGAATTTTCTTTAGCGACTTTGCTTTCATCTGTCTTAGTAGATTGAAAAGAGTTATCAGCTTCAATGTCTGAAAATACACCAAAATCATCATTTATAGGAGTATTTTCAGGCTCTTGTGAGAGAGCTGTTGATTCATCAACTTCAATTTTTTGCTCTATTATAAGCTCAGAAGTTTGCTTTTCGTCTAGGGTAATTGAATCTTTTTGAGGAGAGCTCTCATCTACTGAAAATAAATCAACTTCTTGATTGCTAGAATTATTTTGGGAAGAGTTTTCATCCATTGCAAACAAATCAAATTCGTCATTAAGATCATTGCTAAGACTTTCTTTGATAAGAGAACCTTGCTCAGTTTGTGAAGCTTGACTTTCATCAAAATCAAGAAAAGAGTCATCTTCTTGATAAGATATTTGTTCAGTGTCAATAGAAGGATTATCCTCAATTATTACTTTTGTATCATTTAAAGAGCTTTTTTCTTCTATTGGAGTTTCAAAGTCTGATGAACTTTGCTCGACTTTATCTTGGTTTGGTTTTGGTGGAATTATAAATTCGTCTAACTCATTGTTATCAATGCTAATGAAGTCATTTTCAATATGTATGCTATCTTGATCTTGGGTCTCGAAAAAGTCATCTTGAGGTGTATTAAATTCATCAAAATCTTCAAAACTTTCATTTGATGATTTTTGCTCTATGCTTTCTAAATGTTCAAAAGGTGCTTCAACTTCAATTTTTTCTTTTGTTTCTTCTAAAACTTTAGGAGCTCCTTCTAGTTTGTTAATAGTTTCAAGAGCAGCTTCACAAATCTCTATATCTAAGTCATTAGCTAATCGTTTCATTTGAATGACTACATCAGGATGATTATAATTTTTAAGAATATCAATTGTTCTTAAGCGGATGTCTAAATAAGGGTCATGTAAGCATTTCAATAAGAGTTTTTGTAATAAAAGAGTCGGTTTGAGCTGAGAGATAGCATATACAGCTGATTCTCTCATAGAGATTTTAGTCGTTTGAAACATTGATGACAGTGACTCTTGAACTATAGAGAAATCACTTTTTCCAATAGCTACAATAATATTAGCTCTAATTCTGTTGTGTTCTGAGTTTAAAAAAGGCTTACACTCTGATAAAAGTTTATCAGCAGGGAAGTTTGTTCTTGATAGAGTTTCTATACATGTGGCAATAATCCTATTGCTAGAATGCATTAAAAATGGTAATAAATTGTCGTGATCTTGATAGTTACTTGGTAAATCTAAAAGTTGTTTTTCAAGTGTTAATGGGTCTTTAGAAAAAGATTCGTTAACAGTTATAAATTCATCATTATCCTCAGAAATAGCTCCAAGAATAACAGTTTCATCTACTGGAACTACTTGAAAGCTATTTTGCATATGATTTGCAGCTTTTCTAGAGAGATAAGAGATATCTGGATTATTAGATAAAACATTAGTAGAAATAATTTGTGCAAGAGATTGAATATCATTCTGATTGTATTCTAGATCAGACTTAAGGCTAGGGATTTGCATTAAAGCAAGTACCATTAGCTTTTCATTTTGCTTGTTTAGTTGGTTAATTATTTTAGTTAATTGGGCCTGAGACATATTTTTAAAAAGGAAACTTTTTACTTCTTTTGTTTATTTGGTTATTTTTAATTTTTTGAGCTTTTTCACAAATATCAATATCAAAGTCATTGAGGTAGATATCAATCATAGAATCAATTTGAGTACCAGTATGAAATGATAATACATCTAGTAGTAGAAGTTTAACCTCTCTGATTGGAATTTTGGTAAATATTTTTAGAATCTGAACAAGTTCTTGGGATGTTTGGAGCTTTTTGCAAATTTCAAAGAGTTTTAATTTTTTGTTAATATCAGAGTTTTGAGCTTGCTCTATAAAAAAATCAAAAAAAGCTTCTCGTCCATAGTTTTCTATGATGGTATGAAAAACTTTAATAATCATAGGGCTGGGGTTGAATAGCTCTTTGAATAAAAAGGGGATATCTTCTATTGCTGTGACTTCTAAGTAACAATTAAAAGCAAGTGATTTAACTCTAGGGTTTGTATTGGAGAAAAAAGCTCTTAAAAGTATATTATCTACAGGGCGTATGATTTTATGTAATAAAAACAAGGCTTGGCATTTTTCTTCATCTGAGCTTTGAGTCGAGTTAAAAATTTTGATGGTAAAATCTCTAGCAGACTTTTGGTCGGCTGAAATCCATCTTGGATATAAAAATTCTAGATGTTTTTGAACTCTGAGTATGAAAGAAAATATTTTTTGATCTTTATTGAGGTGTTTAGATAATTCGTGTAGAAATTTATAATTAAGATGAGAGTCTTCAATCCATTTTTTTTGTAGTTTTAAACATTTAAGAAGAATCAATAAAATTTCTTCATTATCATTTGCATTTTGTAAATCATAAATAATATTTTCAAAATATAGTTTCATATTTAACTTTTATTGTTGTTCAAACAATTGTTTACATTTCTGAAAATGTGGGTTTAAATCAATATGATCAAATAAAGATTGTGAGAATAGTTCGTAAGAGAGTTCACCAAGGTCAACAAAAGCATCATCTAGTTTGTATTGTAATTGTTGAAGAGCTATTTCTTCATTGAAGTTTCCTCCAAGAGCTTTCTTGAGTGAAAAGACGAAATTTTTGTTTCCGAATTGGATAGACTTTTCTTCGAGTTGAGTGATGATTTTATTAATTTGATAAATATTTGTTAGTAGTTTTTCTTCTTTTATGAATCCATTTTGATGATGAGACATAATTTTTTGACCAATTGTTACCATTTCTTTTTCGAGTAAATCATCAAACTCATCTGCCGTTAGTTTTGATGTATTATCTTCTTGTTCTTCCTCATTTTCTTCTATAGGAATATATTCGCTAGCCTCCTCTACTTTATAGTCATCTATATTAGAGAGATTCATTATTTGAGTTTCTTTTTTTTCATTGATGTGATTTAGAGCATGAATTGCTTTTTCACTGACTTCAATATCAATATCTTGAGAAAGCTTTTGTAAAATAGGTAATACACCAACATCATTTTGATTAATGAGGGCTTCAATGACCTGTAATCTTACGGGTTCAAAACTATCGTGAGATGCTCGAATTAAAAGAGCAAGTACCCCATCTCCAGAGAGTTGAGATAATACATAGACTCCTGATGAACGAATAGATGTTCTATTACTTTCTAACATTTTAGATACATGAAGTAAAACCTGTGAAGAACCAAGGCTAGATAATGCTTTTAAAACATTGCCTCTAACTCTATTATTTACGTCATTTATTAAAGGTGGTAAAAGCTCTAATAGATCGGACTTTGTGCCTAAAGCTTCAATAGATTCAACGGCATTCGCTCTGATTCTATTATTTTCAAAATATAAAAAAACTTGTAAAAGATGAATCGTTTTTTTATTTCCATATTTTGCTAAAACAACAATTGCAGTAGAGATAACTTTTTCATCTTTTTCTCCAACTAACATATATAAAATAGGGTAGTAGCCATCTTTACAGTCATGGGCAAGCATATAGTTTAAGCATTGTAAGCGAACTTCTGTTTCAGAAGATTTTAAATCATTAGCATCAAAAAAAGATTGTTGAGAGTTTGAAAACTTTTGTTGAAGCTGTGGAACTTGATTCATCAAATGTTCTACTGCTTTTTTGGAAACAAAGGAGACTTCAGTGTTGTCATGATGTTCATACTTTTTTAAAAGTATAAATATTTTATTTAATATTACTTCGTGGCTGCTAGCCCCTCTTAATGGGAGACGAACAATAGTATTAAGTGCTAGTAATTTAACATCTAAAGTTGGGTTTATTAAGTCTTCATATAATTTTGTGAGTGATATAGCCATAAATTATTTAACATTTAATAAATTTTGAATTTCTTTGATTTTATTATCTAAGCCCATAAAAACAGATTGAGCAATTATATGATGACCTATATTTAGTTCTTCAATCTCTTTGATTTGTAGTATTGGATTTAGGTTTTTTGTAGTTAAACCATGCCCAGCAGCTACGTATAAGCCTAAACTTTTAGCGTGTTGTGCAGCTTTTTGTAGTCGTTCTAGCTCTATTTTTTGTGTTTTAATAGAGTTTGCTTCTGCATAAACACCAGTGTTAAGTTCGACCTCATCAATGCCTAATTTATGAGTGTGATTAATCATGTCTATATCAGGATCAATAAATACAGAAATTAAAGTTTTATTTTTTTGTGTTTCTTTGACAAAGGTTTTAATAGAGCGAGCTTTTTTAATAACATCTAAACCTCCCTCTGTTGTTATTTCTGATTTTTTTTCAGGAACTAGTGTTACTTTTGTCGGTTTTAGTTTTTTAGCAAATTCTCTCATTTCTTTGGTAGTAGACATTTCTACATTTAAAGGGATATTTAAATTTGCTTTTAAGACTCGTACATCTTCATCTTGAATATGCCTTCTATCAACCCTAATGTGTACAGTAATTTGCTCAACACCTAAACTTTGAGCAATTAGAGCTGCTTTTAGCGGTGAAGGCTCATTGCTCATACGGGCTTGTCTAAGGGTTGCTACATGATCAATATTGAGTCCTAGTCTTTTTTTTGCCACAGTATATTCCTTGTTTGAAACAAAATAAATTTAAGTATAATAAGATACTAAGGAGTGAGTGAAAAGTAAATAAGATAAGCTGAATTTATCTATAGAACACTATTAAAGATTTTTAATTTTTAGTCCTACCTTTTTAAATAGAAACATAATTAATTTAATTTCGTAGTATTGATGAGCTTTAAGAATATTTTTTAATAAAGGGAATATATAAAATGTTTAAATATTTACTGATATTTTTCACATATATTTTAGCAATGACATCAAATAATTTTGCTTGTAAGCAAAATGCATATGGTGGTCAATGTGTAATTTATGTTAGAAAAGTATTTGGCGGAAGTCGAAAAAAAATGCCAGGTTTATGCCAATATAATAAAGATTGCGGTGCATATAACGCTTACCATAACTGGAATCTTGACAATGGTAAGGGTAAACTTCCTTCATCTAACTCTTTATTAATTATAGCAAAACAAAAGGGTATGCCATGGGGACATATAGCTAAGGTAAAGTCTGTATCAATTGACTCTTTTGGCAATTATTTAATGAAAGTTGATGAATCTAATTGGGATAATGATGAGAGAATGGATTGTAATGTAAATTACACTTATTATCCAAGTAGTAATACTATGAAAAGAAAGGGTGGAACCGCAAAAAAATCAGCTGGTTTTATCTATTCAGGTACTTCTAAAAATCCAGTTCAACCAAAAAATCCAAAAGAAGGCTCTGGTTTTTTTGGTGGTTTAGTTGGGGGAGATTCTCCTTCGATTGCCCCAGTTTCTCCAGTTGAAGGTCCTCCAGTTTTGTCAGGAGGAAGCTATGCTCCTTCTAATGGTCAAAGAAATGTAATATCAACAATTTCTTCAACGAGTAGTAATTTAGTTTCAGGAGTATCTAACTGGACAGGAAAAAAGTGGAAAGATACAAAAAAGACTACAACTAATGCTTGGTATAAGACAGGTAACTGGACTTCTGATAAAGTAGATAAAACAAAAACTTGGACTAAGAAAAACTGGAAAACAAGTAAACAAGCTACGAGTAATGCTTGGGATAAAACAAGTCAATGGACTAAAGATAAAGCAAGTAAGTCGGCTTCATGGGCAAAGACAAAAAAGGGTCAAGCAAGCAATTGGACTAAGTCAAAATGGAAAAAGTATAAGGCTTGGAAAAAAAATAGAAAAGAAGAAGCCGCAAAAAAAGGTAAGTAACTTTTTGTAGGCTAAATAAGAAACGTATCAATGAAAAATAAGCAAAAAAAGATACTTGATTTTGATCAACAAAAATTAGATAAATTAATTTTAGAGTTAGACTCTTTTGAAATAGTATATAAACAGCAGTTAAATAAAGTAAAAACGACTATACAAGTTATTGGTTCAATTAGTATCTTCTTTATGGTTATTTTAGCTTTTTGTTTAATATCTTTTGATTATGTTTTACTTGGAATATATGGCTTTTTAGGAGGAGTTACTTTATTGATGATACTTCTAGGATTGTCTTCTACACAGTTAGAGTATTTTGCAAAAGGCTTACCAGAGATTTTTGAAAAAAGTGAAAAAGCTCAAGAAGAATGTGAAGAGATATTATATAAACTAATTAATGATCATCATGTCCTAGACCTTGAGTCCTTATTAAAAAAAACAAATCTAGAAGAATCTAATTTAACTGCATTAATTGCATCACTAGTTCAGTCTGAAAAAATTATAGAACAATTAGATATAAATAGTGCTACATATGTCTATGCAACAGATGAGTCCTTTTTTATTGAAATGAAAAGCCTCGAAAAAAGTACAGCTATTAACTACTCAAATTTAATAGCAAAAATTCAAAAAGAAAGATATCAATTAGACTATAAATACATAGAAAATTTTGATCATATAGAAAAGGGAAAACCTAAAAAAATTTTTAAAAAATCTCTTTTACCATTTTTAGTGGCTTTAATACCTTTGATATTTTCTTTTTATAAAATAAGCTTCTTCTTTTTTAGTCTTGTTCTTTTGTTTAAATCTTTATCAGGCTCATTTCACGAAGAAAAGATTTCTCAAGATTTAGAAAGTAAAAACTTGAGCGAAGAATATATAGAAAAAAATATAAAAGATTGTGAAATGGATTTAGAAAATTTAGTTTTACTTTCTATACTAAATTACCCCGATAAAAGTTTAATTGAAATAGATTCAATTTTAAATTTAGGAGTATCACACCTTCAAGATATATTAAATAACTTATTAAATACTAACAAAATAAAAGAGGATATTGAAATAGAAAATGGWCTTTYAATYTAYTCAATTTGTGAYGATTAYTTTATRACWTTCAMAASARMAGARTTAGASWRRGMWRTYTYKNCTSGVKAYKKRKNNRWYNNNSWADMRTANNANTNRMNTNTNGSNTCKCNWNNATTTTAWTNTCNAKAKSTMMNTAAAATATATATAAAATTAGGTTGATTATTTATGGCTAAAAATGATAGAGCATTAAGATTTTACAATGAAGTACTAGGTTTAGATAGATTACATTATGGTATGTGGGATAATGATCCAATGTCACTTGATGGAGTTAGAGCTGCACAATCAAGGTATGAAGACTTTTTGATAAATAGTATTCCAAAAAATTGTAAAAGAATATTAGATGTTGGTTGTGGTACAGGAATCATGTCTCAACAACTTAAAGCAAATGGCTTTGATGTTGAAGGGATATCACCAGACTTATTTCAACAAGAGCTTTATCAAAAAAAGGTTGGTAATCCATTTTATTTAAGTAAATTTGAAGATTTTATACCAAGTCAAAAGTATGACTGCATTATTATGAGTGAATCATGTCAGTATATAAATTTAGATTTATTATTTAATAAATTAAAAGAGTGTCTTTGTGATAATGGAGTATTTATTGTATGTGATTATTTTGTTTTAGATCATGCTCTAAGTCCATTTTCTAAAAGTGGTCATAATTTAAATAGGTTTTTAAAACTTTTAAAATTTGAAAACTTTGTGATTGTTAAAGAAAAAGATATAACAAAAGAAGTAACTCCGACTCTTGATTATGCAAAATTTATGGTAGATCAATATATTTTACCGAGTATTAAATTACTACTTGAAAAAGTTGAAGAGAAACACTTTTGGATATATAAAGTTTTAATGTTTTTTACAAAGTCTAAAGTTGCCCAATTTAATAAAGAGTATCTTTTAACAGACTCAGAACAATTTCAAAAAAACAAAAAATATATGTTTTATCAATGTATATTAGCTCATAGTTAAACTTTAAAAATCAGGTGTGAAATACGGTTTTTAGTTTGATTAAAACGATGAGAAAAGTACTGAGGATTACATTTAGTACAAAATTTAGAGACTACTATATGTGAACTAAGTAAGCCAAATTTGGATAGTTTTTTAAGTAATAATTGATTTATAGATAAATAATAGCAATTATTTTTATGTATAATGTCATTATTAAAAATTAAATTTTTATCTAGTTTATCTTTAATAAAATCAGAGCTGACTTCAAAGCAACAATCATGAATACTAGGCCCAATATAAGCCATCAATTGATCTGTATAAGATATTTGAGATAAAAAATGTTCTAATAAGCCATCAAAAAATCCTTTGTGTCCTAGGTGTAGTATAGCAATAAAATCATCATTAAATATTATAAGTGGGATACAATCAGCAGTTTTAATATAAAGTGCTTGTTGAAAATTATTTGTTATTAAAGCATCAGAGTTTGGGTAAGAGTTAAATAATGTATTTTGATTTAATAAACTTGTTATATTTGTTGAATGACTTTGTTTTACTCCATGAAAAGATAAATTAGGATAATACTGAGATAGAGCTAAATAAGGTGTTTTACTTAGGCCATCTATAGGGATGCCATTTTGATCAAAACAATCAAAATGACCAAAATAAACTTGCTTATTACTATGTTGATGAAATAGAAACTTTTGTTTTTGAAAACTAAGTTTAATAGTCTTGTAAGTGAAGTTGGGTAGGGTCTTCATAATTTTGTACTTGCTGCATGAGTTGTTTTACATATTGTTTAGAGTAATCATCATCTTTAATAGTACTTTGTGCAATCCTAAATACTTGTATTGCCTCAGTAAATCTTCTGAGTTTACTTAAGGCGTAGCCTTTAATGATTAAGGCTTCTGTATATTTTGGGTGTTTTTTTAATAAGTTACTTAACATTGCTAAACTAACCATTGGTTTTTCAAAATATAAATATAGGTAAGCAATATTTTTTTGGGCTCTAGCATTTTTAGGCTCACTTAATAAGATTTTTCTTAGTAAATAAAGTGAAATTTGATATTTAGCTTCTTTAAATAGACTTTCAGATAAATTTAATAAATCATTTATTCGTGTTGAATTATCATTTTTAAGTATGTTTAGGTCTTGGATATATGAGTTAGCAGATATGGCATAAGAGCTTTGTGAATTTATATTAATTGTTGTATGAAACTCTAAGATAGAATCATTAATTAAGTCTTTTTCCATTAGTTTGAGAGCTAAGTCATAATGTTGTTTTTGACTAATTGTTTCTATGTTTTTAAACTTTATAATTGGATTAAAACTTTGCTTGATTACTTTTGTTAAAAATGGATTTTTATTTGTGATTGTTTTATTATTAATTGTTTTTTTTGAAAAATATTTTTTTTTATTTTGTTGGGGTTTTAGTGGTTCGTCTTTCCAAAGGCTGTCATATTTTTGGGTAAATGAGTATTTTTGGTGTAGGGGCTTTTTTTCTTTAATTTTTTGAATTAAGAGTTTTCTTGCTGGGTGTTTTTCACCGATTAAATTAAGAGCATTTTGATATAATTGTACGGCTTGATTTTTTTGATTATTTTTTTCATAAAAAACTGCCATACTCATTAGTAATTTATGACTTGTTGGTCTAATTTGTCTAGCGATTCTAAAGTGTTGGATAGCTATGTTATTTCTTTTAGCTTTAGAAGCTGCTATAGCCCAATGGTAGTGTAGCTCAAACTGTTTAATGTTTGGGTTAATTTTAGAAAAAGCCTGAACTGATAAAGAAAATTGCCCTTGTAAATAATAAGACCAAGCTAGGGTATGCAATAAAAGGCTGTGTTTAGGGTATATTCTGAGGCTTTTGCGAGTATATTTTTGTGCTTCTTTTATTCTTTGCATGTAAACAAGAAGCAAATAGGCATTCATTCCCATAGCATAGGGGTCTAAAGAGTTTACTTTTAAGGCTTTTAAAACAAGGGTGCGAGCATCTTTGACTTTATTTACTGATAAAAGTATCTCAACTTGTCTTTGTATAGGAGAGATTGCTTTAGCATTAGAGATACTAATGTTAAAAAAGAAAAAGAAGAGAAAAAGAAGCTTGAAATTCATATTAGTTTATAGAAAATAAGTTTTTGGCATTTTGGTAAGTTTGGTTCATCATTTCTTGAGGAGATATATTTTTTAATTCAGCCATTTTTAAATTGATATGTTCAACATAATAAGGAAGGTTTCTTTTTCCTCTTTTTGGTACAGGTGCCATGTAGGGAGAGTCTGTTTCAAGTAAGATTTTGTTATCTGGTATCATCATAAAAGCATCTCGAATATCTTGAGTGTTTTTAAAGGTTAATAAACCACCAAAACCAGCATAAAAACCTCTTTGAGTGATTTCTTTAGCATCATTTAAACTACCAGTAAAACAGTGAATAACTCCATTATAATATGCGACTTCATCAATTACTTTATAAAAATCTTCAAATGCTTCACGAACATGAATAATACAGGGCATATTTTTTTGTTTAGCTATTTTTAATTGCTCTTTAAATATTTCTTTTTGAATATCTCTTGGGCTAAAGTCATAAAAAAAATCTAGTCCCATTTCACCAGAAGCAATGCATTGTTTATGGTCAAGTAAGTCAAAGACTTGCTGTAGTTCTTCAAACGAATGATCTTTAGCATCATGGGGGTGAATCCCAGATGAAAAATAAGAGCTAGGATGATTTTCAGAGATTGACTTACAAGCAATGCTACTTTTTAAATCAGCTCCTACATTAATCCAGCCTTTTAACTTTTGGGTACATTCAGATAATATATCCTCTCTATCTTCTTGGTATTTTTCATCGTATAAATGAGAGTGAGTATCAAATAAAGTATTCATTAAGAGACCTTACTTCCTTCTTGTATTTTTTGATCAACACTTACTAAACTGAGTTCTTTTTTATTGGAAGCGGCTAAAATCATTCCTTCTGATAAAACTCCACGAAGTTCACATGGTTTTAAGTTTTTAACAAAAACAACTTGTTTACCAATTAAATTTTCTGGCTTGTAAAAATCAGAAATACCAGAGACAACTTGTTTTTTACCTTGAGAAGTGGATAGTTGTAAAACTAATAGCTTATCAGCTTCGGGGTGATTTTTTGCCTCTAAGATAGATACAAGCTCCATTTTAATTTTTTGAAAGTCTTCAATATCAATTAGTTTTTGTTGGTTTTTCTTGGGTTTTTTTTGTTGATTTTGCTTTTGGTCTTTTGTTTGTTGGATTCTTGGAAATAAAGCAATAGGCGGATTAATTTTATGCCCAGAAGGTATTTGTAATAGTTTACAATGTTCCCAGCTTAAGTCCTCACTAATATTTAAGTTTTGTAGTATTTTAATGCTAGTTTCAGGTAAAATAGGTGATAATAAATGGGCCAAAGCTTTTAAAGAGTCAGCTACAGTATATAAAACATCGTTTAGTTCACTCAGTTTATTTTCTTTGGCAAGCGCCCATGGTTTAGATTGGTCTACAAATTTATTTAAATAGCCAATATATGACCATAGAGACTCGATTCCTTGGTTTAACTTATAGTTTTCAAAGTAATCTTTGTAAGATTTTTTTGCCTCTTCAAATTTTGTAATAATTTCATTGTCTAGTTTTTTTGGTTGCTTTAATTTACCATCTAGATTTTTAATGACCATAGATAAAACTCGTTGAGATAAATTACCTAAATCATTAGCAAGTTCAGAGTTATATCTTTTAATTAAAGAGCCTTCATCATAGCTACCATCTTGGCCAAGAGACACTTCTCTAAAAAGAGAAAACCTTAGGGAGTCTCGTCCATATTTATCAACTAAATCACTTGGATTTACAACATTACCTTTAGATTTGCTCATTTTTTCGCCATTAGATAAAATAAAGCCATGGGCCAATATAGTTTGAGGTAATGGTAAGTCAAGAGCCATTAAAATTGCGGGCCATGTAATCGAATGAAATTTTAAAATGTCTTTGCCAACAACTTGGCAATGTGCTGGCCAGAAGGTATTAAACTTTTTATCGTCATTTAAATAATCTATTGAGGTTAGGTAGTTCATGAGCGCTTCAATCCAAACATAAATAACATGCTCTGATTCGTCAGGGATTTTGATTCCCCAAGAAACACTAGACCTTGATATAGAGATATCTTCTAAACCTTGTTCAAGCATAGAAATCATTTCATTTTTTCGATGGGTTGGAACAACAAAATTAGGATTATTTGAGTAGTAGTCTTTAAGTTTTTGTGTAAAGGCACTTAATTTAAAAAAGTAGTTTTCTTCTTCAACAGCGGTGAGCTCTCTTGAACAGTCAGGGCATTTATTATCTTCTGCTTTACTTTGAGTGACAAAAGATTCACATGGAGTGCAATAGGCTCCTTGATACTTACCTTTATAAACGATACCAGAATTGATTAATTTTTTGAATAGATGATTGACGAGTTGTTTATGTCTATCTTCTGTTGTTCTGACAAAATCATCATATTTGATACCAAGGTTAGACCAAATTTTTATATAATTTTGAGACATAATATCGACGTGCTCTTGTGGAGTTCTTTTATTTTCAAGAGCTGATTCATAAACTTTTTGTCCGTGTTCATCAGTACCTGTAGTGAAACGAACTTCTTTTTGAAACAAACGATGAAATCTAGCGAAAGTGTCACAAATTAGGGTAGTGTAAGCTGTACCTATGTGGGGGTTACCATTTACATAATAAATTGGAGTTGTAATATAAAACGAATTGTTATTGCTCATTTGTGTCCTCTGCTTCATAAATTCTGAGTTGGTCTGGTCCTGCTAAGATAGACTCTTTTAAGGCTAGTTTAGCTTGGGTAATATTATGCTGATAAAAGCTTTCGACTTTACTATCTGTTGAGTCTTTTAGTAATGAAATACCAATATTGATTTCTCCACTAGAGGGAGGGCCTGACTCAATTTGTAAAAACTTAATACTTTTATCTAGTATTTTAGCTGCAACTAATAAAGTTTTCTTTTGCTCAGTACCCGTAAAAGTAATATTGATGAGATTGTCTTCTTCTATGTAAATAGCATGTTTTGGTAAAATATTTTCAATAATTTGAAAAATGTTTTCAATGATTTTTTTACTTTGAGAGCTTTGAAAAATATTCAATTTAATAAGAAAAATAGCTGTAGGATTAGAAACATTACGGGCTATGTTACAAAGATAGTATGATTTTTGGTGAAATAGAAAACTAGAGTCGTATAATTGAGGTGATAAGTTATTAATTTCAATATCTTGTTGATAAATTTTATGAGAAATTAAAATAGGTAATAAATCAAAAGAGTCTTTATGTTTTTGTAAAATTTCAAGACTTGGGCTTTCTGATTTTATCCATAAAAATCCAATACAGAGCTCTTGAAAGATAATAGGAAAAACTCCACCATAAATAGGAGTATTCAAGTCATTTCGTGAGAGAAATTGGGCAAAATTTTCATCATTGACTAGTTGGTTACTAATAATTGATTTTTTTTGACTAAAAGCTTGAAAGCTAAACTCGTTTTGGTGTTTAAAAGGTTTAGCATATTTTGAAGACTTTTGAATAAAGTCTTTTAAATCATTATCTAAACAAAGGTATTGTAATAATTGTATTTGATTATTAGAAATTCCAAAAATAAAATATTGGCTGTTTGGTATGTCCATTTGTAATTGAGACAAAAAAAGTTCCATATATTTATATTTAGAAAGGGTTTCACTTTTAGAAAGCTTTAAATAAGGTTTTAAAGAAAACTGCTCATGAACAAGAACTTGTGTGTCAGGAACAAGTTTATTAAGTAGTGAAATAAAAACTTTATAGAATGGAAAAAGTCTATGACTAAAGTGTATTTCTTGAATTTCTGAAAGGGGGTTATTTAAGTTTTGTTGCATATAAATCATGAGCTCTCGTCGAAATCTCGAATAAAAGCCTAATTTGATAAATTCAAAACAAAAAAAGATAAAACAACAAATAGCAAAAACTTTATAAAACCCAAAGAGAAACTCAGAAGGTAGAAAATAGGTGCCAGCAATATAAAAACTAACTAGAATGAAGAAATTTGAAAGTATTATAAGTATTGTTTCTGAACCGTTCACTATGATTCCTTGTTGATTTTTTCTTGTATATCTTTATATATATTTACTTGATTCCGGCCATTTCCTTTTGAATAATAAAGAGCTTTGTCTACAGCTTCGTATAACTCATCAATGGTTTGACCATCTTGAGGAAACTCAGATATACCTATTGATATACCAATTTGAATTTCTTTTCCATCAGGTACGTCAATGATAGCCGAATTGATTAACTTTTTAAGTCGATTTGATGGGATAAGAGCATCATTTGCTCTTTGGTTTGGACAAATAATAGCAAATTCTTCTCCTCCTAATCTACAAGGGATATCACAATCTCTAACAGATGAAGAAATAATTTGAGCAACCTGAATTAAAACTTTATCGCCAATAGCATGTCCATAAGTATCATTAAAGTTTTTAAAGTGGTCAATGTCTAACATAATTAAAGAAAAATTTTGCTCTTTTTTTAACATATGTTGGTTCATGGTTTGATAAAAAAAGCGTCGAATATATAAATTAGTCATTTCATCGGTTATGGCTAACTTATATAACCTAGCATTTTCAATGGCAGTAGCACAAATATTTGCTATAGCCTGAAATAAGCTTAAATCTGAATCATTAAAGCTATAAGGCATGGGTTTTGAAATATTAAAAACTCCGAGGCTATTATCTTGGTAGACTAATGGAACAGAAAGCATGGTACCAGGAGTTACTTTTCGTTTTTTAATTTTAATAAAATCTTGTGATTTTAGAGTATCATAAACAAGCATAGGCTCTTTAGATTGAAAAACATGACCTGCAATTGACTCTCCTGATGCTAAAACGGTTTGTCTAACTACATGATGTTTTAAACCCTTGGCAGAAGCAATTTTTAACATTTTACTTGTTTCATCATAAATCATGATAGAGCCCTTTTCTGCTCCCATAACATCAATAACTGTATTTAAAATAGTATTTAATAAATGATTATATTCTAATTCTTGTGAAACAATAGATCCTACTTTGTATAAAATTTGTAGTTCAGATATTTTTTTCTTGAGGTGATCTTGATAATCTTTTAGATTGATTCTCATTTCATCAAATTTAGTAGCAAGAACTCCTATTTCATCACCAGAGTGAGTTGAAATAGGCGTATCTAAATCACCTTTAGAGATTTGCTTAACAGCCCATAATAGTTTGCTTAATGGGCGAGTAATCATTTTAGAAACTCTCCATCCTAAAAAGATTGCAACAATAATAAAGAGTGCCATAAAATAAGAAAAAGTTCGTTCAAAATCTTCCATGTTTTTATAAGCGGTGTCTTTGGGGACAAAGATTACTTTCCAAGGGGGAGCCTGTTGAGATCCATAATAATCTCTAAGGTTTTTTACGTAAATTTCTTTTTCAAATGCTTCAATCGGTGGAAAAACTGAGCCTATAGGGTGACTAGAACTTTTAGAAGAGGCTATGATTCGGTGAGTTTCATCTAAAATATAAATGTTTGCGTATTCATTTGTATAGTCAAAATATCCTTTCATTGTATTAAGTTTATCTTGAAAGTATTTCATATTTAGTTGAACAATTAATGAACCTTTAATTTTTTGMNTCTTYTANNAYTNAGAYTYKWAAYTYNNCWTTKKSTGAWWTWCTWTGTTSANCTSTKKTTNNTCAAWKMANNAYTAAYAYYARAWYYWTKWASAAWTKYWKNNGAATNATAKRYYCWSTWGNTWCWTNCNASTTTKKSAWMWTCAWSANGTTKTKSAAAYWNAASTWWTTTYGATKWTTWTAKWSNTSCYRMNTGMTKNTRARSWNGGAGYTASAGCRNATYNNAATYTTKTRWKKKTTTKWWMTWKKTYYTGNNNTGTTTSYWWRNTTKTTAAKTWWWKNANAGAGNTTTSAKTAWASYTTTWASAKTTMWTTANGNNCWTGNTTNATTSACKTRMTRWGWKYAGMTKWMWYAWAKTTKRSWWWMRYAKNCAWTWSWATYWTYRWYRWARCTTCTAATGAGTCTTTTTTGTTCGCCTTTTGAATATTTATATAAAGGAATAGAGGTAAAGAAAATTAAAAACAAAAAGGAGGCAAATAGTTTGAATTTAACTCTATTATATGTGCTATTAGTTGGAAGCATACTTTAGTAAACGAAAATTTTGTTTTAAATGATAAAATAGTTTCAGTCAAATATAGAAGGAAACAAAGGTTAGGTAAACAGCCTAGTATAGAATAAAAATAATAGATTGAGAAGGATATTTAAATTTAGTTACGAATAATTTTTATTTTTTAGTAGATGTAGAGATTATACCTGGAATAATAAACTGGTTTGTACCATTTCTGATGGCTGTAAACTTTGCTTCTCCAACTTCAACTTCATTTTCTATGTTGAGTTGTATGATTTTAAGGCTTAAGGGAATGGAAGTAGGAATTTGAAGAAAGCTAAAAAAACCATTTTGTATATTTGCACTTATTCCAAGTTCTTTAATGAAAGCTTGATTCATTGCACTAACTTTTGGGGCGATTCCTGAACTAGAAGTGACTTGTCCTCGAACCATTATGGTAATTGGGGTAAGTTTAATTGTCTGTTGGATAGTTGTTGCGCCTGCAATAGGTGAGATAATATTAGATATTATAATATCTTGAAATCCTTGTAAATGGATACGAACATTAAAGCTTCTTTTATTTTTATCTGTACTAGCAGGTACACTAATGTGAAAAAAACCTCCGCTATCAACCTTTGCATTAACTTTTTCTATGTCAATATTGTCAACACTTATATGAGCATTAGATAAAAGTTTTGGAAAAGGAAAACCATTGAGTTCAACTCTACCTTGGATTGCTGAAAGGTGAGGGGTGAGTTCAACTGTAAATTCATTGACCTCATTTGGAATTGCTTGTATTTGTTCTTCTAGTCCCTCGTATCCAGGAGTATTTATAATTAAGGGTAAGTTAGGTAGACCATCTATATTTGGAGTAACTGAGACTGTAGTTTCATGAAAACCATTGGATGAGCCATTTGAACTTGTAGCTCCAAGAATAACTTGAGAGTCTTTAACAACTTCTCCTGTATAAGAATCTACAAGTTTTAACCTAACTATGGCTTGACCAGATGCTCCAAGAAAACTAAGGCGAACAGGACTAACTGTATATGTAGCACCAGATTCAACATAAGCAGATATTATATTACCATGTTGATCGTTTGTAGCGGGGGGGCCTTCACTTAGGGTATGAGATTGGTATCCGTTTTTAGAAAAGCCAATAGTGTATGAGCCAACTGGCATATTGTTAAATACATAAATTCCTTCAGAATTAGTCATTGCATTTCGTTGAAAGGGTGGATCACCTTCAAATTGTGTGATTACGTAAGCACCCTGTAAAATATTATTAGAATCATCTAAAACAGTTCCTCGGATTGTTCCATTTCTAACTCCAGCAGAGCCTGCAAATACACCAATAGATAGGATAAAATATAATAAAAGCTTCATTGTTTTCCTTTGAATTAAATAAGACCATTAATTGAAACTTAACAGTTTAACTTTTAATAAAAAACTAGGTCTTATAAACAATTATACCAATAAATGAAAAATATGCAAAACTGTTAAAAAGTGTCAGGCACCTCTGTGTCCCTCAATTAATTTTGAGCAAAATAACCATCATGTAATAACTATGGTATAATCAATATATGAGCAATACTTTTTATAATTTAACCAATGATATTTTATTTAAGGCTACTTTTAGCAATCCTGAAAATAATAAAATTTTAATCTGCTTAATTAATGCATTGCTAAAATTACAAGACGATAAAAAAATTATTACAGTTGAGGTATTAAACCCCTTTAATGATAAAAAGTTTCTTGATGATAAATTAAGTATTGTAGATATTAAAGCTAAAGATAATAAAGGCATTTTTTATAATATTGAAATGCAAGTTCAAGTTTCTAAAAACTGGGAGAAAAGAGCACTATATTATGCCTCTGAACTTTACACATCTCAACTGAAACAATCTAACTCTTACAATAAATTAAAAAAAACGATTAGTATTTCAATCTTAAGTGAGACTTGTTTTAAAGATAATAAAGATATACACAATATTTATACTTTTCATAATATCAAAAGTTTAAAACCTCTAGATAATTTAATAGAGTTACACTTTATTGAACTTTCTAAATTTGATAAAGATAAAAAACGAGCTTTATCTTCACCATTTGAAAAATGGCTTTATGCCCTGAAGCATGGTGATAAACACCAAAAGGAGTCAGATATGCTACCCTATGAGTTAATAAACGAAAAAGAAATCAATGAAGCCTTCTGTGCTATGCGATATGCCAATGCTGATCAAGAAACACGCTATCTGATTGAAGCTAGACAAAAGTTTATACGTGACCAAGTTACTATGCAAGAAGACGCTTTAGAAGAAGGACTAGCAGAAGGACTAGCAGAAGGACTAGCAAAAGGACTAGAAAAAGGACTAGAAAAAGGACTAGCAAAAGGTGAAGAAAAAGGTCTTAAAAAAGGTCTTAAAAAGGGTCTTAAAAAAGGTATTGAAGAAGGGGAGAAACAAAAAGCAATAAAAATTGCAACTCAGTTGATTTTTAGCTCTCACCTGAATGATCTTGAAATATCTCAAATGACGGATTTAGATATTAAAATAATTCAAAAAATTAGAAAATCTTAATCAGTAGGCTTTTCAAGAAAATCAATTGGTGAAAATAAAGATATAAAAATTATCTAGGTTTATTCAACTTGTACAACTCCCGCGCGGATTTGTAGGTTTCTATTGACTCCTTTTAAAAATTTTAAAAGAATAGTCATATCTAAAGGGGCATGGCGAACTCTAAAAGATGTATTTGATTTGATTTTATGATCTTCAAAACTGTCTAAAATACTATCTAACTTAGGAATGCTTTGCATAGCAGAATATATTTCAGCCATAATACCTGTTAATAATGGTGCTGCCATGGATGTACCACTAAGAGAAATCAGTTTATTATTGAGATGAGTTGATATTATGTTTTCTCCTGGTAGAGAGATTACAGAGTTATCTCCAAAATTAGAAAAGCTAGATAACTTTGTAGGATTAGAGTATGAGCCGACTCCAATAACGGCAGGGTGACTAGCAGGTAAAACAGGATTTGAAGTGTGGTCATTACCAGCAGCAGCTATCATTAAAATATTACTTTTACTTAGGTTTGTAATAATATTATATAATATTTTTGAACTTTGGTAGGTTCCAAGAGACATATTTAGAATCTGGCATTTGTCTCGTTTTGCTTGAATGAGAGCAGCGATTAAATCCATGATACTGCCGCCATTGTTTTTATCAAGAACTTTGTAAATTTTTAATTTAGAATTTGGTGAAATTCCTTCGATTCCTCTTTTGTTTTTTTGTATAGCGCTGATGATTCCAGCTACGTGGGTTCCGTGTCCATTGATATCTTTTTTTAAGAGTGCTTTTTTATTTAAATCAAAATGTGGGCTCAAGCCAGTATCTAAAATCCCAATTTTAATCGTACGTACTCGATTAGGAAAAGATTGATCGAGTTGATTTTTAAATAAGGGCCAATTAAGGGCTTGCCAGGGAGTTTTAGTGGAGGAGTTAAAAATTTGTAGGGGTAGATTTTCTTCTATTGTTATTAATGGAGATATATTTTTTAGTTTATTTAGAAACTCTTTACTACTATAAAAAGAAGGAGTAGAAACTTCATAAATATTATATTTAGGTAAATATTTAATGATATTTAAATGAAAGTTTTGATTGAGCTCTTGAAACTCTTTCGGGTGTGCATTGATTAAAATAGTATGAGCTTTATTATTAGTTTTAGAGCTACCTAAAAAATAACTTTCAAGATATAAGTATTTGCCTACATCCCCAAGCTTTTTGTATTCGTTTAAGGTTTTTTGAGTTGGGGGTAAAATAGAGCTGCTATTAGGAAAATATCGTTGTTTAAAAATTTCAAAGTCAGATGAATATGAAAAAGATATAGAAAAAAACATGACGAAGATAGATAGATTAAGAAACAAAGTAGACCTCGTGAAATTATTGAATATAGAACGGTTGATTTTAAATATCTAAATTTTACATGATATTGTCTAACTTTACTATTCTAAAGTGATGCTTTCTTTGCAAATTTCTTAGAATAGTTTAAGCTGCTTGGCTAGTTGTTTTAAAGCTAGAATGGATGGTTCTATTCCACTTTTAATAGAAAATAAAAAATAAAGAGAAATTGTATGAGTTTTCGCTCGGGTTATATTGCTATCATTGGTTTGCCAAATGCAGGTAAAAGTACATTATTAAATCGTTTATTAGGTAAAGAGCTTTGTATTATATCTAATAAGCCTCAAACTACTAGAAACAGTATACTTGGTATTCGTACTATTGATAAACATCAATTGATTTTTATTGATTCTCCTGGTTGGTATGAAGGTAAGTTAAAGATAGATAAATTTTATCGAGGACAAGTAACTCAAACGATTCAAGATGCAGATATTGTTGTATTTGTGCTTGATGGGCTAGAACCAAGATTTAAGCAAAATAAAAGCTTAATTGAGTTAGTTAGATCTTCTAAAAATAAAGAGATTATTTTAGTTTTTAATAAAATTGATAGATTAAAGCAGTCTAAAATGATTCCTTTATTGTCTAGAATTGGTGAAGATCATCCTGAGTTATCAGAAATTATTCCATGTTCTGCTAAAGATGGGCATAATGTAGATGTATTATTAGAGATATTAAAAAGTAAAATTCCTGAAGGCCCTGAGTTATACCCAGAAGAAATGTATACAGATAAAAGTCCTTCATTTTTGATGAGTGAGTTTTTAAGAGAGTCATATATTAAATATCTTGATGAAGAGCTACCCTTTGTTTTGGCAGTTGTTGTAGAAGACTTTAAAGACCTAGAAACCAGACTAGAATTTAGAATCAGCGTATATGTTGAAAGAGATGGACAAAAAGCTATTTTAATTGGACCAGGTGGAGCATTAATTCATCAAATAAAAAAAGATACAATTATTAGAGCTAGAAACTTCTTTTCTAAAAAAGTGGTTTTAGATATGTGGATAAAAGTAAAACCAAATTGGCGGCAAAGCGAATCAATTTTAAAGCAAATAGGGTATAAAATATGAAATTAGCTAAATTTATTAAAAATGTATATGTTAGTGGATTTCCTAGAGATGGTTTAATTGCGGCTTTTATTGATGATAGCGTTGAAATTGAATATAAAAAATTAAAATCAAATAATAATATTTATAGTAATAAGTTTTCTAGGATTCGCTTTGTATTAGATGATGGTATAAAAGTTACTTCTATAAAAGGTACGCAAAGTCATAGAGATTTAAAAGTAAAAGAAGAACCACCAAGTAAAGAGCATATCAAGCTTGAAGGTGAAGACGCTAATCAATTAGTATTTACAGCTATTTTATTTCGTGGTAAAAATGTTTTTAAACTAGAAGTTGATGACAATGGCGAGTCAAAGTCTTGGGATTTAATAATTTATCACAAATCAGTAGCTAGGGATTGGGTAGAAGGTTTAGCACGAGCTGTAATTTTAATTGTAGCTTTAAATACTTTTATTATTCAAGGTTCATATATTCCATCAGCTTCGATGATGAATACTTTAATCGAGGGTGATTATATTTGGGTAAATAAGTCTGCTTACTTTTTGCAAGAGCCAGAAAGAGGAGATGTTGTTGTTTTTAACTTTCCGTATGACCCAACAAGAGATTTTATCAAAAGATTGATTGGTAAACCTGGTGATAAAATACAAATTAAAGATAGTAAGCTTTACTTAAATGGTAAGTTACGTTTAGAAAACTTCACTCAAAATGATTTTATTAGCAAACCAGGCCCAAATAATATAATGAAACCAATACCTGTATCTAATTTATTTGTAGATTCTCAAATAGCTTATTTACCTGAGTTTTTGTATCTTTTGAGTTGGGACGAAAATATTAATTTAAACGAGTCCTCATATTTTTCTAAAAATTTAAATGCAGTTGTTGGTGACGAAGTCGATGTAAAAGATTATAAAATTGGCCCTTTTAGAAACCCTGTTAAAATATTAGCTATGCCAGGAGACAACGTACAAAATATGACGGGTGGACTTCAAACTAAAAGTGGTTTTCATCCTGTTGGTTCTTATGCATTATTTTATATGATTCCAAGGCAAAGTCCAGATTATAAAACAGCTTATGAAATGGATGAGATTACAATTCCAGAAAATAAATACTTTGTAATGGGTGATAATAGAGATAACTCTCAAGACTCTCGTTTTTGGGGATTTGTAGATCGTACAAAAATTAAAGGTAAAGCTATGTTTATTTACTTACCTTTTAATAGGATGGGTATGATTAGAAATAAGTTTGGTGTTGTCAAAAAATAAAGAGTTTATGCAAGAAATTCAATGTCCTAAATGTTTAACTAATGTTATAAGAAGCGTAGAAGAAGTATATTTAGAAGAGAAAGATAAAAAAGATAGTGAATTGCTTGAAATGGTTGCTCCACCTATTGAACCACCTGAAAGGGAAGATTATGGTAAGCGTTATTTTAGAAAATAAAAATATTACTTTATAATGAATATTCCAATTTAGGGAACTTTCTTTGGAGGATATTTCTTGTTTTCTTCCCTTACTTTGACTCTCCGTTTGGTTGTTTTATCCATTCTTGAAATTGAAGAAATTTAATTTTTTGTAAGTTATATCAAGTATTTACGAACAAAGTGATATGAAAAAATATATCTATATTGTGCTTTGTCTTTTATGTCTCCTTCAATCCATTACTTTTAGTGTTTCAGTTAGAAAAATAAAATCATTGGGTTTTGATAAAACTAACTTTAGTAAAAGTAGTATTTCATTAGAAGACGTTTTTTCTGGTGGCCCCTCAAAAGACGGTATTCCTTCTATTGATAAACCAAAGTTTGTGGCTCTGAAGTTTTCAGTTTTAAACCAATATAAAACTGAACCAGTTATAGTAATTGATTATAAAAATGTAGTAAAAGCTTATCCTATTAGATTATTAATGTGGCATGAAATAGTTAATGATAAAATAAATCAAGAATCTATTGTTATTACATTTTGTCCTTTATGTAATGCTGGCATTGTATACGATACAAATTTTAATGGTAAAAATCATCGTTTTGGTGTGAGTGGATTACTTAGAAATAGTGATATGATTTTTTATGATGACGAGACTGAAACTTTATGGCAACAATTTACAGGAATTGGATTAGTTGGGGATTATAAAGATAAGAGTTTAAAGCATATACCGTCTATGTTAATGTCTTTTGAAAGCCTTTTAAAGAAATACCCACAGGCTCAAATTTTATCTTCAAAAACAGGTTTTAACAGAAGGTATGGTAAAAACCCTTATGCTATGTATGATGAAGGTAATACTTATTTCCCTACTTTTCCTATCAACTCAAGAAAAAATAAATTGGGTAGATTGCTAGGTATTTTATTGGATGGAAAAGCTTATCACTTTGCATTAAATGATTTGAATAAATTTAGAAATAAAAAAATAGAAATAGATGGTAAAATATTAAAAGTTAGAGTACATGGAAAACATAATGCAGCTTTAAATAAAGCTTCTATTCGACAATCAAAATTGATTAATAGTGTTAGTGTTTATCAGATAAATAAACTAACAAAAAAAGAAGAATTATTAGTTTCAAGTACCTTTTTTAGATTTGCATGGCTAGGTTTTTATCCAAACTCTAAAAAATTAAATAAATAAATTTTGTCAGGAATTGAATGAAAAAGAAAGATCCACGATCAGTTGATGAAGAAAAAATTAGAGCACTTGGTTTTGATAAATTATCTTTTGATAAAAAAAATATATCATTAGATGAACTATTATCAGGAGGACCAGGTAAAGATGGAATCCCTTCTATAGATAATCCAAAATTTATTTCAGTAAAAGAATCTGAACTAAAAAAGTTTTCAAAAGAGCCCTTGATTGTATTAAATTATAATCATGAAATAAAAGCTTATCCTCTTCGTATATTAATGTGGCATGAAATTGTAAATGATGTAATTGGAGGTAAATCAACTATTATAACCTTTTGTCCATTATGTAATGCTGGAATAGTTTTTGATACTCATTTTGAAGGTAAAAATCATCATTTTGGAGTAAGTGGAATGCTTAGAAATAGTGATATGGTTTATTATGATGATGAGAGCCAGAGTTTATGGCAACAGTTTACTGGAGAAGGTTTAGTAGGTAAATATACAGGACAAAAATTAAAGCAAATTCCGTCTATGCTTTTGTCTTATGAAAAACTTGTGAAAAAACATCCAAATGCTTTGGTATTATCTTCTGATACAGGTTTTGAAAAAGAATATGGTAAAAACCCTTATGTTTTGTATGATGAAAAAGAACCATTTTTTGAAATTTTTCCGATTGATTCTAAAGATAAAAAATTAAGTAGGGTTGTTGGTTTTTTTATAGGTGAAAAAATTTATCATTTCTCTTGTAAAGACTTTAAAAAAATTAGAGTAAGAAGGATTAAAATAGGAGAAAAACTATTAAAAATTGAAATCAATGGAAAGCATAATTCGGCATTAAATAAAGAGTCGATTACTCAATCTAAGCTAATTTCTAGCATCAGCATCCATTTAATAGATAAAGTAACAAAAAAAGAAGAGCTATTAGTTTCAAGTATCTTTTTTAGATTTGCGTGGCTAGGTTTTTATACAAATTCATTAGATATAAGCGATAAAATTAAGTTAAACTAATATCATTCCATAGGTAATGAAACTCTAAGGTTATTTTATTAGCAATTTTAGCTTCAATTGTTTTACCAGTAAATTGAGCCCCAGTTTTTTTATAAAATAAAATACTAGGATTATTTTTTAAAACCCAAAGATAAGCTTTTTTTAAATTAGATTCAGAATAATAGTTAAAGCAAGATTGTAATAAAAGAAAACCAACTTTTTGACCTTGATATTTTTGCAATAAATAAAGGCATCTGATTTCTATATGGTCTTTAAAATCTAAATCTCTACCATTTGAGGCACTAATAAACCCGATAATTCCGTTGAATGGGCATTGAGCAACATAAACAACTTGTTCTTTCTTTATTAGAACAGATTTCCAAATTAAATATTTTTGATGAAAACTTAGATGCAGATTATCCAGATAATCTTTTGGGATTAAATTATAGTAGCTTTCTTTCCATGAATTAATATGAACATTCGTAATTTCAGCAGAATCCTCTAATGTGGCTTTTCTGATGATAATATTTGTCATCTTCTTAATTTAGATAGTTTAGATCGTAAATATTCATTTTCGGGTTCAAAGCCATAAGCTCTTTCGTAGTGAACCAAGGCTTTGCCTCTAAGTCCATATTGTTCATAGACTTCTCCGAGACTAATTAAACAATCAGAATGATTAGGGTCTTCTTTAATTGTTTTTTCATAAAAATATCGAGCAGCTTTTAAATGGCCTTGTCGATGATAAATAACACCTAATTGATAATATACTCGAGGTGTATGAATCTGTCTAATAGCTTTTTTGAGTTCAACTTTGGCATTTTCATCTAAACCTTGTTGAAAGTAAACACCYCCAAGTTTTGCTCTAACTTTTAAATCATAGGGCTTAACTTTAAGATATTTAGATAAATTACTAATAGCATCTCTTTGTCTTCCGTTTGATAAATCGAGTTCAGCTAAACGTAATAACCCCTTTGGATGATTTGGTGAAAAACGTAAACATTGTTTGAGATATTGTAAAGCCTGTGGGGCCTGATTTAGTCTAAAAAAGATGCTAGATAGATTAAAATACGCTTCACTATGATTGGGTCGTAAATCAAGAGTTTTTTGAAAATATTCAATGGCTTTATCTAATTTACCTAATTTTGCATAAGTTAGACCAAGATCATGGGTAGCTCCTACATGGTTGGGAGACTTTCTTAAAACCTTTTTGAATTGTAAAATAGCTACTTTATACTTTTTATTTGTGCCAGCCATCCACCCAAATTTATATTCAGCTTCAATTGCATCATCTTCAGAGAGATCTTTATTTAATCTTATGTCAGTTGATCTTCTTTTTTTTTGTCCACAGCCAGTTAACGAAAAAGCCATTGCTAGAATAAAAGACAGAAATAATATATTTTTTAGTTGAGACATGGCTTTACCAAAATAAGTTAAATGATGTAAATACTGATAGTTTGGTTATTATATCGGTTTTAAGGCTATAAAAAGTAACAAAAATCATTAAAAATAAGTAGTTTTTGTAGGCTTATTTATCTTTAGTAGAGACTCTCTTTTTTTCGCTAGAAAATTGAGGTATCCACTCAATTACTTGTGAAGATTTTTCATTGAGTAGATATAAATGATGATTGGAAGTAGTAGTAGATGAGATAATATTTTCTGTTTTACTTTTATCTAAAAATATATCATAAAATTGAAGTAGCTCTGGGGTGAATACTTTAACTTCTTTGTTTTTATGAAATAAGAGCAAAGAGTTTTGTAAGTCAAAATGAAGCGATATTGCGCTTTGACCAATAGAGACTGATTGAATAAATTTACCAACTCTAGAATATTTTTTTATAGAATGGTTTCCTTGGTCTAAAACATATATGTTTGAATCTAAATCTAATGCAAAGTCACTGGGATTATTTAGTTTTTGGTGATGTGAGCCAAAACCTCCAATTGAAAATAAAGATTGCCCAAATGAATTAAGTACTAATATACGATCATTTTGAGAGTCTAATACAATAATCTCTTTGAATTTATTAACCAAAACTTTATTTGGTTCGTCCATTTTTTGTCTACTTGCTATTTCATTTTTGAAATTGCCATCCATATCTAGCTCGACTAGGCGATTGTTTCGAGAATCTGTAACAATGTAGCCAAGTCTTGGACCATAGGCTATAGAGGTAGGCTGATCGAAGCTTCCTTCATCAATTGAAGAAAAGTCAGTATCATATGAATCGTTGGTATCCCAATTGAAGGAGCCAAACTTTTTGATAAAATCAAATTTTCTAGAATATTTATAAATACTATCAGCAGATATATCAACTAAAAAAAGGTGGTCAAACTCATCACTCGAAATAGAAATAGGAGCTTGAACTTTTCCTTTTCCAAGGCCATAAGTTTTATAGTTTTTATACCATTTATAATGGTGAGATTGAAATAAAATTTCACAAGAGTCATAGATTAGTTGATCGTGAGTTTCTTTTAATGAAATTTGAATAGAGTCTGTTTGGTAAATATAATGTATACTAGATTCATCTTTGAAATGAAACTTTTGCTTATAATAATTGATTAAAATAGAACCCTGTTTATTTTGATTCCATTTTACATTTAATGAAAGATTGTTTATTCGTGTTTTCATAGCAAATAAATTTGAAATGAGAAAAGTAAAAACAACTATAAATTTCATTATTTGATTAAGTCCTTATTTGTTTGAAACTTAGTACTATAATCGATAATTGACTCGGATTGTTTAGGGGTTTCTCCATCAAATAAAAACTTAAGTTTATTTACAGGAAAGTTTTCTAAAACAGAGTTAACAAAAGCGTAATGCAATATAATAGGTTTGAGTCCTTCTTTGTTGAATAAATCTAAGACTTTAAGGTGGAAATCTATAATAAGTGTTTTTTTATAATAAAAAATACTTCTAATAGATTCATTAAAAAAGCTATTTTTAACTGAAATTTTTTGAGATTGCAGAAGTTTTTTTAATATGATTTGAATGAGCTTAATATTTTGTATTTTTTGGGATTGACCCTTTAAAGAAAACTTTTTTAGTTCAAGTAAAGCAGATTGTTCTATGGGTATATATATAGAAATATGGTTTTTAGAATTATCTAAAAGTGTGATGTTTATTTTAGGTTTTATAGTGGCTTTTATTTTATTTATGATGCTGATATTATTTGGTTTTTCTTGAATTAATTGAGCTGCATTTAAATATGATTGATACAATAAATATACAGAGCTTAATATTAAAAACAATACAATTAAAGAGGCTAAAACTGTAACAAATTTAGCTCTTTTTTTTCTATAAAGAGCCTCTGTGTTTTTATATTTTAATTTAGGTTTAATTCCTACCATAACCAGTCTGGCCTCATTGAAGTATCTGTAGTAGTTTTTGTACTATTTACATTTGTAAAATCTATAGCTTCTATTTGTTGTGACATGTTTTTTAGTTGATTTGAAAGCGCTTGAATCGTATGACTAAGATCAGTTGTTTTTAAAATACTTTGAGTAGAGATAAGATTAGTAGTTTCAATAGAAGACTTTTGTTGGGATAGTTTAACTTCTTTTGGAGTATTTTTAGGAGAAATTTGTTTGAAGTTATTTAACAATAAGTTAGAGCTAGTTTCTATTAAGCTTGCATTAGACTTGTTTAAAATTTCTTGGGTTTTTGTAGTAAGGATATCGTTAAAAATATCATTGTTTTCATCGACTTCAAAAGGGTTGAAGTTAGAAAAACTAGTTGTTGTGGTGATTTTTGTGCTTGGTACTTTATTAAATATAGCAAGTTCTAGAATTTGGCTTAATCTATGAATTTCTGTTTTATTAATTTGTGGTGGTGTTGATTGAAAAGATTTTTCGATATCAACTATAATATGATCTGTTTGTTGTTTATTCAAATCAGGAAAAGTATTGATTATAAAATCAAAATGATTTTTTAAAAATTGTTTATAATTTACATTTATTCCAAGAAAAAAAATAATAGAAGGGGASGATAAAAATCGAGTAATATTTAAGGGTATAGTACCAAGCTCTTGAGAATTAGAATAAGCAGAAAGAGCCTTGGTATAAATTTCATCAATGAATAGTTTTTGTTGCTTATTTAAGTAAGGGCTATTTGGATTAGATGAGGCAATAAATACTGCATTATCATTTAATTTATGTTTTTTAAATATAAAAGTGAAATTAGAGAAGTTTAAATTACTTTTTTCTATTATTGATAAGATATTTTTTTTATGAAAACTTTGTATTTTTAGTTTATTTCCAAAGGGGTTAGACTTTTTTAAAAGTTGTAATATTTTTTGATTAATGTCACTATTTTCAATTAAATTAGAGATAGTCACTTCTCTTGAAAACGAAATTGTAAAACTCAGCAGATATATGCTTATATATATAAATTTTATGTAGATGTTTTCCTCACAAACGATAATTGTATTTAATTGAGTATATATTGTGAACTATGCTGTATCTAAAGTCCAATATTTATAATGTTTTGATAGCAAAAAGAACAGCATTTTTTACTAAAGGATGTCTATGGTTTTTGAGATGTCTAATTTTATTAAGACTAGAGTGAGCTTTTAGCTCAATTAAAGCATATATGGCTTGTATTACAATACTAGGCTTTAAACCCATTAGTTCTACTTCTAACCTTGGTATAAACTCTTTTAATTTGAAGTAGGCTAGGAGTTCGATAGATGCTTGTTTAGTCTCGTTATTTTTACTATAAAGAAAGTGTTGAATAACCAAAATAGGAGGATGTTTAATAAAGGCCTTTAAAGACTGTAAAGCAGCATATTGATTAATGGTGCTTTCATCAGAATTTTCTAAAAGGCGAAGTATAATAAACCTAATATTTTCATCTGTAATTGTTTGTTCTGAGATGCTTTTATATGGCTCTAAAATAGCAAAATTGTTTTCTTTAATTTTAGGGTGTAAGTCTAACTTTAAGCCTTTGGAATTGTAAAATGAGGGTACTTCTAAATCATCTGCAAATTTCTCATAAAAGCCTTGTTTTAAAGAAACTATGTTTTCGCTTTTTGTTTGAATGTCGTTATCAATTTGCTCAATTTTAGAAAAGAGAATATTAAAGGCCTCTTTATGATTTGATTTTGATAATGTTTCAGAGGCCATTAAAGATATATGGTCTTTTGGGTGGTCTAAACAGGTTTCTAAAAACTTTAAATCCTTGTGTTCTATACTATTTGGTTCAGAGTTTAACTGTTGTAGTTTTTGAAATAAAAAGTCATCTGAATAGGGTTGTATATTTGAAGTAGTTTCAATTGAATTAGGCTTGGAATAAAAAATAATTCCAGCTAAAATTAAAATAAAACTATGAATGATATAATCAAAATACATTTTTGCCTAGAGATGGTAGGTAGAGCTTCTATCATATCAAAAATATAAATATACAGATTAAGATGTATCAGACTAGAAGTGCTTATATAATATATCGACAAAAAGTACTAATTTATATCAACTTTTGTCGATAGATTAAGGGTATAAATAAATGTAGGTAATTTTTAAGACTGCTTACTTTGAATCATTTACTGTATTGGTAGTAGATGTCATATTTTTTTAAAATAATCATTTTTTTTGTATTTACTTTTCAAGTAAGTATATCATTTTGTGAGCCTATAATACTTTCAAAAGAAGTTCTGGCCTCTCCCCAAGCCTATAATTTTCAAAGAGCTTTACAAAAAACTTCAGTTGTTGAAAGTCAATGGTTAGAGTGGAGCCAATTGCTTTCATCAAATATGGATAAAGGTTTAGAGTTTAACTGGATTTATGATACTAATGGCTCTAATAAATTATTATCTGATGATCCGAATGATATTTTTCAACAAAGCTTTTTTTCAGAATTGATTTATACACTAAAATGGACGGGCTTAAATGATCATACAGTAAGATATATTTTGGCCTTTATAAAAGAAAATGATTTAGAAAAAGCAATTTATTATTTACAAAAGCTAGAAAAAAAGTATCCAGCAAATTTATATCTTTTATTTAATTTAGCACATTTATATGAAAAAATGTCACGAAGAGATTTATCAATTGAGAGATTATCTTATGTACTAAGGTTACCTATCAATGTAGAAGATGAAATATTTGTTAACTTATGGATGATTCGACTATTAACAGATGTAAGCGATTTTTCACAGGCAGAAAAACATTTAAGTAGAGTTATTAAAATAGTTAAAAATCAATTGAAAGAGTCAAGAGATGCTCACTTTGAAGCTAAAATTGCAGATAGAGAGAGACTTGCTTTAGAGTTTTTAAAAATAGAAAGAAAATTAGCAGAGTTATTAAATTATAAAGGCTTACTTTTATATAAGCAAAATAAACTGGTATTAGCATTTGAAATTTTTCAACAACTAGAACAAGAGTTTCCAGGAGTATTTGTTTATTCATTTAATAAAAATAAAATATTTTTAGAAAGAAGAATTTATGAGTCAGCTTTAAAAAATATTAATAAAATGATTGATAATATTGAAGCATTAATTTTATTTTTTGAAAAAAAATCTTTCCAAGCTATTTCTTCGGGAGATTTAGTACAAGGCGAAAAGCTAGCCTTTTCAAGAGAGTATTTTGATAAAATATTATCGAAGCTGTTTACTAGAAAAGGAGAAATTCTTTATCGAGAAAGGCTTTATGATAAAGCTTTAAGAATATTAAAAAAATCAGTAGCTAGAAATTCATCAGATTTTGTTTCTTGGCACAGAATAGCAGATATCCATTTAGAAAAAAAAGACTACCAAAATGCAATTTTTTCGTATAAAAAAGTTGTACAATATGCTAAAAAAGGTTCAAAAACTCAAATAGCAGCTTTAAGTCAAATTGATAAAGTTTTTGCGCAAGAAGCGATTGATACAATAGAAAAACAAAATCCATTAACTAAATTAAGAGATGAGTTTTTTCAAAATCTTGAAGCTGGTGATATGGATAGACTCTTTGATTTAAGAGATACCTTTTTAGCTGGAGAAAAGTGGTTAACTCAAGGCAAATATCAAAAAATAATTTTCTATTTTAAAAAAGAAATGGTGGATAACCCTCAAATTTTAGAATTCCCGTATTATTTAGCAAGATCATATCAAGACTTGAATCAAGGGCAATTGGCAAAACTTTACTTTAAAAGAGCTTTAAAAATAAACCCAAGACACATGCCATCATTATATGGTTTAAGCTACTTTTTTGCATTAGAAAATAGAAAACTAGAAGCTTCTAAAATATTATCATTTATGCAAAGTATTGATAATAACTCTCACTTTTATTATTCAGCTATGGCTTGGAACTTTTTACAAAAAAGATTATTTGAAAAAGCAATTTTATTCTATCAAAAAGCTATAGAGTTAAAACCTTCTTTGGGGGAGTATCATTATAGGCTGGGTATTTCTTATTTTAAAGCAGGATTGCCTCGTTTTGCTGTTCATAAATTTGAGGACTCTAGGGTTGCTGGATATGGTTGGAATCGTTCTTATTTATTTGAAGGCTTAGCTTACTTTTATCTGGGTAGTATAAATAAAGGAATTAAAAGTTTAAAAAAAGCAGCAATTACGGGGAAAGATCATCCCAAATTAGTGAATTTTGCAAGAAAAAATTTAAAGTATTCTTTAGAGCTTTTATCAGGAAGGTTTGTTCGATTAAAAAGAAAACCAAGAGACTTAAAATTATATAAATTATTTTCAATGAGAAAAGTTACAAAAGATTTGATTGATTTATCTTCAAGAAAAATTTTAAAAGGAAAAACTCTAGAAGTTATAGAAGAGTTAAAAGAGCAAGAAAAAATAGATAATAAGAACTTAGAATTAAAATTTTTTATGGCTTATGTTTATTTATTAATAGATAGAGTAGATTCAGCAGAAGAGTCTTTGTTGAGTTCTTTGGATGAAAATTCTTTAGATTATCGTGCTATGAGTAGTTTAGCAGAGATTTATTTTAGATCAGGTCGGCTTGATCAATGTGTAATTTATTGGGAGAAGTTAAAAAGAGTATCTAATTTAATAAAGTATTCGATTGTACTCGAAGGTTTAGCTTCTGGTTTTTCAAAAATGCTTGATATTAATCCAAATGATGAATGGGCAGCCTATAATTATGCTCTTTTAAAAGTACATACAAAAAAACCTCAAGAAGCCTTAAAATTTTTAGAAAAGATAAATGCTAGAAATAGAAATAAGCAAACTAAATATAAAAATATTTTATTAAACTTACAGGCTTATGTCTATTATGAACAAGGAATTTTAGAAGAAAATACAGAGTTTGTGAATACGGCACGAGGAATTTTAGTACAGGGGAAATATCGCTATATAGATTTAATAGATATTTATAAAATAGGAATTAAAGCTTTAGACCCATTCTCTAAAAAAGAAATAAGAAAAATTAGGGTAAGTGACGAAGATTTAAAAGGATTTATTACTAAGTCTTTAAAAGAGAATGCAAAAAAGGAAATAGTCCAAACTGTATCATTAAGGTCAAGACCTCGTTTTGGAGCTAAGTGGAATAGAGTTGATAAATATATTCAAAGAACGGCAAATCAACCAAATAAAAACCGTAAAGTATTAAGCTCTTATGATGTGTATAAAAGAAAGAGAAATTCGGTTGAAGAGCAGTATGTTAAAATAGACAAATACGGGTTAAGAACAGAAAGCAATCTACAAAAAATCAATAGAGAAAATGATCAATACGTAGAAGATCAAATCAGAGAAGCTATTGGTAAATTAAAAAAATCAGATTATAAAGCGGCAGAATCTAGCTTACTTGAAACTGTAAATGTAAGGGTTGATTTTGCAGAAGGTTACTTTTCTTTATTGGTTTTATATCTTGTTGAAGGGCATTACGAAAAAATTAAAACCTTATTACCTTTGTTAGTTAGCTTTAAATCTTATAAGGGCTTTTTTAAATTATTAGAAGCTCACTTAAGTTTTCAACAGGGATATTTTGAGCAATCTAAAAAAAGTGTTTTAGCTTTAGATTCTCGTACGATTAGTTTTCCTAAAAATAGAGTATTTAACGCTTTGACAGATATATATAAGAGAGTCTTATTAGAGGCTCCAAATGATTTTGAAGCATCACTAAAACTAGGACTTCTATATTTAATTAGTGCACAATTTGAGAAAGCAGAAAAACATTATAGAAGAGCAGGTCAATATAAAGGCTTGATTCCATATTTAAGTGAGACTTTAGTTTATAAGGCATTGTATGAAAAACGGATAAACCCTGCAAAAGAGTCTTTATCTTTGATGGTAAAACTATCAGAAGTTGAAAAAAAAGAAAAGTGGAAAAGACTTGCAAGAGATATAGATCGTTTGATATTAAATTTTAGGTTTTTAGCTCAATAAAAACAATAGTTTTGAGTATAGGTAATAAGAAATGAAAATTTTTGAAAATAGTATAAAACAAGATGTAAACTTTGGTTTTGCAGAGCTTATGATTTGGTTTAAATGGTATTCAATGGCATTTTGCTATTGTTTTTTAGCATTTCCATTTATATGTTTGCGGTCGATTCCAAAAATATTAAAGCATAATAAAAGGTTTGTTGTATTTTGGGTGACTTTAATAAGTGATTTTTTGTTAAAAATATATTTTGAGAAAAACTTTGAATTAGGAGAAAATGTTGAAGTAATTAACGGGATGTTTTCATTAACTTTAGTTTATAACACAGGTGCTGCTTTTGGTATTGCAAAAGGTTTTTCTTGGTTGTTTATTTCAATGGCTTTAATAACCTGTGCTTTTATATTAGTTTATCTAGCTTTATATAAAGAAGAGGAACCCATGGTTTCTTGGGCATTAGTCTTAATATTATCAGGGGCCATAGGCAATATGATTGATCGTGTTACTGTTGGTTATGTAGTTGATTATTTATATGTTTATTATCATACTTTTAATTGGTGGCCAGTATTTAATTTAGCAGATATAGCCATAGATATTGGAGTAGGTTTAATAATTTTAGATATTATTATGGATATTTTTGGATGGGGTAAGAAAAAAGAAAAGAATTTGAATACTTTATGAGTTTCAATAGACTTTTTTTATAGAAAGATTCATTATGTGCTTATAGGCTGTGTGAAAAGCTTCTCACATAGTTCTTTAAAGAAGGATGAAATATGTATCCAATATTGATAGAAATATGGGGAATCCCTATATATACTTATGGTGTTTGCTTGGCAACGGCATTTTTTTTAGCTGTAAAATTATTAGTTAGAAGAGGGGCAGAGGTTAGCCTTGAAGAAGAAATTATTTATGACTTGGCAATTATAAGTATTTTTTCGGCGATTGTTGGAGCTAGAATAGCTTATGTTTACTTAGCTTGGGATCATTACTCTCAAAATTTATTTGAAATTATCCAAATCTATCGTGGTGGCCTTGTTTTTTTTGGTGGCTTAATGGGTGGTATCGCAGGAGGAGTTAGTTTTTGGACTTATAAAAAACAAGACGTGCTTCAAATGGGTGATATGATAGCAATTAGTTTGAGCCTTGGACAAGGTATAGGACGTATTGGGTGTTTTTTTTATGGTTGTTGTTACGGAATGATAATACAAAAAGATTCAATTTGGGCTAGTTTTGGGGTACACTTTCCGTTACATATGCATGACTTAAGGCATCCTACTCAGCTATATTCGGCAGTAGCAAACGTGTTAATCTCTCTTTTTTTATATTATATCTACAAAAAAGGTAAGCTAAGAGGAAGAGTCGTTATAGCTTATTTTTATGTATATGGCACCTTTAGATTTTTGATTGAAATTATTCGTGATGATGTCAGAGGAACCATCTTAGGTATTACATCATTAACGACTTCACAAACAGTATCGATACTTGGTATTTTATTTGGTATTGGATTACAAATGTTTTTAACTGCAAAATCAAAAAAATTAGCCCAGGAGTAAAATTGTCAAATACATCACAAAACTTTAGTTTTACAGCTGAATCCTCTCAAAGAATAGATAAATTTTTGAGTGATTCTTTATCAGATAAATCTCGCTCTTTTTTACAAAACTTATTAAGTAATGAAAAAATATCAGTAAATGGTAAAGTTAAATCAAAAAAGAGTTTTAAATTAAAGGTTGGAGATATTGTTGAAATAGAAATCCCTCCTGTAATTGCTTTAGAGACTCCAGCTGAAGACATGAATCTTAACATTCTTTATGAAGATGAGCATTTGTTGGCTGTTTTGAAGCCTTGGGGAATTTTAACTCATCCATTACACGCTGGTAAAGGTGGATCCTTAGTAAGTGGTTTATTGCATCAATGTGAGTTTTTGAGTGGTATTAATGGAGTCATGAGACCTGGTATTGTGCATCGTTTAGATCGTTGTACTAGCGGGGTGTTAATTGTAGCAAAAGAAGATCAAACTCATAGAAAACTACAAGAATACTTTTCAAATCGTACAATTCAAAAAACTTATTATGCTCTTTGTTATGGTAATCCAAAACAACAAGAAGGTATCATAAATTCACCAATTGCTAGAGACCCAAAAAGAAGAACCTTTCAAATAATTGATGAGTCAGGTAGAGAGTCTATATCTCATTATAAAATTGTAAAATCATGGAATAAATTTCACTTTGTACAAATCAAACCTAAAACAGGTAGAACCCATCAGATTAGAGTTCATTTACAATCAGTTGGCTTACCTATTTTAGGAGATACAGATTATCAAGGTAGATTTATGCCTAAATGGTTAAAGAGGGTTCAGCTTCATAGTCGTTCTATTGAGTTTTTACACCCCGTGACTCAAAAAAGAGTATTTATTAAAAGCTCAATTGATGCAGATATGATTTCTGTTATTAGAAGATTAAACCGTGGAGAGCGATATGTTTAGTAGTTGGGGAAAAAAGAAAAATAAAAAATTAGATTTGTTAGCAGAAGAAATTGCTAAAGAATCTGGTGAAATTTTAATTTTAGACAAAAAAGAAGAAAGCTCTGAAAGTTCAAACTCATGGTCTTCTCGCTTGTCATCAGGTTTAAGCCGAACAAGAAACTCATGGGTTTCATCTATATCATCTATTTTTGGAGACGGTAAATTAGATGAAGATAAATTAGAAGAGTTTGAAGATATTTTAATTCAAGGAGACCTCGGAGTTGATGTTACTATGGATTTAGTAAACCATCTTCGTGAGGGCTGGAAAGATGGTAAATATAAAACGGTCTCAGATATACAAAGTTCTTTAAAAGAGAAAATTCAAGAAGAGCTAACCTTAAAAATATCTCCTTTAAATTTAAATGAAAAACCCTTTGCTGTAATTTTAATGGTTGGTATTAATGGTGTGGGTAAAACTACAACTACAGCTAAAATTACTTCTCTTTTTCAAAAATTAGATAAAAAATGTATGCTTGTTGCTTGTGATACTTTTAGAGCAGGTGCTGTCAAGCAACTTGAAACTTGGGGTGAGCGTTTAAACGTAACGGTTGTAAAAGGTAAAGACAATGAAGACCCAGCAAGTGTAGCATTTGAAGGTATTAAACGAGCCAAAGAAGAAAAAATTGATATTTTAATTATTGATACAGCTGGACGTTTACATACTCAAGTCAACTTAATGGAAGAAGTCAAAAAAATATCGCGTGTTGTTGAAAAAGCTTTACCTGGTGCTCCTCATGAGACATTGATGGTGATTGACTCTACAACAGGTCAAAATGCAATTGAGCAAGCTAAAGTTTTTAATGAGGCTTTAAACTTATCAGGTCTTGTTGTAACTAAGTTAGACGGAACAGCAAAGGGTGGAGTAGTTGTAGCTATACATAGACAGCTACAGATTCCTGTACGTTTTATTGGTGTTGGTGAGCAAGTGAATGATTTACAAACATTTAATCCAGAAGAGTTTACGGAGGCATTGTTTGCAATCTAAAACTTTTTCGTATGTGAGTGTACCTATTGGTGATTTTGAAGATTTTACTTTAAAAGCGATTCGTATCTTAAAAGAAAGCCAATGTATTATTTGTGAAGAGCTTAAACCAGCTCGTAAATTATTAAAGTATTTAGGTTTAGATTTTTATCATGGAAAATATGACGAAAAAGACTCTAGAGTTTTTTTAGAAAGATTTCATGAAAATTCAAGTGATGATGATAAACTTTTTTTAAAAGAAATGCTGAAACAGGTAAAAAGAGTTTCTTATATTTCTGATTGTGGCTCTCCTATTTTTGAAGACCCTGGTAATGGTTTGCTTGGGCTTTTAAAAGGCTTTGATATACAAAGAGTAGGAGGAGTCTCTTCTCTTTCTTATTTAATGATGTATTTACCGATTCATATTAAACAATTTGAAATGTTTGGTTTTTTAAATAGAGAAACCTCTATTAGAAAATCAGAAATAAATAAAATTAAAAGTTCTAAAAAATGTACTTTTTTAATGGAAACCCCATATCGTATTCAAAAGTTTGTAAAAGAGCTTGAAGACAATTTTAAAGATTGGAATATAGTTTTTGGATATCGTTTGAGTATGGATGATGAAAAAGTAATTTGTGGTAAAATATCAAAATTTTCATCTAAATTAAAAACTCTTACAAAGGGTGAATTTGTAGTTTTTATTTATCCTTAAATTAGATTTTTAGACATAAATACTTGTGATTCTAGCTCTTTAAAATTTTGATTTTTATAGAATATAAAGGCCTTTGTATTTGAATTAACCTCTAATATGACTTTTTCTTTATTGTGAAGAGTACTTTCTTTATAGATATCCTCAAGAAGGAACTTTCCTACTCCTTGATTTTGAAAGTTTTGTTTGATGCTAATTTGAGCAAGATAGGAGTGTCTTATATTCACCAAAAATTCATTAAAATAAAATGATTGAACCAGAGTAGGGTCTAATAATAAATGATAAAAGGCAATAATTTCATTATTAACTTCAATGACTTTTGATAAAGATTTATCTTGGTTTCTCCAATTTAAAAAAGCTCGATGCCGATTTGATTTAATTTCATAGTTGTCTGAACTTTTTTGAGGCTGTTTAATTAACTCCTCTAGTTGTACCACTTGTTTTAAGTGGTACGCTTTCATAGAGCTTATTTGAAAGTGTATCACTTTTTATTAGGCATATTTTTACCATAAATCTGTCGAAACCTGTTTGTTTGTGCATTAGCTTTAGCTGATTGGCTTACAACTGGGTTAGAACTAATAGGAGTTTGAGAAACTATAGGGGCTACAGTTTTTGGTATATCTTTTTGGTTAATGTCATCATTTGTACTTTTGCCAATTACAGGTTTTGGAATACCGTTAGGGTATTTTTCTTTATTGATACGGATGACTTCTTTCCAAGTTTCTCTAAGATTTTTGAGCATATCTGTTGCAACAGATAGCTCTTTAGCATCTTTTGTCATATTGGCTTGAGCTAAAGTATAATTTAGATACTCATAGATGTTGTATAAGTTTTTAGCAATATCTCCACCGATATCAAAATTTAATGAAACCATTAATTCAGTTAAAATATTTTGTGCTTTGATTAGGGCATTGTTTGAGGTTTCAATTTGAGTATCATCATCTAAACAAGAAGCAGCGATATTAATATTTTTAATAGCTCCATCGTAAAGCATAAGAATTAGCATTTCAGGACTAGCTGTTTCTATTCTCATTCTTTTGTATTGGTTCATTTGATTGCTGTAAGGTACTGCCATTTTTACTTCCTAAACACAATTTTTGGATAAATAATCAGATTGAAGGTTTGTTTCACAAGACTCTTTTATGGTGTTCATAGATTCTATTAATAAATTTAGTGCATTAATTTTAGTATCAAAGAAATTATAATAGAAATTGGCCAACTCTTCAACCATCTCTTGATCAAGTTTTCTACCAATATTTTTTTTCATAACATTACTGAAAAATAATTCGGCTTTTTGATTCTGTTGTTCTAGTAATGAAGATAATAATAGATTTTTTTCAAGACCACAATGTCTATCTTTTCCCATTTTATTAAATAACTGTCTAATTTTTAATTTTTGCTCTGTTGAATCTTTGTATTTGTAAAGAAGTTTAGCCTGTTCTTGTAATGATCTTGCTTTGATAATTGCTTCGTTGATTTGGTCAACTTTTAGGAGTGTATCTTCGTATAGCTTAGTAAAATCGTAGTGGTTATCTATTTTTTGATAAAGTGAATTAATTTTAGAATCAATATCCATTTGAATGTTAGTTTGTTTTAAAGCATCATAAACAGATTGTAAACTAGCTTGTTGACAGTTGTTTTTTAAAATACCGTTTTCAGTAGCATTAATAACTTGCGCGTCTAATTCTAAAAAGCGATTTTCAAGCCAATTAGCATATAATTTTAAATTAGGTTGAGTGAGAGTCATTTGATTATAAATATCTGCATCAGGTGTAATAGATTTTTCTAAAAGTTTCATTATATGAATAGTTAGCTTACTAGTATATAAGTGTTGCCTAGAGTTGCTATTCAATTGTTTATCAATTGCTTTATCAAAAGCAGACCCTTCACAATGGGTTAAAAGGTTGGTATGAGCTAAATCTTGACCAACAAAAACTATCGATTGACACCCCATTCTACTAGCGAGGTCAAGAGCTGTTGTAGAGATAGAGCCCCATGATAAAAGTTTTTGGTCTTTTTTTGGCAAAAAATCTAAGACGTATTGTGTATAATATCCATCAAAAGAGCATAAAAAAGATTTTGTATTATCAATATCAAAAACATTTTTATAAGTAGAGGCTTCTAAGATGAGAGTTGTTTTAGAATAATCAGTATTTTTAAAATGAATAAAATTACCAGGGCTTGGGTCGGCAGTACAAACAAAATGTGGGTGTATATTTTGATCTTTTAAAATAGTATAAGCAGTATCAACAGTAATCAATACAGCTAAGTTTTCTTCTCTTATTTTTCTGAGTAAATCAAAATGTTTTGATAAAGAGGGACCTGCCCCGATGATAATAGCAGGCATACTTTTAAACTGATCAAATAGATTGCTTACCCACGGAAAATTATTAAAATATCTTAGATTATGAATACAGTTAGATGTATACTCTGTACCAGATTCAATAACTGTAAGCATGTTAGCAGTAAATTTTTTAATAGCTTTTAAAAAATTTTCTTTAATAACAGAGATTTCATTTGGAAATATTTTTAAATAAGAGGGAAGCTCTAAAATTTGTACGCCAGAGTGGATATGAAAGTTATAAAAACCTTCAAGTATTTTACCTATCTCTTGAACATCTGTACTAATTAAAATTTTAATTTTTGGGTTTTCAAAAAATCGCTTTAAGCATTTAGTACGAAGAGATTGGAGTATTATTTTATAAGAAGGCTCAATAACAATAATATCTCTATTCGGATGTTTTTCAAGTAGTAAATCAATGTGATAGCCTAGTCCAAATCCAAAGACTATAGTTAATTTATTATCACTAAATTTAAGGTTATTATATAGTTTTGTCGCTTCTTTTGTAGGAAAAATCGAATGTATACTGATTTTAGAGTTAGAGTGTGTGACTCTAAAGTTTGGGCAACCCTCTTTTGTTTCAATTTCTTCGACTTGTGTGATTCGATGGTCTTCGATGCTTTGTGAGTCTATAATGGTATATAAATCAGGGGCAATTTCTTTCAAATAGTCATAAATCATTTTTATTGAAATCCTTTATTTGAGATCTTTTATTGAGTAACTTTTTGATAAAAATCATTGCAAGAATTGCTCAATAGCCCTATACATTCTAAAAGATCGTATTCTAATAAATCTAAAAATAAAGTTTGGTCTGAATTTTCTTGGCTTTCAATCAAAGTTTTAAAAACTCCCGATAGTTTATTACCATTAAGTATAAAAGGGTGTTGGGTGAGTTCTTTTTCTTTTAAGTTATCTAAAAGGTGTTCTTCTATGCCATTAAATATGGTAGTAAACCACATAAGACCATCGGTAATGACTTGAAACTCTTGATATGCTTCAGAAGTTTTATTTTGTTCAAAGTATTCTAAAATAGTAGAGATGAGTTTATGCATTTCTGGTAAAATAGTGTTAGCTAACTGCAGGCCATCATAAATAAGATCTTTTGGAGATGAAGCAAATAACTCTAAGTTATTAATTTTTTCAATTGGGTATTCGGCAAAGTCGATTTCTTCTTGATCATCTAATAGTTTATTATTAAGCTTAATAGATGTTAAAAAGTTTTGTTTGGGCTCAAGTGTTGATGTTTCAACTTTTTGAATGAGTTGAGATAGGTTAATAAGATTATTTGTATCTACTTCAATAGATTCATTATTTATGAATATTTGCATGTTTTACCTAGAATGATGCTGATGCTAGTTGATTGCCTTGATCTTGTAACCTTGCCATTGTTACTTCCATATTTTGAAATTGCAATAATAGACCTTCTTGAAATTTTATTAGTTGGCCATTTTTCACTAAAATATCAAGAGATAATTGAGCAATTTGTAAATCTAGGGTAGAAGAACTAATAGATGTATTTGGTGTGCCAGCAACTCTTGTAAAATGGCCTTTAAAACTCGTATAGTTTTTAAGCTCTACTTTTAAAAACTCGGCGATACCTCTTTTACCTCTTGGTTCATCATCGTCTGCTTCTTGTGCAAAAAGTGTTCGAATATCTGCCATATTATTTTTTAAGGCATTCGTAAATTTTTCTTCATCAGTAATTTTTAAAGTACCAATACGAGTTTGATCTTTATTTGAACCAACAGAGCCAGTAGAAATACCAAGAGAGGATAGACTAGAAAATCCATTTGTAGCACCATCGGTTACTCGATAAGAGATTCGTCTTAATAAGTTATAAGACCTTTGTAATAGAGGGTCACTTGAAAGTGCTTGTTTTCTTAGGGCTGTTTCTCTTTCTTCGATATCTTCTGATGAATTATCGCTTAACTCGGCTTTAGTAAAACCCTTAATTTTATAATCTCTTTTAAATGTAGATTTTTCGTGTACTAAAGTAATAGCATTGTTGTACTTTTCAAGAAAGTTTTCTATTTGTGTTCTTGTGTTATCTACATCATAGTCAATATCTAAAGTAGTTGAGCCAACTTTAGTTAAATTTAAAACAACATTATCAATTAAATCTTCAATTTTATTTGTAGATCGTGTGATGGTTAAGCCTTCTAAGATGATCTCCGCATCTGTTGCATCTTGTAAAACGTTTTTTGGCTGGTTTGCTTCAAGACCTAAGTCAAAAGCAATAGTACCAACTTTGTCATAAATATCAATTGGGCCACCACCACCATCAAAAACAAGTTGTCCACCTTGAATTGTTGATGTTACTCCACTATCACCAGATGCATCATTAAATGCTTGATTAATATCATTAATGCTTGAAAAGGCAGCAATATCAATTTGTCTATGATTTACAACTATGGTTTGTAGTTCTGTATTGTAAAAAGCAAACTCACCTGTATCTGCATCAGGAGGTGTTTGAAGATCACTAATATTAGTACCAGTTTTATCGACTAAATCAATCTGTCCTGTTTCATTTGCAACGATTAAACGGTCATCTTGTACAAATGCCTCTAGGTTGTTGATTCCAGCGGAGTTTATAATATCAGCAATTTCTGACATTGTTTCTCCACCAGATAAAGTAAAATCAAGTCCCCCAGCTGTTATGACTCCAGCTGTGGATAAGAATGAGGGATCAGCTTTTGATTTAAAAAACTCTCCGATAGCATCATCAGGGGTAATATTTGAGTGAGTATTGTCTTGAATAAGTCCAATATCATTTAAAAGACTGCCTTCTGATTGTTCTAATTGGATTCTTCCAATTTTACCTTCTTTATCAGAGGTTAAAATTAGAGTATTATTAATGATACTAGCATTGACTCCTGTTTCTTCTTTGACTCCATTGATACCATTTTTAATATCAAGTAAGCTCACACCGGTTTCAAACTGTAGGCTTGTACCATTGATTTTAATAGTAGAATCAGTAGTTGTAAAAGCATCGGTAACAGATACTAATTTATCAGAGGCAATTTTATGTGCTTGAGCTAAAGACTTAACCTCAATGTCATAAGATGCTACCTCAGCATCTGTATTTGGAGAAGCTTTGAGAATCTCATTATCACTAAATTTAGCGGCTTTTTTATTGAAAGTAGCATTCAAAGAAAGTTGAAGCATTGAATCTTCTAAAGATGCAAAAGCAGCGTTAATAGATTGGTATTCTTCTTTTTTGATTCGTAGTTCGTGTTTGGTTCTTTCGGCTTGGTCAATGGGTTGTTTTTGACGAGAAGTTAGAGCTTGAACTAATTGACCTGAGTCAATACCTGAAATAATACCTGTTGATAGTGCTAATCCATTACCTAGTTGTGGCATGAGATTCTCCTATTGTTTTTAAAGCAATTTGTATGCTTTGTTTTCAAATATATATCTTTTTAAGTAATGTTTTTGATATATATAAAATGGGCCTTATTATCTCTATCGGCAAAATCGCTGTAAAACCTTAGCTTTTTTATAAAAGTTTTGTACTTTATTGTTGTTTTATGTACTTTTTGAAATATCTTTTTTGAATTATAGCAGATTTTAATGAACCCGTGAAAAGAAGTATCTTCTTTTTTTTAGAGATTTTAAAATAAGAGTCATAAATTGTTTTATAATTATTAAAATGTAAGATGTTTTCTAAAAAGTCATTCTTTTTTAAAAAACCTTTAAATTTGGGTGTATAAGATGAAACTATAGCAATTTTTTTTAGCTCTTGTATAGATTGGGTAGAGTTTTTATTATTTTTAAATGCGATAGAGATATAAATTTCATAATCAGAAAAGTGGTTTTCTAACCATTTTTTTAAGTATAATATACCTTCTATATTATGAGAGCCGTCAACAAAAATAAGAGGGCTCTGAGAAATTATCTCTAACCTACATTCATGGTTAATGTCTATAAGAGAAGACTGAATATCATTCACTTTTACTGGAAACTTCTTTTGGTTCAATTGTATAATATTTAAGGCATTATTTAAGTTTTCGCTTTGGTTTTCGCCCTTAAGATTACATGAAAAAGGGTGGTTTTTATTTTCCCATGAAAAAAATCCTTTGAATCCATTTTTATTATGAATATTTGAACTAATTAATCTTTTTGTTGCGTAAAATCGTGATTTTTTAATATTACAAATAGATTCAAAAAAAGTGGAAAGCTTATCTTTTTTTGGATATAAAAATGAGCTATTTTCAAAGATGTTACCAGATTTTTCAATAGCAATTTTTTGGATAGTATCTCCTAAAATATGAGTATGGTCTAAACTGACATTAGTAATGGTGCTAAAAATTGGATTTAAAATTTGAGTAGCATCTCTTTTTCCTCCAAGTCCAACTTCATATATCATTAAGTCTACTTTTTTATTTTTGAAGTGTATTAGAGAAATAATGAGTATCAATTCAAAAAAAGAGAGGTGAATATTTTCTTTGCCTGCTTTTTTAAGACTTGGGGAAAGTTCTTGATAAATATTAATAAATTCTTTGTCAGATATATTTTTATGATTAACTTGGATTCGCTCGTTATAGCTATGAAGGTGGGGGCTTACAAATAGACCAATTTTATAAGATGATTTTTTATAAATTGAGCTTAGTATTTTACAGAGACTTCCCTTTCCGTTGGTTCCACCAATTACAAAATGTGGGGTAAAATTGATGTTTAAATTAAATTTTTTAACAAACTTTTGAATAGATTTAGTTTGGTAAGAATTTAACGTACTACGATGAAATTGAAATATTTGTTTGATTTTTTGGTTCATAGAAAGTTTTTATGTAAATTAAAAGTGAGCTTATTTTATAGATTTAAATGAATTATTCAAGTCTTTATTAATGAGAGTATCACCTTGTTCGATAAGCTATATATGATTCACTTATTAAAATTATATACATTATCTTTGTTATGTCTTATTTCTATGTCTTTTTCTTCTGTAGGATTTACCCCTATGGAGATAGATAAAATTAAAGAAATCATTAATGAAATGACTAGAATATTAGAAGGCAACCATAAGGATATCTTAGAAGTTGAGGATGTTTTAGCCCATAGTTCGACCCAATTAAGAAAAGCAAGATTAAAAGAAAGTCTACAAAGAAAAATGAAAAATTTTCGAGCAAGATTGAAAGATTTAAAACATTTAAGATCGGGTTTTGTAAAAGCTCAGCAATTAAAAGAATTTATCATAGGAATTGATGATAGACTAAATATAATGGAAACAAATATAGCTATGCTTGATAGAATATATTATCCAAAAGAGTTGGCTTTAAAAGAACCAGAAGATGATGATTTTCCTACTTTTATTGATCCAGGTGACCCTAGATATAATTTAGATCAAAATCAAAGAGATCTAGCACGAGCCATTCAAAAAACAAGAAACATCTTAAATTTAAAAGAAGATAGAGAAAATATTGATGATAATTTTGATGTTTTTGTAGATCAATTAGATGAAAATTTAAAGGCAGAAAATAAACCAAAAAGAAGAGTAACACCTGCTATTGGTAAAAATAGTATAGATCATTTTCATAAGCAATTAAGAGAAGCAAGAGATAAGGATGCTACTTTTGACTGGAATGAGAAGAAAACAGATAAACAATTTAGAGAATTTTTTCAAGATGTTGAACAATTTGAAAAAAAACCTACTATTAATAAGAGAATTGTTACAGGGTTTCCTGGGATAGATGGTTCAGTTGCGGCAAATAGTAGAAAGACTTTTTATGAAATGGTAAAAAAAATTGATACAGAGCAGAAAAAGAAAGAAGCTAGGGAAATTGTATTACAACCAACAGGGTCTCTAAAAAGAATTAAAGGCTTAAATAATTTTATGAATGATATTCGTTCAGATGGACATAAACCTACAAGAAAAGATTTTAATTCATTTATAGATGAAATGGCTCCTGTAAAATCAGAAGTTATTATGACTTATCAAAAAGGAATCATCAAAAATAAATTAGGTGACGGTAGAATTATTCAAAAAACTTCAAGACTTAAATGGAATCATACAAATCAAGACTTTTTAAGAAGACTAAGAAATCAAAGAACTTTTGAGCAAGCTGATGAATTTTGGCAAGGTGAACAATTAGTTTCAAAAAGGTATAGGCGCAAAACAAAATCAAAAGTAAGAACTTTTTCGCAAAGTGTTGGTTTTACAAAGGTTCATGATAATTCTGATATGTATTTAGAGGCTCATGCAAATGCTATGAAACATACATATGATGTGTCTTCTCATCAAGAGTTTTTTACAAAAACAAATTCTCCTCATACCCACGAAATAAAAAAAGATGAGTTAGTTAAGCATCAATTAAATAGTAAAGAAACTTTGATTCCTATAACTGTACAACTTTTAGATGAAGATAGAGTACCCTTTGAAAAAACAAATTTACAGTTTAAACTTAAATTTTCAAATAATTTAAAGCATTTATCAGGTTATATTTTAGAGTCAGGCTCTCAAGGAGCAAGTGTTCACAAAGTAACAGATAAATATGGTGAAGCTAAAGTATTTTTACTTTTGAATTTAAAGGGTGAAAAAATTAAGGTAGAAAGGCAAATATCCTTAGTTGGTGAAGAAGTGACCTGTAGCTTGATTGTATCAAGAGATAGCCAATCTTAGATTAAACCTAGTTTAAGTACTTCAGCTAGGATGCCTTTTTTTGTAATTGGTTTGTTTATATAAGATTCACAACCATCTCTAAAGGCTGTCATAATATGATCGGCTTTTTCAGAAGTTGTTACCATTATAATTTTTACACCCTTATTTGGGGCAACGTTATTTAAAACCTCTAAATCTCTTATCATTTTAAGGGCTTCTAAGCCATCAATGTCTGGCATAAAAATATCTAAAAGAATTAAGTCGTAGGGGTCTTTTTCTTCAAGGGACATAGTAAAAGCAGCCATAGCATCTACACCATCGGAGGCATGATCGATTTCTCCGTATGGAGCCATTATTTTTTGAAGAAGTCTACGATTACAAAAATCATCGTCAACAATTAACATTTTCATATTTTTTCTTTAAAGTAATTTTTTGAATAAAACTCAATAATATCATAAATTTTTTAAAAACTATATGTTATTTTTGTCATGAACATATCCCAGTTTTTACCTCTATTTGAAGTGGCATTTGTAGTTGGATTGAATATATCTCTGAAGCTTCCTATTCCTTGCATATCATGATATTCAAACTTTAAGACCCAACTATCAGATAAGTCTTGCCTAATAGTAAAAGTAAGATCTTTTTGATATTGATCAATAGCATTTTTACCCGCTAATGTATTTTCATGAGCAGTACTTTTTAAAATACCAAATTCATATCTATCGTTTAATCGATATGTAATTTGATGATAATAACTTTGCAAATTAAAATGAACTTGAGTTGGGCCAAACCCGACTCTATCCATTCTTCCTGTTATTCTTTCAAAAGTATATCTCCAATTGTCTCTGGTATACTCAATTGAGTGGATTTTGAAAACTTCGCTATTATCATATAAAACTGAGGCTAGTTTAACTCCAAAGGGTGTAATAGTTGCATCTATATTAATACTGATATCAGCTTGAGTGAAACCAAGTCTTAATCCTTCTATCCATGTATTCCAGATAAAAGAATATGATATTAAATTATCAATATTACCTTTTGTATTTGTGTTAATTTTTAAGATCTTTTTTACTCCAAATTGAAAGTCGACTAAAAATGTAGAATTATCATTAAAGCTTACGTTTCCTTTGGAAAAAGTGTAGTCGATTGAGTTGTTTTCTCCAATTTCGATATTGCCATGTAATTGCAAACCACTCATCGTAGAAAGATCTCTAAAGTTTGGAGAGTAAATTGTATGAGAAAGAAAAATTCTATTTCTTAAAAAGTCAGCATCACGGCCTTCGTTGTATAGACCTCCGGGTGTAAAAAATTTACCATACTTTAGAGAAGCCCAGTTTGCTAATTGATAATCTAAAAAAGCCCAATCTAAGTTGGGGTTATATTCACCTGCGCTGCCTAGTTCACGGGCTAAAATTTGAGCACTTAAACGCAAACGATCATGAGCTTGATAACCAAAGTTAATACCAAACTCTCCAAATTTACTAGTACCACTAGTAGAGTCATCTGCTAAATAGTTATACTTAGATGACTTTATATAACCACGACTTAAAAATCCATGTATTTCAATTTCTGTTTCGGCGGTTTGAGGTTGATTATTTTGACAAAAAAGAGTAAAAGTAAGAAAAATGAATATATTTCTCATTTTTTACCCTTATATATTTTCAGCGTAATTTTTTTTATTAGTTTATTATTAATAGATGAGTCAGCATAACCAATAGCATTTTTATGGGTAGAAATATATATGATTAAGTCTTGTGCACTAATAAATCGTTTTAAAGAGGGGCCTCTGCCTGTAAAAACTTGTTTTTTCCAGAAACGTTTTAAATAAGAAGGAGTTTGGTTTAAAACTTTACAAAAAGACTTATGAGTTTTTCCTTTTCTTAAAACTGTTCTTATAATCGAGCCACCATGAGGCCAGATTTTAATTTTATTGGCATAGATTTTTTTTAATAACTTAGGAGAAATTTTTTCAATAGGGAAATCTTTATGTACAATCAAAACTAACTCAGAAAAGGATAAATTAATCAATAAATTGAATATAAGGATTGTTTTAAATAATTTTTTCATTAGAAACCTCCTTAGAAACTATAAGTTATTTTAGCCATAATTATATCCCAGTTTTTTCCTTTATTGGAGATAGCATTAATTTGCCCGCTTGGATTTAAAAGAGGGCGAAGCCCGGCGATTCCATTTACTTTATGGTATTCAAGCTTTAGAAGCCAGTTGTCAGATAAGTTATTGCTGATTGTAAAACTATTATCTTTTATATATTGATCAATATTTGTTTTTCCTTTTTCATCTGTATAAGATTGAGCGTGTATAAATCCGAGTTCATAGTGCTCATTTAATCGGTAAGTTATTTGATGATAGTTATTTTTTATATGAAAAAGACTTATAGTTGGTCCTAAACCGATTAGATCAATATGTCCTGTAAATCTTTCAAAAGTATATCTCCATTGTTTTTTAGTATATTCTAATGAAACTACTTTAAGAGCTTTTGTATTTTTAAACAATATAGGAGGTAGAAAAGGGGAGTTAACATCAACATCAACTTTAGTATGAGAAATAGCTAGACGTAAACCTTGAATCCAAGTATTCCAGATTAACTCAGAGGATATTATATTTTTCATATTTGCTGTAAAGCTTGGGAGAGGTAAAAGAGCACTAAAGTCACTTATAAAACCTGAATCTTTTTCAAAGGAGCTACGACCTTTATTTAAACTGTATTGAATTGAGTTGTTTTTAGAAATTTCAGCAGTGCCATGAAGCTCTAACCCTTTCATTAGTGCCATATCTCTAAATCTTTCAGAGTAAACATTTTGAGGCAATAAAATGCTATTTCTGAGTAAGTCAACATCACGCCCTTCATTATATAAACCACCTGAAATAAAAAATTTACCATATTTTATAGATGCCCAATTTGTTAATTGATAATCTAAAAAAGCCCAGTCTACGCGTGGGTCGTATTTACCAGCAGTACCCAATTCTCGAGCTAAAACTTGTAGACCTATTCGTAAACGGTCATGGGCTTGAATGGCAAAGTTAATGCCAAGTTCTCCCCATTTACTAGTGCCATCAATAGAGTTTTCAGCTAGATAATTGTATTTTGAGGATTTTATATAACCACGACTTAAATAGCCATGAACCTCAATTTTAGTTTCATTAGCTTTAAGTAATGGATATTGTACAAAGAAAATGAAGATAAAAAAAAGGTTAATTTTCACTAAGAGTCCTAGTATTGTATTGTTTCTAGCTAATAGGAGAATTTTACCTTAATTTTAGACAATTTACAAAAAATTATTTTATTAAATTTTAAGAAGCTTTTTTAAGAGGATTATTTATAGACGAGTAGTAAAGAATAAAACTACATTGCACGCATTTTATGTTATTTGCTTCAGTCAATCTCATATTTTGTTTATTGATTTTAATCATTTGACCTTTTTCACAAACTGGACATATCATTGTGTTGTTTTCCTTTTTTGGAGTGTTTTAAACTCTTCATTTGTAAACTTCTGTAAGTTTTTACTGAAATAAGATAGAATCATTATTTAAAACTTAAGACGTATTAACACTAACATCGACAGAAGCCTTTAGGATAGACATAGCTATGATAAAAAAACTGATTCTTTGGATAATGGTTGTCTCTTTTGGTTCATCATGTATGTGGTACTTAAGTGAAAAATCAATGGATACAGAAAGACAGTTTTTTAAAGATCTTATCATTGAAAATAATCAGCATTTAGCTTTGCTAACAACACGTCATTTGGTTAATAAATTTTCAGAGATTAAATCACAATTAGTTGGTTTATCAAGTCAAATAATAAAAGAAAATTCAAATAATAAAAAACTATCAAATTTATTTAGATTTCAATATCAAAATCATCCTTATGTTGAGGCTTTAAGATTTTACAGTTTTGAAAAAAGTAGAGATATGATTGAGTTTCATAATATTAACTCAAAAGTTCAAAAGACTTTCTTTTTTAAAGCAATTGAAGATAAGACTAAATTAAAGAGGTCGTTTTATACGCCCGTTTATTTTATAAAAAACGAACCAGTAATTTCAAGAATCCAATTAGTAAAAAACCTTCGTAAAAAGACTTTTATAGGAGTAATTGAAGCAAGAATATCTATTAATAATTTACTTGGAGCCAAAGAGATTCAGAGCCAATCTTTTAAAGGTGAAATTTTATTATTGAGTCAGGCGGGAAAAGTTTTATTACCTGTTGAAAAAGGATGGGAATTTCAAAAGAGTGATTATCAAAGCTTAAATAAATCATTTTCTGGAGGTTTTGAGCGATTAAATGCTGGTTTGGTTGAGCTAATCTCTTTTGCTTCCACTAAACAACTAGCCCCAAAAGAACTTCCTCCTTTAAAAGTATTGATGATTGAAGGAGATAAAAGGGTTGAAAACTTTGCTAGTCGAAGTAAATTTAATATTTTGATTATTTTTTTGGTGGGCGTTTTGTGTTTAAGTTATTTATCAAAAATTTTAATTTATCGTTAGTTTTTCTACTTTGCTTACTTCAAATAAATGCAATAGATTTTAAATTTCCTAAAAAAATTTCAGGAACCTTTCATGGTGCATTGTATTTAAAAAACAGTATAAATAAAGTTTATACTTTGTCTCATATTATTGATAAAGAAGCGACTTATACTTATCGCTGGTTTTTAAACTCTCCTCAAAATCAGATAAATATTGAATTAAGTAGTAGGGGTAACTTTACTATTGTAGTTAATAACAGTTATAAAAAAATCTCTTCAACTTTTTGGACAAAAAAAAAGTTAAACTTCATTTTTTCTCAAAAACAAAATCATATTGACTTAAAAATACTCTTTCATAAAAATGAAGATGCAGAAGTTGAAAAAGTTACAATAGATAAAGCTTCTCATGATTTTGATAGTTTAACTAAATATCAAAAGCAAAAACCTTTTAAAGTAAAGAGTTTAAAAATAAATAGGACTATTGGAGTAAACTTAGAAGCTGAATACTTATTTTCAGAGCTTTTAAAAAAACAATGGATACTTTTAATAAGGCAGTTGAAAAGAGATGGTTTTAACTCCATAAGATTACATAAAGTGTACAGGGAGTATCAAAAAAAAGGTGATGTAGTTTTAAAGCAACTAGAAGGGTTTTTAGAACTTTGTGATAAATATAACTTGAGTATTTATTTAGATATTTTGTCATATCCAAAATCAAAAACAACTATAGATGGATGGAAACAAAGTATTTATTTAGATAGTTTGTTACAAGAGAAAATGACAAAATGGATTTTGTCTTTATCAAAAATAAGAGTTTTAAAAAAACCTTTTTTTGAATGGGAAAATCTAAAGTTTATTTGTTTATTAAATGAAAACTCTTTATTTTTTGAGTCAAATAAAAAAAGTAAAAATACTTTAAATAATTTATTACTTAAAAGTAGAACAAAAAAATGGATAACACGAGAAAGCTTTAAAATAAAATTGATGAAAAACTTATATAATAAGTTTTTAAAATCACTAAGAGATTTGGGTTATAAAGGTATTATTTTTTTATCAAATTATCAATTAGGTGGTAAAGATTTAAAAATAAATAAAGACTTATCTGCTGAGGTTGATAGGCATTTATATTTAGATTACCCATTGTTTTTTAAATCATTTGTTAAAGTGAAAAATGAAAATCCAATTGAAAGCTTAATTAAGTTAAAAGAGCATTTCTTTAAAATTAGCCCTGTAGAGGGCACTTATATATCTGAATTTAATTTACCATGGCCTAATAGATTTCAGCATACTTTGATTCCTACCTTACTTTTTTTAAACTATTATAGAAAAATAAAGGGTTTGTGGTTTTACGACTATAGATTAAGAAATGATAGTTTTCATGGGGGTGGAATTTTTGGAATTCAAAAATTTCGTTCCATTATTTCTCAGTTACCCTATTTTTTTAAGTTATTAAAAGGTAATTATCAAATTGAGCAAAAACAAAACCAATTGGTAATTCAATCCAACGATTTTATTTCAATTACATCAATGATATTTTTAAGAAAGACTGAGTTTCATTTTACGGCTTGGAAATCTTGTAAAACTAATAAATTTGAAATTTTTGGTTTTGAAAGGGCAATTGGAGATGAGTTTGACTCTATGGGACAAATTCAATTGATGAAAGGTAAAGGAGCATCAGAGATTATATTTCCGATTGAATTGATTAAATATTTAAAAAATAATTTAAATTGTTATTCAAAATAGTTAAAAAGAGTAAGATATCTCAAATAGATGTTCCGTTTTGGTTTTTTTCTAAGCGCTTTTTGAAATTAATAGTATCCTATTGAAAATGAATGTCAAAAGCAGAGTCAATATGAGTTATAATTTATCAGATTTAAAACCAAAAGAAATAAAAGAAATAAAGTGTATAAGAGATGGTTCTTTACACGGAAAAAGGCTAATGGAGCTTGGTTTTTTACCATCGACTCAAGTTGAAATGATTCGATACTCTCCTTTTGGGGATCCGATTGAATTTGGCATAAGAGGTTATAAGGTTGCTTTACGAAAAGCAGAAGCTTTTGATGTAATTCTTCATAAGGGGTAAAAATGGAATGTACTTTAGATGCTATGCTTGTTGGGAACCCAAATTGTGGAAAAACTTCTTTTTTTAATGCTTTATGTGGTACTCATGCAAGAGTGGGAAACTACGCTGGAGTAACTGTAGAAAAAAAAACAGGTTTAAGCTTTTTTGAAAACTTTAAATTAAGAGTAACAGATTTACCAGGCACCTATTCTTTGAACGCCGTTTCATTAGATGAAAAAATTACTTTAGATTATTTATTAAGTCATCAAAATCAAACAATTATAAATATCTTAGATGGGACAAACTTAGAAAGAAACTTATTTTTATCTTTGCAATTAATAGAGTTAAACCAAGCTATGGTTTTAGTGGTTAATATGCAAGATGAAATGGCATCAAAAGGTTTGCAATTAGATATAGAGAAACTTCAAGGTTTACTTGGTGTACCAATTGTTTCATGTGTTGCAACTAAAAAACTAGATAAATCTAAGTATATTTCAATGATAGACCAAGCTAAAGATACAAAAACTAATAAAATTGTAACTTACCCAAAAGAAATTATTGAAGCAGTAGAGAAATTAGCCGAGATTTTACCCAGTAGTATTGAAAGTTATACGAATTTATCAAAGAAATGGTTTGCTAGAAAACTCTTAGAGAAAGATCAATGGGCTATTGATTTACTCTCTAAAATAAAAAATAAAAATCAAATAGAAGATATACTAAATAATCAACTTTTATTGATTAAAGAGCAGACTAATAGCGAGGCTGGTATTTTAATTACACAGGCTAGATATTCGTTTTCAAATGAGATTTTATCTCAATGTATTACCAAGGTGGCAATTGACTCATCTACTGAAGATAAAATAGACGAAATAATAATGAACAGATTTTTTGGTTTGCCTATCTTTTTCTTTTTGGTTTATTTGTCTTTTCAATTAGTATTTACATTGGGCGATTATCCGATGGGCTGGATAGAGGATTTTTTCGCTTATTTGAGCAATCAAGTTTTGTTATTATGGCCAAAATCATCAGATTTTTGGTTAAAATCTTTAATAGTTGATGGAGTAATAGCTGGTTGTAGTGGTGTATTAATTTTTCTGCCAAATATTATTGCTTTATTTTTATGTATTGCCATATTTGAGGGTTCTGGATATATGGCAAGGGCTTCTTTTTTAATGGATAAATTGATGCAAACTGGAGGGCTTAATGGTAAGAGTTTTTTACCAATGTCATCTGGTTTAGGATGCACTGTACCCGCTATTATGGCTACAAGAGTTATTGAAAACTCGTTAGATAGATTTATTACTATCATGGTTTTACCCTTAGTTTCTTGTATGGCTCGTTTACCAATTTATGGTTTATTAATACCCATTTTCTTTTCTTTAGAATGGAGAGGTTTTGTTTTATTTATAATATATTTGTTAGGCATAGTAGTAGCAGGAATTGTAGCAAAAATTTTAAAATCAACTATGAAACAAGAAAACTCCAGTTTTATTATGGAGATTCCACCTTTGCGTTTACCATCGTTGAGGTTTTTATGGATTCAGATTTTAGATAGAAGTAAAATTTATTTAAGTAAAGTCGGTACAACTATTTTAGCCGCTTCAATTGTACTTTGGTTTCTTGGTAATTATCCAAACTCTTTAGATTTAGATTCAAAAATTTCAAATGAACTCTCTAATGTTAAAAATAAAATGTTATCAGATAAATTAATTACTGATTTTGATGTTAAAGTTGCTTTATCAATTCAATCTTTAATGAAAGAAAATGAGACCAAATATTGGGAATATGAAACAGCTTTTACTAAAGAAAAAATTATAATTGATAATGAGTTGAAATTAGCAACAAAGTCTCAACAAAAAATAGTATCTGTTTTAAAGTTAGAGCAAAAAGCTAATACAAAGAGTGAAAAAATAGCCTTAGACTTATGGTTACAATATCAAAAAAATATTTTAAACATAGAAGATTTTTATCGTGGTAAAAGACTAGAACATAGCATCTTAGGGAAAATTGGAAAATTTGTAGAACCAGTTTTTACTCCTGTTGGTTTTGACTGGAAAATAACGACTGCTTTACTTGGAGCAATTGCAGCTAAAGAGGTTTTTGTCAGTCAATTTGGTATTGTTTTTGGAATCGGTGAAGCAGATGTAGATGACTATCAAGAGTTAGGAAGCTCTTCAACAGAAACTAGGCTTTCTAAAAAAATAAAGTCAGTAAAATATCCAAAAGATCATAAAACTAGAGCTGGAGAAAAGGTATTTAATCCTTTGGTGGCTGTTTCATTAATGATTTTTTGTTTGATTTCTGCTCCTTGTATGGCTACTGTTGCTACAGTTATAAGAGAGACAAATAGCTATATGTTTGGTATGTGGCAATTTTGTGGCTTGAGCATTGGTGCATATTTAATGGCATTTATTGTTTATCAAACGGGGATTTACTTTAATATTGGTTTAGTATAAAAGCTTTCGTTTTATAAACTATTTAAATAGACCTAGATATATTTCTTTATTTTACATAAGAACTGATCACTACTATGACGAAAAAGTAGTATATTCTCTTTAATTTGTCGTTTGAGGATAGATTTTGTCATTTCATAAAGTGAAGATGTTTATTAAAATTTTATCTTTATTTAAAACAATGGATAATTAAAACCAACAATGAATCAATTCGTTTTTTTATGTATATTTATGTTTATTGGAAACTCTTTTTCTGTATCTATTTTAGAAAAGGGACAACTACTGCATACTAAAATATCCTTAAACTATCGAATTGAAAGTTTATTTTTAGGAGATGAGCAATTATCTAATAAATATTTTGATGTTCATAGTAAAAAACAAATTCAAAACCCAGACTTAATAAAAATTGAAGTTATTACAGAAGAAAGATGGGAAGATATAGAAAACTTAATGATTATTAAATATGATCTTGAGGGTAAAACAATATCTCAAAAATCTTATAAAAAAAATGATTTAAACAAAAATGAAATAAGGCTCAATGAAGAAGAGATTGAGGCGATGGAAAAGTATAATGTTGAAGATGAAGAACTATCTATAAAAAAAGTAAACTGGGATAGAGTTATTTTTGCAGACGAAAACTTTATTAAAGAGTTTGTAGTAAGATGGAGTCAAAGTAAAAACTTTGTAATTAAAACTGAGTATACTCGTGATGGCTTGATTCATAAAAGATTGGTTTGGAATCGTTTTACAGGGCAAAGAATCCCTCTAGATCATCGCGTTTTTTCTCAAAATTTAGAAAAAGATATTATTCAAAATTTTAGTGGCTTTATTGAGATTTATTATAATATTTTAGGAAAAGTAACGGCTCTTAGATCTTGGGATAGAAAAACAGGAAAAACTCTAACTCCTCCAAGAACAATTCCCTTTCAGTTTCACTTGGAAAGAGAAGGTTTACAATTAAACTTTGAAGATCACTCTAGCTTTAAAAAAGATTATTTTAGAGAAATGTCTGATGGAAAAAAGTTTGAATGGAGAGAGGGAAAATCTCTTTTTAAAGATGAAAGAAAATATCGTTTGGGTGAACAAGTATCTTTTTCTCCTAGTCTTACTAGCGAGGTTAAGGGTAGAGTTGGAAAAGCAGGCTCAGGAAGTTATTTAGATAAAAGCATTACAGCTTTTAGTATAGATGTTAAGTGGAGACCAGGTAAATATAGAGTTTATACAGAGTTTGACCATATGTCTTATAAAGATCGAGTTAATGGAGATTTTACTTTAAAAAATACTAGATATTTATTTGGTGCTGATCTTAAGGCTCAGATTTCTCATATGGATAGTTTTGTAAAAAAGAAAATCTTCTCAAAACATGATAGTGAAATTTCAATTTTGGGTGGTTTACGTACAAGTATTTTAGATTTAAGTTTTAAAGATGGAAGTCGTAGATCATCTTATTCTGAAGTTACTTTTCAACCAATTTTTGGTTATGAGCTAGCTTATTTCCCAAGAGAAAAGTCAAAACTATCCTTGCAATTTTTAGGTACGAGCTTTCATTTAGGGGGAGTTAATACCAAGGGAATAAGAACAAAAATTGAATATCTTCAAAGTTTACCTATATCTATGAATAGGGTTTTTAAAAATTTAGATATAGGGATAGGCTATATGAGGCATGATTATCAATTAAAAACTGATACAGATACTTTAAATGAAGTTCAATTTGGTGCTGATTATAAGGGTACTTATTTAAAGCTATCCTCTCATTTTTAGTTTATTGATAAATTTCTAAATCAGAAAAACTACCTAAGCCATGAAAGCTTCCAAAACCAAGTTCTCCTCCTGAAAAGGTAGAGTCCTTTGCACTTAAAAGCTTTTTACCATTCATATAAAAGTCAAAGTTAGAGTTATTTACATCAACTTGCATATCAAAGTTTTTAGGAATTTGCTCATCTAAGGACACCGTTTTAATAAGACTTTTTTCACCATTTACAACTCGATAAAATCTGACATCTTGTTTTGTACTAATACTCATAGATAGATAGTTTTTATCATCTTGTTTTTTTAAAATAAAACCAGCATCTTTTCTAGATTGTCCTGTATGATCTTCAAGGGTTACATTTACTTTTGCTGAAAATTTATTTCCAACTCTTCTAGTTGTAGTAACATGATTGCTTTCTTTTGTGGTTGACCTTGGGTCAGGAGTTAAAAATAATCTATTTTGTAAAAAACGAAAACTTCCTGTTAATCCCTTTTTAATAAAGCCATCTTTTTGTAAACTATCTGTAAATGATAAACGCAATTGTTTTGCTAAACTAGACGGTGAAAAGCTACTTGATGTTACAGATGATATTGCCATATGAACCTAGACCTTGATTTATTGAAATGAATTCTATAAATTTATACATTTTGTGAATAGAAATGCCGTAAAATAGATATAGAAATACTATTTAGGTCTATTATCGTCATATTGATAAAATAAGTGGATAAATGGTAGTTTTTGGTACGTAGAGTGTGATGAACCCTTTTATAAATAAAGTTTTGTGGAGATAAATTTTGGACAAAATAGAGCAAATAAAACGATGGACTATTTTTATAGGCATTATTTTTTTATTTATTTGTTGGTCTGTTATGTCTATTTTTAATTCTTATGTCACTGACCTTTTAAATTATCAATTGAAATCAAATGAGTTTAAAGGTTATTTAATACAATCAGACCAAGTATCAGGAGATTTATTAAGTGGCTTTATTGTTTCTAATATTCGTCTTAGAAGAAAAAATAAAAATGAAATAATTGCAAAAATCGGAACTCTTTTTGTAAAGGTTAATCCATGGAAACTTTTGAGTAAAAACTTAGAAATTGAATTAGCTAAAATTACTAATATAGATGTTGCTGTAGAAAATGCAGAAGACTTTTTTCAAAACTTAGTAGGTATTTTGGGGGGAAATAGTCATGAATCTTTATCAAAAAATAAATTGTTCAATAAAGTTTCTTGCTCAAGAATGTTCTTTTTTAATTTAAACTTAAAAAAACCATTGGGCCTTTTATTTGCAAAAGATAAAAACTTTTTGAGCCAAACAGGTTTAGAGATAAATCCTTCTATACGCTTTCAAGGAGAAATACAGTGGCTAAGTGAGGAAATTCGTTTAGTAGCTACTGCAAATGATTTTAAAAATAATACAAAAGATTCAAGTTTACCCATAAAACTAGAATTATTATTTAATTTTTTAAGCTCAGAAGGGCAAATAGCATTTTTATCAGAAGAAACTCCTATTTCAAATATTTTTTCAATGAAAGACTTATTTTTAGATGGGGTTATTTCTGCAAATAGTAAATTAACATTTTCAAAAAACAAGGCAAAATTAGGGGCAGATGCTTCATTAATAAAAATTCTTGGTGAAGAAAATTTATATTACATATTAGAAGGAAATGGAAATCTAAATTTATCAAAAATAGAATATAAAAAATTTCAATTAGATAACTTAAGCTTTGATAGTATCTGGAATCAAAATAACTTTAAAATAAAAAATGGAAAAACTAGATATTTAGGTGGTTTGATTAGTTTTGATTATTTATATGATGAAAAAGAATCGCATCAAGTAAATACTTATGTTTATCAGTTACAATTGACAAACTTGTTTCATTCTTTTGGAGAAAGTCAAATAGCTAATAAAGTAAAAGGTTTTATAGACTTTTCTATTAAATTAATAGATGATAAACTCATTGTATCTCCTGTTAAACTAACAGATGTATATTATGAAAGCTATCCAATATATATAGAAGACCTACACATTGATGCAGGTAAAACCCCATTAGATTTTTCTAAGTTTTTATGGAAGTTTACATCAAAAGGTGGTTCATTTGTTGGTGGTTATATTGACTTATTTGAAGGTAGTTTAAGTAAAGACCAATTTAAAATGAAAATGTTAGTAGAAGATTTTTCTATCGAAGATTTAGACTTTGTAAAAAACTATTATTCAAAAAAAGATATTGATGGCTATTTGAATATTGAAGCCAATTTATTAATTAATCTTAAAAATGGAAATTATCAATTAAATAGTAATGGTATTATTGAAGATGCACAAATAGAGTATAAAAGGTTTGAAAAAATCTCATTACATTTATCATCAAATCAAGTAAGTACACATGTAAGTGGAGAGATAGTATTTGAAGAAAATAAAGGTGTTATTGATTATATAGGGGTGTACGATGAAAAGAAATCAAAGATTGATTTTAATGTAAAAGATTTTAATATTAGTTATTTAGATACTAGAAACTTTGAGGGCTTATTAAATGGAGAATTAAAAATCATAAAAGAACCAAACTTAAAGGCTACTTTTCATTTGAAGGCAAATAGTGATTTATTAATTCATAAAGTAGTGTTAAGTAATCCAGAGTTTTGGTATGACTCAAAACTAGACTTATTTCAATTTAAACTAGTATCAAACTCAATAAAAGGCCTTATAAAAGGTAAGCATAATATACTTAATTTAATTCAAGATTTAAATCCACAAAGCTATATAGATAGTTTGTCATCAGTTGAGATTGATCTTCGTGACGAACATTTGCAACGTTATAAAAGTTTAGATTTTATGGAGTATGTTAATTTAAAAAAAGGACAGATGTCTTTAAAAGGTAAATTTCATAAAAAGAAATTAAGTTTAAATTTAAATCGACTACATTTTGAAATTCCTAATAACCAAATATTTTTAAATGAATCTTCAAAACTACAATGGACTTTTGGTGAACAATTAAATTGGAGTTTGAAATTTTCAAGAAAATCGTCACTAGATCAAATTACTAAAAATTTTTTATATTTAAAGTCACAAGGAGATAATATCGAGTGTAAATTCTATGATTTGCAGTTTTCTTTATTAAAAGATGCTATTAAAGACTTTGATGTGCCTGTTAGAGGTTCTCTTGATTTTAATGTGAAGGTGAAAGACTTATTTGGGGATGTACAAGCTAATTTAAACTTAAATGATGCCTCTTTATATGTACAAATTCCTCAGGGAGAGACTTATTTTAAAAAAGCATCTGCTTCGATTAAAATAAACCAAAATCATATGAATATAGAAAGGTTTTTATTGCAAAAAAAAGATGCGGAGTTTTATATAAATGGAGAGTTTCCTTTAAAAATAATAAAATATTTTCCGTTTATATCTTGGACTGAAAATAAAATAGTTAATTTAGATATGAATTTACCTAAATTACCTGTTAAAGCATTTAAAGATTTATTACCTAATTTTATAGTAGATGTAGATGGTTCATTTGAAGGAAAATTAAAGTTAACAAAATCTTTACCCTTTCCATCTATGCATGGTTATACTAAATTAAACTTAGACTTGCTAAAAATATTTGATAAGGGTAAAACCTTTCAATTTACAAATTTAAACCTAGATATTGATTATGATGACGAAAAGCTACTTTTAAAAAATATAGATGGAAATTATGATGATTTAAAACTAAACCTTCATGGAGAGGTAACACCAAAAGAGGATTTTAGATTTTTTCTTAAGGGCAAGATAAAAAAGAGTCGTTTTCATTGGGACTATATTACTGTAGATGAAGCAGATATTTCTAATTTATTTATAGCAGGGGCAAGAGGTAGATTATCTGGTTTTGCTTCATTAACTCATAAAGGCGGAATGGTTCATTATGAGAAAATGATGGCTTCTTTAGCTACTCCAACTCATTATTTTCAGATACCATTTTATAGCACTTATGAGTTTGGTCTAAGAATACAGCCAACAGGTCCAGCAAAGTTAAAATCGGATTTTTTTGATATTAATATTTTACCTGATTTAACAGTACAGTTTTATAATGATAAAGTTGTATTAGAAGGAAAAATATCCTCAAAAGATGGCTATATAAACTTAACAAGAAATCAGTTTAGAATACAAAATGGCTCTCATATTAGTTTTGTCCCTTTTGATGAAGAAAAAACCAAAGAAAATACAGGTTCTTTTTCAAGTAAAGATTTGAGGTTATGGGGCTCGAATGAGTTTCAAATCTCAGATGTTTCTTCAAAACTTGGTTTAATGTGGAATATTGATAATAAAGAAATTGATCAAATTGGTACAAATGGTATTAGTATAGATAAAAAGAAAAACTTCTTTGATTCTTTTTTAAGGCTAAGTGCTATAGCTGAAATTGGGGATGAAAAAGTTGAACTTAATTTAAATGGGCATATAGATCATTTAGATTATGATTTACGTACGAATGATCCTAACTTATCTAAAGACGATATTTTTAAAATGTTAGTTTCACATGGAGTAGGTATGAGTAAGCGTCCTAGTCTAATAGGGAAAAGCGGTATTGATTTAAATCGTGCAAATCAAGTGACTGGTGCTAGTGATGAAATGATTTTGTCATCACAAATATCGGCCCAACTAGAAGATAAAATTTTTGGAAGACAGTTTGAGAGAATAGCTCAGTCTATTTTTGGCTTTAAAAATATTAAAATTGAACCAAATTTAATTAAATCTAGTAGCGGAATAGGGCGCTTTAGAGTCGGTACAAGACTATCAAATGGTTTATTTATATCTCATCAACAAGAAAACTATTTAGGTGAGATGAGAAATGAAACTAGATTAAAATTGAGACTTAGTGATGAGGTTGGTTTGATTTTTAAAAGACAACTACGTGAAAAACAAAGTTTTGATTTTAGCGGTAAAGAAAACGAAAAAGATGTTCAACTAGGTTTTGAACGAAGGTTCAAATTTTAACGATAATTTAATTTTGAATTGATTATTTTTCAATATACCCATATATCATTATATTTTGTTTCAAAATGAAAGATTTTTTTTGGCACATCTTTTTCGTTTAAGAGATTAAAATAGAGTTTTAATACATCGTTAAAATTCTGATAAAATCAATGATTTGCAAAAATTAGGAGAATAAAATGAGTGAAGAAGGTAAGATTTCAGTTACTGCTGAGGACATGCTTCCAATTATAAAAAAATGGTTATATTCAGAGCATGATATTTTTATTAGAGAATTGGTTTCAAATGCATCTGATGCAATAAGTAAACATAAACACCTATCTTTACTTGGTGAGTCAGATCAAAAAGATATTGACTATAAAATTGAGATAGCAATTAATGAAACAGAAAAAACAATTCATATTAAAGATAATGGACTTGGTCTAAATGGAGAAGAAGTTAAAAAGTATATAGCTCAGTTAGCTTTTTCGGGTGCTCAAGAGTTTTTTGAAAAACACAAAGGTAATGATGACTCTAACCAAGTAATTGGTAAATTTGGATTAGGTTTTTATTCAGCGTTTATGGTTGCTGGTACTGTTGAAGTAAAATCTCAAAGCCATAGATTAGATGAAAAATCAATTGTTTGGAAATGTGATGGAAGCACAAGTTATACTTTAGATACATTAGATAGCTTGAAAACACAGGGAACTGAAATCATTTTACATATGAATGAAGATTCAGAAGAGTTTTTAAATGTAGACAATTTTAAGACTACATTAAAGAAGTATTCTGAGTTTATTCATACACCGTTATTTTTAAATGGTGAACAAGTCAATACTCAAAAAGCAATTTGGAACTTACAGCCAAGTACCTTAGAACAAGAAGATTATGATAAGTTTTATGAGCATATGTTTCCAATGCAAGAAAAGCCCTTGTTTCATTTACATTTTAATGTAGATACGCCTTTTCAATTAAAGGGTATATTATACTTTCAAAAAGTAAAACCACAGTACGAGAGTTTAAAGGGTCGAATCAAACTATTTTGTAATCAAGTGTTTGTTTCAGATGCAATTGAAGATGTTTTTCCATCCTATTTATTTATGTTACAGGGAGTTTTAGACTGTCCTGATATTCCATTAAATGTTTCAAGGTCTTCTTTACAAGGTGATCCACAAATTAAGCGTATCTCTCAGCATATTGTTAAAAAAATTGCAGATAAGTTAAAAGACTTATATAAAGAAGATAGAGCAACTTATGAAACATTTTGGCCAGATATTAGTCCATTTGTTAAGTTTGGAATGATGCAAGATGAAAAGTTTTATAAAAGAATTGCTTCAAGTGTAATTTTTAAATCAACTCTTGATGATAAATATACAACTTTAGATGAGTACTTAGAGAGAAATAAAGATAAACATGAAAAGAAAGTCTATTATGTTTCTGATTTAGATGCTCAACATAGTTATTTAGAGCTTTTTAAAGAGCAAAATTTAGAGGCTATTTTGTTAAATGATCCCTTAGATAACCATTTAGTACAACACTTAGAAATGAAAAACGAAGGAGTAGCCTTTACTCGTATAGATTCTGATTTAGATGATATTTTAGTAGACAAAGAAAAAGACTCTACAATTTTAGATAGTGAAGATAAAACTAAAGAAGATAAGATTAAGGCATTATTTGAAAGTGCTATTGGTTCAGATAAAATTAGTGTTCGAGTTGAAAATTTAAAATCAGATAAAATGTCAGGCATGATTTTATTACCAGAGCAAATGAGAAGATTTCAAGAAATGAGTATGTTTAATAACAATAAAGAGATGGATTTGTTAGAAAGCCATACTTACGTAGTAAATGCTCAAAACTCAATTGTTGACAAAGCTTTAAATATGCATAAAAGTGATGATGCAAAAATGGTTTGTAGACATTTATATGATTTAGCTCTTTTAGAGCAAAAACCTTTTGAAGGTAAAAAAATGTCAGAGTTTGTATCTCGTTCAACTGAGATATTGTCGTTATTAGCTTAATAATTTAATTGAGTAAAAAAGAGAATTACTTTGTAAGAAGTAATTCTTTTTTTTTATTTTAAAAAAAAGCTTGCATTTAAAAAAATATTTGTTAATATAGAACACATGAAAAACACGTTCCCTGATAGCTCAGTTGGTAGAGCAATCGACTGTTAATCGATGTGTCGTAAGTTCGAGTCTTACTCGGGGAGCCATTTTCATTTTAATACTCTTTGATAAATGTAAAGTAATTTATTTTTATCAAAGGGTATTTTTTTGTCTAAAAAAATGATTAGATTACTAATAAAGATAAAGTTTTATATGGAATCACTTTTTTGGATAGAGTAGAAACTAGAAGTAGTTTTTTTAGATCAATGATTATTAAAAGGAGCTTTACTTAAGCTCAATAGCTTTAACTGAATCTATATCAGTCGATGAGTCTACGTAAGCTATAGCACTTCTATTAGAGGATACAAACTCTACTATATCTTTTTGGCTAATAAAGCTTTTAGGGGCTAGACCTCTACCTGTAAAGATTTGTTTTTTCCAAAATCTCCTCAAATTTGAAGGAGAATTTTTGATTAATTTACAAAACTTTTTATGAATGCGACCTCTTTTTAAGAGTACTCTTACAACAGAGCCTCCGTGAGACCAAATTTTCATTTTGTTACTATAGATTCTTTTAAGGTCATTTTTTGAAATAGAGTTAATAGGAAAATCTTTATGTACAATTAAAATTAGATTAGCAAAATTGGTAGGAGCCAATAAACTAAAAAGTAATATAATTTTAATAATTGTTTTCATAATCTTTAGAAGCTGTAGGTAATTTTAGCTGCGAACATATGCCAGTTATCATTTAGGTTTGTAGTATTTAATCCTGGGTTAATAGTTGTTCTTAAGGTATCAGTACCCTGAAAGCTGTGAAACTCTGTTTTTAATACCCAATTTTCATTTAAGTCAGCCCTAATAGTGAAAGCAATATCAGTGATAGAGTCGTCAATTCTATTTTGGTTTAATTTTAATTTATTGATAGATTTAGAGTTTACAAGACCAAACTCATATTTATCATTTAGTCTATAGGTTATTTGATGATACTGGGCAACTCCATCAGAAAGATTTAGTTTTCCGATTGTGGTGTAGGCATTTACAGCATATGTGAGTCTTTCATAGGTATATGACCATCTATTTTTAATATACTCTAAAGATTTGATTTCAAAGTCTTTAGCGAAATCATAAAATACATATTGGGGTCCCAGTTTTTTTACTTGAGAATATATATTAATATCTGGCTCAAAGTTAGTAAAGCTAAGTTTTAAGCCTTGAATCCATGTATTCCAGACTATGCCGTAGGTATTCATTCCTTTTATATTTATAGAAATATCATTGATAGGATTAGAGATGACTTGGCCAAACTTATCTAAGATAGCTTTTGAGTATATTTTTGATAAGCTATCTTTTATTTCCAAAGAAAATCTTGAGTTTAAATCAAAGTTTACATTACCTCTAGCCAATCTATATTCAATATTATTATTTTTACCTATGTTGAAATCTCCATGTATTTCAAGGCCTTTCATTAAAGAAATATCTCTAGTATCTTCGGAATAGATGACTTCTATTGGTATAATTGTATTTCTTAGAAAATCTATGTCTCTACCTTCGTTATGTAAGCCCCAAGGAGAGAAAAACTGCCCAGCTTTTAAAGAAATATATTTATTGATTTGGTAATCGGCAAAAGCCCAGTCTAAGCTAGGTTTGTATTTACCAGTAGATCCAAGTTTTTTTGCAAGAATTTGAAATCCTAGATGTAGTTTTGGGTGAGCTTGGGTATTAAAGTTAAGGGCATTTTCTCCAAATTGGGTTGTTCCGTTTATTGAATTATCTGCTAGGTAGTTATATTTAGATGAATTTAAATACCCTCGACTAATATAACCATGAACTTCTATTTTTTTTTCACTTGCTTGTAGGGTTAGGACTACAGTAAAAAGAAAAAAAATATGTAGAAAAACTTTTTTCATAGGGCAAACTACTTAGAATAAGGGATTTGACTTTATTCTAACATATTATGATTTTTTTGAGAAAAAGGGGTGATAATTGGAAAGTTATTTAAGTTTAATAAGTTTAACAGACTTTATATCAGCCGATGAGTCTACATAAGCTATAGCATTTCTATTAGAAGATACAAACTCTACTATATTTTCTTGGCTAATAAAACTTTTAGGGGCTAAACCTTTACCTGTAAAGATTTGTTTTTTCCAAAATCTTTTTAAGTTTGAAGGAGACCTCTTGATTATCTTACAAAAATTTTTATGAATACGACCTCTTTTTAAAAGGACTCTAACAACAGATCCTCCATGAGGCCATATTTTCATTTTGTTATCATAGATTCGCTTGAGGTTATCTCTTGAAATAAAGTCAATAGGGAAGTCTTTATGAGCAATTAAAATTAAATCAGCGAAACAGGCGGAGGCTAATAAGCTAAAAAGTAATATAGTTTTAATTATTTTTTTCATAATTTTTTAAAAGCTATAAGTAACTTTAGCTACTATCATATCCCAGTTTACACCTTGATTATTTGTATTGCTAAGTCCAGGGTTAATTGTTGTTCTTAAGCTACCAATACCTTTTAAGTCATGGTATTCAACTTTAAAGACCCAGCTTTCATCTAAGTCCACTCTTATTGTAAAAGCGAGATCATTAATAGAGTCATCAATTCGACCTTGATTTGTTTTTAGTTTATTTTTTGATTTTGCTTTAACGATACCAAGTTCATACTTTTCGTTAAATCGATGAGTTATTTGATGATAATAAGAAAAAACATCAGAAAGAGGTATTTTACCTAGTATTGTATAAGCATCAACAGCATAAGTTAGTCTTTCATAGGTATAAGACCATTTATTTTTTACATACTCTAAAGAGAGGGTTTTAAAGTCTTTAGAAAAGTCATAAAAGGTATATTGTGGGCTAGGTAATTGGGCTTGTGCGCTAATATCAATTTGTGCATTAATATCAATGTCTGGTTCAAAACTTGTATAACTTAGACGGAGGCCATCTACCCAAGTATTCCAGACAAAACCATAAGCTGTTATATGGTCTATATTCATGTCAATTTGAGTGAGGGGGTTAGCTATTAGAGGGCCACCTTTTGCAACTATAAACTTAGAGTATAAGTTAGAAAGTCTGCTTTCAAGTTCTAGGCTAAATCTAGAGTTTAAATTAATATCGATATTGCCTTTAGCAAAACGATATTCAAGATTATTTTTTTTACCGATATTGAAATTTCCGTGAAGCTCTAGACCTTTCATTAATGAAATTTCTCTAGCATCTTCAGAGTAAATAACCTCTACAGGTATAATAGTATTTCGTAAAATATCTACATCTCTACCCTCGTTGTGTAAACCCCAAGGAGAGAAAAATCTACCAACTTTAAGAGAGATATATTTATTGATTTGATAATCAGCAAAACCCCAATCTAAACGTGGTTCGTATTTACCCGTAGAGCCAAGCTCTCGAGCTAAAATTTGAAAGCCAAGGTGTAATCTCTCATGTGGTTGAGTACTAAAATTAAAGCCAACTTCACCAAATTGGCTAGTACCATCTGTTGAGTTGTCTGCTAAGTAGTTATATTTAGAGGAGTTCATGTAACCACGACNNNTATMRYYGTKCACKKCMACKYSYRWKWCAKYKSYANRYAAMTNRMRMAGMWWNYGTAAAWSCNTAYAAWRMYRYSYRAAARWTRCARTTTCATGAATGACCTAAAAATTATTCTAAAAGTAAATTGGGGATTTTAGTTGAATTTAGAATAGTTTCAGAATATTCTAAGGGCTGAATAATTAATATACAAGTAATTAATTAATATTTTTATAAAATTATGAAACAAACTTCGATTATAAGAAAGCTAAATTTATCTAATACCATTGGTTTTTGGATAAACTATTGTTTTGTAGCTACTATTGCAGGTTTTTGTTTTACATCTTTAGATCATTCAATCAATAAACTATTAGAACTACAAATTAAAAGTCACGTGGAAGAGCTTATCGAAAGTTCAAAATTAACTCTTGATTTAGAAAAAAAGCTTCGTTTAAATATTTTAAAAGATAAGGGTAGTACTTTATTACAAAAAGGGAGATTTGTTTTAACTTCCTATTTAGAAAAAAAATCAACAAAAGCTCTTCGTGAATATTTAGAGATTAATTATGATTTTGACGATGAAATTGGCTTAGTTTCTTTTTTTGTAGAAAAAGGAAATAAATTAACTCTTTGGCAGTTTTTATCTTTTGAAGATGCTTTTTCTATGAAGAATGAAGTTGTTTATGACAGAAAAAAGAAAAGTTGGATTGATGATAATTATGAGGTATTTGATCCAGATGTTTTAAAAATCATTGCTTCTGATAAACTAAGCATCATTAGTAAAAAGTATCCCATAGGTAATTCAGAACAAAATAATTTAGTTGATGTTTATGATTGTTATACCCCGATTTATAATGAAGATGAAAGTACTTTAAGTGAGTTAAAAAAATCAAAAAAAAGAATTGGATATTTACGATATATTATTACTCATGAGCAATTAAAATTGCTAACTAAAAAAGAAAATAAAAAATTGTTAGAAAATATTAAAACATTTAAGCTAGATGGAGAAACAAGAATATCCAAAATTAAAATTTTAGTAAACAAAGTAAAATGGGAATCTCTATTTATACTTGTTTTTTTTGGAGGAATTTTTTCAGCAGCAAGAGGTTATTATTTAAGTCGTTATATTAAAAGAGAAATATTAACCCCAGTAATTAATTTGAGTTCATCTTTGGTGAGGGTTAGTAAAGGAGACTTATCTGTAGTTATTGAAGACATGGATCGTAAAGATGAAATTGGATTGATGTCTCAATCTATGGATAAACTAATTCAAACAATTCGTTTAGCAGTAACAGAGTTTGACCAACAAGTAAATCATATTGAAATAGGAAAATTTTCTTACAGAGGGAATATTGAAAAGTTTGAAGGTTCTTATGTTGATTTAATATCTGGGGGGAATAGACTGATTGAATCATTTATTTCACACTTAAATGTGATTCAAAATATGATAGTAATTATTAATGATGAAGGGCAAATTTTATTTGCAAATAAGCAAGTAAGGCTTGTTACTCAAAAAAAAATAGAAACAGTTTTAGCAGATAATATTTTTTTATTATTTGAATGGAATATTAGAAAAGACGAATTATTAAATAAAGAAGTTTTTAAAAAAGAAAGAAAAATAAGCTTAGACTGTAAGATTTCAATAGAAGAAAAGACTTACGAAATAGTTGTGACTGCTGTTCAAATAAAACCAAATATTGGAACTTATTTATTAGTATTAGTAGATCAAACAGAGATAAAAAAGGCCGAATTTGAAATGAAAGAAGCTTTTATTTTGGCACAAGAAGCTTCGATTGAAAAAAGTAAGGCACAAACACAATTAGTAGAGGCTGCTCGTTTAGCAGGAAAAGCAGATATTGCTTCGAGTGTATTGCATAATGTTGGAAATGTTTTAAATAGTATAAATGTGTCAGTATCTATTTTAAAAGATAAAGTTTATGAATCTAGCTGTAATAGGTTACACCAGGCATTAGATTTGATAGAGCAAAATAAAAAAGATCTAAACTTTTATTTAAATGAAGATGATAAGGGTAAAGTTTTACTAAATTATTTGAGACAATTAGCCGCTGTTTTGGTGGCAGATAATAAAAAGTTACAAGAAGAAACTTTATTAATCGAAAAAAATATAGGACATATTAGAGAGATTGTTAATGTACAACAAAGACATACAAAATCAATATATGGTGTTCTTGAAAATTTTTTACTTGAAGATATTTTTGATGATGCTTTTTCAATAGGTTTTGATGTTGATGAGAGTAGTAAAATTGATTTAATAAATAAGATACAGGGTAGTGTTACCTTATCTTTAGATCGTCATCTTTTATTACAAATTATTGTAAATTTATTAAAAAATGCTAAGTTTTCAGTTGAAGAATCAAAAATAGAAAAGCCAATCATTGAAATAAGTTCGAGATTGATCGGTAATAAGGTAGAAATTTGTATTAAAGATAACGGTCTTGGTATAAAAAGTGCTAGCTTACTTAAAGTTTTCTCCTATGGTTTTACTACAAAAAAAGAAGGTCATGGTTTTGGGCTTCATAGTTCAGCAAATGCAGCTAGTGAAATGGGCGGAGAGCTATATGCAAAATCAAAAGGTGTGGGTTATGGTGCAGAGTTTTATTTGGTGCTACCAATAGTAAATGAAGGAATAAAAAGTGAATAGAAAAATTTTAATTGTAGACGATAGCAAAGCTATTCATGATGACTTTAAAAAAATTTTCACGCCAAATAAAAATATAGAGTTTGAAAATTTAGGGTCTTTTTTATTTGAAGATCAAAAAGTAAAACCTACAATAGATACTGAGTTTCAATTAGAAAATGCCTTTCAAGGACAAGAAGCTCATCAAATGGTACTTGATTCAATAAAAAATAATGCTCCTTATGCAATGGCCTTCGTAGATATGCGAATGCCTCCTGGCTGGAATGGTATAGAGACAATTCAGCATTTATGGAAAGCTGATCCAAATCTTGAAATTGTTATTTGTTCGGCTCATTCAGATTATTCATGGAGAGATATCATGGATAGATTAGGTGGTACAGATCAATTATTAATTTTAAAAAAACCATTTGATAATATTGAAGTAAGGCAGCTTGCTTTTAGTTTAACTCAAAAGTGGAATTTGAAAAAACAGGCGAACTTAAAATTAGAAGATTTAGAAGAATTAGTTCAGCAAAGGACTCTTGAACTTAAAAAAGCAAATGATGCCAGACTTGATTTTTTTGAAAGTATGAGTCATGAGATAAGGACTCCAATAAGTGGTATCTTAGGTATGTTAGAGCTGATTTCTAATAGTGATTTAAATAGAGGTCAATTAGAGTCAATTAATTTAGCAAAATGGTCGGCTAAATCTTTACATGCACTTATCAATGATGTTTTAGATTATTCCAAAATAAAGTCTAATAATTTAAACTTAGAGAAAATAGAATTTTCATTAAACTCAACTTTAGAAGAAATTTCTCAAATGTACTCCATTATGGCAGATGAAAAAGGTCTGGTGCTATATTGTAAGCAAGATTTTTCTTTGCCAAATTCTTTGTTTGGTGATCCAACTCGTTTACGGCAGATTATTATAAATTTAATTGGTAATGCTTTAAAATTTACGAAGAGTGGGTACTTGTATATAAAATCAGAAGAAATATCAAGAAACAGTAAAATAGTTAAATTTAGAATATCAGTTCAAGATACAGGGATAGGTGTTAAAAAGGATAAATTAGAAACTATTTTTTCAAAATTTAAACAAGCTTCTGAAGATACTACTAGAAACTTTGGAGGTACAGGACTTGGTTTAAGTATTTCAAAAGATTTAATTGAACTAATGGGAGGCAAAATTGGTATTGAATCAAAGTTAGGTAAAGGTTCTACCTTTTATTTAAATTTAGAGTTACCTTTTATTAGTTATGAGAAAGATAAAGCTTTATCTGTCGAAGATAAAATTTATTTATTAATTCAAGATAATTTACAAAGAGACATTATAGAATATTATTTGAAACAATTTAATATAGGTTTTAAGATATTACTTTCTTTAGAAGAAATAAATAAATGTAAAATATCTGATATAATATTGACAGATTATTTGACTGTAGATAATTACTTAAATGATTATCATAATATTTATCAATTAGTAAATATCTCTAATCCAACTTTATTAGAAGAGCAAAATCAATCTGTTAAGTATTTAACCTTACCAATAAAAAAAAGGGACTTTATAGAAGTTTTAAGTAGCTCAATTTTTCTAAAAAAAGAAATAGATGCTCTAAAAGATGAAAGTTTTGAACATAATATTTTAATTGTTGAAGATAGCTTAGTAAATCAAAAGATTATCTCTTTTATGTTAAAAAAACTTCCTTGTAAATTTGATATTTGTAGTGATGGAGAGTCAGCAATAGATCAATTAAAACAAAAAAATGATTATGATTTGATTTTTATGGATTGCCATTTGCCTGGCTTAAATGGTTATGAAACGAGTAAAATTATAAGAAATCAAAAACTAGTTTTTGATGATGTTGCTATTATTGCAATGACAGCAGATATGAATTTAGATGATAAAGAAAACTGTATTGCATCAGGAATGAATGACATTGTAATTAAACCTTTTGATATAAAAAGAATACAATTTGTTATTAATAAATTTACTTTAAATAATTTTGTAAAAAATCAGGGCTCTTTAATAAAAGAAAGAAAGATATTTTTTGTGATTGATGCTGATGTAAAATCTTTTGAAGTAAAAAAAATATCTATCATAGAAGTATTTGAAACAGCAGAAGTAAAGCAAATTAAAACAACATTAGAGGCTTGCTCTGCTTTAAAGAACCACCAACCAGATTACTTAATTTTAGACTTAGATGTAGAGCTTGTCAGTGGTATAGAACTTTTATCTTTAGTCTTTTCAAATGAAGCTTTAAAACAAGTAAAAGTTATTTTATTCACAGATTTATCAGAAGATGATGATTTAATTATTGAAGCTAAAGACATTGAAGGTTTATACTTTTGTAGTAAGTCATCCAACTTTCAAGAATATTTATCTTCGATTAGATAGTTAAAGATACTTTTTAATTATATTTAAGGCTTTTTTTCTGTTGATTGGTTTGTGTATGATATCGTTCATACCACAATCAATACAATTATCTAAATCACTTTTTGTAGCAATTGCTGTTAAAGCAATAATGGATATTTTTTTATTTTTTTTATCTAATATCTGGTTTTTTCTAATAGTTTTAGTTGCTTCAAACCCATCCATAACAGGCATTAAGCAGTCCATTAAAATTAAATCAAAACTGTTTTTATATAAAATTTGAATGGCTTCTTCTCCATTATTAACAACAGTAATAGTAGCACCTAGTCTTTGAAGAAAAATTTTGGCGTAAATTTGATTTGATAGATTATCCTCAACTAGTAGAAAGTCTTTATTGAAAAATTCATTTGAGTTAGTATTATTAACATTTTTATTTAGTATAGAGTCTGTTAAAAGTTTGATTTTAGAAGAGTAGATAGGTTGTTGAATAATTTGATCGTAACCTAATTTAATTTCTAGTTTTGATAAAAATGAAGATTGTTTAGTTAAGAGTATTTTAGGAGTATTTTTATGAAAGTCAGAATTGTTAAAAAAATCTAAAATAGTTTTATGAGGGTAAACATTAGACTTATCAATTAAAATAGCTATTGGAGGTTCAAAAATATCCATAGACTTAATATTAAATTGTCCATTCTCTTCATTTGGTATGATGCTATAAGCCTGAATTTGATAATCAGAGAACTTATTAATTAATATTTTGGTTATTTGTTCATCCTCTGAAAATATAGCAATAGTTTGAGTTTTTAGGCTTTTATCAACTAATGGGCTATATTGATTACAATAAGGTAGAGGTAGTTTGAATGAAAATGTACTTCCCTTTTTTATTTCAGATTGAATTGATAATTTACTATTCATTAGTTCTAGTAATTTAGTTGCAAGAGTTAGTCCTAGTCCTGTTCCTCCTTGTCTTCTTGTATGGCTACTATCAACTTGATAAAAAAGTCCAAAAATAGAGTTCATTTGTTTTTGTGATATTCCTATTCCGTTATCAATGATCTCAATTTGTATGATAGCTTTATTTTCGCTTAAATTTTCACTTTTAATATGTATATAGACCTTTCCTTTAGGACTAAATTTAATAGCATTATCAATTAGGTTATATAAAATAATACGAATTCTTTCAGCATCTCCTATGTAGTGTAAAGGGACGCCAAAATCATAATCTAATATAATCTCTGTATTTATTTTTTTTGCTTTAAATAGTAAGGATTCAATAACTTCTTCTATTTCTTCTTCTAAATTAAAGTCTTTAATACTTAATAAAACTTTGTTTTCATCTAATTGGATGTATTCTAAGATATCATTGACTAAAATAGTTAGAGCACTTGCAGAAGTTTTAATGATCTCGGTTAATTCTTTAATTTCGATATCTTCTATTGATTCTTGAACAAGTTCAGCTGAACCTAGCATTCCGCTTAAAGGAGTTCGCAGTTCATGGCTCATTACGGCCAAAAATTCTGATTTTACTTTATTAGAGCGTTCTGTTTCTGCTTTTGATTTCTCGACTTCGACTAAGCTAGCTTGTAGTTCTTTTGTTCTTTCTTTTACGGTCGTTTCTAGATTTTTAGTATAATTTTGTAGGTCTTGACCCATGATTTTCATAGATTGTGCTAGTTGAGCAATTTCATCTTGTCCTTGGATAGTATGTTCAATGTCAAAATTTCCATGAGAATAATTATAGGCGATATCTTTTAGATGATTAATAGGTTGAAAAATTGCTTTTGAAATAAAAATAGAGGTAAAAAAAATAGATAGAAGTAATACGATTAAGATTAAAAAACTTTTATTAGATAGATCATTAATCGTTTTTAAAGTTATATCATTATTTTTTAAAATAATGATTTTCCAGTTAAAGTTAGGTATTAAATATTGATAAGATAAGTATTTTTTTTGGAAAAAATTTAGATAGTTTTCTTGGTTGGTAGAGCTATTTTTTAACTGGTCTAAGATCTTATATTCATCAAAGTTAGCTTTTGTAAAAAAACTGGGAGAGTATAATAACTTATCTTTAGAATCTAAAATAAAGAGAAATTGTTGAATAGATTGTTTAAGTCCTCCTATATGTAAGTTTTTAAATTTATTTTGTAAAGTATCAAGTTTAATGGTTGCTTGTAGGAGATGTTTTTTGTTTTCTAAATCAAGAACTGGATAAAAAATAGAAAAAATATTTTGATTGTTTAGTTTTGATTCACTTAAAAGTGGGGCAGACTTATTTAAAGAATATACTTTTTGATTTTGAAAATCTTGTTGAATGTTTTTTGGTACATTTAATGTAAGTCTTTGAGGATGAGTACTTTGATAATAGTTTAACTTTAGGGAGTGAGAGTCAAGGCAAATAACTTCATGGATTTTTGAGTTTTGTTTTAAAAAATCTTGTAAATGTAATTTAAAAAAAGATTTAAGGTGTCTACCCTTTGTCATTTGCCCTCTAAAAAAAGTAGAATCAGATAAAATTTTTAATTGATTTTGTTTACTTTTAAAAAAATCAATCGTATCTGTACTAATAGCACTAGATATTTCATGAAACTGTACTTGAGTAAGGTCTGTAATAGTTTTACGAACAGTATTGATTGAGTAATAAGAAGCAATAAACAGGGGTATTAACCCAAATAAAAAAAAGATGGTGATTAATTGATTTCTTAACGATAGTCTCATTACTTTTAAACTTCATGTAAAATTAGCGATAGTATAATAGTTTAGCAAAAATTAAGAAGACTAGCTATTTTTAATTGATATTTTTTCTTCTTTGGAGTTCTTCTTGAAGATAGCCTAACTCTCGGCTCATCTGACCAGTCATAGAGACATTTTCTTCTGCTCGACGCATAAGATAGGGTATAACATCATTTACTGGGCCATAAGGTATATACTTGAGGGTTCTAAATTTTGATTTGGCTAAATTATAAGAGATATGATCACTCATGCCATATAGCTGCGCAAAAGATATATGTGGGTGGTTGTTTTCTAGATTATTTTGTTTCATGTAGTTTACAAGTTTTAATGTGCTTTCTTCGTTGTGACTAGCTAAACAAAAAGAAGTGTGTTTAAGAGACTCTAAACAAACCTCTACGGCTTTGTCGTAACAAAAGTCAGTTTTATCTTTTGTAGGATTCATGGGAGTTTTATAAGAAAACTGCCTTGCTCTTTCGTTTTCTTGTTCAAGGTAGGCTCCTCTAACAAGCTTTACAGCAAAAAAGTAGTTATTATCTTTAGCATGTTGAATGGACTGATTTAAATAATCGAGTCTGTCATTACGATACATTTGAAAAGTAGTAAAAACTCTTGCTTGTTTTGTATTATATTTTAGCATCATTTTTTGAGCAATTTCATCTATGGCTTTTTGTATCCAAGTTTCTTCTGCATCAATAAAAAAGTTGAGATTATTATCTAAGGCTTTTTGGCATAAAATATCTAATCTTTTTATACTATTGGACCAATCTTCTTTTTCATTTGTATTTAATATTTCATTTTTGCTAAGTTTTTGAAGGATCTTAAAGTGGGCGATGCCCGTCATTTTAACAACGGTAAAAGTTAGACTAGGGTGATTTTTTGAAAAATCAATTAGTTCACTAATCTCATTTAATGTTTGATCAAACCCTTTATTTGATGCTTTAGCTTCAACAGAATAATCTAAAACCGTTTGAATATTATATGTGCTGAGTTTATTTATACTCGAAATACATTTTTGTGGAGATGTTCCTCCGACAAACTGTTGATAAATAGTTGAAAGAATTAGAGGCTCTATTGGTAGGTTAAAATCAAGAGCTTTTTGAGTTAAAGTTGCTCCAATTTTATTGATTACAGGATTGCTTAAGATTTTAAACAATAAGTTGGCCCTTTTTAAGTCAAAATCAGATTTGCTTGAAAATGCTACAGATAAATCTTTGATATTCAACATAAAAGCCCTTATTTTAAAATTAAAAGATAATAGGTGACATTACACTATTTGAAAAATAATTGTCAATAGTAGTTTGTACTTAAGTTTGAGATGTAAATGATAGATGGAGGGCTTCATGTTGAAAATTATGTTATGATTGATGGCTTTCATGTAACTTTTTTAGGTTTTTATTATGATGTCATTAGTTTTTTTATCAAGTGTTTTTATTTTTTTATTATTCTTTTCATTTTTATCTAATTTTGTGATATTACGTTTATCCTTTGTCAATGAAGGTAACAAATATAAACTTAAAATATCTAAAGCTATTTCTTTTAAGATTCAGATATTGACGGTATTAAGCTCATTTTTATTTTTTTATGGAAAAATAGCCATTTTATTTCAATTTTTTTTGTTAATTTTTATCCCTTTAATTTGGATAAAAAAATATAAAAACATTTATTTATTTAGAGTTATATTGGTTCAATTGATTTGTCAGTATTTTTTTCTGAGCTCTTTTTTATTAACATATCACTTTACTACTTTTGCTATAGAAAAAGGGGTTTTTCGTCCTTTACCTTCTTATGTTCGATTACCAGTAATAAAAAGCTTAGATAACAAAATTAAAGAAGTCTTCGTTCGCTTTTAAATGAAAATTTTCTAATTGTTTATACATTAAGTTTAAAGAGTTTTTTTGTGAGACAGCTAATAAAATGATAGGTTTTGTAAGACTTAAAATAAAGTTTATATCCTTTAATTGAATGTCGTAAATGGTTTGGCCAACTTTTTTAGGGTTTTCACAAATCCATTGGGGCTGGAGATTTTGTTTTTGGAGCTCTTTGATTAGTTTTTTCCCTTTGGGACCAGCTCCCCAAACTACTAATGGTCTTTCTCTTTTATAGTGAAATTTTTTAAAATACTTGATTTTAATCGTAAAAAAGCATTGATCGAGGTAGTTTGGATCATTGCGTGAAGCTCTTGTTTGATGGTCTCTCCATAAATGTAAAATTTTTTGTGAGGCTTTTATTTCAAATTTTGCTTGATACCAACGATAAAATAAATCATAGTCTTCAGGGTAGGTTTTGATTTGGTATGCGCCAATTGAGTCATAATCTTTTGAATACATCATCCAACAAGGAGAAGCTACAGGGCACTCTGTGTATATATCTTGATAGTGACTAGATTTTTTAGAAATTTCATTTAACCAGTTTTGGTACCTAACAAACCCCAAACCAATTTTATTTTCATCACAAAAGTATTGTACTAAACCAGTAGCAACAGTTGGAACTTTTGATGAGTCTAAAATATTTTTAAGTTCAGTTAGTTTATTTTGAGGCATAATATCATCTGAGTCCATTCTAGTTATATATGAACCACTTTTTTGAGAGTAGACATAGTCTAAACCAGGCAAAATACCCTTGCTAGGATTTTTAAAGACTTTAATTCTTGGGTCAAGTTTAGCAAATTCAGAAATGATTTTATAGCTATCATCGCTAGAGTGGTCATCAACAGCAAGGAGTTCAAAATTTCTATGACTTTGTATTAAAATAGACTCTATACATGTTTTAATATACTTTTGAGTATTTTTAAAGGGCATAACTATAGTGATTTTATTTTTCATATATTGGAGAGTGGTATTTGATGAAATTAGAGTGCATTGTAGTTTTAGTTATACCCAAGTGCAAATGGTCAGTTTTGGATATATACTTTAACAAAATACAGAGTATTTTAGTATGAATTTGAAGCATTAACGAATAATTGTTATTTTTTATTTTTTTGTGATAAATGGTTTATCTTTGTTTTTGGATTGAAAAAAAAGGAATAAAAGTAGATAATATTTCAAAATTAAGAAGTTATTAAGGATAGATAATGTCAAATAATCAAGATGTAAAAGAATCTTTAGAAGAAATAAATGTTCAATTAAACAGGGTTTCTAACGGTGGGAGCGACGTATTTGAAAATCTCAAGGATTTTGGAAAAGAGATGGAAAATATTTTGGAAACCGTACAAAAAGTAGAAAATGAATCTCAAGAAATTAGGTCTAATTTAGATAGCTCTAATATATCTATTCAAAGTCTAAATGAGCAAATCTTAGAAAATACAAATTTAGTAAAAGAACTCTATAATAAAATTAATCATATTCAAAATGTCCAATTAAAGGTTGAAAACTCTATAAAAAGTTTAGATGATATTGCTACTCAAACTAGATTTTTAAGTTTAAATGCTATTATTGAAGCTGGTAAAGCTGGAGATGCTGGTAAAACATTTACAGTAATTGCCCAAGAAATACAAGTTTTAGCAGAAGTAGCTGCAAATACTGCTTCAACTGTAGAGGGGTTAGTGTCTCAGGTAAGTAAAGCATCTGATGAGTGTATAGGTGCTATTGAATCTGTTGAAGACTCTTTTGGGAGATCAATAGGGATAGTGGAAGAGGTATCATCATACGTTAAACAATCTTCACAAAACTCATTTGAGCAATTATCTCATACTCAAGAAATGGCGATTGGCATTAATAAAGGATATGAAGTTTTGACTTCTAGTTGTGCTTTAAGTCAGGGTATTGACTTATGGAGCCGTGCAGCTAGAGTTTACTTTGATGATTTAAAATCAAGATTAAATATTGAGATTGAGGATAAAAGTACTTCAAAAGTAATTTTAATGGACTTTAATTCAAGACTTAGAATTGGTATTAACTCTATTGATTTTCAACATAGTATTTTAGTAGGTATTATAAATGATATTTATGTACACTTAAGAACAGGTTCTGACACATCTCAGCAAACATTAATTAATTTAGTTGAGAAACTTGCTAAAAACACGGTAAATCATTTTGCTTTTGAAGAAGAGTGGTTTAAGAAATGTTTATATGATGAAGGAGATGGGCATAAGAAAATTCATGATAACCTTTTAGCTAAAGTCATTGATTTTAAAACTCAACTTGAGACAAATTATAGTTATATGGTATCACTCGATTTGATTGAGTTTTTAGTTGACTGGTTAACAAGTCATATTCTTGGTGTTGATAGACGTTATATAGATCACTTGCAGGCTCATATGGCTGTTGAACCAAATCAGTCTGACTTTGGTTTCTAAAGCTTAACTAAATAAAAAGTCAGAGATGTTATTTGAGTAAATTTTTTTAAGATTAGAGTTTGACTTTTCTATTGAAAATATTAATTTTGAGGCTAGTTTTTCATCTATACTGTTAATATCGCCAACTTTTAAATTTAGTTTAAGGTCAGTAGTTAGGGTGTATAAAGAAGTATTGTTAATATCTTTGTATAAAATATATTCGTTTGATTCACTTTTGATTAAGTAATTTGTTTTCATTAGTTTTTCAAGCAGATAAATAGTTAAAGATTGGGGTGCGTTAGTAGCTTTTAAAATATCCTTAACTTGTACTTTTTGAATTTTTGAAGTGGATTGACTGATGTATTGTAAGATTTTTAAAGAGTAAAATAATTTTCTAGCAGAACTATTTTTGACACTATCTGAGCTTTGTTGTTGATTTAAAAGAGAATATTGAGATAAATTTGCAGCAATCTCTGCCCCAAGTAATGCTGATGCCCAAGATAAATATAACCAAATTAGGATAATGGGTATAGTTGCTAAAGCTCCATATAGCTCTTGATAAAATGGAAAGTGGCTAATATAGTAACCAAATGCCGCCTTAAAAGCTTCAAATAGAGCTGTTGCAAAAAAAGCTCCTATAATAGAGTATCTCCATCTAACATGAGTGTTTGGTACAACTATATAAAGTAAGAAAAAAGCTATTAATTCAAGTAAAAATGGAAGTACAAATACAAATAAAGCATTTGCTTCTTGTAACATAGGTACATTTAATACTTGGGCTTGTGCAAATAAATAACTTGATAAAGATAAGCTAGAACCTAAAAGCAGGGGCCCAAGGGTCAAAGAACTCCAAAAAGTTAAAACATTATTAATAAAGGTTCTTTTTCCAGAAGACTTCCAAATTGCATCAAAACTACTTTGAATAGTCATTAATAACATCAATGAGGTAACAGCTAAAGAAGTTATTCCAAATATTGTGGAATGATTGGCATTAGATATAAATTTAGTAATATAAGTTTCAATTGAACCAGCTGCTTCGGGTAAAAAAGCCAAAAAAATGAGTTCTTTTATTTTATTTTCCATACCATTAAAAGCAGGGAAAGCACTTAAAATAGCAAAAGCAATTGCAAGAACTGGGGTTATTGCTAATAAAGAAGTATAGCTTAAACTACCAGCAACTCTAAAGCAGCCATCTTTGTAAAATTGATATATGATATAAAAAGTAAACCTTAGTGGTTTAGGTAGATTTTGTAATTTATTCATTTTTATCCCTGATGACCTTAAAATAAATTGAAGATTTAAAAATTATGTTGAATGCTTCATTTTTATTTTTTATCGACTAGCTTTAATTATGCTTTATCAATAAACTACAGTTTTAATTTTTAATTTGATATTTTTGATACAGAAAACTTGTTCTAATGATTTTTTTGATATGTATTTAATTTTTATTAGTATTAATTTAATACTTAAGTGAACTTTATATGAAATTTGATACAATGTCATTTTGTCATTACAAATGGATTTAAGGACTTATCTTGTGACTAATAAGATTTTAATTGTAGAAGATGATTTATCATTACAAAACTTAATTAAGAGTCATTTTTTGAATAAATCGCTTGAGGTGGTTTGTTGCGAAAATGGTAAAGAAGCAATTGAAGCAATAGAAATTAATAAGTTTCAATTTATTTTAACTGACTGGAAAATGAAAGTAATGGATGGTATGGAGTTTTTATTAAAAGCTCGTCGTTTATCTCCTTGTTCTGTTATTATCATGATGACTTCTCACTCAACCGTAGAGGCAGCAGTAGAAGCCATAAATAATGGGGCAGATTCATTTATATCTAAACCTTTTAAAATGATTGACTTAGAAGATTTAATTAATAAAATTATTATTAAAAAAGAGAGATCTCTTGGTTTAGCAGAAGAAGTTAATAATAAATATAGTTACGGTATTATAGCGAAATCAAAATTGATGAGTCAATTAATACAATTTATTGATAGAATCCAAAATGTAAGATCTTCTGTTTTGATTACAGGTGAATCTGGTACGGGTAAAGAAGTAGTAGCAAGAGCAATTCATGCGGGTAAAAAAACAAAATCACGTCCATTTGTTGCTATTAATTGTGCAGCAATGCCAGAGCACTTATTAGAGAGTGAACTTTTTGGTCATGTAAAAGGCTCATTTACTGGGGCAGATAAAAATAAAAAAGGTCTATTTTTAGAGGCAGATGGTGGAATCTTATTTTTAGATGAAATTGGTGATATGCCTCTAAGTCTTCAAGGAAAACTATTAAGAGTTCTACAAGAAAAAGAAGTACGTCCAGTTGGAGCAAATAAATCAATTCGTATAGATACAAGAGTAATTTGTGCGACTCATCAAAACTTACAAAATAAAATGGATACGGGTGAGTTTAGAGAAGACTTATTTTTTAGATTAAATGTTATACCTGTTCATATTCCTGCACTTAGAGAAAGACAAGATGATATTGGTTTACTAGCTAATTACTTTTTACAAAAATATAGTAAATTAAATGATAGATACTTTACTCATATTAGTGAATCAGGTATAAATTATTTATCTTGTTTGCATTGGCGTGGAAATGTAAGAGAGCTAGAAAATTACATAGAAAGAGCTGTAATTTTATCAGAAGGCCCAATTATTGAAATGGAAGATTTTTTATTATTTCAAAATTCAATTGAGAGAATCCCACCACAATCTATCCAGAAAAACCTTTTTCAAGGTAATCCTAAACTAGAAGAACTAGAAAAAGACTATATCTTAAAAATTTATACTGAGGTAAATGAATGTAAGGATGAATGTGCCGAAATTTTAGGAATTTCAAAAAGAACTTTATATAGAAAGTTAGAGAGATATCAACTAGGGATTGAAGAGTAGCTTTTTAATTATTTAAGCTTAAATCGATCATTTCTCGAAGTTGACTAACTGAAAATGGTTTAGATAGAAAGTTTTTGACTCCTATATCTTTGAAGCGATTTAAGTTATCTTCATTTGATTTACCAGTCATTATTATAATGGATGGAGAGCGCTTATTAAAGATACTTTGTACAAGATCAAACCCATTCATTTCTGGCATTTGAATATCAGTAATAATAAGTTTTGGTAAAGTTTCTTTTTGTTGAATTAAAGAGTTGTATTTAGTTAAGAGCTCTTTTCCATTATTAAAGTATTTGACATTAGTATAACCAAAACTTTTAATCATTGTTTTAATAAACCTAAGAAAATGCTTTTCATCATCAACAACAAAAATAAGTTCATTTGGATTGTTTACTGCTTTAGGCAGTAAATCTTGTAGTTTTTTATTTTCTGCTTGTGGAAAAATAGCTGGAAATGAAATAGTGAACTTTGTTCCTGTAAATTCGGTAGATTGGTGTGAAGAGATTAGGTCATTTTCATGAGTTGACTCTAGTTGTATTGTACCTGAGTGTGCTTGAATAGTTGAAAATACCATTGACATACCAAGGCCAGTACCTTTTTGCTCGGATCGTTCTTTGGTTGTAAAAAATGGGTCATAAATTTTGCTCTGAATTTTTTTTGGGATTCCTCTACCTGTATCTGTTAAGATTAGTATAATTTGATTATTTAAGAGCTGTCCTTGAATTGTAAACTTGTGGCCACTTTTAGGGATTTGATTTAAAGAAATAGCCTCTTGGATAGAATGTAAGGAGTTCATTGTTAGGTTTCTGATTAGATCACTAATTGAATTTTGATTCAGTAAGACAATAGGAAAGTTTACTGGCACGTCAATCGTCATAGTTATGCCAAGTGACTGGAATACAGGTTTTAAGAGTTGTAGAGCATCATTAATTGTTTCTATTAGGATAGTGGCTTGCGCTTGAGTTTTAAGTTTTTTACCGAGTGACATTAACTTTTTGGTTAATGAGGAGGCATTGAGAGCTGTTGATTTCATTTTAATCAAAGTTTCTAAAACTTCTTGAGGTAGCGCATTGATTAAGCAGACTTCAATGCCCATAGTGATTACACTCAAGGTATTATTAAAGTCGTGAGATATTTCAGCAGCTAAAGTACCCATATCAGCAAAACGGCTTGTGCGATCAAGATGCTCATTTGCTTCTTTTAACTCGATTAAAGCTTCTTTTAATTTTTCTTTTTCTTTTTCAAGCTTTGTAGAAAGTTCTATTTTTTGAGTTACATCATGTCTAATAGCGACATATTGAGTTACTTTTTTGTTTTGATCTAAAAAAGGTACAATGGTCGTATTAACCCAGTAAAAACTTCCGTTTTTTGTTTTATTCTTTACTAATCCTTTCCAAATACTTCCACTTTTAATAGTAGTCCAAAGATTTTTAAAAAAAGATTTTGGATGGTAACTAGAGTTTAATATTTTATGATCTTGTCCAATTAACTCATTTAAAGTAAAACCAGAAATTTGGCAAAGTTGATGATTGGCGTAAGTAATTTTCCCTTTTGAATTGGTAATAGCTACAATGGTTGAAGAGTCTAATGCTTTTCTAATGAGTCCAAGTTCTTTAAAAGAGCTTTTTAATAGCATCTCATGAAAAGAATCTTTAGAGTCTTTTTTTCTAAAGTGATGGTACTCCCTTTGGAGGCAACTAACTTGGCTTTGAAATGATCTTAAAATAAGAGAGTTTTTATGATTTATTTTTTTATTGTTATGGATTCCAAATAAGAAATAGGAGTGACTATTTGTAGAAAATATAGGTAAAGATACTAATAGCTCTATGGATGTATCACATTTGATGCTTTTTAAATCTTCTTTTTGTAAAAAGTGAGTTTCTTGTGATTTAAAAAAAGAGGAGATATAGTCATTATTTAGACAGGTACATTCATAGTTTTGATTAAAGTCTAAAATATTTTTAATTGTACCATTTGAATAGGAGATGACAGCTAAGTAGTTGAGTTGAGTTAATTCAAAGCAAACTCCTAGATTCTCTTTCCAGTCCTCAATAGAGATAGCACCATTTTCATTGAAGATTTCTTTCATTTCTATTTCTCCAAGCTATTGGTATTGTCTTGTTTTTCAATATAAAAACAATGAATAAGGGTTTTGGTATAATTTTTGTCTGAGGTGACTAAAATGCTACCTTGAATAATAAACAAAACTCCCATAACTAAAGCAAGTTTATTAGATATTCCCTCAAAAGAAAACTTTAGTTTTTTATGAATAAAAAAAGGTAAGAATAAAGCAGGTAAAGTACCTAATCCAAAGGCTAACATAATAAAAAAACCATCGACTAAAGAAGCGCTACCAGAGGCACTAATTAGTCCAATAGCTAAAAATCCACAAGGAATAAAGGCATTCAATGCTCCTAAAATAGGCATTAAAAAGGCTCTATGTTTTTTGAGATTAGATTGTAAAATTGTATTAAACTGTAAGCTTAAATTTATTTTATTTAATAGGGGTTGAATAGGGTTAAATTTAAAAAAACTTAAAATTAATAATGTGCCTGCAATCAGAGAAATAAAACCTGGTATTGTTGCAAAATCTAAGGTTCTTCCCATTAAACCACAAAACATACCAAGCATAGAGTAGGTTAATATTCGCCCAAAATGAAATAAAAAAAACTCTAGAAATCTGTTTTTCTTTTTTGTGAATAGATTTAAACCTTTGTGTAAGGGTGAGCACATAAATAGGCAGTGAAAACTACCTAAAAGCGAAACTGTAAAAGTTAAATAAATTAATTTTTGGTTCATTTCATTGGTACTAAAAAATTTGTTTTAAATGTATCTATAACTTTGTTATTAATTGTTACTGCAAATTCAATGCTTAACTTACCACTAGGGTTAGCTTGTTTAGGAAAGATAACAATAGCATGAGATTTAAAAGCATCGGCCGATGAAATCTCTTTTTTACTTCCAGGCATAATGATTTGTACATCTTTATGAGATAAAACTTTGATATCAAAGTTTTGATTATGAAGGCTTTTATTAAATAACTGTATAATGTAATGATTAGATATTTTATTTTGTGGTAAAATTTGATATACAGCACCTCTTTGCCTATTTGCCATTAATTCAAGAATTGGTCTTTTATATAAAAAATATGAAAAAGTACCTAGTAAAATAATCAGAATAGTAGAGTATACATAGGTTCTATTTCTTAAAAAATTATATCCTTTACCTTTTAGCTTATTGAGAGAAGTGTAGCCAATGAGTGACTTTTCTTTAGATACGTTTTGCATGACATTTTCACAAGCATCAATACAGGCAGTACAATTTACGCATTCAAGTTGAATACCATTTCTAATGTCAATACCCATTGGGCAAACTACTACACATTGATTACAGTCGATACATGAACCAGCGGGACTTTGTTCTTTTTTACGTGTAGCTAGAGATTTTCTGTCTTCACCACGATTAAAATCATAACTAACAACAATAGAATCATCGTCTAAAAGTACAGACTGCAATCTTGCATAAGGGCAAACAAGTACACAGGCTTGTTCACGAAACCATGAAAAAATGAAGTAAAAGAAGCCAGCAAAAGAAAGCATAATTGTTAGGCCAGTTGTGTGTTTTGATGGGGGGTCTGTAATAATGATATATAGTTTATCAACACCAATAATCCAGGCTAAAAGTAGGTTGCCAACACAAAATGCAATAGAAAAAAAAGTGATATGTTTGAAAGACTTTCTAATAATTTTTTGAAAACTCCAAGAACTTTTATTGAGTTTTTTTTGTTGAGAGGGGCCTCCTTCGATAAAATACTCTATTTTACGAAAAACGTTTTCCATGAATATAGTCTGCGGACAAGCCCATCCACACCAAATTCTACCAACTAAAGATGTAAATAGAAAAATGGATATAAAACCACTTAAAAATAATAATAAAAGTAGTATTAAATCTTGGGGCCAAAAGACAATTCCGAAGATAAAAAAGATTCTATCTGGAAAATTAAACATAAAAAGTGGATTACCATTTATTTTTAGAAAGGGTACTCCAACTAATATAAGGATTAAAAGAAAAGCAACAATATTGCGAAGATTTGTAAAGAAACCTTTAGGAGCTTTTGCATAAATCCATTTTCTACCACCTTCTTTATCAATAGTAGAAATACGATTTCTATGGTCTATTTTGTTTTCCATTTTAACCTCTTTTTTAAGTTCATTCGCTGAGTGAAAATAATCGTTTAGTTTTTACAAAACTAAACGATTAAAAGTAAATGTGTTTGCTTTGTTAATTAAACAAAGCAAACATATTTTATTCTTCTTTTCCTTCTGGAGCTTTAGCACCAGCTGGATTTGTTCCTTGAAGAGAAAGAATGAAACTAGAAACTTCTAAAATTTGCTTAGGTTTCAGTATTGCTTTCCAAGAAATCATGCCTTTTGCAGGTACTCCTTCAGAAATAGTATGAGCAATTTTTGTAACGCTTCCACCGTGTATCCAAAATTTATCTGTTAAGTTAGGGCCTACAAGTCCACCAGCATCTGGTTTATGACAAGCAGTACAGTTTTTATCATAAATGATCTTACCATTAGCAAGGCTAGTTGCATCAGTAAGAACAGTCATTTCTTTAGTCGGTTTTTTAGACTCTTCTTTATCTTGTTTGTTTTTGCTTATCTCGTATTCCCTATAAATTTCAGCATCAACTTTGTTATTAAAATAAAGATGGTCTGCTGTGTAGTAGATAGAAAAAATGATTGTTATTACAAAGAGTCCAACCCACCAACCTGGTAAATTATTATCTAGTTCTTGAATTCCATCGTAATCGTGATCCATCAATAGTGGGTCAATATTTTTATCTTGTTTTTTAGACATTTTTATTTCCTTAGTTATCTAAAGGTAGGTTTTCCATTCTAGATTTATATTTGTCACTTGTAGTTGCTGTCCATACAGATATAACAGCAAATATAGATACAAAAATAAACATAGAAATTATTCCGTAATATTCGATTCCGTCTACTTGGGCTAGTGCTTGTTTAATCATAAGTTTTCCTTATTTTTTGATTGCATCATGCTTACCTAGTTTTTGTAGATAAGCGATCATGGCAACCATTTCACTGGTAGTTTTTGTTTGAATCCCATCTTTTTTCAATGAATCAACTATCTTTTGAGCCTGTTTATCGTAGTTAGATTTCCAGGTATCAATTTGTTCATCAGTATATGGGACACCGACTATTCTTAGTGCCTTCATTTTAGTTGCAGTTGTAGATGTATCTATCATATTAGTATTAAAAAATGCATACTTTGGCATGATAGAGCCTTTACTAGTAGATTCAGGCTCCATTAAATGCTTAAAGTGCCATGTATTATTATAACCACGCAATCCGATTCTATCTAAATCAGGGCCTGTTCTTTTTGAACCCCATAGAAATGGATGCTCGTATAAATCTTCTGCAAATGTGGTAGCATTACCAAATCTTTTGGTTTCAGCAGCAATTGCACGAATCATTTGAGAGTGACAACTGACACAACCATTTTTGATGTAAACGTCTCTTCCTTCTAGTTCTAATGGAGTATATGGTGCTACAACAATCTTGTGATTTTTAGCTCCTTCTATTAAAGAAGTTGGGTATAGTTCTAAAAGTCCACCAGCAACTGATGCAACAACTACTAGAGCTAAAAAAAGCCCCATTTTACCTTCAAGCCATCTATGAAGTCCTTCGTTTTCATCTTCTTTAATTTCAACTCCATTTTCAAGATTGAAGTTAGCATCAACAAGTACATCTTCGTTTGCTTCTAGTTTACCCTGCATAGCTGTTAAAACTAGGTTATATCCCATAAAAATTGCACCCAATAAGTAAATGAAACCACCAAATGCTCTAATGTAATAAAAAGGTACTAACTTTAAAACTGTATCTAAGAAGTTAGGGTATTTTAAATAGCCTTCTGCATCCATGTCTAACCACATTAAACCTTGAGTTAATCCAGCAAAATACATAGAACAAACATAAAAGATTAGACCAATAGTAGCCATCCAAAAATGTAAATCCATTAATTTTCGAGAATAAATTTTAGTATTATAAAGTCGTGGGATTAACCAGTATAAAATACCAAAGGCTAACATTCCGTTCCAGCCAAGGGCTCCAACGTGTACGTGGGCTACGATATAATCGGTATAATGAGCAACTTTATTTAAAGCTCTAATGGATAATAAAGGGCCTTCTAAAGTTGCCATACCATAACAAGTAATAGCAACAACCATAAACTTGATAACAGAGTCATCTCTTACTCTATCCCAAGCACCTCTTAGAGTTAGTAGACCGTTTAACATTCCTCCCCATGAAGGAGCAATTAACATTAATGAAAAAACCATAGCTAATGTTTGAGTCCACTCAGGTACAGATGTAAACAATAAATGGTGAGGTCCTGCCCACATATATAAAAATACGATAGACCAAAAATGAATGATGGATAATCGATAAGAAAACACAGGCCGTCCAGCTATTTTTGGTAAAAAATAGTACATCAAACCAAGGTATGGTGTAGTTAAAAAGAAAGCTACTGCGTTATGACCATACCACCATTGTACAAGAGCATCTTGGGCACCAGCATAAATTGAGTATGATTTAAATAAAGATACAGGAATCTCCATTGAATTGACTACATGTAGGATTGTAATTGCGATAAAAGTAGCGAAGTAAAACCAAATGGATACATACATGTGCTTTTCTCTTCTTTTCCAGACTGTACCAATTAAGTTTGCTCCAAAAGTTAACCAAATGACAGCAATAGCAATATCAATTGGCCATTCTAGCTCGGCATATTCTTTTGAGGTTGTATATCCAAGAGGTAATGTAATAACAGCAGATACAATGATAAGCTGCCATCCCCAAAAATGAATTGCACTCAACTTGTCACAAAACATTCTGGACTTACAAAGCCTTTGTAAAGAGTAGTAAACTCCCATAAAAATACAATTACCTACAAATGCAAAAACAACTGCATTTGTGTGAAGAGGTCTTAAGCGCCCAAAAGTTAAATATTCGTGTACATTTAACCAAGGCATTGGTAATTGTAAGGCAATAATTAGCCCAACAAGCATTCCTATAATGCCCCAGATGACTGTGGCCCATGCGAAGTAACTTACGATTTTATTATCGTAAGAAACTTTAATTTGTTGTGTTGTCTCCATTTTTGGTCCTTTTTTTGTTAGTTATTAGATTCAATATTATTTTTAACATTTTTTATTTTTTCATCATCAAATAGCATACGTATTGCAGGGGTTTGGCAGTCATTATATTGTTCGTCTTTTACTGCCCAAATAAAGGCGATTAAAAAGATGATAGCAACACTAAGACTTGCTACAAGAAGTAAAATTATTATGTTCATTTTTTCTCCGTATTAAATATTTTTTTAGCGTGTCTTTTTGTCATAAACCAAGTAAAGAACATAACACTTAATGAGCTAAGAGGCATTAAAACTGCTGAGATTAGAGGAGTTAATTTACCTGTCATTGCAAAATATAATCCAAAAAAGTTATAACAAATAGATAATAGTAGACTCAGTTTAACGATGCGTTTGCAAATTATTGCATATCTGAAATACTTTGATAATTCAGTGATGTTTGAAGCAAGTATAATGCCATCACATGAAGGGTAAAAGCCTTGAAGGTTTTCACAAATAGAAAAACCAAGGGTGGAGGCTCTTAAAGCCCCAGCATCATTCATTCCATCTCCAACCATTAAACACTGTTGTTTTGTTTTTTTTATGTAATTTAGCTTATCTTCTGGAGACAGATTAAATAAAAGAGTAGACTTATCATTGAAAATGTCAAATATTGGGTGATTTTCTTTTTTTTGATCTCCTGTTAGTAAGCTGATATCAAAAGACTTTTGAAGGTTTTGAATAAGTTTTTTTACACCTTGCCTTGGTTGGTCAAAATATGAAAAAGAATGGACTATTTTGTCATTAATAGTTATGTATGTTTTTGATAAACAATAGTTTTTCTGTTTACTTGTAAAGCAATGTTTAGCCTTACCTATTTTGATAGTTTTTTCATTAAAAATGCCCGTTATTCCAAGTCCTTCTAGTTCTAAAAAGTCAGAGTGTACTAAAGTACTGACTTTAGAAAGTTCTGAAACAATTTTAGTACAAATAGGATGTTGTGACAAAATGGCACAACTTTTGATGAGTGATAAGTGCTCATTTGTCAAAGTGGAGTTTTGAAATATACCTAAATTTATTTGGGTTAAAGTACCTGTTTTGTCAAAAATAATATGTTCAATATCATAAAACTTTTCAAGAGTCTCTGATTTTTTTAGAAAGAGCCCATGTTTTGATAAAATGCGTTGAGCGTTGGATAGTGTGTATGGTTTAGATAAAGCCAGAGCACAAGGACAAGCAACTATTAGTATAGAAGTCATATGTAAAATAGCTAAATCAAAAGAAGTCGGTAGCCATATGAAAAATGTAATAATAGCTAAAAGAATAACAATGATTGAAAATATGAAGGCAAAAGGAAACTTTTCTTTTTTGTCAGAGCTTTTGATGTCTTCTAGCTCTTGCCAAAGTTTCATAAGATAGCTCTCTTTTGCTGAGTTTTCTGATTGTATAAAAATACTAGAGTTTTCAACTAAGCCACCTGCTTTTATATCTTCTCCTTTTTTAAGATTTACTGATGAAAACTCACCCGTTATAAACGAATAGTTAATTTGAGCTTCGTTTGATAATAAAGTACCGTCACATGGTATAATCTCTTTACTACGTATTAAAACTTTTTGTCCTTTGACTAGCTTGTCTAAAGGGATTGTTTTAAAATTTTCATTTTCTTCAATTGTAATACCAAGTGGTAAAAAAGAATTGAAATTTCTATCAAAATTTAATTTTTTAAAACTTCTTTTTTTTACCCACTCTCCTAAAAGAAGAAAAAATAAAAACCCACAAAGAGAGTCAAAATAAAGCTGTCCAGAGTTAGTAAATAAAGCATAAATGCTAGTAAAAAATAAAGATAAAATACCAAGTACTATAGGTACATCCCAATTAACTATACCAAATTTAAGTGATTTACTAGCAGAGTTAAAATATGGCTTTGCCGAAAAGAAAACTACAGGGAGAGTTAAAATAAAGCTTATATAATCAAATGCTTTTTTAATAGTGGGAGTGACTTCTCCAGGGCTGAGGTACTCAGGCAAAGCAAGGGTCATTGTGTTTATAAGACAAAATGCGGCGACTCCAAGTCTAATTAATGTCTCTAAGTTTTCATCTGTAGTTTGGGAGCTATTTGTTTTTTTGTTGTCAAAATTGAGTTCGGTTTCATAGCCAAGTTGATAAATTTGTGAAATAATTTGTGATAAATCAACAATTTTTGGACAATAATTAATTGTAAGTTTTGATTGAAATAGATTACATCGACTTGACTGAACTCCATTTAAAATAGAAGGTAGTTTTTCAAGTAACCAAACGCATGAACTACAATGAATACTTGGTATAAGTAAGGTTATTTTTGCGACTTTTTCACTGTAAAACTCATGGATAGACTCTAGTAAATCAAGATCATCAAGATATGAAAAATCTTTATTTTCTTGTTTGTTAGTAATGACAGTACCAGGAGTTTTTTGAAGTTCGTAGTAGTTATTGAGCCCATTATCAGATAAAAATTGATAAACTACTTTACAGCCATTACAACAAAATATATGAGCTTTTATTGAGAAACTCTGATTGTTAGTAATTTCTCCACAATGGGTACATATTAAAGGATTTACATTCATTCATTTAAATATTAAGTTTTGTTGATTACTTTTGTAAAGAATGGACTGAATTTTAACGTATAAAAATATTGGAAGACTATATTAATTCATATAAATTAGGAGTATATTTAGCTTAAATTAGAGAGGATGTAATGAGAAAAAACACATTAGAAAAAATTGTATTAGTTGTATGTATAATGGTACCTATATTCGTACTTTGTTTGCCTACAAGTATGATTCCAATTGCTGGTATAACTTTAATTCAACATAGATTATTAGCAATATTTATATTAGCGGTACTTTTTTGGATATTTGAACCTATTGAAATACATGCAACCTCTGTTTTGATTATTTTTTTAGAGTTGATTTTTTTATCGGATAAAGGTCCTGTTATTTTAGTTAATAAAATCAAAGATTCATCTTCTTTGATTGACTATAAAGAAATTTTATTTTGTTTTTCTTCTCCAATTATTATGCTTTTTTTAGGAGGATTTTTTTTAGCATTGGCAGCAAGTAAATATGGAATTGATAGAAAAATGGCTCAGATATTACTAAAACCGTTTGGAGTTAAGACAAATATAGTTTTATTCGGAATGATTATGATTACTGCTATTTTTTCAATGTTTATGTCTAATACAGCTACAACTGCTATGATGTTAGCCATTTTGATACCTGTGGTCTTAGGATTAGACTCAGATGATCCTTCCAGAAAATCGTTTGCTTTAGCAATCCCATTTGCTGCAAATATAGGAGGACTGGGTACACCTATTGGAACTCCACCAAATGCTGTAGCATTAAAATATTTAATTGGAGACAATAGTGTTTCTTTTTTAGAGTGGATGAGTTTCGCTGTACCTTATGTATTATTTTTTTTAATAATACTTTGGTTCTTATTATTATTTTTTTTCCCTCCAAAATGCTCAGAGATTCATATAAAATTTGATGATAATTTTGTATGGACAAAAGATAGACTCTTGGTCGCTTTAATTTTTTTCATAACTATATTTTTATGGCTGAGCTCTGGTTGGCATGGAGTAAACTCTTATATTGTAGCTTTATTTCCTGTGACTGTATTTTCAATGACTAGATTAGTAAATATAAGTGATATGCATAAATTAGCGTGGGATGTTCTTTGGTTGGTTTCTGGAGGTATAGCTCTTGGTTTTGCTCTAGAAAAAACAGGTTTGAGCAGAACTTTTATAAATAGTATAGATCTTAGTGTATATCATCCAGTTGTATTAGTTGCTTATTTATGTACTCTGTCTTTAATAATGGCAACATTTATGTCTAATACGGCAACTTCTAATTTAACTTTACCAATTGCAGCTGCTTTTAGTTCAGAGATAGTTGGATTAGATGCATTTGGAGGACAGAAAATGTTAATTATAGCAGTTGCATTTTCTTGTTCTTTGGCGATGTCATTACCTGTTAGTACACCTCCTAATGCTATGAGTCATGCTAGTGGATTGATAAATGTACGTGAAATGAGTAAATTAGGAGTTTTAGTAGGGGCTTTAGGTTTAATAGGCTTAGCCTGTCTTGTATCGATTTTATTAATGTTGGACTTTTTTTAGTATTAAATTTGGCATAGTTTCTGCATAGTTTTTAGTGTAATGACCAAAGGAGGTCAAAATGGATGTAATTGAAATTATGAATACAAGAGTAGTAACAGTTAATGAAAATATGTTGATTTTAGATGTCAGAAATATAATGATGGAAGAGGATATTACAGCTTTACCAGTTGTAGATAAACTTGATTGTTTATCAGGTATAATCACCCAATCTGATTTATTTACTTTAGAAAACTTATATCTAAGGAATGATAATTATAATAAAGATCAGATCAAAGGCGTTAAAGTTAAAGATGTTATGACAAAAAGTGTAATTACAATTAACAAGTCTGTTAGTGTTGAAGAAGCAGCGAATAAAATTTTGTCTAATCATATTCATCGTTTAATAGTAACTGATGGGCAAAAAATAAATGGAATAGTTAGTTCTACAGATATATTGAAAGCAATTTTAGATAAATGACATACTAACTAATAGCAGAATAAAATACTATTCAAATTGATGCTAAAGGGATAGATTATGAATGACAAGTTTCATGCTTTTAAATTTTCAGCCTCTAATCATATTGCTCAAAATGTAAATATGCAATCTAGCTATATTTTTTATATTTTAATTATTTTATTAATAGTGATAATTATTTACCTTATAGTACCAAATAGTTCTAAGAATAAAAAAAATAAAGAAAAGAAGTCTAAAACATTTTTAAATTTTTATGATTTTAATGTTTGGATTCTAAAAAAATTAGATTATAAAAAGAAAAAGCCTCTTATGGTTCAGTTAATTTCTCAAGGCATTTTTGATTTAATTCAAATACTAGAGTGGGAAAGTTTTGAATTACTTTCAAAAAGTTTAAAGGGTAATGAATTAAAAGATTTTTTGTATATTATTGCAACAAGAAAAGTTAATTTTATTAAAAAGTTAAGGTCAACAAATCACTTAAAGCTTAGAAAATTGATCAATGAGATGAGAGTTTTTACTTTAGATGAAAAGACTATTTTATTATTAGCAAGCCCAAAAGATCAAGATAAATTTTTAAGTATGATTAAATCTTTGAGTAAGGGACATACGCAAGTTTTTGATTTGAAAAAAACGGGAGATTTAATTAAAACTTTGCGAGGAACCTTTTTAAAAGTCGTTTTTTTATAAAAATATGCTTAAGTATGGTACTTATCATTAAAGGTTTTGTCATTTTTGCTATTTTCATGTAGTTTTCTTTTGGAAAATACTATTCATAAATACAATAAACTTGAGGAAAAATGATACAGACCAGTAATTTATGCATGCGATATGCAGATAAGATTTTATTTGAAAATGTTTCACTCCAAATGAATCCGGGAAATAGATACGGATTAATTGGAGCAAATGGAGCAGGAAAATCAACTTTACTTCGTATACTTATGGGAGAAGAAGCTCCTTATTCTGGTGAAGTTTCTGTACCTTCTCAAGTTAGTTTGGGTTTTTTAACCCAAGATCATTATAAATATGAAGATTTACCTATTTCAGAAGTTGTTTTAATGGGTAGATTGAAACTATATGAAGCACTCAATGAAAAAGAAGAAATCTTATCAAAGGCTGATATTTCAGATGAAGATGGTTTAAAATTAAGTGAACTTGAAGATATAATTTTAAATTTAGATGGTTATAGTGTTGAGGGTGAAGTATCAAGAATCTTAGATGGTCTTGGTATCCCGTTTGAAAAACAAGCTGACCCCTTAAGATCATTATCAGGTGGATATAAACTAAGAGTTTTGTTAGCTCGATTATTATTTTTTAAACCAGATGTTATGCTACTTGATGAGCCAACTAACCATTTAGATATTGTTTCTATTGCATGGCTTGAATCTTATTTAAAAAGGTATGAAGGTACAGTCGTTTTAGTATCTCACGACCAACACTTTTTAAATGAGGTATGTACTCATATAGCTGATATTGACTACGGCGAAATCAAGATGTATAAAGGCAATTATAAGCGTTTTGAAGCTCAAAAAGTCTTAGAAGCAGAACAAAAAGATTTAGCAGTTGTAAGGCAAGATAAAAAAAGAGAAGATTTACAAAAATTTGTAGATAGATTTAAAGCTAAAGCTTCAAAAGCGAAACAAGCTCAATCAAGAGTAAAAATGATTGAGAGAATGGACGAAATTAAACAAGCTCCAAGCTCAAGATTAAGCCCTCATTTTGCATTTAAAAGTGTAAGAAAACCTGGTGTATCACCTTTAATAGTTAAAAATATAGATAAAGCGTATGCAGAGCTAAAAGTTTTAGAAAATATATCTTTTGATGTTGAACGTGGTGATAAAATAGCTATTATTGGGCCAAATGGTATTGGTAAATCAACTCTTTTGAAAATATTAATGGAAGAAATAAAAGCTGATAAAGGTAGTTATGAGTGGGGGTATGAGACTCATTTAGCATATTTCCCGCAAGATCATGCTGAATTACTAAACTCTAAAGTGAACTTGATTGATTGGTTATGGGAGTACGATGGTTCAGCAACGATTGGTACGATAAGAGGTATTTTAGGAAAAGCTATATTTTCAGGTCAAGAAGCCGAAAAAAAAATAACTGCATTAAGCGGAGGGGAATGTGGACGTTTAATTTTATCAATGTTGATGTTAGTAAAACATAACATTTTGATTTTAGATGAGCCAACAAACCATTTAGATTTAGAGACAATCGAACAATTATCAAAAGCTTTTGCAGCTTATGATGGAACAATTTTATTTGTTAGCCATAATCGTTATTTTGTACAAAATATTGCGAATAGGATTTTAGAAATTACACCAGAAGGTTTAAGAGATTTTAGAGGATCTTATAATGAGTATCTTAAAAAGTTTGGTGAAGATTATTTAGATAAAGAGTCTAATTTAAAAAATGAAAAATCAAGAAATAAAGAGAGAAAAGCTGAGAAAAAAATAGATATTAAAAAGAATTTATCGTACAAAGATCAAAAGAGATATTCTAAAGAAGAGCGCATTTTGAAAAAAGAAGTGACAAAACTAGAAGAGGAAATATCCTTAAAAGAAAAAATGATTTTGGAAAATGAAACTCTTTTAATGAACTACGAAGAATTTTCAAATTTACATGGCGATAAACAAAGAAAAATTATGAAAAATAAAGATGTTTTTGCCTCTGATTTAGAAAAAATAATGACTTCATGGGAAAAGGCTTGTGGGAATTTAGAGAATTTCTCTCAAAATTTTAAAGCAAGTAAATAAAAAATAATTCAAAAAACATAATAAAATAACGAACTCTTTTACTTTTTTTTCGTATAAAATTTGTGTAGAATGTATGTTTTTGTAATATACGACACAAATTTGATATTTAGGGAGATTTTTTATGTTAAAAAAGTTGCTCATATGTCCTTTAGCAATAGGATGTATTTTTATAGGGACAAATAGCGCTTTTGATGTTCATTCATTAAATACGTCAATGCATGATTTGTCTGCTAAGCTAAAAACGACAATTATTTCAAGCCAAGACAAAGAACAAATGAAAAAAGATGCTGTTATCAGAAAAGAAGTTCAGGCAATTGTTTCTTCTATTGAGTCAGTAGATGATTTATTTGTGGCAAAAAAAGTAGCAGTTCAATATTCAACTGGTAATCCAGCAGATAAATTAGCTGCAAATTTATTATTAAGAGCACTTAAGAAAAAGGCTTTATTTTTAGGAGTAAACGATGCTCCAAAAGCTCCGCTCATCGATTTAGATGGTGCTTTTAATATGCCAATCAGCAATCCAGTAGATTTTTTAAGGCCAGAAGAGTTTATCTCTATTGATGTACCAGCAGCAGAAGCAGTAGTTTATATTGATGCAAAAAAATATACTGATAGAGTGGCAAGTTTTGAAGGCATTTTACAAAGACATGAATGTGATACTTTATCAAAATATATCAATAAAAAAGGTGATGATTCATATAATTATTATGTTTCATGTAAGCAATTTGTTATTGAAGAGATAGTTCATCATTTTGATGGAGTTGTTGGTAGTGACTTTGTTGTAGAAATGGAACTCAAATCTGGTGGATGGTTAACAGGTAAAAAACTTGAGTATACTTTTAAGCCTAGTAGCAAAGAAAAGTCATCATTTCACTTTTTTAAAGCAGTTGTAGAAAAAGATCCTTTTGTATTTTTACATAACGAAAAATTAGTAGATTTAAATGAAATAGGAAAAGTAAAAGACATAGCAGGTAAAAGTACATTAATTTTGAAAAATGCTAGAGTCAAAATGTGGGTGAAAGCTCCGGGAGCTGATAGAACTCAAGCTATATATTTTAGTGAAGAAAAATTTGGAGATATTCAAATGAGAGGGGAGAAATAATCATGAAAAAATTTAATTTAACTCCTTTAAAGACTATGATCTCTGGTTTCGCAATAGCTAGTATACTAAGTATTAACCCAATAAATGCAAATGAAACTAGTGAGATTGAAAAACTAGAACTCAAACTTTTACAAGTAGAACGAAATCTATTAAGTGCTGAACTTGAAAATGATGATGCAATTAAAGATTATCATCAATTTAAAGGTATTAGAGGCTGGATAAAGGGATGGTTTAAAGGTTCAGAAAAACGTGCAATTTTAAGTGTAATGGATGAAAAATCTAAAGAAATTGATCAATTAGACTCTGAAGTTAGTCGTATCGAAAGTGGTATTCAAGCCGAAGTTTTTGAAGTTGGTCTTGGTTTTGAAAATCAAGGTGACTACAAAAAAGCAATTGAATTTTATAAAAAAGTAACAAGAAAAGATGATCGGGTAAAACTAAGAATAGGTACTTGTTATCAAAATTTAAAAAATTATAAAGAAGCTATTACTTGGTATTTACAAATGAGTAATACAGATGAAAACTATTTATATATAGTTGATGCTTACTGGGAGTCTGGGAGCCATAAAGATGCAATTAATTGGTTGTTTCGGATTCTTGAGCCTTATAGTGGGTATAAGGCAGAGCTAAAAGCGCTACAATTAATTGAAGAATATAATTATAATAATAAATTTAGTGATTTTGAGGACTTTAACGTTAGATTATCTGATGTTTATTTAGATAAAGCTCTAACTCTTTATGATGACTTTTTTAAAGAAGCAGTAGTTGATTATAAAAAAGCTATGACTTTAAGATCAGATGGAGATTCAGCCGCTAAAACTTCAAGAGGTGTTGTTAGATATTACTCAAGGCTTGTTCAAGAAGCAAAAGAAGTTTTAGATGAAAAGCGTGAAGAAGCATACCATCATTATGAGTATTTATTACATCAAGCAGAAGATAATGTTAGAGATGCTGAGTATACTTATAATCAAAAGTTTCAAGAAGCTAAAAGAGACTATCGTTGGGCAATAGAGCGTGCAAAACAAAATGTGCGTGATGCTAGAAAAAACCTAAGAGCTTTAAGAGAAAATGAGAGTACTTTAGCAGAAGATCTTCAAAGAGCAGAAGTAAGAGTAAAAACGTTTGAAAGAAAATTCAACTACTTATTAAACAATGAACCAGAGTTTATTGAAAATGAAGTAAGAAGATACAGAATAAGAGTACACGAAGAGAAAAATGCATATCAGAGGTTAGTTCATTCAAGAGAACAAATTATCTCAGATTACATTGAGCCTTATCGTAGAAAAGTTGCTCGTAGTAAACGAAACTATAATCAAATTGTAGAGCTACATAGTTCTGCTTTTGATGATATTATTAGATAATTAAACTTTGCTTTTCTCTTGTTAGAAACAAAAGAAAAGCACATTTATGCCCCTCTTTTGGGGCATTTTTTTTTGTTTAAATAATCAGCTTTGTAGTACATCGTCTTTTATAGATTACAAATAAAAACACTTTAAACGATCTAAGGATAAATATTGATAAAGAATAATTACTATTTTAAACTCTTAAAAAGTTTTTTCACTAAAAAGTCAGTAGTTTTTAATGAATTTAAAGATTACTTTAATAATGAAATAGGTCTTGAAATAGGGGGGCCAAGTAAAATTTTTGAAGTAGATGGCTTGGTTCCTGTTTATCCTTTGGCAAGTCGTATTGATAATTGTAATTTTTCAAAAAAGACTATATGGCAAAATAATATTTTATTTAGCTCTAAAGGTAAGCAATTTATTTTAGAAGCAACAAACTTACTTGAAATAGAAAATGAATCATATGATTTTGTTTTATCTTCAGATTGTATTGAGCATATATCAAACCCTTTAAAAGCCATAAATGAATGGCTTAGAATACTAAAAAAAGAAGGGGTTTTACTGATGGTAGTTCCTCATAAAGGTTTTACATTTGATCATAAAAGGTCTGTCACAAAGTTTTCTCATTTATTGAAAGATTATGAGAATGATATAGATGAGAAAGATTTAACTCATTTACCTGAAATTTTAGAGCTACATGATCTAGAAAAAGATATTCTTGCTGGTACTTTTGAAAGTTTTAAAGAGCGTTCAAAAAATAACTATCAAAATAGATGTTTGCATCATCATGTTTTTGATGAAAAACTAGTGATAGAGATGTTTAACTATTTGAATGTTAAAATATTAAATATTGAGTTTCAAAGTCCATATTATATAATAGCTTTAGTGCAAAAAACAGTTTAGCTTATTGCTTAAAGTCAGTATAAATCGATAGAGTTGATTTGGTGCTTTTAATGTTTTTAACTCTTATAGCTTGAATCATATCCTTTTTGTTTAACCCAGGTATAAGTTCACCTAGATTTAATATAATACCGCTACATTTAGCAGTTATTGTATCACCAGAAGATTTTGTAGATAAGATATAAAACTTTTGTTGTGCAGAGTCTTTTCTTATTTTTTCTAAGGTTTCTTTAGACATATACTTAGGTAAAAACCTGTTATAAACTTTTACCATTTGATCAAACTTTTGTTTGGCATGAGGGTCTTTTGGCATATATGGACCAGCTTTTTCTTGAATAATCTTATTTAATTTATGTTCAAGAAAATCAAATGTCTTTGCAACCCCTTTTCCGATTACCCATTTAGTAACTTTACTAAAAAAAGAGTTTACGATTTTTGTAGGGAGCCAACTTACTTCTGGTACTTGAGGAGCCCATCCATCTCCTAAAACTAATTGTATTTCAGGGGTAACTCTAACAGAGTTAGTTTCTTTCATCATTTCTCGTTTTAAAAATATTTTGGTAGTAGCGTAAGCATACCTTTTACCAAGAAGGGGCCAATCTATTTTTAGCCTCCATTTTGCAGATAAATCAAGAGTATCTTTATTTCTCCAATGATTGTTCAATCCATCAAATGACTGAAGCCCAATATAGCCTTCAATAGAGAAAGTTTTTTTACCAAGTAAATAATTGAGAGTCCAACTGTTAGAGAATATTTTCTCTTCTTTAGAAAATTGCTTTTCAATAGCTTGTTTAAAGAGTTTATTTAAATCTTTTACATTTAAATGAATTTCAAAATCAGAAGTTTTTACAGGTTTTTGAATGGGGGTCTTGCCTAAAAAAAGTTGATATCCATGTATGGTTGGTTGAACGCCTATTTTATTATTCTTAAAATTTCTTTCTAAGGTAGCATCAATTTGTAAATTAATTTCAGGAAATGATTTATGGATAGTTTTAATATTATCTTTTAATTTATCTGAATCAAGGCCCTTTACACCTTTAGTTTGATCTCCAAGAAATGAGAGTATATTTTGGAGACTTTTTCCTCTACTAACTTTTAAGTCAGCATCAAGTCGAATAGAGTTTGGGTTAGATTCATCAAGATAGAGTTTGAAATGTTTTGGTGTAATTAAATCTGGTGCAAGAGCTTGGAGTGCTATTTTAGCAACAGAATCAGAGTTTGCATTAATATAAGAATTTAAATCTTTTGTGCTTGGATTAGAGGGAAGCTTGGCATAAGAGCCATCAGAATTTGTATTTGTAATATCATTGTCATCTAAAAACTTTTGATGAGAGATTAAAAAGTTTTTCATACTATTATGAATGTTTTTATTTTTATCTTGTAAGTTGCTTGCTAAATCAATTAAATTATCTACTAGTCCGTCAACTTTTTCATCATGCACCCTAACAGATTTATCATTTTTTAGGTGGTTCCAATATTTATCACCATCGTCTAAGCCTGCCATCACAGAGATTTTTCTAAGAAAAGACCCTGTTCTGATGTAATAATATTTCGTTGTTTTTGAACCAGACTTAATATGCCTTTGTAGCGAGTGTAAGATTTTAGGAGTCTTAGGATTAAAATATAAAGAATAAGTAGCCCAACCAGCAAAAAATCCTCCTTTTTCTACGACTTGATCCCATCTAAAGTAAGATGAAGCAGATTTGTTTAATACTTTATGTTTAGAGAGGTAGGTTTGATAAGCACCGTTACAAGACATTAATATAAGAGCTTTAAGTTTTTTATCTCCAAGCCATTTTTTTAAATCATCAGCACTTAAGTCAGCGTGTTGATCTCCAGAAGATTTATTGATTTCCTCAAATTGAGTAGGGTCTTCGAAAGAATATTCAGAAGGATAATAAAGAGCAACACCATTTCCTGTATCGCCATGTCCATAAAATATAATTAATTTTGTATTGTCGTCTTTGATACTTTCTTTTACAGCATTTTTATAACTAGACCCAGTATTATAGTCACTAGAAAATAAATTTTTAACAGAATACCCCATAGCTTTTAATGTTTGTGTAGTGGCTTCTAGGTCAACAAGATATTTTTTTGAAAAATTAGATAGAGTATCTTGAGTGGATGGGATACCAGAAAAAGAGTCTTTTAATTTATTTACTATTAATTGAGCACTAGGTGGAATTGCTAATTTACCTGCTCGAATAATAATAGCTTGACCAAGTGAACTTGTTTTATAAAATTTAGTTTGAGTTTGAGTATTACTTTGTTTATTATTTTTAGAAGCTTGATTTTGATTAGAAGATTCTAAAGAGTTTGAACTTTGCTCACTTTGAATATCATCAAAAGAAGGTGATTCTATTTTTTGTGAATGAGTAAAAGTGAATGTTAAAAATAAAAGTATTGAAATTAGAAATAATGTTTTTTTCATAAAAGCTCCCTTAAATGTGATACGTTTTTTTTTATGTAATGTTTCATATACTGAGATAGGTATTGATAATTTTTTTCTGAACAAATCAAATTACATATTAATGACACTTCTATTTGGGGGAATCAGGACACTATTATATGGGATTTACACAGTACTGCGCATAATGAAGATTATGTTAACTTATTGGTTGATGATGAAATTGTATATAGTTTTTAGATTTAAAATTCTCAATATGATTTCATAATTATGATTTTGTTTGAAAAGTTAACATAACTTTAAAAAATGACTAGAGTGAATAGGTTAGAATTGGCTTAAAATAAAAATAATGAGTATAAGTGCTAAAAATTAAATATGGTAGAATTTCGAGCCTTACAGCACTTTAAACATTTTCATAAATCGGAAATGGATCTTTAGACCTTATTATAAAATATTGTATCATCCTATAATACTTTTATTGAATACAATAAACTGGTATCCTCGTAAAGAAAGGACGGCTTATATGATTCATAATAAAAAATTATATCAAATAAGTAGGACACCTGATAGGAAAGAACTTATTCGCTTGATGCCAAAAAATAAGTCGGATGTTAAAGCAGCAAAACACCTTATAACTTCGAGTTATTTTCAGAAATGATAGAGTTTAATGATGAAGGCCTAAGAAAACGAATTTTACGGGATATAATCCCTTTTTGGCCAACAACTGAAATTCAAAAGTTTAGTGATGTCCTTAGCATATATGCTACACACCCTAATAGCTCTAATACTGATTTGGATTGTTTTAAGCTTTTAATTAAGTATCAGCTTGTTGATCTTGATTGGATATACGGATGGATACAAATGAGAAGAGTGGAAACGTTAGAAAGGATGGAATTAATGAATGAATTACTTACAACCTTAAGTCAATCTGATATCACCTAGTAGTAATCTATTTTGTTTGTCATCCCCTCTTTCTAATAGCGACATAATGTTAATTTTTGATGAGATAGTGGAATAAAGACTATTCTTTACTTAAAGTGAAGGTTAATTTTTATCCTCATTATCTTTAAAAATTTAATTGATGTTAACACTTAATGTTAGCCGTTCATTTTTATGTTTAAATACTAATTTTTTTATTTTAAATATAGTACTTGTGATTTAATGAATTATATTTAAGTGTTTATATGTTAGCAAGATAGCAACAAAGCTGTTAGCAAATTAATGTGTTAGTTTGTTTTAAAAGTTGCTTAAAGCATTTAATATAAGGGTTTGATATAGCAAAAATTATAGAGTTTTGTATATTATGTTAACTTTCTAAAAATCTAAAATAACAAAGTAAATTTTGTTATAAATGAAAAGTATATAAATAACGATATATTATTTATAAACTCAAAGCTAAATAACTTGTATTTGGGTATAAAATTGAGGAGATAATATGTTAACAGCAGTAGATAAAGAAAAACGAGTAACTATTAAAGAAGCAGAAACTCGTACAAAAATACCTCAACGAACTATTAGAAAATATGTTAAAGACTTTCCAATAATACCTGTTGGACGAGGTCAACATCAAACCTTATTATTTGATTTAGAGGCTATGGAGCTTTTAATTTACACACAGCATCTTTTTAAAGAAAGAATCCCAAAAATAACCATATCTTCTTTAATTGAAAAGAGAATAAACCCCCTTCAATGTGAAAGTTCTAAAGAAACTATCATTGACCCTTCTTTTGATAAAGAAAAGTCTCAAGTATCAAAAATTTATTCAGAAGAAGTAAATAAAGAAGTAGAGATGCTAACACCTATACATGAGATGCCAGAGATTTATGTACAAGCCAAATTAAATGAAGATGATTTAATTGAAAAGTTATATGACAGAAATATTGAAGCTGAAAAGATGTTATCCCAATATGTTAACAGAGTAGATTTAAATGAGTCAAAGCTATTAAACCAACAATTAATGATAGATTGTCAAAGTAGTGAAGTCGATGATTTAAAAAAGATAATTTCATTTGAAAAAGAAAGAAACCTATCTTCTGTAAAGGCTATATTTGATTTGCAAACTAGGCTAGATAAATTAGAAACCCCCAAAACTTTATGGAGTAAGATAGTCTCTTTATTTTAATGGCTTTGTTATACCAATCCCAATTAAAAAATAAACTTATATAAAGTGCTTTTCTATTTTTTCACTAGGAAACGGGACCTTATTCCCATCGTAAAGCCTTTATTTGTCTACTAATCTTAGTTTATTGGAATAAATTCCAATTTCCGATTTTATACTAATTTAATATCGATACTTTAGTTGGGATTGGTACTAGACTTTATTAAGTTTACTTTTAGATAAAAAGTACATTAAAATAGCAATAAATAATGAGATAAAAGTGACGATTAAATTTTTAGGATCAGAAAAAGAAGACCCTAAAAATACAAAACTTATACAACCAGGAATAATTCCTAAAATAGTAGCAAGTAGATAGTTTTTAAAGTTTATATGAAGTGCACCACTTAAATAACAAACAGGATCAAAGGGTATAAAACTAAGTCTTAATATTAATATGGTGAAAAAAGAATTTTGCTTAATATTGTCAGAATAAAGTAGTTTGCCAAATTTACTATTTTGATATTTTTTTAAGATATCTTTACCAAAATAATATCCAAGTGAATATGAAAGTATAGAGCTAAGACTCTCCCCTATAAAAGTATATAAAACCCCTAGATATGGGCCAAAAATTAAGCCAGATGATAGAGCCATTATAGAAGGTGGAAATAAAATAACTGGTCTTATTGTATATAATACGATGAATAAAAAGCCCGAAATTTGACCTTGATTTTGTAAAAAAAATTGAATTTGTTTGGGATAGTTTAAAGGGTTACTATTGTTTGTATATAAATAAACAAAAAGTGTTAAGCAAGTAAGCCCCCAAATAAGAAGAGAATATTTTTTAAGTTTTAAACTCATAATATAAAAAACTCAAATCAAATTTAATGGGTTCGAGTAGGTAAAAATAATTAAGAAAATCACGAAGCTGCAAGAGCTTCTTAAATCCTTCGGTTTATTACTATAAAAATTAAATACTCCGTTAACATGGGATTTCTATTTGTCAGCCCATGTACTATGAGCCCAAAACAGTAAAACCATTTGTATATGAGTATAGTATATATAAATTAACTGTGATAACTTTGATATCAAAGATTTAATTTAATTGAAAGGGATAATGTAATGATTTTATCAAATTTAGAGTTTATACCTCAAAAAAAAATAGTGAAACATATTGGTTTAGTATCTGGTTCTACAATTAGAGCAAAACACTTTGGGTCAGACCTTATGGCTGGTTTAAAAAATATGATAGGTGGGGAGTTAAAAGGTTATACAGATTTAATGAATGAGTCTAGGCAAGAAGCAACTGATAGAATGATTGCCCAAGCTACTCAATTAGGTGCAAATGCTATTATTAATATTCGTTTTTCAACTTCTTCTGTTGCTCAAGGTGCAGCTGAGTTGTACGCCTATGGTACAGCTGTAGTTGTGGAGTCTGTATAATGGATCTTTTATTTACCTTTGCTCCTGTTTTCATTTTTTTAATTTTAGGATATATAGTAGGTTCAATTGTTGAAAAAAACCATTATAAAAGTATTTATGCAAGAGAGGCTAAATTAATAGATTTACCTGTTTTGACTATTAAAAGAATACCTACTGATAAAATAGTGAGAGAAACTTTTTTAGTTCAGGGTTCGGTTGTTATTTCTTTAGATTATTTCAAGCGTTTTTTAGCAAGTATGAAAAACCTTATTGGTGGTAGGTTAGGCACTTATGAAAGTCTATTAGATAGGGCAAGAAGAGAAGCAATACTAAGATTAAAAGAAAATGCTACTGGTGCAGACATAATTTATAACTTAAAACTTGAATCCTGTGCAATAGGAAAATCTGCAAATTCAAAAAAACAAATAGGCTCAATAGAAGTATTTGCATACGGGACAGCCGTAAAATATTCAAAAGTTTGAAAAGATGGATGAAAGCCAAAAAAATTTAAAAGAAAAAAAGTTAGAAATGATTCAGATGACAATAAATCAATCGGATGAACACCCTTTAAAATCATTTGTTCATGTATTAGGTGGAATCTTAGTTTTTTTATCTATTGTTTATTGCAGTTTAAAAGTTGTAATAGATGCTAGTATCTATTTAATGCCAGATTCAACAGCCATTTATTTGACAAAATCTTTAGGCGATATAATTATATTTAATCAAGAGTCTAGTGAAAAAAATGAAACTCAAAAATATGTTCAAGACTTATTAAACAGATTAAAAGAAAATTCAAGTCTAAAAAACGTAGACATTGAAGTTATTATTAGATCAGATAGTACATTAAATGCTCTTTCTTACCCTGGCTATAAAATAGTAGTTAATCAGGGTTTGTTAGAGTTTGTTAAGTCAGAAAATGAACTTGCTTTTATTTTAGGACATGAGCTTGGGCATTATCATTACAGACATTTACTAAAAAGACTTAGCTCTTCTGTATTAGATTTTAGCGTTGCTATTATTACTTTAATATCAGGAGTAGATACATCAATAGTTAAAACTTTATCTGCAAACTTAAATAAACAATTTTCTCAAAGACAAGAAAGTGAATCAGATGATTATGCTCTTAAATTAGTAGATCGTACTTATGATGGAAATTCATCAGGAGCAACAGATTTCTTTGAAAAACTTTCTAAAACAGAGGGTTTTATTAGAAATAGTTTAAACTTTCTATTTACTCACCCTCTATCTAAAGACAGAGTAAGCCATCTAAAAACTTCTATAGAAGATTTTAAAATGTCTGATAAAGGTTTAACACCCTTACCAAAAAATATATTTATCTTAGATAACATATCCAAGAAAGAAGAAGATGAATGATAGTAATGAAGTTTGGTGGAGCCTCGCTTCAAGATGACTTTAATTTTGCAAATGTTATTAAAGTTGTTCAAGAAAATAAAGAAAAAAACCCGATAGTTGTAGTTTCTGCCATGAAAGGTGTGACTGATTTATTACTAGAATCAATACATTTTGCAGTTCAACGAGAAAATTTAAAGTTATCTAATCATTTAAAAAAAATTAAAGAGAAACACATAAATGTTATAGAGAGTTTGATAAAAAATGAAAAGAAACGTACTGATGTTTTAAAAGATTTAGAAAAACATTTATTAGATTTAGGATATTTGTTAAATGCTGTTTCTGTATTAAAAGAATATACAAAAAAATCTTGGGATATGATTTTGTCTTATGGTGAAAAACTTTCCTCAAGAATTTTGATTGATTTGATGCTTTCTCATAATATAAATGCTGTTCAAGTACTTGGAGAAGAGGTTATTGTTACAGACTCTAATTTTAACTCAGCCTATCCAAATTTTTCATTAACTAAAAAAAAGTCAAACCAAATATTAAAACCAATGATAAAAAAAGGGTTTACTCCAGTTATTGCTGGTTTTACAGGGGCTACTAAAGATGGTGAAACCACGACTATGGGACGAGGTGGGAGTGATTTAAGTGCTTCAATTATTGGTGCTTGTATGGATTGCGAAGAGGTTTGGTTTTTAAAAGAAGTCGATGGAATCATGACCCATGACCCAAGGGTTGTTAGTGAAGCTTCTTTGATTAAAGAAATAACTTATTCAGAGGTGGCAGAGCTTTCTTACTTTGGTGCAAAGGTTTTACACCCTATTGCAATTCATCCATTAAAAGAAAATGGAATCATAGCTAGAATTAAAAATGTATATGATGTTAATAGTGACGGAACAAAAGTAAGTGCTTTGATTACTACAAACACAAATAAATTAAAACCTGTTAAAGCTATTTCAGTTATCAATGATATTTGTTTATTAACGATTCAAGGTGAAGGAATGATTGGTATACCTGGAGTAGCGGCAAAGGTTTTTACTTGTCTTGCTGACTCTATGATTAACGTTTTGATGATTTCTCAATCAAGCTCTGAACAAAATATTTGTATTGTTATTAATAAGGTGGATAGAAAGTCAGCTATTAATAAACTAAATGAAAAGTTTGAATTAGAAATATTAAAAGGCTTAATGGGTTCAATTAAGGTTCAAGAATCATTTAGTGTTTTATCTTTAGTAGGCAAAGAAATGGCTGGTACATCAGGGGTTTGTGGTAAAATTTTCAGTATTTTAGGTCAGGGAGATATTAATATAGTTATGATTGCTCAAGGTTCGAGTGAGTTAAATATTTCTTTTTTAATCGAGAAATCAAAATCTAAACTAGCGGTTAATTTATTACACAAAGCATTTTTGTTACATGAATAATATTTCAATAATTTTATTTGGCTATGGCAACATAGGTAAAGCTTTTCATCAGCGTTTATTAAAGCAAAAACAAGTAATTCAAAAAAAATATAAGGCAAAGTTTCATTTTGATTTAATTTTGCGTTCTTCATCTTATCTTATGGGTGATAAATGGGTAGATTCAAAAGATACATTAAATGTTTTTAAAAAATTCATAAAAAAAAGTCCTAATAAAAAGTATTTAATTGTGGATTGTACGGCATCAAAAGAGATGTATAATTTATATTTAGAAATAAAAGATATTGATGCTTGTGTAATTGCTGCTAATAAAGTTCCGTTGAGTTTATCTCACAATAAGTACATGGATTTAATGTCTCACCTTACAAAAGAGAATATCTTTTATTTTTATGAAGCTACTGTAGGTGCTGGTTTACCAGTTGTTAAACCATTTATAGATTTACTTGATTCGGGAGATGAAATTAAAGAAGTTGTTGGTTCTTTTTCTGGTACATTAACCTATTTATTTTCAGACTCAAAGTTGCCTTTTTCAAAAAGAATCCAAAATGCTTATGATATGGCTTATACAGAGCCAGACCCAAGGATTGATTTATCTGGTTTAGATGTTGCTAGAAAATGCTTAGTTTTAGCAAGATTAATGGGGCTTAATTTATCACTAGAGGATATTGAAATTGAAAACTTGGTTCCTGAGTCTTTGAGAGATATTGAATTAGATGAATTTTTTAATCGTTTAGATGAGTGTGACAAAAAAATTCAAGAAAAAGAAGAAAATGCCTTTAAGTTAAATAAATCTTTGTGTTACATGGGCAAAATATTTCAATCAGGTATAAAAGTAGGACTTTTTGAAGTAGAGCAGACTAGCTCTTTTTACGGATTAAAAGGGACTTCTAATTTAATTGAAATTTGCTCAAACTTTTATCCAGAAGGTTATTTAATTAAAGGTCCAGGTGCTGGTGTAGATGTTACTGTTTGTGGATTAATAAGTGACATTTTTAAAGGCTTAATAATATTGAAATAGTTTTTGAAATTTGAAAAATAGTTATGGTATGATTGTAGTTGTATAATATGCAAATAATTAATAACCCAAGGATTATATGAGACCATCTAAATGGATAAAAGTAAGCGCTCCTGCTTCTATTGGAAATGTCGGTGTAGGTTTTGATGTATTAGGTTTAGCTATAAAACAACCAAGAGACGAGGTATGGTTGAGACAATCTACATCTTTGGGTGTAAATATTATCGAAATTGAAGGAGATGATGGTCTTCTACCTTTAGATGATAAAAAAAATACGGCTGGTATTGCAATAAACTTTTTATTAGAAATTTATTTTCAACAAACAAATCAAAAAATAGGTGTAGAGCTTAAACTAATCAAAAATATGCCTTTAAAATCTGGTTTAGGTTCATCGGGTGCTAGTGCAGCAGCAGCGGTTTTTGCATTACAACATTTATTAAACTGTTTTACTATAGATCAACAACTTGAGGCTTGTTTATTTGCAGAAACAAGAGTTTCTGGTCGTCATGCTGATAATGTTGCACCATCGCTTCTTGGTGGTTTGTGTATTATTCAATCAATGTCACCATTAAAGGTTTTATCTATACCAGTTGATTTTAATTTACCTATTGCTGTGATTCATCCAGATATTAAAATTTCAACAAAAGAGTCACGAAACCAGATTCCTGCTAGAGTTTCAATGGTAGATTGTGTTAATAATTTATCAAAAGTAGCTAGTTTGGTGTATGCAATATCTAGTAAAGATCCTGTTTTATTTGCAAGGTCATTAAATGATATGATTATTGAAAAATATAGAGCACCAAATATAGCTGGTTATTCAGATATTAAAGATAAGTTAATGGAAGACGCTGATGTTGGTGTGGCAATTAGTGGTTCTGGGCCTTCAATTTTAATTGCTGCTAGAGATACAATGCATTTAGTTAGACAAGTTCATAAAGTAAAGGCTCATTATGAGGAGTTAAATATAGAGTTAAACGTTTATTTAAAGGGTGTTGATTCAAAAGGAGCTTGTCTTGTTGAGTAAAAAAATTAGATTAGATTGTATTTCTTGTGATAAAACTTATAGTTATGATTATAAAAGCTTTTTTTGTGATTGTGGTGACTTATTAAAAGTATCCTTTTTAAAAAAGCCCAATTTATCAAAAGAGCAAATCAATGCAAGGTCAACTAATTTTTCTTCAAAATGTCAATCTGGCGTATGGCGTTTCAAGGAGTGGCATTTAGATTTAGATGAAAGCTCTATTTGTACTCGTTTAGAAGGTAATACAAACCTTTATCAATCAGATTTATTGTCAAAGTATACAAGAGTGGCAAATTTACGTATCAAACACGAGGGAGAAAACCCTAGTGGCTCTTTTAAAGATCGTGGAATGACGACTGCTATTTCAATGGCAAAACTTTTAGGATATAAAGCTGTTGCTTGTGCTTCTACTGGTAATACTTCGGCTTCTATGGCTAGTTATGCTGCTAGTTGCGGGTTAAAAGCTTTTGTTTTTATTCCTGATGGTAAAATTTCTTTTGGAAAACTATCACAATCTTTGGCATACGGGGCACATACATTACAAATCCAAGGTAACTTTGATGATGCTTTGACACTTGTACAAGATTTATGTCAAAAAAAGGGTATATACCTTTTAAATTCTTTAAACCCCTATCGCATCGAAGGTCAAAAAACTATTTTCTTTGAATTGATGCAACAATTAAACTTTGAAGTACCTGACTGGATAATTTTACCAGGCGGAAATTTAGGTAACGTATCAGCATTAGGTAAAGCCGCTTTTGAACTAAAAGAATGGGGAATTATTGATAAAATTCCACGCTTTGCAGTAGTGCAAGCAAAAGGCGCTAACCCATTTTATCTTTTGATGAGCACAGAGTCAGACTCTTTGACTCCAATGATACCAGAAACCATGGCAAGTGCCATCAGAATAGGCAACCCTGTCAGCTGGAAAAAAGCACAAAAAGTGATATTAAATAGCAACGGTTATGTGACCCAAGTTACAGAACAAGAAATTATGGATGCAAAAACGATGGTAGACCGCTCAGGAATAGGAGCAGAACCAGCTTCTTGTTGTTCAATAGCAGGGTTAAAAAAGTTACAATCACAAGGCATCATTAAAACAAATGAATCAGTTGTAGCAATTTTAACTGGTCATGTTTTAAAAGACCCCGATAACAATGTAAAAATACATACTGATGTTAATAGTGATTTATGTAATAACGCTGTTAAATTATCTAATGATATGGGTGAGATTGAAGGTGTTATTGATGGGTTGTTGGGGTGAGAAATTTCACCTACAATTTTTTGTTTTTCAGAGTTATGATTTAATCCTCGTGTTTTATCACTATTTATTGATTACTTTTTAAATAAGATAAGCTACTTTTATATTGATTTTCAACTTTTTTTAACAAAAGTTGAAATTTCTCTTCTGAAAAATTTAATTGTTTTTGAAGTGAAATAATTAAATCTTTTTCAACATTAGAAAAGCCCCCGTCAATACATGCAATTGCTAAGGCGCCTCCTAAAAGCAGCTGTTTTTCAAACTCTGAAGTTATTGCCTGAATGTCTAATGAACTTGTATAAATAGGTTGTTTGAACTCATTCTTAAATTCATTAACATCAATACCAAGATCTATAAACTTTTGTTGAATGTGTTGTTTTTCTGATTCACAAAAGTCTCCATCAACCCATGCAACTGCAATCCATGCTTTAATTATAGTTTCTATAGAGTTATTCATTAAAAGAAAGAACCAACTACTTCAAAAACAGTATCCATTAAGCCGTCTCCATCGGTATCAGCAATATATTCAAAAAAACCATCACCATCTGTATCGTGTCCTTGCAAGTTGTAGGGGTAACTTAGAATAGAAAAAGAAGTATCCTTAAATTTTATAAAATTTAAAGGATAAATATGACAAATTCAAAAGAAGTTTTCAATAAACTAAAAAGCGAGGTTATTGCTTGGAAAAAAGTTAAAAATCGTAATGATAAATTACCCGTAAAAATAATAAAACAAGTTTTAGATTTATCAAAAAAATATTCAGTTAGGGTAATTCATCAAGAAAGTGATTTATCAGAGTCAGTGATAAGAAAACATATAAAAAAGTCTTTATCAAATGGTTTAGAAGCTATTAATTTAATAGAATTAAGCTCTTCTTCTTTTGGAGATATTTTAGAAGAGCCTTCAAAATTAGTTTTAAAAAATAAAAAAAAGACTCTTGAGATTAATTTAAAATTAACTCAAGATATTTTTATACAAAGCTTAGATTGGCTGGATAAGGTTTAATGTTACAAATAGTCCCTCAAATGAAAATCTATTTGGCGGTAGAGCCAATCGATTTTAGATGTGGAATTGAGAGTTTAGGTGGTATTTGTAAAAACGTTTTAAAAAAGGATCCATTTTCAGGTTATTTATTTCTATTTACAAATAAAAGTAAGATAGGGATAAAAGTTTTAGTTTATGATGAGCAAGGTTTTTGGCTATGCTACAAGAGGTTTTCAAAAGGAAAATTAAAATGGTGGCCTTCAAACAAGCAATATTTATCAAATGATATAGAGTTAAATTCAGTCGAGTTACAAAACCTTTTGATGAATATAAATCCAAAAAAACAAAGGCATGAAACTTTTAGAGAATTTAAGGTATAAAAAGAGTTATAAATTATACCGAGCTTATTAGTATGACAAAAAAAGCTCAAAAAATAGATAATTTGGAATTAGAAGGATTGATGAAAGCTGTAAAAGCGAATCAATTAGACGAAGATCAAATGAAAGCAATTTTTGAGATATTATCAACTTTTAATGACATTTGCTCAAGTTTAGAAGAAAAAAGAATGAGTTTAAAAAAATTAAAAGATATGCTTGGAATAAAAACAGAAAAAGAGCCGAACAGTCGAGGTATAGCAAACCCTCCTAAAAAAAAAGAAAACAAACTTTAGGAAATTCTTCAGATGAAGAAGAGCTATCAGGATTAGAAAAAGAAAAAGAGTCTTTTCATACAGTTGAAGATTATGAGAAGGGTCAATTTTGTCCAGAATGTAAAATAGGTAAGCTATATTTAGAAAGCCAAAGACAGCAAACATTTGAAGTTTTTGTTGGGAAATCCTTTATAGAGAAAGAAATTCATCATCAAGAAGTTTTAACTTGTAATTGTTGTAACGAAAGTTATAAAGCAGAACTACCAAAAGAAATAAACCCTAAAAAAAAATATACAGCTTCTGCTGTAGCCATAAGCATTCAATTACGATATATGATGGGCTTTCCTCATTATAGTTTAAGCTTGCTTCAATCAATATTAAAAAAAAGTTTAAGCTGTTCAACACTATTTAATATGGCAGAAGATTTTGCGAATAAGTCTCAAAGAATTTTTGATAGATTAAAAGAAGTCGCTTCAAATTCTTATTATTTTGGTATTGATGATACAAGAATGAAAATTTTATTTCACAACAATCAGATAAAAAATAGAATTGGTATTAGAACAAGTGCTTTAGTAGCAGAAGATAAAGCACCTTATTTTGAAAAAGTAAAAGAAGGCGAAGAAGCCTTATTAAAAAAAGGAAATAAGATTTGCCTTTTTCAAACAGGTAGCCAAATTGCAGGTGAGTTTTGTGATGATATTTTGGAGCATAAAAATAAAGGTACTCCAAAAATAATATTAATGAGTGATGCATTAAGTGCAAATAATCCAAAAGAAAATTATAATTTATGTGAACGAGCTTCATGTTTAGTTCATGCAAGAAGAAATTTTTATTCAATTAAAGATTTTTATAAAGAAATAGTTCCTGATATTTTGAATTTATTTAGTTTTGTATTTAATGTAGAAAAAGAATGTAAATTGAATGAATTAATTGGTGAAGAGAGATTAAAAAAGCACCAAGACCTAAGTGCAAAAGCTTTGGTTAAGATTTACTTAATTTGTCGAACTCATTTAAAAGAGGGAAAAGTAGAACCAAAGAGTTCTATAGGAAAAGCTATGTCATATTTTTTAAAGCACTTTAAGTCATTAGTTTGTTTTTTAAGATTATTAGATTGTCCTTTGGAAAATAATGAAACAGAACGTCTTTTAAAAAGAATGATAAAGCATAGAAAAAACTCTATGTTTTATAAGACTGATGTTGGTGCTTTAATTGGTGATATTATTATGAGTCTTGGTTTTACTGCTTGGGAGGCGGGTATTGATTCAAAATCTTATTTTGAAGATATTTATTTAAACTTTGATAAAAGTGAAGATGTAAATAATTGGCTTCCATGGAATTGGCTTAAATACAGGTCTAATCAACTTTTAAATACAAACTAAAAAAATTACCCCTACAACTTGCAAGGACACTTTTTAAGAAAGAAAACTTTTTGAATGTAATATGGAATAGGGAAGTTTATGTATTTTTCAAAATACTTAAAACTATGGTACTATTTTTCTTTCTATTTCATTATGAGTATCTAGCTATCATTTATAAGAAATACTTCTATGCTTTTTCTTTTCAAAATCCACATATATAAAAAAGACATGGAATCACAATCTTTAAATTTAAAGCATCCTTCAATAAAGCGCCAAAAAGACTTTTTTCTTTTAGATATTTCTAAAACTTTACCAAATAAGTCACACGACATCTGTTGTACCTGATCTACTAAAAAACATAACATCATTGAAAATGCGAAAACTACTGATAAATTTTTATTTCCATGTCCAAAATTATGTTCAAAATGATACCCCTGATTTTTTAAAGTATTAAACGTTTCATTCTCTATTCGCCATCTCGCTCTACCACAACGCATAATTTCATAAATATTATCATCACTCAACTCAAAGTCTGTAACCCAACTAAAATGTTGCTTCTTCCCATTTGACTTTGTTTCCCAATATTCAATAAAATTTACCAAAACATCACTATTAGACTCATTTATTGGAACATTATTTATATAACGAAATTTATGAATTGTATTCTTATCATCACTCATTTCAAGCTTAGAAACCTTACCTTCAATTACTTTTTGATCTACAAAGTGAAATAAAAAGCTATGACCTCCTTTCTTTGCACCAAGAATATACCTAAAATTATTAAACTCTAACTCCTTTATATGGGGTGCATTAGAGGCTAAACCATCTTCAATCACAATTAAGGGTAGATGTGAGTGATCTTTTCTTATTTGATGAAGTAAGCGTTTTGCTGCATTACGTTCACAATCATTTTTTGTATCTCCATCCTGCTTCATTATTGGTTCTGGCAACATCGGGAGTACTATTTTTTCATCTGGATGGACTAATACTGCACCTAACATTTGATGATAGTAAGTGATATCACCAGTTTTCTTAGATTTTTTTTCAAGACAGCAATTTCCATGAATTTTTTTTGAAGAAAAATACCCCGTTCCATCTATAGAAAGTAAATAATACTTGTCTAAAACCTGCATTTTTTTCAATTCTCCACCTCTTTGAACTTGAGCAAAAACCTTTTTAAAAGCAGAAGAAAATAACTTAGGATCTACTTCATCAAGAACTCTTCTCATATGAGTATCTGAAATAACAGTATTTATTTTATAAATATTTTTAAGATTATGCTCATTTATAAGATGATCTTCAAACTCTACTAATGATGGACACTTCAAAGAAAATATCGCAAAAGCTGACATTAAAGCATCTGCTATAGGGTAAGATTTATTGATTCTTTTTTTTGTTTTATCTTCTATTTTTTCAAAGCAGCCTCGAATAGTTTTTATTAAACTATCTGCATTTAAATGTTTTCTTAACTTAATTCGAATACTTTCCATACAAAATACCGCCTAGTGAATATATTTTGTATTAATAATCGTCTAAATAACCGTTTTTTTTCGTTATTTGTTAAAATAGTCTGCGAAAGGCTCGATAATAAAGCCTTTATTTAAGCCACTTTTAGAGTTCATGGGGAATTGCTGAAAATAGAGTAAATAAATAGCTGAAAAGTATTAGTTTAAAAGTTTTTGATAAGCGGTAAGGTAATCACTAGCACATCGTTCTATGTGAAAGGAATTGAAATGTCTTTGAGCATTTTTTTGAAACCTTTGTAACTTTTCAGTATTTTCTAAAAATGATGTGATGGTATCAAATACAAATTGGTAGTCATCAACTTCAAATAAAATACCATTTTCATTATTTTTAATGAGTTCAGGAACCCCTCCTATATCACTAGCAATAACAACAAGTCCATATTGAAATGCTTCTAAAATACTAAGTGGGGAGTTTTCATAACATTGAGATGGAAATAATAATAAATGACAATCTAGTAAGAGTTTTTCTTTAGCTTTTCCACTAACAAAACCATGATAATATATATTTTGATAAGAGTTTTGTAAGGCAGTAATTTGCTTTTCATCAGGACCTTTTCCCGCAATATGAAACTCTACATTACTTTGATTCTTAAAATGTTGAATAGTTTTGATTAAGCAGTTGACTCCCTTGTGAGATGAAATTTGTCCCATAAAAAGAACTTTGAGAGGAAATAAGTTTGTATTTAATTGAGGCTTTGTATTGGATAATAATCCATTTTCAATTACTTGATGACTTTTAACTTTCATTCCAAACTGTAGATATGTATTTAATAAAAATTTGCTAGGTGAAACAAATAAATCGATATTTTTTGTATTGAGTAAATGAAGAGACCGATAAATTTTACAATGAGTTTTTCCACAGTCAATTTTTTTATTTTGATGTAAAAAGTTGGCTTTTGGACAAAGTAAGTGACCATCATGTGCTGTATAAACAACAGGAATATTTAGTGATTGAGCAGCACTCCAGACAGAAGCAGAAAACCCATCAATATTATGACTATGTATAATATCTGGCTGAAACTTTTTTATTATTTTTTTTAAAGAGTAATAACTGTGTAAATTAAAGTAATCTAAAATATGCCATAAAGCTTTCTTCCATGAAGGGCGTTGATTTCTATTATATAACCAGTACATATTTTTAGGAAAAAACCTAACAACTTTAAGGTTTTCAAAACCTGTAACTTTAAATTGCTTTTTTGAATTACTTGCACAGGTTGTAACAACGAGGACTTCGTGATCTTTGGCTAAAGTTGTAGATAATTCATAAGCAAAACTTTCAGCACCTCCAAGTACATATGGAGGGAATAAATTAGATATAACAAGTATTTTCAAAAGACATCCAAGATAGTAATGCTATTATTTTAAGAGACTTTAATATGATAAAAATTATATTAAGTATACCTAAAGATATTTAATTTTACTGTTTCGGTTCATAAATAAACATCTTAAAGTAACTTTTAGCTTTGTAGAAGGATACAAAAACTTTAGTTTTGTGAAGTCAAAGTATATACTGAATGTATAATTTGAAAAGATAAAGAGATGAACAGAGAAATGAATTTAGCATTTTTATTTACAAGAAAAATATCATTAAAAACATGGATTGATACAGGACTTTTTGGTCGTGAAAAATTGATTTATGAAAAAATGATAGAAGATAAATTTTGTAGCAAAGTTTACTGGTTTACCTATGGAGTTGATGATCATAAATATCAAAAAAAACTCTGTACTGGTATAAAAGTAATTTCAATGTCTAAAGTGTTCAACTCAAAAGTAGGTATTTATATTTACTCTATATTACTTCCTTTTATTCATTTTAAAATATTATCTTCGGTTCAGATGGTTAAGACGAATCAGATGGAAGGTAGTTGGACAGCAGTTTTAATTAAATTACTTTACGGGTGTAAATTTTATTTGAGAACTGGTTATACTTGGTCACAGTTGTTAGAAAAATCAGAAAAAGGTTCAAAACTATATAAACTCTCTAAAATAATTGAAAAAGTTGCATACATATATTGTGATATGGCTTCTGTTAGTAGTTTTCACAATCAAGTTTATCTTCAAGCTAACTATTCTTTTAATTTTAAAAAGTTATTTGTTTTAGGAAATTTTATTGATACACAGCTTTTTTCATCTTCAAAACCAATTCTAAAAAGAGATCAAGAAAGTCTATTATATATTGGTAGGCTAAACCATGAAAAAAACTTAAAACCTTTGATTGAGTCTATAGCAAATCTTAACCTAAAGTTAGATATTTATGGAGCTGGAGATCAAGAGAAAATGTTAAAGTCTTATACAAAAGAGCTAGACGCATCTATTATATTTCATGGGCTGGTAGCTAACGAAAAACTAGTAGATATATATAACTCACATAAATATTATATTTTATGCTCACATGCGGAAGGAATGCCTAAAACTTTGATTGAAGCTATGAGTTGTGCTTGTATTTGTTTAGGTACGGATGTTGAAGGCATAAATGAGCTAATTATCGATAATAAAAATGGATTTTTAGCCTTCGGTGTAAGTACTAATGATATTTCTTTAGTTATTAAAAGAGCTTTAAGTTGTAAAGAGACCAAAGAAATTTCAAAAGAAGCGAGGAAATTGATTCATAACTCTTTTTCTTTAGATGCCGTATATCAACTTGAAAAATCTAAAATACAGGAGTGTTTATCGTGACTACTTGTTCAGTTGTTATGTCTGTTTTTAATGGAGAAGACTTTTTACAAGAAGCTATTGAGAGTGTATTGAACCAATCCTTGAAAGATTTTGAGTTTATTATTATTAATGATTGCTCTACAGATAAAAGTTTAGAAATTGTACAATTTTATCAAGATAAGCGAATTATTTTAATTCAAAATGATATAAATATTGGTTTGGCAGCCTCTTTAAACTTAGGGGTTTCAATTGCAAAAAACCCATATATTGCTAGAATGGATGCAGATGATATAATGCTAAATAACCGTTTGGAAAAGCAAACTGAGTTTTTAGATAGCAATAAAAAAATAGGGGTTTGCGGATCTTTTGCTATTGAGATAGATAAAAATTCAAATGAAAAAGGTTTGATTAAAACAGCGACAGGAGCTCACTTAAATTTTGCAAAATGGATTCCCTCACCAGTTATTCATTCAAGTGTAATGATACGAACAGAGTTACTGAAAAATAACTTATATGATATTTCTTTAGATTCGGCCCAAGATTATGACCTTTGGTTGCGTTTACTCATGCAAGGTGTTGGTTTTTATAACATTAAATCTCCATTGTTAAAATATCGAATTCATACTAAAAGTATTACACAATCAAAGTTATCGAGCCAAAGTAAAAATGCATATAGTAGCTTTATTAAACAAACTAAGCTACCAGAAATTTCCTATCGAAGCTTTTTGAGCTTTTGTTTACAAAATTATGAAACTGGAGTTTTTTCAAGGTTTTTTGATGCTATAAAGGTACAAAAAAGATTAAAATTAAGTTTTTTGGGTTTGATAATAAACTTGTTTAGATACTTTATTTTTAAGTATATCTTGAAGAAAGAAAATTTGGTGAATGGGATTTAGAATTCTTTTTTTTCTATAACAATCCAAAAAGAGTCTGAAAACATATTTTTTTGAAAGTCTTTAGAGCCAAACATACTCATTACTGTTCGAAAGACTGTTCTTTTCCAGCTTGAGTTATTGTAATAACCAACAGGAAACATTTCAGCAATTTTAAAGTTTTTCTTTTTTGAATGATATATAAAAAAGTCTTCAGCTTCAGTATAACTAAATAACCATTTATGTCTATCTTCAGGCTTTTCATACGGAAGGCCATAGTATTTTGTATATTTTCCAAACTGCTTTCTTCGATCCTCATTATTATTTTCATAAACTTTATTTTTATAATAAGACATAAGAGAAGTTACAGAATTTGGTAAAGAAATAATTAAATACTTACTAGAGATTCTTAGCAGTTCATTAAAGACTTGATGAAAGTTATCTAAATGTTCTAAGACATCGGTGCAAACAACAGTTTCATACTTATTATTTTCAATTGGAATAGGTATTTCTTTTTCTAGGTTAATCTTTAAATCAGGAGATCCCGCTATATCTAATTCAAAGTATTGAACTTGTTCATCTAGGTGCTTTTTCATATAGTGATGTCCACCACCGCCAACATTTAAAAGAGTAGAGTTTATGTAACTATGAAATTCAGAGGCAATAAATTGATTTCTTTCTTCTCTAGAATTGAATTGATTACCTATAATTTTTTTTGTAAATTTCATTTTATTCCTTAATTATTAATTATATTTTAAAACCTGAATCTTTATTTAATAGTCTAAATAGTGCTTCTTTTTCCCTTTTTGAAAAAACATTAGAAAAAAAGGTAACAAGTAGGATTGAAAAGAAGGAAGCAATAGATATGGTTAGAAGATTAGATATATTATTGATTGCTACAACAGATGTAGCATAATACAGAACTCCATAAGAAATCAATAATACTTTAAGAAAGACAACAAAGTTAACTTTGAGATTAATTATTATTCCATAAACTCTTATTAGGTTAAAGTTTTTTATATTATTAGCTATGACATGAGCGATAATAGCTCCTTTAAAGCTATAGAAATACCCTAATATACATAATGAAATTAAATGAATAGATCCCGAAGTAAAACTATTTGTTACAAAAACTTTTAAGTCATTTTTAATGTAGATTCTAGAGGCATACAGATAAGAAAAGTGTCCAATAAAAAGACAGAAAATCGTTGGAGAAAGGAGGTAGATAATGTCAGAATATTTACCATGAAAAAAGAGCACTTCAGCTTTTTTAGATAAAAATGCAACTATCATTACAATTGGTATAAATGTTGTAATAAAAACTTTATTCCAAATATTTAAAATAAAATAATAATAATCATCAAATTTTTTATGTTTAATTAAAATATTGTTAATTACAACTTCTAATCTAGTCATAATTGAAATATTTGTGACAATTAAATTTGACATAGAAATTATAAATGCGTATTTAGCAACATCTATACCTGTATGTAATGATCTTAGATATAGTATTGATATAGAGGGTAACAGTAGTAACTCATAAAAACTACTTTGTAAAAAGTAACTAGCTTGAGAGATAATTTTTTTTTGACTCAAATGTCGTGAAAATAGTTTAATTTTAAATTTAAAAGTTGATAATAAAAAAAGTAGAAACTCATAACACAATAATACATATATAATATTACTTAATGTTAAACACTTATATTTATAACAATATAAAATAGAGAAAAGCTTTAGTAAAGAAGTAAGTAATAGGCTGTTATAGGTGTAAGAATACTCTAAGTTAATTATAAAATACGAATGAATAATTAAGTTATTTATAGATTTAAAAAAAACTATTATCGATAAATAATATAAATATTCGAATTTTATAAAGTGAAAATATAAATTAGTGGTAAATAGAATTATTATAATTATAAAACTGAAACTAACTTTAATTTGAAGTAATTGATTACAAAGGTTAAGTTTATCTTTTTTTTGTAGTTGAGGGATATATTTTTGTAATAATCCAGAAAAGCCTAAATGACTTATGAAAGTTAATATAATTATTATTGATAGAAAAAAGTTATACTTTCCAAAGCTTTCAATACTAAGAGTTTTAACTATTATTAATGAAATAATTAAGTTAATTATTGATATTAATATATTATAAAAGTATTGATACTTGATCATAAACAGTATTAAATTAGATTAATTAGAGTTTTTATTCGGTTTATATATGTATGGGATTGGACATCTTCAAGGGCTTGATTTGTAATCTTTTCCCTAAATGACTTATTATTGATTGCATATGTAAATTTTTCTTTAAAATCGCTTAAGTCAGGATTAAACATTAAACAATTTTTTTCATTAATTAATATATCTTCGTACTTTTGTGTTTTGGGGCATAAAATGAGTGATTTGGTTGCCATTAATTCAAAAAAACGAGTATTAAATATTCCAATAGCAGAAGGAGTATTTAAAAAGACTTTAGTTTGATTCAAAAGTTTTACATACTTTTCTCCTTTAGGAAGTAAATTTTGATAAAAGAGATTTTTTGCTCCCCATTCAGCCCAAAAAATAGAATACATTTTATACTCTGGTCTTAATAACTTGAAAATAGAGTTTAATCCACAATTTGACTTTTTATTAATATGTTGTTTTTGAAAAATATGTTGTTTAATATTAAATCTAAGGTCAGTATGGTTTTTGTGTAAAGATCCAGAAAATGAAAAATCATAAACTCGAGAGAGATTTAAGTTTTTGAATCTATTTAATGAAATACCAAAGGGTAGGTATAAAAACTTTATTCCAATTTGATTTTCCCACTTTTTAGCATTTGGATGTACAGTACAAACTAAATCAATCTTATTTTTTTTTATGTATTGAAACCTTATATCCAATTTTTTATATTCTTTATTTAAAAAATAAACCTTAGGAATATTTTTAATTAAGCTTAAATCTATACTTGGTTGAGGATCCACAGAATCTAAAGATTCGTCTTCATCCCAACTTGTTGAACAAACAATTAAGTCTACTGTAGTTGGAGTAAAGTTAGACTTTGCAATAACCTCTAATATAGAGTCATTTGAATCATAATGACTATAGCCTGGTCCATATACAAATGTATTTGAAACACTTATAAAAGCATTAATAGAGTCTTGATGATAGTAACCAGAACTGTAGTTTTGATAGTTTTTTGATAATAAAATAATATTCATTTAGTTTTTTAATAAGTCATTAGAGGTGCAAATTTCTTTAAAATTTGAGTAAGGCAAAAAACTAAGTTGATGTTGAAAAAATAAGTGTTTTAATTTTACTTTTGAATAAACTTGAATATGTTCTGGAGTAGGAACATAATTTAGGTAAGGGGTTATAAAATAAAATATTTTTTTAGTATTATTGATAGAGTAAATAAGTTTGTTTAAAATATTGTTAGGGAGGTGCTCTAAAACATCAATGGCTACAATTATATCAAAATCATCTAAAGAGTTTAATGTATCTTCTATATTTTCAACCTTAAATAAAAACCTATCATCAGATGAGAGTTTTGTTTTACATGTATTAATTGAAGCTTTACTAATATCTACCCCAACATAAGAAGCTATATTATTGTTAAACTTTAATAATTCAGCCAAATAACCAGGTCCACAGCCTATTTCTAAAATATTTAATTTATCATTTTTATTGGCTATAAACTTAGAAATATCCTGATAGTAGTTTTTCCCGTTTTTTTTTGAATCTCCCCAATGCTTCCACATAATATCCCAATATTCAGGATCGTGAACACTATACTTTTTTCCATTTATAGCTATACTTTCTTCAATGCCATATTTAGAAAAGTCACAATTTAAATAAGGTAAAATATTAATGAAATAATCTAAAATATAAAAGTTAAATTGACCAATTAATAGTTGATAATAATATAACAATTTAAATTTTATTTTTATTAGGATGTTCATGAAGTTTTATTTCTAACAGCACTATTAATCCCAGGATTAAAGTCAGATAATAATTGGATGTCTTCCCAATTTTGTTTAAACCATGAAATATTTTCTAAAAAACCCTTTTCAAATTCAATTATAGGTTCATATTTAATAAGTAATTTAGCTTTTTCAATAGAAGCAAGCAGGCGAGGTTTTGTATCCCACTTTCTTCTAGGTTTAAAACAAATAGGAGTAGTATTTTGAGTTGTTTTATTTACTAGTTCAGCCATACTTTTAATGGAAATTTCTTTTCCAGAGGCTAAGTTAAAGTTCTCTCCTACTGCTTCATTATAAAATCCAGCTTTAACTAAGCCCTGAACTAGGTCAAGAACTGAAGTGAAATCTCTAGTTTCATTACCTTCTCCAGTTATTGGTAGTGAACCCTTGGAAAGTGCCCAATATATAAAATTTGGTATAACGTTTCTATATTGGCCTGGAATTTCCCCAGGTCCGTAAGAGTTAAAAAACCTACAATTTACGATTGGTAAATTGTAGTGGTGTCTATAAAAGTTATTGTACATTTCACCAACCATTTTATTTATTTGGTATGGTGTTGTTAAATGCATTGATATAAAATCCTCTTTTAAAGGTAACTGAGGGTAAGAACCATAAATAGCACATCCACTTGATGCATAAATAAATTTTTCAACATTAGAAATATTGGAATATTCTAAGAGTTTGATATGTCCTATTGTATCAACTTCGGCAGACTCTTCTGGAAAGTCTATAGAGTTTTGATTGGCAAAAAATGCTGCTAAGTGAAAAACAAGAGAAATATTTTCTTTAAATACTCTTTTTAAAGATCGATCATTTCTAATATCTCCTTCAATAAGCATTACATTTGATAGTGGAGGGACATTCCAAGAGGACTTAAGTTTGATAGAAGAGAAATTATCAAGAATTAAAATTAAACCATTATCTCCTACTAATTTAGAGAGTACTAGTACAAGGTTGCTTCCTATTGCTCCTGCTCCACCCGTAATTAAAATGGTTTTATTTAAGTAGTAGTTATTAATATCATTAGATAATTTTAGAGAATTTAAGTAAGTATCAACTATTTGGATTCTAAAGCTCCAGTTTTGTTTCATAATTTTCCTGTATTTTAGTTTGTTATATTATTCCTTTAGTATAAGGTTTGTTTTAAAAAAAAGTCAAATATATAAACTCAATTTCAAAAATTTTTTTATAAAAAAATTAGCTCCTCACTCTGTGTTAATGTAGAATGGTACTAGGCACATAGATTCTTTTTATTTCTCTTTTAAAATTATGTTAGAAAAAATCCTTCAAATTCCATTTAAAATTATATTAAAACTTTTAAAACTTCACCCAATTACTTTAATTTGGGTTTTAAAAAAAATAATGAAATTACACTCGTATTGTTATCATTTATCAGGAGAGCTCTCTATTTTATATGAAGGTGGGACTCATCCAAAGCATAAGATAATTAAATATAAAGAATGGTTTGTAGATCAAATTAATGAAAATGATAGTGTTTTAGATGTGGGCTGTAATACAGGTTTGTTGGCTCAACAACTAAGTAAAAAAGCAAAATTTGTCTATGGTATTGAAATACAAGAAAACTTAATTAAAAAAGCTAAAAAAAGTATAAATGAAAAAAACATTGAATTTATTTGTGCAGATGCAACTACATATAACTTTGATAAAATGTTAATTAACTGTGTTACTTTATCTAATGTATTGGAGCATATAGAGTTTCGTGTAGACTTTTTAAAAAAAGTAATTAAAAATATTAAATGGTTAGATAAAAGTAATAGAAAATTTTATATACGAGTACCTATTATTGAGAGAGAGTGGATTGCTGTATACAAAAAACAAATGGGCTTAGATTACCGCTTAGACCCAACTCACTATACAGAATACACTGTAACAGAGTTTTATGAAGAAATGAAAGAAGCAGGTATAGAAGTATTAAATCATGAAATTAGATTTGGAGAAATTTTTTCTGTTTGTAGAGCCTTAACTTAATTTTTTATTTAGTCGAGGTTTCTATTATTACCTCAAAATCCCCTTCAGATAACACAGTATCTATACCAACAACATAACACTTAGCTAATACATCATGTAGTCCTTGTCTTTGTTTATGAATAAAGGCATAAAACATGCCAATAAATATACCAAAAGATAAAACTGCACTAATTAAAGTTAAAATACTAATCATTGGGATAAAAGTAGCAATAATAGAGATTAAACTAGAAAATAACATCGGTCCAAACTTAAGTAATGATCTGATGAGAGCCTGTTTATCACTTAATATTTGATTGTCTTTATCAACAATTTTTATTTTACAAAGAATCTTTCCGATTGTTCCTTGGTAAGTTGATGTCTCCATTTTAAAATAATAAAAAATAATTAATGAACTAAGTAAAACTTGTAATAAGCTTCCGACAATTCCTAGACCAATGGTTGATAAAATAATATGTATTGGTACAGCGACAATAAAAGGTATCATTAAAAAAACTGTATCAATTAATGAAGAAAGTACCCGTATTTTAGGGTGAGTAAAGCTATTTTCTGAGTTATTTATTTTTAATTTAATAATAGTTGAGTCAATAGGAGATTGCAAACGTGAAGTAATAGCAGGCATTATTTTATTAAAAGATACTTTTGGAAGTTGAAACTTCTTTTTTTTAGGCTTTTTTTGTTCTTCTTCTGAACTTACTTCAGAGAGTTCATTTTCATTGAGTATTTCTTCAACTAACTTTTCATCAATATTGTTTTCAATCTGATCAGGAGGATTAACTTTTTTTGTGGGTTCTTGATTATTTTTGGTTTCTAGCTTTTCTTTTAATGATATATTTATTTTAGGTAGTGCAATGGTCTGTTCACTAGTTATTTTATCGATACTAGGAGGAAATAAAGTATCACCATCTTTACTTGTTTCACTAAAATTAAAATCTTCATCATCCGTAATGTCAAAGGGAGAGTCTTCTTCTATAGGAGAAAAAAAGTCTACTTCTTCTTCGATGTTTTGCGATGAATCATCCACTAAGTTGTTAGTACTTTCTTGAATAAGTTGATCTAAAGATTCAAGAGTAAAATGAGAACTACAGTCCATTGAAATTGCAATATACTTTAAAATATCTTCTTGTTCATTATTAGGGTGACTCTCAGCAAGAGTTTTTTTAGTTTCCAGAAAAAAGGCCTTTAGGTCTATCATCCGATCTTGAGGGTTAGCTGGGCGAAGACTAGATGTTTCTTTTTTTATTTTTTTAAAACTTTCAGGGCTTATTTTTAAAAACGAATTTAAATTTTTAAAGTAATACTTTTCAGCGGGATTTACTTTAGACGTTTGATTTAACTCTAATAGATAAACAGTAAGAATTTTTTCACAAAGCTCTTTTGATAAATTAAATTCTGATTCCATTTTACAACCCGATAGATAAACATGATAGTTTATAAAACATTCGTAATTTAAATATAAAGATTAAAGCTTTTAGGGAGGTAAATTTGATTAGATTAAATGAGGTCTACATTAAACCCTGTTTATTTCTATTGTTGTACTGCTTTTAATAGCAATTAAATATTTTATTTGATATATCACACAGACTTGGTTTTATGGTTATGTAGAAAGTCTTTTACATTTGGATATAAAAAAACCAAAGAAAAGTCTCTGGTTTCAATTTTAATATTTATATTTTTTAATGATCGTTTAATTTAGCACGACTATACTTTCTACGACTTGAACGGGGGTATCTATGTGATCTTTGTGGGTAAGTTATTGGTGCTTGTACAACTCTAATTGGCTCTTGCACAACAGTATTTACAATCATATCATCAGGAAACTGAATATTTAAAAAAATATTTACTTTGTCTTTTTTATAAGTATAAAATTTGTCATAACTTTGTCCCAAAATAGTTAAGTGGTGAGTATAGCCAGTTAATACTTTTTTACTATTTTGTTTGTACCTAGTTTCGCATCTTTGCTCTTTGGTATAATAACCAGCATCACGTCTCTTTGTAACACCAGATGCAAGTAATGCGCCTAAAATTGTTGCAGCCTTTTTTCCGTTTCCTTTTCCTATTTTACTACCTATTAACCCTCCAATAATGGCTCCACCTAAATTAAACTTACTCTTTGTTCGAGCAGGAACTTTTTCAATCCAGCATGACTCGTAAGGTATTTGTTCAACAACGGTTTCATAAACAGCTGTATGGCTTTGGACTGGAATCTCTAACTCCATTCCATTTTGATGATTTGTAAATCCTATTGTTGTGATAAGTAAAAATAAAAGTGTTTTCATGATTGTCTCCATTTGTTTTTATAAAAGTGATACATTTTTTGTTTTCATAATGTATAGATGTTTATAAAGATCAAATGGTTACAATTATTTTTTATTTTAAAGGTTTAATTTTTAGAATTATATCGAATGAGTCCATCTTTAGCATAATAAATATACCCTTGGTTATTTAATTTAGGAGTTTTGCTAAAAGAGTTTAAAAGACAGTTTTGATATTGTGATTGGTTGCTTAAGTAATGACTTTTTTTAGAGACAACACAAACAAAGTTTCCAGATCGGTTTTTTGAGTACATTGTTTTTGGAAGTTTTGAGATATATTTGATTCCATCTCCAGCATCATAAATGTTACTTAAAATAGCTTGTAATGTATTTTCTCCGTTTCTAGTGGTGATAGAATCCCCAGATGATTTAGGATTTGGATACATTTGGTTTTTATATGCATATTTATTAATAGCTTTTTGTATTTTTTTAATTATATATTTACTTCTTTTTACTCGTCTTATTTTTTTTGCTTTTTTAATTTTTTTAATTCGTATTTTATTATTATAAGACTGATTAATAGTTAAAACTGAAAAACAGATGCTAGAGGCTAAAAATAAAATGACAGCTTTAGAAGGAAAGTCAAACCAAAAAGCCATAGAAATAATAGAACAAGGTATGAAAGTTAAAATGATATTAAAATCAGATAAAAACCTTGATAGATTAAAAAAACTAATTGAAAAGACCCAAATAGCCAATATAATAATAGATAATATTTGATTGGTACCAAGGGCAATATTGTTTTTTGTTTCTTCCATTTTATATCTCCTTTAAGTTATGTATATAATTTAGTTTAGTTTTTCTAAGCACTAGTAGTCAAGCTACTTCCATGGATTTTTTTGCTTTAATAATTAATATTTAATAAAAATGTCAAGTGGAAAATAGCTTAATATTTTATTGATTTTTTGGCTTGACGGATAATATAAATGTTTTTTGTTATACTGGGGTTTAACTTTTGTATTATGACTAAAAAGAAGAAATAAAAATGATAGATCAAATTAAATATTTAGAAAATAAAAATAAAGCTCCAAAAATACCAGTTAGAGATTTTTTTAGAAATCCTAAAACTTCATCTTTTCAGTTAAGCCCTAGTGGCGAATATATCTCATATATGAAACCATATAAAAACCGTATGAATGTTTTTTTTGTTAAAAAAAATCAGCTTGAGGGTGGAGATTTAGAAAGCTCTTCACAAATTACTGGTGAGGTAACGCAATTAACTTTTGTAGAAGAAAGAGATATTGCGGGTTATTTTTGGAAAGGTGATAAAACTATAGTTTATGTAAAAGACTTTGGTGGAGATGAAAACTATCATTTATTTTCTGTAAATGTTGAAACAAAACAAGAAATAGATTTAACACCATTTGATGATATACAAGCTCAAATTATTGATGGCCTTGAAGAGCTTGAAGATCAATTAATTATTGGTTTAAATAAAGAAAACAAACAAGTTCATGATGCTTATAGAGTAAATATTATTACAGGAGACTTAAAGTTAATTGCAAAAAATCCAGGTAATATTACAGGTTGGCTTACTGACCATACAGGACAAATTAGGATGGCAAATGTAACTGATGGAGTCAATACAAGTTGGCTTTATCGAGATAGTGAAAATGAAGACTTTGAAACTATGATTACGACTAACTTTAAAGAGACTTTATCACCACTATTTTTTACTTTTGATAATAATGATTTGTATGTTACAAGTAACATTGGTAGAGATAAATCAGCAATTTTTAAATACAATCCAAAAAGTAAAAAAACTTTAGATTTAATATTTGAGCATGATGAGGTAGATGTATCTTCATTAACTTATTCAAAAAAAGAAAAAGCCTTAATTAGTATTGTTTATACAACAGATAAAACTCATCGTAAATTTATAAATGATTCTTGGAAAAAAATGTATGAGTATTTAAAATCTCAAATTCCAAATCAAGAAATTAGTATTTACTCTTTAACAAAAGATGAAAAGCAGTTTTTGTTTTCAACCCATACAGATAGATCTTTGGGTGCAATTTATCATTTTGATAGGGCAACAAAAATAATTACAAAAATGATTAATCGTGGAGATTGGTTAAATCCTGAGCATTTATCTCCAATGATTCCATTTAACTATGAAGCAAGAGATGGTTTAAAAATACCAGGATATCTAAGTTTTCCAATTGGAGTCGAGCTTAAAAACTTACCAATGGTTGTATTGCCTCATGGGGGGCCTTGGGCTAGAGATACATGGGGATATAGACCTGACGTTCAGTTTTTAACAAATAGGGGCTATGTAGTTTTACAAATGAACTTTAGAGGTTCAGTAGGCTTTGGTAGAGAGTTTTGGCAAAAATCATTTAAGCAGTGGGGTAAAACCATGCAAGATGATATTACTGATGCTGTAAATTATGTAGTTGACTTAGGCTTAGTAGATAAAGAAAGAATCGGAATTTATGGAGCTAGCTATGGGGGATATGCTGTACTTGCTGGTTTAACTTTTACTCCTGAGTTATATAAATGTGGTATAGATTATGTTGGAGTTTCTAATATTTTTACCTTACTTGAAACTCTACCTCCATATTGGGAGCCAATGCTTGAAATGATGTATGAAATGGTGGGGCATCCAGTTGATGATAAAGACTTATTAGTAGCAGCATCTCCAGTATTTCATGTAGATAAGATTATAGCTCCTTTATTAATAGCACAAGGTGCTAAAGATCCAAGAGTAAAAAAATCAGAGTCAGATCAAATGGTAGAAGCTCTAAAAAAGCGTGGTATAGACGTACCTTATATAGTAAAAGAAAATGAAGGACATGGTTTCCAAAATGAAGAAAACCGTTTTGAACTTTTTGAAAAAATAGAAACTTTTTTAGAAAAATATTTAAGTTAAGTATTTTTGAAAAAATGGCAAACTTTTTTACAAATACCTCGTAGAAAATAACAACTTTGAAAAGGATATAAAATGTATAACTTAAAGCAATTTTTATTATTAGTTTTTGTTTTAGTAAATATAAGCGAAAGCTCTAATTTATTAGACCAATATAAACCACACTTATTTGCAACAAAAAATGAATTTTCTCCACCAATTGCTGTTGAAGATATGATGAAATTTTCATACTTAGTAAATATGGATACAAATAAGGTAATTGTAGATAAAAACGGTGAGCCAGAAATTGTAACAATGGAGCTTTTAAAAAAGTATAACAAGTCATATTATGCTTTAAAGCTGTATAAAGATTATACAGAGTTATTTGGTAGAACAAACAAACAAAATTATAAAAATTCAAAACCTGTTGTTTATGCTAGATTAGTTGAATCAAAAGAAGATAATGCAATTGCTTTACAGTACTACTTTTTTTATGCTGGTAGTTATTTAGCAAAAGCATTTATACCTTTACAGTTTAAGTGGCATGAAGGCGATACAGAGTATGCTCAATTATTAGTAAATAAAGATACTTTAAAATTAATTGGTGGTTCAACTTCAATACATTATTATGGTAAGTCACTACCAGCAGATCAATTAAGATATGSYMMAGATGKNNNTRYMAARAKGYNATRTTGMTCAAMNATTYAMAWNNAWCNAKAKYNTKTMWMYRTCAAWGKNGKAGARGAMATNAATYKWYGAWGGNTRATTYRGGTKWTKRTKGWKAKAWTRTTKTAWMWKKWRWRRCWGWANTATKNTRWWWSTAWWGMAGAMSRAGAANAKKKAKTAKSARCKYYGWAYKNTKRTSYGWTGWWKRSTKARWWTKYNCMTGGWWAGSNANAKGRGSYRSKRAMMRSMWMMKTSWKAAWRAARAYMARWGKKMYWWKGMTKWMRATSNTWGGWSNAAANAGTTTTSNNCTTTAYNGAAAWGYYATGTSNTGARNTSRTTGASNNTGTTKAWNGANNCTYTTASMKKWTKWTMMWNNNAKWRKKWKCSRTMWWAMWTGNTRTSARARAKKNATGATGAGTATGAAAAAAATAAAAGATCCAGATTTATTAGATGATATGATTAAATTAGTTGCTAAGGTGGGTAAAAGTCGAGCAAGCGTTGATGCTTATTTAAAACAAATAAGAGATCAATTGAGCCCAGAGCAAATGTTAGTTTTATCTGAGGTTACTCCACTTGTTACTCTTTCTTTTTTACAAGATGAGCTAGCCCAAATACGTGCGAAAGGTGAAAAAAACTTAGGTAGCCAGAGTTATAATCAATTAATCAAACACCTTAGATCAAATCAAATGAAAATCATTTTAAAAGCAATGCAAAATAAAAACATTAAATTTAATGAAAAATGGGCCGCAGCAAAAGATATTTATCATTTAAAAAGAGATGATTTAATGAAATTTATAATGAAACTAACAGATTTAGATGCTGATACTATTTACAAAATTTATCTTGGAGCCCACTCTGTTAATATTGGAGATGAGTTATATAAATAATTTAAGTATAAACAAATGATAAAAGCCCTCTATTTTATAGAGGGTTTTTTTTATCTTTCAAAACCTTCTCCATGTGATAAATACAGTCAACAATGCCTTGTCCAAGGTCAATAAAAGGATTTGCAACTAGTTTTTTAGCTGTGGTTGGTCTATAGGTATATGGGGTTACTTTGTAATGACCTTTAATCTCTTGATCTAAATATTCGATATCTATTTTATAATCAAAAATCTCTTGAATCATAGCTAGTAAATCTTTGTATTTAAATCTTTCGACTCCAGTTAAAATAAGGTGTTCATTGTGTAAGTGTTTTTTATCAACTACATCTACTGATAATTTAGCAGCATCAAGAGCATGTATATACTCTCTTGTTTCTTCACCAGTACCACTATGTTGTATAAGGTTGTTTGTAATAGCAGCTTCTAATAATCGATAGATTCCATTATCTTGTTTAGCTCTTTCACCATATAATGAACCATATCTAATAATTACAAAGTTTAAATTATGTAGCTTATTATATTCAGCAATTACTTTTTCAGATGTGTATTTAGATATTCCGTAAAAAGAACCTTTGTCACTAGCAGCGTAAGCACTACTAGCATAAATATAAAGCCCCTGTTTAAATTTAACTATGCTATCCAAAATATTTAGGTTTCCCATGATATTTAGTTCAAGAGTAGTTTTGGCAAAGTTATGAGAGATTCCGACTTGGGCAAAACCAGCAAAATTATAAACAACGACAAAGTGGTGACTTTTCATAATTTGATCTATTTGATCTATTTTGAGTATATCTAAGTAATGAAAGTAATATTTTGATTTAGAAAAACTAGACTTATTTAAATCAGCAATATGTACTTCATACCCTTGATTAAAAAGTTCGTCACAAACATAGCTACCAATAAAACCACTTCCACCTATAATAAGTGCTTTTTTAGACATTGTAATATTCCTTTAATCCTATGATTGCTTGTGTTCCCATTGCGAGTATGGCCTCTTTTGCATTGCCTGCTATGTGAGGAGTATTTATTAAATTTGGATGCGATAATAATTTATCGCAAATAGGAGGTTCTTGATCGTATACATCAATAGCAGCACCTAAGATTAGTTTATTAAAAAGAGCAGTTTCTAAGTCTTTTAAATTAATTAAATCACCCCTAGCTGTATTAATAATAAAAGAATTTTCTTTCATAAGCTTAAAAGTATCTTTATTTATTAAATGGAATGTTTGTTTCGTTAATGGAGTGTGTAAAGAAACAATATCAGATTGTTTGAAGATATCTTTTTTAGAAGACTTTATTAAGTTTTGAGATTGATAATAACCATCTTGGTTTATAATATCATTAACTAAGATTTTACAGCCAAAAGGTTTAAGTAATTTTACTAACTCTTTTGCAACATGTCCTATACCAATGATTCCGATAGTTTTTTGACTTAATAAAAATCCTCCACTTTTTATCCATTTTCCATCTTTTAATAAATTAGATGTTTGATATAAATTATGAGTTAAAGATAAAAAGAAACCTAAAGTTAATTCGGCTACCGATAAACGATTGACTCCACCTTTCCAAGCAACATGAATATTATTTTTTTTACAATACTCTAAATCAATATTGTCTAAACCGACTCCATATTTAGCAATAACCTTTAGTTTAGGTAGACGGCTTAAAAGAGTTTTATCAAATGTTTCTAAACCTACAATAAGAGCTTCATAGTTTTTAATATATTCAAATAGGTCATTATTTTTTAGGCGAATTCCAGTTGTATTTAATTTTGTTTTAGGTGATAACTCTAAAACTTTTTTCTGTAGTATTGGATGTCTTGAAAATGAGGGAGAAGTAACAGCAATGTTCATATTTATTGGTATAGTTTTATTAATGGATCATTTGTCATTAGCTTTTCAACTTGTTTTAAATCTTCAATGGTATCAACAGCTTTTGATTGAAATTTGGTTAAAACCATCTTTACTTGGTAACCATGCTCTAAAACTCTCATCATATCAACAGACTCCTGAATTTCAAGTGGAGTAGGCTTTAATTGATTAAATTTAAATAAAAAGTTTCGTTGAAAGGGAATAATACAAACCTGTCTAAAAGGGGGATTTTGTTGGTCAATTTTTTTAATAGAGGGTATTGCTTCTCGTGAAAAATATAAAGCGTCGTTATTTTGGTTCATGACAACTTTAACTTCATTGGGGTCTTCAAATTCTTTTTTTGTTAAAATAGGCGAAAATAAATTTACAACCTGAATATTAGAGTCTTCAATTATAGCTTGAAGGGACTCTTCTATCATTTTTGGTTGTACCATAGCTTCATCACCTTGTACCATGACCATGATATTGACCTTAACATTTTCTTGAGATTCAATTTTTTCAAGAGCTTCTGTGCAACGATCGGTACATCTTTCGTGATGATTACCAGTCATGATAGCTTTTCCGCCGATACTTTCTATATAATTAAAAATAACCAGATCACAAGTTGCGACATATACTTGATCTAAGTTTGAGGCCATTTTTACTCTATAATATACATGTCCAATCATTGGTATATTTAAAATTTTGGCCATTGGTTTACCAAAAAAACGTGATGAACCCATTCGAGCAGGAATAATAGCAATATTAGACATTAAGACTCCCCCGAATTTTTTTGATACCATCTCTTGCCATATCAGCTAAGAAGAAAAAATCTAAAGAAAAGGCTGCATAATCAAAACCCTCTTTAAACTTTTTAATGAGATTATCAGGGTTTGAAGACACTTCATGAAAACCAAGAGATTTATTATGCTTAAGACAAGCCTTTTTAACTTTAGAAATTGCCTCTATAACATCGCTATCATCAAATTTTCCTGGTTTACCCATTGAAGCTGATAAGTCATAGGGTCCAATGATATAAGCATCAATGCCATCTATTAATAGTATTTCTTCAATATTATTAACAGCATCAATATGCTCTATTTGTAAAATTAACGTTGATTTGTTTTCTAGCCAATTTTTATACTCTTCAAAGCCATAACCATATTTTTGTGCTCTATATAAACCAACTCCTCTAGTACCAGTTGGAGGGTATTTCATATGATTGATAGCTTGTTTGGCATCAACAGCATTTTTAATATTAGGAACAATAACTCCGTCAGCTCCAATATCCATAGCTTTTTTAATAAGAACTTCATCATTTTTAGCCACTCGTATTAAACAAGGACAACTTTGATTTTGCATAATACTTAATAAAATTTGAGCTTCATTTGTACTAATAGAACTATGCTCCATATCAATGGTTATCCAGTCAAAACCAGAAGTAGCCATGATGTCTGCTATAGATGGGTGATACATGGTAAGCCATGATCCAATCAGTTTATCTTTTGATAGAAACCTTTGTTTTAATGACACTTGAAAATCCTTATTTGATTTGTTTAAAAATAGCGTTTAACATTTTATCCATATCATCAATTAATACAGAGTTTAAAAAGTTTTGAGAATCTCTTAATCTTTGATTAAAAAATGATTGGGCAGATTCTACTATGCCTATTTTGAGAGTGATTTTTTTTAAAGAACTTGGTTTATTTGAAGTGATTTTTTGTATATGATTTTGAAACTCATGTAAGTATGCTCCACAATCATACTCGTTGCTGGTAGATGCTGGTAAAAACCCATAGGCTGTTGGTAAATAACGGTCTTCTATTTTTTCTTTCCACTTTTCAATACCTTGTTTAGATTCAGATATAATAGTGATTTGAGAGTCTTGTAGCTGTGAGATAACAACTAATAAAGCTTCAAAAAATCGTTGATATAAGCTATAAATATTTTGAAAAGAGTCTAAAATCTGTTTTTGATTATGCTGAACCCATTGGTAGTCTTCCATGGTTATCCCATCTTTTGCATTAGATAAAATAGAGTTTAATCTAGCTATTAGCTTTTCTAAAGATTTACCTTCTTTAGAGTAAAACTTGTGCATTAAAAAATAACATCGAACAGTATAATACCAATTAAAAAAACTTTTACATTCACCTTCCCATAGTTCTTGGGTTGTGATAATTCGCATTGGGTTTTCAACTAATCTTTCAATTAAATCATCAGGATAGTTTTTTTCATCAAACTCTTGATATTGTTCAACCATATCAAAGAGGTCATTTTGAAAGTTAAAAAAACAAGCAGAGAGAGCTTCGATGTTATACATATCTTCTGGATGAGAGGGTAAATTATATATTAGTTGGCAAAACTTTTGAGATAAAATATTTAATTCATTATCTAAACCAAAGCGATAGTTGCAATGAATAGGGGCAAATGAGTTAAGGCTTTTAATCAGCTCATCTGGAGTAAAGCTTTCAAGGTTTAACCTTGTGATATCCATTGACTGTAAAAATTTTGCTTTTTCTGAATCACTTTCTATATCAGAAGCTGTAGCTTCGGCATATTTCGTTAGTTTTTCTTGTACTAAAGAAATTTGCTCAAGAGGGTGAATTTCAAACTCTAAAGTATGGTTTGTATCAGCTACATTCATTTTTGCTGGTACATAAACTTCTCCGATTTTTTCTTGAATTTCTGCAACACGTTGCTTTTTCATAGAAGTAGAAGGAGTTTTCACAATATAGAGAATAAGCCCAAATAAAAGAGCAAATAAAAAGAGTATTAAAATAGAGATCATTATATGTACAACCAAATATATTTCATTAGAATAACCATTTTTATTCTACCTGATTAGAGAGTCATTTCTAAAGGATTTAAAACTAAATAAATAAATTTTTATAGAGTTCAATTACAAAAAAGTAAGAAAATTACTATTGATGTAAGAGCTCTATAAGTTTTTCAATTTTTAATATTTCTTTATGATTTTTATGAAACTTAACATATATGTTTAGTACTACTAAAATACTAAGAGATAAAATAGAATAAAGACCTAAAGAGTCATAACAAAATGATGTAAGCAACACACAAAAACAAATAAGAATAAAGTTAAAGTTAGGAAATGATTGTAAAATTTGAAATGGAATTTTTTGTTGGAGTTCAATTTGCTTTTCTCCAAGTAAAAGGTGTACTTGAGACTTTAGTTTAAATAAATCATTACAATAAGGGCATTTATTTATGTCTATATTCCAGTCAACGGTGAGAGGTTTGTGACATTTTACACAAAGTAGGTTTACTACATTTTCGATATCATTGATTGTTAAACTCATAAATATATTCTTAGTTGAGACTTTGAAAAGAAAGGTGGAAATACTTTTAATATATACTCAATTTTCTTTAAACTTAGGGTTTCTTATGAAGTTAAAATAAAAAACCATTTGCACTTGGCTATAAGATACAACTTTTAAAGACAAAAGAAAATTGTTTTTAGGTATAAACTTTGCTTATACTATTATTATGAGTGAAAAAAAAATATATTATTGTCAATATTGTAAAACAAAAAGAGACTTTCACCAATCATATAGCTATACAGGCTTTTATGAATTTGTTGTTTGGTTCTGCTTTGTTTGTTTACAGCAAGCTTATTTTTTTAAAAACTTAAATGATTATCTTTTTATTGTCCCTGCTATAGTCTTTTCTATTAACAAAAGAGTTGTAAAGCTCTTTATTTGTGATATTTGTGAGTCTGAACCTACAGGTTCTGACTCTAGTTTAGAGCTTAACTTAAATAGTTAAAATATAGTCATCTACTTTTTTTATTGTATAAAATTTTATTATCTATTGGAATTTAAGATTATATGTTGTACATGTATAGTTAAATGCAAACAACTTTTAAAATAGATAAATATTTACTTTCAGCTTTTTTGGCTTACTTTTTATGGGGAATTTTTCCAATTTACTGGAAATCACTATCTTTTTTGCCTCAAGAAATACTTTGTTTACGGTTTATACTTTCTTTTTTAACCTGTATATTTTTGATTTTTTTGAATAAAAACTTAATTCAATTTGTAAAAGAAATTTTCGATTTTAAAGTATTAGCTTTACACTTTATTTCGGGGTCTTTATTGGCTTGTAATTGGTATGTTTATACTTGGTCAGTTTTGAATGATAAAACAATAGAAGCTTCTTTAGGATATTTTATAACTCCTATTTTGATTACATTAAGCGGTATTTTATTCTATGGAGAAAAAATATCAAAAACTCAAAGTTTTGGAATAATAACAGTTGTGTCATCTATACTATTGATGATTGGCTTTTTTGGATATATCCCGTACATAGCTTTTACTTTAACGTTTACCTTTTCTATTTACTCCTTTTTAAGAAAAAAGGTTAAAATTAAATCACTAAATGCTTTTTGTTTAGAGAGCTTGTTAATGAGTCCTTTTGCTATTACTTATTTATTAGTGACGCAAAACACTTTCCAAAAGGTGGTAAATTTAGATAATACTCAATTGATTTTAGTATTAATTATGGGGGTTGTTACGGCGACACCATTGGTACTATTTGGATTTTCAGCAAAAAAAGTTGAATTTAAAACCCTTGGACTTTTACAGTATTTGGCTCCTATATTACAGTTTTTGGTAGGTTTGTTATTATTTAATGAGAAACTACAACTAGCATATAAATATAGCTTACCAATTTTATTCATTGGTTTAATAATTTATGCATCAGACTATTTTAAAAAAGAAGACTTATCAAAGAGAGTAAAACAATGAAAAATAGGGTGATTTACATTTGGCTATAGGTATTTGGTGACTTTAGATAATTGAGTTCGTGCTTCAAATATATAATTACTTTAAGCCTTCAAAGATGCTCTTTGTTCATCAGTATATGCAAAGTCTGTTTTATTTAGTGCATATCTATATGCATTAAGAGGTGTGATAGAGCCTTCATCTAATAAAACTTTAATAGTATCATCCATAGTTTGCATACCCATTCGTGACCCCTGTCTAATGTATTCATTGATTTGGTAAGTCTTTTTTTCACGAATTAAGGCTGAAATAGCTAAACTTTTAAGCATAATTTCTTGGGGGGCAACTCGGCCTCCACCAACTTTTTTAATCAATTGTTGAGCAATAATACCCTTTAAGTTTTCAGCAAGAGCTGTTCTTACTTTGTCTTGGTCTTCTGATGGAAACATATTAATAATACGATCAATTGTTTTAGCAGCAGAGTTTGTGTGTAATGTACCAAATACTAAGTGACCTGTTTCGGCAGCTTCAATGGCTAACTCTGTTGTTTCTAAATCTCTTAACTCTCCTACTAGCATAATATCAGGGTCTTGTCTTAATGCAGATTTAAGAGCGTTTCCAAAACTTAAAGTATTGGTACGTAACTCTCTTTGCATAATTTTTGATTGCTTTGGTTGATGAACAAACTCAATAGGATCTTCAATGGTGATAATATGTTCTTGTCGGTTGGTATTGATATAATCAATCATGGCAGCAAGAGTAGTTGATTTACCAGAACCAGTTGGGCCAGTTACTAAAATTAGACCGTTGACCTCTTCGCAAAGTTTGACAAAAACATCTTTATTTCTAAATTTTAAATCATCCATAGATAAAATAGAAGAGGGTAAAATACGAGCAACAACCATTACTCCTCTACGTTCTTCGGCTACATTTAATCTTAAACGACAAATACCTGGTATATCAAAAGCTTGGTCAACTTCTTTATTAACTTCAAAGATTCTTTTAGAGTCATCACTCAGTGTTTGATAAGCTAAAGACATACAATTTTTGTCTGTTAAAACAGGCATTTCTTTCATGTGAGTCATTGTGCCAGAAATTCTAAAAATAGGATGAAAACCGACGGCTAAATGAATATCGGATGTACCTAGTTTATTTGCTTTTTTATATAGCTCATGAGCTGTAATAGGGTAAGTATTTTCAATAACTCTAACGATTTCAACTTTTACATATTCAAGACAGTAATGACACTTTAAAGCTACATAAGGAATTTCTTGAAGGCAAAATTTACAATCTTTATTATCAGGTAAGTTGTCAGGCGCTTTAACTAGTGCTTCAACTTCTTTTTTACGTTTGGTTTCTAAATCAGGTTTAAGATTAGGAAATTTTTTATCAGCAAAACCGATACACTTTTGGCCAAAGCCTTTTAAAGCTTTACCAAATTCACCATCTACTGTTTTTTGTAATAGTCTATAATCATCTAAAGACTCTTTGGTTAAAGTGCCTAAGATTTTTTGAATGATGGCAGACTTTTCTTTTGGTGTTGGTGCCTTTTCGATTTGCTCTTCAAAATTACTCATTTTATCCCCTAATTAAAGTAATGCTTTAGTATCTTATCGGTGAAAGGTTTGATACTTTAAGGGCTTTTTAAGCTTTTTGGTTTGTTAAATACTTCTTTCATATTCATCTAAAGACTTTTTCCAAACAGGGACTCCACAAAACCTTGGACCTTCTGGGCAAATTGGTTTTGTTTTTGCCATAGACCTAACTTTACAAGGTGGAGCTAAAAACTGTCCAATGATTGGGTGTATTTTATAAACCTCTTTAGCTTCATCTACTGATGCAAAAAAGATTTCTTCTTGAGCGTTATAACAAAGTCTCATTTCCATTTTATGTTTTAGGGCTAAAAGGTCTGAACTTTCGTAAAACCTAAGAGTTAGTGCATTTGGTAAGAGGTAGCTTCTATTTTCAAAACTCATACCAAGTTGCTTGGCTTTTTTATAAAAAGACCAGATGGTTTGCATATGATTTGTATATGTATTTTTTAGGTCTTGATCTAATTCAAATAAAATTGGAGTGATATAGTCTGCTTCATCACTAACAACTGATTCTAAAAGAGGCCTTGATGCAGGGGTCATACGATGTCTTTGATCTTGAGAGTCTGCTGCATGTGATAATTTTTTTTGAAAGGTATAATGAACATGCATTAAAGAGCGCATAGCTTTACTATGTAAATTAATATTCATGGTTTCTGATAAGATTTTATTTGTACTAGGGTTTAATAACCACTCTATAAGCTCTTTATCTGTATAATTTTTTTTAGAAATAGCAAAAACTTGTCTGATTGATCTAGCTAGGGTTTGTTCTCCGTTGATTTTGTAGTCAACAAGTTTAGAGTAAGCTCCATTTAAGTCTTTATCAAATTCTTGATTAAATAAAGATGCGTCTGACTTTTGAAAACTTTGCATAAATTGATATTCAGGAGTGTCTTTTAAATCAAGTGGTTCTTGTAAAAACTCTTTGATGGTTGGGTCTAATTTTAAAACTTCATCCATCATCATTTGAATTACTAATTTTTGCTCGTTTGGTACATCAAAAGAGTTACAAAGCCGGTAATATCTCATTAATGTTAAAAATGAAATTGTATGATGTAAATAAGCAGTTGTACCAAGAGGTAAAACATATCTAGCAATTTCTTGAGATTTCTTTTTTACATCTGTTTGGCATTGTTTAGAGCCCTTTCTTGATTTAAACCTCTTTAAATACTCTGTTTCAACTATTGGTGCGAGCTCTTTTTTTAGAGATTTATAAGCTTTAATTTGATATTCGTAGCATTCATCAAATACTTTTTGTTCATCTTCATTTAAGTTATCAGGATAATAAAGTTGGTCTTTTTTAACAGATACATATCTTTGAGAAACTTGTTCTGAATTATAAAACGGGTGTGAGTGTAAAAAACTCCAAATAAAATTTCGGGAGACATTTTCTAAGGCAAATTGTAAATGAGTATGCTGAAAGGTAGTATGATGCCCAGCTTGATAAATAGATTGTACTAAAGGTATAAACCTTGATGAATTTTCATCTTGTGAGACATCACTTGGTAATACAATGCCTTTTGATGAATAACATGTTCGAGCGCTAGAAGTGATATCTGCAAATGGTTGAGTATTAACATTTAGTAGTCGTACTTTTGGCTTTAAATGATTGCCCATGAATTGTAATCCTTGTAAAAAGGGAAAGTTAAATTATATGTCTGTTATACGGAGTTTAAAAGTATCTTTAAATTTTAGGCTTATTTTATTGGTTATAAATTCAAAACAAGAAAAGAACTTGCACAAAGACATAATACATTTTGTATGAGCCTCAATCAATTATGTTAAACACTTGTGAGTATTTATTTGCTATATTTGAGTAAGAACTAGCTTTAGGATTCATTTTAAGCGTCAATTTTATTAACTCTTTTACAGTGCTTTTATTTATGTCCATAGAATATTTATCAAATAATTCAGAATAGACCTTTTGAAAAATAGAATCTTGGCTTTTAAAAAAATAGGGCATTAATACTAAAAGACTTTTTGTATGACTCAACCCTAAATGCGGACCTAAAGCGTGAGATAAAATATGTATCGGCCATTCTACTTTACTTAAATCAATTAAACCTGAAAATAAAAAAGTAGAAAGATAAAATAGAGCTTTATTATCCTTATTATTCACAGCAGTTTTAAACTGTTCAAACCAAGCGTCTAAAATTTTTTGAAAAAATGGGTTTGTACCAGAAATAGATTGATATATTTCATAAAAGTGAGCAAAACAATCAAAGGACATCTCTAAATATAAATCATCATTAATTGTATTTAAAACATTGGGGTCAATAAATGTTTTATCAGGAATTAAACTATCCCCAAAACAAGAAACTTTATAAGAGTTTTTTTGAAAAACAGCAGACTTAGAGACCCATGAAGACGATGAGTAATGACTAGGAAATAACCACAGCTTCTTTTTTTTAGAGGCCTTTTTAACTTTTGTAGACAGGCCATAAATATAACTATCAAATTTATTTGAATCACTACAGCTCATAGATAGAACTTTACAAAAGTCCATTACATTGCCACTACCGACTCCAATAATTAATTGGTAGTCTTTTATTTTTTTGAACTGTTTAGTTATAAGTTCATAGCTTGGCTCTTGATTTATTTTTAAAAAATCAATTTGTTTGTTTTTAGAAAGTTCAATAAATCTTGCTAGATGATTTTCACGTAAAGCCCAGTTAGAATGTACTAAAAGTGTTTTTTTAGGAAGTTGAGAAAGTATCTTTTTTAAATGATTGTCTTTCAACCAAGAGTTTATATAAATATTAGAAAAAAAGCTAAAATCATACATATTTTAAAAAAAGCTCCCCTTTAAACAAGTGAACATTGGTTAATAGAAAAACTTAGAGTATAATATTGACTATGACAATGCAACAAACACAACAAATTTGGTTAAAAGAAGTAGAGTGTCCTCTTTGTTATGAAGAGTTTATGACAGAAAACATATGGCAAGGTAAAGTTGCTGTAGTTGAAGAGTACCCAGACCTTGGTAAAAAATACTCTGGTTTAAACCCTTTATATTACTCTGTTTGGGTTTGTCCAAATTGTTTATATGCAGACCTTAGAGGCGATGACTTTGAATCAACAGGTAAGCTAAATGATGAAAGCTTTGAAAATGACTATAATATTTTAAAGTTAGTTAAAGGTAAGGTTGATTTTACTCAAGCTCGTACTTTTCCCGCTGCAATAGCTAGTTATAAGTTAGCAATTTTAACCGCAAAACATAAAAAAAAGTCTGTTGCAAAAATAGGGACATTTAATATGCGTTTAGCATGGTTATACCGTTCTTTAAAAAAAGAAAAACAAGAAGATAAATTTATAGCGTATGCTCTTAAATTTTACTTAGAAGCTTTTACTACAGAAGACGAGCCAGACTTTGGTAATATGAGTCAAGGTGGAATCACTTATTTACTTGGTGAGCTGTACAGACGAACAGGTGACTTAAGACAGGCTGTTAATTTTTTTCAAAAAGTTGTCAATGATAAAGCTTTAAATTCAGAGCCAAAATATATGAAAATGGCACGTTTAGGTTGGGAGTCTCTAAAAGACAACCCAAAAGCTAACGAGCCAGATCCCGATGAAGAACAGTCTCCACCAGCAGAAGATAATGCAAGTTCTGATAAAGCATCATCAGAGTAGTTTTAAATGAGTTATTTTGTCTATTAAAGAGCGAAATATAAGAAGTAGATTCTTAGAATTAGAAAAAAGTATTCAATTTACTATTAAAGAAGCTCGCTCTTTTATGCAATTATTAAAAGATTATGAAAGTAATTTAGTAGATATTCAAGATGAGCTATTATCTTTAAAGCCTTTAATTCAACAAAACCCAAATGACAATAACTCTATTGATAGAGTATATGAGTTAGTTGATGATTTAGAAAAACTAAGAAATCCAAAGTTTATTAAATTTATAACAAAAAAGTTAAGAGAAATTGAAACTTTAGATAAAAAGTTTAAGAGTAAATCAGATCAAGTTCAGATTGAACTATTCAACGAGCAAGCTAGTCACTTTATGGGATTTATGCACCTAAATTAAGAGTAAATTAGATTTTTTTTTTAAAGTTTAACAAGTTTCATTCATGCCATGAGCCTTTTGTCTTTTGGCAAAATCTAGCTAGTTAAGACATTTAAACTTCAAAACGATAAACAATTCAAATAGATTGCAAAAGGTTTAATATGAAACTCGTTTATTATCTGACATTCTCTTCTTTACTTTGTTTAAATAGTTTATCTGCATCCATGCTCCAAAATATTGGAACAAATTACAATGATTATACAGATTTATATCAAAAAGCTATATTAGCTTATCAAGAAGAAGACTTTAATCAAGCCATTAATATATATGAAGGCATCGTAGATTTAAAATTAGATAGCTCTGATACTTATTATAATTTGGGTTTAGCTTACGTTGAAAATAAACAAAAAGAAAAAGCAATAGAGGCTTTTTCTAAGGCAGTTTTATTTAATAATGATGACTATGAAGCTTCTTTACAACTTGCCATATCATATAAAAACAACCAAAATCCCAATCAAGCTATTTTAGCTTATAAAAATACATTAGATATTAATCCAGATTTATACGATGTGCATTATGACTTAGCTTTATTATTTGTTGAAGAAAACCAATCAGAAAATGCCCACTATCATTTTGATCAAGCTGTAAATTTAAACTCAAAACTATATGAAGCATACAATGATTGGGGAATATTATTAGATAGTGAAGGAAAAACTAAAGAAGCTAGGGTTTGTTATAAAATAGCTCATCAAATAAATCCAAAGTTTTTTTATGCAGTCTATAACTTAGGTTTATCTTATAAAGCAAAGAGTGACTACATAAATGCAAGAAAGTTTTATTTAAAAGCAAATCAAATTAAACCAGAGCATCAAGACTCCTTAATCAGTTTAGGTAATATTTATAATCATTTAAAAAAATATAGCAAATCAATAGAGGTATCTCAAAAGTTAATATCTCTTGATAAGCAAAATATTTATGGTCACTATAATTTATCAAATGCCTATTTTGGTTTAAAAAAATATGAATTGGCTAAGAGTAATTATGAAAAAATATTAACAATTTCAGATAGTATCCCTGAAATACATAATAATTTAGGCATTATTTACTTAGAGATGAAATTATTAGATCAAGCTTTAACCCATTATTATAAAGCAATCTCACTTAGGCCACAGTACAACTCTGCATTAAGCAACTTGGGTTGGGTACTTTATTTAAAAAATGAAATTAAAAGTGCAATTGAAGTAACTAAAAAGGCTCTTGATGTTGAGCCAAATGATGCTGTATCCAATTATAATTTAGGACTTTTTTTATTAGTAGATAATCAACCATTTCAAGCTAGAAAGTTTTATCAAGTAGCTCATGATGAGTCACCAAATGATCCATATGCTTTAGATGATTTAAAATTAGCCATGAAAAATTCTTCAGAAAAAGAAACTTTTAAAACTTTTATTTCAGAGTTTTTTGAAGAAGATATAAAAGACTAGAATGGCATAATAAAATATTTTAAATTATAGATCTTATGAGCTTTATATCAATTCATTATTTTTTAGTTTTATCTTTAGTAGTCTCTTTATCAATTATAATTCCCAAAAAACTTTTACCTAAACTGATTTTAATTTTTAGTCTTTATTTTTATGCTTGTTTTTCATTAAAATATTTAGCAGTATTATTTTATGTGATTATAATTACATGGCTTTTGAGTAAAAAAGCAAAATCTTGTCAAAAACCTTTTGCTATTTTTTCAACGCTTGTTATTTTATCCCCTTTACTTTTTTTAAAACTATATATAAATCCGTGGGATAGTCATAGCTTTTTACCATTAGGTATTTCATTTTTTTCTCTTCAAGCTATATCTTATTTTTTTGATGTAAAAAAAGGCTTAATAAATCATCAAACTTTATTTTCTACGTCTTTATATTTATCCTTTTTTCCTCAGTTAGTTGTTGGGCCCATTGAGCGAGCTTCTGATTTGATTATCAAATTACAATCTTTACATTCTCCAAACTTTAAAAGAATAGTATTTAGTTTTTCCATGATTTTAATAGCTATTTTTAAAAAACAAGTATTGGCAGAAAGAGCTTTATCCATCATTGATTTTCAGTCTTCTATTTTAATGGTTTTTTTATCGACAGTTTTATTTGGTATATACATATATTTAGACTTTTCGGCTTATTGCCAAATAGCTAGAGCAAGTGCTTTATTGTTTGGTATTAAAATAACTCAAAACTTTAAACGACCATATTTTGCCCTTAATTTAAAAGAGTTTTGGAAAAGGTGGCATATAAGCTTAAGAAACTTTTTTGTGGACTATATTTATATCCCTATGGGGGGAAATCGTTCAATACTAAGCTCATTTACTGTGTTTTTTTTATCATCTATTTGGCATGGAGTCTATTTGGGTTTTTTATTATGGGGTATGAGTCACTTTTTATTTTATATTATTGAAAAACAAACAAGTATAAAGCAGGGTGTTTTATTTACTCAATTATTAGTCTTTTTTTCATGGTTTTTATTTTATAACCCTGACTTCTCTTATTACTTTTATAAACTTGAGTTTAACTTTGACTTTAGTTTAGATTTATCACAGCTATTTATTTTACTAACTTTATTTTTATATTTTATTTGGGAATACTTAGAAGAGTTTTCTAAATATAGATTAAAACTATTAAGGTTTTCATATCATCCAACCTTTCAGGTTTTAGTTATTTTAGCTATTGTATTGTTAGGAAAATTTGAAAATACAGGTTTTTTATACTTTAGGTTTTAATGCTGAAAATAACATCTTATATAATAATTATAGTAGTAGTTTCTATTTTAATTTTGAGTGAATACCCTTTTATGATATATCAACAAAAAATGACTTTAGGGGATTTATATAAGTTATGCTATATCTTAAAATATAAAGAAAAAGAAATTAAGAACTTTTCTAACTTAAGGTCAGATAAAAGCCCTCAAATTTTATGTATTGGAGATAGCTTTTTTGCGAGTAGTTTTGGTCATCGTAACTATTCAAATTTATTAGAAAAATCAAGTTCTTTAGGGGTTATTTCTAATCTTAGTATACATAGTTATGATATTCAAAAAATGAAAAAATTATTAATTAAAAACCCTAAAATAAAGTTAGTAATTATAGAAAGTGTAGAAAGATATTTATACGGCAGGTTTCCCAATCCTTTAAAACTATCTTTGTTTAAATTAGACTCTTTTTTTAGAAAAAGGGAAAGTAAACTTGAGTATTTATTTAAAACCCCTGTATTGAGTGAATTATTATTACCTATGATAAATAGTTTTAAATATAAAGCTTTTAAAGATTTTCCAAAAAGCTACTTATATTTTAGTGAAAAGACTCAAAAACTATATCTTCAATCTACTCTTTCAAAATCTTTTTTAGGGTCTTCTTTTTCTCAAAGAAATGATGTAGCTATAGATTTATTTGTAAATAATATGATTCATATTAAAAAGTTATTGGAAGCTAAAAATATAACTTTATTAATTATGATTATTCCTAATAAATCAACTACAGAGTTATTAGGCTTAAATTCTGTAAAAAAAAATCATATTGTAGAGATTCAAAAAAGATTACAAGCAAAAAAAATACTTTATCTTGATATTTTCTCTGCTTTTAAAAACAAAAAAGATCTATACTTTAAATCAGACACACATTGGAATAAAAAGGGTGTAAATATAGCAATAGAGGAAACAAATAAAAAGTTAAAACTACTTAAGTTTAGCGAGAAGTAAACCATCAGCAATATCGATCATAGATATAAAAAAGCGTGGGTCTTTTTTTAAAAACTCAATAGAGTCTAAAATACTTTCTCGACCTCTTTTCTTTTTACCATCATCTAAATAAACTCTACCACCAAAAAATAGATTGTCCATAATAATCATACCGTTTGGATTTAACCTTTGACTTGCTATTTTAATAGCATCTAAATAATATAATTTATCTATGTCTATAAAGATGATATCAAAGTTTTTATCAGTTTCATTAAAGTAATCTAAAGCGTTACCAATATGGCTTGAATGGATGAGGTCTGATTTATCAATTTCATCTAAATAGTCGTAGGCTAAATGAATATTTTCAGTAGAAAAGTCACAGAGGTGTAGCTCACCATCTGACATACCCTGAGCAAACCACATAGCAGAGTAACCAAAACCAGAGCCTAACTCTAAAACCATTGGGTATTGATAAAAGCTAGCAAAAATTTGTAGTTGCTGGCCGACTTGATCTGAGATAATTGGAAAGTCGCGACTATTGGCATAATCTTGAACTTCTTTAAAAACTGGTGAAGGTAGTTTTACCTGATCTTCTAAAAATTGTTGTTTTTCCATTAAGAAATACTATCCATAAAGTCAGTAAACCTAACTTGAGTTTCTTCTCTACTTCTAAAGTTTTTAACTTTCAAAATACTTTTATCTAACTCTTGTGAGCCTGCAATGATACCATTTTTAGCACCTCTTTTTGATGCCATCTCAAACATTTTTTTAGGTTTTTGAGGAGGGTAATGTATTTCTGCTGTGAAACCTTGATTTCGTAACTTAGCTACAATGGGTAATAAATATTTTACTTCGTCTTCTGAAAATGGGATTAAATAATAATCTAATGTAAGTTTTAACTCTGGTAATAACTTTAAATCTTTTAGGAGTTCAAAAATAACTACATCACCAAAACCAAAACCTACGGCTTCTTTTTTTATACTACCTTTTGCTTTTGGTGGTAAATCAACATCAGCTAAATTTTGAATCAAGTTATCATATCGCCCACCACCAGCAATTGCTCTTAGGGTTTTACGAGCATCAAAAAATTCAAAAACAGTACCAGTATAATAAGCAAGCCCTCTAACAATTGAAAAGTCAAACTCTAAATAATCAGAAAAACCATATATTTCAAGTAATGAAAATAGTTCTTGAATTTCAAGGTATCCTTCATTTGAAGCGTCACAACTATCAATAAAAGTTTTTACTTTTTTAATATCTTTAATATAGATAACTTCTAAAACTTTTTGTGATAAATCAGATGATAAACCAGCTTTTTCAAGTAGTTCAATGATTTGCTCATCTTTAATTTTACCTAGTTTATCTATGCTTAAAAATACATCAATTATTTGAGATTCAAGCACTCCAAAACCAAGTAGTAAATCAGATAATAATTTACGGTTTGAAATTCTAAGTCTTACGTTTTTTGAACTTAAACCCATTAATTCAAAGGCATGAATAGCAGTAGCAATGATATCAAGCTCTGCCATCATTGATTTTTCACCAAGATAATCAAGGTTCCATTGGTAATGCTCACGTTTTCTACCACGAGTCATTCGTTCATACCTAAAACATTGCGGTATAGAAGTCCATTTGATTTTACCAGGAAACTCTTTAAACTTTTGAATGACCATACGGGCCAAAGATGGTGTCATCTCTGGTCTTAAAGCAAGCTTTCGATTAGATTTATCTTCAAAGGTATAAAGTTGCTCAGTAATTTCTTCACCAGCTTTTCTAACGTACAACTCTTCTGCTTCAACAACAGGACAATCATAATATTCAAATCCAGATAACTTTGAGGCTTGTTTAAAAATATTAAAAAGCCACTCTTGAATACGATAGTCTTCTGGGTAGAAGTCTCTCATGCCTTTTGTTACTTGAATCATTGTTTGGTCCTTTTGATATTTATATCCAAATGTGAGTAGTTTTGAGTTTTTGTAAAATAGTTTAGATTGAAGATATAATACATGATTTTTTTTTTAAACTTTTTAGAATTACTATTTAGTACAATTTTTATAAATATTAATTGTAAAAGTTTCGTTACAAATTGTTTTCATATTGTTTTAACTTTGGTGACAACAATAATAAAAAAAGAATATATATTATTTTTAGTTTGATTTAACATAAAAATAGAGGGAATTGAAATGAATCATTTAAAAAAAGTAGTATTACTAGTATTATTGAGCGTAAGTACTTATCACTGTAACGATAGTATGAAATTAAAAGCTTTTGATAAAATATATCAAAAAAAAGTTTTAAAAATTGAAGGTCCAATTAGTAAAATAAAAACAAAAACTTCAATAGACATAAAAAGAGTAGGTATTGATGTAGTTCTTTCTTATATATTAAATCCAAATAAAATAAAGTTTTTAATAAAAAAAGAATCCTTAAAAATCCCTAAAGTCTCTTTAAAATTTAAAAATATTCCTTTTCAGCTTTTATTTGAAGTAGTTTCGAGGTCTATAAAAAAAGTGTTTTATGATAAAGAAAAAGATCTTTATATTTTTACAGTATAGAAAAAAATATTTTGGAATAGGGTTACTTTTAGCAATCTTTTTTGGATTTTTTGGTTTGCAAATTCAAATAGAAGATGTTTTACGTTTGAGTAATTCTATTGAACCAATTAAAGTAATACTAAATGAAACAAATAAATATCCTTCTTTGGGTACAATTACTCCTGGAGCGATTTCTCAACTTTCTGATATTAGATATTATAAATATAAATTTAATTTACCAAGAGTTACTGATTATCCTTTAGAAGATTTAACTTTACTGAATCAACTAGGAAAAAAATGTCAGATTAAAAAATTAAAACTATATACGGACTCATACGATTGGAAGTATGATTTTAGTCAGTGGTTATTATATAAATGCAATCATCAAGAATATGAAAAACCCTTGTACTTTAAAGCTCATCCATTTGGATATTCTTACGCATACTTAAAGTTTTTGGATTTATCAAAAGAAAAGAAAAAGAAATTTGTTTGGAAAAATATAGAAGACTTTCATTTAAAAGAGTTAGAAAAAATTCAAATTGAATTACCTTTTTTATATAAAATATGGAAACATGTTGGAACTAATACTTGGTTGTCTTTAGTCGATTTCTCATCTATAGTTATTTTAAATGACTATATTTTAATTCCTGTAAATAAAAACGAATTAGCTAGAAATAAAGTATATCAAATTTATAATAGGAAAAAGTATTTAGTTTATATTGAAGATATTTTATATGAAAAAGGCATGCAACCATTTTTACCAAAGAATGACTATTACTCTGTTAAGTCTTTTTATATTAGTTGGTTTTTTCAATTACTTTCTATAGTTATATTTTTAATTATAATTTTATTGTTTATATATCAAAAATATATAAAATTCTTTTTTAAGAAGAAATTAGAGCAACAAAAGCTAATTGTTTTACAAGGATTAACTCATGAACTGAGAAGTCCTATTACTGCAATAAAACTTTCTTTAGAACCATTTAGAACTGAATATAAAACTTTAAATATAGCCTTACAAAAGTCATTTTTAAATTTGAGTATATCTGTCGAAAAGTGCTTTCATATTATATATGCTAGTCATGACTTTTTAAGTGCTTTAAACCTTAAGTCATCTGTTATAAACTTTTCAAATATAGATAGCATTGAAAAATTCATTCAAGAAAATTTTGATTTTGAAGATAATAACTTTAGTTTTGAATGTTTAGAAGATTTCAACTTAAGAACAGATGAAAAATGGCTAATTATCTGTTTAAATAATCTAATTGATAATGCATTTAAATATGGAAAGGCACCGATAATATTGAGAGTCGAGATAAAAAGAAAGCAAAAAATAATATCAATTATTGATCAAGGAAATTTATTAAATTTAGATATAACTAAGCTATTAGAGCCATTTTATAGAAATGATAATCCAAAACATAAACAAGAAAGTTTAGGTCTTGGATTATCTTTAGTTCATAATTTGAGCAGTCAAATAGGAGCAAAGTTAATGGTGCATCAAGACCCTAGTACTTTCCAATTAATATGGATAAAAGATGATTGATAAAATACTTTTATTAGAAGATGACCTACAGATTCAAAAAGGTTTGAGTCAATACTTAGAATCAGAAGGTTTTGAGTTAGATATTTTTGAAAGTTTAGAAAGTGTAAATAAAGCTGAAATTTCAAAATATTCATGTTTATTGATTGATTGGAATCTATCAGATGGAGTAGGCATTGATTATATTAGAAAAGTCAGAGAAAAAAATAGTAAAATAGCTATTATTTTACTAAGTGCTAGGTCAAATGTAATGGATAAAATTATTGGCTTAGAAATTGGTGCAGATGATTATATTGTTAAACCTTATGAACCACGTGAGTTATTAGCACGTATTAGAGCACAAATTAGGAAAACTCAGAAGTTAAATGAAGAAGAACGATTAGAAGACGATTTTTTATGTATTGGAGACTTTAAAATCATTGAAAAGCAAAGAAAAGTAATTTTTAAAGAAAGTGAAGTTAAGCTAGCAAAAGTAGAATATGATTTATTATTATTTTTAATAAGAGGAATAGGTAAGGTTTTTTCAAGAGATGAAATTTTATCAAATGTTTGGGGTTATAGTTTTCCAACGACTCGTACAGTAGATACCCATATACAAAAGTTACGTAAAAAATTTGGGAGTAAATATTTTCAAACTATGCATGGAGTAGGTTATATATTTGATATTGAAGGTAATAATGATGAATAAAAAAGTTTTTAATTATGCATGCTTTTATTTATTTTTATCTTTTTCATATTGTGAAAAAAATGAGGATTTAGAAAAAAAACTACAGATGGTTCATTATGATTATATAGAAAAAAATTATAAGTCAATGATTAAATCTTCATTAAGTATTTGTCGTCAAAAAGCTAAAAGTGAGTTTTGCCAAAATGTTAAAAGCTTGATAAACAACGCTTTACAAAAAGATAAAAAAAATAAAGTTTTTTTGGAAGCTTTACTAGAAATAACTAGAAATAAAAAGATAAAAAAGAAAGTGAAACTTAAATTAAAAAAAAGAAAACCTTCTAAGTTTGTATTAGATGGGCCTATAAAAAAAGTGAAGCTTAGATTGACATTAAATCTACAGAAAATCACTATGCTAGAGTGTATTCATATAATTTTTAAACAATCTAACTTAAGGTATCGTATTTTAGATGTTAATAAATTTAAAGAAAAAATTTCACTTCAGCTTATTAGAGTACCTTTAATTTTAATATTAAAATCTATGTCATATAGAGGTCTAACTATTTATTACGATAGTATTAATAAGGAATATATTATTGGATCTAAATAAAAAGTTAAGCCAAAAACCCACTAATCTCATAAATTTTAACGGGTACAGTTTTACCTTTAACGATATTTTCCATTAAAAAATTATTAGGAAAATCTTCTGTTAAATGATCTTTAGTAAATTCAGAAAATAAAATTTTAGACTCTTTACCTTGCTTTGATAGGGCTTCGATACGAGCAGATAAGTTTACACTATCTCCAAGTACTGTACGAGATAGAGTTTTATGATCGCCTACATTTCCAACAATGGTTGGGCCTGTATTGATTCCAAAACCTGCAAAAAGCTCAGGGTAACCCAGCTCTTTCATTTTTGGGCGCATTTCAACAAGTTTTTTTTGCATTTGAATTGAAGCTCTTAAAGAAGCATTTGCACCGTTATAATCATCTCTATGTATAAATACAGCCATGATACAATCACCAATAAGCTTATCTAATGAACCACCGTGTTCTTCAATGATTGGTAATAAATTTTGAAAATAATAATTGAGAGCATTAATAATAACATCGGGGTCATTGGTTTCACACATAGAGGTAAATGATCGAATATCTGAAAAAAGTATGCTTACAACTCTTTTTTCACCAGTATATTTTAACTCTTTACCAGATGAGATAGCTGCAACTTCATCCATAGCCATTCCTGTTAAAAACTTTGACATAGTTTGCTTTTGTCTTAAATCTTCAACCATGTGATTAAAGGTATTTGATACTTCTTCTATTTCATCACCCGAGTTTATTTTAACATCAACAGATAAATCACCTTTTCCGACTCTTTCAAAAGCTTCTGATAATATATGCAGGGGTTTTGTAATACGATTTGAAAAGCCAATAGATAAAATAGTAGCTATAAATAAAACTACGATAAAAAGTAAAACAACTAGTTTAAGCATTTCTTTTTGTTTGGCTAAAAAAGGTTTCAGAGACTTTAAAACTATAAAGTCGGCAAGTTTTTTATTATCTGCTGTTGTTAATGTTCTTTTGGAAAGAATGTAGTCATTGAGTTTATATGATGTGTCAATCAAAGACTTTTTAATATTATTAAATTCTTTTTCATCAAGTGAGCTAGCAAAAACAGTATCTTTTGATAAAATTGTTATCTTTGCTTGTGTTACTCTAGCTAACTCTTTTATCATAGTATTATCTACTTGTTGACCAATTAATAAAATACCAAGCATAGAGTCACTAAAATCATAAACTGGTATAGAAACAACTCTAAGCAACATACCGTTTAAGTGCATATAATCAGTAAAAACTTCAAATTCATCTAAGTGCTTTTCTAGGTTTTTTGGAATTGTATCCATGAGATGAACTTGAACTGCCGCACTTTGTTTAACATCTTGTTTCAATTTTTTGTCCCACGGGATTTTTATTTTAGACTTTATGATGGCATCGGCTAAAATTTCACCTTCATCATTTAAAACAGCTAGCCAATCACTGCCAGATACTTTTAACTCTTGTTGAACCGTATCTTGCAGGGTAGGTAAGTCACTAATAGCAACTCCAATAGCACTTTTAAATCTAGGAGAGTTTACGATACTGCTTAAAACAGAGACCAGTCTTTTAGATTGTAGTTCAATTACTTTATTGCTAGTCTCTTCTGCAACTACCAATGAAAGTTTTAAGTTTTCTTGAATTTCTTTATTATAATTATCTAAAAAATAATAGCTTGTAAGTATCATTGACAATAATAAGATACCTACACTAAGGCTAAGAATTTTAAACTTTAGGGGTCGTTTTATGTTTGTTTTTTTCATTATTGCCTATTTTATATATTAGTCATCGTCGTAGTTAGAGTCTTCATTATAATCTGAACTACTGTCATCATCGTACTTAGAGTCATTATCTGTATAGTCATCGTCGTATTGATCGTTATAGTCATCATCTGAGTCGTACTTTTCTTTTCTTTTCTTTTTGGGGTTTGAAAGCTTTATACCTTTTTTATTAGCTTCAAAATTTGACTCATAACGAGGTTTTTTCTTTCGCCTCTTTTTTTTCATTTCTTTGGCTTTAATAAATACTTTTATTTTATTGATACCATTTTTGAGAGTAATTTTTCTTTTTATTCTCTTTTTTAATTCAGGAGACCAAATATTTAAAATATGTTCCCCAGCTTTTAAATTTTTGATTGAAAAATAACCGTTTATATTACTTTTACCATAAAAATCAGAGTTTAAAATTATAATATATGCAGCCATCCAAGCATGAATTTCACATCCAATGGGGTAAATGCCCTGTTTTTGAAAAGTGATAGGACGACCTTTGCCCTTATATTTTCCTAAGTCTAGTTTTTTAATTTTATTGTAAGAAAATATATTATGAAAAATTGGGTCTTTATTAGGAAACCAAACTTTGGTATTGATAGGTGCGACTAATACTTTAGGAAAAAACTCTTTATTCTTTTGTACCATTTGCTCAATCTTTGGAGTTAGCTGAGCTTTATGGCTGCCAAGGTATATCCAAACAACTGCATTTTGTATAACTTTTGTTGGACTTTCAACCCGTCCTAAAATATTAACTTCTGCAAAAAGGCTCGGACAAAAAAGTATAAATATAAGTATAGTTTTAATAAGTTAGACCTTAATAAGAACCATAATTAGATTGTTTCTTTTTCTTCTTTCTTTTTTTTCTTTTCTTTTTCATTTCACTAGGTTCTATAGAAATGCTTAAATGATTGATTCCATTTTTTAAATCAACTTCTCTTGAGATTTGTTTTTTTAATTCAGGAGACCAAATATTTAAAGTATGTATGCCTGGCTTAAGGTTTTTTAAGGTGAATTTTCCGCCAAAATTACTTTTAGCAAAGAACTCTGTATCAACAATTATGATATAAGCTGACATCCAAGGATGAATTTCACAACCAATAGGATAGACTCCACTCTTTTCAAAAACAACTGGGTGTCCACTACCTTTATATTGGCCTAAATCGAGTTTTTTAACTTTATTATATGAAAATATATTATGAAATATTGGGTCTTCGTTAGGAAACCATACCTCAGTATTAACAGGAGCTGCCATTACTTTAGGGAAAAACTCTTTTCCACGTTGAAGCATTTTTTCGATGCGGGGTTTTCTTTTGGCTTTATGTCCAGCTATTTCAATCCATAAAACAGCGTTTTTAATAGGAGTTTTACCGTTTACGATATTTCCTAAAACATTAATTCCAGCACTTAGGCTTGAGATAAATAGTGATAATATTGATATATATTGAATTAATTTCATTTTTTCCCATTTTTAAATTTAATTAAAAATAGTATACATATATTTTTATTAATAATCTAAGGAGAGAATCATCATTTTTATTTATTATCTTAAATATTTTATCTCAATAAACTAAAAGCCCCTTTATTTACAAGTGATTTGTAAGATAAAGGGGCTTTTAGTTTATTATAGCCAAATGTAAATGGTCTTGTTTTGGGTATATAAAGATGTTTAAAGATTTATTCTTATACTATTTTATCGTCCCCAAAGCTTTTTTCTCCAGTTACCTCTTTTTTCTTTTTTTTCTTCTTTACTAAGTGTTCTAAAGGCTTCTTTTTTAGATTTTCTTTCTTCTTTAGACATAGATTTCCATGAGTCTTTTTTAGCTTTCATTTTTGAATAAGCTTCAGGGTTTGTGGTTTTTAATTGCTCCATGCGTTTTTGTCTTTTTTCTTTGTTGTAACCTTTAAGTGCAGACTTTGCTTCTGGGTGGGCCTTAAACCATGCTTTTTTCTTTTGGTTTCTATCCTTTGGAGATAGGTTTTGCCATGTAACTTTATCTTTTTGAAATTGAGCATATAAGTCAGGGTGAGTAGACTTTAATGCTTCAATTCGTGGGCTTCGACCTTGTCCCATTGCTGCTTGTAAGCTAGGTATAGTTTTTCTATACTCTTTCATTTTTTTTCTTTTATCAGATTTAGAGAGCCCTTTTAGAGTTTGTTTGTAGGCTTTCATTTTTTCTGCTGCTTCTGGGTTGGCACTTTTCCACTCTTTTCTTGCTTGTTTTCTAGCGTGTTTTTTGCCCTCACCTTTTACTTTGTTTTTGAACTTATTTTTAAAGCCCCCCCAATTACCAGAGGCTTCTGATGTTGTAGAGATACCAAAACAAAATACTGTACATAGTGCTAATGATTTTAAAATTTTCATGGTAGATTCCTTTTACTTAATGAAGTGTTATATTAATTTAGATGTTTGATGAAGTTAAATGGTTACATTTATTTTTTTTCAAAAATGTATGCAGCTATTTTATACTCATATTGCAAATCTAACAAATTTTCACATTTATTTCCAAAAAAGTGGGTCATTAATTTTCTAGCTTCTGAAATGTTTTCAAAATCAAATGAGCTTTTTATTAAATGAAAACTAAATCCAAGGCTTTTATAAAATTCAGGGTCTGCTGTAATATCATCATTCATGTATGAGCAAAACTTATCATGACCATAGTTATTAATAATAATAAATTTACCATTAGGTTTTAATGCTCTAATAGCTTCTTTAATGCCTAAGTTTTCTCTTGGGTGACCATTTAAAAAGTAGGCCCATGTACTATAAATAGCATCAAAATAATTAGAATGAAAGGGTAAGTCTTGAGCTCCACCTTTTAACCAAATAAGATTTTTATTATAGTCTGCCATTCCTTCGCTTGGTTCCATGGCGTAGATTGTTTTTGTTGAAGAATTTAAATGTTGAGCTGTATATCCATTACCTGCACCAATATCTAAAATTTTACCTTGTGGTAAGTTCTTTTTTAAAAACTCAAGAACTTTACCAGATTTATCCATACATCTTCGTTCGATTTCAAAAAGATCTTTTTCTTCTGACCCATAAAATGGAATTATATTTTCTTTTTTCATTAGAAGGATAACTCCACACCAACAGGACAATGATCAGAGCCCATAATATCATTTTGAATAAATGCAGACTTAACATTTGAGATCATATTTTCACTAACAAAATGATAGTCAAGTCTCCATCCTACGTTTTTTGTTCTTGCTCCCATACGATAAGACCACCATGAATATTTAACTTCATCAGGGTGAAAATGTCGCCAAGTATCAATAAAACCAAAGTCACAAAATTTATCCATCCAAGCTCTTTCAATTGGCAAAAAACCAGATCGTTTAGCATTGGGTTTAGGGTGGGTTAAATCTATTTCATTATGTGCTGTATTATAATCCCCACAAATGAGTACTTTCTTATCTTTTAGTTTGTCTAGCTCAACTAATAATTGATTATAAAAGTCCATTTTATATTGTAATCTTATATCGTCTTTAGTGCCATTAGGAAAATAAATGTTAATTAAAACAAAGTCGTTTAGGTCTGCAATTAAAATTCGACCTTCATTGTTAAACCTTTCATCACTAAAACCTGTTTTATAGTTTTTGATTTCATTTTTAGAATAAATAGCAACCCCACTATATCCTTTTTTTTCAGCACTACACCAAATGCTATGATAACCTTTTGGTTTTAATACCTCTTCACTGAGTTGATCTATATTTGCTTTGGTTTCTTGTAGACAAACATAATCAGCATCCTCATTTTGTAAATAATCTAAAAACCCTTTTTTTTCAATGGCACGAATACCATTAACATTAAACGAGATGACTTTCATTGTTTTCCTTTGATTGAAGTTTATTTTGCGCCTTTAGCACATCTAAAACCAGTGCCTTCTTGGGCACTTTTTGGTGAAGAAGTTTCTCTAAAGATAGAAAACTCAGGAGTATCTTCCCAAGAGCCACCTCTTTGAACCTTTTTTGTACCTTCACTTGGTCCTTTAGGATCTTTTTTCTCAGATTTTGCGTAATATTCTGGGTCATACCAGTCTGCTACCCACTCTCTAACTCCACCTAAGAGATTATAAACTCCTTCAGGAGTTTTACCTTCTTCAAAAAAGTCGACTTCATATAAAGTATTTCCTTTGGCCCATTCTCCATCAAATTGAGCGACATTAGGGTCTGGTTCAATGTTACCCCATGGATATTGACGACCTTCTTGTCCTCTTGCAGCAAACTCCCATTCGGCTTCTGTTGGTAGGCGTTTAGCAACAAAAAGACAATAGTCATGAGCTTGTTGCCATTTGATATTGATGACAGGTTGAGATCTAATTTTTTTATTAAAAGAGCTTTTAGTCCAAAGGTTAAACCTTTTGATAGGGTTTTTAGGAGCAGAGCCTTTTTTAAAGACTACAAACTTTTTATATTGCTCATTTGTTATTTCAAATTGGTCTATATAAAATGGACTTAACTTTACTTCATGAGCAGGTTGGCTATCATCTTCTCCATAGTCAGACCCCATTGTAAACTTTGGCTTACTAAAAGCAATCATACCTTCTATTTTATCTAACTTTTTAATAATATCGGAGATTTTTTCTATTGGTTTTTTAGCTTTCTTTCTAGAAGACTTTTTAGGTCTACGCTTCTTTTTAGACTTAGAGTTTGGAACTTTCACCATAATTCTTTTTCTTTTAACAGTCTTTTTACTTGTAGAAAAGTAGAAGTATCCTCCACCACCTAAGCCCGCTATAAAAAATAATATAATTAAGATTGGTATAAGTTTTCCGCCAGAGCTTTTACTTTTTTTACCTCCAAGAGCTTTTACTTTAATTAACTTTTGAAGAGATTTTATAAAAACTTGAAAGTTTTGTTGTCTTTTACCAGGTGCTTTATTGATGCTTTTTAAAAGAAGTTTATTAATTTTTGAAGCAATGACATTCAAACCAAGACAAGTTTTACTTAGATGTTGTTCTTCTTGATTTTTTCCTATAAATGGGGGTTGTCCCTCTAAGTATTCATGTAATAAGCAACCAACGGCATAAATATCTGTAGAAATAGAGGTTTCTCCTCCATCAAATAACTCTGGTGCCATGTACTTTTGTTTATTAAGGTTTATTTCAGATAACTCTTCTCTTTCTGATTTTCCAAAAAGTAAAAAATCCCATACGGTGACACTATAATTTTTACTAACTGATATACAATTAGAAGAAAGGTTACCATGAACAATGCCTTTTTCACTTAAAGCTAAAAGAGCTGAACATATATCTTTTATAATTGCCATTGCTCGATTTGGCTCAAATTGACCATGCTCTTCTTTTTGCATGGCTTCTTTAGAGGAAATAAAATTCTTTTTCTTGAAGACTAGTATAGGGTATACACCAGAGGTACCAGTGATATCTGATCGTAGAAGCTCAATAGCTTGTGGCAGATGAGGGTTGTCAATTTCAATGTATTGAAAAAACTGGTCTTCCATGCTAGCAAAATGTGAGTCATCTTTTATTTTGTAATTAAACAAAATTTTTAAAACAACGGGGTTTCCACCATTAATTGGTTCAGCGGTATACAATCCACCTTTGCAGACAGCTCGAATCTCTTCGATGATTAAGTATTTATCTCCAATGATAGAGACATGAGGTTCAATATTTGGGTGTAAATTTTTTTCTGACATATGGTTTTCATCGGTAATTTTTATATTATTTCATACGAAAAAGTAATGCTTATAAATTTACAATGAAAGAGTATTTTTTACAAAAAATAACAAAATTGATTTTAATTTGGCAATAAAAAACTTAAACAAACAAAAAGAAACAAATTTAATTAAGTTTTTTGGCTTGTACCGTCGATATCTAAACTAGGTAGTTATCTATCTAAATAAAATGCTCACTTAATAAAAAATAAAAATAGAGCAAAATAGTCAGTTAAAAAATAGTTACAATAAATGGATTTATTGTTTTAGGGGTTCACATGGAAGTTATATCCTCGACGCAGTCATTTTCTGCGCATTTTCAAGTTAAAGTCAGTCAGTCGACTCATTCATCAATACAAAATAATCAAAACTCTCAAGTTAAAGAAGAAAGTTTTGAAGCAAGCTCTTTTAGTTTTACTAAATATGATTCAAGTCGTTTAAGCAAAGAAGATATTCAAGATTTTTTTGATAAAAGCGACCTTCAGCTTTTAAATAAGTCTCTAAAAAAGTATTCCGAAGAAGTAGCAAGTAAAGATGCAATTGATGCAAAATCTTTAAAGTTTCTTCATAATAATATGAACTCTCAAAGTGAAAATAAAATGAGGCAGTTGTTAAAAGGTATGCAACAAGCAGAAGACTTAGAGCAAATTCTTTTTGGCAAGAAACCTCAAAATAAACAAGTTAACTCCTTACAAGAGCAATTAGATTTTAAATTTGAAATGTCTTTTCAATTAAATACAGGTAAAATTGAAAAAAGTTCACAAGAAAACGAGTTATCAATAGATGTAAGGGGAAGGTTTGATCAAGTAAGTAACACCGTATTAAGGCGTAGAAGGGAAGCGGACCCTCTAGTTTTTGACTTAAATGGAGATGGTATCGATACTACAGGAATTGAAAATGGAGTTAGTTTTGATATTGATGGAGATGGAAAGCTTGATCAAACTTCCTTTGTATCTAAAGATGATTTTGTATTAGCTTTAGACAAAAATAATAATGGTATTATAGATAGTGGAAAAGAACTATTTGGTGATGCTAACGGACATAAAGATGGCATCGAAGAGCTAAAAGACTATGATAGTAATAATGATGGTCTAATAAATAATAAAGATGAAAAGTTTGATGAATTAAGATTATTTAATAAAACTCACGGGGCAATTAGCCTAGATCAAGCAGGTATTTCAGAAATCAATCTAAAGAGGATAGATTCTAAAGGTTTTACTAATCATGGAGATAGATACTCAGGAGCTTTAGATTTTACTAAAGATGGAGAAAGTAGACAAGCTAAAGATATTTACTTTAACTTTAGAAATAGATAAAGTTATGAAATAAAGTTTTGTTCAAATTCATAAAAACTAAGTTGATGAGTTTTAATTAAGTTAGTTTTCAGGTGAAAATCTTTAGGAAACATATTTTTATCTCTAGTACCTAAGAACTGAGTACTTAAAGCTCCTGTGACTGAAGCTAATTTCATAGACTCAATAATATTTTTATTTTGTGGATAAAAGTAGGCAAAAGTAGCGTGATAAACATCTCCAGCACCAGTTGTATCTTTTAAGTCAATATCTGTATAGGCTTCAATATGGGTAACTTGGTCTTTTTGAATCCAAAATGAGCCTTTAGAGCCAAAAGTAATGATAAACTCTCCTTGTATTTTGTTTTGTAGCTCATGAAAGCTTTCTAATTTATTTTTATTAGAGTCAATATCTAAAATAGTTTCTGATGCAATAAAAAAGTCAGAACAGCTCATCATTTTTTGTAGGCTGGGTCTTTGTCTTTCTGCATCGTAGATTAATAGAGTGTCAGGATGTTTAACATTTAAAACTTCATTTAGGAGACAAACACTTATTTCGGGGTCTAATATTAATACTTTAGTATTTTTAATTTGCTCCATTGGGACAGGGTTTATAAGCTTTACATTGCGTTTTTCATAGTAAATGGTGCGTTCACCAGAACCATCTTTAATTACTATTATGGCTTTTGGAGTTTCAAAATCTATATGTTGCTTTATAAACTTAGTTTCTACTCCAAACTGTTCAAGTTCATCAATTAAAAAAGCTCCAGAAGAGTCATAACCAAGTAAACCAGAATATAGAGATTTTCCGCCCAACATAGAAACTATGACAGAAGTAGTGGCTGCTTGGCCTCCACCAGAAAACTTTTTTTCAATGATACAGGTTTTATTATTGTTTTTACTTTGATTTGGGATCAATAACATCTCATCAATACAACATTTACCAACAGATATAAGATCGTATTTAAACTTTGACATATTTTAACCTTAAAAGTTTACTTCTAAATGTATTCCAGCTAGTATTTGAAGTATTTCATCTTCTTGTGTTGGTAATGCATCTTTTAGATAAATACCTAATTCTTCGGATGCAAAATAGATATATTGATTTAAATTAATTGTTAATACTAAGTCACGTGTGTTTTTCCATTGAGGTGAAAACTCTTTAATTGAAACTTGTTTACGATGGTTGGCATTAATAAATAATAAAGAGAGATTTTTATTTATATATTCTAGTTGTTCAACTTTTGGTAGGCGAATCATACGAAAAATAACTTTAATTTCGTTAGAGTTTTGTATTACTTTTTTTTGTTTGAATAAACGAGAGTCATATAAAACTTTTGAATCATCAACACGTAATGCTTGGTAAATAAAGTTAACTAGTCTTTTATTTTTTTTAAGAGTAAAAACTTCTTTTTCGGGTTCATCAATGATGATTTCTTTATTAAACATTGTAGCTTCCCAGGAGGTAGGCTTATTTGGGGCACGTTTTTTAGAAGGTAAATAATTACTAGGAAAAATAGTGAATTTTCCTTGTTCATCAACCCCGAGTCGATTTAAGTTTTTGATGAATAAATCTTTATTTTCTAATGGATGTACTTTTTTAAGTATCAAATCGTCTAAAGTATCTAAAAAGTTAGATACACTTTGGGTTTTTAAATCTTCATAAGAGTGAGATTGCTCTAAATAACGAGTAGCTAAAGCAGCTTCTTTGTAATTTTTTAAAGTAATAGACTGATCTTTTGAACTAGCTGTACCAATCGCAACATCATAAACATCACTAGATGCAGAAACTTCATAAACTCGTATTCGTAGGGCTTCTTTTGGAAACTCTCCTTCAAAAATAAATTCAAAATTACCTTCATTGTTTCTTTTTTGAAAACTTCGTCTTTGTAAAATTAGGCCTTTATCTGTCATTAATGCCATATCAACCCCAATAGAAGCAGTATTGATATTTGAATTAGAAACAGAGGTACTTTTTGAGATTGATTGTAGTCTTACAGAAGTATCTGTAACAACTCCACGAATAACGCTAAAGCCATTTACACTAGGGCTTATTAAAGTATCTTGAATACCTGTATCACTACAACCGATTAATAAGACAAAGGCAAAAAATATACTTAAAACATTAAAAATTATATTAGATTCTTTTTTTTTCATGATTTTAAATTTTAAACCTTAATTTAAGACCTATATGAAAACCCTTAAAACTAATATTATCATAATTAAAAGGGTCAGCAGAAGGGTACTTAAAATCATCTGCCATAGTATAACCAAAGTTTAAAACTAAAGGGCGGTTTATCATTAGTATTTTATCAAGTAGTTTGTACCCAAGATTTACAGATAAATAAGGGATAGATTTACTTTCAAAGGTTTGGCTTTTTTGAGTAAAAAAATCACGATAAAAGTAGTTTGGTACATAACGTTTAACACCAGCACTCATAGACATTCTCCATTTTGCACTTAAAAGTTCATGTAGGCCCATACCAGCGTCCATTGTTTGTAATTGCATAATCTCATAAGGAGCTTTCATTTTTAGTTCAGCATAATTGAAAAACACATCTAAATACTTTTTAGAGTCTACATTTTTAATATAATGAAAGGTATTACCAATAGTACGTTTAAAGCCATTAAATTTGACTAAATTTGGGTTGAACCATTTAAAGTTTTTACCATTTAAACGGTCTTTTGTTTTGCCTAACTGTTGAAATATTTGAATAGGAGTACTCATGCTTTTTTCAATTTTTCCTAAAAAGTTATCATCAAAAATTGCTTTACTTTGGATTGAAACTTTTGTAGCTATAGGAGTTTTAGTTATGGATTTAATTCCAAACTTTTCTCGACGTTCTGAAAACTTTTTGCTCCAACGTGAAGCAAATAAGTCCCATGACTCAGTAAAGTCTTGAGCAGATGTTTGATTTATGCTAAAAGAAAAAAGCCAGACAAAAGCTAGTAATATTTTATATTTTTTGTTCATATATACCTTTCTAGTATCTATTTCGACATTTTAAATTCAATTCATTAAATATTTTAATCACTTTGATTTTTTGCCTATAGAAGATATTAAATATATACTGTTTAAAATTATTTAAAAAAGGATATATAAATAATGGCTACAAAGAAAAAAGACCTTAATATAAAAGCATTTGATGAAGCAGAAAAAAAGATGGAAGAGTGGATGATTAAAAATCCTAAAGAGGTTTTTAAAGAGCGTACGACTTTTTTACATAATTTACAAAAAAAGAGGTGTACTAGTAGTGAGGGTTCGACATTACCTATGGCTTTAACTCCTGTATTTTTGAATCATGAGTCTGTAGAGCTTATAAAAAATGTGGGAGAGACTCTAGATAGTGCACTTGATAAAGCAGTTATGGCTTATGCTCATGATCCAAAAGTTAGGGCTTATTTTCCTTATCCAGATTTACCCGAAGAGTGGATTACATGGGATCCTGGTTATAAAAAACCAACAGTAATTAGTCGTCATGATGCTTTGTTTGATGGTAAAACTTTAAAATTTATTGAATTTAATACTGATATGCCAGGTGGTAGAGGTTGGATTGGAGTATACGAAAAACTATTTGCAGAGCAAGCTTACATGAAAGATATAATAAAAGATTTCGTAGATCCAAATCGTCCAGATACAATGAAAATGTTTTTAGATAGTTTATTGAGTTGTTATAAAGAATCAGGCGGAACCAAAAAGAATCCTCGTATTGGTTTGATTTCTTTTAAATCAACATTAGTTGGTTCAGATGCAGAAATTGTAAGAGACTATATGATAGAGCATGGATATGAAGCAAACTTTTTAGATCCTCGAGAGCTTGAGTATAAAAGTGGTGGGCTTTACTCTAATAATATTCAATTTGATATCATTAATTTAAGTATTAGATTTGTATTTTTTAAGAGATATCCAAGAGAATTAAAAGAGTTTATGGCAGCAATTAAAGATAGAGCAGTTTGTACTGTAAACCCATTTAAAGCAATCATTGGGGCTCACAAAGAAATGATGTCTTTAATGACCAATGAAGATATGCACTACCTTTTTAATGAAAAAGAAATTGATGCCATTAAAAAGCATATACCGTGGACTAGATGTTTAAGTGAAACAATTTGTCTTTCACCAGAAGGTACAGATATATCTTTACATCAATACTTATTAGATAATAAAGATAAAATGGTAATTAAACCAACGGGTGGAGCTGGTGGACAAGATGTTTATGTTGGCAAAGCAACAGATAAAGCAGAGTGGCAAAGTGTTGTAAAAAATACAATGGGGTCTTCTTGGTGGATTGCTCAGGAGGCCTTTGATACTCCAGAGCATGAGTTTCCAATTTTTAAAGATGGTAAAATTATCATGGAAAAACGAAACTTAAATTTAAACCCATACTTATTTAACGGCAAATACGCTGGTACTCTTGGCAGAATATCAGCTTCAAAAGTAGTAAATGTATCCTCTGGTGATGGTGGCTTGATTCCTATTTTTCCACTGAAAAAAGAGTTGTTTTAATAAAAGTATATATTTAAATTTTTTTGAATAATAAAAACTCCATGTGAATGGGGTTTTTACTTTTATATGGTTATACTTTGTTGACTTATTAGTGTCGATTGTGACACTATAGATATATGTCAAAAAAAGAAAAGCTTTTAAAAAAACTAAGAAATAATAGTATTAATGCATCAGAACTACGTACATTATTAGGTAAATGTGGTTGGCTTAAAGATAGAACTAAAGGAAGCCATGAACAATGGTACTGTGACAAACTTAGATATACTTTGGCTACACATGACAATGATTTAAAGTTATATGTAATAAAAGATTTTATAGAGTTTCTGAAGGGAGAATAATATGTTTAAGTATAAAGTAGAAGTTAATTGGAGCGAAGAAGATCATACCTTTATAGCAAATGTACCAGAGTTAAAAGGATGTAAAACACATGGTTCTACACCTATTGAGGCTATGGAAATGGCTCAAGATGCTATAGATGGATACATTGAGATGCTAAAAAACTTAGGTGATCCTGTACCAACTCCTTTATCTGTAAAAGATTGCTCAGGGAGGGTTACGATTAGAATGAAACCAAACTTACATAGAGATTTAATTAATCAGGCAGAGGTTGAAGGATTAAGTTTAAACGAATATATGATTAAAAATTTAAAAGTAAAAAATGACTCAAGAGTCTAACGTTGACTTTGGGGCCTTTAGTGTCTGCATATAATTGGGTTTTGATAAAAAGTTATTGTCCTAATTGTAAAGAAAGGCAAGTAATTCAGTGTCAGACGCATATTGCATCTGATTATGATGGGGAAAATGGTTACCGTTATCATAATAAAAAATATAACTTAGGTGAGAGTATGGATTGGTGGTCTATTGGTACACCTCAGTTTAATAGCTGGCGTGTAAATGGAAAAAAATCCTCTATAGTTAATAGCTCAATAGACTTTGAGTGTTGTTATTCAAACTGTACGAGTTGTAAGGAAAGTTTATTCGTGGTAATTGAGTTTTATAGAAATATATCTAAAAAAGTTTTAGATATAGGTTTTGAAAAAGATTGGCCTCAAGGTTTTTTTAGGTAAAATCATGACTTTATAGCCATACCCAACTCTTTTAAAACCAAGCTATTTGATGACTCTACATATTTAAACTGAAACATAGAACCATCAGGTTTTATAAAGAAAAAACGCTGAAACTCTTGATACTCAAATAAACTCATGTTTACTTTTTTTTCAAAAACTAAACTGCCATCTGGGCTAATTTTTTGGACAGCTAATTTTGCAAGTCCATGAATTGTACCATATATTTTTTGTACATATACATTTTTACTGGAGTCAATACCAGCAAAACTAAGTGAAATAAACTCGTCTTTTTTAGTTTTTTCTTGGGAGTAAAAAACTTTTTTGCCACCGCTTAAAGCAGTCCACCCGAGTGAAGAGATATTACCTTCACTATGTAGAGTGATAGCTTCTGTTGCACTAAATGGTAAGAAATCATGAGAAAAGCTTTGTAAACTTCCTAAAAAGTAACCATGCTCTGAAAAGATTCTAATATAACCACTGACAAGATCAGAAACAAATACTTGATTCGATCGCTTTTTTAAAGAGGTCATTTCAAAAAACATATCATTTTTTGCAGACTTTTTAGATAATATTTTTAACTTTTTAGAGTAAATATCAAATAAAGCTAAACTAGTTAATTGTTTAGACATTAAAAATATTTTGCCATAAGACATGATTTTAAAGTCATCAACAGGGAAGCTTTTTTTAAACTTTTTTAAGTTAATATCTTTTTTATCTTTATTTAAACTTTTAATTTTAGTATTAATAGCATCTAAAATCCAAATAGAATTATCATAATAATCTATTGGTGGTGGAAATTCAGCTCTTATAGATGATGACTTATAATTTAATAGATCATCAATATTTATAGGTATTTGAAGATTTTTTGAATGAAGAATATGAATAGTAAAGCAGTAGATTAAAACAAATAGCTTCATTAAATATTTTCTCCTCTTCTATTTGCTCGATTAATAAGAGGTCCAGGACTGGTTCTTTTACCATTTGGTTTAAACATTTCTAAATGTAAATGATCTCCTGTAGATCCACCAGTGCTATTGATATGTCCAACAATATCACCTTTATTTACACGAAGTTTGCTTCTTCTATTATTTTGAATGTTAATTTTACAGTCGCCATTTTTACCTTTATAATCTTTTAAATGAGCAAATCTTGATTTGTACCCATTGTCATATAAAATATCGATTGTATTTCCGTAACCTTTTCCCCATCTAGCTCTAACGATTTTACCATTTGCCATTGCTTTTACAGGAGTACCTCTTGCTGCTGAAATATCTAAACCACCATGCATCCTTCTTTTGCGATATATAGGGTGATCTCTCATACCATATTTGCTTGAAACTCTACCATGAGCGGGTATGAAAAAATTAAGTTGCCCAGTAGAATTGTTATTAGTTGATGTTGTTGAACCATCTTCATAAGTTTTTAAAGCAGTATCAACTTGTCCTTTATACTCTAGGGCTTGTGTAGCCCAAAGATTGTTTTCTGTATAAATATCAAGATGTTTATCTTTTAGTGCTATAGCTTGATTTAAAGACTCAGATGCTCTTTGAACAAATTCTAGCTTTTTATAGTTATTTGCTAAAAGCATATATTGCTTTGATAGGTAAAAGTGTACTTTTGCAGAATCTTGGCTTGTTTGTCCAGCAAGATCAAGTAGTTTATTTTTTCCTCTAGTGTAAAAAAGTCTACGATTATCTTTAACTACTGCTTCAATAATCTCATTTAAGGTTTTTTCATCAACACTTATACCAGGGTTTTGATCAGGTCTATGGTTTGTTCGAGATAGGGTGCCTTCCCATCTTTTATTATCAGGGTATTCATCTAAATATTTAGAAGTCATTTCTCTTGCTTCAAATAGCTCTATTTCTGCTTCTTTGGTGTAGTCTTCTGCTTGGTTTGAAAACTCAGACTTTTTTGCCATAAAAAAGAGTTGTCTTGATAAAAATAATCTAAGTCGAACAGACTTTTGTTGTGCACTTTTATTTGCTGCTCTAAGAGTTTTTAAGGCTTGGGCGAATTTACCTTGTTTATTTAAAGAGTCTGCTTGTTTAGCAGAGTCCTCTAACTCGGTTTGGCTTGCTAGAGGGTCATTACTTTGATTGTTATTACCAACATTACCTTCACTATATGGTAAAGGAACCTCTCGTCCTGATATTGACTTATGAATAAAGTTAGCTTCACCAATATATCTTGTTCTTAAAGAAGGGTTTGCTTCATTTTCAGCAGCAGCGATTAAAACTTTTTCTAATAAAGCTAAGTTTTCTTTATTTTTAAAGTCTGTTTTGTGGGCTGCAATTTTAACAAAACGTAGAGCTTCTTCGTATTTTTTTTCTTCGAGTAGTCTTTGAGCTTGTTTTTGTTGCTTATCGATTGAGTTAAATTCGATTAAAAAGTCATTAGTATCTTCTTGTGCTTGTTTTTCATCAGCACTAAGGTTTTCTTTTGAATAGTTTTTAGCTTTTTCAAGAGAAGATAAAATAACATAAATAGTTGAACTGATGTTTTCTTCATTGACATGAACTAATGACTTGTTTAATAGTTTTGAGTATTTTAATAAAACACTTGGAGAAGGGTTTTGCATTTTTGCAATTTGCTCCTTTAAAGTTTGAATCTCTTTGAATATTTGTTCAGCACTTTTTGATATAGAAGATTTAACATGCCAGTATTCTTCTTTTTTATCAGTTTCTTTGTAATATTTAGTATTGATATAACCAAGAGAGTCGTTATATTTAACAAGATACCATGAGCCAGATTTACTCAATAGTTGAACTTTAGCTTTGTTTGGTATACGAGTAAGTATTTTTGATTTATTATCGGGATTTTTTCTTAAGTTTAATTCGCCACTTTCTAAAGAAACACGGGCAATTGTAAACTTTGCATTTTCAAGACTGTTTCTACCATCTCCCATTTTTATTTTATAAAAATCATTTTCACTACCAAGTAAAGAGAAGCTATCACCTCTACTTGCTTTACTTAGAGGTTCACTTGTTTTTAAAAATGGAATTGTTCGTAAGTTTGCTGCTGAGGCTTCAACAATAATATTATTTCCATCTATCTTAGATATGCTTTTATGAATCCATCGGTAAATAGAGGTATCTGGAACAGTTTCATTTTCAGGGTTTAAAACTACTCCTACAGAGGTAATTTCTGTATTTGCATCTTCAGGGGTTAAAACTACTTTTGTGGAAGTAGCCTCGGTGTTATCACTAATATTAAGTCCATCAAATGCATCAGCATGAAGGGCAGGGACAACACTTAAAAGGCTTAAAGAAAAAAGTATATTTTTAATCATAGTAAATCATCTCCAAAAAGGTAGAGCTAAATATGTTTGAGCATAATGAAAGTATAAGAACTTTTTTAAAAATGTAAAGAATAGAAAGACTTCAATAGTATTTAAAAATATTTTTTTTAGAATAGTTATACAAAAAACTTTAAATAGCTTGTTTTTCAATCGATAAAATAAAATAGATTTCTAAAGAAAGAAGAAGTAAAACAAGTATTAATATAGGAATAGAAAAGTCAGTTTTTTGATTTAATTTAATACTTATTTTTTGTTGATTAAAATAGTTTTGGTTTCTAGAAAAGTGAAAATTATCTTTAGTTGATTTTAAGTGAGGTTTGTTCCAACGTTCAAAAAGGATTCGATATAAGTATACTGGGAAGTATGGATGGAGTGCTCCTGAAAAACCTGATTTTGTAAAAGCAAAGCTAAAAAAGTAGTCTTGTTTATAATTTATAGCTAAAACTTCATTGTGTGACTTTATAATTGCTTTTCCTTTGGTCATTTTAATCTGTAAGTGGTGATAAACTTTTAGTTGTTTTGTCAATAATGATTTATCTAAGATAGATGAGTTTAAAACTTTAATATTTATTGGGCTTGTATCAAAATTAAAACTTTTTAAAGAGAACTTTTCATTGTAAAACTTTTGTATTTCTCCTCTTTGGGCAAAAGCAATGACTTTTTCAGATTGTTTTTTCCAGACTTTATTTTGTAAGTCTCCTAAAATAAGCCAGTCAAAATTATTAATAGAAGAGTTGTTCCATTGACTAGAAGTCATGACTTGAAAATCAATGTTAAATTGGGGAGAGTTTTGTTGAATACTATTTAAAAATTTATAAATATAGTGAAGTTTTGATTTTTTTTCTTGAATATTTTTTAGGTCTTCAATTAAAGCTATTTTTAACCGTTTTTTGAGAGGAATTTTAAACTCTCTTTGATTATCATTATTATAGTCATCTTTTTCTAATTTAATTTTTCCGATTAAAAAAGAGTCACCTTGAGCTTTAATTTTAAAAGAGAAATTTTGTTTAGGACTTTGTGAACTTAGAGTTAAAGTACGTACTTTTTTAGATTCTAGTTTAAGAGCGACTTTATGAGCTTTATTTTTTTGATTTGAAATAAGTGATGAAGAGATTGTAATAAACTCACCTATAAAAGGGTTGTTAGGTTCAATTATTAATTGATTTAATTGAGTGTTTTTTAAGCTACTTTTACCAACAGGAATCAATTGAATAGATTTTTTAGTTAATTGGTTTAGTTTTTTTTCTTTGCTTCCGTAGAAACGAGATAAAAAATAGTATTTTTTATCTTTATCTAATAGCTTTGAAAAAAGTTCGTTTGATGTGATTTGTTCAAACTTTGGAGATTTAATTTTTGGAAACTTTTTTGAAAAAGATTTAATTAAACTTTTTTTAGAGTCCCATTTTGTATCTAAAAATACATGAGTTTTTTGGTGGTAGGGGTAGTACTTTGCTAAAAAAGATAATGAAGGATGCTTACTAATTGTTTTTAAAAAATAACAAACCACAAGTAATAAGAGAAGAGTTCTTGTTATTAATAAAAGTATTTGATGTAGTTTCAAGTTTTTATGAAAGTTTGGGTCTTTTCTGTGCAGTAAATACAGTGAACCAAGAACAACTTTTTTTGCGCTTGTTTTTTTCCAGAGATGAATCAAAACTGGGACAAAAGCAAATAAAAAAGCAAATGCCCATTGAGGAGCAAGCCACTTCATGAGTGTCTTCCTCGTCTATATAGATAATGAATTAGGGCTTTTTCAATATTTTGATTTGTTTGAAAGAGTTGATAATCTACATTATATTTATGCATAGATGACTTTACTTCATTTAAATATAGGTCTAAGTTTTTTTTGTATAGCTTTTTTACAGAAGATGCATCAACTCCCATAGAAACTTTTGTTTCTGGGTCTTCAAAAAGAGTAAAGTCTTTGTATGGAAAATCTATTTCTTCATTATTTAGTAAATGAAAGGCAATCACTTCATGTTTAAAGTAGCGTAACATTTTAATAGCCTCTAATAAGTCATTATCCATGTGTAAAAAATCAGAAATAATAATAACTAATGACCTTTTTTTTAAGTTAGGTAATAATTGATTCATGGCATTTATTAGTGAGGTTGAGCCTGAAACTTGCTCAGACTCTAGGGTAGTTATTAATTCAGCAAAGCGTGTTTTTTTACTAGAGATAGGCAAAAAAGAGTTTACATTTTGTGCAAATGACATAAAGCCGATACCATCATGCTGTTCAAGTAGTAGGTATGCCAAAGAACTTGTTAATATTTTAGCGTATTGATCTTTATTTAATCCTGTTTTTGTTTCAACAGACATTGAGGCAGATTGATCGAGTAAAATCATAGCATTCAAACTAGAGGACTCTTCATATTGTTTGATATAAAATTTACCAGATTTAGCGTAGCGTTTCCAGTCGATATGTTTTATTTCATCACCTATCATATACTCTTTGTGGTGTGAAAACTCAGCATTATGCCCAAGATATGGAGATTTATGAAAACCACCAATAGCCCCTTCAGCTACAGTTTTTGCTGTTAAATATAAGCTTTTAACATGAGCGAGTAAGCTAGGGTCTATAAATTGATCAGACTTCATACTATTTTACAGACTCTACAATTTCATCTATAATTTGTTCAATTGTAATGCCTTCTGCTTCACCTTGAAAGTTCATGACTAATCTATGATCTAGTACTAAATGAGAAACATAAGCAATATCATTNGCAGCTACAGAGATTCGGCCTTCCATGAAAGCTWTGGCTTTAGCAGCATGAACAATTGATTGAGAGGCTCTTGGGCCAGCTCCCCATGTTATATACTTTTTAACCAAAGGACTAGCAAATTTAGAGTCTTTTCTAGTGGCGAAGTTAATTCGTACGGCATACTCTACTAACTCTTGGCCAATCGGGATAGCCTCTACAACCTTTTGTGCTTCGATGAGCTCTTTTAAGGTCATTTGTGGGCTTAGATGTTGGTCAAAGCTATCTTCTAAAGTTGCAATTTTTACTTCATCTTCAAAACTTGGATATTGTAGTTTTAAAGAAAAAGTGAATCGATCAAGTTGAGCTTCTGGTAAAGGGTAAGTGCCTTCTTGTTCAATAGGGTTTTGAGTTGCTAAAACAAAAAATGGAGACTCAATATCATAGGTTTTATCACCTTGAGTTACTTTGTGCTCTTGCATAGCTTGTAGTAAAGCAGATTGAGTTTTTGGGGGAGTTCTGTTGATTTCATCGGCTAATAAGATATTACAAAAAATTGGTCCTTTAATAAATTTGAATTCTTTTTTACCAGTATTTTGGTTTTCTTGAATTAAATCAACTCCAGTAATATCAGATGGCATTAAATCAGGAGTAAACTGTACTCGATTAAATTCTCCATCAAATACTTTTGCTAAAGAGTAAACCATTAGAGTTTTGGCTAAACCAGGGACACCTATTAAAAGGGCATGACCTTTAGTTAATAGCACTAAAAATAATGAATCTACAATTTCTTCTTGGCCAATGATTACTTTTTTTAACTCACTTCTGGCTTGGTCAATTTTTTTTTGGAGGACTTCTATTTGGCTCACGACTTTTCCTAGGTAATTTTTAAAACTTTAATAAACATAACATAATATACTATGTGTATAAAATAATCTAAAAGAATGAAAAAAAAGTCTATCCTAAGTATTTTCCTTTAACAAGGAAATCTACTTCTGATAAAATAAAACCTTTTGGTAAATCAAGTTGATATTGCATTTTTTCAGATGGAATATCATAAATAGTACCAGTTTCTTCATCCAAAAAATGGAAATGAGCACTGGAGTCACCATCAAAATGGGCTTTATCTGAATGAGGAAATTTTAAAGTCTTTAAAAGACCAACATCAGAAAGTAAATTAAGCGTATTATAAACTGTTGCTAAACTCATTTTAGGAAAATTATCATCAGCCCAAGCTTTAACATCATCTACAGTTGGGTGAGTATTAGTAGTTAATACGTGGTGACAAATAGCAATGCGTTGGGCACTTGCTTGGACACCATATTCTTTTAGTAAGTTTTCTACATCTCTTAAATTCATGTTCATTCTATTTTTCATGATTACCCTCTCATTTTTTGAGTATATCTCTAGAATAGGTCTAAATTAAGGTATGGTCAATTGTTTTTTCAAAATTTATAATTTAATGCTATATTTTTTAACGATAATAGTTCGGTTGTACCTTCTAATTGTTTTTGTCGTATATAAAAGACTAAACTTTCAAAACCTTTTTTAGGTTGAATACCCCACTTTATTAAAGTATTTCCAGAAATTTTTTGAGGTAGCTTGTCTAAAGAACCAAGAGATAGGTTACTCCAAGAAAAATAATCTTTAAATTGATGATATAAAAAGAATATATTAGATGATTGCTCTCTTAACATGGCTTTTTCTTCTATGGCTAAGGGGTAATTTGTATCATCTTTATGAATCAATTCAATTAAACCCAAAATACAGTCTTTGATTTTTTTTTGTCTAGGGCAATGAATTAAGTTTAAATCAGTTTCAATTTCTTTAAAATTTACTTTTTTTAAGGAAAAAGAGTTTAGTTGTAAAAAGGGAAGTAAAAGTAATGGATAAACAAGATCAATATTATTAATTTTGAGATTTGAAAAATAACTATAGTTATCCTTAGGAAACCAAAAAAGCTTAGGAAAGCAAATAGTGAAAAAGTCATATTTTAAATAGTCATTTAAACTTTCAAAAAAGTTTGATTTCATAGTTTTAAGGAGTTCGTCTTGAATACGGTCGTGAGATAGTTCAGGTAATAGCTCTTTTGATTTTAAAGAAATTACTTTTGTTAAATCACTATCTAATGAAAATCCTTTTTGATGACAAAACCTTATAGCCCTTAGTATGCGTAAGGGGTCTTCAATTATGCGTTCTTTTGCGTTACCAACAGCTTTTAGCGTCATTGTATTTAAGTCGCGAAGTCCATTAAAATAATCAATGAAATCAATATTTAGTTTTTTATTATTTAAGCTTAGTTTAGCAAATAAGGCATTTACAGTGAAGTCTCTTCTTTTACCATCACTTTGGGCTGAAATATTTTTGGCATCAATCCAAAAGTTATCGTGTCCTTTTCCGAGTGATCTTTCTACTCTTGCTAAGGCAAAGTCAAGAGCTTGGCTTTCTCCTTCAATGTTAATTTTAAAAACAGGGAAGCTTTTGCCCACTTTTTGAAAAAATCGAATTATTTTTTTCTTTTTTAACTTTAAAAGTAAAGTGGTTATCTCATTTTCAGTAGATAAGTCAACCATAAAGTCAATGTCTTTATTACTAGACTTATTAAGGGCTAAATCTCTGATTAATCCACCGACTAAATATAAAGAGCCTTTGCCAGAGTAATCTGATAAAAATCCTTTAAAAAAATAAAGTAAATGAGGCTTATCTTGTAGCCATTGGTGAATATGTTGTTCGCAACTATGTTGAGTTATATTGGGGTACATTATTTTTAATAGTCAAATTTAATGGTTAGATCTTTGAGACTTTCAAAAGAGCCAGAAACTGTGACAATATCATTCATTTTAAGCCTTAAATAACTATGAGCATTTAAATGATTATCATCTCTTTGGATACTTAAAATTAAAACGTCTTCTGGTAGGTTTAATTCGGCTAATTTTAAACCATGAATATTTGGGTTTAATATTGTTAAATCTACGATATCTGTACTATCTGTATCATCAAAAAGTAATGATACAGCAGAAGGACTTCTGACATAATGATCAAGTAAAGAAGTAATGGCGGTCGACTTCAATACAATCTTACAACCTAGATCTGAAAACCTTATTAAATTAATACGATCAGAAAGTTGTACAACCATATTTACATTAGCAAAGTGCTCAAAAAAGATTTCGCAAATTTGTAGGTTTTCTTCATCAGAAAGATTGGCTACAATAGCTCCGCAATCAGATAGATTTAACTCTTGAAATTTAGCTAATGAAATTTCAGTTAAAGGCAGGATTTCAAGGTCAATGCCATCACTACCAGTGGGCTTTTTAGTTTCTTGAATTGTGGGTGAACAAACAAAAACTTGCCATTGATGCATTTTTAGTTGTCTAGCAATAGCTTCACTTTGATCATCAGAACCAAATACAACAGCTTTATGTGTAAGGTGGTGTTCTGATTTCGTAGCTTTTGGGTGAGCTTCACCAATAATTAACAAGACCCATCTAAAAGTAGGAGGTCCAATGATGGTAGAGATGATAATGACTGAGATAATTAATGCGGCAAAGTCAGCTCCCCACACAGGAAATTGATCACTTACTGATTGAGCTAAACCAAGGCCAATACCGGCTTGAGTTACATAAGCCATCCAAGCTACTTTATTTTGTTCAGGAGGTTCTTTACAAAGAGTTCCAGCTGAGAAAGACCCGATAAATAACCCAAAAATTCGAACTAAAAATAAGCCAAAAGCTATTGGCCAAACTTTTGCCAAAATGCCAAGATGCAAACTAGCTCCAGTAACTGTAAAAAATATAACATAAATTGGTAAATAAACTTTGTGGAGTAAAGATTCAAATTCAGATCGGTGATTACTAAAGTTAGTCATCATGTAACCTGTCACCATACAACTTAATAAAGGCTCAATAGCAAAATGTATATGAAAGTGCTCGTGTGAATAATGAGCAAACCAAATTGCAAATTGAAAAAGGCTAAAACCAGTACTTAAAATGAGGGCTATTTTAACCTTAGGATCTTCAAAGTATGAAATGAGGATACAAAAGATTTTATAAATAATAAAACCAAACAGAACACTACAAACTAACTCACTAAATAATAAAACAAAAAAACTAGGGTTGATAGGAATTTTAGAGGTAATAGCAACAGCATAACTACTTACCATTGAAAAAATTAAAATAACAACCACGTCTAAAATAACAGTTACACCAAGAGCAGTTTGGGTAAAAGGGCCTTTAGCTCTCATTTCTTTGATAACAGCAATAGCTGAAGAAGGTGATCTAGCAATTAAGATGGAACCAGCAAGCATTGAAATAGCTAATTTTGTTACATGATCTTGCTCTGCCATAAATGGAATGTAACTAGATAATAAATAAAGAGCAGTTGAACAAACAATAGATACACATACAACAAGTGAAAATGTAACCCACTTAATAGTACCGATTCTGTTTTGAATTTCTTTCCAGTAAAGCTCGCTACCTGCTACAAATGCAATAAAGGAGAGGGCAAGCTCATCAACAAAGCCAAGGGTATGTAAAACATCGTGGCTTATTAAATCTAATACAAATGGGCCAGCCAAAATACCGCATGCCATGTATCCGGTAATCATAGGTAAGCCTATGTTGCTAAGGTATTTACCAACTTGACTAGAAGAAAGGCTTAAAAAAATAAATATTAAAATATGTTTTAGAAATAAAATCATAGGAGAGGATTGTTTGGTAAAAAATTAAGTGATATAAATTTTACATATAAATAAGAAGAAAATCAATTATTGCGAAGCTTTTTTTACACAGCGAAAGCCAAGTTCTTTGGAGGTTTTATCTTTTGGATAGAAGGTTCTAAAGCTAGAACGTTGGAATAATGGAAAAGCTGTTTGATAAGAAGCACCTTTAACAACTTTATATTTTGACTTTTTTTTGAATAAATAGTTTTCTGATCTTCTTTTTTTTAACTCTTTTTTTGAAAACTCTCTAGGACTGAGTAGCATTGTTTTTTCTAAAATAGCATCATCTAAAGTCCACTCAGAGATATTGCCTGCAAGGTGAGAAACTCCAAAAAGGCTGTCAGTATTAATTTTTGTAGTAAAAGTTGTAGAAACTAAAAAAGCTATGCTACCAGGAGTTTTAATATTGTCAGTAATAATAGAGTGATCATTTGAATGTACTAGAGAGTTTCCCCAAGGAAAGTTTAATGATAAATCACTTTTAGCAGCGTACTCCCACTGAGCCTCGCTAGGTAGTGAGCCATCTACATATTTACAGTATTTTTGAGCATTATCCCAAGTAATATTATTTACAGGGTGGTTTTTGTTGTCATTATGTAAAGGGCCAGTACATTGTTTTTTTTGAATACATTGATTAAATTGTTTATTAGAAATCTCATATTTATCCATGTAAAAAGAGTCCATTTTTACAGTAATAATTGGTTTTTCGTAATTGTAATGCATGGGCTCATCTGAACCAAAAAAGAATTCACCTTTTGTAATTTTAACTAAGATCATTTGGTCAACTTTTCGGGTTGTTTGAATGATTTTTTTTGAGTGTGTAACTGAGTTGATAGCTAAAAAAAGAAATAAAATAGAATAGAGTTTCATGGGCCTCATTTGAACATTTGTTTTTAAAGTGTGATTATACAAAAAAGAAATAGAATCTCCAATTATATAAATAGAATATATGAGTTTAAGTTAAATATTTAATTAATTTTCTAATTTGTCGATTCAATAAATAAGATTAAATTATAAAAATTAGACCATTCAGAAACGATTATTTTAATGTGTTTGGCTAAAAAATTAAAGGAATTAAATATGCTATTAAGAACTGGATTGTTTTTGATGTTTTTGGTAAGTGGATTTTCAGGAGAAACTTTTACTAAATCAAGGGTAAAAAATGGAGTTGTATACTTTGAAATGGCAAATTATTTTTTTCAGGGGAAAGATTTTAAAAATGCCAAAGATTACTATTTAAAAGCGGATGGTATATTATCTGGAGTTGATGAGTTAAAAGAACTAAAAGTTGTTTTATGTAGAAACTTGGCTACAATTCATCAAATTAATGAAGAAAAACAAAAATCTTTAAAAACTTTATCAAAATGTATGAATGAGTTAAGTGTTAAAGACTTGGTTGGTTCTAAAGTACTTAGAGAAATTTATAAAATGTATGCGACAATTCAAGCAGACATGATAAACCCAAAGATTTTAGATATGAAAAGACAGCAAATGCATCAAAAAATGCAGTATATGAGAAAACAAAATAAAAAGAAAAAGGGACCGAAACTTGGATTTAAATAAAACTTATCACCCTTTAAACTCTTTTAAAGAAGCGTCTTTAGTATTAGAAAGCTTTACTAATGATGAAACAAGTAAAAATATTGATAGTGCTATAGATTTATTGCACTATGCCTTATCTAATGATAAAACTGTTTTGTCATGTGGTAATGGAGGCTCGACTTGTGATGCAATGCACTTTGCAGAAGAGTTTACAGGTAGGTACCGTAAAGATAGAAGACCACTAAAAGCTATGGCAATTGCTGATGCTTCTCATATTACATGCGTTGCTAATGATTTTGGTTTTGATAATATTTTCTCAAGGACAGTCTGCGCTTTTGGTGAAGAAAATGGAGTTTTATTTGCAATATCAACAAGTGGAAACTCTCAAAATATTTTAAATGCTATTAAAGAAGCAAAAAATAAGAAAATGAAAGTTATAGGTCTGTCTGGTAAAGATGGCGGGAAAATGAAGAACTTATGTGATGTTTTTTTTCTTGTCCCAAGTCAAATGACGGATCGTATCCAAGAAATTCATATTAAAATTATTCATGCATTAATTGAAGGCGTAGAAAGAAAAATTTTTCCAGAAAACTATAGCTAAAAATGTCTTTAGATTATAAAAAAATATATCAAAATAGTTTACTTGATAACAAAGAACCTCCAAAAGGAATTTTTAAAAAAGATTATCTTTTGGAGTTTCTTTTGCTTTATAATGGAGAGTTTTTACACCATATACAGTCTTCAAAGACTCAATTGTTATGGATTAAAAATGATGAGATTTATCAAAAGATATTTTTATTTTTTTATCAAAAAGACTTTGTAGATTTTAGATGTTTTTTTAGTAGAGTAGAACAAAGAAAAAATGATTTAACACTATCTGTTTTAGAAGATTTAGCAAACAAAGAAAGTGATAACCTATTAGACTTTTTAAAGTTGATTATTATAAAAAAAATACTATTTAAAGAAAGATCTCAAAAAGAGTATTTAAGCCAGTTTTTTTTAATTTATTACTTTAATTTTTCATCGAGTGAAAAAGACTACTTTTTGAATGAAACTTTAGAATTCTTACCAAAAAACTTTAGAGAAAATAAAAGTGTTTATGAAAGGTTACAAGAAGACTATGAAACTTTAAAAATAGATAAAAAATATTCAAGTTTTCTTGATTTAATTTCAGCTTTAGTTTCACAAAACCCAAAACAAATAGAAATTACATATTTAAACTTTTTATTAGAATACCAAAATCTTTCAAATGGTCTTAGTCGGTCTTTTTCAATGATTAAAAAAAAACATAATAAGTTACTTAACTTTGTTGAAAGCTCTTTTAATGAAGGATTACTAAGAATTGAATGGACTCACCTTTCGCAAGCTCCAGAAAAGTCAGAAGTTAAAAATTTAATAGGGTTTTTAAAAAATAGGGCTAGACAAACATTTTTAAGAGATTTTGTTATAGCAATGGTACTTACTATTATTTTAACCTATTATTTTGAACCGCAAAGGATGATGTTATGGATTGTTGTTTGTTTACTTGCTAATACTTTAGAGTATTACTTTGCTCATTATAAACTCAATAAAATTTACTATTATTATCGTTTAAAAATGCCTTGTTTTTCATATATGTCTAGTTTACATCCACTTTTGTTATATCTTAACTTTGAAGAGCTTGAATTGAAAGATTCATATGAGATACAATTGATAGAGCAATTGAAAAAAGATTCTTGGTTGTACTTTCCAGCCAGACTAAAAAAGTTATCAAATTATGAGTAAGTTTAAGTTTTACACTATGGAAAATATGAGTGGAAATCTTTTGCGATGCCCAGATATTCATACAGATGTAAAACCTATAACAAGATATACATCTAATTTGATTAAATACTTTGATACTACAAATTCAGATAAAAAAAGTGAAGAGCCAGATAATCTTGAAGTAGAGGATAATAATACAGTAACTAAAGAAAAGTTGATTATTAAGACCTATACACTTGATGATATGGTAGATGCAGTTGAAATTATAAAAAAAATCATCAAAAAAGAAGTAAAAATAAAAGACCTAGAAACAGCGTCTTTGATTTATCATCTACTAGAAAAACAATCTATAAGTAATGTTTCAATTGTAAACTTGTTTGAAGTTCTTAAAACAGAAGATCCCCATAGAACAAGGTCATTTAGACGAGATATTATTAATCCATTGAGAGAGTTTTTCCCGACAAAACCAGTTGCTAGACTATTTACAGAAGCGATGAGTAAAGAGTGGAAAGCAGAGAGTCGTACTCAGGATGTAGAAGAAGTTTTAGAAGAAAAAAAGGGAGTTTCTAAAAAATTTAACAATTTAATTAACTTTAATACGATGTTTCCGAAATGGCTTAAAATATTTACTCAATTAAAAAGAAAAACTGTTGGTGCTTCAAACCTTAGATTAGATAAACTAAGGACAAGTAAAACAGGTTCTATGGTTAAGTGTTTTATTTATATGCTTTTTCAAACAGGTGAGTCTGAGAGAGAGTTTAAGACTGTTCTTGGAAATACATATCAAATTTTTAAGGCAGAAAACGAAGAGTTATTTTCAGTTTTTAAAGACCTTGATCTAAAAGAACAAAATAAGGTATTTATATTTTTTCAATCTATTTACTATGGCTTGTTGATTTATGAAATATTAGTTCAAGATTGTAGTATTTTAAAGCTAGAAGGATCGTCTGCTCAGAGTATTTGTCCAGATAAAAGAGTATTTGCTGTTGGTCATATGAGAAGAGCTCATCAAGAGTTAGTTGAAGAACTTTCTTTAGAATTTGAAGATTTTATTAAATCGATTGATTCAACTTATAATGCACCTCGCTTTAGTGACTTTACCTTTAATCGAAAAGATGTTTTGGTAAAATATATGCAAATTGTAGATAATAAAAAGCTATTTTTTACTTATCACGGACAAGTAGAAACTATAGATAATTTAAAATGTACTTTAGAAGAAAGTTTTTAAGTTCTATATTAATCATAAAAAATGACGATATTATCTGAATAGTTATCATAAAAAATCGAAAACCCATCAATATGGATCTTTATTTTTTTAGTATAAAAACAGAAAAACTACTCGTATTTAGGTATATAAAAAGGAAAAAATATGTTCAGCCCATCAGAATTGTTTAAATTAGAAAACCTGTCTATAAAAGATATTTTTGACTCTGTTGATCAAGCTCATGAAATATTAGGAGACCCTTTAAAAGAGTATTGTAAACAGTTTAAAGGTCGAGAAATCAATGGTACAGTAATGGAAGGTGCTACTTTGGTTGGTGATGGAATTTATATTGGTGAAGGATCAATAGTAGAACCAGGAGCTTATATTAAAGGCCCAGCTTATATTGGAAAAAACACAGAAATTAGACATAGTGCTTATTTACGTGGAAATGTAGTCGTTGGAGATAATTGTGTTGTTGGGCATTGTACAGAAGTAAAAATGTCAATATTTTTAGATGGTGCTAAAGCTGGTCATTTTGCTTATGTTGGCGATTCTATTTTAGGGAATGATGTTAATTTAGGAGCAGGGACTAAACTAGCAAATTTAAAAATTATCGAATCAGATGTGATGCTACATGTAGATACAGGTGAAAAACTTGTAACAGGTCTAAGAAAAATGGGAGCAATTTTAGGGTACGGAGTAGAAATTGGATGCAATGCAGTTACTTCTCCTGGTACAATTTTAGCTCCAAAAAGCATGGTATATCCAGCTATTGGTATAAAAGGGGCATTTAGTAAGCGAGTTATTTTACGTGAATCAAATATGGTTCGTAAATAGTTTTTATAAGTAAGGAGGAGTAACTAAATGTTAAGTTTATTAGACTTAGATTTTGATAGAATTTTCAAAAAAGTAGAGTCATTCAAGTTTTCGGATTTAGATTCTAAGGGAAATTTAAACTTTTCTTCAAGAATTACAGATGAAATCTTGAGAGAACATGGTATTCCTTTGACAAAAAATGAAATTTTAGAGATATTTGATTTAAGTTAAATATAAATTCAATTTTGTTTAAAAAGGTAAGTGACAATGGGTGTGGTTATAACAGGTATAGGATGCGTAAGCTCTTTAGGCCTGAATATAAAAAATTTTTGGCAAGGATTAATCTCTAAAAAATCTGGAATATCAAAGATTGAAAATTTTGATGCAAGCTCATTGCCAGTTAGTATAGCAGGTGAAATTAAAAACTTTTCTGCGAGTGATTTTCTAGGTTTAAAAAGAGCACGCCAATATTCAAGATATATTCATTTTGGCTATGCGGCTGCAAAAATTGCCATAGAAGACTCAGGCTTAATGAGCTCCAATATAGATAAAAGTAGAGTTGGAGTCATTGTTGGTAGTGGTATGGGAGGCATTGAAGTTTTTGAAGAAAATGTAATTAAATGTCATACCAAGGGCCCAAAAAGAATTAGCCCATTTTTTATTCCCATGTCTATACCAAATATGCAATCAGGTGTTATTGCAATTGATTATCAATTTGAAGGGCCAAATTATTCTATTTCAACAGCTTGTGCCACAGGCAATCATTGCATCATGAATGGAGCTATGTTAATTGAAGCTAATATGGCTGATGTAGTTATAGTTGGAGGTTCAGAGGCTTCACTTACTGAGGTTGGCCTTGGCGGGTTTTGTTCACAAAAAGCGTTGAGCTTATCAACAGACCCTTCTACTGCATCTCGTCCATTTGATATAAATCGAAATGGTTTTGTAGCTGGTGAAGGTTCGGGGGTTTTAGTTCTTGAGTCAGAGGAGCATGCAAAAAAAAGAAAAGCGAATATTTTAGCAAGGTATCTTGGTGGAGGAATGAGTTCAGATGCTTATCATATTACAGCTCCTCATCCAAAAGGTCTTGGAGCAGCAAAAGCTATGAGTTTAGCCTTAAATCAAGCTAAGCTTAATCCAGAGCAAATTGATTATATAAATGCCCATGGAACATCAACAAAACTTGGAGATTTAGCAGAAGTACAAGCGATTCATTCGGTTTTTAAAAACCAAGCTAAATCTGTTAAAGTGAGTTCAACAAAGTCTATGTTAGGACATTCTTTGGGAGCAGCAGCCGCTATTGAGGCTATTGTGGCTATTTTAACTATCAATGAGGGAGTTATTCACCCAACAGCAAATCTCGAAGAGCAAGACAAAGAATGTAACTTAAATATTGTTCACAAAAGTGCTATTTCTACAAATATAGATTATGTCATGTCAAATTCATTTGGTTTTGGTGGACATAATGCTTCTATTATTTTAGGTAAATATTAATTATTAGAAAAAGAAACTGGTGAAAGTTTAATGCACTTCGTTATAAAGTGTTCTGATTTTAGTGGTGACTTTGATTTGATAAACACTTTTCTGTATATACTTAAGGCGCTTTCAAAATCATCAGTACTATCAAAGCTTTTTATTTGCTCATTTGAAATTAAATTAAATTTTTTGATATTTTTTTGAAAAGATTCTGAAAAACTAAGACAGTCCTCTTCTGTAATTTTATTTTCAAAAATAGCCGCAATTTTTTGAACTTTAATATTACTGAAACTAAAAAACCTGTGTAAACTATAGGCTCTATTTTTATAATCCCCGGGTAAGTCAGAGGCTTTAAATGATTTATTTTTTAAAAAAAATAAGAGTTTACTACGATAATTATTATAAAAAGAGGCGAGTCTAAGAATTGCTCTTTTGTATTCTTTTCTTTGATAAAGGCTAGGTCTTCTCAAGTGTTTATACTCTTTTATTAAAGCCAAAATTTCTGAGTAAGAATATTTGATGGTTTGAATCATTGATGCAAGTAAAATTTGTCTTTCTTTCAATTGTTTTTTATTTAACTTTTGATCTAAGTGCATATAATTGAAAAGTAAATTACTTTGTTTATATAAACAATATGCAGATTGGTAATTGAGCCCTTTTTGTAAAAAGCTAATATTTTCAGCCGTTTTTGAGCGAATAAGGTTTGAAGAAACTAAGATTGAATCTGCAATTAATAAAGAGAAATAATAGCCTGACAGAGGATGTTTTTTTGCTTCTTTGGGAGAAAACTTCTCTTCAAAGACTGAAATGATTTTTTGAAGTTCTTCATGAAAATGATTTCTTTTTTTTTGAATTTTTAATAGTTCAACAAAACCAGACAGGTAGAAAATTAATTCTTCTCCATCTCTTTGTTCGATGTGTTTTAAAAGAAAATATAAAGTACGTCTAAAGTTTTCAATATCATTTTGATGGGCATAAGCTAAAGATAATATTAAAATGTCCTTTCTATATTTAATAGGGTTTTCTAAGGGGTCATTTTTTAAAGTATTAAAGCTATTTTCAAGAATTTTAATACCATTTTGAGTGAGTTGACTGTATAAGGGGAACCAAGGGTTTTTATTTTGTATAGAGTTAGAGAAAGAAAGGCTTATGAATAAGAATAAAGTTAAAAAATATTTCATAGGCTTAAGTATGAACTATACAAATTTGTTTTTCAAGTAATCAATTTAGTTTTAAAAAATATGGCAAACATTAGTTTATTTATGAACTTAAAAGGAAAAAATAAGTCTGTTTGTTATACTTAAGTAAGGTAAAAAACTCTAAATTTTGAGTATAAGGTATTCATTTATCAAAAGAGGTAAGTAATGTTAGTAAAAAATATAGGCCATGCTTGTTTATATATAGAAACTCAAGGCTTACATATTTATACAGATTTATGGTTTGAGCATACGATGATGGGAGTATGTAGGAGGTTTCCTGACTTTGGTGAAATTGAATTTAATTTACCTCACCCTGATTATGTATTATTGAGTCATCATCATTGGGATCATATTATTATAGAAAGTTTAGCTCGCTTAAAAAAAGAAACTCAATTTATTATTCCTCATAACCCTCAAATTTGGCATATTTTAAACGAGCTTGGTTTTAAAAATATCACCCAACTTCATGCTTGGCAGGAGTATTTTATTGGTAGTGTTAAAATAATAGGAACTCCATCTCACGTACCTTTTGGAGAATTGGGCTTTTATATTGAAGATGAAAAAGATGCTTTTTTAACTTTAGTAGATAGTGTATTTCGCCATGAGGACATATTAAAAATCAATAAAATATCTAAAGGTAAATTAAGATTTTGTTTTGCGCCTTATCAGAGTTATAACGAAATGGATGTTATTTTACGAAGAGATTTTATGCCTGATGGTAGGGACTTGAAAAAAAATGCATTTTATTTAAAAGATTTAAAAGTTGATTTATTAATAGCTTATGCTGATGGGCTTTATTATCCTCAAAGTGAATATATGAATAAAAGATCCTTTGCTTATACTCCTTTTGACTTTATAGATGAAATATTAGAGTTAAATCCAAAGCAAAAGTGCTCAATTTGTAATCCATTTGATGAGTTTTATTCAAATAGTGGGCAACTTCAAATAAAAAGATATGGTCAATTAGAAATGAAAGATTTAATTGCTTTGTATAGTGATTTTAGGTCATTTGATAAAAACTATTCGCTTGAAGTATCTAAAAGTTATAGAGGTAGAAAAATTGGTAAAAATGAAAAGAAAAGAATTAAAAAGTATTTTGAAAATGAGTATTTAAATAAATTTGATCAAAGTCAAATGGTTCACTTTTTAGATTTAAATCTTATTTTTGGTCTTAGTATACTGGGTTTAGAGTTTGCAATAAAAGTAGACTTTGTAAATTTAAGTAGCCAAGTTGTTAAAAAAAGTGAGCTAAGTAAATGTAATAGTAGACTTCAAATTAGGGCAGATCATTTATTAGACTTGTTAGACTCTAAAGAACTCTTAACTAGGTTAATGCAATCAGATGAAATTGCTTTATCTGGAGAAGATTATAAAAAATCCTATAAAGCATTAGACGCTTTAAAATATGGTGGTTTTGAAGATAAATATCACTTAGATAAATATATAAAATTTACAAGTAATAAAAGTTTATCTTATACAACTTTAGATTCATAATTTTTTGAAAAAAAGCAAGGCTATTGATTGAAAGTTTAGAGAAAATTGAGTATAATTCGCGCGAAATAAAGAGTAGTTTTTTCTCTTTAAAAAATATACTTTACTTATAGGAGCTATCATGGCAGTAAAAGTAGCAATTAACGGATTTGGTAGAATTGGTCGTTGTTTTTTTCGACAGGCATTAACTGATAATAATATTGAGATTGTGGCAATTAACGATCTTACAGATAATAAGACTTTAGCTCATTTATTAAAGTATGATAGTGTTCATGGTAAGTTTTCGGGTGATGTTTCTCCAAGTGATAATGGTATTTTAGTTAATGGTAAAGAAATTAAAATTTTAGCGAAAAGAAACCCATTAGATTTACCCTGGAAAGACCTATCAGTAGATATAGTGATTGAATGTACAGGTATTTTTTCTAAAAAGGCTGATGCATCTAAGCATATTGAAGCTGGCGCTAAAAAAGTAATTATTTCTGCTCCATCTCCAGACCCTGATGTAACAATCGTTATGGGTGTAAATCAAGACGAATATAAAAAAGATGAGCATCACATAGTATCTAATGCAAGTTGTACAACAAACTGTTTGGCTCCTGTTATGAAAGTGATGGATGCAAAATTTGGGGTAAGCTCTGGTATTATGACGACGATTCACTCATATACTAATGATCAAAAAATCTTAGATTTACCTCATAAAGATATGAGACGAGCAAGGGCTGCTGCTGTTAGTATGATACCAACAACAACTGGTGCTGCAAAAGCTGTTGCTTTAGTTTTACCTCAATTAGCAGGTAAATTAACAGGTATGGCTATTAGAGTACCTACTCCAAATGTATCTGTTGTAGATGTTAGTTTAGTATTAAACAAAGAAACAACAGTAGAAGAAGTAAACTCAGCATTAAAAGATGCAGCTGATAATGAGTTAAATGGTATTTTGTTTTATTCTGATGAGCCATTAGTATCTTGTGATTATAATGGTAACCCTGCTTCATCAACAGTAGATGCTTTATCAACCTTAGTACAAAATAAAACTCATGTTAAGCTTTTATCTTGGTATGATAATGAAACAGGTTACTCAACAAGAATCATTGACTTGATTCATCATATGTTAAAATAATTTTATACCCAAATACAAGTGTTTTTCTTGTTTTTGGTATATATTTTAAATGATAAAAATGTAGGTTTTGCTAATTGCTTACCTACATTTTTTTATTTTAGGGAGAGCTTAATGGGCTTAAGTGGATTATCTTTTCAAGTTGGTTTGATGTTAGGTGTTTTTATTGGTATTGCTATTATGATTATATTAGTTGAATGTATCAAAATTAATAACGAATCTGATGAGAGTTTGTAAAATAAGGACTTCTTTTATTTATAATTAAATAGTGTTTAAACTCTTTTAAGAGTTTTTCATTGTTTTTTTTAAACCAATTAATTCGTAACTTATTTTTAAACCGATGAGATAAATTTCTCCAGTATTTTCCAGGGTTAATTTGTTCAACACTTAAGTTACCCCCGTATAGTGTTTCTAAATCTGTATCAATTAAAAAATACTTCTTTTCCCACCAATTTAAAAAAGCTATTAGTTCCATTGAAGATAGTCTTTGAAGGGTAATGAAGTCTGTTTCATCTTGGTCAACTAGATGATTTTTTTGATTATGAAAGTTTTTTAAAAATGGATTTTCGTAGGGCCTTTTTACCATAGGTCTTTTTTTATACTTTTTAAATCCATCAGGAAATAAAAGGTTTTTTGCACTAGGACTTGAACAAAAAAGTAATGAAAAAGAGATGATAGAAATGAAAACTTTTAGTATCTTATACATGGCTCTCCTAAATTGAGCAAAGAAAACCCCATACTGATGGGTTTTATCTTTTTCATGTATATCGAAAGAAACAATTTATGAATTTAGAGCATTGTCTAGTTTTTTTTCAAAGAGAAGAAAAATCTCCTATAAAAGTGAACTTACCAAATGATTATACAAAAATTATAGCAGTAGATGGTGGTTTAAATGATGTCATTAGCTTAGGTTTGAAAGCTGATATATTTGTAGGAGATTGTGACTCAGTAAATGTAGAGTTAAAAAATTTAAACGATATTTTTATTTACGCAAAAGAAAAAGATTTTTTAGATGGAGAAGGGGCCTTAGAGTATTTAAAAAGCCAAAAGTTTAAAAAACTAACTTTTTATTCTTTTTTTCAGGGTAGATGGGATATGAGTTTTACTCATTTTTTGTCATTAGTTCATTATAAAGATTTTGCAAATCATTTAGAAATACAAACAAATAAATCCAAAATATTTTATTTTACTAAGTCTTTTCAATTAAAAGGAAAAGTAAATCAAAAGTTTTCAATTATTCCATTAGAGAATATTTCAAATTTAAGTATTTCTGGTGCTAAATATAATTTAGAACCAAGAGATGTTGAGCTTGGTAGAGGGCTTTGTTTATCTAATGAGTTTCAAAAAAGTTTTATAGATGTAAAATGGGAAAATGGTGAAGCTTTATTGATTGAAATATTTAACTGATATTTGTAGTAATAAAGTTATGGTATTTTTTGAAAAACGATTAAGCTTGGTATAGAATATTTTTATTTAAAAATCTATATGTGTAGACTTTAAACTTTCAAAGGAAATTCCATGAAAAAAAATGTTGGCAAAATGCCAAAATTTGTATTTTTTATTATTCTTTTTATCTCAATTTCTATGATTGATGGCTTTTATTTTAAGAGAATTATGCCAAAGTCTTGGTCTTCGCTGATTAAAAATGCAGAATTTAAGCTTTATGACTTTCAAATTCGTAAACTATCAAGTGATGTTGAAAAGAGTAGAATTTATTTAGAAAAAAAAGTTTATGACAAAAAAGAGTTTGATGTTGGAAGTGAAATCTTTCAAGAAACTTTTGATAACTTATCCATCGATTTAAAAACTTCAAAAGAAATTGTAATTGTTGGAGTTGATGAAAAAACTTTGACAGGCTTTGGAGCTTGGCCTTTTAAGCGCTCTTATTATGCAGACTTTTTAGAAAACTTATTTGAAAAGGGAAAAGCTCGTGCAGTAATTTTTGATATTGTTTTTGTAGAGAAAGGAAGTACTGAAGTTGAAGAGGCATTAAATGAAATTAAATCGTTGGCTGATGAAACTCTAGGAAGAAAAATTGATGTAACGATTGAAAATTTAAATTATAATAAAAAAATGGAAGATGCTTTTAAAAAATATCGCCTTAAAATAGTTGCTGGTTACTCTACTTTATCGGATTTAGAAGCTGTTGAAAAAGATTTTACAAATGTTTATTTTCCTTTAGATGCAAGAACCTTTGCAGAATTTAAAAATGCTTCACAATCAGAGGTTAAACAAGGTGCTCGACAAAATATTTTTCATTTTAAAGGTGGGTTATTTAACTACGATATAATTAGAAAGAATGCAAAATATAGAGGTTATTTTTCAGTACAAACAGATGGAGATGGTAATATAAGAAGTCATGATCCTATAAGAATCTACCCAATAAAAATTTGGGAAAAAGGAGAAAAAGCCCCAAGAGAAGAAAAAGAAGAAATTTTTCCATCTATATCTTTAAGTGCATACACAATGCTCAGAGGAGATTTACAAACTCCAGATTTAAAGGGTCAGTACTTACATTTACAGGGCTATGATAGATATATCCCTAATGAAGTTTCAAGATTGACTTTAAAGACTTTAGTTTCAGATGCTATTGGTAAAATAGGTGGAGTAAATAAACATCAAAGAGATTTACTATTAAAAATATTAAATAAATCTAATATTGCTTATTATGAAAAAGTAGGAGGCTTATTTAGATTTCTTGCTTTATTTGCTTCTGGAGACCTAGATAAAATAGATGGTGAATACTCAGGATTTTTGTATGGAATTGATGCTACAAGCAATAAAGATTTAAGAAGTGAAATACTAAAACATGTAGATTCTGAAAAATTAAAGAAATTTTTAGACCCTAATAAAAAAGAAAAACTAAGCTTTTTTACAAAAGACTTACAATCTAGTTTCGAGCATTTAGGAGAGACCTTATCTTCTTTATTAAAAGACGAATGTTTAGTAAAAATAAAACAAGAAATGGGTCCTCTTTTTGCTTTTCAAGGAAAAAAGAAAAAAGAAGTATATTTAGCACTAAAAGAGCAATTAAAAATTGATGAATCATTTATAAAAAATCTTTTTCAAGAAAAAAACTTAGAAAAAGTGTCAAACTCAGTTAAAGTTTCAACTTCTGTCGAGCCAGAGGAATCTGGAAAGTTTTTTATAAAATTTAAAGGTGGAATTAATTCTTATTTAAGATATTCAATGATAGATGTGGTTAAAGGAGAAAAACTACAAGCTAGTTTATTGAGTTTCAAAACACCTGAGCTAACTATGCGGGAGGCTTTTGAGGATAAAGTTGTTTTAATTGGTCCTACAGCATTAGGTATAAATGATTGGAGATCAACTCCTGTTGCTAACCAATTAGATGGAGTAGAACTCCACGCTCAAATCATTGATAATATGTTAGATCAATCTTATATTTTAAGAACAGAAAATATGAAACTATTAGAAATAGTATTATTGATTTTTGTTGCTTTTTGCCTTTCATATGTTAAACGTAGAGTGAGTGGATCTTTTGGAGCCTTAATCACGATTGCACTTATTACAGCTTATTTAAGCTTTGCAAACTATATGTTTGAGGTAAAACATCTATATTTTCAATTTTTACCTCTACCTTTATTGGCTTTATCTTTGTACTTATTTTTAGCTACTTATGAGTATATAAAAGCTGAAAAAGAAAAAACAAAAACAAGGCAAGCTTTTTCAAATTATGTTAATAAATCGGTGGTGGACTCTGTTTTAGAAAACCCAGATATGTTAAAACTTGGAGGACAAAAAAGAATAATGACTGTTTTATTTTCAGATGTTAGATCATTTACAACAATTTCTGAAAAATTAGACCCTGAAACTCTTGTAGCATTCATGAATGAATACTTAGAAGAAATGACAGAGCTTGTTTTAAAATATGACGGTACCCTTGATAAGTTTATTGGAGATGCTGTTATGGCGTTTTGGGGTGCTCCAGTTCAACAAGAAAATCATGCAGTATTAGCTGTAAAAACAGCCATTGATATGAATAATAAGTTAGCCATCATGAGACAGGGTTTAATGGATAAATATGATGTAGACTGTCGTATTGGAGTTGGTTGTAATACTGGGCCAATGGTTGTTGGTAATATGGGTTCAAAAAATAGATTCAACTACACGATTTTAGGTGATGCTGTAAACCTAGGAGCTCGTCTTGAAGGGCAAACTAAAAACTATGGTGTAGAGCTTATTTTATCGGCTTCTACTTATGAGTTAGTAAAAGATTTTACGGCAACTAGGTTTTTAGATTTGATTGCTGTAAAAGGTAAAACTGAACCAGTAAAAATTTATGAATGTTACGGTTATGCCAAAGATCAAACAGAGCAATTTTTAGCAGGAATGAAAGAGTTTGAAGATGCAATTTTTACTTATTATCTTGGACGTGAATTTGAAAAAGCTATTGAGACCTTTGAGGATTTAAAAAAGCATCGAGATGGGACAGATATTGCTTGTGACTTATATATTGATAGATGTAAAGATTTTTTAGAAAATCCACCAGATGAAAGCTGGAATGGTGTCTTTGTTGCGACTTCAAAATAAATTATGGAGTGCACTTGTTGTACTCCTTTTTTATTAAGCTATTTGATTTCATTTTTTCATCAACAGGATTTTTTTTTCAAAACCCTTGGGCCGTTCATGTAGTATTATTAATAGCTTTGACTTTAATAGCTACTCATCTACCTATACCTAAAAAAAACCGTATTTATTTTATTTTGATATTGTATTTTTTCCCTCCAACTCAATTACTTATAAAAAGTTTTAACCCTCACGCTTACAATGTCACTTTTAGTTTATTAGCAATGATTTTTTTTATAGATATTTGTTAAATAAAAAAGTTGTCTTTCTTTTTTTTAGTGCTTTGTTTTTTTGGTTTTCTGCAACTATAAAACATCTGGGTTTGATTCATTTTTTATGTTTTATAATGGCAAGAGTTTTGATTATGCTTGAAAGAGATAAAGTTGAATACAAAGAGCTACTTGTTTATATATTAAACTTTATTTGTATATCTTACTTTTATGATTTTAGTTTATTTTATCGGTATTTTGAAGAAACAAGTATTCATCATTCTAACTTTTCAACTGTTTTAAATTTAATATATATAGCTGCAATTGTATTATTTTTTTTATTTTTTATTTATTTACATATACACAGTACAAATAGAAAGCGGATTATATTTACAATAAAACATCTTTTAGCTATGTATGTTTTTATTTGTATTGTTGTTTTATATAACTCTTATTACTACTCATCTATTATGTTAAATGTAAGTTTTTTGGGGGGAGTATTATTTATAATATATATCTCACAAAGGTTTCATTTAAAGTCTATTCGTACAACTTATATTTTTACAATTTATATCTCTATTGTTGCGTCTTCTATTTTATACTTCTCTCATATGGGTGAAGCTGTTGCTATTTTCTTTTTTCCTTTGTATTTAATACTTTTTCTTATTTTTATGAGAAAAAAGACCAACTTATTTAATAGAGTATTTTTAATACTTTGTTTTATTTGGAGTAATTTTTTTGATGTGTCATTTTTGGGCATAAATCAAGAAAGTAAACTTTTTACAAGAGGTTTTAATATAACTCATTTTAATCCATGGACGTGGAATCGCTCATATATGAATGAAATGATTGATGAAATTGGTTCAGAGTTAGAAAAGTATGACTTTGGATATAAAGAAAAGGTATATATTGCACCTAATTTAGATATTCATATTTCGGCATTACTTCAGGTAGCTAAACTCCCAAATAAAAATATAGGAAACATTGTTTTACTTGAAAACTATAATAGTGCACTAGATAAATATCAAAAAAACTTAAAAGTAGAGGGAGGGTTTGATGAGATGATTAAATCTGGAGTTATAGCTTTTTTAATTACCCATAAAAATCCACGTCCTCAGGGCGTGGTCAGAGCCGTATGGCTCTGCCAGTGAAAAAACTTAAACTCCTCTTTGGTTATCTATGAACCAAAAAGGAGTAAGCTATGAGTCGATTCCATAGGTTATCGCATACTGTCTGGCATTGTAAATATCATTTGATTTGGGTACCCAAATATAGATATAGATTTTTGACTGGCAAAGTTGCATTAGAAGTTGAAGATTGTATAAGGTCTTATTGTAATCAGTATAAATGTGACATCATTGAAATAAATGTTCAAGATGATCATGATCATGTTCATCTATTGGTTATGATTCCACCAAAGTTAAGTGTTTCAAAATTAATGGGTATCATCAAAGGAAAATCAGCAATTCGAGTTTTCAAGAGGTTTTCCAAATTGAAAGTAAAGTTATATTGGGGTAATCATTTTTGGGCGAGGGGGTATTGTGTTGATACAGTTGGATTGGATGAAGAAATGATTAGAAAATATGTAAAGTTTCAAGAGAAAAAAGAGAAACAACAAGAGTAATAATTAACAATCATAGATAACCTTTCCTTTGCCTCCTCTGGGGGCTAAGGCATTCTACCCCCTTCTAGGGGTTAAAATAAAGCTACCTCCTCAGGGGGTAGTTTTTTACTTATTGATAAAAATAAAAGTGACTTACTTGAAAATGAAAAATATGATTTTAAAAAAATAAAAAAAGGCTCCTTTGAATTTAATTTATACGGAGGTAAAACAAAGCAAACTATTTTTTCTTATATGTTAAAGTATGGATTATTAAAGCTTAACTATAGAGTAAAAACTTTTCATGTAGGTAAATTATCTTTTAACTTATTTATACATAAAACTTATAAAAAAAATAAGAGTAAAAATAAGGTTAATGATTATATAAAGTCATTAAGAGTAAGAAGTTTGGTTAGTTTGAATGATGAAAAACAAAAAGCTATAGACTTACATAATATGGCAGGGGATTATTTAGATAGCAATAAAAAGATAGAAGCTTATTTGTTGTTTCATTATGTTTTTTCTTTATTTTCAGGATATGATGAAGTTAAAAAAGATTGGGAAATAGTAAGAGAATCTATCTCACCTTTAGAAAAGAAACTATTAGATTATTATGGGAGAAAAAAGCTACAAAATATTATTTTAGATTTGGGATATTTACCATTTGAAAATATAAAGAAAACAACTTCTCTTAAAAAGAATAAAAGCCAATTAAACTTTTCTGAAATAAAAAGCCACTCAAAAAAGAATGGATTAAAAGCAATGAATCAATTATTGGTTTTTTTAGTAGAAAATAAAGATAATGAAGGTGCTCTTTCTTTATATAAAAAACTATACTTTGAAAAAATAAATTATGAAAAAAAAGTTGACCAGTCAAATTTTGCTTTAGAAAAGTATTTGTACTTTAGACTTATGAATAAAAATAAAGCAAAATGGTATTTAAAAAAGTCTTTAAATATATTTCCAAAAAATAAACGAGCAAAAAACTTTGCTAATCAAGAGGGTTTAAATATCGATTTATTAACTTTAAATGAACAAGACAGAAAATTTTACGTGGAGTCATTTTAGTTTATGAATAAAAGTAAAAATAATATAAAGAGGTTTTTACTTTTACCTTTAGTTATATATTTAATTTTAATCTTTCTTTTCGATAAATTAAATCAAATAGATTTATTGATTTTAAATAATCATAGAATTTATTGGGAAAACTATTTTAAACTGGCTCAAACCTTTCAAGAAAATAATATTGAAATGGTTTTATTTTCAGACTATTTATCTACTTACTCGATAGTTTTAGATCCATTTATTTTTTTTAAAGCTAATAATCTTTTGTTTTTTTTTCCGCAAATTATTTTGTCGGTTTATTTGTTGCCTCTATGTTTTTTACCAAGCTTTCTTTTATTAATTAATAAGAAAAATCGTTATATATTAATAATTATAACTATTATATTTTATAGCTTTTATTTGATTAAAATGACTTCAAAGAGTAGTTTAAAGACTGAGTTACTGATAAAAAAAGAAATGAAAAATGATTTATTATGGTATAAAAAAAATAGATGGAAGAATTATTTTAGAATTAAAATAATAAGAGAAATCAGGAATACCAAATACCTAGAAAAATCAGAAATATTTATAAAAAAACATGATTTATTAAGTTCTTGGTACTATTTGCAAAAAGCAAAAAATACGGGTATTAAAACTTTGGGTCTTAATAAAAAATTAAAAATTATAGAGCTAGCTTTATTAAGAGAGTATCAGATTAAAAAGTTTTCARAACYTATGAAAACTAAATATAATTAGATACTTTGCTGATCATTTAAAGAGCTTTGAATAAAAGATTTTAACCTAAATTCAGTTTCAATTTTATAAAGTTTTCTTAAGATAGTAATTTTATCTGAATAATCACCATTTAAAAACTCTTTAATGGATTGGTATCTAACTTTTGGGCTTTTGTTCATTAGAGACTTTATATCAATTTTTTGTATTTCTCCAAGAGAAAATGGCATAGAATTTTCATCGTTTTTTTTGGAGTTTAGTAGCGAGTCATAATCTTTTAAATTCAAGTAAGTCTCCTTTTTTTGGCTATTACTCTATATTAAACTATACCTAACTCATGGTATAGACTTCAAGTAAATATGATTCTTTATTTATTTATATCTTTAAAATGATAAATACTTTCTTAAACTTTTTGCAGAAGTTTACTTGAAAATGAGATAATAAATTAAAAGTTAATAAGATTTAACATAAATAGGGGATAAATGAATTTATCAAATCTAAAAATTCGTAGTAAAATTTGGTTGAGTGTTTTAATTATAGTTTTTGGTTATGCTCTTACTCTATTTATGAACGGGTATTTAGATAAAAAAATAGCTTTAAGACTTGAATCTACCATTTCTATTGTTTTACCCTTATCTCAAGCTTTAAAAGAAAATGTTACCTTATTTAAAGCTCAAATAAAATCATATGAAGATGGAGTTTTATCTGGTGAAGAAGAAGATATTACTTTAGCTTTAAGTTTTAGAGATAAAATTATTAGTAATATTAATAAATCTATAGAGATGGACAGTGATAATACTAATTTTAACTTTAAACTTGAAAGTTTAAAAGCGAATCTTCAAGATTATAGTATTAAAGCAGATAAAACCTACAAACTACTGGCAGCAGAAGATGAGAGTGAAAGGGTTCAAATTGAAGCAAAGACTTTGTCAAAAACAAAAAAAAAGTTAGCTACCAAATTTTTTGATGTTTCACTTGAACAAGAAAATAAATTAAAAAACTCTTTAAAACAATGTATTTCTGAAAAAGTAGATCAACAACAAATGATTTATATTATTTTCTTTAGTACTTTATTATTGTCATACCTTTTCATTGCTTTATTGATTAATAAATATATTTCTAAACCAATTAAAGAAGCGACGGACTTTGCTTTTGAAGTTCAAAAAGGAATTTTATCAAAAAGACTAGATGTACAATCAAAAGATGAGATTGGTGATCTTAGCCGTGCTTTAGACAATATGGCAGATGAGCTACAAAGCAAAGCAAATATGGCAAAAATTATTGCGTCTGGTGATTTAACCCAACAGTTTTCTTTGGCATCTAATGAAGATGTATTAGGCATATCTTTACAAGGTATGTTAAATCGCTTAAAAGAGCTTGTAGAAAAAGTGACTATCTCTGCTAATGGAGTGACATTACAATCGGGTCAAATATCAGATTTCAGCCAATTATTAGCCGAAGGTTCTACTCAGCAATCTAGTGCAATTCAAGAGATTACAAGTACCATGACACAGATTAGTGCTATGTCGACACAAAGTGCTAAAAATGCAAAAGAAGTTTATGAACTATCAAAACTTGGCAGTGAATCAGCATCTATGGGCACAATCCAAATGAAAAAACTAGTAGATGCAATGGATAAAATACAAAACTCTTCTCAAAGCATGGCTAAAGTTATTAAAAATATAGATGAAATTGCTTTTCAAACAAATATGATTGCATTAAATGCAGCTGTAGAAGCAGCAAGAGCAGGACAAATGGGAAAAGGTTTTGCAGTAGTAGCAGAAGAAGTCCGCTCATTAGCTGGACGTAGTGCAGAAGCTGCTCAACAATCAACCGTTATGATTGAAGGATCTTTTGAAGAAGTAAAGGCAGGACAAGAAGTTTTAAGCTCAACAGAGCTAGCTTTATTAGAAATAGTAAAAAGTTATGAGCAAGTATCCTCACATGTATCTACTATTTCAGAAGCATCTGTTGAACAAGAACTAGGCATTAATGGAATGAGTAATAGATTAGATCAAATTGATGACGTTACTCAAAAAAATACAGCAAATGCAGAAGAGATGGCATCTGCTGCAAGCGAGCTAGCAAATGGAGCAAAAGAGTTACAGAAATTATTAGCTAACTTTAAAGTTGAGAGAGCTTCTAATAAAATTAAAAGTATTATTAAAAGAGAAAAAAAGTTTGTAGCTCCAAAAGTTCAAAAAACTATCAAAAAAGAGATAAAAAAGGCCGTGAAAGAAAGCCCGATTCAAGAAAAGTCAAACAAAGAAGCTAGTGGTTGGGATAAAATCAAAGAGCAAAGTGATAAAGGTTTTCAATTAGACTTAGACTCAGGAGACGATTACATTATTACTCCTAATGATAAAGTATACGTTGACGAAAAAGACTTTGGTCGTTTTTAATTAAATTTTAAAACGAAACAGGAGTTTATGATAAGAGCTTTCATAAATTCCTTTATTATTTTTTTGTGCTAAATATTTAGACTTTTTTGCAGCATTTAAGGCTTCTTTATCTAAAATATTATTTCCACTAGACTTTAAGATGATAGCTTTATGAACAAGATGGTCTTTTTTGATGAAAACCTGAACAATAACTATACCTTCAACTTTTCTTTTTTGTAATATCTTAGGGTAATTTGGTTTTTTTTGAAATAAGACTTGAGCTGGGTTTAATTTACTTTTTGATAAGACCTGTTTACTTGTTACGATTTGCTTTGATTGTTTAAACTCTTTGAGGGATTTTTTACTTTTTTGGTTTGACCTTTTTTGAGTTACTTTTGATCTAACTTGTTTTGTTTTTTTGATAATACTTTTAGCTTTTTTATTTTTTACTTTTTTTGGTAATTTTATACGAGTTTTCTTTTGCTCAGTACTTTGATCTATTTGTTTAGAAACTTTTTTATAGAAGCAATATTGCATTTTAATAAGCTCACTTTTATTATTAGAAATTCGTTTAACCTGTTTTTTTGAATAATGATTATTAAAAATTAAACAATGGATTAAAAGAGATAAAATAAGAGAGATGAATTTCAACTTTTTTCAACTTCAAGCTGTAGACTTTTAAAATTATTATTTTTTAGTATATTAAATATATTTATAAATTGTTGTAATGAAGTTGATTTAGAAGCTCTGATAGTTAAAGTTTCATTGGATGGGATATTTTGTTTGTTTAAACAATGTATAAGACTATTGTTACATTGTATTTTATTAATAAATATTTTTGTTTTGCTTAGACTAAGTGTATTGTTTTTTTGACTAGATGTTTGAAAAGAGCTTGATTGGTTTAATTTCATTGCAATAAAGTGATAAGGTTTGGCATTCATTGCATAAATGATAAATAAAATAAGAAGTAAAAATAAAATATCTAATAAATAAATTAATTCAATTTTAATCTCTTTATTTATTATTGCATAAGGATCATTTTGCATTTGATTCCTGAGTTAAAATTTTTTGATAAATTATGCGAAAAGAGCCTTGTATTTTATCAATATGAGAGTTTATAAGAGAGTAGAAAAACTGTGATAGACTAGCTAAAGATAAGCCATAAATACTAGTTATTAAGGCTTTTGAAAATCCCTTACTTACTAAAGATATATTGTTTGCTTGAGATAAATCAAGACCCTCAATACTCTGCATTACGCCAATAATGGTGCCTAATACTCCTAAAATGGGAGCAAGCTGAATAGTTAATTGTATAAACCATAAACCTTTATTTAAGTTTTCAATTTCAATTAGGGTATGTTGTAAGTAAAGTTGAGAGTTATTTAAAGATTGTGTGATAAAACTTTTGTGGTAGTTATTGTATTTTGTAGTATCAAATAAGTCAGCTGGTATTTTATCATTTCCTTTATTTGGTGCTTTAAATAAATAAAATAAAAAACAAAAAATCTTTTCAATACATATGGATAAACTAATGATAGATAAAATAGCAAGAGGAATAAAAATAAGCCCCGCTTGTTGATAGGTTTTATATATAAAAGATGTGTATTCGTTTAAATTCATGTGATCCTTTTAATATGTTTATGTAAATGCCTACTTACAAATAATGTAAGTAGGCAATATTAACTCAGTAACAACTAGAAAAACTAAGTTAAATTCATTAAAACTTTGTTTTTAAACCCAAGTAGATAGCACGTTTAGAGGTTCCAAATTCATAGAGTTCTTCATAGTTTTCATTTAAAAGGTTCTCTAGTCTCAAAGAAAGTAAAAACTCTTTTGATAGCTCTTTTTGAAAGTTTAAGTGTAGTACTTTATAGGAGTCTAGCTTTAGTCTTTTTGCTGGAAATAAATTAAAGTTTTTATCATCTCTTGCACCTACAATCATATAAGTAAGATTTAATTTATTCTTTTTATCAAAATGATGATCTAGTGAGATATTATGCTTTTGAACAGGTCGCCTTAAAAGGCTTAAATTTGTAGCTTTATCTATAGACGTGGTTCTATTATAGCTATACTGTAAATTAGATTTATTTGATAACTTTGATCTTATATATGCTTCATATCCAAAAGTATCAACTTGTGATAAATTTTGATATTTAGCTGTGCCTGCTGTAAAACTAACAAATTGAATCAAATTATTATAATCAGTTTTAAATTTAGTTAAACCAAAGGTAGTTTTATTATTTATTTGATAATCAATACCAAAGTCAAAAGATTTACTTTCTATAGGTTTAAGCCCATCATTACCTGTACCATTGTATAATTGGTATAAAGAAGGAGCTTTAAAAGCTGTTGAAATACTACTAAATAACCTGATCTTATTATGTAAATAAGAAGGAGATATTCGGTAAGTAGAATGACTACCAAAATCAGAGATATTATCTTTTCTTACTCCAACTTGTAAATTGAAACTTTTACTAATTTCAATTAAGTCATTTAAAAAGATAGATTGAATTTTATTTGAGTTGATTTTAAATGTAGAAAAAGCATTTTGAGCACTACTATTTAAATGTTCTAAACCCAAACTCAAAGTATGTTTGTCTAAAAAATAACTTCTAATATAAGATAAGTTTTGATCTTTAGATTTATATTCAGCAGGTAAACTATTTGTATTCAATTCATTTCTATCTACTCTTGCTAAAGAGTATTGATATTTTTCTTCATATATTCCGTTTCCACCAATTTTATCATGTGATAGAGCAAAGATAGTTTGGGTTGCTTCTGAAATAAATCCAAATTCACTACTAAAACCGTCATAGTCTTTTTCAGATTCATTTCGTTTGATAATAATGCTAGTATTTTGATCAGACTTACCTTTGAAATCAAGCTTTAAGTCAATGTTTAAACTTTCGTAACCATCATCTTCAATAAAACCTCTTTTTTTAGATTTAGAACTAAAGCCATCAGAGTCGGTATAATTGACACCTAGATAATAATTAGCAAAATCATTACCTCCAAAAAAGCTAATTTGACTCTTTAAAGTAGAAAAACTACCATACTCTATATAAGCTTCACCAGAATCAATTTTATTACCTTTTTTAGTAATAATATTTATTACTCCTGCCATAGCATCAGAACCCCAAATACTACTTTGTCCTCCTTTTAAAATTTCGATTTTTTCAACATTATCAAGAGAAATATGTTGAATGACTGAACCTTTAGCGGGGCTAGAGTTATCATGAAACCTTACTCCATCAATTAAAAATAGAGTAAATTCAGAGTTAGATCCTCTTAAAAATAATGAAGAGCTAGACCCAAGACCACCATTACTAGTAATAAATAGTGATGGAATTGTTTTTAAAAGGTCTGTTAATTGGTGAAATCCAGACTCTTGTATTTGTTTTTGAGTGATAACTTTTATACTATGCCCTAAGTTTTTAAGGCTTGTATTTGTTTTTGTAGCACTAATTACAATTTCGTTTAAATAAACATTGTTGTCAATAGTTGTAAATTGAATCTGATTAGAGATTGCAAAAAGTGATAGACCAATAAGAGATAGTCTTTTCATGTTTCCTCCATAAAAGAGGAACGTGGAGAAGATAATTGATAAATTAAATCTTCAAAAATATTTTATTTTTATGTAAGAAAGATCAAAAAAATTGTCATTCTTAACCCCATGTCCCGAGAGTTGCTAAGTGAATACAGTCAAAAAGTCGGTCTTCTGGCTTATGGCTCAAACCTACTTATCATACCTTCCCATTAAAAACAGTGGTATCTATGACTTTCGTAACCAATTACAGCGGCGGGTCCGCAACGGAATTTAACCGTTTTCCCATTACTTCTTGAAAATTAAATTTATTTTACTTCATAAAATTTTATGAAGTATAGTATGAATAACAGCAAATGATACTCGATGTCAATAAAAAGCTTACTTCTTAGGAAAAGGGTTTATTTATGTGTGGTTTTTCAATAGTTTTAACTAATTCTTCATGTGCACTTTTCCAAGAGTCTCTTTCTTTTTCTAAGACTTCTATATAGTCTATTAGTTCTGTATTTTTTTGTTCTAAATTTTGTTTGATTCGTTTATATTCATTTACTTCTTCCCAATAAAAATTACTATCATGAGAAGTTTGATCTTTTAGTTGACTATTTTGGCTTTTTTCATAACTTGTTGTTGGAAAACTTGAACTTGGAGATACATTTGGTAGTTCATCAAAAAATGACTCTGTTTCTGAGTTTATATGTTTTCTTGCTATAATCATAATTCGCTGTGAAGCAGGAAAACCCTCTACTGTTTTTCCGGTTGAATAATGAAAGCCAAAAGGGTTTTCAGGTACTTGAGGAAAATAGTAGCTTTTTACGTGGGGAAAACCACAAGTTCTTAGAAAACCTTTGATACATTCCTCACCAGGTACCCACCAAGAACTGTCATCATTTCTAAAGGTATGCTCTACAAATTGCATTTTATGAGTATCATCTGGTGAGACTAAAGCTTCTGTTTCTATTACAATCATTTCAGTAGTTATTTTAGCTAATTTCTCAATAGCTAAAAATGGATGCTTTAGATGATAAAGTAAACCCATAATAAGGCTAATTTGAAATTCTTTTTTGGGGGGATCAAATACTGAACAAACTGCAAAGTCTACATTCTTAATTTTTTTAAAGTTTTTAATAAAATTTGCTTGATTAATATAATGATTACAATCTATACCAAATACTCGATTTGCACCCATCTCTTCAGCTTTAAAAGCAAAGTATCCAGCATTACAGCCTGCATCTAAAACACTTTTTCCTTTAAAGTTTACTGGCATAGAATCTAAAAGACGCCATCTATGTTCAGTATCTAACGGACCAGGAGTATGAATATCTGCCATTACATGGATAGACTGACCCCATGGCGCTAATTCTTTTAATTTATTTTGTAACTGGCTTCTATCAATGTTCGGGTTTATTATACTGGTCATTAGTGTCTCATTATTTATTTCAAACTTTTAAGTTCAACAGCAAGCTGTGCAGCAACAAGGGCATTATTATATACAAGTTTTTGATTAGAGTATAAACTTGTACCTTCTGTTAGTTCATCGATTCTTTTTAATAAAAAAGGTGTGACTTCTTTACCAATCAAACCTCGTTCTTCAGATTCTTCAATGGCATCATCAATGGCTTCTTGAATAATTTCATAGGGCATTTCAAATTCTTTTGGAATTGGATTTGCTATAATCATTCCGCCTTTTAGTTTTAAATCAAGCTTGGCTTGGAAAGTAGTTGCTAACTCTTGGATGGACTCCATAGAGAAATCAACTTTAAAGCCACTTTTACGGGTAAAAAAAGCAGGAAAGTTTTTTGTTTTGTAGCCAACGATTGCCACACCATGAGTTTCTAAATATTCAAGAGTTAAACCAATGTCTAAAACAGATTTACAACCAGCACAAACAACAGCTACTCTTGTATTAGCAAGCTCCATTAAATCAGCTGAGACATCAAAACTTTTTTGAGCTCCACGATGCACTCCACCAATACCACCTGTAGCAAAAACTTTGATACCAGCAATAGAGGCAATAATCATAGTGCTTGCAACTGTGGTTGAACCATTTAATTTTTTTGCAATGACCATAGGGATATCACGACGGCTTACTTTTAAGACTTCTTTTGAGGTTCCAAGGAGTTGAAGTTCATCTTTGTTTAAGCCTACTTTTAGTCGGCCATTAATAATAGCAATAGTGGCAGGTATAGCACCATTTTCTCTAACGATATTTTCTAGCTTTTGGGCTGTTTCTATGTTTTTAGGATAGGGCATTCCATGAGCTACTAAGGTAGATTCAAGCGCAACAATAGCTTGGTTATTATCAAGGGCTTTTTGAACTTCAGGGCTGATTTCCAGATATGGGTGCATTTTTTTCCTTAACTTGAATGAACGAATGAAGGATATTTTAACAAGCTAGCTTTAAATGGGCAATTAAAAGCTTTATAAAAAAAAGATTCTTTTATTTATTAATCAATAGTTTCAAAAAGCTCTAAAAAAATGACTTCAAAATCTGATTGTTTCACGGGCTTTGAAAGAAATTGATTCATTCCTGATTTGATACATTTCTCTTGTTCTTCGTGTAATACATTAGCAGTCATAGCTATAATAGGTACTTTAGATTTTTCATTAGAAAGTTTACGAATTTGTTGAGTTGCTTCAAATCCATCAAGTTCAGGCATCTGGCAGTCCATAAAAATGATATCGTAATTAAACTCTTTTTGCATTTTAACAGCTTCTAAGCCATTGGATGCTTTATCAATAACTTTTAAGCCAAGGTTTTTAATCATTTGAATGGCAACAATTTGGTTGACTTGGTTATCATCAACTACTAAAGCTCGAACTATAGGATCAAATTGAGAAGGTTTATTTTTCAGGACTATTTTACTTTCATTAAGAAGGATTCCTGTAGAACATTTTTTTTGAGCAAAAATATTATTAATTAACTCTAGTAAGAGGTTTATTTTATAAGGGCGTTTGATAAATGAGTGGATACCAATTTGGTGAAGTACTTCAATATTTTGATCTAATGGTTCTACAGAAACTAAAATACTTAAGAAATCTTTGTTTTCTTTGCTTTTATAGATTGATTCTGCTAACTGGATACCATCCATCTGAGGCATTTTATAGTCTAAAATACCAAAGTCATAAGGAGCTTTATTTTTATTGGCTAAGTCGATTTCTATAAGGGCGGCTTTTCCAGATTCTACAGCTTTTACATTTATTTGATACTTTTTAAATTGCTCAATCAAGACCTCTCTATTAATAAAATTATCATCTACAATTAATAGTTTGAGACCAGAAAGATTAGAATATAAACTATCTTGTTGAGGGGCCTCTAAATTAGCTAAAGAAAGATTAAAGTAAAAGTTAGAGCCCTGTCCTTCTTTACTTTTAACTTTAATTTCTCCTCCCATTAACTTTATGATTTTTTGAGATATTGAAAGGCCTAAACCAGTACCTCCAAATTTACGAGTTGTTGAAGTATCTGCTTGAGTAAATCTATTAAAAATAGAGGCTAATTTATTAGTAGGTATTCCAATACCATCATCTTTAACAGAAAATTGGATGGTAGACATTTCATTTTCTTGTTTTACTTTTTTAACATATACTATTATATTCCCTTGTGGAGTAAACTTAATAGCATTAGAGATTAAATTAATAATTACTTGCTTTAACCTTAATGAATCACCAATAAATTGTGATTTTAGTTCTGAGTCATAATGTAGGACTAAATAGACCTTCTTTTTCCAGGCTTCATAAAATAATATTTCAATAGTTTCTTCTAAGCAAGTTTTTAGATTGAATTTAATATTTTCGATTTCAAGTTGATTTTGTTCTGCTTTAGAAAAATCTAAGATATCATTTATAATCCTTAGTAAAGACTCTCCACTAGATCGAATAATATTTGTGTAATTTAGCTGAGTACTACTTAAATTTGTTTGGGCAAGTAATCCAGACATTCCAAGAACTCCATTCATAGGGGTTCGTATTTCATGAGACATGGTCGCTAAAAATTGAGACTTGGCTATTACGGATTGTTTCGCAGTTTCATTTGCTTTTATAAGATCTTTTTGGTGTTTAATTTCATCTAGATATGTATCGATATAATCATAGATTAAACCAATAAGGGGTATTGTATAAGCTACAATTTTCAAAAAATGAGCAATATTAAAATGATTGTCAAATAAATTAGTAGATCCAAAGGCCATGTGTAATTCAATGGCAAGTTCTGGTATTACTGATATGAATAAGGCATGAGTAAAATAATCAGGATGTATTTTATATAATTTAGGATATATAAAAATAGCAGCAAAAAGAGTTAATAATAAAGGAAAAACATCCCATGGTCTTGTAATAAAAGAGTCAGGATACATTGTTTGTGGTAAGGATGAGGAGTTAGCACAAATATGAATAATTATATAGGATAGTAAAAGTAATATAGCACTACTTTTTAACATGAAAGAGTAATCATTTTTGATAGATTTAGATTGCTTTTTATATAATATAAGGTAAGAACCAATGATTAAAATTGTAATATTAAAAACTCTTGAAATTGCCCAAGTAAACGGTATCAAATTACTATTTTCAGCAACAGACTCGATTAATCTTGAGGCTGCTAATGTATGAAAAGCGTCGACACAACCAGAGCAAAATAAAGCTAAACCAATAATTGGTGTTGCACTATCTTTTTTTAGGCTAAATTGTACTAAAGCTAGAAGATAAGAAAAAATAGCTATAGAAACAGAACTCCACTCTAAAAGAGTGTGAGTAAAAGCTCCTCGAAGTCGATAAAAAAGAGCATCAATTAGCTCACTTTTTGGAAGTTGTAATAAATTAGTCTCAATTTGTTGAATGTGAGAGCTAAAGTCAAAACCTAAAAAGTTTAAACAAGTAGGCAATAAGCAAATGAAAATAGTTAAATAAATAACAGTAGTGGGTAGCTTTTTTTGTTTTATAATTAAGTTGTTCATGGCCCCTATATTGTTTATAAACATTAACTCATTATCGACCGTAAATATTTATTTAATATTGAGGATATCATATTATGATTGGTCTTTTAAAGAAAAGTGACTTTCTAAAAATTATTTCTTTATAATTTTTTGTTTTCTTTGATAGAGTTTTGTTATACTTAAGGTGTGTGTCTACTAAAAGCTTTAAGTGTAAAAGAGTAAAATCAAATACATTTGGATGTAAAAATGGGAACTAAAAATGTTAGATCAATTATCAGATGAAAAAGAAGTTTTAGCTTCTAAAAATAAAGAAGCAGAAGAGTTGCTCAAAGATAAAAATAAAACTTTTGATATTTTAGAGAAAGCCCAAAACAAGTCTAAAAAAAGAAAAAATAGATTGCAAGAAGTTCGTGATCATATTTCAACTTTAATTCGTTTTGTGAAAGCATGTATTAGTGGTGAATATAAAAACTTTGTGAAAACAAATATGGTTTTAGCAATGAGTGCTATCTTATATTTTTTATCACCAATTGATTTAGTTCCTGATATTATTCCAACCTTTGGTTTTTTAGATGACATGGCTGTTATTGCTTTTGTTATAAGTATTTTAAAAGAAGAATTAGAAGCTTTTTGTGATTGGGAAAAAGAAAATAAAGAAGATACAAGTTTAAAAGAAAGTTTAAAATGAAAAAATTATTCACAGCACTTTTTATAACAATTATTACATCAAATACAAGCTTATTTACTTGGGGACAAATTGGTCATCGAGTAGTTGGAGACATTGCCCAAAAGTACTTAGATCCTATAGTTTTAAAAAAAGTAAACACTTTATTAGAGGGTAGAGATCTTGCTATGGTTTCTAATTGGTGTGATCATATCAAATCTTTTAAAAAGCATGACCATACTTTTTGGTGGCATTTTGTAAATGTTGAAGACGGTAAACGATATAGCGAAGTTACACATAATAAAAATGGAGATATTGTTGAGGCAATACAGCGCTTTAGCAAGCAACTTGCCAATGATAAATTATCATTTCAAAAAAGACATGAAGCATTAAAATGGCTAGTACATTTACTTGGAGATATTCATCAACCTTTACATGTTGGTTATGCTAAAGATCAGGGTGGAAACTTAATTTCAGTGAAATGGTTTGGAAAAAAATCAAATCTTCATGCAGTATGGGATGAAGGAATAATAAATCACCAAGAGCTTAGTTATACAGAGCTTAGTAAATTAATTAATTTTACAAATGTGGAGCAACTTAAAAAACTACAAAATTCAGATGTAAACGTTTGGTTAAATGAAGGTATGAAGCTAAGAAAACGAGTTTATGATTTAAAGTCAAAAGAGCTCTCTTATGCTTACCAAGCTCATAATGTAGAGTTTTTGAACTCTCAACTGCTTAAAGCAGGTATAAGATTAGCTGGTTTATTAAATAAGGTTTTAAAGTAATTTTTTATTCTCTTATAAAATGACCAGACTTTCCACCTTGTTTTTCTTGTAGACAAATGTCTGAAATAACCATTTCTTTGTCTATGGCTTTACACATATCATAAATTGTTAAACAAGCTACACTTACAGCACTTAGAGCTTCCATTTCTACGCCTGTTTTACCACTAGTTTTAGCAGTAGCAACAATATAAACATGATCTTTTAGTATTTCAAAACTTAGTTTTACGCTATCAAGAAAAAGTGGATGACAAAGTGGTATTAAATCACTTGTTTTTTTAGCTCCTAAAATACCAGCTATGTGAGCTGTAGTAATAACATCACCTTTTTTCATTTGATTATCTTTAATTTTTATTAATGTTTCTTTTTTACCAAAAATTTTACCCGAAGCTATAGCTATACGTTGTGTTGTTTCTTTGTGGCCGACATCTACCATTGAAACCGAACCATTTTTATCTACATGTGAAAGCTCATTTTGTGATGTCATATTAGACCTTTTCATTAAAGTTTAAAAAGTTTTTTGCAAACCTTGAGGTATTATTAGAGGATATTAAAAAGTCTTTTAATTCTTTGGGGGCTATTTTAGAAAAAGAAAGAAAAAGATTATAGTTTGTTGGGTATAAATTAAAAATATTGAAGCAGTTTTCTTGAAATGATCTATTTTGATTTAATTGTAAATATATATGTAGTAACTCAGGACAATGTTCTAAAGATTGTAAAAGTAAATGAATGATTTCAGAGATTATAGCCTTATCTTTTTGAAGATATTGAAAGAAATCATCATAGCGACTAGAGCAGGCTGTTATCCATTTAAAGACTTCTATAATTTGTAAATTAGATAAAACTTTTTGTTTCATACCCTCTATTAAAAGTTGAATAGCTTTATCGGATCGAAACTCATATAAAGAACAAATAATTTGTAGTCCATATTTATGCCCATGAGTAAAAAAACGATTGACTAAAAACATATAATACTCAATATCTCCTCTTAAAAAGTATTGTCGAGCTAGTAATATTTTAGATTCATCATCACTTTTCATTAAAAAAAGTAGGTCTTTAATAGGAGAGTTATCAACCCACTCACTATAAGTTAAAATGAGCTCTTTGCTTAGTAAGGTTTTTAACTTAATGTTGGATAGTATTTTTTTAAGGTTTGGGTAAAAGCTATGATTTAAAAGTAAAAACTTTTGAAATGAAAGTTTATTTGTATCATCTACATTTTGTTCAAACCATTGTATAAAGCTTTTGTTTTCTAACTTATAAAAGCTTTCAAAAGAAAATTGATCTTGGCGTTCTTTCCAAAATGAGTTCCATTCTTCTTTAAAAAAAGAAATCAAAGAAAATTTAGCAATGCTTAAAGTATATAACTGATGAAACCTGTTTTCTTTTAACCATTTTAACCAATGTTTGGGGTAATGACTTTGTCTATCAGATAAATAATGAACTAAAAATTCATCTGGTTGTTTGATTAAATCAATTACATTTGAAATGAAAGTTACTTCTTGTTTATTTTGATGAAAATATTGAAGGATTAAAGACTTTTCTAAATCACTACTCGTATCTGATAATAATAGTGTTTCTAATATATTTATCAGTGGTGTAGGGCTTTTTAATTGAGCAAGGCATTTTAATATTGCAATTCTAATATTATTATTTTTTAATAATATTTTTTTTAGATTGGGGTAAAAGCTTGGGTGAGCTTCTAACTCTATCCAATAATGAGCTTTTTCAAAAAATCTACTTTGTAAAGTAGACTCTACTCGAAACCATTCAAGTTGAAACTCTTGTGTTTTGTAATGATTTAAATGATAAAAAACATCAACAAAGTTAGGGTTTTTTTGATTTTTTTGATATTGAGTAAAATAAAAGTTTAGACTTAGATTTACATCATATTCAAAAAGTTTTTTAGCTATTTTTGGGTAGTTAAAGTTATAACTTTTATGTAGTTCACAAACTTTTTCAAAATTGCTTTTATTAATTAAATTATTTTTATGTATATAGGAGTTTATATATAAAAAACCATCGGTATCAAGAGAGTTTTCAAATGTGTCTATACTTCTATTACTAAAAATATTTTGATGTTGGTTTGTTTTGAGAGACAATACATTTTTTCTTGGATCAATATGATTTTTATCGAGATATGAATGATCAAAGCGTGTGTATAGTATTTCTTGACCTTTATGGCTTAAAGTAGAAATATGTTTTTTATTTTGCATTAAGTTTAAAACATATTCAGCTTGTTCTGTTGCTTTGATAAATGAGTCAAATCTTTTAGATAATACAATTTGAGAGATAAACTCGGGGTAGGTCTCTAAGTCATGATTAGCTTGCATAAAAAAATAGACTTGATTTTCTTTTTTTTCAAGATTGTTACATTCTAAGCCAACAACAAGAGTATTATTATGATTATCATGGATATTAAGCCCTAAAATTGTAGTTAAAACTTGAGCTAAAATTTCAGATTTTTTATCGTAAGCTAAAATGCCTGAAAACTTTATTTTATGAAACTTTATATAATCTGTAAACCTTAGTAGGGTTTCATAAAACGAGTCTAAATCAAAAAAGTACTCGTCATAAACTTGAATAGACTCATTTTGATCTAGGTAACTGCCTAGATGTATGGTTCCATGTTTTAAAAAAAGTTCATCCTTTAAATTTTTACTTACTCCAACTTCGATATTACGCTGAACTTTACAAAGTAGCTCAGGGATATTTTGTAAATAATGCTTAAAGCGATTTAAAATTTGGGAAAGAGTCATTAAGTTTGCAGTTTGAATGGCTAAATCAATTCTTTCTGATAAAAATAGCTCCTGTGGAAAACCATTTTTATCTAAGGTTTCTAATAGTTCAGAAGAGCGATCAAATAAACCTAACTCAAGGTATAATTTTAAAATATGTCTAATATCATCGGTATGATCTATTTCTATTGCAAATAATAAAGAAAAAAAGTAAAGGACTTTTTGATATTCATGAGTTTTTTGGTGTATTTGTATGAGCTCTTTGAGGAGTAATGAACTCTTAGGATTGTCTTGTAATAAAGGTTGTAATATGTTTTTTGCTTCTTGTAAATTGTTTCTCATTTTTTGTGTTTTTGCTAATAAAACTTTACAAGAAAGGTCCATTTTTTCAAGAGGAATCTCACAAAGTATTTGAAAACTCTGATCATAGTTTTTTTTTTGAAAATTATTTAAAGCTGACTCTTTTAAGTTTTTAAATTTATGAGTCAGTGAAAAGGGATTATCACTCATAGTTGAAATTTCTTTTTAAACTTGTTCTAAAATGATTTATGAAAGGAACATAGACAGAAGCAAATGAAAGTTGTATTTTATTTCGACAAAATATCAAATAATATTGAGAGAACTTGATTAGGAAAGCAATGACATTAAAAAAAGCCTATATTTTTGACAAAGATACAGTAGAGTTTATTTATCCATCAGAAAAAGGAAAAATAGTTTATTGGGTAGGGGATTTTAATGATTGGCAAGCTAGTGATCAAATTGTCTATAATAAAAAAAGAAAAGCTTATATTTTTAAAATGCCAGCATATGCAAGTGGAGTTTACTTTTATAAATGGGTAGTTGATGGAGAGTGGCTTCTTGATCCAAATAATAAAGAAAGTTATCAAAACGGTGTTTTTGGTATAAATTCTGTTGCTAAAATGCCAGACTTTATAGAGCATTTTGAATTAAAGAGCGATGATTCTATTCCAAAAGGAAAAATAGAGAAGTTTGACTTAGATGCAAAAAAGTTAAAAGAAAAGCGAGAAATTTTTGTTTACACTCCAGCTAATTATGATAAGGATAAAGTTTATTCTTTATTGGTACTTCAAGATGGTAGAGAATGTGTAGAGTTATTTCCAGCTCATCAAATTTTTGATAACTTAATTTATCATAAGTTTTGTAATGAGTTTATTTGTGTTTTGGTGAGCCCAAAAAGCTCTTCAAAAAGAGAAGAAGACTATACTTTTAATGATGACTTTGAGCATTTTTTGGCAAATGACTTAATATCTTGGTTAAATAAAACTTATACAATTAGTAAAGATAAAAACCAAAGAGCTATTTTTGGATATTCGCTTGGTGGTTTAGTCTCTATTAGAACAGCAATTCATTATCCAGATGTGTTTGGTTTATGTGGTGGAGAATCTAGTGCATTTTGGCCTCACGATGGTCAAATTTATAAAGAAATAAGAAAAAAAGCACCTTTTGATTCAAAAATATATTTAGGTGTTGGTTTTTTAGATGGTGGAGAAAAACTAACGGCATTGATGGCTGATTTTTTACAGGAGTTAGGTGTTTGCCATCAAGCTAGGTACTCACTTGGCGGACATGAGTGGTATTATTGGAAATCTCATTGTAGGTACTCGCTACAATACTTTTTTCCTTATACTCCTTAGATATTAGCCCAAATGGTTACAGGTGCTCCATCTGCTTGGTCTATCATCAATGGTGAAATTAAAAGGTTTTTTAAGTTTGAAAAACTTCTTAAGTCCATGTCTTCTATAATACAAATAGGGCTTTTGTTTTGTAAAAAAGCTTTGTGAGATTCTCTTCCCATCTCTCTATTTGTAAAACTGGATAAAGAAATGAAATCAAAACCAATAGCCCTCACTTTTGGAAACTTCTTTCTTATGTAATCAGCACAATCTTTGTGGACTCCTGGAGGAGTCATCATATAGCTTGTAAGGTTTCGCTTATTTGACCATCCAGTTTTAAATAAAATAATTTCGCAAGTTTTGTTTGCCTCAAACTTAGATAAATCTTGGGCTGTTATAAGTTCTGATTCGTTTTTATTGATTTCAAAAGTTAGTATATTTTGAAAAAAGAAAAAATCATTGGAAAAGTCACTTAAATTTTTACCTTTTTTATCAAAATGATAAGGAAAGTCTATATGTGTACCTAAATGATTAGACATAGAAAAATTTAAAGTATTGCAACTATCGCCATGATTTAAACATTTTACTTGATTTAGAGACAAAGAATCTCCATTACCATATGAAGGTGTATTTGTTTCTAAATTCCAAGAGAGTCGAATCATAATAAATCTTTTATTCACTTAATTTTTTAATCTATTTATTGTAAGATGAAAACATAAAACTATTCAAATACCTAAATTTAATTTAGATACGAAGACTACAAAGAGAAAGCAATGAGCGAAGATTTAGTAAAACTAGATGCCTTAAGGGATATGGCTGATGGTGACTTAGAGTATGAATGCGAAATTATTGAAGATATTATTGAAGAAGGCGATATAGTATTTTTAGAAATAAGAGAGCTTCATAAAAAAGAGAATGCTGTACAGCTTGGTGAGTTAGTACATAAATTTAAGGGTTGTTTATCATATGTTTCATCAGACTATGTGGTGAATGAACTTCATCGTATAGAAAATATGTCTAGAAAAGATAAAATTCTTCCAAAAATTGAAGAAATTAATGCTTTAGAATCTATGTATACTTCTATTAAAGAAAAACTACAAGAATACGTTAAAACAATATCATGAGTGTTTTTGCAATTATTCCTGCCCGTTATGATTCAAGTAGATTTCCTGGTAAACCATTAGAAAAAATTGGTGAAAAAGAAATGGTATTACATGTTTGTGATAGAGTTTCTTTATGTAAGTCTTTAGTGGGTTTTGCAGTAGCAACAGATGACTCTCGTATTTTTGATTGTGTGAAAAATGCTGGTTTTGAAGCTTTTATGACAAGAAAAGATCATGAAACAGGTACAGATCGTTTAGTTGAGGTTGCATCTCATCTAGAGCATGAATATATTTTAAATGTTCAAGGCGATGAACCTTTTTTAGAGCCTAAAGTTATAGATAGCTTTGTTGAATCTTACTTAAAAAATGGTAGCCACTGTGAAGTCGGTACTATGTCAAATCGGCTTGAAAATAAAGAAGATGCGATTAACCCAAATGTAGTAAAAGTGATTGTAGATAAAAATCAACAAGCAATTTATTTTTCTCGCTCACTAATACCTTATCCAAGAGATGGTTTTGATGGTGCAAACTCTTTATATTTTCGTCATATAGGGGTTTATTTATATCAAAGAGATTATCTTTTAAACTTTCCAAACTTAAGCGTGTCTTATTTAGAGCAAACAGAAAAATTAGAGCAATTAAGGGTGATGGAAAACGGTGGTAAAATCTTTGTTCAAGAAGTCAACGAAGCATCTTTTGGTATAGATACTCCTCAAGATTTAAAAAAAGCTCAAGAAATCTATAAAAACCTTTCTTTACTTTAGTCATCTCATGTACAATCGCAATTAGATTGTAAACACTAAATTAAGACTGGTAATCTCATGAAAATAATCTTTGTAACGGGTGGAGTAATCTCTTCTTTAGGTAAGGGAATTTTTTCAGCATCTTTAGGGCATTTGTTAAAATCTTGTGATAAAAAAGTACGGATTCAAAAATTAGACCCTTATATTAATGTTGACCCAGGTACTATGTCTCCTTTTCAACATGGAGAGGTTTTTGTAACAGAAGATGGAGCAGAAACAGATTTAGATATCGGTCATTATGAGAGATTTTTAGATGTAAACCTTTCTCATTTAAATAACTTAACTACGGGTAAAGTTTATCAAAATGTGATTACAAAAGAGCGTAGAGGTGACTATTTAGGTGCTACTGTTCAAGTTATTCCACATATTACTAATGAAATTAAGTCTCGAATTTTAGCTGCAGGTCGTCAAAAAGATACAGATATTTTGATTGTTGAAGTTGGTGGTACTGTTGGAGATATTGAGTCTCAACCATTTATTGAAGCGATTCGACAAATTAGACAAGATATTGGTTTTAAAAATGTAATGTATGTACATTTAACGATGTTGCCATATTTTAAAAGCTCACAAGAAATTAAAACAAAACCAACTCAACATAGTGTAAAAGAGCTAAGGTCTTTGGGCATTGTCCCTGATGTGATTGTTTGTCGCTCTGAAATTGAAGTTGAACAGCTAGTAAAAGATAAAATAGCTCTCTTTTGTGATGTTGATAAAAATAACGTGCTTGAATGCAAAACCTGTGAATCTATTTATCAGGTTCCTGATATGTTACTAAAAGAAGGTATTTTAAAACTAGTAGAAGATATTTTACGTTTTGAGCCGTTAAAGTTAGAAAAGTCTTTTTTAAGAGATTACTGTAAAGTTGAGAAAGAAGTAAAAAACAAAGTAAATATTGCTTTAGTTGGTAAATATTCAGCTTTGCCTGATGCTTATATGAGTATAAACGAATCTTTATTACATGCTGGTGTCCATGAAAAATGTAGAGTAAATATTTTACATGTAGACTCAGATAAATGGAGAGAAACTGATTTTGATCAAATTGATGGTATTTTAGTACCAGGTGGTTTTGGTTCTCGTGGAATCTTAGGTAAAATTGAAATGATTCGATATGCCAGAGAGCATAAAGTGCCTTTCTTAGGAATTTGTTTGGGTATGCAATGTGCTGTAATTGAATTTGCTAAAAATGTTGTAAATATTGAAGACGTTAATAGTACTGAGATTGATCCAGAATGTAAAAATCCTGTTATTGATATAATGGCAGAACAAAAAGATATATCACAAAAAGGTGGTACAATGAGGCTTGGTTCTTATCCATGTGTCATTCAAAAAAATACTTTAGCATCACAGTTTTATAAAGAGTCAGAAGTAGACGAAAGACATAGACATCGCTTTGAAGTAAATAATAAATATAAAGAAGTTTTAAGTTCACACGGGATGATATTTTCAGGTATTTCCCCAGATGAATTTTTAGTTGAAATGATAGAGTTAAAAGATCATCCTTTTTTTATGGGAGTACAGTTTCATCCAGAGTTTCAATCAAGACCACACCGTCCTCATCCTTTATTTAAAGGGTTTATTAAAAGTTCATTAGACAGGAGTAAACAATGATACAAGCAACAAATATTATAAAACTAAATGATAAAATTTCAATCGGTGGAAAATCTCCGTTTGTTTTACTTGCTGGACCTTGTGTAGCAGAGAGTAAAGAGCTTTTGTTTTTAATAGCAAAAGAGATGAAAGCTATCTGTGAAGATTTAGACATACCTTACGTTTTTAAAGCTTCATTTGATAAGGCAAACCGTTCATCAATCAATGGTTATAGAGGACCTGGTATAGAAAAAGGTTTGGCTTGGTTACAAGAAGTCAAAGATACTTTTGGTTTACCAATTGTGACAGATATTCACAATCCTAATCAATGTGAGCAAGTAGCAAAAGTTGCAGATATTTTACAAATACCAGCTTTTTTATGCCGTCAAACAGATTTGGTAAAAGCAGCGGCTGAAACAGGTAAAATTATAAATGTAAAAAAAGGGCAATTTTTATCTCCGTGGGAAGTTCAAAATATCATAGATAAAGTAAAGTCATGTGGCAATGATAAAGTTATGATTACTGAGCGTGGTTGTAGTTTTGGTTATAATAATTTAGTGGTAGATCAAAGGTCATTTCCTGTTATTAGAAATATGGGTGTACCTGTTGTGTTTGATGGTACTCACTCTGTTCAATTACCTGGTGGTCTTGGTTCTTCAACTGGCGGACAAAGAGAGTTTATTCCTAATTTAACTCGTGCTGCTGTTGCTAATGGTATTGATGTTTTATTTATGGAAGTCCATCCAAAACCAGAAGAAGGTTTATCTGATCCAACAACTATGTATCAACTAGATAAAATAAGAGATTTACTAACTCAATTGAAAAAAATAGATCAATTGATAAAAGGTTATTAATTAAAAATGTCAGATTTTATTAAAATTGCAAAAGAGTTAGTTGAAGTAGAAATCGAAGCTTTAAAAGGTTTAGAGTCAACTTTAGAGTCTAAAGCTTTTAGTGATGCAGTAGATTTAATTTTTCAATGTAAAGAGAGATTAGTCATAACAGGAATGGGAAAATCTGGTATTATTGGTAATAAAATAGCAGCGACTTTATCATCGACTGGTACTCCAACGATTTGTTTGCATCCAGCTGAAGCTTTGCATGGTGATTTAGGTGTAGTTAGAGAAGGTGACGTTGTTTTAGCCTTATCAAACAGTGGTGAAACAGAAGAAATTATTTCACTTTTACCATCGATTAAATTATTTGGAAATAAATTAATTTCTATTACTTCTAATATAGACTCTACTTTATCAAAAGAATCAGATGCTCCTATTGTTTATAAAATTGATAAAGAAGGTTGCCCTTTAAACTTAGCTCCTATGGCTTCAACAACGGTTTCTTTAGTACTTGGTGATGCTTTGAGTGCTGTACTTATGAAACGTAAAAACTTTCAAGCTAGAGACTTTGCAAGATTTCATCCAAAGGGTAGTTTAGGGCGTAGGCTTTTAACAAGAGTTAAAGATTTAATGTGTAGTGACTTACCATGTTTGACTTCTGATAAAACAATGAAAGATGCGATTGAATTGATGATATCAACAAATATGGGTGCTGTGTTAATTCAAGATGATGATTTACTCGGTATTATTTCTGATGGTGATGTTAAAAGAGTTTTAAATGAAAACTCCTCTTTTATGGAGATATCAGTTTTAGATGCTATGACTAAAACTCCAATTACCGTTAAACCAGATCAAATGGCTGAAGAAGCTCTACGTATCATGGAGGATAGGTCAAAGCTTATTACGATTTTACCAGTTGTTGAAGACAAAAAAGTTGTTGGCATGATTAGGCTACATGATATTCTACAAGCTAAAATAGGTTAATATATGGTAATTAAAGCAATACTTTCTGATGTTGATGGAGTCATGAACGATGGTGTTATTTTTATAGATTCAAATGGTGATGAATCTATAAAATCTTTTCATGTAAAAGATGGAATGGGAATTAAAACTCTTCAACAACAGAAAATATTTTTTGGGGTTATTAGTGGAAGAAGCTGTAAAGCTTTAGTAGCTAGAATGAATCAACTGGGTGTATTTGACTTATACCTTGGAAAACGTCATAAGTTAGAGTCATTTGAGCACTTTTTACAAAAATATAATCTAAAAGCTAGTGAAGTAGCATATATTGGTGATGATTTAAATGATTTAATACTTATGGATGTGGTAAATAAAGCGGGCGGTTTAAGCGCTTGCCCGAACGACGCTGTTACGAAAGTAAAAGAGATGGCACAATTGTCCTTAGAAACTAATGGAGGGCATGGAGTTTTGAGAGAGCTAATTGATTTGATTTTAGATAAAATAAAAGTTAAAGATGCAATTCAAGAATAAGGTTTTATGATAAAAAAGTTACTTAATTTTTTATTGACTATAGCTTTTGGTTATAGTTTATTTTGGATATACGATAAATATTATATTCGTGTTTCTGAGATAATAGAAGCTCCATTAAGTAATACTGATTTACCAAATATAACAGTCTCTCAGATTCAATTACAATCATTAAATGATGACGGAAGCATAAAGTTTAGACTATTTGGAAAGGTAGCAGAGTTAAACGAAAAAACTCGTATTACTAAAACGGTTCCGATTAACTTGATTATTTATGATGACAAAGAAACAAATAAACAGCAGATAACTATTTTAGCAAGAGAGGGTTATCACCACCGCTCTGTACCAGAGTATTTTGAGCTCATTGGTGATGTAGAATGTAATATTGCTGGCGAAAAAGATTTAAAAAAAAATACGGATGGATTTAATTATTTAAAAAAAATATTCACAGAAAAGCTATTATACTATCCTAAATTAGATAAATTTATTTCACCAGGTAAGGTGAAAATTATTGATACAAATAAAAACATGATCGCAACTGGTGACTCTTTTACCTACTATCAAAAAGAAGAAAAAGGTGAAATTGAAGGTTCAGTTGTGATTCGTTTACATGAAGACCCAAGGGTTGTGTTAGCTGAAATGAATCGGGAGTTACAATATGACTTTTAAAAAAATTATTCTTATTTTATTGTTTTGTTCTTTAAGTTTTGGAGCAAATGATAAAAAAGTTGTTACAAAGGCTTTATATTCATTTTTTAATCAAAAAAGTGGAGAGCTAATATTAAAAGGTAATGCTGAGATTGTCAGAGAAGACATCAAATTATATGCAGATGAAATCTTTTATAATGAAAAGAAAAAAGAAGCTTTTGCAGTAGGTAAGGTAAAATTAGATAGCAATGACTTTGTTTTAGAGAGTGGGCAGGTACGTATTTATTTACCTGGTAATGCTAACTACTCATGGTTGTCATCAGATGAAATGGTGATTATTGCCCAAAAACATCCAAAATTAACTCAAAAAGTTGGTAAGAGTAAAACTTATACACAAATTACGGCTGTAGAAATAAAGTTTTTTAAAGAAAGTGAAAAAATAGAAGCATTTGAAAATGTACGAATGGTGCAATTAAAAGTAGACGGTTTAAAAGTACAAGAAGATGTTGTGATTACAGGTAAATATTTAGAATATTTAAGTAAACAAAAAAAAGCTTTAGTTAAAGGTGATGTTAATTTAGAGACTCAAGATATGGGGGCTGTTGGTCAACGTTTGATCTTTTATCAAGAGCAAAAAAAATTTTATGTTATTGATAAAGCAAAAGTATTTCAATATGATAAAGACGGTAATGTAGAAAACGAAATTCGTGGAAATAAGATATTACATTTAATTAAAGAAGATAGGACAATTTTGATGGGGAATGTGGAAGGCTCACTAGACTATTAAATTTTTGGTAGGTGGGGTAGTAAGACTTTTTGAGTACTCTAGGTATGGCGAATTTTTATTGCTTTTTGGGGCTTTTCTTTTATGCGGTCGCATCTAATTATTATCTTTTGCTTCTCTTCATTTTCTCGTGTACATTCGTACACGTCGAAAATGAGATGAAACAAAATATAACAATTATCTGCAACCTAAGAGTGGAGTAGTTGATGGATTTTTTTTCGAGTAGTAAACTTTAGTTGAGTTTTATTCCTCATGATCTTGAGCGAAGTCGAAAGATCTAAATTAACAAGGCTGAGTTGTTTTAATATTTAGTTAAATAGGATTATGAAAAAATTGATGCAGAAAATAGATATTAAGATTTTGGTGATGGGGAGTTTGACTTTGGGTTTGGCTCCTTTTACTCCTATGCCTCATTTGTTTGAAAAGTTGATGATGTTATTTTCTGGTGTTTTACAAAGGCCAATGGATATTTTTGATTTATTTATGCATGGGTTTTTTCCGTTTTTATTGTTGTTAAAATTGATTGTTGGTAAAAATGATTAAATCAAAAGAGTTAGTAGTTAGAAATCTTCAAAAAAGCTATGGTGGTCGACAGGTTGTTGCAGATGTTAGTTTATCTATGAAAACAGGTGATATCATTGGTCTTTTGGGGCCAAATGGTGCAGGTAAAACAACTTGTTTTTATATGATTGTAGGTTTAGTTAGGCCTGATGCTGGCACAATATTGATGGATGGCAAAGACTTAACTAAGTACCCAATGTATCAACGTGCTCGTATGGGTATTGGTTACTTGGCTCAAGAAGCATCTGTTTTTCGTCATATGAGTGTGATTGATAATATTGTGTCTATTTTAGAGTTTGTCATGAGTGGTAGAAAAAAGAGAATCCAAAGAGCAGAAGAGTTAATGGAGCATTTATCTTTGACTCATGTTAAAAACTCATTAGGCTCTGCCTTATCTGGTGGAGAAAGAAGACGAGCAGAGATTGCAAGAGCTTTAGCCACTAATCCAGATTTTTTACTTTTAGATGAGCCTTTTGCTGGGGTTGACCCGATTGCTGTTGCTGAAATTCAATCTATCATTAAAAAACTTAGAGAAGAGATCGGTATTGGCATTTTAATCACCGATCATAATGTTAGAGAGACTCTAAAAATTTGTGACAGAACTTACGTAATGAATAAAGGTCAAATTTTAGTTTCAGGAAGCGTAGAAGATATTACAAACAATGAAGAAGCTAAGAGAATTTATCTTGGTGAAGATTTTTCAATGTAATGACTTTTAGGTTCATTGATACAATAGTTTTATCAATAAAGTCTTTTATTATTTGTTCAACTATACTTTATTTCCATAATTTAACTTTTATTAGTTATGATTTTCCACTTCAAGAGTTTAAGCGCTGCTTAGTAAATCAAAGAGCTTTACAAGACTTTTTAAAAGAAGAGGCTGAATTTAGTTCAATATCAATGATTCAATCAAAAAGTGATCTAAATAAAGCAAAAGATTATGGACTCTTTCCACGTTTACTAAAAGCTCATCCTTTTTATATAGGAGAAGAAATCTACCGAACTTATAAAACAAAAGTTTGGTGTGATTTTCATGGAGAAAGTAGAGCAATTTTTTATAAAATAAAACAATATGAAAAAGTTTATCAACAAAAGTTAAAAAAACGATTTTATTATTTATTTATATTTGATGCTTTTATTTTATTTGGTTTCGCTTATGTATTTAAAATATATAATCACTCTATTAATACTAGTTTTGAATTGAGTTTTTGTTATATTTTATATTTACTTTTGGTGTTTATTTCAATGAGTAATTTTCTATTATTTTTACCAATAGCTTGTATAGTCGGTTTATTGTTATTGATGATTCCATTGCTACTTTAATATAATTTCAGCCTGAGGGGAGTCACCAATAGTTAAGTAAGTGACATTGAGCTTTTTATTATAGGTAACTTTAATAATATTTTTAGTAGATTTGATTTTAATTTTTTTGTTGAATCGTATTTCTTTTAAGTCGGTAGCATTGGATATTTTAAAATGTTTAGGACTTATTTTTTTGATTTTTATGGTGTAAAAATTATGAGCAATTTTGATAAACTGACTAGGGTAAATTATGGCTATATTTTTTTGATTTTTATATAAGTAGTCATATAAATAAATCAAAGCCCGATAAGAACCAAGTTTAGCAAGTGAATAAAAGTGATAATACATATTCATAGGTTTGAGACGTTTAGGGTAACCCGTATTGTCCCAAGTTTCTTTAACTCTAGCAAAACCCCAAAATCTATCGTTCCAAAGGTCGGTATAAGTGTTTTCGTTGGCATTAGAGCTATATATTTGTTTGTAGCCATCTATGTCTTTACCAAGTGCTTTTACATAAGATAAGCTATTAAAGTTGTGGTCAAAGTAACTATCTCCTCCATTAAAAGCTAAGATGTTATTAGTCTTTAAATAGATAAGTTGTTGTTTAGTTGGAACACAATCACCAGAGTAATAAATAACATCTAACTTTTTTCCTTTTGGTAAAAACTGGGATAAATATTCGATTGACTTTTTAATTTCAAAATCTAAATTTAAAATACCTCCGACTTCTTGTTTTGCTTTAATAATACCATCCCATAAAGTGTCGGTTGCATTTTTATCAATGGAAAAAGCTACTATCCCTTTTTTCCATGAAAATGGGTGTGAATAAGTATGAGATGCAGGTTCAATGTAGGGAAGGGCAAAAGTATCACTTACTACTTGTTGTGAAATTGCATTGCCTTGAAAGTTATCATCTATTTCATTTGCTATAAAAGAGACTCCTGTTTTTAATTTATATTTTTTAAATATTTTTTTGATGGCTACTTGGCCACAGCTTTTCCCAGCAGATATCTCACTTAAGCTTAAAACTCCATCACCATCAATATGTATATAACTGATTCGTTTTCCTTTGATAGTAGTAGTATCTGGTATAGGCCAATGTTCTTTATAAAATACTTTTTCAATAATTGTAAAAGGATTCATATACCACCTAGATTGATATTCAGAACCAGCCAAAAATGCTTTACTAGAGTCTAAAAAAACGCCCCAATCACTAAAAAAACAAGGAGTTGTATCCTTAAACTTAGGAATTGAAATTGTAAGAATTGGCTCTTTGAGGGAGTCTATTTTTATATCATATGCCTGTATACTATCTAGTTTAGTTTTAGATAGTTTTTTTTCAAAATGAAAATCAGGATGAGAATAAGAAATTTTAGCATTAATATTTTTGAAAAAGTAATAAGGGCCAACTTTGATATTAAAAGCTTCCCAAATTAATTTATTCAATTTAATTTCTTTAGGGTAGTTTTTTGGAATAGGGGGAAACCCTCCAATCCAGAAGATAGGTAAACCTAGTGATTTTGCTTTAGATAAAAGATAAAAGAGTTTAAAAGGATCCTCTAAATCATCTCCTTTTAACCATAGTAAGACTCCATCATAACTATGAAGCTCTTTAGGTAAATCATTAAAGGGTTTGTTAAAACAATGCATACCATAATAATTTAAAGTAGATTCCATATGGATATGAATAGCACTTCTATCATATTCGTCCACACTAGAGATAGCTAAAATATTTCTAATTATAGGTTTGTTTTCAAAGTCTACTTTTACACTATTAAAATAAAGTTTACGTTCAAAGTCATAAAGTAAAATAGGTTCTTGTTGTAAATCAATGGTAGAAATTAATGGTATATAGCCTTTTTTAATTGCTTTTTGATAGAGTAGTTTAATAGTTTTATGGTCACTACGAGGCCAATAATCTAAACTAAATATTTTAATCTTAGATGGAACTTTTATAACTTCATTAAAAGCCAAACTATGTTTTTTTGTTTTAAAGTCATAGTGAGACAGGGTCGACTCTAAAAGCACACTATCTACATTTAAGTCTTTTAAAAGAGAGAAACCTCTATTTGCCATTAACTTTAATTTAGGATATCTAGCTTTTATAGAGTTAATTAATTCAATAATTAATTTACGATTTTGTTTTGAAACAAGTAATGAATCCAATGTATCTAAAAAAATACCTTTATAACCTTTTTCTAATACATTAGGGATAATTGTTTCTAATAGGTAGTTTTTCCAAATATCATTTTTTAAGGATACATATCTAGCATCAGGCCATTCAGGATTTACTGCTTCTAAGATTCCTTTTTTCAATAATAGATTATAATATGAGCGAAACTTTTCGACTTCACCCATACTAATATAAGCATAAGTTTGATTAGAAAACTCCCAGACATTTTGATATTGATCGGGGTCGATTACTAAATCGTCATATTTGTATAGTTTATATTCAGGAATTTCATTTCCGTAATAAATTAGAAACGGTAGTGCGAATTGAAATTTAATAAACATCAAAAATAAAAGTAATTTCATTGTATGGTAATCTCCGCTTGGGTGTAGTTTCCGATAGTGAGATAAGTTACGTCTAATTTTTTATTATAGGTGACTTTAGAGATGTTTTTACTAGATTTGATTTTAATTTTTTTATTAAAACGTATTTCTTTTAAATCAATAGCATTAGAAATTTTAAAATGTTTTGGGCTAATTTGTTTGATTTTTATGGTGTAAAAATTATGAGCAATTTTGATAAATTGACTAGGATAAACCAGAGCTATATTCTTTTTATTTTTATGAAGGTAGTCATATAAAAAGGTTAAAGCTCGGTAAGAGCCCAGCTTAGCGAGTGAGTAATAATGATAATACATATTCATGGGCTTAAGGCGTTTGGGATATCCTGTATTATCCCAAGTTTCTTTTACTCTAGCAAATCCCCAAAACCTGTCATTCCAGAGATCAGTGTAGGTGTTTTCATTAGCATTAGAGCTGTATATTTGTTTTTGACCACCTACATCTCTACCAATGGGAGTTACATAAGATAAGCTATTGAAGTTGTGATCAAAATAACTATCTCCTCCATTAAATGCTAAGATATTATTTTTTTTGAGATAGATAAGTTGTTGTTTTGTTGGGACGCAATCACCAGAATAGTAAATAATATCTAGGGTTTTATTTTTTGGTAAAAATTGAGATAAATACTCCATTGATTTTTTTATTTCAAAGTCTAAATTTAAAATACCTCCTACTTCTTGTTTAGCTTTAATTGTGCCATTGTCCCATAAAGCATCAGTAGCATTTTTATTTATAGAAAAAGCTACGATTCCTTTTTCCCATGAAAAAGGGTGAGAGTATGTATGAGAAGCAGCTTCGATATAATCAAGAGCAAAAGTATCGTAAGCTACTTGTTGAGATACAGCATCCCCTTGAAAATTATCATCAATTTCATTTGCAATAAATGAAACACCAGTTTTAAGTTTATATTTTTTAAATATTTTTTCAATAGCAACTTGTCCACAACTTTTACCAGCTGATATTTCACTCAAACTTAAAACTCCATCTCCATCAATATGTATATAAGCAATACGTTTACCTTCTATTGTGGTAGCATCAGGTATAGGCCAGTGATTTTTATAAAAAGTATTTTCCATAATAGTATAAGGGTTCATATACCATCTAGATTGATGACTAAACCCCTCTAAAAAAGCTTTTCCAGAATCTAAAAAAGCTCCCCATTCACTAAAATAACAGGGAGTTGTATTTTTAAAGTTAGGAGTTGATATAGTTAAAATGGGTTGTTTTATAGAGTTTGTTTGAATTGTATATGATTGAATACTAGTTAATTTAATTTTTGAGAGTTTTTTTTCAAAATGATAATCAGGATGAGAATAAGATATTTTAGAATTAATATTTTTAGTAAAATAATATCCTCCAGACTTAATTCCAAAAGCTTTAAAGATTAGTTTATCTAATTCTTTTTGTTTTAAAAACTTTTTTGAAACACTAGGCAATCCACCCATCCATAGAATAGGAAGTCCAAGAGATTTGGCCTTTGCTAGAAGTTGAAATAGCTTGAGTGGATTTTTGAGTTCAACTCCAGTTAGCCATAGTATAACTCCATCATATTGAGCTAGTTTGGTTGGTAAGTGACTTGTATGTCTAGTTAAGCAATGCATTCCGTAATAATTCAAAATGGCTTCGATATTTAGGTGAATACCATTAGTATTAACATCTCCATAATCATAAATACCCAATATTTTTCTAGCAGTTTGTTTTTTTTCAAACTGTAGTTTTATGCTATTAAAAAAGAACTTAGTTTTAAGGTCGTAGAGTAAAATAGGCTCTTGTTGTAAATCAATGGTAGATATCAAAGGGGTATAATTTTTTTCGACTGCTTTTTTGTAAAGTGATTTAATTGTTTTTTGATCATCACGAGGCCAATAATCTAAACTAAATATTTTAATTTTAGAGGGTACTTTTATGGAGTAATTTGAAGCTAAACTATGTTTTTTAGTTTTAAAATCATAATGAGATAGGGTTGACTCTAAAAGCACACTATCCACATTTAAGTCCTTTAAAAGCGATATCCCTCGATTTGCCATTAACTTTAATTTAGGAAATCTAACTTTTATAGAGTTAATTAATTTGATTATTAATTTACGATCCTGTTTTGAGGTAATCAATGAATCTAATGTATCTAAAAAAATGCCTTTATAACCTTTTTCTAATACATTAGGTATAACTTTGGTTAAGAGATATTTTCTCCAAATATCATCTTTTAAAGAAATATATTTAGCATCAGGCCAATCTGGATTTGTTTTTTTTAAAATACCTTTTTTGAGCATTAAGCTATAATAGGAGCGATATTTTTCAATTTCTCCCATACTAATATAGGCGTAAGTAGTATTAGGAAATTCCCAAACATTTTTATATTGATCTGGGTCAATAACCAAATTATCATATTTATATAGCTTATATTCGGGTATTTTGTTTCCGTAATAAATTAGAAAGGGTAGTGCGAAATGGGCTTTAATAAAGATTAGAGAAAGTATTATTGATGATATTTTCATGATTCAACTATCGTCAAAACAGTATGCTTTAGTCATAAAACATAAAAAATAAAAAAAAATTAAATTAAGTATTGACGCTTTAAATAACTTTCTTATAATGAGCGAAATTGAATTAGTAATACTTAAACACAAATATACGTTTTGAGCTTTAGGAGCCAGTCATGAAATTGTTTACATTAATTTTAAGTTTTTTATTGGTAGTAAATAGTAATTTTGCAAAAGATAGTTGGGTAAGAGGCTATACAAAATCAAACGGTACTGTTGTAAAAGGGTACTTTCGTACTAAAGCTGATAATAACAAATTTAACAATCATTCTACTAAAGGACACGTAAATCCATATACTGGTAAAAAAGGTTCTTATAAGCCAAAGACTGGTACTTGGGTTGGTGGATATAAAAAATCAAACGGTAGAGTTGTAAAAGGTTATTGGAGATCAAAAAAAGATAAATCTAAATCTAATAACTGGTCAAGTATAGGTAACTCAAATCCATTCAATGGTAAAAAGGGTAAACGATAGTTTTAAGACCCAATTAAAAAAAGACCTCAAAATTTATTTTTGAGGTCTTTTTTGTTTTCTAGCATAAGTTTATGTTTGTACTTTCTTGTTTGTTTTTGTTTAAAAATTAATTAAGTCTAAAGATTCTGGTTTGATATGTCGATAATTTATGAGAAGGGTAATTGCTCTTCTTCGATCAAATGGAGTTGATTGAATCCAAACTCTTCAAGGATGAAGGTAGATAAGTCTAATAAAAGGTAACTTTAATTAAATTTTAAACTTTAGGAGAACAGGTGGATTCTGTCCATAACGACATATCAGTTTTATTTGATGTTTCAAAAGCACAAACAAATGTAGCTAACAAGCAAACAAAAAACCAAGTTTTTGAATCTATTTTAAACTCTTTACAAAAGGGTACAAAAAAATCACTTAAGCTAAAAATACCAACTAAGGTAAAAAAATCTGTTTTAGATGTTAAAAAAGAAGAACCAAAGACAAAAAAAGACTTTTTAAATGCTAAAAAAATAGAAACAAAAAAATCATCTAAGTTTGGTCATGAACCAAAATCGAAACTAGATTTAAATAAAGAAAATAGTCAAAAAAATATAGAAGAGAACCAACCAAAATCTCAAGATAATGAAATAGCTTCATCAACTACTGCCAATGTTGATAAAAATGTTTCTCAAGAAAAAGAGCCATTAAAAGAAACTAATTTAAATTCAAAAAAAGAAGAAAAAAGCTTAGATATTGGCCTAGAAGTCTCTTCAAATACAGAAGATGATAAAGCTTTAGTACTAAGTTCACTAGAACAAAAAGCAAAAGAGCTTCTATATTTAAATATTGAGCTAGAAAGCTCTTCTAATGTAGAAAATAATGAAGACTTAGAGTTAAACTTAAATGAAACGTTAGAGCAAAAAAAAGGTGAACTTGTAAATTTAGATCATAGCGAAGCTATTGTAAGTAATGAGAAATTAACTCAAGAAATACCAGAGATAAAGTTAGAAAGTCAATTAGTAGAGAAACCACTAGAAGCAGAAGATGATTTAATTATTTCAGAAGTAGTAGGTTCTGATATTGTTGAGCAGACAGCTTCTGATGTAACAGAAGTTGTTAACACAGAGCAAAATATACCAGATGTAATAGAGCCTGTTCAAATAGAATCAATTAGTGATGAAATAGAGGTTGCACAAAGCGTAGACAATTTTGATTTAAAAGGTATATTACAAAATGTAGAGCTACTTCAATCAAGTCCTGAGTTAAGAGAAGTAGTTGAGAGAGTTTTAGATGTAGTAGAAGACTTTTCAGATCAAGACTTACAAAAACTAGAGATTGAAAACCCACAACGACTTAAAGAAATTATAGAGGTTTTATCAACGTATCTTGAAAAGCCAACAAAAGAAGATGCTTTATTTTTAAAAAATGAAGAGGTCAAAAATACTTTAGAAAACATAGAAATGATAATTTTAAAGTCTTTTGAAATATCTTCAGGAGAAATAGATATATCATCTTTTGAATTAGTAGATGAAGTACAAACAATTGAAGCTACTGAGTCAGATGAAACCTCATTAAAAGATACCTTTAAAGATTTAGAAATTAGTGAAGTATCGTATGAAGAAGCCGAACCAGAGCCACAGAAAAAAGAATTTTTATCAGTAGACGAAATTAAAAAAGATTTAAAAATGATGAGTAGGGATGTTGATAATAAAAACATTCAAAAAGAAGAAATTATTAAAGAAAGTTTAAAGTTAAAAGAGTCAGGTACTAAGTTAGTTGAAAAAGTTAGTGATGAATCAAGTGAACTAGTTAAAAAATCTCAGACCTTAGTTAGAGTTGTGGTAAAAGCAGAATCTGAATATAAGCAAAATCCGAGTGAAACAGTAAAAGTTGATATGGTTGATATCAGCGAGTCATCTGAAAACTCATCAAATACAAATGATCAAGAAAAAAGTAAAAGTGAAGAAGACTTTCTAGCATTTACAAAAAACTTTACAAAAAATCAAAATAAAAAATCAAATGAGAAAGTATCTAGTAAATTTGACTTAGCTATGCAAAAAGCATCTTTAGTGACAGAAAAAGTGGTTTCAAAAGAGATTGGTTTAAGCATTGATGGCTCAAGAAAAATAACTTTAACAAAACTTGTGAGACATCCAGGGTTTCAATCTAGTACTAAAGTGATTGTAAAACAAATTCAAGATATGACAAAGTTGATAAACCCTCCAAAGGTAAATCGATTAACTATGCAGTTAAAACCAGAGCGTTTGGGTGAGGTTCGTTTAGAAATTAAACAAGTAAATGGAGTTATTAAATTAAGCTTTGAAGTTGAAAATCAAGCAGTAAAAGAAATTATTGAAAAAAACATACATCAATTAAAAGAGACATTAAAAATCCAAAATATTGATGCTAGCGAGGTAGAAGTAAATGTTAAAGAGCAAAAAGAACAAGATGCTTCAAATAAAGAGCAACAATCCTCAAAAAATTCTAAAAGAAAAAATCAAAAGTCTTTTGATTTAGAAGAAGAACTAAAAGAGTCAAAAGAAATAGAAATCGAAGAAAACTATAGAGTAAATCAATACGCCTAGGAGCAATTATGCCAGAGATTAATCCATTACAATCATCACTTGATCCAACATATGAGCCGCCAAAGCGAAAAATAAATAATGTACTTGGTAAGGATGAGTTTTTACAATTAATGATTGTACAACTTCAACATCAAGACCCATTAGAGCCAATGGATAACTCAGAGTCAATTGCACAACAAGCTCAATTTTCATCACTTGAGCAAATGCAAAACTTAAATACATCAATGGAGAGTTTACTGAGTGCATATCAAAATAGTGAAAAATCGAGTGCTTTATCAATGATTGGTAAAGAAATAGAAGGCTTTATTACTAGTACAGATGCTGATGGTAAATCAGAAACTACAGAAGTTAGTGGTAAAGTTAAAGGTGTAGATTTTACATCTTCTCCTCCATTAATTATTGTTGATTCGGGAGGTAGTGAAGTAAAAGTACCTCAAGGTCAAATTAACTCTGTGAGAGTAGTGAAAGAAGCTACTGATACCCCAGATGAGACTGACGATTCACAAAGTGATGAACCAGATACACAAGAACAATCATAATTGTTCAAAAAGTTTAAGAAAATAATTTTTAGATAGAATGTTCTTTCAAGGATCGAAAGAATAAGAAGGGAAAAGGATTTCCAAAGAAATTTGGAGGCTAACATGGCACTATCAAGAGCTTTGTTCACAGGTATTTCAGGCTTAAAAGGTCAAACAGTTAAATTAGATGTTATTGGTAATAATATCGCAAACGTAAATACAGTTGGTTTTAAAAAATCAAGAGTAAGTTTTTCTGATTTATTTTCAGATACATTATCAACAGGTAATGGACCAACAGGAACAGTCGGTGGTACAAATCCATCTCAGATTGGTTTAGGAGCAGCAACTCCAAAAATTGAACAAATTATGACAGAAGGTGCTACAACTACTACTGGTATTGCAACAGATTTAGCAATCTCTGGAGATGGTTTTTTTGTTGTTGGTGGAAGTGGGTCTAGTGGTAAGTTATTTACAAGAGATGGTAACTTTAAAATTGACTCTAATGGAGATATTGTTGCATCGGGCTCTAGTCTTAGAGTAAAAGGTTGGATGGCTGGAAGAAACTTAGATGGTTCTTTTGAAGTAGATACATCAAAAGCTCTTGGTGATATAAATATAAACCTTAATAGAAAGCAATTTGCTAAAGCTAGTGATAGAGTAGATTACTCTTCAAATTTAAATTCAGGCTCTGGTGAAAGACACATTGGACAAGCTGATACTTTTATTAACTTTAAAGATGACTCATCTATTGACCCGTTAAAGCAAAAAACTCAAAAACTATCTTTTACATATAATAAAATTAATGGTCGTGTTTATACTTGGTCAGCTAATGATACAACAGGTAATACGGTTGGTACAGGTAGATTAGAGTTTAATGATTTTGGTGAAATTTTAAAAAGTACGGTAACACCAGCTGGTGATACCCAAGTAAATTATGATTTTGAAAGTACTGCTTTTCCTGATATTTTTTCAACGAGTACATCTGGTAAAATTGACCCTAATAACTTAGGTACAAACCAGCCAGATTTAAAAGCTGATGCGATGTTTAACCCAGATGCTCCTGACTTTATAGCATTAAATGGTCTTGCCAGACCAAATGCTTTTTCATTTACTTATGACCCTGATGGTAAGTATACTCCGGGTAGATGGTTAAATCCACATGGTGTAAAAAACTTAGATTTTGCTAGTGGAAATTTGGCAACTGATAGTATTGATCCCATTACTGGGGCTCCAACTACTCTTGTTGGAGGGGTTACAAAGTTTTCAGTAAAAGATATAAAAATTAATAATAGTTTTGAAAATCAAAATAAAGGTGTACAGCTTGATAATTATCCAGGGTTAAGTATTGGAGGGGCTACTGCTGTATCTCCATTTGGACAAGTTAGAATAGAAATGGTTCCAGATACCTCAGGTAATCCAGCTGCTGACCCAAATAAAATGGATGTACTGATTTTTGTTGGTCCTTTAGGAACTGCAGGAACAGGAGCTGCTGCTATACCTCCAGAACAACCTTTAGGTAGAATGATAGGGTTAGATAGAAGTATTGTTGATTTAAAAATATCTGTACCAGGGCAATTGTCATTTACTATGAGTAAAACAGATGCTCAATCTAACCCTTGGCAAGACTCAACAGCAGGTATTGGAGCAGATGGAGCAAGGTTTGTATTTAGTGCTCAATCACCAGGTAGTTTAAATCCAACTGATGACTCATTATTTTATAAAAACTTACTTGCTGGATATCATGATGGAGCACAAGGGCCATCAAGGTTTGAATTACGAAATATAGATGCCTCACAATCAGAATATACAGGAGATTTAAAAATAGTTTTTAATTCACCAACGTCGTTTCAGGTGATTGATGATAATCAAGTAGTTAGGGTTGCTGGTTCTTTAAGAGATGAAGAAGTAAATACTTTAGTTGAGTTTGATGGAATTAGTTTTGTAATCAATAGAGCAGGAGCTGCATTAACCCCAAAAGATTTAGATGAAAATGGTTTTTTTGGAGTAGAAATATTTTTACAGGGTTTTACGCAAGCAGAGGGGCAGGCCTCAGCTATTACAGTAAATATTCCAAAACCATCTGAAATTAGTGAAAGAACAGGACAAATCACAAAATCAGAAAAAGATATTGAATATAACTTAGGCTTTTCTCAAGCCAAACCTGCAGTTAGAAAGAACTTAATTAATTTAGACCCTGCTTTTACTAGCTTAGATTCAACTTTTCCAACGGGTACAGTTACCATTGATACCTCAAAAGCACAATCAAATGCTGTTGGCAGCTATCGTATTGAATTTGGCATTAGAAATACTCCCAATACTGTTGACCCCTTTAGACCTCATGATGATGTAACTTTTGGTGTGTCACCTGGAGAAAATTTAAATAATCAGGTTTTAAAGGTATTTGTAAATGGGGCTCCAAGTCCAGTTTATCAGATTGATTTAAATCCATTAGATGATGCTTTAGGTACTTCACGGCCGAATGTTGGGTCTGATGGGACAACTATATCAAATAATACAGACTATGCTCCAGAATATAATTTTTTTGCAGAAATGCAAACGTATAACCCAAACTTAGGTATTGCTCCAAATATAGCAGCAAACTCGATGGGGGATATGTATGAAAAAGTAAGAAGACAAATTCATTTACCAAATGGTGTTGTAATAAATGTGGCAAATATTGATCGATCTGGTAAAGTTGGTAGAAATGCTGGTAGTTTTACAAGTGGTTCAGCTAACTTTGTACTGGGTGACTCGTATACTTTTGATGTGACAGATGTTAAAAAGGCTGGATTAAAAGAAATAGGTACTTATTCTGCAACGTATGAAAGTGGAGAAAGACATTCAACAAATATTGAAGTTTTTGACTCTCTTGGTGGCTCACATATTTTAACAACTACTTACGAGCATGTAGATAAAAATTTAGGTGAATGGGCTTATTTTATAAGCCTAGATAATGATGACTCACTAGTACAATCATTCTTGTTTACCCCACCTCCTGGTTTTAAAATTAATGATCCAAAAAACCCAACAGAAGAAGAAATTAGACAGGCCAATGATTTTATTATCAGTGGTGGGCGACAAGGCAAATTATTTTTTACAGAAGAGGGGAAAATAGATTTATTTAACTCTAATATCCCAAATGTGACTTTTAAACCATCTGATGCTGAAGGAGTTGAGATAAAGTTGGACATGAACTTTGTCACACAGTTTGAAGCTGAATTTGGTACAGCTGCTAGATTCAGAACTGGTAACGCTATGGGACTTTTAGAAAGCTTTTCGATTGACCCATCTGGTGAGTTGATAGGGTCATTTTCAAACGGAAACAAAGCAGCTATTGCACAACTTGCTATAGCATCTTTTAATAACCCTGCTGGTTTAGTGAAAAAAGGTACAAATACTTTTTCAGTAACATCAAACTCTGGTTTAGCCAGAATTGGAAAAGCAGGACAAGATGATAGAGGGCTTTTATCATCAGGAGTTTTAGAAGGCTCTAACGTTGATTTAACCGAAGAGTTTACAGAGTTAATTGTGACCCAAAGGTCATTCTCTGCAAACGGTCGAATCATCACAACATCTGACGAGTTTCTACAGGAGATTCTTCAGCTGAAACGATAGTTTTTAACATATTAATTAGTCAATGACTAGTCCTCCATGGGCTCGACTGGGTGAAAACCCTCCCTTCATTGATTTTTTGACTGACATACATCTTATTTTATTTTATACAAGGTCTCCCACGGGAGACCATTTTTTTTGGGGTTTTAAAATGGGTAAATAAGGCGCTATGGTAATTTATTTTCAGGCGGTAGTTCTTGACTTTGTTGAGTCGTTTTTTATGCGGTCGTATATGGTGGCAGTTTTTCCTTTTTTTTTATTTATTCTAGTAGCCTACTACTAGTCATAAATAAAAAGAGGAAAATCTACTCACCCTATACAACCTGAGGAAAATATTTCAATTGAGATGAAGGAGTCTAAGAGCAATAAAAACTATCGATAGCTACATTGGTAAAATAATTTTTGTTTTTGGTGATTTTTCATTGTTGAAATGGTCAAATGTTATGGCTTTTTGTATAATGATAAATATACTAAATGTAGATGAATTGAAGTAGATAAAATATGACAAAAATTTTGGTGATGGACGACGAGATTTTTATTCGAGAAATGATGGGCGATATGCTCAGTTTTTATGGATACGAAGTCACTCTTGTTGATGATGGTGCTCGTGTTTTAGAACTACTTGCAATCAATCATTATGACCTGTGTATTTTAGATGTTTCTGTACCAAAAGGTTTAGGTGCTGTTGAGACTTTATTTTTAATGAAGCAAAATAAAACTTTTGTAAAAAGTATATTATCTACTGGTTACTCTGATATTGATTTAGTTAAAAATTATAAACAACATGGTTTTTGTGGTTTGTTAACTAAGCCTTTTGATATAGAAACAATCAAGCTTTATATAGACTCTTGTTTAGAAGCTAAAAACTTAAGTAGCCTATGACAAAAGTACAGTTTATTGATCGAGAAAGTTCTAAACTATCCCAAGAAATTGTTTATGGTGAAGAGGCTTTAAGATTTTGTTACGAGTCTTTTTTAGGACAGCTTTTGTTAGAAAACTTTATAAAATATCCTTGGGTTTCAAAACTATATGGTCTTTATCAAGATACAGAGATGTCGTCTCATAAGATACCAAGTTTTATAAAAAAGTTAGGTATAGATGAAAACTCTTCAGAAAAAGAAACTTATGAATATAAAACTTTTAATGAGTACTTTAGTCGTACATTAAAAAAAAGTGTTCGACCCATAGATAATGATGAAGATATAATTTGTTTACCAGGCGACGGAAGATTAAGTATTTTTCCAAAACTTTCTAATAAAAGGGTATTTTCAATCAAGGGCCATTCTTTTACTTTAAAAGACTTTTTACAAAGTGAAAAGTTGGCTACTAAATATGATGAAGGCTCTTTAGTAATACTTAGACTATGCCCAGCAGATTATCATAGATTTCACTTTCCTTGTGATGGTAAAATTAGTAAATCTCATCGCATACAAGGAGTTTTATACTCTGTTAATCCAGTTGCGATTGAAAAAATACCCGATTTATTTGCTCAAAATGAGAGACAGTTTTCTACTTTAAAAACTTCAAAATTTGGCGATATTTTAATGGGAGAAGTTGGGGCTACTATGGTTGGTAAAATAGTACAAAACTATAAAGCCGATACTCTGGTTAAAAAAGGTGATGAAAAGGGCTATTTTGTATTTGGGGCATCAACGGTTGTTTTATTATTTGAAAAAAATAAAGTAAAATTTTCGCATGACTTATTAGAGTATAATAAAATGGGTTATGAAACTTTATGTAAGATGGGTACTGCTCTAGGAAAATCTTTGTAAAAATTTCAATATTTGTTTACTACTTGAAAAGTTTAATATTTGTTTTTCACTTATTTTAAACTTTTGCATTAAGCTAGCTAATATCTGTGGACTAGTATCTAAAAAGTTTGCAGAAACCAAAGAGAATAAAAATCCACTATTAGAGTTATGACTTAATATCATTTTAATTGTATGATTTAAACTGTCATAAAGAGTATTTTCAAGCGGTAGTAAGTAGGCTATATTTCTACTTGCAATTGAATCTAAAAACTGCTTAGAAAATATAAAGTCTTTAGTAAAAAAATGGCTTAATAAGCTCATGTCGACAAATGGAAACTGATGGTCATTATGATACTTTTCAAAGTTAGAGATATTTTTAAATTGAGAATGTCTCTTTGGTATTTCTATTAGGCATTGTAAATCATTTTTATCGTAGTTGCTTGGATGAAATAACCAGTCAACTTGGTTTAAAAATATTTGTTCGTTTGTATGGTAACTGTTTAACAACCTTGGTGAGTGTAAATAAAATCCTAAAGTTTTTGATGGTATAAGGGTTGCTTTATCAAAATCAATTGTATGATAAAAGTAGTCTTTTAATTTTCTTTCTTCTTGGGTATAAAGTATTTGATGAGATTTAAAATAATCTAGTAAACAAAAAAATAAAACTTCATTTTGAGATTGAGATTCTATTTTGTGGTTAGCCTTAGCAAGAGTGTTTCTTATATTATATTCAAGTTTATAATTTAGTAAAAATTGTGGAATGTCTAATTGTAAGTTTTGTAAATAGTGAGAGCAATTGTCAGATTCTAAAAAGTGATAAATTTCATTTTCAATGCTTTGTCCTATATCTTCTATGGTGGATAAGGTCTTATTATTGATAAGCTCTATAAAACGATCTTTTAATCCATAGAGTTTTATTTTTGCTTTTAACCAAGCTCTGATTCTAAAGTTATTTTCATTTTTAACTTTTAAAACCCAAGCAATGATATCTAAATGGTTTTCAACTTTATGAATTAGAGTTTCAAGCTCTTCATCAGAGATAGATATATTGATAGTAAATGTTTTATTTTTCATAGTTAATTTTATTTTAAATTTAAGAATATGAGTATATAATCTGAAAAGTATTTTAAATGAAAGATAAATATTGGTCTAGTTTTTTCTTTGGTGTCTAAGGAATGGTTAAATGGGTGTAGCTATAAGTGTAGCAATTATTACAAAAAATGAAGAAGAGATGTTGCCTAAAACCTTAGAGGCGATACAAGATTTGGCAAATGAAATTGTAATTGTAGATTCATTTAGCACAGATAAAACAAAAGAGATAGCACTTTCTTATAAGGCTCGATTTTTTGAAAATAAGTGGGAAGGGTTCTCTAATCAAAAAAACTTTTTGATAGATAAGTGCCAAGGAGACTGGATATTATTAATTGATGCTGATGAACTTGTTTCTAAAAATTTAAAGAAAGAAATTTTAGAAGCGATTCAATCAAATAAATATCAAATGTTTGAGTTTTTATTTCATTCGTATTGTTATGGTAAACTTGTACAGTATGGTGGTTGGAGTGGTTTTTATAAAATAAGACTGTTTAAAAAAGGAGCAGCTAGATTCGGCAAAGAAAGAGTTCATGAAAAATTTATTTATAATGAAAATATATCTATTGGAAGGTTAAAAGAACCATTACAGCATTATACTTATTTAAGCATGGATGAAACAATAGAAAAAATGAACTCTTATTCAACGGCTTCATCTTTAGATGCTTTTTCTAAACAAAAAAAGTCCTCAATTTTAAAGGTTATTTTTTCTCCGATATTAATGTTTTTGAAGGCATATATTTTAAAGTTAGGCTTTTTAGATGGCTTTAGAGGTTTTATACTGGCAATTGTAAATGCTATTTACCACTTTTTAAAATACTCAAAACTTTATCTTTTAAACGAAAAATAATATGTGTGGTATTTTTGGAGTAATAGGCTCAAGTGATAAATTTAATATGAAAGACTTGCTTTTATTATTAAAACATAGAGGTCCAGATGAGCAAGAAATTTATCAAAATAATCAAATAGCTTTTGGACATACTAGATTATCAATTATTGCTCAAGATGAGGGTACTCAACCGATTGTTGATGATGAGGGCAATGTATTAGTATTTAATGGAGAGATTTATAACTTTAAAGAGTTAGCTAAAAAATACTTAAATAAAAACTATTGTAGTGATTCTTTAGTTCTATTTGATTTATTAAAAAAATTTCAGATTAAAATTCTTTCAGAATTAAGAGGGATGTTTGTTTTTGCATTTTATCAAAAAGTTACAAAGACAACTTTTTTAGCTAGAGATGCTTTTGGTATGAAACCCCTGTTTTATTCTAAAAGTAAAAATAGCTTTTATTTTTGTTCTGAGTATTTAGCACTTCAAAAAATGACATCTACTAATTTATCAAAAAGCGCATTTTATGATTATTTGCAACTATCTTGTACCGTAGGTAAAGAAACTTTAGACAGTAACATTAAACAGTTATTACCAGCAGAAGTTTTAATCATCAAAGAGAAAATAATTGAGTCAAAAAGTTATCTATCTTTAGAAGATTTATTAGAATTGAAACAAAAAAAAGGTTTCACTAATGAGTTTGATAAAACCTGTAAAAGGCATTTAATTGCAGATGTAGATGTTGGATTAATGCTGAGTGGTGGAATGGACTCTACTAGTATTGCATTATCATTAAAAAACTCAGGTATAAAAAATTTAGACTGTTATTCTTTGTCTTTTTCAGATGTAGAGTTTGACGAGAGCGTACAAGCAAAAAAAATAGCAGATTATTTAGGATATAATCATATTAAAGTTAGTTTTCCACAAGATAACTTTATTGATTACTTAGAAGAAGCCTTAGATAAACTTGATGGACCTTTTGGAGACTCTTCATTTATTCCTACTTATTTTTTATGTAAAGAGATTTCAAAAACTAAAAAAGTAGTTTTATCTGGTGATGGTGGAGATGAAATATTTTTTGGTTATCCAACCTTTATGGCAAGCAGAGTACAAGATTTATTACCTAAAATAGTTCAAAAATTAATTGCTTATATGTATGAAGATAGTAAGATTGATTCTTATACTAGGGTTAATTTTTCTGAAAAACTACAAAGATTTTCTTGGGGAATGGATAAAAGTGGTATTTTGAGGCATTTAGCTTATATGAACTCGATTTCTCCAAAACTTTTTAATGGTAATTTTTTAAAAACAGGAAAAAAATTAATAGATTTCTCTCAAAATAGTAATCAAGAGTGTTTTTATTATTTTAGGCAGTATTTATCTCAACAGATTTTAATAAAAACAGACCGAGCATCAATGGCAAACTCTTTAGAAATAAGATGTCCATTTTTAGATGTGGACTTTGTTAAAAACACTTTTTTTTACCCGTCTAAAACTTCTTTGATATTTCAAAAAAGTAAGGCTCCGATTAGAGATTATTTAAAAAATAATTTGCCAAAAAGTTTATTAAACTTTCAAAAAAAAGGTTTTAGCGCACCACTATATAAAATTTTACCATCTTTAAAAGCCTTGGTCGAAAGAAAGCATCAGTTAAATTTAAACTGTACTCGTGAGAAATTATTTCAACATAGATTTTTTTCATATAACCTTTTAGTTTATTTATATTTTTATCCGAGTGATGAGGCTTTAAAAGTATTTCATGAACGTATTTCATTAAATTGTGAGTAATGAAATACAAAAAACAAAGATGTTTGAAAGCTTTGTTCATGTTAAAAATTTGAATTTATTTTTTGGCCTTAAATAAGTCGATAGATAGATATTCTCAGTAAATAACTATAGGTTTTATTATGAAAAAACAATTAATACAATTTGGTCTTTGTTCATTTAGTATATTAGTAATAAATTACTCGTATGATGATGGCAGAAGGTTTTTTATGGATGATGAAAAAATGGCTTATTCAGCTAATCCATCAATTTATAAAGATATTCATACTCAAAACTGTTTTAAAAAGTACTTTTTTAAACAAAAAGATAATAGTTATTTACCTGATTACATAGAAACAAAATGTCCCAGCAATCAATGGAAATTTCTATGGCCAAAACCTAAACTTGTTCAAATGAACAATACTTTATATCAAAATAAAATGAATACAAGCCCAAAACTACACGGACAAGTTATTAGAAGTACTTTTGAAAAAGGCTTTTTAGAGTTTCCAAGAAATGCTATTAAATGGCCTGCAACTACTGCTATTAAAATCATAAAAAAACTAAACCATAAAAGACTATCTGCTCAAAATAAAGCAGAACAAAGCAAAAGAAAAGTTAAAAAATAAACTTTTACTTAAGTCGGAGATGGGTCTTTGACTCCATTATATAATTTTTTTATTGGAATGAACTCCAATTTACAAAAGAGTGAAAGGTAAAAGTGTCAGACACTTTCTAGTCTGGTTGCAATTAATCTTTAAAAGAGTCTATAGCTTTGTTGATACCTGCAATGTGTCCATTGATTTTTCTAAGAGCTACAATCATATCAGTGAATGTTAAGTTTGTAAGTGGAGAGTAGTCTCCAGTTTTTACTCGATTTAAGTGGTGTACTTTAATCTCTTCTGCTTTTTCTTTAAGGTGAGCAATGATTCTATCAAAACGTTGTAAATCTACACTTTCAGGGTTTTTAACCTCTTCTAAAATTGTTGCATATGCAGATTTAACTAATTGAAAAAACTCTTTAAGCTCTTGTTTAGTTTCTTCTTTGAGGGCATGATTGTCATCAAAAAGTCGCTTTCTGTAGCGTACTAGATTTTGGCAGTAATCTCCGATGCTTTCCATATCATCTGAGATGCTAATCATAGCATTGATTTGTAAGGTTTGTTGATGAGAAAGCTTTTTCTCCATAACCTTGATTAAAAAGAGTAAAATTTCTTTTTGGATATTGTCTGTAATATCTTCGTATTTATAAACTTTGTCTTTTAGTTCAGTATTTCTAACATCTCTAATGACATACTCTTCGGTGTAATCAATGAGTCGACCAGTAATATCCCCCATTCTAATAAGCTCTGCATAACATTGCTCAATAGCGATTACTGGTGATAGTTGAGATGGATTACCAACAAGTTCTAATCGGTTTTGTTCTTCGTGATCTGGACGAGGTACTAGTTTACAAACAAATTGGGCAAGATATTGTAAAAAAGGTAAAAATATTAATGTTGCAGAAACATTAAAAACTGTATGTACAGCAGCAATATGAGTAGCAATATTTGGTTTGCTACCATCAGGTGCTAAAAAGTCTGGGTTTCCTGCTATTAGCTTATCTACTAATGAGATGTATGGTCTAAATAAAATAACGATTGTACAAACAGCTGATATATTAAAAATAGCATGGGCATAAGCAGCACGCCTAGCATTTGTGTTTGTACCAACGGCAGCTAAAATAGCTGTAATTGTTGTACCAATGTTTTCACCAAGCACTAAAGCTGCTGCTGTTTGAAAGGTAATTGTACCAGTAGAAGCAAGGGCAATAGTAATACCAAGCATAGCCGATGATGACTGAACCATGATTGTTAATAAACAACCCATTCCGACGGTTGCAATTAAAGATAAAAAAGTATCTGCTGTAAAGTAGGTTAAATAGCTAATAAAAGTAGGGTCTGTACGAAGAGGCTTAAATGCTCCACTCATAGTTTCTAAACCAAAGAAAATTAAACCTAGTGCAAAAAATAAAGCACCGATTCGTTTGAGAGTAACATTTTTAGTAAACATCATTGGTATAGCGCCTATACCTATCATATGAATGCCATATTTTCCGATTTTAATGGCGATAATCCAACCTGTTATAGTTGTACCTATGTTTGCTCCAAAAATAACTGCAATAGCTTGATTTAGGTTCATAAACCCAGCATTTACAAAACTTACAGTCATTACAGTAACAACAGATGATGACTGCACCAAACAGGTAATTAAAACTCCAACAGAAACTCCAAGAAGTCTATTAGTAGTGATACTATGCAGAACCTTTTTGATGAGGTTTCCAGACATAGATTGTAAAGAGTCTGAAAGTTGTTTCATTCCAAAAAAGAAAAAACCAAGACCACCCAAAAACTTTAAGATTGTATCGAGCCAATTAATTTCCATATGAGAGTATCCTTAGAAATGGTTGAAAAAAAGAGGAGGGAGTACCTAAAACTGCAAACTTTGGTAAGACCAGTAAGTTAAGCAAGTAAGTAGTAAAGTAAATGATAGATTGTACTAACATAATTTTAAAAAGCCAAAAAAGTAAACTTGTAAAGTGATCGAAGATTAAAAACTAGGCTTTCGATATTTAAAGTATCAAAAAAAAGAAGATTTGTGGGAACTATTTTTATTTTTGGAGATTTATTTTTAAAAACTATTCATTTTTGTATAAATAAGACTTTAATTTGACTGTATTTTATTAGTTTTATCAATAGTTTGAAAGCAAATAATAAAAAGTATCAAACCACCTGTTCCAAAAATAAAAAAACAATTGAAAAAAGCAATATTAGAGTTTTGAGTATCAACGATTGAGCCAATATAAGGGCCAATTAAACAAAAAAACAACCTCATAAATAGGTTTTTAATAGATAAAATAGTGGCTCTTTGATGACTAGGAATCAACTTGTTTATCATATCTCTACTAATAGGGCCCATCATAGCTCGGTTGAAGAAAAAGATAAAAAAGATGATTAAACCATATGGACTAGCATTATAACTCAAAGCTAAATACCCAAAACTTATAAAACATAAAAAAGAAAATAAACTTTGTTTTTGGGATAGTAAAGAAGCAAACTTACTTGTGTAATTAGAAAATATACCAGTTGAAAACTGTAAGATGGCCCATATTAAACCAAAATAAATAAGAGGGGTATTTAACTGTTTTAAGTAAGCTTGAACTTGCCACACAAAAGTAATACCACCTGCGTTTAACCATGCAAAATAAAAGATTAAAGATAATAACAAAGGATTAGAAAGTAAAAATTGAATAGTTTCTTTGATAGTACTTGTTTCTTGCTTTTCTTTATTTGATGTGGGTTCTTTTAATGAAAGTATGAGTGGTAAAATAAAAAGTATAATAACTGCTTGTGCGATATAGGGGCTTCTAAGTGAATAAAGAGCTAATCCTCCACCAATTAAACCGGCAAATCCTTCTGAATAATAAGCTGCCCTATACATTTTACTATCCCAAAAAATATATTCATCTTTTTTGTCAAGTTCAAGCAATGTGTCGTATAACAAGGCAGAGTCACAACCAGAAATTAAACTAGAGCCAATTGCTAGAAAAAAAACAGCAACTAAAAAGAAGTCAAATTGATTAGCAAAAACATATACAAAATCGCCAAAGCAAATAAATAAAGCTCCAATAAACATAGATTTTTTATATGAATAACGATCAGCAAACCAACCAGATGGAACTTCTGCTACTAATATTATTAATGAAAAAAAAGCTTGAATCCAAAAAACCTGTTGAAGGTTTACTCCATTAGATTGATAAAATAATACAGCTATGGGTAAGCCAAGTAAAAACCACCTTAGTGCTTGTATAAAAGGTAGTTTTATTAAATTAGATGTGTAGCTAGCTGATTGCATTGTAAGCATTGACTCCAGCTTGAAAAGCTTCTTCAAATAGAGGTAGGCCATAACTATCGCTATTGGCTAAAACAATCGAGTTTTGATTTTTATTTTGTAAAGAGGGCAAAATATAGCCCTTTGGACAAAGTCCCATAGCATGACCAATTCGTTTAAAACACATAGATTTAAGATAGGGTATGAGCTCTGGGCTAATTTGTTCAAAATCATCTAGAACTAAGTTCATTAATTGTTTTTTTGAAAGTTTATACAAATCTTTAGAGGATAATTTTGCAAAGGCTTGAGTCGGAAAAAAGTGAGTTAATAAAAGAGGATTTTTAAACTCTTTTTGAAAATAGTTTGAAGCAATATAGCCAACAGAATCACTATCTTTTCTGATGTTATCCCAACATAAATAAGATAAAGGGTAATTATCAGGTAGTTGAAAATTGAGCTGTGTAACTAACCACGGTACTTGCTTTTGAGTTTTAACTTTTGGATTTTGTGGAAAAATATACGGTATAACATGAGATTTACCTGCAAACACAAGATGTTTAGAATAAATAAAATAAAATTGATTATCTTTAAAAATAAGTGACTTATGAAGCCCATTTTCTTTTATTGAATAAGCTAATAAACTTTTTGTGCTTAAGTTTTTTGAAGGGATATTTTTTAAAAATATATCAATTAAAAAGCCGTTACCCTTAGAAGAAGATAGGGTGTAATGACTTCTATTTTGATCACGACAGCAAAAATAATGTAGTCCAACCCAAGCACTAACTTCATGAGCTAAGCAACCATAATCATCCATGCAAGCATAGTTTACAACATACTCGACTTCACTATCCCACATATCATTTTGTTTTAAGTAGGATATAAAGTCTAAATGAAATAGACTCATGGATTTTTTATCTTTAGAAGAAAACTGGGTAGGTAAAGCAAACCATAATTTATTATCACTACCTTTTAGAGTAGATAAAAACCGACAAAAACTTTTAAATTTTTTAAGTTTTTTAGATGGTCTATTTAAATACTCTCCAATTTCAAGAGTCCAACTATCATCATGTAAAGACCTTTCTTTAGAGTCTGTGTCAGTTACGATATAATCATTATTATAAATAGCTAAGTCATTATCAAAGCCTGTAATAATATTTGACTCAACATAAAAATCAATTAAATCTTTAGCATAATTATTAGCAGTTATTATATAGTGAGCTCCACTAGGCAATTGATGCTTAGAAAAGGGCATACTAGCAGAAGTACCCCCCATTTCATTAGCGGGGTCGAGTAGTAAAAAGTCTCTTTTGTCTTTTGATAATAAACGAGCACAATTTAAACCAGCTACGCCTCCACCTGCTATTAAAGTGTCTGTGTGTAAAATATCTTTTGTATTTAATAAAGCATCTTTTATTATTTTTGGGTCTCTTAGTTTGTGTCCAATGCTCATTTCATCTTCATATAAGCTTAACTTTATATTATTAGATGCTTTTTTAGCAAAAAGAGTTGAGCTGAGACCAATAGTACTTAAACCTTTTATAAAGTTTCTTCGATTTATCATAGTATTTTATAGGTTAAATGAAATAAGGTTTTTTGTAAGTGTGAAGAGTCTTTAGGCTCTTTAGATAACTTAAAAAAAAATTCATTTTTTTTAGAGTGAAAATAAACCTTTTCAACTAAATCAAAAAAACCAAAGTAAGGCTCATTATATGTGATTAAGTTTTGTTTAGAAACTTTTAAAATTAGTTGTCTTTTGTCTTCTTCAAATTCATCTAGTACTTTCATCAAAAATTCTTCTTGAATATTTTGAAGGACATGAAGAGGCCCAATGATATTTTTTTGAGTGTTAAACTCTCCGTATAAGTAAAATACTAGTTGTTCTTCTTCTATGAGTTGTTCTACTAATAAAAATTGAATCTTAGAAAAGTCGATTTCTTGGTTACTCTGTAAAATATAACGATAGGTATTTTCATTTTGTTTGAAAAAACACTCTATACGACCTTTAGAATCTAAGCGTAAGGTATCTTTTGCTAAAAACTCAATTTTTGGTTCGTCTTCATCATCGTATCTAGGAAAAGAAGAAAAGTATTGGTGTACATCTGACTTTAATTGCTCTTCTTGTACTCTATATTTTAAAACATTTGTATATACTTTTTGACTAGGGGTTTTAATATCTGAGGAGGTTTCAGTAATTTTTAAAACGGACCAAAGTTTTTTAACGAGAGTTTCACTATCATTTTCAAATTGGGCTATGACAGTTGAAAAGACTTTGATGCCAAATTGAAGATCATTATCTGGATACAATCGACCATCGGGAAAAGAATCAAAAATCATAAACAAATCAACATTAGAAACTTTTGATTGACCTGAATGAATATCTTTAAGGTTTTCTATTTCAGTTAAGTTTGTTTTTAAAAAATCTTGCCATTCTATGACAGCAGATTGAATAGGAGTAAGTACTTGGTTTGACGTAACCTGCTGATGTAGATTAAAATGTCTTGAATTTAGTATAAAGTCACCATAGTTTTGAGATAAATGATTAATTATAAATTTTGAAATTTCTTGCTCATCTTTTAATGATTGGTTTAATTTAATCTCTATTATATTTTCAGTAGTCTTGGTTAAAAAAATATCTTTTAACTTTTGAAAATTGATTGTAGCAATATCATTAACAATATTTAAGTTAGTTTTTGAGAAATAGCTCATACAAGCTTTTATGAGGTGTACATGAGCTGATTCCATAGCTTTATGGAGTTCTCTAAGATTTTGTGGCCAGTGATAACTTTGTAAATAGTTTGAAGTCTCTTTTAATATTAAAGGTATAGTAGAAAAATAATTAAAGTTTTGATAAATGGATTGATTGTAGCTATTTATTAAAAATAGAAGATCATTGGGTCTTTTTCTTAGTGGAGGAAGTTGAATCATAAATCCGTTTAGTCTAGCAAACAAGTCGGCCTTCATGCTTTTTCCATCTTCAATGTTTTTAAGAAGATTGGTGTCATTGGTTGCTGCTATGATTCGTAAATCAAGACTTTCGCTTTCAGTAGATGCACCGACTTTTGTGATTTTTCTTGTATCAATAGCTCTTAATAACTTGGCTTGGTGATGTAAAGGAAAACAAGTAATTTCGTCTAAAAATAATGTGCTTTTATTAGCTTGTTCAAAAAATCCGATGGTATTTTTATTTGCTCCAGTAAAAGCATTTTTAACATAACCAAAAAAGTGGTTCTCAATAAGGCTTTCTGGGATGGCGGCACAATTAACAGCAACAAAACCGTTTTGCGCTTGTGAGAAAACCTGTTTATCCTCGACTCCGTCAATATGTAGTAATCTTGCAATTTGTTCTTTACCAGTACCAGTTTCCCCAATAATTATTATATTTTTAATCTTTAATAAATTGATAGCTTTTATTTGTTCATAAATAGCTTGAATATCTGGCAAAGTTTGAGAGTTGACATCAATACTTATTTTTTCAACTTCAGGTTTTTTTTTAGCCTTTTGAAATAACTTAGGAATTTTTAGTTTTTTTAAGACCATTTTTAGTTTTCAAATTTTAATAGGGTATTTAAGTTTTCAATAAAAAAGTGGTTGAGTTTGTCCATAGACTCTTTAATAGTAGAAGATGAAAACTTAGGATTCCACTCTTCTTTACTTAAAGTATCAGATACTATTAAAAAGGTTGAAATACTAAAGTTACGAAATTTTGCCAAAGAAAATAAAGCACTAGTTTCCATTTCAACACCAAGAGTGATTTTTTTCTTCCAGTAGGCAATTTTCTTTTTTGTTTCTCGATAAGGAGCATCTGTTGTCCAACAAAGTCCGAGTTTAAAGTTTATTTCACTTTGTTGCATCTGTTGATTTAAAAATTCAGTAAAACCAAAGTGAGGATAAGAAAAGATAGAAGCTTCTTGGTAATGCATACTTGTGCCTTCATCTCTAATGGCTTGGTCAATTAAAAAGATATCACCGATATTAGTATCATCTTGTAAACCACCACAAATAGAGACTGAAATAAACTTATCAAAACCAAGAACTTGAATTTCTTCAAGGGTTCTAACGGCTGCTGATGCTCCCTCTGGTAAGAGTGCTAACCCAATATATTGACCATCTTTTTCATAAACTTCAAACTTATAACCCTTCAATGGATTACTTTTTATTAAGTTGAGTCCCATTTTTTCTCTAAAATTTTTTCGGAATGATTCATGAAAAAATAAAAAACAGGTGTTATAGCTTTTATCTAATATCTTTTCAATAGCATTTTGAGAGGCTTGTGAACGCAAAAAATATTGCTTTGGAGAAAAAAGAGCAGGGTCTTTAGGAGTTGAAAGCTCTTGTGCATATTTTATAAAATCATCTTGAATTTCATTCATAACTTTTAAACCTATTTCATAATTTAGAGAGGTACTAATACAAACTAAAGTTTACAATAAATAAGCCCAAAGGGTAAGGGGTTTTACTTTAAATGAACTCTTTGGTTCATGTCTAATTGATAAACATGACCAGTAAAAGAAAATTGATCTAAGTAGGTTTTAAATTGTTGGGGAGTGCCAGTTAAAAGAGGATAAGTGCCCCAATGTACTGGTAAAACAGAAGAAGCTTTAATCATATTGGTAGCTAATGCTGCTCTTTTTGGTCCCATTGTAAATTGGTTTCCGATGCATACAATAAATAAATCTATCTTATGAAATAAAGGTATGAGTTTCATATCAAACATTAAATCAGTATCACCAGAAAAATAAACAGTTTTGTCATTTTTGATCTCGATAATAAAACCAACAGATGGCCCAGTATTGTGTAAAATACCCTTAGTATCAATAATTTCACTAGAGTGAATAGCTTGTGTAAAGGTAATTTTAATTTCAGGAGTGATTTGAATTTCTCCCCCAACATCACCTAAGTTTTTTTGTAATACCCTATCTTTGGGGTATTTTAAAATAGAAAGTAAATGATTGCCAAGACTATAACTAGTAATGATTTTAGCATTACTATTTGATAATATATCTCTAGTATCACCTATATGATCTCCATGTCCATGAGATAGTAAAATATAGTGAGTATCGTGTAGGCTAGTTAAAATAGTTTTACCATTTGGATTTTTGGGGTTATTAATCCAAGGGTCAATCAGTATCTTTGTCCCATTTGGTGTAATAATCTCTATACTAGAATGACCAAACCATCTGATATTTGAACAACTTACAAGTGATACTAGAATAAAAAAAAGAGAAAAGTGTCTAAGCATTTTCACTTTTTGCAGTATTTTCATTTAAAATATCTGAATATTCTTTTTCACTAATTAAATGTAACTCTTTATACTTCTCTAAAATTTCACCAGCTGCAACTAAGCTAAGAAGACGTGGTTCTTCGGTATTTGGTCTCATTCCTAAAAAAGAATAAACAGCAATAATTTCTAAACCTTGCTTTTTGCATAACTCATGAATTAAAGTCATGTCTTCTTCACTTGGACTCACTAGAGTAATGTAAATAATTCTTTTAATATCTTTAATATCACCGATTATGTCTTCACCATTTAGCCATAAAAAGGGAAGCTCTAGGCGACTTGCTAAGTGTGGCATGTAAGGTAAAACCTCAGAGCCACATACTATAGCATCAATTGCATAATCATCTAATATTTCAATGCTAGCATCAGCCAAAAATGGAAATACATCAGGGTGTGAAAAGGCTTTTGAAAAGTCTATGCTATTTTTATCGAATCTAATAATATCTGTTTCATAAAACATTTGTGCTAATTGATCACTCATTTTAGCTCCTTAATTTGTAAAATTTGCTAAAGCGTATTTTTTCTTACCGCTTCTAACTATCATAATAGAGTCAGAAGCTAAATCTTCTTCACCTAACATTTTTGTTTCGTCACTAACTTTTTGATTGTTTAGATAGACTCCACCTTGTTTGATAAGTCTTCTTGCTTCACCCTTTGATTTGCAAAGACCAGCTGAAGATAATAAATCTAAAATACCAAAACTTTGATTATTTAACGAACTTTTTGAACATTCAATAGAAGGTACATCTTTAAAGATATTTAGTAAAGTTTCGTCATTTAAACCATCTAAACTACCACCAAATAACACTTGAGTTGCTTTAATTGCTAAATTAACTGCATCTTCATCATGTACAAGTTTTGTAACTTCAAAAGCTAGTGTTTTTTGTGCTTCTCTTTTGTGCGGTTCTTGCTCTAGACATTGTTGAAGTCTTTCAATTGTTTCATCAGGTAAAAAAGTAAAATATCTTAGGTATTTGATGACTTCTGAGTCTTCTCTTTGTACCCAAAATTGATAAAATTCGTATGGGCTTGTTTTTTTAGGGTCTAACCAAAAGTTATCACCAGTAGAGGTTTTACCAAATTTTTCACCACTGCTTGATTTGATTAAGGGAATAGTCATTCCATAAGCCTTATTGCCATTTTTTTTACGAATTAAATCAGTGCCAGCTGTGATGTTACCCCATTGGTCAGAGCCACCAACTTGTAAATTACAGTCGTGATTTTCATTTAAATATAAATAGTCGTATGCTTGTAGTACTTGATAAGAAAATTCAGTAAATGACATTCCTTCATCAGAGCTTAGTCTTTTTTTAACGGATTCTTTTGCCATCATTTCAGTAACACGAAACATTTTACCAATATCACGTAAAAAACTAACAAAATTATGAGTTTTGAACCAGTCCATGTTGTTTACAATTTTGGCTCCATCTTCAATTTTGATGAACTTTTTGATTTGTTTTGATATGCCTTTTAAATTATGGTCAATGATTTCTTCTGTAAGTAAAACTCTTTCTTTTGACTTACCAGAGGGGTCACCAATCATACCAGTAGCTCCACCTAAAAGAGCGATAGGTTTATGACCAAGTTTTTGTAGTCTCATCATTGTTATTAATAGATATAAATGACCAACATGTAAAGTGTCTCCAGTTGGGTCAAAACCACAATAAAAGGTATATGATTTATTATCTAAATCAATTTCATCCGAACTCAATTGGTGGATAAGCTCATGTTTTAAAAAGTTTTCAACAGATGACATTTGTTCCTCGTTTGCTACTACAAAAAGTTAATTTTATTTAATAAAAAAGTATACTAAAAGATTAACTAAAAGCATTCAAGCTTTAAACAAATATGAGTCCAAGAAAAGTTGAGTTATTTTGAGGATAAAGGTAAAACTATAAAAAGGTGCTTATTAAATTGGATTAAATAAATGTGAATATGATATAGTTTTGGAATAAAACTTATGGAGTATTTAATCATCAAAAACAAACAATGAATAACTCGACTGATATTAGCTTACATTTTTTTGTCACAACAAAATATGCAGATTTAATTAATAAAGCACCGTCTGAATTAGATAAATATAAACTATTAGTGGAATGTATGAAAGAAATTCACAAACCTTTAGGAATTAAAGCATATAATTGGTTAATTGACTCTAAGCATAATTTTGAATATTATAATATTTTTAAATCTTTTGTGTGGGGATATATAAAAGGCGATAATTTATTTAAAATAAGTAATCAGAATGAAATTAAGAGATTAGATTGGTTTCAAGAACATTATATTGATAAGATTAAAGTTTTTTTTAAAGAAACACTAGTGGATATAGCGATAACTTTTAAAGAAAATAAAGTTAATATTCTTAATGAAGTTAGTTTAAAGTTTATGATGATGTCTATTCCAAGAACAACTAAATTATTAAACATATTTACAAAAAATGCCGATATGTCTAAGCAAACAAGGTTTTCGATAGAACAGCCGATTATAGCATATGTTGCGGTTTCTGATGCAGGTTTTGTAGCTACAGATAATTTAAATCTAGGTAGGGCGACGCTAGGCAATATTTATCCACATATAGAAAGTACTCCAGGTTTAAATTCAAACTTCCATTATAGAGGAATAATTTTTGATGCCAGATCTATAGATAAAATAGAAGTGAGGAAATAATAATGTATGAAACTTTAAGAGATTTGAAGTCTGATAAAGGCTTGGAACTTCTGGCTTATGAAATAGTATTAGAAATTATTGGAAATAAACTTTATTCAACTTGTGATAAAGGTTTCACTAATTTTATTAGAAACCATTTATCAAGTGATGATAAAATTGATAAAATTTATGAAAAATACCCTAAAACATTAGTTAGAGTATTAGAAAAATTAAGAGAAAACCTACAAAAACGAGTAGAAGACCTTCCAGTTTTTGAAAGCTTTGAAAAAGAAGTTAGACAGCTATTTTTAAAAGAACACTGTGTAGATTTTATACAACTGGATGGGAATATGCACTTGGGACCTAACTCATTTTTAAAAAGAGAAAAGTCTTCAATATCAAAAAGAAAAAGAAAACCAAAACCAATACAAATTCAAAGTGGTAGTATTAGCCCTAGATCATTCGGTTGTGCTTTAACTGTATAAATATTAGAGGTAACTTAGATGATAGTTTCTAAAATTGATTATGACGAATGTGAGTATTATCCAGATTTAATTAGTGATGAAGAGAAAGGAAACTCTTTAGAGCAGCTTTGGGATAGCTATATTTTAGAGAATACTTCTGAATTAATTAGGTTTGCAGCAAGAATAGAAGTTAAACTTGGTGCTAAAAAGGTTTTAACTTTTAGAATAATAGGTACTTATAAGAAAAGTGAAAGTATTCGTCTTTCTGAACGGCAAGTTTATGCTGAAGCAAATAGGCAATTGTACCCGATTATGCAAACAATGGTAGAGCTATATACAGACGTAATGGGTAGAAAACTTACGATTCTTCCATCTATAGAAAGTTTAGACCTATTTTTGGAATAAATATCAAAGCTTAAACCAAGGTTACAGATGATGATTGTATTTTTCTATTTTTATTTTCGACTAGTAGTTTACTACTTGAGAAAATAAGGAAAAGAAAAAGACATTTATCAGATGTGACCGCATAAAAAGAAAAGCACCAAAAAGTCCTCAAGACACCAAAAATTTTAGACTTACAAGCCAATAAAACTTCTCACCCTCAAAAATTATTTGAGTTTGGCTACGTCGATTAACTCACCTGTCGATGAAATTGCTGAAAGAAATACACCATTTTCTTCGATATTAACTAAGATAAAATGTTGTTTCCAGTCAAACTTTTTAACATTTTTTGACCAAGGTAAGTTTTTGACTTGATAATAATAAGGAGCGCCAACGCCACCAGAAATCATTTGCCAAACATCATGTTTAAAACCTAAGTCTTTGTTAGATGGGACGATTGTTCTTGAGTAGTTGTGCTCATCTCCAAACATTGCAAAAACAGTTTTTGAAGAAGCTGAAATACTTTTCCAAAATCGGTTTCGCATGATGTTTACATAGTTTCTATCAAAACCAGAGTTAAACTCTTTTTTACCGTTGCCATAATACATACCGTCTGTCCAATGGACACTATTTGGGTAAGCAGGCTCATGGGTAAATACAAAAATATATTTAATGTTTTTATCATTATGAAAGTTTTGGACGGTTTCATCAATCCATTTTAGTTGACCATCCATGATATGGCCCTCTAGGTTTCCACCATTTAAAACCTCTGGGTCTGATGTATACCAATAATTGGTATTTGCCATAATAAAACCAACTCCGTTGTAAGAGTATGAGTAAACATTTTCCTTGTAAGTTGGAGTGTTTTTAGCTTCTGGTTTTGGGCCATTTGTTGGGTTTACAAAATGTTTGGCAAATAAGCTTTCTGTAGAAATATCAGGGTGAGGAATAGAAAAACTCCCCCATTTTGCTTTTGGAGCAGTAGTTTTATCCTTTGCTCTAAAGCGTCCAAGTAGGGCTTCGTGGTTTCCCATTCCCTCATAGATTGGTATATATCTACCAACTGGTGTTGAGGCCTTTTTCCAGGCTGCTATTTGTTGATTAAAGTCACTAATACTTGTAGTATAACCATCAATTAAATCCCCAGGAAATACAATGAGTTCAGCACCTTTATCATAGGCTTTACGAAATAAGTTTTTAATAGATTTTGTATTTGTACCTTGTAGCTCGACCTCTCCACCACCAAGACCAGAGCGAGAGTCAGACATACAAGCAAATGAAAATGGAATGAATGAGTCTGAGGATGTTTTGATATTTAGTTTGGGATAATTATACCATGAAGATATTTTACTGTTTTCGATATTAGGTAATTGTACTTGATAGGTGTATTTTTGATTTTGCTTTACATCAATCTTAATTTCATGGTGTTTTGACTTTTTAAAAGGGATAACTCGAAACTCTGTTTTGTTTTCTTCTTGTAGTGTAATTTTACCTTCAGAGGCTATATCTAAATCAAAGCTAATGATAATTTCTCCAGCTTTATGTGTATCGTAAAAAGGGCCGTAAAGAAGGTTAGATTGTAGTGATCTTTGGTTTTGTTTATTTTTATAATATCTAAAACTAGTTTGATATATATCATTAGCTTGTTTTTTTGGATTATAAAACTCAAATTGTAAGGGGACAATACCACCAGATACAGCATAACCAGCAGCATCATATTTTGTTTTTTCAGGGGAGTATCTTGATTTAGGGTTAAAATTAAAAGAAAACTGATGCTTTTTATCAAAATTTTGTGAATTTTCTTTGAGTTTATATCTTAATCTTGGATAAGGAAAGTTTTGGTTTGGATGAATATGACCAAAGTATAAAACTCCTGGATGGGTATCTTTTAGAGTTTCGATTTTGATCTGAAGCTCTTGATCTTTTGAAATAGTAATAGAGGGTTCTGATTTATAAAATTGAATGCCTCTTTCTTCTTTGATTGTTTCAAAGTTAGCTTTTGGGCTTAACTTTAGGTTAGGGGTAAAAGAAAAAGTCGTTGAACTAATAATTAAAGCTAACAAAAAATACATGGAGTTCTCCTAGAATTAGTCTTGAGGATAAATATCTTCATTAAGTTTATAGATACTAAATTGAGATGAGTGAACATTCCAAGAAACTTCAAAAAGTTTATGATCTGTACTTCTGTATATATCACCAATAGAGCTTTTGAGACTAACAGAGTTTTGAAGTGGAATTTTCTTTTTGTGTGTTATTACAAATGGTTTGTAGCTATGCCAAAAAACATTTTGATTAATTAAGAAAATATCTCCACTATTTGGGTCTATATTGCTATGCATGATAAAGGGTTTTTTACTTTTAGTCTGAAAATAGATAATTTTATTTCGTCTAATAATAATTAGCTCATCTTGAGAGCCTACAGTAAAATTAGAGACATTGAAGTTTTTGATAGGTGCTTTAAAAACTTTTCTTTTAAAATTATAAATAAATAAAAACTGAACAAATTGGTTATTTATTCCATAAATATAGAGATTATTATTTGATTGTTGTATTTGATTAATTGAGATTTTAAAGGGTAGTTTGATAGTAGAGTTGATTTTTTTATCTACATCATATTGCATAATTTGATTTTTATGAGAATAAAATAAAGAGCTTTTATATTGGATAATATTGTTATTATTATTTTTTTGTAATAAAAAACCTGTTGTTAAATGAGTAGTTTTTTGAGATTGGCTATTAATAATTTGCCAATTTTTTAACTCAGGATGAAAAACTAAAAGATTTTTTTTAGATAATAGATAAATTTTTGGAGGTTTTTGGCTTTTCTTTTTAAGTTTTAAATTTACAACGGCTTTTTCTTCGAGTAGAGACGCAGTAGATAAAGTTTCACTTAAGAAAAGTCCAGGAGGGTTGGCACAAAATAATTTTGAAGCCAAAAATAGATAAAAAATAATATAAATAATTTTCACTTTATTCCTTAGAATTTGTTTTTTGAGTATTCTAATTGCAAAGGATTTTTTTTGCAACAATGCCAAAGAAATAAGGCTCATTTGAAACATAATTATTTCGTTTCATCTTAGTTTTGACCTAGTTTTCTATTATTTCTTTTTAAATAGCTTAGTAAAAAATGCCTTTACTTTTCCTTCTGGTTTTTTGTCTTCATTTGGAGGAGGTTCTTTTAGGTCTTTTTTAGTTTCATTAGGGTCTTTATTTTCATTAGAATTTGGGTTCTCTTTTACCTTTTCTTTGACTTTAGTTTCTGTTTTAATTTCAGCTTTTTTTTCAGAAGTATTTTTTGAATCTGTTTTTTGGGTTTCATTAGAGTCTTGAGCTTCTTTTACTTCGTTTTCATCTGTTTGGTTTTCTTCGTCTAATATTTCTTCTTCACTAATTTCTTGTTCTTCCATTTCTGCAAGAACTCCCCATTGGTTGGCTAACTTTATTGCACAATCTTCTTTTAAAAGTACAAAAATCTTTAAGGTTTCAATTGCTTTTGAAGAGACCTTAGGGTTTGGGGCATCCATGGCGAGTTCAAGAAGTGGGATATATTCAGAGTCAGAAATATCTGTTATGGCAAAAATTGCACTCAACTTACGGTTATCACTGCGTGACTTTAGCATAGAACTTAATATTTTTTTTGTATCAGAAGCGCCTAAAGGGTGTAAAAAAATGAGAGCACTTGTTTTTACACGGTCATGATTTGATTCAAGAAGGGGAAGAATTTCATCTTTTAATTCATGTAAACTTAAATTTTTAATAGCATCAATTGTATTGGCTTGTACTCTAGCATCTGGATGTTTTAAACATTCGCTTAAAAAGTTTTTGTGAGATATGTCTTTAGATTGAGAAATAACAATTAAATAGCTTGCTAGTAGTTTTCTACTACCTCTTTCTACTATTTTTTCACGTAAAGCTTTAAGGTTTGAAAAATACTCTTTTGACATAAGTTCAAATAATGAATCAATTGCATCTTTTTCTTCACCATGAGTGATTGTTCTTAGGATTCTTTCTTCATCTTCATCTGCAACAATTTCTTCATCTTCAAGAGGAGGAACTTTTTCGTTTGACTGCTCGTTTTGTGAGCTTTCTTTTTGATCTGTAGAGGGGGCTTTTTGCTCTGTTTCTTTTTTTTCAATACAATAAATGTTTTTTCGTTTGAGAATCTCAATAGCTTTGATGGCATTAGCAGAAACTTTTTGATTGGAGTCCTTACTTAATTTTTCGAGTAGATAAAAGGCTTCTTTTATTTCTAATCTTACGATTGTAAATAGTACAGCATCTTTATAAACAGCATTTTCTTTTTGAATGAGTTGTTTTAAAACAGAAAATATTTCTGGGTGTGTGAAGCTTTGAAGACCAACTAACGAACTATTTCTGACAAGTTCAGAAGAGTCTCTTGTAAAACGAACCACTAATGAAATGGCATCATCTCCTTTAATTTTTGCTAAGGAGTCTAAAACAGACTTTCTGATAATTTCATTTTTAGAGCGTAAAAAGCTAGCAATAAATGGTATAGAACTTGTTTTCCCTAAATCAGATAGGCATTCTATGGCTAAAGTTAAAACCTCAACTTCTCTTTCTGTTTGTAAAAATCGACTTAGTTGGTCAATAATTTTTTGATTTTTAGAGTTTTTTAATTGAAGTAAGGCTTCTTTTCTAGAAGAGGGTTCAGGGCTTTTTAATTGTAGTAAAGACTTTTTTTCTTGTTCGGAGTATGGTTGAGCGATGTCTTTTTTTTCTTGGTTAGAAAAAAGAGACTTTTGTACAATTAAAGATCCTTTTTTGGCTTCATGTCTAGTTTCAGGAGAGAAGTGGTTATTTGATATATACATCAAAAGACCGTAGGACTCATGGTTTGCAAGTTGTACAAGTTGTTTAAGGGCTTGATGTCTTACAGATAGTTCTGGATTATTAGTTTTACTTTGTAGTTCGCTGATACTCATAGTTGTGTCCTGATTAGTTTAGAATCATAGTATACTTTTCTTTTATTGGATTCTCAAAGTTTCATAGATTAAGTTTTATTTATATAGTTTGTTTTTTAAAGTTTTAGTTAATTGTTAAAAAATAAAAACAAAAAACAACAAAAACAGCTAACTTATGTATACAAATTGTCGATATATGGACTGAGTTTTGTTTAGATTTTTCTTAAGAAGCAAGATTTAAAAGCCAAAAGGGTTTGGCTAAATTAAAACTCAAATTTTAAAGTTATTCGCTAGCTTATGGAGTTGAAATGAAACGTAAAGCAATATTAGTAGCAATATTTTGTGCATTATTGGGATCAAGTTTTTCTCAGGGTGCATATTCATCGTATCAAAAAAATGATTGGGATTCTATATCATCATATAATTCAAAAAATGATAATTATAATAGGACATCTAGATTTGCTTCAGATGAAGCCGTTCAAGATAATAGAAGTTATGTTATAAATGAGCAAACTGGTGAAAAGCTATATCTGGATGAAATGAGAAAAGCTAAAGAAGCAGTAAAAAAGAATGTATCTTCAGTACAAAATCAAGCTAAAGATACTTGGTCTCAAATGAAAAAGATGAATAAAAGCCAATCATCTAATAATTATTCACAAAATCAACATAACTCTAGAGACTACAGGCAAACAGATTCTAATTATGATAATCGCTCAGATCAAACTAGAAACTCTTATAATTCAAGAGCAAAAAAATATGATAGAAGAGCAGACCAATATAACTCTGCTAGTAGAAATAACTACCAAGATAGTACTTCTAATTATGATGATGGTTATGAACAAAGTTCATTTGAAGATAAGACATCACGATTTTCTTCAAATAATAATTATAATGAAAGAGATAGTTATAAGCAAAATACTGGTGTTACAAATTATGATTCAGGTTCAGAAGATTCTTATAACTCTTATCAAGAAAATAGAGCAAATACAAAAAGAGATTTTTCTCAGTCATATGATGACTCTTCACATACTCAAGGTTCATATAATGAAGCTCCAATGAGACAAAATGATGATATGAGTACATCTCAACAAAACTCTTATAGTAGAAATTATAAACAAGCAGAAGAACAAAATGTAGGTGCTTCTAATTATAATACTCAAAGAGATCAAAACTATTCACAATATGACTCAAGAAATGAAAGATCATTTGATACGAATTATTCTGATGTTAATTATTCTCAAAATACGAATGACTCGTATAGTGATAGAGGTAGAAGTGCCAACTTTGAGTCAAAACGGCCAAAAAAGCTAAGAGTAAATGTACAAAAATCTTCTAATAAAAAAAGAAAAAAGTCTATTTTTGGAAATCCATTTCGAGGGGTAAGTAACTTCTTTCGATCAGCATTTAAAAGATAGGACAACAAAAAAGCCCCAGTTACATTTTGTAATTGGGGCTTTTTTTATTTTAGTTTAAATTTAATTTAACCTGGTCAAAAAAGTCTAAGATTCGTTTAGAATTAACCCCAAAGTCAGATTTACCAGAGCGTGATTTTGATCTCATATGAACCTCTGATAATTGATCATTTATTTTTCTAACTTCAATGACTATATCATCAATAAAACCTAAAAATTGTGTTTTAGCTTGAGCTTCAATTTTAAAATCATTTGGTATAGTTTCTACGATGTTCCAAGCAAAAATCTCTGCAACATTTTTGACTGTAGAAAAGGTCTTTTCTTGAGATTGGTTTACCTGTAGAGGTAGTACCAAAGGAAAATATTCTTTTTGTTTTTGTGAAAATTGCTTTATTGGGTAGCTAAAATCTCTATTTTTATTATTTTTAGCAATAACATCAAATTGGGGCGGATTGTTAAAGCTTGTAGTTATATCATTAATTTTAGGCTGTGCAAGGTTTGCAATTACGATAAATAAAGCAAATAAAGCGGGTATAACTTGTAAAAATAATATAGTTTTACCAACGGTTATTGTTCCGTAAATTCCGACTCCTACAATAAAAATAAGTATAAAAATTTTGATAGGTGTAGATTGAGAGGGGATTTTTGAAAAAATAGTCCAAATTAACCCTATAGCTAAAAGTAAATTATAGACACCTTGGTTAGCGGCAAATGTAGAACAGGTTTGAACTTGTTCGGCAGTCATTTTAAATATTTTTTGTCCCATTGGGGTTAAGATTATATAACGCTCTAAAATAAAGAAATAGATATGTAAAAAAGTCACAAGTGAAAGAAGAATTTTTTCTAGTTGAATCATAATTTAATCCTGCTAATAGTAAAAGATAGAGAATAGTATGAGTTACTGTATAAAAAAATTCAAGATTGTTTTAATCTTTTAATAGTAATTTGAGCGACAGGGTTGTTAAATTTATGACTTTGATCTAAAACAGAGTTAGCTAAACCATCACTAGATGTAATGACTCCCCTATGAATTGATAAAAAAATTTCATCATTAGAGTTAGTGGGAGAAACCGCTTTAGCAAGAGTACTTTGATCACCATGAGGGCCAGACATTGTAGAGGGGGTTTCAGAGTTAAACTCTGTTCCGCAATCAAAGGCATTTGCATCAAAGGTTTTAGTTTCACCAACATTCAAACTATCTATTTGTATATGAGTAGCTCCAGTCATACCATCGTTTGTATTTACTAGCATATTAGCCCATGTAAAATAGATGTCTTCTTTAGACTTTATAATAAATGTACTGACATTAGACTTTGAATGAGAGTTTGTTTCTAGGCCTATAAATGTTTGATAAACATTACCATTAATATTTGCATTATTAATCCATTTTTGACTATTTCCAGTTTCACAAAGTTCTTCTAAAGAGCTTTTTATAGCTTTAGATAGGGTCCATTCTTTTATTAAAATATTTTTATGAAATATAAAAGATGATTTAGAAAACTTTTGATTAAAAGTAAGATTTGTAATTTGTATATCAAATTGAGTTTCATCTATAGTAGGAGATGGATTTGTTACAGTATCTTCGTTAATTAAATTTGGGTCAACAGTAGGGGATAGTTTACATCCTTGTAAAAAAAATATAAAAAGAGCGATACTTAAGATTGATAATTTCATTTACTTAACCACAATTGTTAAGAGTGCTACGGGGTTCATAAATCTATGTATTCTACTATCTAAATCAGAAATATCATTGTTGCTACCATCAATTAAAAGGTCTCCTAAAACTCCTCGATGAATATGTATTCCAATTTTATTGGCATTTTCATCACCATTTACAATGACGCCACTACCACTTGCGTTAAAGCTAACTTCAGTATGTTGTGGAATCCCTGTATTTGTATTTCCTTGAACAGTAGAAATGATATTTTCATCATTGTTTTCAGTACCAGCATCCCAAGCATTTATAAATACGGTGTATGTACCCTTAACTGTCGGAATCTTATAAGATTGTAACCCAATAAAACCATCATTTGTTGGATAGAGTCTACCAACAATCGTTAAATGCGTATGAGTAGAGTTTGAGTTAGAGTCTGTATTTAGGGTGACGGTTGATGTTTTTTCTCCTGGATTTAATAAAGTAGTGGTAGGAAAAGCAGGTTTAAAAGTATCTAAGTCAGTATTTCCAAGATTAGAAAAGTCTGTTAAGTTACCAGATTCAGCCATAGTTTCTATTGCTGTTGAAGCGAAATTAGCTGCTTTAAATAAAGGGGCATTTTCAGCATGAGCAGTAACAAGAATTTGTGAAAAATACATGCCTGTAGTGAGGTTTGCAATCGTCACATCAAATACGCTAGATTCAGTTTGATATATAAATAATAGTAAAAATAAGAATGTTTTCATAAGAGCCCTGATTGTATTTGGATAGGTTTACTTTAAATATGACTTTATATAAATGAAAGTCATAATATACCTCGTAATATAGTTAAGATAAGTTTTGTTAATTTAGTAAGTTTTTTAAATAAATAAGTTTTATAGATGAAAATAGTGGAGAAAGCTGACTTTTAAGATTTGGACTTTTTATTAAACTAAGGTTTTTTGGACAAGGCTATTTTAGATTTTGGTGCAAATTTTAAATCAATCAAAAAAAAGATGAATCAGTTTAAACCATGGTAAACAAGCCAAAAATTAAAATCATTTCATACTTTTTATCTACTCAAATAAAAATAAAACCAAATAAATAAAAATAAAGCTTGCATTGTGGCATTAGTCTATGGCATATTGATCAGCTTTCGAAAAACAACCCGAGAGCAACGAGCTAAAGACAAACCTTCTAGGAGGTCTGGACAAGCTCAAAAGGTTACACTGGGAGCCACTGACAAACTTGTTTGAAGGATGGCCAGAGTTGTGAGAACAAAACCTTGAAGATTAGTTTGAAACCATGGTGACATGTTGGAAAATAAGATCAAGAAGGTACAGCTTAGAAGTAAGCTAAGATCACAATGGTAATTCCAGAGAAGCCAAAACAATTGTAGGAGAAACCAGCTTAGTTAGAAGAGCAATCTTTTAATCGCTAGGGACTCATTAAGATCGAAACCGATGAAGCTTTGAGAAAAGGCAAGATCGGAATCATTTTTTGGAAACAAAGAACACAGCTTAGTGAGGAGAAATCTTCAAGAGTAAAGGTTGAAGTCGGAACTGGACTTAAGAGCGATGTGAGAGCAGAGTTTGTATGTCAAAGGATTTGATTTGGAATAGCCATAGGCTACTGAAAAAGTAGAAATGGTTTCGAAAGTGAGAATGCGAAACGCAAGTTAAGCAAGATTACCTGAAACGCCAGATGAGAGGGAAACCGACATGAACCCAAAGAAAGGGTCAGCGTATACTGATAACCGGCCTTAGAAACTTGGCAACAAGGGTCTAATTTACAGATTGGTTTTAGGTGATAGCAATATTGTCTGAGACGGAGGCTTGATCTAAAGGAATCGTAAGATTCAAGAGGATTGGTTAAAGAAAGAGAACTTCGGAAACGAAGGGATCAGGAAGTCAGGAAACAGCTTTTAGAGGTGAAACTCTGGAGCGACTAGTAAGATCAGAAGAGGACGAGCAAGGCAACTTGTAAGTAGGTCTTAGCAAGAAAACCAAAGAGTGGTAATAACTACAGATTGGGTTCTAGGTAACTAGATATTGTTAAAAATCAAATACTCTAAAGATAGGCTAAATCGTATGAGAGCTTGTTAAGTGTCAAAGCTTAGACATCTAAGAGATGGAAAAACGTTAGGGCTCCGACTTGATTTCGGGAACGCTTTTTAAAGCTTTAAAAAACTCTTAAACTTCGGTTTAAGAGTTTTTTGTTTTATAAAAGAAAGGTTAACAAGTATTTGATGGGCTAATAAATAGACAATATCTAATTTGATGGTTACAATTAATACATGAGAAAGTTGCCTAGCCTAAAAGTACAATTAGTTATTTTAATATTTATCAAAATATTTTTAGTTTCTACTCAAGCCCAAAAAATAGCATCTTTTGACCCATATTTTTTATTATTATTTCACCCTATGATGGCTAAGTTTGATCAATCAGTTCATCGTTTTCAAAAAGAAAACTTTAAAAATAAAATGACAAAAAAAGAATGGCACCTTCAAAGAGGAAAGCTACTTAAAGAGCTAAGAAACCAGAAAGAAAACATAAAAAGTAAAGATTTACAGAGTTTTTATGTACAATTGCCTAAATTAAAAAAAGATTTCCCATTAGAGAAGGACTACATAAGAGAATATACAAAGCTAAGATTAACTTACTTAGGCTTACATCACAAAAATAACTTAGAAAAAGACTTTTTAATTTTTTATCAAAATGATAAGAAAAGTATTAGAATTTTTTCAAAAATGTGGCGTGATATTAGAGTAGCTATGTCTAAGATTCAAAAGAAAAAAAAATATTTATTTTTTTTACCAATTTATAAAGAAGTAAATAATGTGTCTAAAAAACCTTATAATCTTCAATTCATTGATAATAAAATGGGAATATCGAGCTATTTAGATTTTACATTAAAATCGTCAAAAATTGATAATGAAAAATATATACGGTATAGGCTCAAAGATCATTTTAAACATATTACAAAAACTAGAGACCTTTTATATCCTTTTATGAAATCAAAGTTTGTGCTTTATGGCTTAGAAGATGTTACAGACTTAATTCTTAAAGAAGTTTTAAAAGATAATCATTTAAATAAAGAGTTAGTTTTAATTGTAAGTAATGTTTATAAAACATGGCTAAATAAGCAAAATCAGATAGCCAAAGGTATTTAATGAATAAATTTATAATTTGTTTTTTGTTAGTAACTTATTTTGTAAAAGCTAGCGAGTTATCAAGTGTTGAGCAATATGATTTGTTATTAAATCAAACGGTACAAGATGATTCAATAAAGTCTAAATTAGATTTACAAAAAATAAAATCTAGTAAATTTGTCTCTAAAGTTGGTTTAGTATCATTAGATATGGTTTATTTGTTTCATCCAAAAATGAAAAACTATAATTATTTAATGGATAGTTTTTTTATCAATATCCCCAAAAACCTATCAATTTCTTTAGCTTTTTATTTAAAAAATAAATTAGTAGAGTATAAAAAATTTAAAAGAAAGTATTTAAAGAAACAAACTCAGTACAAAAGAGCCTTTAAAAAAATAAATCTTGAACTAAATCAACTAAGAGAAGCTTTTTTAAATGTAAATACAAATAATTCAACAGATAACTTTAGAGATGAAGAGCAAAAGTATTGGGATCGCAGATATAAGTTAGAGCAAAAAAAAGAAAACTTAAAGAAGACTTTTACATCTTGGTTAAAAGAAAATGATAAAGACTTTTTAATGAGTGAAAAAAATCGTGATTTACAGTTTTTAAAAATAGTACAAGAAGTAGAAAAAATAATAAAAAAAATATCGATTAAAAACTCTATTAACTTTGTATTTAATATAGATTCAGATATTAACCATACTAAAAGTAAATTAAAGTTACCTAAAAGAGACCTTTTTTGGCAAGAATATAATGATTATTCTTCACTGTTGCAAGATGAACTATTTTTTAATTATGAAAAAAGGGGTACAAATGAGCAATATTATAAATCTTTATCATCACATTTGTCATATTATCCTCAATTAAAAAATAGCTTTTCTCAAAATTTTAAAAAGATGGCATTTGTTGGAAAAAGCCAAAATATAACAAAACAGGTTTTGGATATATTGTTTGATAAATACAGGTATTCAAAAAGGTTAAAAGCAAAACTATTAAGAGTTTTGTTTAAATTTTCAAATAAGGATAAATAACATGAAAAAGCTATTTTTTTATATGATTTTACTAAACCTATTAAATACTCCATTTGCAGATTTGACAACTCAAATTCAAGATAAAAACGGTGATGTTTATATACTTTTACGTCCAAAAAATATACCCGCAAGCCCAGATAATACAGCAGGTTTATATAAGTTCACTCGAACCCAAGATTATGCAAGAAGTCGTTTATCTTTATCTAAAGATAGCAGAATCAATTCTTATGAAGGTTTATCTGTTGATAAATTTGGGCATGTTAAATTATTTAGAAGTGAGTCTTTTGCTAATAAATCTGTGTGGGATTTATTAACTGTAGGAGCAATTTACCCAGGTTCTCCAACTTGTGAAAAACCCTTAGGTAAAGATAATTTTGATGCGGTTACTTCATATATTGGTGGTAAGGCGACTACTATAACAAATTTACAAGCAATTAAATTTGGTTGGGTTTATATGATTAATACTGTAAGTGGTGATGAAGGATGGTTTTGTTTATATCCAGCGGGTACTCACTCTCGTGGTTATGATATTTCAGACCCAGGAGTTAGACCAACTCAAATGATAGCAAATCGTTTTGAAAGAACAGCTGTTAAAGCAGATTCATGGCTTACAGATGTGTATGACCATTCTAGAAAAGTAATTGGTATGGCAACGATTCCAGCAGGAGCTCAAGTATTTCCTCCAATTAGAGTAATGGGTGATCCAAGACGTCATCCAAATATTAATGGTGTAGGTATTAGAGGTCAAGCTTGGGGACAACCTGTTGGTTTTTTAGCTCATGGTCGTGGACGGTTTATGATTGGTACAGATAAGGGTACATATACTGTTGGAGGTGGTTTTGCACCAGGAAAAGGAAGACGGTATGGTAATGCCTCACCAATGCTTGGTTGGTTTTATGCTAGAACCCCTGTTATTACAGGACAAGTAGCAAATGTAAGAAGAATAGATGATTTAACAATATCAAGATCAAAACTATTTATGGAAGAATATATAACAGCAGACGATAACCAAGTTTTGGTTAGTGCAGCTAATGACCCCGTTATTATGGCAACTTACAATTTAGTGGCTGGTAGTGATTATTATACTTCTTCAAATTGTGGCGGTTTTACTCAAACAGGTTTTTTACATTGTAGTGCAAATCCAATTGATACAGCCTATGCTTACTCTGAAAAAGTAGAATCTTACAATGATTGCTCTGATTTATGTGGTCAGTCTCCATCAACTCCAATTATTTCTTCTACCGTAGTTAATAAAGGCAGAGCTAAGTTTTCATCTGCTGGTAATAACCAAGACTCTCAAAATGCCTATATTGTAAAGTCTTTTTATGCAACAGCAAACTCTCCACAACAAACAGGTGTATTTAAACTAGGCGTAGCTGATCCAATTTTAGGGTGGGATTCAACGGATAGTTTTACATATAATGGTACAGGTAGTTTTTCAGAAACAAATGGAGGCGGTACAGTCGCTGTAATGGGTAATGATGATTTTGTTATAGCTTATAATTTTTCAGCAGCAGAAGGTGGGCTTGGTTATGCTTCTGCTATTCAAACTTCTAAACGAATCACTCCAACTGGTGATGATACAAAAGATTTTATTTATGTTTCTGATTTACCATATTCTCATTTTAATGTAGCAAGTTCTTTTTGGGGGACAGGAGGAATGGTTTGGTGGGCTATTGAAGTGGGTAAGGATTTAAAACTAAACTACGAACAATTTAATCACTTCAGAAGCTCTACTCCGATTGTTAAAGATAAAATTTCAGTAGCAAACTCTACACCATTGGCAGCTTTTGGAGCTGATGGAGATAATTTTATTTATTTATTACACTCAGGTGGTGGCAATTTAGTAGAAACAGAAAAAGATATAGATAGATTGTTTCCGTCTAAAACTATAAAAAGAATCAAAGAGCTTTGTGCAGAGCCAAACCGTATCAATGACTCTACTTGTGGTTCGGGGCCAGCATTTTATCCGACAAAGGGACATCATAGAATGACTATTAGAGTCAATCGCTTTGCGGGGTTAAAATTAGAAAAAATGGCTCCATTACCAGGAGCAAAACCAGTTAAGATTGGTATTTTACCATTAAAGGCTCCATCAGGTGCAGAATGCGTGGCAGAATTTGCTTGGAAGGGTGGAGTTGGTGCAACAATTTTAGATGGAGACGTCGGAAAAATAGTAACTCCATGGATTTGTAGCCCACAAAATATAACAGAAACAATAGATACAATTTTAGATAACTATTTAATTGAAATGGCTGTTATAAATGTAGCAAACCCCCCCCCTACTTCTAAGCTTAAAATTGATATTGTTGAGCCATCAAATATTATAAATACTAACTCAAGATACAATGAAGATGTAATGTATCAATTTAATATGGAAAACCCTCCAGTTTTTAACGGGCAGTTAGCTCAATTATCTTTGTCAACAGGTTCTGATTTATATGGAGATGTATTTTCTGTATCAAACTATGAAGAAGCAGGTATAGCTATTATTAAAAACTTATTACCTTCTGCTACAGTTGACTTATTTTATGATGACGATGGCCTGATGGGTACATTAGCACCTTCTTTTATTTATAAAGACCTCGATCCAGCAGACCCAATTATTTCTGCGAATGGCTCAAAAACAATTCGATATAGGTGGAGAGTTGTAGCAAAAACTCCTCCTCATTCTTTAAAAAACTATACAAATGTAGCAAGCGCTTCTGTTGATGCAAGTTGTCCTGACTTAGTAGTTGGTGGAATAGCCGGAGCCTACTTTTCTTCTTTGAGTGGTACAGAAAAAGGAGAACTTATATCTTCTGGTTTGGGTTTATCAAATGCTGAGGGAGTTATGTTTGATTCTTGTTGGCTAGATTTTAATGAACCAAGCTCTTTAACTGGTCTTGGTTCTTATTTAAGTACTCCCAGTTATCCAGAAACTAATTTAAGCGCAATATTACTAGGAGGTCAGCAAGTAGTAGTACCAGCAACTTTAAACATGAAGTTTGATGATCCTGGTATTTATGAAGTACAATTATATGTGGGTGGTTTACAATATAATGCAGATGATTTAACTTTTTTGAATGCGCCTCAATCAGTAGCTTTTCAACTATCTGTTACAAAAACAGTATCTATTATTAATGTTCAAGCATTAGCAGCACAATCTGGAGATGAAATAAAAGATGTTGTAATTGCTAGTAATGACTTAGCAACAAGCTTAAATTTACGAGCAGGAATGTACCCCTCTATTTCTAAGATGGAATCTGAGTTTACAAATAGCTCTAGCTTAGAAACAGCTCAAGGTCGATTTCCTGTAATGCCTATTTCTTATTATGAAAAAGGTGGTCAAGCAAATGTAGGTGGACCTTTAGTAGTCACCTATGAAAACCAACATATGCCTATGGTAGCAGAGGCAGAAATTCAATTTTTTAGGGTTCAAGATTTAAATTATTCAGCTCAAGAAAACTATGGTGTTAGTGATATTCAAACAAAATTTAAAGGTGTTGGGGCATGGGACTTTACATACCCAGGCGGAGGAGAGTTAAAATTTTCTGGACATACTTTTAGACCGATTGATAAAAGAACAAGTTTTCCTGCTAATTATTCGAGTGTTAAAGCATCACAAATAACAACAGTGATAGCAGAACTAGGAGAATCAAGAAGAGGATATGATGCATCAGGTGATATGGAGACTGGTAAGGGTTGGGATACTTCAATAATTCCAAATGTATTATTAAATACAGGTAATTTTGAAGATGCTCATCAAGGGACTTTAGCATCTCGTGAAAAATTTCCAGATATTACTGGTTTTAATAAAAATCTAGTTGAGCATCCTCATAGTCTGTACTCTTGGTGGGAAATAAAGTATGCATGGTTTACAAGATATGTACAAGCTGACGGAACAGTGGTCAAAAAAATATTAAAAACAGGGAACTTATCAGAAATTTTCGCATTAAATTTAATGGCTTCAAAAGATAGCGACTGGTTAAATGTAGTCAGAAACTTGGCACCAAATCCACTATTAGCAGAGGGTACAAGTGCTTTTAGTGATTCAAGCCCATTGATTAAAATAGTTGGTTCACCCAATGAACAAAAATTTAGAGTTAGAATACCCTTAATAAATCCAGGAGCATTATTAGCAGGTTCTGGTAATACAGAGTTAGATGCGCCACTAAAAAATTTAGATTCAAATACTAATTTTGATAATTTATATGCAAATATTCATCCTATGTCAATCAATGTACCTACAGAGCCTGGTTTAGTAGAGTTAGGTTTACAGCTTTTTTTCCCTACCATGAACTGGGAGGGTAGAGAAGAGTCTACTAATGTAAACGGCAATATAAATGCAGGAGAGTTTTCTTACTATGATGCTGTTTATTGGGGGAATCAATCAGAGCTTTCTAATGGAGTACAGTTTGCTGATTTTACTAAAGTTTCTCATTCATTTGGAGGTGGAGGAAACTCTTTTAGCTCTTGGCCTAGGTTTGCACAACAAAGAACCAGTATATCTTTTGGGGGAGCAAAAGACCTAGAAGCAGAAAAAATGGGATTAATATTAGCCGATATAATTAGTGGTGGAGATTACAATGGTATTCCAGGAGGATTTTCATCTATTGGTGATACGACAACTTATCACCCACCAGGTGGTGTTGGAGAAAGAGATCATTTTACAGAAATTGTTTGTTTAGATTTAAAAAACCCAATTTTAACCCTTGAAAAAGGGCTAGCTTTAAATGCAGATACTGGTGGGGTATCTAATGAAGACATCGTACTTGAAGTGCAAGATAATAATCCATTTGCTCAATGGAAATCTTTTTCAGAAATTGGGGATAATACTTTACGAGAAAGGGTTCCAAGTTTAGTAAACTCTTATTATGAAATAGGTTCTGATCCAAGAAATTTAATAGGTATTGGTTTAAGAGGAAACAAAACCCCCGAAAGGGCTTATGGTTTTCCTCTTTCATTTACAAATTTAAATGCTAGTGGAGATATTGATAGAGATGATATAAAAAAAATGCCCCAATTTACGATGGGAGATGATGCAAAGCCAATTACATTAAGTAATCTTGGTTATGCTTATAACCCGATGGATATGGAGTATAGTAACGCTGATTTTTATTTTCCAAATAAAAGTAGTATGAGTTTTCCTGAAGATGGTTTATTTATAGAAAGAAAAGCAGCAACAGGAGCAAGTGCTTTCATTGGTGGAACAAATGGTACTGGTTCAGTAAATTCAAAATCAACAGATGAACAAGCGTGGTTTCATTCATGGAGTAGAACAAGTGCAGGTATAATAAATAGACATTTATTCTATCCACCTGCAAATGCACTTGCAGTAACAAAAGATACTGTAAGAACAAAAAATGTAGGTCAAACAGTTGATATAAATATGTGGATGATATCTCATATGATTGATAATAACGTTGCCCCTTATAACCTAGAAGCAAAGCATTCAGATAACTTGTTTGTGTCGTATTTGACAGCTAATGGTACAGGCGACAATGATTATGAAGTATCAAATACAAATTGTTTGTCAGGCGAGTCTCCTTTTGATGAAACCCCAGATGATTGTTGGATTAAAACAAGATGGTTGATTCCAAAAGAGTCTTTACTAGCACCATATTTTGTTGACTCTAGTGCTTCTTGGAATGCACTTAATTTAAATATCTATGCAAAAGCAAGAGATGTTAGAGTCTCTACAGATCAACCAGATTACCTATCAAGTTCTTATAATACTATTCCACCAAATTGGTTTAATGGGGTTTTTGGAAATTGGCCAAGTTATGACTTTGATTCCCCTTTTAGAAGAAGAGTTGCGGGAGAAAATGCTGATTTAGCAGGTGTCTTAGGTGCTGGGGTTATTGGTATCAAAAATAAAGTAGAGCGGGTTTTAGATAATACTTTACAAAGAAGTGCTACATTAATTTCAAGTTTAACAGTAGGAGATAATGATGCTCCAAATGTTAGAGTCACTTTGTTTGATTACAAAAGTAGTTCGATGGTTTCATATGCTGTGATGGGGGCACAAGGCATTGATGTTAATACACAAACAGATGCTGATGATGCATTTGTATTTCGTTCTAAAGACCCTAGAAATACAGCAACTTTATTTGATAGTGATGGCTTTTTTGATTCAACAAATTGGACAAGTGCCAATCAAGAGGATATTAGAGTTAATCAATCAGCGTCGAGTGCTACAAATCAAAAGTTATATAGAATTCCAGAAGATGTGAGATTTAGAGTAGAGGTTCAAGCATCAGATAATAAAGTTTTAGAAAATATTACTATTAGTATTTCAGGCGGTCACTTTACAAAATTTACTCATCCAGATACAAATATTGAAAGAGTTGAAACAGAGGAACAATTTCCAGGATATAATGCTAGTAATAAAAGAATTTATAATCAATTCAGAAGAGGTGTGAAAGATCACTTTTATCCAAGAGCTGGTTATTATGATGTCTTAGAAGTGGTTGTAATTGATGGTGCAGCAGGTAACACTAGAAAAATCTATATTCCAATTGAAGTTATTCCACAAGATTTACACTTTAGAAAGCTTGGAAGTGATCAAAGATTAAAATAAATGATTATTAAAAAATGTTTTTGTAAAAAATCTAAAAAGTTCCCGATTTGTGATGGTGAACATGGTCAACTTGGTTGGTCTTGTAATATTGATATTGAGATTGACCCAGATTATGCCTTTTTTTCTAATTTATCTTTAGAAAATATTGGTCTTAAAGCTGCTAATCATTTTGATGGTGTTTCTTATGTAAATCCAAGAAAAAAAGTAATATGCCAAAAAGCAGTTTATTTTTCTAACGGAACAGATTTAGAGCACTTTGAAAAGTGGAAAAATAAAATAGACGCTCAAAAATATTATATAATTTTTTTGAATAAAAGTATTTTGAGACCAAAAATTTCTTTAGATTGGGAAGTCATACTTTTGGATAGTGATTGTGAACATCCAATGCTTGAATTAGAGAGATTTTTTTCTTTAGGCTTAGTTGTAAATAGTTTAACTACTATTTTAGATAAAGTTTTTTTGTCTCATAGTGTCCAAGATGAAAACTCGATTCACTTTGTAGTTGAGTATTTACGTAAATTTTTAGATGTAGATATATTTTTATGCGGGGACTCTTTGCAAGAAGGCTCATTATGGTTTGATGAAATAGAGTCAAACTTAAAGGGTCGTGAACATTTCATTTTACTAAACTCAGCTTTTGTTAAGTCTTCAGTTTTTTGTGCTTTTGAAGCTGGCATGGCAAAAGCTTTTAATAAAAAAATATCTATTATTAGTTTAGATGGTAGTACACCATCAGCCTACTTTCAGCACCTTCATATGTTTGATATACCAAGATTACAATTACAAAAACCGTGGTTAACTCATAAAGAGGTTTTGATTGAGACGTTTTTTAAAATTTTGGGGTAAAATGGTATTAATTAATCTAAAAAACTTAAGCGATAACTAGTACTTCTACCACCGCTTAAGTTTTTAATAAATATTTTGTAACTTTGTAAAACTTTAATATCTCGTAAGGCAGTATCATTAGAACATTTAGTTAGTTTGGAGTATTTAGAGCTATTCATGTAGCCCTTAAAATCATCTTCGAGCATTTTATTTATAATTAGTCTTTGTCTTTTATTTATAGAGAGTTTATTAATTTCACTCCAAATTGTGGCTTTTAATAAAACTTTTTTTAAGGTTTCATTAGCATTTAAAATGGCACGATCAGTACAATCTAAAAACCAGTTAAGCCATGGACTTAAATCTAAACTTCCAGTTTGTTGTTTTTCTAATAAATTATAATATTCTTGACGTTCTAATTCAATTTGAGTTGAAAGGCTATAAAAACGATTTGGAGTGTTATCTGCACGTGTTAGTGCTAGATCTGCAATGGCTCGAGCAATTCTACCATTTCCATCATCAAAAGGATGAACTGTTACAAACCAAAAATGAGCGATTCCTGCTTTTAAAAGAGGGTCAATTGAATTATCTTTTTCAAACCATTCTAAAAATAGTTTCATTTCTTGATGAATTGAATCTGCATGAGGAGCTTCAAAATGGACTGTTTCTTTGCCAAAAATACCAGATACTATTTGCATAGGGCCAGACTTTGAACTTCTCCAATTGCCAACAGTTATTTTATTTATTCCACTTCTTCCTGTTGGAAAAAGTGCTCCATGCCAATCAAATAAACGATTTTTAGTTAAAGGTTTATTAAAGTTTTTTGTAGCATCTAAAATTACGTTAACAATTCCATCAACATTATGGCTTATTGTAATAAGACCACCTATATCTATTCCTAGATGGCGGGCAAGAGAAGAACGAACCTCATTAAAACTGAGATTTTCACCTTCAATAATAGAAGATTTAATAATATCATTTGTTAAAGTTTTAAGATTAGCCTCTGATTGAAGATCAAAACTTATATTTTCCATTTTACCAAGAAGCTTTCCTTGAAAATGTCTGATATTTATTAACTTTTTTGATATGTTTTTCTCATCCCAAATAAAATTGGGCCAATTTTTATTTTCATAAATCCACATATAATCTCCGCACTTTTTACAGGGATTATATAGCTTATTCGTTGCAAAAGTAAAGAGTATATCGAGGTGTATTATTTATTCATAAAAAAATACCCCTAAAGTAAAACTTTGAGGGTGTTTTTGGGAGTAAATCATAGCTTACAGATTAAATTTATTTAAATAAAGGGGATTTACTTAGATTTGCAGTATATAATGCTATTTATTATCTAAATCATTTAATTGATTGGCTAAGTGAAACTATCGAGGTTTTTGTGAAGTTTTTTATCTATTTATTTTTTGTATTGTCTTCAATATTAATGGCGATGCCACCTCACCCAAATGTTTTACATTTGAAAAGCCATAGTATAGAAAAATCGTCTAATGTAAGAGGGGGTATTGTTTCTAATATTCGCTCAACAAGAGTACGAGCTAATAGTGTTTCATCACGAAAAAGTAAAATTGTAGTTTTAAGGTTTAATTGTAGGGATACTAATGAAGTTGATCACCTTGATAATAATGAAACTGATATTTTTACCTTTGGTGCTGCTGATAGTGCTTATGATAATGTAAAAGCTACTGTTGAAAAGTATTATAAAGATCAATCAAAAGGTAAACACGAGATAGAGCTTACTTTTCCGTCAATGACAGGGCTTACTTCTTTATCAGTAAGCCATTCAGAACTTGCAGCTTTATCAAGCTCGACGCAACAAGCTCATTTAAAGTTAATATTAAATGCTTATGAGTTACTAGTTGACTATTCTTTATTTGATGCTGTTATTTTTATGCATGCTGGTACAGGGCAAGAGATTTTACTTTCAAACTCACCAGGTTTAATACACTCTTTTAGAAATACTTTTGGAGACCCATATTACTCTAAAGATGGAGCTTATGTTCATTCTTTTATTTTATTGCCTGAGCAATACCATGGTAAGGTTGCAGAAACAGTCGGAGTGATTGTTCATGAATATGGTCATGAACTTGGTTTACCCGATTTATATGATGCACAATCATCTACTAATACAAATGGTATCGGAAATTTTGGTGCTATGGCTGGTGGTAGTTATGGGGGGCCTCGTTATGATGGTACTAAACCTACGAGCTTTTGTGCTTTTTCAAAAATACATTTAGGTTGGGAGACCCCTATTATTGCTGAAAATAAAAGCTATGTTTTGAAAAACCCATTAGTAGCCAATAATCAGATTTTAAAGATTTTTGCAAAAGGGGCTCAATCACCAGAAGAGTATTTTTTAATTACTAATAGATTTAATGGTGATTTAGGTAATGGAATAACAAATTGGGATTTTTACTTACCAACAGATAAAACAAATGATGGGGCAAATGCAAATACTTCTACAGGTTTTGTAATTATGCATGTTGATGAGTCTGTTGCTTCATTAAGAACTTGTGAAAATAGATTTGGTAATGTAGTCAGTGCCGTTTTTAATAGGTGGGATAATGGATGTTTACAGCATGACCGAACTCATATGTTTTTGGATGTAGAAGAGGCAACAGAAGATAGTGGAGTTCAACAACTAGAATTTAAAGATGGAGAGTCAAACTCCAATGATACTTGGAATCAAAATACGACTAAAACATTTGATAATACTTCTGGCTTGAGTAAGCCTTATGATAACTCTTTAAATGGAATAAACTTATCTTTTGGCTCTGTAAATGGCAAAGAAATGACTGTAAGTGTAGCTAGTAACATTCAAGTGATTGATGTTGATTCATCTATTGATAAACAAATTAAAGTAAGTTTTTCAAAAGAGATTAATGCTCCATCAAATGGAGATGCTGTGATAACACCATCACTTGGTACTTTATCTTTAACAAAATCTCAAAATAATGTTTTAACAATATCTACTCAAAACTCCATTAATAGACAAACCTCTTATGTATTAAGTTTTCCTAATTTAAAAAGTAGTGATTTACAATCAATAGCATCATTACCAAATGCATTTGGTACTAATATTACAGATTACACTTTAAAAGGTATAGAGGTTTGGACAAAATCAAAAAGTCCTTATTTGATTTCAAAGAGTGATTTTATTGTTAGATCAACATCACAGTTGGTAATTGAATCAGGTACTATTATTTTAATGGACTCAGGCTCTTATGGGGGTAGTTTTCCGACTTTAAAATTAGATATACAAGTAGAAGGTACAATTATAGCAAAAGGTACTAAAGATAGTCCGATACAATTTTTGCCTGTTGGAGAAGTACTAGCTAAATCATGGGGAACCATTCTATTTTCAGGACTGGGACAAAAACCTTCTGTATTTGAGCATGTAAAAATTAAAGGATGTAATACAGCTTTTGATATTAGAGACCAATTAGAACATATAATTTCAGATGTGGAGATTAATACTTGTGATGTTGGTTTTGTATTTAATGATAGAGGTGCTTTTGGAGATAGTGGGCTTTTCCCCGATGGTGGGAGCTCAGCAAAACTATATCAAGTTCAAATTAATAACTCTGATATTGGTATGTATATTTATTCTACAAATAAAAATTTAGAGATGATAAATACTTTGTTTAATGACTACAAAACAAGAGGTATTTCTTTTATAGCTAGTAACAGTAATTCATTAAAAGGGTTTAGATTTACTGAGTTTAAATTAAGTAATGATCGTGGAAATATATTTGACTTTACTAATAACAGCTCACAAAGTGGTACAACTTTAATAACTGCTGATTTAAACGAAATTTTTATAAGTGACAAAGATGGTAATGACTCTTTAGTTTCTTTAAATGGAGGGAGTACTTTTTTTATAAATAATAATACGATTAGTCAGTCAGTTTCAAGAGACTTTAAAATAACAACTATGGATTTTATCGGAGCAACAAGCAGTATAGTAAAAACAAAGTTTATTACAGGTGAGTCTTTTAGAGTAAAAGTAGTTGCTACTACTGCTACAAATCAAAATTCAGATAAAAAACGAGTGATAGGAGTGCTCTTAAATTCAGAGACTTATGAGCAAGTAAAGTTTTTAAGTTTAGAGGAGACAAGTGCAAACTCTTTAGAGTTTATTTCACAAGTTCATTCGATTCATACAAGTGGGGCAACAACAGGTTCGTTTATATGGGTAGGAGAGCAAGATACACTAAAATTAGAGTCTTTAGATAATCAAAACAAACTTTTATCTTTAAAAGTAAATGAAATAGTCACCGTAGTTCAAAACCCAGCAACTTTTAATAGTTTCACTTCACAACTTATTAATAATAAAATTGAGCTGTCTTATAGTTTTGTAACTTTAAATCAAGAGACAATATCTCAAATGTATTTACAATATTCTACAGATAATAGTACATGGCTAACATCAACAAAAGTTTCACAATTAGAAACTTCAACAACTCAAACAAATAAAAGCACTTGGATTGCTTACACAGAGTTTGACCCAAACTTTACAGGTGATTTACACTTACGCTTATGGGCTAAAGCTAGTAATGCAAGCACTTTTATTTCTACAAGCTCTATTCTTTCTTATAGTTTAACAACAGAAACAAAGTCACTAGACTACACTTTAAATCAAGGTTGGAACCTATTATCTGTTTACCCAAGTGATACTCAAACAGCAGGAGATTTTTTTAGCGTATTTGACTCATTATTAAGCTCTTGTGTTTATACGTATAGTGGCAATGGATTTTCTCATTTTTGTCCAAGCGGAGTAAGTACAGATACTTCAACCTCTGTAGCTTTATCTGGTGTATTAACTTGGGGACAAAGTTTTTTTATTAATATGAAGCTCGGACAAAACTTAGCAATTACGTCAAACTTTCATCCAAGAAATAAAATTAATTTGAAAGAAGGCTGGAACTTAAAAAGCCTGTATAAAAGCTCAAATGAAGTTGTTCAAAATCAATTACTAGGTAATTCTTTAATTGTAAGTTATCAAACGACTTATGAAGCTTACTTTTTATCAACAAAAAATAATACTCATACATCTATTACCCAAACAATTTCAGATTTAGATGTAAAAAAGGGCTATTGGATCTACTCACCAAACACTCAAGAAATAAAAGCTACAGAATCTATTTTTAAATAGCTTTAAGTATAAAATAGTTTAATATTTTATAGAAATTGTTAATAGCCCAAAAAAGGTGGTTTCTATCTTAATTACATTGGAGTATCATGAAAAATGAAACTTCATCAATATGGAGTTTTATCTGTTCAGTATAAAAACAGTAAAAGCATTTGGGTATAAAGCTTTAGTTGAGCCTATTAATAGCGAGTAAATATGAATTGGGAATTAGTATATATGTCTGTGTTTCGTTGCCAAAGTGACGAAAATTCGGCAAAAAAAATAATAGAAGAAATTGGTGAAGTTTCTGAGATTGGTATCGACGAAGAATCTTTATCAGACTTTATCGGAGATTTAATCATGCAAGCTGTTGGAAAAAAAGCTTCTTTATCTCCTAGTGCTTCTTGTAGGGCTTATCAGTTTTTAGATGATTCTAAAGGAGAGACAGACCAATCTATTTGTGATGCTTTATTAACTTCTGTTTCTAAAAGTAATTTTAGATCACATGCAAAAATAGTAGCAGATCAATATGCCGTTACTCCAAAAGCTAGAGATGGTTTGTTATTTATATTAAATGCGAATGCAGAGCAAAATAAAACTTTAACTCCCAATGTTTTTATACTTAAAGTGGATTATAGTACGGGTATTGTTCATCTTGATGACTCTAGTTTAACTCATAGTGAGTCTATTTTATTGCCAAATTTAAAAAAAGCGATTACCTATCCATATTTTGATGGAGGTAACTTTAAATACAATCAACTAAAAATATATCAAAAATCATCAGCAGATTATTTTCAAAAAGTTTTTAGCGTTGGAGATTTACCAGATAGTGAAGAAATAGCCGATAAATGTTTACACGAAGAACTAACAGAGAAATCTCCAGAAACATATGATAAATATTTTGAGCTACCAGAGGGTGATAGAAGACAAAAAAGAGAGTTATTTGGGCCATCTCGAATAGTAACTGATGATGACTTACTTGATGTTGATAACGTATCTCACCTTAGTTTAAAAACTCAAATGAATGTTGTAGATAATAATGTGAAACCAATTCGTTTAAAAGTTGCTATTGATGATGGTTTAAAATTTGATGGTTCGGTTGATCAACTAAATCGTACTTATTTTTTTGCTCAAGATGGTTTAGAAAGATATTTAATTGTTAAGGGTGTAAAATTTGAAACAAAAAGCCACTTTCAATCAGTAGAGTTTATGAAACTTGAAAGCCTTGAAGAGACCATGAACCGAATTAGATTTATACCCAAAGAAGTAGCAGAAGAAGACTCAGAAGAAGAGTATAACGAATAAAAATAGCTAAAGCCTATACTTTTAATTAGAATTTAGGATATAATATATATATGGAAGCAGTATCTGGACAATCTTCATTATTTGCTCTTCAAAGTATGTCAACAAAAGCTTTGAAGCAGTCTCTTGATACCCAAAAGTCAACGGTTCTAGCTTTATTAGAGTCTCAACCAACACGATCTCAAACACAAGGATTAGGCAGCTTACTTGACTTGAAAGCCTAATTGTATTGTGAATATAAGACAAATTCATAAGAGTTATGTAAATATTTTACGTGTGCAAGATATTGCTCAAGTACTTGTAAAGTATGGATTTTCTGATATTTTAGACACTCTAAAAATAGGTGGAGCACTAGGTTTAGCTCGTAAAGTTGGTTTAATATCAAAAAATTTAGCAGCTTTAACAAGGCCTCAACGATTAAAGCTATGTCTTGAAGAGCTTGGTCCTACCTTTGTTAAATTAGGACAAATACTATCAACTAGAGATGATATTTTAGGCCCAGAATATTTGATTGAATTAAAAGGTTTGCAAGAGAATGTATCTCCATTACCAAAAGAAACTATAGAAGATATCGTATTAAGTTTTTATAAAATAAAAAGTCTGGATGAAGTGTTTTTAGAGTTTGATTCAATTCCTATTGCTTCTGCTTCAATCTCACAAGCTCATAGGGCAAAACTAAAGTCTTCTCAAGAAGTTGTAATAAAAATACAAAGACCCAACATTAAAGAAACAATTGAAAAAGATGTTAGGGTATTAACCTATTTTGTAGAGATTCTAGAAGACCAATTTGGAGACCCAAATAGTTCAACAAACTGGACAAACTTTTTAGAAGAGTTTATCACTGGTATTTTAAAAGAATTAGACTTTTTAAGAGAAGCTCGCTCAATGAGTCAATTTGAAATCATGTTTCAAAAGATGCCAAAACTAGCAGTGCCAAAAGTTTATTTTGATTTTTCAGGGAAAAACGTGTTAGTACAAGAGTTTATTCATGGCTATAAAATTGATGAGCTAGATAAACAAGAAAATATTAACAAACAGGATTTAAGTGAAAGTTTAATTAAATCTTATATTTTTCAAATTTTTTCAGAAGGGTTATTTCATGGAGATCCTCATCCAGGTAATTTAAGAGTCTTAGAAGATGGTACTTTAGTTTATTTAGACTTTGGTATGTGTGGACTGATCGATGAAGAAACTATGTCACTTATGGCAAGATTATTTTGGGGGGCTGGTAAAGGAGACTATAATCTAATTGCTCGCTCTATTACTAAAATTTGTACGGGTTCTGTTTTGGGTACAGATAAGATATTAGTCTTAGAAATTAAAGATATTGTTCAGGCATATCAAAATTTACCCATTGGGGCATATAGTATATCAGAGTTTATGGATTCCATTGAATCTGCCTTAAGAGGAAATCAATTAAAACTGCCTAGTAATTTATCGTTATTATTAAAAGCTTTAGTTACATTAGAGCAAATTATTAAAGACTTAGATACAAATATAAACTTAATGGATTATCTGGTTCCAGAGATTAAATCTTTAGTAAAAGAAAGGCTTGGTCCTTCAAATATAAAAGCTTTTGTTGAAGAGAAATCTATGGTTTTATATGATTATTTATCAGAGATTCCTGAAGATTTATTTCAAATATTAAAAAATATTCAAAAAAACCAACATGAAGCTTCGGTAATCCATAAAAATTTGGGTGGTTATTTTTCAACGATAGAAAAAATAATGCACCGAATGATTTTAGGAATCTTAATATCAAGCATGTTGGTTGGTTCATCGATACTACTTGCTTTTGAAAGAACGGGCAATACACTAACTTATTTTTTAGGGTTTGCTGGTTATATCGTAGCGGCTATTTTTGCTTTAGTATTGATTTATTTTATTGTTACGACAAAAGATGAATCTTAGTTAACTAAGAGCTCAGAAGATTTAAACTGTTGAACTAAGTCTAAGTTTGGACCTCTAAGTAAAAGTTTGTCAGAAACAATTAAAATTTGGTCATGAACTAAGTCACCAGATTCAAACTCTCTGACAAAATCTTTCCATACATCATCAACAACTTTTAACTCGTTTTCTTGTAGCATACTAGTTCCCCCAAAGTTCTGATAAAAAATTTTTATCAATCGCATACTGATAGTTAATAGTATACAATTTTTACATATTACATTTATACTATCGGTACATTAGTATATAAACTTTAGTAAAAAGTTACAAAAATAAACAAAAAAAGACAATTTTTGTCATAATAATGCAAAAATGAGCAATAAAAGGTTACTTTCTATGCTTTTTTAAGAAAACAAGTTTTGAGTACAATCTTAGCTTTGCCAATTTTACATTCAATTTCTTCTGTTTTATTGGTAAGCCTTATGTTTTTAACTGTCGTGCCTCGTTTTAAATTAAGAGATGAGCCTTTTACTTTTAAATCTTTAATTAGTAAAACACTGTTTCCATCTTCTAAAATATTACCGTTGCTATCTTTACAATCCATGATGAATCCTTTAGTAAATACTTATGCTATTAATTTAGCCTTTAATCGAGCAAACTCTTTATCTGTGATTGCACCCTTAACATGTAGCTCATTTAGGTCTTCTAGTTGTTCTGCGATTGATTCTTTAGGTTCAGAAATTGCTTTTGATTGCAGTTGGTTTGCCATTAATAAGTACCTTGAATTATATGTAACATTGAAGTTATCTTCAGACATAACAAGTAATAAAATAGATTCAAAAAAAGCGATAAACCCAGGGATAGCAGTCCAGCAAAATAAAAAGTATAAAATGCCTGTAAAGGTTTTACCCAAGTAAAACTTATGAGCGCCAAAGCTACCCAAAAAGAAAGCAAGTAATGTTGCCGCTGTTTTATTCTTCATAAAAGTCCTAATTTTTAGCCGATTCTGGAGTTAATATCCATGGTAATTTGAGCTTGATCCATTTCAAGCAAGTAGTCACTAGATATTGTGTAGCTCCAAATGTTGGTATCTAAGTCTAACTCTTCTGTCAATATTTGAGATTCAATCATATGCTTAATTGTAGTTAATAAAGTAGACTCGTTCATATCTATAGCGCTTTTAATTTGATCAAAGTTCATTTTTGGATACTGTTCAAAAGTTTGTATTACGATTTTGATTCGTTGAATAATAACATTATTGATTTTTGGTTTTTTATTACCTTTAATAACTGTTAAAGTTAAAAAAGTACTACAAGCTAAAAAAGTAAATAAAAGTGGATAAAATAAAGGAGTTGAATAAAAATATAGAAAAGTAGCTAATGACCCTACTGAGCATGTACTGGCTACAATAAGATTTTTTTTATCCATTATAGGTTTTTTTTTAATTAATCCTGTTTCAACTTTTTGTTTGATTAGATAATTATGATGATCTGACAAAATATACCAACTGCTTTATATTGTATGCTTTAAATAGTAGCTAAAGATATCATAAATTTGAAATGAGAATTTCATTTGATGCTAAAATAAGTCAGTAAACAATATTTTTTTTAAAAAAAAGAAAAAAGTGTCTGACACTTTTAAATACAGTGGTTTAATTTTTTGGCATTTTTAGTATATAATCTAAAAGTAATATTAGACTTTTTAATTAATTCAGGAAAATGAATGAATATCTTTAGTAATAATGAGCCAAAACAAGTAAATATAGCTTATTTATTAACTTGTTTATCCTTTTTTGGATTTAGCGGTGTTCAAAGATTTTATTTAGGTAAAAATGTTACAGGTGTTATCTGGTTTTTTACTGGGGGTTTATTTTTTTTAGGCACAGCCTATGATTTAATTACTATGTCTAATCAGGTAAAAGAGTGTAATTTACAAATTGGTTTTGATGGGCATAGCTCCTATGAAGACCCATCAATCATAGAAGCTAACTACACAGTGGTTAAAGAAGTAACTCCTATAAAAGCAAAAAGCTTTGAAGCTCAAATAATAGACTTAGCTGAGGCTGCTGACATGAATCAATTAGCTTTAAAAGATTTAATAAAAGCAGGCATATCTTTAGATGAAGGCAAAACTATCCTAGAAAAGTTTGCAAACGAAGGTGTTTGTGAAGAGGTTTCAATGGATGGAGTCAAAATTTATTGCTTTTAATTTCTATATAAATTAGAAAACTTTTGTTTGTGTTCAAGTAGGACTTCTTTAATAGTTGAAAACTCTAGATGACCCGCATGTAAATTATTTTGATCAAGAAGTAAGGTTAAATATTTTGCGACCTTTTTACTATTTATTTGCACTAAATGTTTTAACCCCCAGTATCTAATTTTTTGTTTATCACTTTGTGTTGCTTTTATATAGCGATTACTGAGCTTTTTATAGGTACTATTTAGTTTTAGTTTTATAATGGTTAAATTTAAATCATCTTTAAAAATAGGATATTTGTTTAAACGATTTAAAGCGTGTTCATGTTTTAGAGTAGCAACTTCACCAAAATTATAAATAGCCCAATTAAATAGATCTGTAAACTCACTAGGGTTATCTTGATTGAGTCTTTTTTCTAAATAAATAACTCTTTGCTCTTCGGGTAATGAATAGTATTTTAATTGGTGATAGTGAGTATAAATAATAGCAGACTTTTGTTTACTATGATGTTTTTGAACTAAAAGTTTTTTAATTGTTTTTAATGAAGAATAATATCTATTTTTAAGTAAAGACTTTAAAGAATGTAAAAAAATAAACTCATCATTAGAGTTTAAACCCATTTCATAAAAGTGATTTTGTTTTACTAGTCCCATAGGAGAAACAAGCTCTAAAAAATCACTAAGTTTAGTGCTTTTAGCAAAGCTAAAAGATACTAAAAAAAAGAAAATAACTATATAAAAAAAAAGATTTTTCATGAAAGTGAGTGATAAGTCAGGTGACAGGTGATAAGTATATTTTGCTCTTTTTATTTCTGAATAGTAGTTTACTACTAGAAAAAATAAGGAAGAGCAAAAGATGCTATCAAGTGTTACCGCATAAAAGGAGACTAAAAGTCCCAATCGGAGAACAGTGAATGCTTAAACTTATTAAACTCTTGAAACTGACTTTTCATTTTCATTAAAGCTGTATTCATGGTTTCAACTTTTTGAGACAAAGCTGCACCTAAGTTATGTGATAATTTAAAAGCCATTAAAGAGTTGTTTTCTAATAATTTATTTAATTTATCTCTTCTAAGAAGAAGCAGCACTGTTTTTTCAGTTGCTTTAGCAGTAGAGGTTCTTTTTCTTTTATTTAAAAGAGCCATTTCACCCAAAACTGTATGAGCCTCAAGCTCAGCTAGTGTTCGAGCAAACTTACCATCTTTCATTTTAATGATAGCTACTTTACCTTCAACGATAATGTAAATACCAACAGGCTCTTGTCCCGCTTCAAATATGATACTATCTTTTTCATAAACGATTTCTTCTGTTACTGAAATAAGTTCATGAAACTCATTATCAGAGAAGTATTGAAAGATAATATTATCTTGATGATTGTCGATTAAATTTTTTACTGATTTTTCCATTTTATCCCCCTAAATTCCGGTAAGTACAGTAGCTTTACCGACTCGTCCGATAGATATTATAAATGCTGCTGTACGCATATCAATATTATGTTTTTTAGCTACTTTTGTAACAGTTTGATAGCCTTTTCTCATTTTCAGTTTTAAACGAGTATTGATTTCTTCTTCGCCCCAATTAAATTGTTGAATGTTTTGTGTCCATTCAAAGTAAGAAACGGTTACACCACCAGCATTAGCTAAAATATCTGGTATAACAGTAATACCTTTTTCAAAGCAAATATCATCAGCTTCTGGGGTGATTGGTGAATTTGCTGCCTCTACGATAGCTCTACATTGTAAAGAGTTTACATTTTCTTTGTGGATAGCACGACCCATGGCAGCAGGAATTAAAATATCACATTTAAGAGCTAATAATTCAGCATTTGAAATTTTATCGTAATCAGGGTAGTTTTTTAATAAACAACCTTCACCAACAAAATCATAAAGAGCAGGAATGTCTAAGCCATCCTCACAATAGACTCCACCACTAACATCACTAACAGCGATTATTTTGGCGTCTTTATCATATAAAATTTTAGCTGCCCAATGCCCTACATTTCCAAAGCCTTGAATAACAACCTTTGTACCTTCAACGGGTTGCTCCCAGTCTTCAAGAAGGCTTTCACAAATAAAAACAACACCACGTCCAGTAGCTGCTTCTCTTCCTTGTGATCCATGAAGATCAAGAGGTTTACCAGTAACGACTCCTGGGGCATATCCAGCTGATTTAGAGTATTCATCCATAATCCAAGCCATAACTTGGGCATTTGTATTAACATCAGGTGCAGGGATATCTTTTAAAGGACCAATATCAGATGCGATAGCATTAGTAAATTTTCTTGTGATACGCTCTAACTCTGATTCAGAAAGCTCTTTTGGATCACAATTGATTCCACCTTTAGCTCCTCCAAAAGGGATATCAATTAAAGCTGTTTTCCAAGTCATTAAAGAAGATAAAGATTTACAATGATTTAAGTCAACACTAGGATGAAATCTTAAGCCACCCTTCATTGGACCACGTTTTTTATTATGTTGGACTCTATAGCCTGTAAATACCTTAATTTCTCCGTCGTCCATTTCAATAGGAAGTTGAACAACAATAGATTTGTAAGGTGAAGCAAGCATTTCTCTTATGTGATCTGATAGACCCATTATATCTGCTGCTTTATTAAAATAATGTAAGGTTTGATCTAAAATTCCAGACATCTTGACCTCGTTTTCATCAAGTTAGATTAATTAATTGTTATAGTTTATTTATCTTTCGGTAAATGTTTCAAATATTAGCATAAAAAAGAGGGGGGAATAAACAATATTCTAGTACTTTATTATAAATAAAGCCCAAATTGACTTTTCTTTTTATGAAAGTAGGATAATCCGAAACAAAAAAAAGTTATAGAGCTGAAGCTCAAATAGATGAGAGTCTCAATATTTAGGGTTCCTTGGTTTAATAAAGCTAATCTATAATAAGCAACAAAATGTACAAAAGGGTTTAGATTGTAAAATAGCAACCAATCTTTTGGTATTTTACTTAAAGGGTAAACAATAGGAGAAGCAAAAAACCAAGTCATCATGAGTATTTGTAATACTTGAACTAAATCTCTATAAAAGATGGTTCCAGCTGAAATAAAAAAATTAATACCACAGGTAAAAAACCATTTAATAGGAAAAATAATAAATAATAACCAAAGATGTTGAGTTTGTAAATCACCATGCCAAGCTAAAAATAAGATAAATAAAATGAGAGCGATACACTCTTGAATAGCGCTTGATACAGCTAAATGTAGAGGTAAAAAGCTTAAAGGAAACTTAATTTGATGAATCAAATTTCTAAAATTTAAAACAGCATTAGATGATTTTAAAATAGAATCTTGAAAACTCATCCACGGGATCATTCCACAAAATAAATAAATACCAAAATCAATATGGCTATCATTATGTTGGAACTTAATTTTCAAAATGACTGAAAATAAGAGAATATACATACCCATTAAAACAAGTGGGTTTATGATGGCCCAAATAAGTCCAAGAATTGAACCGACATATTTTTCAAAAAAATCTCTATAGACTAGTTTGAAAAATAAATTACGATATTTATATAAATCGCTTACTATGAAAAAATCTTTAATTTTATCCATTGATCCAGGTAACTCTAAATGGGGTGTTGCTATCGTTGATAATGACCTGAAGGTTCACGACCAAGGAATATTTTTACTAGATTCATTGTATAATATGGTGCTTGAATTTACAAAAACTTACAAAATTAATTTAATTGTTTTAGGAAATCAAACCAAGAGTGAGCATTTTTTCAAAGTTTTGTCAAAATTAGATATAAAAATAGTTTTGATAGATGAAAAAAACTCCACCTTAGAGGCTAAAGACTTATATTTTGAGATTTATCCACCAAAAGGTATAAAAAAATTATTTCCAAAAGGTTTATTGTATCCACCAAGAGACTTTGATGATATAACAGCAATTGTTTTAGCTAGAAGATATTTTTGTTTATATCTAAATACAAGTGACTTTTCTGTTTTAGATTCATAAATAAATTACTCCTCTTCAAGTAAGGAAATATTTTTATTTTCTATATAATTTGTTTTTTGCTCTGAATTTAGTTGAAAAGATGAGAGTTTAATTTTGTTTTCTTCAGCGATACCTAAAACTAAATCAGCAATTTGAGAGGTGTTTTGACTAATTGAGGCTTCTCTTTGAATAGCTTCTGATATAGAGTCAAGCGCTTTAGTAAATTCACTAATTGATATCATTTGTTGATTTAAGGAGTCTTGCATTTCAATCGAGGCTTTATCAACTTTTTTAAATTCAGAAACAACTTGGTTTAAAGATTCTTCTGACTGTATTGCTTTTGTATTGCTTTGCTCAATATTTTGAACAGACTTTTCAATTAACATTTCTGTTTCTTTGGCAGCTTTTGCGCTACGGGCTGCTAGGTCTTTAACCTCTTGTGCAACTACTGCAAAACCTTTTCCGTGAACTCCAGCTCTTGCTGCTTCAATCGCTGCATTTAAGGCCAGTAAATTAGTTTGAAAAGCAATATCATCTATAACTTTGATAACTTTTGCGATATCTTGAGAAGATTCATTTAACTCTGTCATTGTATCTTTCATGCTTCTAATTTTAGAGTGGCTAGATTCGGCATATTGACTAGAGCTATCAATAGCTTTTGTAATGCCATGTGAGAGCTTAGAAATAGAATTAGCAGAAGCGTCTAATTCTAAAGCACAAGCAGATAATTGCTCTATTGAGGCTGCTTGAGATTGAGTTTCAGTTGATATTGTTAGACTACCTTGTTGTAGACTATGAGCATGGTCTACTAATGAGTCAGAATTATCTTGAATTTGACTCAAAGCATCATTTAGGTTAGTAATCATTGTAGAAAAAGATTGACCAAGTTCATCACCAGGGGTAAAAGAGTAGCTGTGCTGTAAGTCACCATCTGATATTTTTTTAGCAATTTGGGATTTTTCTGATAGATAGCCTCCCATCATATTTAACTCATCAGATAGGTTTGAAAATTCATCATTTGATTTAAGATTTACGCGATGCCCTAAATTGCCAGTAGCGATTTCTTTTGCAAATAAGATAACTTTATCAATTGGTTTTGAGATGACAATATTTATAATATAAACTAAAAAAGCAAATATAATAAAAAAGAAGCAGAGAGCAAAAAGTCGAATAGTATTTAGGTTTTCTGATACTCGAAGTAAAATTTGATCAACAGGGACAATAACTTCTAAGACTCCTCTGACATCGTTTAACTTCCAATCATTTTTTGGAGTGCCTGGCCAAGTATTGTGACATGAAACACAAGCGGGAGCGACTAATTTATCTGCAATTGCAACTCTAACAACTTTTTTATTATTAATTTCACTTAATTCTTTAATAATTAAATCAGGGTTATTTTTTAGTTTAGTAATACTATTTCTCGCAAATAGGTCTAATTTTCGACTAGCCCTATTAGGAAAGGGTTTGTCAGAATATAAACGAAGCTCTACATCTAAATTGTTTTGTAAAAAACCAGCACTTAAATCTTGAATCATAGTAGCAGGTAGAGGGATTACATTATCTTTATTTTTATGATCAAAATGTATGCTGAGGGCTTGTGACTTTTTAACATCTTTTATTATATTTTTGGTGTAATAAGCTCTAATAAATTTAAATTGAGCAAGAGATGTAACGGCAAAGTTTTCAGCCATAGTTATGGTGTTTTTAGTATAGCTTGATTCCATAAAAGAAAGTAAGCCCATACCAAATATAACTAAAGTAATCATTATAGGTAATATAATTTTAGTTTTAATCTTTGCTTGCATGGTCCCCACCTATTAAAATTTGTTTCTACAAGTATATATTTTTTAAAAAACAAAAGTCAAGAGTAGAAGAATATTATAAATACAGAGCAAAAGCAAATCATTTAGAGTGTATAAAACTTGATTTTTTAATGAACTTGCTATATGTTAGAATGGTTCTAAATATATTTAGAATAAAAGTTTAACTTGATTTAAAAGGGAGATATAAAATGAGTTTTGAATTACCAAATTTACCATATGCAAAAGATGCTTTAGAGCCACATATTTCAGCAAATACATTAGACTTTCACCACGGAAAGCACCATGCAGGATATGTTACAAAATTAAATGCTGCTGTTAAAGGCACAGACATGGCAGATTTAACAATCGAAGAGATAGTTAAAAAGTCAGAGGGTGGAGTTTTTAATTTAGCAGCTCAATCTTATAACCATGAGTTTTATTGGAATTGTTTATCACCAAATGGTGGTGGGGAAGCTAATGGTACTCTTGGTAAAGCTATTGTTGCTAAATGGGGTTCATTTGATGCCTTTAAAGAAGAGTTCACTAAATTGGCTTCTACATATTTTGGTTCAGGTTGGGCATGGCTAGCTAAAAATGAATCAGGAGAGCTTGAACTAATTGGAACTAAAGATGCTGATACACCATTGGCTCATGGTAAAACTCCAATATTAACAGTAGATGTATGGGAGCATGCATATTATTTGGACTATCAAAATAAAAGACCAGACTATATTGCTGCTTTTTGGAAGCTAGTTAATTGGGACTTTGCTAATAAAAACTTTTAATTAGTAATTTTGTAAAAGAGCCTAAAATAATAGGCTCTTTTTTTTTGTCCAAAAACTAATGGATTGTATTTTTAAAGGCTCTCCATAACGCTTGAGTAGAATCAATTAAAACTCCAATTGTTTTTGGAAGTGAGTGGTTGTTTGATTCTTCTTGTTCTTTGTTAATTAGTAGTCTTTCTATACGGTCAATTTTTTGCTCAAGTAATGAGTTTCTAGTTTCTAAGTTTAAAAAATGTTGGGTCATTTTTTCAAGCATTCCGTGGTTTATTTTAATAGCTTTTCCGTATTCAACCATTTCTTGGTAGTTAAACTGACTGTCATTGTTGTTGCTTTCTTCGTTGATTAAATTTTTTGAAATTTCTGTTAAGGCTTTTTCTTCAACGATTTTGTTATTGGTATTATTTTCTTTGATTTCTTCAATAGGTTTATCTTCTTTTATTTTAGCTTCTGAAAGTTCAGCTTGAACCTTTATGATAATTTCTTCTTTTTTAAAGCTATCTTTGATTAAAGTTTTAATCATAACAAAGCAATTGATATCTTCTTTTGAAAAAATAAGGCTATTGTAATAACCTCTTTTTGGTTGAACTAACTCTTCATATGACTTTAAATAGTTTCTAAGAGTTCGGACAGTTATACCGGTTAGTTCGGCAACTTCTTGAATGGTATAATCTTTTTTACCGCTGACACGCCAGTAGTTTTTATTTTTAATGTTGAACCAATTCATATTTTTGCTCATAGTATTACCTAAAGTCGATTTGTATTGAAGACAGTCAGTTTAACAATAAAGCATAGATATTTTGACAATGTCTTTTACTATTCTGACATAAATGGCTTAAAAGTTTAACTTTTTGTTTGTTTTTTTATAATTTATTTTATTCTTTAATCAATGAAAGTTCATATCTTTTGTTGAATGTCGAAACCAAATTGTGAGTCAATCTATAATCATAAAATATCTAATCCTTGTTTGTTTTGTAATGTTAAGCAAAAACCCATGTAGGTCTTATGGCGTTAATTTAAATAACTCATCTTATGTTGATTACGAAAACAGATGGAACAATGATTTAGAATCTCAAGTTCAGCATCCAATTATTCAGCATACAAAACCTTATTGGAAACCACATAAAGAGCAATTAAAAACAAAGTTAGTAAATTATAAGCAAAATAAAATTAGACCGTTAAGGTTTATAGAACCAAGTGTAGAGTTACAACTTTTTTTAGCTGATACGAGCTCATGGGATCAAAACTTTGGCTCAAGAAAAACAAATCAAGGCTTTGATGAGCTTTTACATTTTAATACAGCGGGTTTATCTTATGATTTATCTTTGCGTTTTAAGGCTATTAATTATAACTATCAAATAAGTTACTTAAGTTTTCATAATGAAGAAAAAGTTGATTATGCAAACTCTGCATTGGGTTATCAAATTAGCTTTGGGGATGTAACTTCAGAAGTTACTGGGTTAGCTAAAACTGAACTCGACTTTTTAAGATTTGGTAATGAAAGAATATTAGATAGAAATAAGTATTCTCAATTTACTTTAATGACTGGTCTTGGTTTTTTAAAATTAGACCGCTTTGAAAGAATGCGTGGTAATGACAAAAACGGTTTAAATAGTGAAGTGAGCTCAAACCCTGCTGCTCCTATTGGTGATAAAATTATTATTGATTTGGGAGAAGATAAAATAAATAGAAAAGGTTTAGGGCTTTATATGGGCTTTCGCTACCAATCAGTTTTAACAAAAGGTTTGTCATGGAGCACCCAAGTTAATTTGCATCAAATGCAAGTGAAGCAGAATCAAAGTTATTTACTACAAAAAGAAGCTCGATCATCTTTGTTTGAATCTGTAACAACTAACTTTCAAAGTAAAAGAACTGAAACTTTATTAGACTATGAGATTAAGTTTCAAAAATATTTAAGAGATTTTTATAATTTATCTCTTGGATTTAGATGGTTACAGTTTACTAAAGGACCAAGTAAAAGTTTAAGTGGATTAACAAGAGATAAGTTTTTACTCAAAGGTTTAACGGCTTCTGTACAGCGTTTTTTTTAGAGTAAGTATTAGAAGGTAAACTAGTGAAACATAAAGTAGATTTTATACATAGCAATGAGTCATTTGAACTAGAAGAAGGTAGTTACATTTTAGAATCCTTACAACAATTAGGAGTTGATTTACCTTTTGATTGTTGTAGTGGTTTTTGTGGAGCATGTTTAATGCAAGTTGAAGGGGATGTAACTTGGGCTAGTGAAAGTCATTGTCTAACGCAAGACGAAGTCGATAAAGGTTTCATTTTATCTTGTATTTGTAAAATCAAAGAATCTATAAAGGTAGTAGAGTAAATATGAGATATCTTGTGCTATTATTTATTATAAATTTTAATAACTTTGCTTCGAGTGAATTAGATTTAAAACTATTTGAAAGACAAAGTCTTCACTATTTAAGGCAGAATGATTGGAGAAAGTCATTTCACTCTTTATTTGGTGCTTTGCATGAAGCTAAAAAAAATTCAAAAGATGAATTAAGATTAAAGATTAAACTGGCTCATCTTTACTTTCATTTTAATAAATCTCTTGGAGACGCAGAAGGTTACTATAAACAAGCATTGCAGATTGATCCATATTCTTTAAGTGCTTATCTTGGTATTGGTAATATATATTTTGAAAGAAAACAATATAGACAAGCAATTCATTATTTTGAAATGGCAATTAAGTATCATAAAAATAGTTATTTAGCATATAGTTCGGTAGCCATGGGATTTTATGAACTAGGAGAAGCTGAAAGAGCAACTCATTTATATAAAACGGCCTTACAAAAAAAACCAGATGATATCGTAAGTTTAAATAATTTAGGCAATATAGCTTTAGATGATTTAAATTTATCTTTAGCAGCAGACTATTATGAAAAAGCAATTGAAATAAACCAAAATTTTCAAACAGGTCATAGTAATTTGGCTAATGTTTATTTATATCAAAAGAAATATGAATTAGCAAAAAAGCATTTTAAAAGAGCTTTAGAAATTTATTATGAAGATGCATCAGTTCATTCAAATCTTGCAAACCTTTATTATGAAAAGAGGTTAATTGAAAGGGCAAAGTATCATTTAAAAAAGGCTTTATATTATGAAGATCATCCTGTATACCATAATAATTTAGCTGTAATGGAAAAGTTTACCAGAGAGTATAAAACAGCAGGGGCAGAATATGGAAAAGCCCTCAAAAGAAATTCACATTATTCAAATGCTCGTAAAAATTCAGTATTTTTTAAAAATAGATCTATGAGAATTAGAAAAACTTTAAATGATAGACAAAAGCCTTTTCAGGCAAGAAGATTTGTTAGAGGAGAATGGAGACAAAGAGAGCATCGCTTTTTAGAAAAATAATGTCTTTGAGAATTTAAGCTAGGCTCTGTACAATGAATATGTGAGGATCAAAATTAAATTATATTGACAAAATAGATCAAAATTAACTAATATTTATCTATGGAACTAACCTTCTTAGAAATACTACCAATTTTAAAAAACTTTTCCTTGGGTTTAGTTTATGTCTTGTTGCCTATTTTTTTGTCTTTAATTTTAATAAGAAAATTTACTTTGATAATAAAAGAAAGCTCACAAGAAGTTCCAACAGACCATTCAGTTTAAAGATTTTTCAAATTTATACTTTTTACTAGGTTTTAAATCAGGTAACTCACCTTCATAACCTTCAAAGTGTTGATCTTGTAAAAACTGAACCCAATCATGTTTATTAAATCTACTGACTCCAGTATGATTTGGAAATAAAAATTGAATTAAATGTGAATAGTCTTGATTGAATTGATGAAAATTAATCTCTTTTGAGGCTTCCATATTAATTAATAAAAACTTTTTATTTTTTTTCCACGATAACTTACAATTTAAAAAAAAACCGTCACTATCTTTTAATTGATTGAGTACTTTTTGATTAAATGGGGAGTATATTGTAGCTTTTAAGCTTAGGGTTTCATGAGTTCTAATAAAGCTAAATGGCAATATTTTTAAATACCCCATATGATTTTCTATACGAAGAGGTAGAGTTTTACTAAGCAATGAAACATTTAAATAAAATGATGAAGAGATATATTTTTCAATAGAAATAGCTAACTCGATTAAAGATGGTTCTAAATAATATTTTTTATCAAAGGTTTCACTTTTTAAAAACTGGTCAACTGTAAAATGAGATAAGTTTGAACAAGAAATGTTTGTAAGAAAAAGAAAATAGAATATAATATTTTTGATATTATGCATTTGTTAAATATCGGAAGATATAAACGGTTTTAATATACATAAAACAAGTCTTTTTTTATACTTTAGTTTGAATATTCTAAAACTTGTTTTTAGCTATAGCCTGAGTCATTGATTTGAGCTATAAATTGTCGATATAAAATTGAAAGTATAAAAATTATTAATTGAATATTCAAGATTATCTAGTAAGCCTAGGTTTTTTCTAATGTATTTGGGTATAGAAATGGTTTAGATATGAAAAACTTTTTTGAAAAATTAAAAGAAAAGCTAGCTTCTTTAAAAAAGAAAAAAAAGGCAGATGGTACTGCTGTCGCAACAGATGATATTTCAGTCGATGATAGCGTAGAAACCAGTGGAGAGGAAGCTAAGCCAAAAACAGAAGAAAAAAAGCCAAAAAATAAGAAAAAAATAATTACTATTATTTTGATAGTGATTTTTACACTTAGTTTCTTTTTTGGTGGAGGTTATTTTGCTTATCAGTATTTTAGAGACTTTCCAAAAGTTGAAGCTGCTGGCAATAAATTTTTTAAATTGCTCAGAAAAAAACGATACAATCAAACCTATATGAGTATGACTAAAAGCTTTAGAGAGAAAGTAAATGAAAAAGAATTTAAATTTTCTATATTGGGGTCTTCATATTTGTTTGAAAATATTTTAAAAGTTGAAGCAGATGAAAATAGGTATGTAAAAAAAGGAAAACGTTTTAAACTTCAAGGGAAAGTTATTTATAAAGATAAATCTGAGGGTACTTTCAAACTTATTTTGATCAAAGGAAAAGTAAAAAAAAGGTCCACTTATTTAGTGGATGGCTTTGAGGTTGTTTCAAAATCTAATGAAAAAAAAGTTAGAAAAATGTCTTATAAAGCAGTGCTTGAATTTCTAAAAACCTTAAGTGGTAATAATTTGAATTCTTTTAAAGGGTTTTTTCATCCAAGTGTAGAAAAGCGTATGGGAAAAGAAGCAGGGGTTAGATTTCATGTGATGCATTCTAAGCATAAAGAAGCAGGATATACGAACCATACATACTTAGAAAAAGATGTAGAGGTAAAATATAATACTCAAATTACTTATACGGGAACTTCTAAAACAAAATTAGGTTCAGAGTTTATTGGTAAAATTACTGTTTATTATGATAAAGGTTCTTGGCATATCATAGGCTTTAGTTTTCAACCAAAAAATTAAATAATAACTTTTTTAATAGCATATTTTATTTGTTCTTCTGGTTTTTTTGTAACCCATTCAGCAGTATAACCTACGGGGTTTAAAATAACTCTTATATCATTAATGACTTGGTCAAATTGACGATGAACATGACCAGATATAAAATAAGAAACCTTGTGCTTTTCAAGTAATTTTTGATATAGGTTAGAGCCCATAAATGCTCCAAAATATTCTTTATCCCAATTTTTTTTAGTGAAGTTAAAAATTTCATGATGACTAGGGAAATGACTACAACAAAAAATTTTTTTATTTTGAGCAAGTTGTAAATGAGATTCAAGTTCTTGATAAAAGTATTTAGAAATCTCAAAATCATTTTTAAGGTTTGGAAAGTCTATATATTTAGAGTCTTGCCAGATTTTGTTTTTATATTGTTTTTTTTGAAAGTCATTAGTAGTAAAAGGATGATTTTTTGGCATTAAACTATAGTCATACCAAAGGGGTGAACCAACAAAAATCCAGTTATCTAAAATAAAAGGCTGAGTTGGCAAATAATGCCAGTTGTTTTGGGTAGAAATCTTAGGAAGATGAACTTTATATTTATCCCAAGCATTAGTAGTTTTGTCTATTCGGTTCCATAAATCATGATTACCAGGTAAAATTAACTTTGGACAGTTAAGATCTTTAAATAAACTTAATGCTAGATGAAAGTCTTTTAAAGACTCAGCAAGGTCTCCACATATTATGAGGACATCAGGAGTATCTCTTTTACACTCTTCATACAGTAAATACCAAAGCTCTTGATTTTTAATATGATGGTCAAAGTGTATGTCTGAACTAAAATATACTTTCATAATTTACAACATCTAGAGCAAGCACTACTTTGCTTATTTGTAATTGAATGCCTAAATTTTTGGTATTTTTCTGAGTTCCATATTTCTTTCATGGTGTGATTAGTAATATTACCCATAGGTTCTTGTAAAAATTGACAAGACTTAATTTCTCCGTCGGGGTATAAAAAGGTAGAGTGCCAAATAAAATGGCACTTTCGGGAGCTTTTAAAGTTATTTGTATGCCAAGAATCAAGTTCATTCATTGATAAATCTGGGGCAAATTGATATGGAAATGGACTTTTTTCAAAATTTACTTTTTTAAGAGTTTTTAGATATTGTTTCATGTCAAAGTTATTTAAATACGAGTAGGCTTTTGTATTTAAAAAGTCATGTTGTTTTGCATATTGTTTATGTTGTTCTATCTCAATTGAAGTTAGATAATTTAAGTGAGTAAATTTAATGCCTGTAATAGGTAAACCTTTAATATCTTGAAAAACTTGATCTATGTTTTCAATTAAAGAAGGGGTTAAAATTAGATTTAAAAAAATTTTACAATCTTTTTGGTAGTGTGAAAACATAGAAATATTTTCTAATAAAGACTTAAAAGCTCCTTGTTTTAGAACTTCTTTATCATGGTTTTTAGCATCTCCCATAATAGAAAAGATAATTGCACAAAGAGCATTTTTTTGAAATTTTTCTAATACTTTTGGGCTTATCAATAAACCATTAGAAACTAATGAAGATCTCATTTTTTGTTTGTGAATTTCATTGATAATTTGTGGTAGCTCTTTTTTGGCGAATGGTTCTCCTCCAGAAAAATGCCAATCAGGAGAGAAGCTTCTACATTGTTGAATAAAGGTCAATATGGTTTCAAGGCTTAAGTCTGTTTTATTACTTGTAGTTAAAGCATCGTGAGCATGACAAACTTCACACCTTAAATTGCATTTCATGGAGATTAAAAAGTTAATTAGCTTTGGATATGTAATGGTTTTATTTAAAATTTTACTTTCAAAAAAAGTGTGCGAAGCCATTTTAAAATAATTAATATTTCTTATAAATGGAGAATGAAAGCGAGCTTTTTGAATATTTGAGAAGTTAAAAAAGGACATATATCCCCATTTTACTATGTAGTTTATAGTACTACAAGAAGATGACAAATAATTATGTATTATGAAAAGTAGAAACTCTATTAACATGGAGTTTTATTTGCTTAGCATAAAAGTATGAAAACTATTTACATTTGGTGTAGATATTCTTTTTTATGGTGTATGATTCATTTAATGAAAATTAAGCTAATATATATACTTCTTTTTTTTAACTCTATTTTGTATGCATTTACTTTTGACTTTTACTATGGCAATGGAGTTGGTTTCAGTTTAAGTAAGGGTTTTAAAAGTTTTGAAAACTTAGATCCAGAAGTAAAATCTTACCTAAAAAAAGAGTTTGTTACAAATATTTCTTTGTGGAAAAACCGTAGAAACCTAATAGCTAAAAATAGATTTATTTTATTTTCTAAAAAACCATTATTAGAGTCAAAAATAGTTTTTGAATTTGAAGTTTTAGATTACCCGATATATAAACAACCCGAGCAAAAAAAGCTTCAAACAATGTTATCTAGTAGATTGGCTCAACTTTTTACAAAACGTGGTTTTGACTCATTAGATGACATATCTAGTAAGCCTCTATATTTTGAAGGCTTTTCTGGTTTACTATTGAAGTCACATTTAATGAAAAAATCTGAAGAGTATATAGCTTATATAACTGTTATACCATGTAAAGAATATGCGATATTTATATCAATTATTAGTAAAAAAGAAAACTCTTCTCAAATAGAAAATGAATATAAATTAATAGCAAAAAGTTTTATGGGTTTTCGTTATCTAAAAGAAAAGGTAAACTCTTTTATTATATTTTTTCAAATTGTTCTTTTATCTTTGTTTTTTCTTCTTTATCGAGCTAAGTTTTAATTTTTTGATTCAATCCAATTTTTTATAATTAAAATAACTCGTGCTGAAACAATTCCTTTTGTATGAAGGTTTTGTTTGGTTTGCAAAACTTGACCGACATGAAAAATATGATTTAATTCTGGAAAGTTATAAGTTGTTACCTTTTGAGTTTCTAGAATGTCTTCAAATATAGGGATATCACTAGGGTTTTGAGAGTAATCTTCACCAGCATTTAAAAGTAGAAACTCAGTAGAAATATTTGAATTTATTTTTTTTGGTTGGTACTTGGTTAATTTTTTAAAATAAGAAGAAGGGTAAGAAAAAAAATCTTCATTTAAACTTTTTTTACTTTTAAAAAAGTTTTCAATTCGTTGGTGTAAACTTAGTAATAGCTTCTCACTATTATTTTTGTTATTTAAGAAAAACTCTTCTTTTTCAAAAAGTGTATATAAAGGATGTCTAAAACTAGGGTTGAGTAAGATAAATTGGTCAAAAACTTTTTGAGTAGCTAAATAGGAGCTAAAATAACTAGAAAAACCGTTTAAAACTAAAGTAATCTGAGTATTTTTTAATTGGGGGTGTGATCTAATTTTAAAAATGGCTCCATATAAATCTCGTAAAATTTCCCAAGCTGGTGTGAGAGCTTTTTTTGTCTGTGCTTGATATATATAACTACGTTTATTAAATAAAAAGCTAGCAATTGAATTAGATGCAAGACCTTCTGCAATATCACGATAATATGGATTAACTCCTGTTTTATGATAAAGGTTTTGAGGTCCAAAATCATGTAAAAATAAAAGAGTATTTGTAACTTTTGTATCATTTGGAAGATATACTTTTGCCTGTAATGGTGAAGACTTGCCTCCAAATTCAATCAATTCAAAATGAAATTTTTGCTTTTTTACGTAGGGAGGGGTTTTATACTCTGGAGGTTTTATTTCACTAGTATCAATAAATTGAAAAGACTTAATCTTGGCATTGTAAAAGAAGTTAAATTGCAAAGCTAACTTTTGATTTTTCATCTGGACAAGAACTTTTAGTGTTAGAGAATTATCGCCTTTTTTCTTGGTAAAATATAAAATTTCTTGAAAAGGGCCATGTTTTTTCTCTTGATATAACCAAGTATTTTGTAAAGATTTAATTAAGGCTTCTTTTTGAAAATTGTCAGAAAAATATTGACTTGACTGTATAAAATGATGCTTAGAAAATGAGTCTAAAACTTGAAATAAGTTTTTAACATAAAGATCAGAGCTATCATTTTGAAAAGAATGCGAAATTGTGAAATTAAGAAAAAATAGAAGTAAAATTAATTTGTTCATTTTTAAATCATACTGATAACTTTTTCTACTAAAGCATCGATACCTTTATGTACGTCAGAAATGTTTTGACCAACCATGTAAGCAGGTGTTGTTACAATTTTATGAGTTGTATCTACACAGATTTCATGTACAGATTTGCTTTCGTGATTACAACCAAGAATTTTTAGAGCCTCTGAAGTGTCTTCATCATTACCAATTGTAAGTGAAAGTTTTGAGTTATTGCCGAGTTCTTTATTTAAAAGAGCTAAAAGCACAGGAGAAATACAAATTGCTCCAATGGGTCGGTTATATTTTTTAAACTCTAATAAAAAGTTAGATAGTTCTTCTAGTACAAGAGCTTTAGAGCCAATAAATGCGAAATTAGAGAGATTTTTCGCAGCTCCAAAACCACCAGGTAAAATAATGGCATCAAACTGACTTGGATCACTTTCAGATAAAGATGTAACTGCACCTCTTGCAATTCGAGCAGACTCAATGAGTACATTTCTTTTTTCATTCATTTCTTCACCGTTTTGATGGTTGATAACATGATGTTGATCAATATTTGGTGCGAGAATATGGACCTCTTGGTTTCTTTGGTCTAATGCTAATAAAGTTAAGACAGCTTCATGAATTTCAGAACCATCAAATACACCACACCCAGATAATATTACAGCAATTTTTCCCATATTTTCTCCTAATTTTGGGGACATTATATACTAATGGTAAACACTATGCATCTTTACTCAATTGTAAATAAATATTTTCATGTTTTTTAATAGATTCTTTTAAAGAATAAATATTTAATTCAAAGTTTTGAGGGATAAAGTTTTGTAACTTACAAGCAGAAGATATTTTATGAACACCATTTAAACAGCTATAATCAGTTGAAATAGGGCTATTATATAAAATGACCTCTGTTTTAGCACTTAGTGCTTCTTGTAAAACAATAGGCCCAGTTTCTTTCCAGAGAGAGGGTATAATAAGAGCTTTATATTGTGATAATAGTGACTTATTAGTCATTAAACCTTTATGTTTTACAAAGTGAGGAACTTTTTGAGTAAAGCTATTAGGAGAATAAATGTGTAATTCTTCATTAAAGGCTACTTTTTGTAAATCTTCTATGAGTTGAAATATTCCCTTATGGTTTGCAAGAGTTCCAAGGTATACGAAGCTTTTTTTTATTTGATGGTTTGTATTTTGTTGGGGGACTGCATAATGAATGATATTACACTTATAATGATATTTTTTGGGTATTAACTTTAGGAGCTCTTGATTGGGTAAAATAATTTTTTTGACAAACTTTAAAAAAATTTCAACTTTTTTTGATCGAAAATAAAAAAAAGCTGGGAGAAAAACTCCTTTTATATTATTAGAGTTACACAGGCTACACTTAAAAAAAGCTGGAGATTTGCATATACTTTTTGTTTCATGATAGTAAGTGCTTTTTTGACAGAATAAATAATAGTCATGTAGGGTAAATATACAAGGAATCTTTTGAGCGAGCTGAATCAAACTATTTAATCCATAGGGTTGTATTTGATGAATATGTATGGCTTCACAGTCTACTTTTTTGTGAAGGAATTTTGTTTGAAAATGGTTTATCAATGGGTATGGTTCAAGTAAATTAAAATACTTTGCATCTAATAATTGATGTGAAAAGCGCTTAGATTTATTTTTTTTAAAAAATAAGTCATTGATAAACTCAACGCCACCAACTCTATTTTCAAGAGTTTGGTCTAGCAGGTGGCAAATTTTAATCATTATGGATATTAATTATCAATATATTCAGAAACAAAAGCCATTTCACCTTCATCTCCCATTTCAATAATGGCTTGTTTAGTTTCAGAAACTTGTAAATAAATAACTTCATCATCTAAATCTATTTTAGTTAATCTATAACCATCTAAGTCTTCACCAACTTCTACAGTTGATTTCTCTCCATTTAAAGATATATTAGCAACTTTTCTAGCACCAAATTGACCAACACTAATTAATTCAAAATTAGGTATGTACAGATTTTTTTGAGCAACAATAATTTCACCAGATTCAGAGTCAATACCATACTCTTGTGTATCTATTTCATCACTAGGAAAAGTTGAAATAATATTTAGAAGCTTTTGTTTTAACTCATTGGAGGATTTTTTCTTAAAGGAGGTTGAATTTAAAATGGACTTAATTTCATGGTGAGAGCCATCTTGAACAGAATTATATAATTGGTTGTAAGCATTATTTCTAACAAAGCCAAAATTATCTCCAAGCGCACTTACGATAGAAGCAAGTCCATTTTGAGAGGCAAGTAAGCCCATTGCAGAAATCGATGCATTTCTGACCCAAGGAGAAGAATGTTGAATAAAGGGCTCAATAGATGAAATAGAATCTTCATTGAAAAATTGTGCTAAAGCTTTAACTCCTACAATAATTAAGTCGGCTTTTTTTTCTTTTCTAAGAATTTTTCTTAAGCTTGATTCTGCTTCAGTGATTCCAGAAACTCCTAAGGTATAAATACTAGCAATCTTAATATCATTTGTGTTTTTTCCTTTCATTAAAGCTATAAGTTCATCAGATGGGTCTAAACTTTTATAATAGGAGAGTTCCATGATTCCACTATAGACTATTTCATCATCTTCACTATTGAGCTTTTCAATGGATCTTTCAATTACATTTGTATCAGAGTCAATTGATTTAGAAGAGATTTTACCATCTTTTTCAAGGGTAACTAATTTTTCAATAGAATCAATATCAGATATAACAAAACCAGCAATGACTTCTCCAATCCCAAAAAACTCCTTACCGACTTGAATTTTTGCTTTTTTACCTTTTCCTATCATTCCATTGATGCTAAAAGAGTCTAGTGAAATACGCCCAGAGTCACCATCAAAAGTTTTAGGAGTTTGAATTTTTTGTAAAATTTTATATGCTTTTTCAGATAAATCTGAATTAAGTTTTGGCATTATTTTTAATAAAAACTCCTCGGTGTAGTCATCTTGGAAAAAACCAAGGGCCTGTATGATTGCATCTCTTACATCTTTTCTTCGAGAAAAAAGGCGATAAATCATAGGGAGACTTTCGTTATCTTGAAATTTGGCAAGTGAGATGATGGCAGCTTTTAAAATAGTAGAGTTTTTATCTTTTAGTAATTTTTGAATTACTAAAATTGAATCTTGATGATTAATTTGTTGTAAAGCAGTAATAGCATGGGCTTTTTTTCTAGGGTCTTTAGAATTTAAATTTTGAGTCATTTCTAAAATTGTACGCTCTTTAGAAAACTCTTTTGGTAATGGTTGAATTGTAATAGAAGCTTTTTTTGTTGGTTTTTTTACTCTTTTTTTAGAAGATTTTTTGACAACTTTTACTCTTTTTTTTGGGGTCTTTTTATTAGATGAAAAACAACCCGTAAATAAAAGTGAAAGAAGAATTAAAGAAAGAGGAAATAACTTAGATTTTAGTTGATTCATTATAGTTTCCATTGCTTTTTTTGATATATAATCCAAGATTGTAAAAACTCATTTAAAGTCATATCGCTTTCTTTTTTAAAAGCAACATAAAATAAGTTTCCTTGGTATAAATTTCTTAATAATCTCTGTAGTTTCCATGCTCCAAAAGTTTCAATAAAGTATTTAGTAAGCATTAGGCTTTGGGCATATGCAAGTAGAACTTGTTGATCGTTTAGATGCATGAATGAACCATTTAAAACTTTCATATCAAGAAGTTTTTGCTTTTTAATGGCTTCGCTTAAAACTTTTTTGAATTTTTTAGGTAGTGGGCTATCTTCTCTTTTGTCAAAAGCTTCATCACCATCGTAACTGAATGGTTTTTCAAAGTATTGAGCGATACCCTCATTGAACCATGTAGGAATAGAGTTTCTTGTGATAGAGTCTAAAAAAAGGTGCATTAACTCGTGGCGTATTACTGTCTCTAACTTATAAGGGTCTTCGTCAAGTTCTTTACCAGGAATCCGTATTTCACCGTCATAAACACCAGCAGCCCAATTTGGATTTTGTAGGCTAGAACTAAAGTCTTTTTTTTCTTTGTCATATACGATAACAGTAATAGGCGCAGGAGGGTAATAATCTAGTTGGTTAGAGTGATCTGTATAACTAGCTTCTAAAATATCATTGAGTTTTTCTTGGGCTTCATCAATCATGGTACTAGAAGCTTTAATCGAAAAGTGAGGGTTTGGAGTAGAAAGTTCGTAGTTTGTTTCTACTTTTAACTCTCTTGAAATTTTATCTATTAATTTATTTACATCTTTGCTTTGTTTTATTTTTTGAGCGAGTTTTAGATATTTAATAGCAAGTTTTAATTTACTCTTATGATAATATGAGTCACCCAAAATAGTATATCCAGATCTTTTTCCTTCAAATGTTCCTTTGATTTTCAAGATACTTTGAATTGCTTTTTGATAGCTTTTTAGTTTGTGAAAGCTACTACCTTTAAAATAGTGAATTTCATTTTGATTTCCGAGTTGTTTTATGATTTGATCAGCAAAAAAAATACACATATCGTATTGATTTTGTTGATAAGCATAAAGAACTTTAAAGCGAAGAAGAGGGTATGAATTAGGAAATAGAGTTAAAGCAGTTTCAAGAATCTCTAAACCTAGCTTATACTTCTTATCATTTAAAGATTTACCGAGTACTCTTTGAAAGGCATTTTCTATCTCAGTGGTTGTTTGTCGATTTGGGTAGCTTACATAATAAGCTTTAACAAAAGTTTCAATAGATTTTTTTGGCTTTTGTAGTTCAATTTTTTTTGCTTCTTCAATAAGAAAGTTGGGATCAAAATTATTGGCAAATAAACTTCCACTAATGAGTGAAAAACTAAGTATTACATTTCGTATCATTTTAGCCTTTTGGGGATTTTAATTATATTCATTTGTTTTAGGTGAACCAGAGTATAACAATTAAGATAAAATTTTTAAATAAGCATTGATAGTATTTGATATGAATGAATCTTCATGTTTTATATATTCACTAAAACCTACTGTTTGTATCTCGTTTTTGTCGTTTATTGATAATAAAACTTTTTCATGAATATCCTTTTTACTGTATGGATTGGCTTCAGGGTAGTTTGTATGAAGAGAATGGTTAAAAAAGCTCTCTTTTGAAATGAGTAACTTTTTATTAAAAAGGTGTGCTTCTAAACTGACAAGGCCAAAGTTTTCAAAACAAGAAACCTGTAAAATTACTTCAGCATTTTGAATAGCAGATAAAACAAGCTTTCTCGTTAAATTTGGGTAATGAAAGGCTTTTGGATTTTGTTGAATAAGTTTTTTAAACCTATTAGTATATCTTTGATGGTTTTTATTAAATTTTCCGATGAAAACAATCTCAAAATTAAGTTTTTCTAATGCTTCCAAAATTGTAACCTGATTTTTTAAATCTTCGATTCTACCAACAATTAATAGATATTTTTGATGTGGATATTGATTAAGAAAGGATTTATCATTCAATGATATTTCTGTTGTATCAATAGCTGGTTTGATAAATTCAACCTTGTTTTTGAGCTTTACATTAAAAAATTTTTCGATTTCTTTTTTTTCTTGATGAGAATTACAAAATATTAGATTAGATTGATTTAAGAAATCTTTTCCTAATTGCTGATAGCTTTTAAAAAGTATTTTAAAAAAAAGATTAAAGGATATTTGAAAAGAAAAAAGGTGTATGAATAAACGTATTTTTTCTAGTTGGTTATAAGAAAGGTGCTTTATGATATTTGAAAATATAGAAAAACGCCCCTTTTTATTATAGTTTGTTAAGTTTTGAAAAATAGGGGTTAAACAAGTTTTAATATTGTACTTTTGAGCGTTTTTAAAAACTTGGTAAGTATCATCAATTCTTGATAAATTAAAAAAATGAATAAGATGAAAGTTTTGTACTTTGATTTTTTTTAAATTTATAGAAAGGGTAATAGAGAAATTATTTTTTTCGAGTAACTTTTTTAAAAGTAAAATTTGATAGCTATCTCCTCCTTTTTTTGTAAAAAACTGCTTTCTAACACAAAATAAGATGTTAATTTGAGGAGTGCTTTTCATTTTGAACTTGTTTCCAAATTTTAAGAGATTGAGGCTGCTTTTTTTTAAAAAACTGTAATAAATATAAATAACCTAGATATGGTTTAATCGAAAACTCCTTATTATATATTTGAAGGTTTTTACATATAGATAGAAACTGCTCATTAGATATTTGTCTATTTGGATGAAAGACTTCTATTGTTGGGTCAATATATGAGAATATATTATTTTCGTTTAGTTTTTTAGCAAGATACATATCTTCTGTATAAACAAAAAACTCTTCATTAAAACCATCAATGAGTTGAAAACTTTCTCGGCTTAAAAATAAACAAGCAGCTTGAATCCAATCCACTAAATGTAGTTTTCTTTTAGTAAAAAACTTATTGAAAACTTTGTTGAAAATATAAAAAAAATTATCATAAAAAGAGTCAAAATTATTGTATTTTTGTTTGGTTTGAGGGTCTTTAAAACTTGGGCTTAAGCAAATGTTTTTTTCAGATAACTTTTGTAAACAAGGGCTTATAAAATCGTTTGAAAAAGAGATATCTGGGTTTAAAAATAATATAAATTTACTTTGAGACTTTGCAACTAGTTGGTTGTTGGCTTTAGAAAATCCAGTATTTTTTAAACTTTGTTGTAAAAATATTTTTTGGGGAAACCTAGAGTGCCATTTTTGTAGAACTTGGTAGGAGTTATCTTGACTATTATTGTCTATTATATGAATAGGGCAGGGAATAGTTTTGTAAACATTTAAAAAAGACTGAAAGTATTTTTCAAGATAAGAAGAATGGTTAAACACAACAGTAATAATTTGAAGGTTTGAAAAAATCATACTTTTAAAATTAAGGTCTTTTACCTTCGTTTTTTACCTTTGTTATAACCTAAAACTCCAAAAGTAATCAGCTTTAATTTAGCTAAAATACCGTAGGGCACATCTGGATCTGGTTTCATTTCTAAACTAATTGGCTCAAAATAGCGCTCTTGATTAGCTAAGTCGTGTAAAAAGTTTAAAAATTCAAAATAATTAGCTCTGATTTCTAAATTTTGCTCATATTTAGCTATGTCTATAGCATTACCTACTTTTAGATTAGCTCCCTTTTTTCCGATAAGTGGGACGGTATATTCAGGGGTATTTTTACCTACAAACATGGTAATATATTTAGGCTTGTTTTTAGAGTTAACCAAAATTAAATCACGAGTTATATTTGTAATGATTTTATTAATCTCAATTTCTGAATCATCATTAGATTGAAACTTTTCAAAAAGTTGAGTCATGATTTCTTTATTTTCATCTAAATATATACGTAGATCAGATATATCTAGTTTTAGATTTTCATAGTTTCTAAGCTGTTCTGTATTTGTTTTAATATTTCTTTTAAAAGCTTTTATTTTTTGTGGCATTTTACCTTGTAGCATACCATCAGCCATAAATAAAATAGCCAAAATTAAAACAGCAAGAATTTGTACGTGTTGTAAAGCAGGATCTTTTTTCATAGTAGATTCTCCATTAAAACACTTCCTTGCATTGAAAATGTGTAGTGAGCGCTTTCTGTTTTAACGATTTCTGGCCCACCTTTATTGTTTGATTTTGTTTTAATTTCTTTTTCAGGCATAAACTTTGTTAATGGCTGCTTTGTTATCTTAAAAATACCTGTATTTTTTAGTGAATCAATGAGCTGTGGAACATCAGATAAGGAAAGAGCAATGCCAGACATTTTAAAGTTAATTTGTTTTAGTATCCAAGGAGAGTCTTTTTCATTTTGCGATTTTTTCCATTTTTTATAATTATTTTTTTTGAATTGAGGTAATGTTGTAGTAAACTTTAAATCTTTAAGAATAATGTTTGGACCTAACTTTTGAATAAGTTTTTTTAATAAAGTTGGCCAATGTCCATAGTTTTTGGTAAATGTTTGGATATTTTCATATTTTAGATCTATGAGTTGGCTTTCTAATTTTAGTTTGTGTAATTCATTTCTGTTGGCTTCTGTATTTTTTAAACTAGCCTTAAGTTTAGAGGACTTTCTTTTAAAGGTGTTATATGCAGAGCTTACAGAATAATAATTAAATCCAGACCTTAAGCAAGATAATATTAGAATAAAGACTAAAATTGTACGATATTTTGACATCGGAAGTTTTAAAAGAACTTTTATTAAGTTTTCATTTTCTGAGTCAACTTTATCAATAAGGTTTAGATTAAATTTAGACTGATCAAGGCCAAGTAACATGGATTGAGCAATAGACACAAAAGGGCTATTTTCTCGTAAATGACTACGAAATTCATCACTTAAAATACTTGCTTCGGTTTGTTCAAGAGTATTTTGAAAATTGAAAGGATCTATTAAGTGTATTTGCCCCTTAAATGATTCACTAGCTTTAATGTAAAACTCTTTGGCATTTATTAAACCACCAGAAAATAAAAAATGCGTAGGCCCTTTTCTTATGGTCATGAAAGAAGCATTGTCATTTGTAAAGTTACGAGCAAGGGCTGAAACAAAATAATTAATAGAAGAGTTAACCTTAGAAAAAATAGACTTTAGGGTTTCTTCTAAGTTAGCTATATATGGAGCAGGGTTATTTATATCAAGCTCCATAGCAGCTAAAATATCTGTTTCTTTAGAAAAACCAATTTTATGTAAAACAGCTTCTACATCACTAGGACTTAGGGTTGTTGTACCACTTTTTGATGCAAAATCAAAAAGTTCATCAGAAAAAACTTTGGTTCCGTAGTGTAACACTTTATTAAACAGATGTTTGCCTTGAAAAAATAAATCAACTTTAGTTGTCATATAGCCAAAATCAACAAATACAATAGCTTCATCACGCCAAGGTTCTTTGGATTCAATAGCTAATAAATATTGTTCATATACATTGTATAAAGCAGGATATATTCCACCAAATTTTAATTGATTATCGTATAAATGTTTTTTAATGATTCCGACGTATTTAGGATTTAATAAAATATTAGCTGAAATAACTTGGGCTTTATCATCTAGCTCTTTGATGAAAAGTTCTTTTGTTTGATTATAAAAACCATCTATTGGTATTTTTTCTTGAGAGGCGTATTTTTCTAACTCATCTTTGACCCTAGTTTCTACTTGATCTTTGTCTACTCGAGATAAATAAGATAGGTTTGTTGGTGTAAATAAAGAAGAACAAGTAAACTTAATAGGAAGTTTTTTATTTAAATCACCTATTATATCTTTTATATATGAACCTAAAGAGTCCATGTATAAGTCAGGCCCTGAATAAGTATTAGGAATTTTATAAATAAATTTATTTTCTTCTACAACTTCATTCGTTTCTTTAGAAATTTGAAAGGTACCATATTTGATAGAATATGTTCCTAAATCGATATATTGAACTAGTTTGTTGGTTTTTACTGCCATAATAAAGCCATGTATAGAGTACTTAAAAAATTACTATTTTCCACACTTTCTTGTCGGCATTATTAGTGTAGAAACTAATAATTATGTTCAAGTAAAAGCTTTAGCATCTATTTGATATGCAAACTGGAGCAGAAGCTTTAAATTGTGGTCTCTTTAATTATATAATTTTTATAGAAATATTACTATACTATTAAAGTTACATATTTGTGAGGAAACAATGCTTTTATTAATTATTAGAGATGGTTGGGGAATTAATGATAATTCACATGGAAATGCTATAAGCATTGCAAAACCAAAATGTTACTTAGAGTTGTTACAAAAATACCCAAGGTCTATTTTAGAACCAGGTGGAGAGTTTGTAGGTTTACCCAAAGGGCAAATGGGTAACTCCGAAGTAGGACACATGAACATCGGCTCAGGAAGAGTCGTATATCAAGATTTGTTACGAATCAATCGAGCATTTGTAAACAACGAATTTGATCATAGTGAAGATGTAGCTAAATTTATTAAAATATCTAAAGAAAAAAACAAAGTACATTTAATGATTTTACTTTCAGATGGCGGGGTGCACTCTCATATTTCACATTTAAAATCATTTGTTGCTATTTGTAAAAAAGAGAATATTTCTAATGTGTATGTTCATGCAATTATGGATGGTAGAGATACTTACTCAAGAAGCGGTATAGACTATATAAAAGAAATAGAAGCTTATTTTAAAGAGTTAGGGCTTGGTACGATTGCTACTGTTTCTGGTAGATTTTATACAATGGATCGTGATTCTAATATGGATAGGATTCAAAAGTCTTATGATATTTTGGTCTATGCCAAGGGAAAGAAAGAAGAATCAGCTCAAGAATGTATGCTAAATTCTTATAAAAATGAAATATCAGATGAGTTTATTATTCCAACTATTATTGAAACTAAGGGTAAAATAGAAAAAAATGATTCGGTTTTCTTTTTAAACTTTCGTCCTGATAGAGCTCGTCAAATTACGAATGCGCTATTAGACGTAAAAAAAGAAAACTTAGCTTTAAACTTTTTATCAATGACAAGGTATTCTTCTGATATTAAATGCCCTGTTGTTTTTTCAAAAGAAAACTTGGGTAATGGATTATCTGAAGTATTTTCAAACCATGGCTTGAAACAGTTTAAAATAGCTGAAACAGAAAAGTATGCGCATGTATCTTACTTTTTTAATGGTGGACAAGAAAAATGTTTTGATGGTGAAGAGCTAGTAATGATTCCATCTCCAAAAGTTGAAACCTATGATTTAAAACCTGAGATGTCAGCATATGAAGTTACAGATAGATTAATAAAAGCAATTTATTCCAAAAAATATAAATTTCTAACAGTTAATCTAGCCAACCCAGATATGGTAGGACATACGGGTAATTTAGAAGCAGCAGTACAAGCGGTTAAGGTGGTTGATGATTGTGTACAAAAACTTTTAAATGCTATGAAAGTTGTTAATGGTACGTCTATTATTACAGCAGATCATGGCAATGTAGATGAAATGATTGATCAAAAGGGTATTGTTTTGACAAACCATAGTTTAAACCCTGTTGATTTTATTTTAGTTGATCATTTAAAAGCTAAAAATTATCAATTGAAAAAGAATGGTAAATTATCTGATATTGCGCCAACAATTTTAAAATATATGAACTTAGCTATACCATCTGAAATGGATGGAGATAGTTTATTTATCTAGTAATATAAACTTTTATTTCATCTAAGTCTAAATCATCATTAAACCTTGAGGTTTCAACAGCAAGCTTTATTTTCTCTAATTTAAATTTTTTCTTTAAATCTTGGGCAATTTGGTTGCTATAGGCTTCAAGGGTATGAGTTTGAATATCACCCGAAACTTCTCGTAAATAAGAAATGACTTGTGAGTAATCAATACCATCTTTTAAATCATCAGAATTTTGAATTTTTTCAAAGTCATAATATAAATGTAAATCGACATATATTTCTTGCTCTAACATCTGCTGTTCTTGAGTAATACCAATATTTGTATTTACTCTAATTCCACTTAATGAGATTTCATCCATTTTAACTTCCAATCTTTAGAATTGTAATTTTAATTTTTCAGGTGACATACATTCTTCTTCACTACAAGCTTGGGTTGAAAAAGTTAAAGAAAAAGGCCCTTTATTTTTTAAAAAAGTAATAGGTATTTTGATTTTAAAGTTTCCTTCAAAAATATCAATTTCTTCATCTGCAAACTCCATTTCAACAATACGGGATTCAGGATAAGAAAAGGTGCCAAGCTTTACTAAATTTTCAGAATCATTAATGATAGAAGTAGGAATCAAATAGTCTTGTAGAGGTTCGTTACTATTAATATGCCAACCTTCTTCAATTTCAATTTGAAGAGTTACAAAATTATCTTGATATTTAGCTTGAATTGCTACAGGAAACTTCTGAACAGCAACAGTTTTAGAAATCCAAGGTTTTTTTTGTTTTGTAGGCAGCTTTTTTTGAGGAACTTGTAAATAATCGTTGTAAGCTTGAATTAAACTAATACTTGAGCTAGGACTTCTATTAGCAAAAGAAAAATAAAAAGATATAGCTTCTTTGGCTATTTTTAAGTAGTTATTATTTTTAGATTTTTGAGAGAGATAAATGAGGTTTTGTATAAAAACCCCCGCACTTGAAGGGGTAACATTATCACTTTCTCCAATTTCTTTTGATAATAGTTCTTCATTATCAGAGCCCGAAAAATAAAATCCCCCGTCTTTATTATTAAAAAGTTCAGTAGCATCACTAGTTAAAGTATTTGCTAAATTTAATATTTTAGAGTCATTATTAATTTTATGGATAGTTATTAATGATTGTACAAAAAGAGCATAATCTTCTAAAAACCCTTTACTTTTTGTTTCAGATAGTCTTGAAGAGTGGTATAAACGCCCATTTTTAATCATTTTAGTTTGAATAAATTGCACGCTTTTAAGTGCATGATTTAAATACTTTTTCTCTTCAAATACCTTTGAAGCAAAAGCAAAAGCTTTTATCATTAATCCGTTCCAACTAACTAAAACTTTATCATCTAAAAGAGGCCAAACTCTTGTTTCACGAGAAAGTCTAAGCTTTTTTAACCATTCTTTATGTTTTTTATTTTTAATGAGTATATTGTTTAAAAAGGGAATATTCCCATTAGATTCTTCTCCAATTTCAGATGTGTAATTGCCTTTTTTAGTAATATTGTATAGTTTTGAAAATTCTGAGGCACTTTCACCTAATATTTTTTCAATTTGCTTTGTGCTAAAGAGGTAGAACTTTCCTTCTTCTCCATCACTGTCGGCATCAAAAGCGCTAAAGTAGCCTCCCTCTTTTTGGCTCATATCACGCATTATAAACTCTAAAATCTCTATAGCAGTTTGTTTATAAAACTGTTTATTTGTTTTTTGATATAAGAGGGTGTAGTTGTAAGCGAGTTGAGCATTATCATAAAGCATTTTTTCAAAATGTGGTAAAAACCACTTGCCATCAGTTGAGTATCTGGCAAATCCGCCACCAACTTGATCATGGATACCTCCAAGAGCCATTGTTTCCATTAGTTTTTCTATAGATGCTAAAAGTTTTGTATTATTTTCTAAAGAGACTGAGCTTAAAGCGTATTCAAGCATACGATGAGGTGGAAACTTAGGTCCATTTGTTTGATTAGAGCTAAAGTGTTCAAATTGTTGAACTAAAGACTTTTCAACTTGGTTTTTAGGGTTTAAGTTAGGTGTGACCTTAGAAATAGAAGTATAAGAAGATTCTTTAATTAATCGACTAATCATGTCAGCTTGTTTTTGAATATCTTTTGATTGTTCTTTGTAGGCTTTACTAAGTTCAAGTAGCATAGATATAAACTGTTTTTTTGGTACATAAGTGGCAGCATACCAGGGCTGTTTATCTGAGTTTAACCAAACAGAATTAGGCCACCCACCATGTCCCCTTTTGATAATTTGAGTTGCTGCCATATAAACAGAGTCTATATCTGGTCTTTCTTCACGGTCTACTTTAATAGAAACATAATGTTCATTAAGTACTTTTGCGACTTCACTTTTTTCAAAAGAGTCTTTTTCCATGACATGACACCAGTGACAACTAGAATATCCTACAGATAAAAAAATAGGTTTATTTTCTTTTTTTGCTTTATCAAAAGCGTCTTGTCCCCATGGATACCAATCAACTGGGTTTTCACAATGCTGTAAAAGGTAGGGACTTTTTTCAAAGACTAAACGATTATATTTTTTACCACCATCTTTAGGTAGTTTTTTAATAATTTCTTGTGAGGGAAATGTGTTTTTGGCTTGTAGTGATTGAAGCATTAAAAATCCTGTAAATAGAAAGATAAAGTTTTTCATATTGTTTCCAATTATATAAATGAATGGCATATTTTTAATCTCACATAAAATGGAAATCTTTTCAAGGGTTCTAACTTAGAAATTATTGTAGAATATGAAAAAGTGACACCCATTCTTTAAAGAATAAGTGCCACCTCTTTTAGATAGAACTTTGTATAAGAAAACTTATACTAACAACTTAACGGGCTGTTTTTTAGAATTTATAACTAATGCTTGTTGTTATGATAGTGTCTAACTTTTTAATACCAGGTAATACTTGAGCTTGATATTTTTCTTGAAGAGTAATTTTTAAATCAGAAACTTCGGTTAATGGAGTTGAGAGTGAAAAACGTCCATCAGCTTTTAGATTTCCACTGATATCTTTAAAATCAGGATATAAATTAATTGAAGAAGAAAAACTAGACTCTTTAAAAACTGGTTTTAAGTAGTTCATTGAAAGTAAAGCGCTTAATGTACTATCTTTAGTACCATTGTCTCTAACTTCTTTATCCATAGTTAAACCAAAGCTATACTCAAGTTTGTGCTTTTTAGTATTGAAAATTGTTTTACCAAGTCCAAGTCCAAGAACACTTCGTAAATCAATCAATTTGATTTTATCGTATTCTAAACTAGACATTAAAAAGAAAAATTTAGAGTTTGAAGTTTTGAAATCAAATCGTGTGGCAATTTTAGCTTGATTTGCATTTTCTTTGCTGTTTGTTTCACCTTGAATGGCTGATAAATCAATATGAAAAGTATCATGTTTAGAATCTCTAACTGTATGTAATAAAAAATTAAACTTAGAGTCTTCTGTGTTACCAGTTTGAAGTAAATATCCTAAATCTAGATGTCCAGCCCAGACACTTTTGTTTTCAGCATCAATTCTTGCTTGAACTTCACTTTTATAAAGGGTTACTGTTTTAATTGAAGAAATATCTTTTTTTGTAAAATGTACAATTTCACCAGTAGAAATTTGAAGATTAATAAAGTGAGTTTTATTAGTGTGAGCACTTTTGCCCTCTACACGACTTCCATCAGATAAAAAAACAATATGATTTTGTGGAAAATAAATCGACTTTACAGAAACCCAAGGGATACTTAAATCTCCCCCAAAATATTTAGCTTGAGCAGTTTCTCCAACGAATTGAAAGGATTCTACGTCAAGCGTATTTCCATTTATAAGTTTTAACTTAGCAGATTCAGCAAAAATGCTATGTGACACTAAAGAAAAAAGTATCATAGTAATTAAAGATAGTTTCATAGTTTTCCTTGATTAATTTAGAATTATTTAGTAACAAATATGACTATATTTGTACAAAAAATGGATTATATGGTCAAAAATGTAGCTAAGCAATCAATTTTTAAAAAAGTACAAACTATTTTTTGAAAAATTCAAATTATTACTATATGTGTAAAAAAAGTACTAAAATCAACCGAATGATACAAATGAAAGATTTATTACTTATGTTTATAATTAAGCTATTTTTATTTTTATTGCTGATTCAAAGTGATAATGCTGCGACTAAAAGTATTATTCCTAATGGTTTGACATTACACCCTACTTATAAAAAATTAAAAGGCTTTAAAAGAGGTGAAGGTTTAGTTATTTCTTATGTAGATTTAAATAATAAAAGTGAAACTCAAAAAGATATGTGGAACTTCTATTATTCAAAACTTGTATTGACCAATTTTTCTACTTTTCGTATAACTCAGTTAATAGGAGAGTGGGAAAATAGAACTTATGGAGAAGGTGGAGCTTATAGCTCAGCCGCAGTAGGAATAAATCGTTTAATAATAGGGAACTCGATAAAAAGCCATATGCAATCACTTGGTACAAATGCGAAACATGCTTTCAAACCATATTTAGAATTTAGAATGGGTTATAAGCTTGCAGATCAAGGTATGTTTGGGATACCTATTGCTGGTCAATTAAGCTACACTCTTTCTGATGATTATCGTTTCAAATCAAATTTACCAAATGGGTATCATAAAATACCTCTAAAAGGTTTTAAAGCAGATATTAGTTTTAGGTTTTGATTATTGAGATGTTCTTAAATAGAGCTTGTTTAAGTGATCTTTTAAAGTTGTTGCATCGATTTCTACTGACTCTTTTAGTGACCTAGCTAAACTCAGTTCGACCTGGGTAACTTGTTCATCTTTTGTAAACTTTTCTAAGATACGATTTAATTTTTTAAAAGCACGCCTATAATTGTTATCGCCAGTAGATAATAAAGAGAGGCTATTTTGAAAGCTTTCGAGTAGTTCTAACATATACTCATCTTCAATTTTAATTAAATGAGTAATAGCTTTACAAAGAAAAAGGTTTAGCCGAGGCTGTTTCATACTAAATTCTTCTATTTGATGAATTGGAATTTTATAGACTCTTACGGGAGATAGGGCTCTTAAATCTCTCTTGAATTTACCTTCATAATTTTTTGGATCACAAAGAGGTTTTAAAAAATCTATAAGTTCATAAGGTTTAGAATATATTACGGTTCTTTTTCCATCAACTTCTGTTTCGAGTTTTCCTTTTCTTAAGATAAAGAAGTTTTCTTGTTTTTTTTCTATTACGGTTACATAACTATTAATATTAACTGTGACTTCTAATTCAGGCGGTAGTACTTCTTCTTTATAAATAAAAGTTTCATCAGATTTTAATACTTCTGGGGGCCTGTATTTTATATCGCTAGAAAGTGGAGGTATGTTTCCAAGCTCAATTACAATTTTATTGAGCCATTCTAAGTTTTTACTAAGAGACTTATTTGTAAGTGATTTTCTAAGTTTGTTAAATATAGCTTGGTAAGAGTTTATTTTTGCAGCTAATGCTCCATGTATTTTTTTGATGTCTATAACAGATTGACGAATAGATTTAAGTCTATTGGCTAATGTAATAGTAATTGAAAGGCCAAGTTTTGGGTTAGCAACAAGAGTTTGTCCAAAAGCTTTTGGGTTAGTAGAGATACTAGCGACTTCAACTTCAACAGAGCATTTAATCGAAGCATTACGAATACCACTATAAATAGCAGCCATTTCACCAAACTTTGCCCCTCTAGCATTGATATTAGAAATTAACTTTCCTTTTTCATTTACATAGCGTTTAGCAAGATCAGGGTCATTCATTGGAGGAGCGTCAGGAGTAATTATAACTTGAATGCTTCCACTTTTAAGAATAAAAATTTGTCTAGCAGGCTCTCCTTGAAAAAAGATAAACTCACCAGCTTTATAGATGTTGCTAGGAAGATTACTGCCCTTACTTTTTTTTGTTTCGGATGAAGCAGAGCCAACATCAAGTTCCATATAATCTAATAAAAGAATGTTGTTAATCATACTCGCTGTTAAACGAGTACCTTTTTTATAGGCAATATTTTCTCTTTTTATATCAAAAACATCTTGATGTAAAACTTGTCCTGGGGTTACTTCTTCAATAGGAGTGATTTTGCTCATTTAATATCCTAATTAAGCTACATTTTCTTTTTTAAGAAGGTTGTGTGCTAGTCTATAAAATTTAGAGTTTCTTTTTGATCTATTAATTAAATCTTTAAAAACTTTTAGAGCAGTTTCTCTTCTATGTAGCTTTAGATTTAAAACCCCAATTTCTAGTTGATACTCTTGTTTATAGTTTTCTCTAACTAAGCTTTCATATAAATGTAAAGAGTCTTGAAATAAGCCCTCTAATTTATAAATTTTAGCCATTAGCTCTTTTGCTTTAATATGTTTAGTTGAAAGTTGTAGTGTTTTTTCAAGATGAAACATAGATAGTTTAGAGTCACCAGTTTGAAAATGTATTTGTCCAAGTAAAAATTGAGCTTCTTCATGATAAGGTTTAATTTTAATGCATTTATTAAGATAATTTAAACTCATGATAAAGTTTTGTTCTTGATATTGATTATGGGCTAGTTCAAATAATACACTAGGGTTTGTTGGTTCAATTTTTAAAATACTTTGAAAAACATAATCGGCTTTTTTATATAATTGGTGGGATTTATATATTTTAGCTAATTGAAATTGTAGACCAGTATTTTTAGGGTTTTTATCCATATACTTTTGAAAGTACTCGGCAGCTTTTAGCTCAGACTTCATTGCTAAGCAAGCATTTCCCATTTTTAAGAAAATATTATGGTCTATATTATTAGAGCTATTTAATATATTTTGATAGGCCCAAATCTCTTGAGAATACATACCAAGTTGATGGGATACCTGAGCTAATTCTTCCATATGTTTTTGTACATTAATTTGCTTTTTGATTAAAGCTTTTAGATGAGTAAGCATATTTTGTAAATCGTTGTTTGCACTAAAGTAGTTTAAGAGGCGAAGAGAAATGCTTGGATCTTCATCTTTTAGATAAAATAACTTTTGATCTATTGTAGACTGAGATTTTTTATCTTGTAGTTGACCATATACATAAGACATTTTAGTTAGAGTTTCAATATGGTCTGGTTTGATTTGATGAGCTGCTTTTAAATAAGTTAAACTAGAGTTTAAATCTTGCTTTGAATAATTTATTTGGGCTCTTTGAAAAGAAGAAATAAACTTTTGTTCGTTATTTTGAGATTTATTGTTTTTATCCCATAAATTATAATGTTCAAGAGACTTTTGATAAGATTTATTTTCATAGTACTGACTAGCTATTTCAAAATGAAAATTTATTTGTGTACTAGCTATTTTTAAACCTACTTGAGTTAAATATAATTTAAACTCATTGGCTTGAGTAATAGAGCAAACAAAATTGAGTAAAAACTTGGAGTTTTGCTCATGAATTAATAATAAATAATCATGCAATTTATTTGTTTTACCTCTTTCATAAAGAGCAATCATTTGAGATTGAAAAAGAAGCTCTTTTTTTGAATGTTGAAAGTTGAGTAAACTTTGAAAGCTATAATCAATAACGGTTTCTAATTTTTGATAATCATTTTGTGAAAATAGAAATTTAGTAAGTAAAAAACAGAGGTCAAAATCAAAATGAGACTTTTTGAGTTCAATATAATTTGTTACAGCAAGGCTAGTATCAGAAATACTAATACCAATTTTACTTAAGTAAGTATAAGACTCTTCAAACTTTTCATTAGCTTCTAAACTTAATAAAAACATACTTTTAGCAGATAAATATTTTTGAAGCTTATATAAATTTAAAGCATAATAATAATAAAAGCTATCAAATTGTTTAGCATCTATTTGAAGCTTTTTAAATATATTTAAAGAAGTTTCAAATTTAGATAAGCGCATCAAACAAAGCGCCTCTTGAAACTTCGCACGATCATAAAAGGGAGAGTTTTTTTCAATAGTGCTATAGTGTAATATAGCCTTTTTAAATTGTGACAAATCAAAGTAGGCACTAGCAAGTAAAAAGCGTACAGAGCTTTTTTCTAACAAATATTTGTGTGCTTCTGTAATAAGATGAACAAAGCGTTTTAATGTATTTTCAGATTTAAAAATTTGATATAGGTACTCTAGGCATTGAACACTTTGTATATTGGCTTGAAATAAAGAAATAAAAGAGTGTTTTGCTTTTTGGTATTGATGGTCTTCAAAATAGATTTCACCAAGTAAACTATGAATTTGTAATGGCTTTTTATCTTTATCTCTTAAAGCTTGTTCTAACCAAACGATAGATTCACTAACTTTCTTTTGGCTCCAATAAATAAGGCCTAAAAAGAAGGATGATCTATATTTTGTGGTTGGTGATTTAGAAAGCTTTAATAAATAGCTTTTAGCTGAGTCTAAATCTCCTTCAGAAAAGTGAAAAACTCCAGCTTTATAATAAAATAAAGGAACTTTTTTTAATACTTCATGATGAGATTTAAAGTCTTGATAGCGATAAACATTCATGATTTGTGAAAAGGCTAATTTATTTTTAATGAGTTTGATAATTCTAGGAAATAAAATATCGCTTTTAGTTTGATCATGGCATAGTTTTAGGTAAATCTCAAACGCTTGTGAGTAGTTTAAACTTTTTTCACAGCTTTGAATAAATAAAGACATCTGTCTTTCATTGAGCTGGTCTTTGATTTGCATGAAAGAATGAAAAGATTTTGAGTATTGTTTTAGCTCTAGAGCTTTTAAAGCAATATAAAGTAAAGATTCAAAATTATTAGTATCTAATTTAATGATTTGAGAATGAAAATCTAAACATTTTTGGGGATTGCTTAATTTATAAATTGTAGCTAACTTTTTTAATCCTTCTATACTTGATTGAAGATTCAATTCAGCCATTTCAATGTAAGAGAAGAAAGAGTCAGATAAAAGGTTTAAAGAGTACATCTCAAGAAGCATTACCCAGGCTTCTTGATGAAGGGGCTTTTCATCTAAAGCAATAAAGAGGTGTCTCTTCATATTTTCATATTGTTTTTTATGATAAAAAATACAAGAGAGATAATAATGAAGTTTTTCTGGTGGATATGGAGAGTTGATTTGTCTTTCAAAACAATGTAGAGCTTTTTCATATTGAAAATTATAAAAACGTGTTACTCCAAGTTCAAAGCAAACTTCATCGTCTGTTGGGTCTTTTAAAAAAAGCTCCTCTAAAAGATCAGAACATAAAGAAAACTTTTTAAGGTCTCGGTAACATAAGGCTTTAATTTTTTTAAAATGAGGAGCTAATTCTTGATTTTCATCTGATAAGAGTTCAAGCTCATCCAAACATCGACTAGGGGATTCTTTTTTATAGAAACTTAATAAATCTAGTTTTGCTTTTTTTGATTGAGGAGCAAGTAAAATGATGCCCTTTAAAGCAAACTCTTCAAATTCAGCTTGTTTAGTGATTTGATAAATTAGTTTAAAGCATTTAATTTTTTCTTCAATAGGCTCAAAATATTGTTTTAAAAGCTTTAGTTCAGATTGAGCTTGTTTTTCTTGTTGTAGAGAAAATAAAGATATAACTTTATATGTTGTGGCTTGATAAAATGATAAATCACTAAGAGACTTATTGATTTGATACTCTTCAAAAACAGACAAAACAGTAGCGTGTTTTTTGAGGCAATGAGCAGTTTTGATCATGAAGTACATAGATTCATCATTCACCATGTCTCCAGCTATTTCAAAATAAGATTTATAAGCTTTTGGATAATCATTTAAATAAAAGTGACAAAGAAACAGTTTTTCACTTAAAAGTGGATCTAATTTACTTAGCTTTAATCCCTCTTTAATGACAGAGATAGCAGATTTATACTGATAGTCCATCATAAAAACATTAATAAGTAGTCGAATAGATTTTAAGCTTTTTGGGTTTAAGCAAAGTAAGTCTTGTAAAAGGTCTTGAGACTTATGAGGGTTATCCATTTGAAAATGACAAAAAGCTAAATGGTATAAAAGTGCTTCGCTATTTTTACTTTTTAATTGCTTTTCAATTAAAAAGCTGGCTTGAAGAAAGCTCCCATTTTCTATTAAGTCATAAATATCTGGAAAGTTTAATTTAAATTTATTTGATTGTTTCATCATTCCTCAATCATCGAATCTATTGGTTTATAGGCACTTTTAGGACAAAAATGACCTAAACTACGGTATAAATGTATTTCTTGTCTCTATTGTTTTTCGGCTAAATGTCAGACTATTTAAACTCAGGCAGAAAAAAACTATACAAATTAGCCGAAAAAAAAGAATAACTTGTTATAAAAACTGACTACAAGTGGTAAAAAATAAAAAAATTAGAGGTTAATATGGTTCAAGGGTATACAAGAAGAGATTTAGAAATGATTAGAAGTCGTGGACAAATTGATGCAGTTTGTAGTTTAAAAAAAGAAATGAAACGATGTGTTGATCCTGTTTTAAGATATGAAATAGAAGAGACGATTACTTTTTTGAATCAATTAAATAATCCTTTTGCTATAGATTATTTTTTTCCTGATGAAATGAAGTCACCGATGCTTGAGTTTTTAACACTATCTTTTAATAGAAATAGATTACAGCATCAAGCACAAATGGTTTTATTTTGTTTATTATCGATTATATTTATAACTTACTTATTTATTCAAATAAAGGCTTCAAATCCAGATTTATTGATTTTTTATAAAAAAATAAACTTTTTATATCAGTGGTTTTAATGTCAGATTTTGATGATATAAATATTGGTACTAATGAAGATGAAATGGAAGATCTTTTAGATGATATTAGTTTAGATGATGACTCCAAAGAGGAGGGTTCATCAAAAGAAAATATTGAATCTCTTTTTGATAGTATAAGTAATTTAGATTTAAGTCAAAAATTTATAGACCTAAAATTTAAATTAAATAATGAAAACACTTATGAAAATTTTCGGTTAAACTTGAGTAATAAATTCAAAGTTTTAAGTTTTTGTGAACTATTAGAATCTTCTATCAATAAAAAATATGAAAACCTGTCAGAAGAGGAGACAGAAAGTTTAGGTGATGATCTTTTTCCAATTGAAATTAAATTAAATAAAATTTTAGTAAATTACTCTTCATCTTTAAAATCTTTTACTAAGATGAAAAATCCTTTGATAATTTTTATTATTATTGTGATGTTTGCAGTTATTTTATATTTAAGTTCAAAAATGATGGATGCTAGTGAAGAAGCATTAAAAATTAAAGAACAAAATAAGCAAATAACTGAGTTAGAAAAAGAGAAACTAAATCAAAAGAAAGCTATTAAAAACTTAGGGTTTAAAGTAGAAAAACTAAAGCAAGATGTGGCTCAAGCTATAAAAGATGGAAATAAAAAAGAGAAAACCTTTATAAGAAAATATACATTACAAAACTCACCTAAAACTTTTAGTCGTAAAAAAGCAATTGTTATTTACTATAAAGGAGTAAAAACTCAAGATTTAAAGCTTCGCTCATCAAGAGATATGTTAGTAAAAATAAATCCAGCAGGAAACTACGAAGGTGAAAAAAACAATAACTTGCCACATGGAGAAGGAAGTTACTGGTTTGAGAATAAAGATCGCTACATTGGAAATTTTAAACATGGTTTATTTCATGGAAAAGGAACATTTACTTGGGGTAATGGAGACCATTATGAAGGCTCTTTTGTTAATGGAAAAAGAAAAGGTAAAGGCTTTTATTCTTGGGTAAATGGCGAAGTATATGAGGGCTTTTTTAAAAACTCATTTCGATCAGGATATGGAGTGATGGTTTTTTCAGATGGCTCTCGATATGAAGGTGAATGGGAAAAAGATTTATTTGAGGGCAATGGAATGTTAGTTTATTCTGATGGTACTTGGTATGAAGGAGAATTTCATCAAGGTCTAAGAGATGGTAAGGGAGTGGTTTCTTATGTAAATGGACGTAGCTATGAAGGTAACTTTTCTCTGGATCATATGGTAGGAAAGGGTATTTTAAAGTTTGTATCAGGAGACCTTTATGAGGGTTTATTTTTAGATTCTTTGCCACATGGAAAAGGTAAGTATAACTTTAAAAAAGGAGATGTTTATCAAGGTAACTTTATTTTAGGTGCTATGAGTGGAAAAGGAAAGTTTATTTATGCTACTGGTGAGGTATATGAAGGTGAGTTTAAAAGAGATGCTCCTCATGGAGAAGGAAAACTTATTTATCCTCTTTTGGGTGTATATCAGGGACAATTTAAAAATGGTCTTGAACATGGATTAGGCGAATTTATAGGAAAAAATAATTATAGATATAAGGGGCTTTGGAAAAAAGGCTTTCAACATGGCCTTGGGGTTTCTTTGTATTCTGATGGCTCTATTTATGATGGTGAATATTATAAAGGAAAAGAAGAAGGACAAGGAAGCTATACTTGGAAAGATCAGAGTGAATATAAAGGTGCTTGGGAGCAAGGTCAAAAAAATGGTATGGGGAAGTTTATTTTTTCAGATGGACAATTCATTCAGGGTATTTGGAAGAATGATAAACTTGTTGGAAAAGTTCTTAAAGAGTCTTCACATATACAAAGGCTTAAAGATTTGAATAAAAAGGGTATGTATTAATTTCTAAGATAATCTACAAAAACGTTAACAACCTTAGGGTCAAATTGTGATGTTTTTTTATCTAACCTAGTCAGTTTAGGGTTAAAATCTTGATTGGATGCTCTTAATAGCTCATGTAAAGCAGACTCGTGAGGCAAGGCTTTTTGATACGATCTAACAGAGGTCATAGCATCATAGGCATTGGCGACAGCTAAAATTTTAGAGGGAAGAGAAATTTGAGATGAAACCATTGCTCTTGGGTAGCCTGTACCGTCAGCTTTTTCCATATGAGCAAAAATAATTTTTGCGATAGCTTCAATATCAAAAAAGACCTGACTACTTAAAATGTGATAGCTTTCTTCGACTCCCTTACAAACAAGGGCATATTCAGAGCTAGTCAGATTACCAGATTTATTTAAAATATCGTTTGGTACGTGTAAAAGTCCAATGTCATGTATTTTTGCAGCATCAATAAGTCTATCTAAGTCAACTTGATTTAAATGCATGAGTTGACCCATAATTCGACAATATTCAGATACATTTTGACAGTGTTCATAAATAGATTGAGACTTTGTTCTAATGACTTTTTGAAGACTTTTAATATATTGATTTTTAATTAACTGCTCATTAATCGCATATTCATAGCCTGTTAGGTGAGTAGAAATATGGCTTAATATTTGTTGAATAAAATTTTGGTCAACAGGTATTGCATCATTGAATTTAAAAAGAACAAGGTATTGAATAAGGCCTTCGTTTTTAATGAGGGGAAAGCTCATATTGTAAATATTTTGAAAGGCACCTCCCATTTTTAAACTTTGCTTTTGCATAAACTGTCTTTTAATTAAAGGAACAGCTTTTGTTAGGCAAACATCAGGATTGATTGGCTCAAAGTTAAGGTCTGTTAGCGTACTTGGAGAAGTAGAAAAGCCTTGTTTTGCTAAAATGCGTAATTTTTTATCTATAAATAATACTTGGGCATCTAAGTTTTCTGCAAAAAGGTCACATAAATATTGAAAAAATAGTTTTATAGAGTTTTCATTTTTTTGTGGGTTAGAAAAAACATAATGAACAATTTCATCTCTTAGTTTAAGCCCTAATTGTGCAGATTCAATATTCATGTTTTTTAACTTTTAGTAAGAAGTAAATTTAACTGAGTTTAAGTATATACTATAGTTGAGAGATAGGACAAATTATTTATCTTTATATATCCAAAGGTAATAAAAACAAATAAATAAATTAATAAAAAAAATAAGAGCTTGTAACCCTCCTCCAATTAAGATGAAAATAGAAAAGTTTTTATTAAATATAGTTAAAAACCATGAATTAATATCAATTAAAATAAAGATAAAAGGAGCATTTATTAAAAGACTTTTTTTACCGCTTGCAAGAGGGGTAAAATATATTAATAGACTTAATGGTAGAAAAATAAAAGGTATCATCAACATATGTGGATGTGCTTTTCGTAGCATTGAAATTAAATAAGGCTTATAGCTAAAAATGGTAGTGCTTTTTAAAGTTTGATAGTCAGTAAAATCAGCAAAAGAGGCTTTTTCATCAGGAGAGTGGCAGTCGATGCAAGATTCTTCGATGATAACTGCTACTTTTTCTGTATAAAATTGGTCATTACCCTTTTTTTTTATCCATTGGTAAACTAAATTATATTCTTCTTCTGTTTCAAGGTATTTACGCATTGATCCTTTGATTTTATATTCTAAAATAGAAATTTTTGGTACATAAAATCTTTTTTCAATTTGTTGTAGGGGAGTTTTTTTTAAATCTTTGTTTTGTGACTTTAGATTAAGATATAAATAGCCTTGGATTAATCCTATGCAAAGGCAAATTAAAACAAGGCTAATGAGTATTTTTAAAGAAAATTCAAGTTGATTTAATCTCATAACAAAAATAAGCCGATTAAAGCAACATCCCAAATGGGGGAAACATAATATGGATCATAATAATATGGATCATAATAGTCTTCATAATAAGTTGTGGTTGTTTGGGTTGGCTCTATGCGACTTTCACGAAAGTCTTCTTGTTGTTCTTTATCTAATTTAGATTGTTCTATAGAGATTGTACGATTTATTTTAGACCCTTGCTCAATAATATCTTTTATAACTTCTTTACCATCTACAACACCGCCATCTTCTGTTTCAAAGGCTAGCTCTTCATAGTGTAGAGAGTCATTTAAAATTTCAAGAATTTCATTAAAAGTTTCGTCGTAAGTTGCTTTATATTGCCAAGACTTTTTACCAAGTACCTCTGTTTGATTTTTTGGTTCTCTAAATCGTTTCTCAATTAAAAAAGAGATAAATACAATTTCCCATGGGTCTAACTTTTGATATTCACAAACGGTGATGCGAAGATCATCAAAGTTATCAGAACTAATATAGTCGTTAAACATTTCTTCATCATAATCAAGTAGTTTATCAAAGGCAAAAATACCTTCTTCTAAATCAATAGCACAATAAATATCATAAATACGAAGATAGTTTTCATAGCGTTTTAAAAAATCTTTATATATTTTTTGACCTTTTTCAGAGGGCGTATATAGGGCAGATTCAACGTCAATATCAATAATACCATTTGTATTTAAAAAGCTAATGCAGTCTTCGAGGTGAGCATCATCACCTTCTAGTAAAGCAGGATAAAGCTTGTTTTTGTTAATCATTTTATCTAAAATAACTAATGAAATAAGAGAGTTTTTATGTTGTTTGTCAATCATTGAAAAACGATTAGAATAGTTTTTACTCATGGTTCATCCTAGTTTGTATACATTGGTAAATAATAAAGCTTTTCGTGATTTTGTGTTCTGAATAAGACAGTTTTAGATGAAATTTGCACATCAGGTAAACTTTGTTTTTTAGCTTTTAGTAAAGATCTAATTTCGTGAGCTTGGGCGTAATGTAGATTGATAATGGTATACAGGAGTTCACTTTTTTTAATAAACTTTAAATCGTCCATGAAAGTATTATGGATTTCTTCTAAAAATTGTATAAGGTTTTCTTTGCTCGGAATCTCTTTGTTTTCTACAAAATCACTTAAATCACAAAAAATCTGATCATAAACATCCATTCTATAAGAAAAAGCTATCTCTAGTTTTTTGCCAGCTTCTTTTTCAAAATAGCCGAGATAACCAATATGGCGTACAATTGTTTGATCGGAGTCACTTTGAGAGCAAATAAATAGGTCTTTTTCATCTATTTCGTAGACATGATCTAAGAAATATTTTCGAGCGTGTTCCATTTCTTCTACTAAAACTGAGTAGCTATACATTACTTGCTCTAGCTCTAAGTCAGATAAATAAGAGTGATTTTTGTTTTTACCCATTGTTAACCTTTATTATAAAAAAAAATTTATATTTATTTTATCTTTGTGAGATAAGAATCTCATACAATTTTTACTAGAGTTGAGAATAAAGATGGTATTATATACTACTTAAATAGATTTATCTAACAGGATAGCTTAGTTCTTTCATTAAAAGAACAAATATTTCATGTACTTTAACAGTAGATAATAGTTTTTCAAAAAATAGGTTTAGGTTTGCATTAATAAAATTTAAATCACTGGAGTAATAAATGAAAATATATATTTTTGAATCTTTGAAAATGATAAATCGTTTGAGGTATCGTCTAAACAACGAAGAAAATCTATCTAATAATTTATCACAAAGTGATTTAAATAAATTAGAGGATGTTCTTTTATCAAAGTTGACGGGTCTTGATGATAAAGGAGAGCAGTTTCATAATTTTTTTAGAAACTGTTTAAAAGAAAGCTCTTTAGATCAATCATGTGTTAAAGATATTCAGCTTTTATTAGATGTGCCATTAGCTTTAGAAGTAAAACCACAAATGAAACCTGCTTTTGAAGAAGTTAAAACCCCTATAGTTGTAAAAGAAAAAATAGATGAACCTTCTCTTGCTCTGATTGAGCCAGAAAAAAAGAAACAAACCCCTAACGTTTTTGATAAGTTTTGGGCTCATTTTAAGGATGAATTAAGTGTAAACTGGTTTTTGTTTTTAGGAGCTTTTTTAGTATTTGGAGCTGGCATTGTATATTCAGCCATGAATTGGTCACAATTATCTGTTGTGTCTCAATTTATTTATAGTTTTGTTCAATTATTTTTCTTTGTATTAATGGAGTTTTTACTTCGTCGGTTTATGGGCCTAGAAAAATCTCCAAAAGTATTTTCGTATTTATTTTTTTTAGGAGCCCCTTTAGTTTTATTTCTTCAAAGTAAACTAGGCTTACCTTATTTTTTAATTACTTTTATATGTATAGGTATAAATTTTAAAATACTTTCAAAACATTATTTTTTATCTAATAAGCAATTTAGTTTTTTGATTCTTTTATTGGCTTTAATTTATCCGATTGTATATGCATTTAGTTTTCTTTCTTCATATGTATTATCAATAGTTATCCCTCTTTTTTCAATTGTATACCTTTTATTAAAACCATGTGATGAAGATAATGAAAAAATAGGTTTATCAAAATATTTTAGGCTCTTGGCTAGTTTTTATTTTTTAGTGATTCATTTTATTTTATTAAACCCTGTGATATTGGCTTGGATATTATTTGTATTTTCTACAGACTTTTTAAGTCGTCCTACTTTACAAATTAGAAGAGCTGGTTTTTTCTATTCGTTTTTTTCTTTATTTATTGTGAGTGCATTAGTAGCCAAAGAGCCAGTATTTTTATTATGCGGAAGTATTTTATTTTTAATTAACTTGGCAAAAATGCAGCTTGAATCTCCTCATTGGTTTAGAGGATGGATTATCATAGTTTTAAGCCAAATCTTAGTTTTTTTTACTCCACTTTCGTTATTTGGTTTAGACTATCTCACAAGTAAAAAAATATTTATATTTATAATATTTGATATCATATTTGGTGGAGTAATTTTAGCTAAAGAGTTTCAATTAAACTATAGAAAAGAAGTCTTTTTTATAATGTCTTTGGTTTTATATGCTTTAGCATTTTTATACCAATTACCCTTGATTTTTATACCAATTATTTCTTTATTGGCTATTTTTACCATTGATAATAAAGAAGAATTTTCATTTTTAGAAAGCTTTTTAATTTATGTGTATTTTTCTAGTTTATTTTGGCAATATTTAGATATTATTGTTTTTTGTGAGCTAAATACAATTTTGGGGCTTTTATTTTTTATTTTAATGAGTAAATTTAATAAAAATAAATTAAAAAAAGAGCCTTTATTAATCGTATCAATCATTTATTTACTTTTATCAGAGTACTTACTGATAGACTCATTTATAACAGGTATTTACCAAGATTATACGATCTCACTTTTAGTATTAAATTCTTTTTTCTTTTGGTTCTTATTAAGGTTGAAAGATTTTCAAATATTTTTGCCGATGTACATTATAGAAAAAGAAGCTTTCTTTTTAATCATTTGTGATTATTATTTTAAGGGAGAGAAAGAGCTTTTTTATTTTTCATTGTCTCAGTTGTTTATTTTTATGATAATTCATCCAAAAGTTTTACGACTTTTGAAATCAAAAATAATTGACTTTGATGAGTATCTATCTCTATTAAAAAAATACTTACTTTTTGTTTGTTTGTTTTTTGTACTTGTTGCTTGGCCTAATCCTTATCATTTATTGTCTATTTTATTGCTGGCTGTCATTTACCAATTGCCGTTCTTTTCATTATTGATTTTATCTATTATTTTTATTAGATATTTATCTATAGCTGGAATATGTTCGTTTGGCTTTTCATTTTTGTTTTATTGCTATTTTTTAATTATTTTACAAAAAATAAAACTGCCTAAAAACTTTGAATATTTAAATGGATGGTTTAATAGGTTTATATACTTTTATTTTGTAGTTGCTATTTTACTTTCTTCTCATTATTTATTGTATATCTGGTATCATTTAAAGCCACTTTATTTGATGAAAATTTCACCAGTTATAAGTTTTTACTTTTTTTGGATTTTGATTTTAGGCTTATTTTATCACTTGGCTAAAAAGTCATATAACCCATTACAACTATTGTATTTATTGTTTGCAATGCTACTATTTTTGAGTCCTGAACTATTATTGTTGACTAAGGTATATGGCTTTTTAATATCTGTTTTTTTGATAGTTTTTACTTTAGATTTACTTGGTGAAAACAGAATCAATAAAAATCAGCATAGTATTTTTATAACATTACTTTCTTTTTATGTTATGTGCTTGCTTACCTTACCAATAGATGGTTCATCATTTGTACTGAATGACTGTTATGAACTTCTATTTTGCTTAATTAGTGTTTATTATTATTTAAAAAGAAAGCAAAAATGTTATTTAGATTCATTTTATATTTTGTTATTAGCTTTTTGTTTGTTGCATCCATTTTTTGGAGCTTATGTTTTTATTTTATTTACTTTTGTATGGATAGCTCAATTATTAAAATTTCAAAATGCTAAACGCCATCTTTTATGGGGTACTTTTTTACAAGTAATATTGATATATACTATGTTACTTGGAGGTATTCCTCCAATTTTAGCAGGATATAACTTTGTAGTTTTTACAATTCATCTTTTATTGTTGGCTTATACTTTTAAAATCGAACTTTTAGTAGATGTATCATTTGTATTTTTTGGGTTGATTTATCTGTACTTAAAAGATCAAGGAGTTTTATCAGGGAGCATATATAGCTCTTATCTATTATTAATATTAGGAGTTGTATTAGAGTTAAGTACTAGGGTAGAATCTTTAGCTTTTTTTAAGAACTCATTTATTAGAATCTCTAGGGTTATTCCTGTATTAACTATGTTTAAAGAGTTTTACTCTTCTCACAACCCTTATGTATTTATATTAAGTGGAGCAATTTATGAATGGTTTCAAGATACATCAAAACTGTCATATACCCGTTTGCTTGGTCTACTTGGTTTTAATTTAGCCTGCTTTGCTTTTATTGAACAATATCAATTAGGATGGGAGATATTTTCCTCATTTTTAGGTTTTTCTGTACTTTGGTATGCAAAAACAGTTCAAAAATATTGTTCAAAAGAGTCTATGCTTTTATTAAAACTTACGGGTAGTTTTTTATTTTACTCTGGCTTTTTATATCAATTTGTTATGGTCGGTACATTAAATCATTTACTTTTTTTATGGCTAGCTTGTCTTTTTGGAGGAGTAATAGCTCTTATATTTGAAGGGCGAACTCAATTGGCCATGTCTTTTTTAATTTTTGTATTTTCTGTTTTATTTTTTGTTATCAGGCAACTATTTATGGAAGTTCATATGGGACTACCAGTAATGATGGGGCTTGGATTAGTATTGATGGTGATAGGGGTTGTTTTAGAAAAAAACAGAAATTTTTTAATGACAATGATAGAAAATTGTAATAAACGCTTTGAAAAATGGTCAGATTAATAAATGTAGAGGATTGACAAAAAGCATTTTTATTTTAGACTATTACTCTAGATGTGTTTATCTAACGAAAGAAGACTATATTTATGAACTTGATGAAACTTTTAATAGCTTTAGTATTAGTACCTTCTGTTTTGGCAGTTTCAAGTACTAAATTTAATCAATTATACAATAAAAGAGTAAGTAGTGATTTTTTAAAAATTATGACTTATAACACTTATTTTTTATATGATACAAAAATAGACCCAAGTTTAAGTTATGAAAAGGTTTATACAAAAGAGGCTTTTCATAAAAAGTTAGCAGCTTTGGCTGAGGTAATAAACTCAGTAGAGCCAGATGTTTTAGCTTTACAAGAGGTTGAAAATAAAGCTGTTTTAGTTGAGTTAAGTCATTTTTTAAAAAAGAAATATAAGATTTTACATTATAATAGTAACGATACCTTTACAGGGCAAGATGTAGCGTTGTTATATAACAAAGATGTGCTTCGTCAAAGTTCTAAACTGTATAATAATCTTGATTATAAAGTACCTTTAATTGGTAAAGATGGGTATGTATTATATCCAGCTAAACCTTTATCAAAAGGTATTTTAGAAGTAGAGCTAGAAATCTTAAAATCAAATCAAAAAATTGTTTTTTTAGTGACACATTTGAAAAGTCAAAGTGGTGGCTTTTTATCTGATATAAAAAGATTTGCTCAAGCAAACACTCTTAGACATAAGATAGAAGAAGTATACAAGACTAAAAATAAACGTATTATTTTACTTGGTGACTTAAATGATGTAAACCCAACAGCAACCTTAGAGATATTAACTGGTGAGGCTCAATGTGTTTATGATTATGATCCTTCAAAGCTAGTATTTTTTCATGATATTTTGGTAGATTATCCAGTAGAAAAAAACTTTACCTATATTTTTAAAAAGTATAAAAAATCAGGAAACAAATCAGTATACTTAGGTACTTTCAAATCAAGATTAGATTTTATTATAGCCTCTCCTTGGGCTAACTTTGAAATTAAAAAGAAATATATTGAGTCAGCATACGACCCAAGTTCAAGATTTCCTTCAGATCACTTGCCTGTTGTTGCAGAGTTTTTAATCAAAAAAGATTCAGTATTCCAAGAAAAAAATGATAAAAAATCAAAAAAGATTGAGATTATTGAACCTGAAAATGAAGAAACTTCAAATATTAAGCGTATAGAAGTAGAAAAAGATGCTTGGGAGCTTAACTTATAGAGTTTTAATTTTAAAAACCTCTGTTATTATTAACTTTGTTCTTGTAAGCTAAAGCTGTATTAAACTTAATTAAGTACAGGAGATTAAAATGTCTAAATACCTTATCGTTTTCACTATTTTATTAAATACATTTTTTGCCGAAAATATTAATATTGAAATGGAAGTTTCAGTGACTAACACAGAAGGTGTCTATGAAACAATTATTGACCAAATTCCTTATGAACATTGTTGGAATGAAAAAATAGCTATTACACGTAAAAACAAAACAAATTTTTTAGGGGCCTTACTTGGTGGAGGAATCGGAAGAAATATTGGAAAAGGACGTGGAAAAGATGCAGCAACTGTAGCAGGAACATTAATTGGCTCAGGTGCAAAAAGTAGAGATGAAATTTTTGGTGGTATCTTAGGTGGTTTACTTGGCAGGAAAGTAGGCAAAGGTAAGGGTAAAGACGTAGCAACTATTGCGGGTACTTTACTTGGTTCTAAATTAGCTAAAAAAGAAAGAGATACTGGTCAATATAGATATGAAAAACATTGCGAGACAAGATATAATCAAAAAAAACGTAAAGTTTTAGTTGGTTATAATTTACACGCTACTTTGATGGGCAAAAAGATTATAAAATTTTCTAATGTAAAACAATCTACGATTAGAGTGAGCCTCATGGCAAATTTTTAATTATCTAAGCTATTTTTAAACAGCATGTCTACGCTCAAAATAAATCTGCAAGTACTTAAATATAATCTTGAAAAACTTGTTAATATTTCTAAATTAAATTCAATTGAGTTTGTACCAATTATTAAAGCATTTTCTAATGTGGATAAAATTTTATCTATTTTAGATATTCATGCAATAAAAAAGGTTGGCTTATCTAGGCTCAAACCTTTAGGGCAATTAAAAAAATTTAAACAAAAACCAGATTTAATTTGTATAGCTTTATTAGACAAAAAAAATTATCAAGAAGCATTTTTAAAATTCGATGAAATTTACTTATCTTCTGAATTAAGCCTTATTCATTATATTAATTTAGCCAAGAGCTATCCTAAAAAAAAACAAAAACTGGTATTTATTTTAGACTCTGGAGATCATAGAGAGGGTTTGTCTAGTGATAGTTTGTTGCAATTAATTCAATCTTATCATACTAAACTACCAAAAAACTTATCAATAGAAGGGATTGCAACAACTTTTGGTTGTAATTTGGGTTTATTGCCTAACGAAACTTCTTTTATAAATCTTAAACTTTTAGTTGATAAACTAGAGTCTATTTTACTTAAAAAACTTTCTACTGTTAGTGTAGGCGGCTCTATTATATTAAAATCAATTTTAGATGAAAAATTGCCTAAATGTATTACTCAAATTAGAGTTGGTGAAGCTTTTTTACTAGGGACAATTCCAAGTTATGGTATAGACCATCCAGACTTAAATCAAAAAGCATTTAGCTTTCAGACTAATTTAGTAGAGTTGAGCGAGAAACCTAATTTTACAGGACAGAGTATAGGGTACGACGCTCTAGGGAACTCAGTACAAATAAATGATAAAAAGACAATTCTTCAAGGCATTTTAAACTTTGGTTTGTTAGATGTTGATATAATGGGTTTATCTCCTCAAAGCTCTAAAATTAAGTTTTGTAGACAAAATTCAGATTATACAATGATAGAGATGAATGATAATTCATATCAACTATTTGATAGCTTTAGTTTTACTCTTAACTATAGAGCTTTAGCTCAGGCTTTATGCTCTAGTTTTGTTGAGAAACAATTTTACTTTGAATAAAGTTCTTCAAATAGATTATTTCTAGTTTCTTCTTTGTAGTTATTTTCTTTTTGGTTTATTCTAAGGTCAAAAGATCTATTATTTAAGATGGACTGAACATATTCAAGTTCTTTATATAAATCACTTTTGGGGTGATTACCAAAGCTAAAATTTAAAGCCTTTGTATCTTTAGCACTCCATTGAAATGTAACAAAAACTTCATTTTCAAGGTTTTCTTGGTCTAATAAAGAGATTAAAAAACCATTTCCGATGATTGCAAAAGCAATGTTTTTTCTAAGTTTTAAAAACTCTAGTATGCTATTTTTAAAAGATTTTGAACTATTCTGATTTTGAAAGATTTGATGTAACTTTTTGGTCATCTTTTTTAATCTGTAGCTGTTTTCTTCTTCCCAAGTTTCTTCAAAATAATCATCATCTCCATTATTGATAGGCTCTGGTAATGGTATTGTTTTTAGATATTCATTCAGCTTTGTTTTGAGTTCAGGTAGCGAATATTTTGACCAAGTGTTTAAAGCATTCTTATGAAAAAATATTTGATAAAAAAATCGAGTGTTATATCTTTTCTTTTGCTTTTTCCAGTCACCAAAGTCAATTTTTGATTGAATTTTTGGAGAAATTGCTCTTATTAAATCTCGTTTGGCTTGCTTTTGCTCCCAGCCCCAAACTCTTTTTTCTCTGATATCCATAGATGTGCCGTAATCACTTAAAGTAGTGACTTCACCATTATTATTAAGAGGTAATAATGCAGAGACTGAGAAACTACGAGAAAACTTACTAAAGCCCCATAAAAACTTTCTTTGGGTTAATTTGGCATAACTTGGGTAAAAGTAGCGTCTTTGAACCTCATTTTTATCAAAATGAGTGATATAGTTTTCAGTATAGCTAGTTTTTCTATCAAATCTGATTAGATTAAAACCAAGTTTTAAGTTACTAGCTTTTCTATCATATTTATTTAAACCTTTAAAAATACGATCGATTCGTTTGTCTTTTTTATTTTTATCTGCTTTAAATAGGTCTTCGGCTATTGTTAAATCAGCAATTAATGAACCTTGTAAATCTTTATTACCAAGAAAAGGGTTTAATATTTTTAGTTTTTTAAATTTCAAAGCAGAAGCCATAACACTATCATAAGCGACTCTTGCCTGCTCATTTTTTAAATCAAAAATATAGTCAAACATAAACAAGTCGCCTTGCTCTTTACTGATACCCATTTTTAATAAGTTTAAATCAATTAGTTTTTTAATTTGCTTGTCTACGAGACTCATTCCAAAAATTTTAAAATCAGCTTTTAAGTCGACCCCACCAGAGATAGTTTTTTTTCGGTGAGCGATTAATCTCATTCTCATTTTGTCGTTTGCCATTCTAAAAAGGTGTATTTGAAACTCTCCACTTAATAGATATTGTGTATAAACCCCACCTGAAAAGACTCCACTATTAGAGCCAACAGAGGCATTGATAGCAATGTTTAGTTTAGCTGGTATAGCAACAAAGTCTCCGACATTTAAGTTTTTTAAAGCCCACTTTGCTTTAAACGGAATTTTTTTGGGAGTATAGGGCTTAGCTAAAAGTGCTTCTTTTTGGCTTTTAAACTGTCTAACAAAGAGTATTTCAGAGCCACTGTCTATATTTAAAGAAATTGGTAAATCTAAGTCTTTGACAAAGTTACCAGGCCGTAAAGAAAAGTTAAGATTCCATTTATCAATACGAGTATAGTAGTTATCTTGATAAGAGGGTTCGACTTCGTATTTGTATTTAGAAGAGATGCCTAAAGCTTCGAATGCTTTTAAATCAAGTAATTTAACATCAAAACCAATATCTAAAGAAGCGACTTCTTCTTTGATTTTTTGTTTAATTTTAGCAGGTTCTAAGTAGTCTTGTATACCAGCATAAAAGTTTTGTGATAGACACAAAATACATACGAGATTAAAAAAATTTAGTTGAAGTTTCATATAAGACCTTTAATAAAAGAATTAGATACTTACAAATATACGATTTTTATGATCAAAAGTTACAGATTAAAATAGAAAGTTTATTTATTTAATTTTTAGCTTTTAACCAAGTGAGAATATCAGCTCTTTTATAAAGAATTTTTCTAGCAGTTTTTTGGTAGGGTACATTTAAGGTTTGATTTTCTCTCATTTTTTTAAATGTTTTATCACTAATGCCTAAAAGACGACAAGCTTCTTTTTGAGTAATAACTTGGTCTTCAGGGTTTATGGCTTCTTCAATTTTTTCTACAGAAACTCGAAGAGATTCGATAGTTTTTATAATATTATTAAGTTTGTCTTCTAGAGTGTTAGTTTGTGATTTTATATGTAGTTCGCTCATGTTTCATCCTCATGTATTGAGAGTGAATTCATGGTATTGAACGATTAGGTCTTCTTTTTGCTACCTTATTATATGTTTAAAAAGGAATAAATTCAAGAAAGTTATTAATAGTTCAGCAATTCTAATTATAAAGAAATTAAAACTATTGGAGATTGGAATTTATTCCAATAAGGAAGCATCAGTCACAAATAAAGCTTTTTATGGGGCTAAAGTCCCATCTCCGAGTTAAATGAAAAGTTTTATTTTCATAATTAGAATTGTTGTTAATAGTTTGGTGGTCATTTCAAGTGAAGTCGAGAGTTCTAATCTAATTAAAATAATTAGTTTAGTATAAATCTTGTTGAATCAAAGCATTTTGCTCTTGATAAAATAATTGTTTTAGAATGGGTTGAAAGGCTTTTTTATTTTTAAAGTTTCTAAGCTGTTTTTTTATTTCTTGAGGAGTATTTAATGTACTTTGATTTAGTCTGTAAATAAGTTTGTGATAGGCACTTTTATTTAATTGAAAAAGAGCCTGCACTCGTTTAATTTGTTGGCTTAAACTTGGTTTAATTTGATTTAGTATCTGTTTTATAAGTTGGGTTCTACTTTCTTCTTGGCTGATTTGATTGAGGCTGAATCCAAAAAATAGACTAGCTCCAAATTCGTTTTCATTAAAAATAGCAGCAATTTCTTTATTTTGATAAAAGAGAAAAATACTGGCTTTATCGTTGAACTTGCTTAGACTATCTGGGTAGTACCACTCAGTATTGTTTGTTAACGAGCTTAATTTAATTTTTTGCTGTTTAAAAGATAGACTACTATCTCCAAAGTCTTGCTTAAACTTAACTCCACAAATATTGTTTAAAAAGCTTGTATTTTGTAGGTGATAAGCAAAGTTTTCTCCAGAAAAAACGATACGTCCACCTGATGAAATATACTCTTTGATTAAATCTTGCTCTTTATCAGAAAGAGTATCAAAGCTTTCTGCTTCAGTCATCCAAAATACAATATCATGGGATAAAAGTTGATCTTTTGAAATAGTATGATTATATACTTGATAAGATAAACTTAATGCTTTTAATGACTTTTCAAGAAGACTTACTTTGTCATTTTCTTTAGAGTCTTTAATGATTGATATGGGAGGGGCTTGAGAGACTTGATAATCAAAATGCTTTTTTAAGCGGTCTACATTTAAAAGAAAGCTTTTTCTTTTAAGGCCTTGAACTTCTATAGTTCCTTTATATAGACCTTCATATAAATTCATTTCAATGTTTCCATTTTCAATGTTATAAAGTTTGTTTTTATTATTTTGTATGTTTAAAATACCATTAACAGGGATATTTTTTGTATCTATAACTTTTATAGAAAACTGGTGTTTTTGGGACTCTTGTAAGCCTATCATTAAAGATTGTTTTCTTTGTTTTACGACTATAATAGATTGTTTGTGGGGGCGAAAACCTTTTGCGGTAAAGCTTAACTGATAGTTTCCTTCTTTTAAAAAAAAGTGAAAGGCTCCTGTTGTTTTAGAATTAAAAGTGATGTCACCAGGTTGTACTAAAATTTGAGTTGCCCATTCAGGGCCGTCAATAAGTCCTTTGACTAAACCTCCATTTTTAGCTAAATCTATGGCTTGGTAGGCATCTACAATATATGACTTTTTTCCATCTGAAAGCCGTTGTGTTGTTTGTAGTAATATTTTTTTAATTTCTTTAGGGGGAAGTTTTGGATTTGCCTCTTGGATAATTGCAATAATGGCAGCAACATAATTGCTACTACAGGTGGTACTTGTAATCTCTCCATATTGTTGATTTGGAAATATAGAAAGAATATTTTCACCAGGAGCAAATAACTCGGGTTTGTTGTAAATGACTCCTTCCCATTCTACTTGTGCTTTGGTGGAAAAACTAGAAGGTATCCCTTCTCTTGAAATAGAGCCAATAGACATAGCATGAGGTAATCCAGAAGAGAGAGAAATTTTTTGACTTTCACCAGAGTTTCCAGCAGGGAAAACAGGAATAACTCCAAGCTTTTTCATTGTTGAAAGGGCCTCCCAAAAAGGTAACATCAAATTTTTATCTGGGTTTAAACTAGCCCAAGAGTTAGAGATGACTTTCGGGAAATCATTTGTATTTGGGTTTAAGTCGGGGTCTAATAACCATTGAAGTGCAAATAAAACAACACTAATTGTGCTTGTATTATTGTTATGAAAGACTTTAGCATGATAAATATGGGCATTTGGTACAATAGCTGTTTTGGCTTTAGGGTTTTTTGCTCCGATTAAAAGGCCTAGACTATAAGTAGCATGGTCTATAAATGTTTCTTGGCTATTATCATTTTGGGTAAAGTCCTTAGATGTAATTTGCTTTAAATTAAAAGAGTTTTTGTCAAAAGCTGTGTCTATTAAACCTATTTTCAGGTGGCTTTCTTTAAAGTCAATAAGTTGAGAGTTTCTTAATTTAGGAACTCTTAGTAGTTTTAATCCTTCGGATATTTTTTGAATTTCTTTGCTTTTTAGATTTTTTTTTGAAACTAAAGCGGGGAGGTAAATAGGACTATCTAGTTGAATATATCTAATGTCATTACGCTTATAGATACTTTCTATAAAGTCGACAGGGCAGGTGATTCGGATGCTATTTGAAACCCATAATGATTTAATTTTATACTCTTCTATATGAAGTAAATAATCAATTTCAAATTGTGACTGTGCTGCTTTTACTTGTTGTATATGTCTAATTAAAATATCACTTTTACTTTCAGTAATTCGATGCTTTTTTCCTTTAGATTGTTTTTTATAGACATTTCTAAAATGAATTAAAAATGTTTTGATTTCATTAGACTGATTATCAATGAGTTGTTCAACAGAATCACTAATTTGTTTATGGCTATATATATTATTAGAGAAAATGATGAAAAAAATGAAAAATTGAATCATATTAACCTTCATAGAGTTGTGTTCTTTAGACTTTATTTTAAAATCTTATTTTTTACTTTTATGAAAACAATGTTACACTTTCAATACAAATATTAAAATGCAAAATCATATATGATCGTATTATTTATATAAATCATGATTAAAAGTGGAGTAAAATGTTAGCTATATATCATAACCCAAGATGCTCAAAGAGTCGTGCCTCTTTAAAAATATTAGAAGACTCTGGTCTTTCTTTTGAAGTTAAATCTTATTTAACAGATGGTTTAAGTGAAAGCGAAGTAGAATCAATAATAGCTAAATTAGGTGTTAATTTAATTTCTATTTTTAGAACAAAAGAAGTAGAGTTTAAAGAGAATGGTTTATCAAAAAGCTCTTCAAAAGAAGATTTGCTTACGATATTACTTAAAGTCCCAAAGTTATTAGAAAGACCAATTATTATAAGTGAAACAGAAGCAGTGATTGGAAGGCCAGTAGAAAATACGATTGATTTTGTTAAAAAAACTCAGTTAAAATGAGAGAGATTATATTTTTTTTAAGTATTGCTATAGTTAGCTTAAGCGCTCAAAACAACTTTATAAATAGTGAATTGATGATGAACTTATTGGCTAGAATTGAGTCATTAGAAAGTCGAGTACGTTTTTTAGAAGAACAATTGATGAAACGATTGCCTGTTAGTTCTGTAGACCAAAAACAAAATAAAGAAATAGGTCTGCCAGAAAATAAAATAATACCTAAAGCAACTTTAAAAGTACTTGATGATGATGTTTATACTAGTTTTTTTATCTCTAAAGTAAAAAAGTCTTCTTGGAGATTAAAAAAAGTATCCTGTATAAAAAACCTAGAAAATAAAAAAGTAGATTGTGAAGCCCAATTTAGAGCAAGTGGAAAAGTAGGAAGATCAGCTAGAAAAGTTGTTAAAGGCCTAATTTTATTAAACAAAGACAATAGTCCTTTAAGGGTTTTCACTTTTTAATTATTTATATGATTTTATTGGCCAGAGTTGATCTGAGCGTCTAAAAATAATGCTTCGAGCATTGCATCAATCATACTTTCGTCCTCTAAAAGATTTAATAACTCTTCATCGGTCATTATATCCTCAATATACTCAGAAGATTTATGCTCAACATTATGTAGAGCTTTTTTTAGTTGCCAATCAGATATTTGTATAATTTTTCCCATAACACTAAAAGATTCGGCTTATATATAAGAGGCTCGAAGTGTAGTATTTATAGGGTATATCAAAAAGCTTTAAATTACTGTGCTTTTTGAATGAAACCTTAGAAACAGCTGTAACTTTGAGGGTTAAACTAAGCAAATTATCAAGTTAACTGATTTATCGATTGAACTTTATAAAAACTGGGGGTTGGAATTTATCTCAATAAAGTAGGTTTGGTAGAAAAATATAGGGATGCTATGGGAATAAATTCTCATCCCCATTTAATTTTTGTAAAAAGCACTTAATTTGAGGAATAAGAGAAAGTCTTGTTTTGACATGAAATATTAGAGGGGGTGCCTCAAATAGGGACGGAGTTTAAGATAAACAATAAGTCTTTTTTTTAATAAAATTTCTAATATCACAAAAATGCTAGAGTCTTGTAAAATATTGTATGCATCGTGAAAGAAGATGATTTATTTATATAAAAATAGTTAAAAAAGCGACGAATTAAATCGAAAGGAATGATATAAACTGTTTATAAGAAAAAAAGTATTTAAAAACTTGATTTTCACTAGGCGAAGATATATAATTTTCGGCTTTGAGAAATCAACAATTAAAAACTATAATAATAATAAGATAGAAACAATTAACAAACAACTTAGCAAGGGAACTCAAAATGAGAAGACTTTTAGGAACATTGGCAGTTAGTGCCACAATTTTATCTGCATCACATGCAGCAAATCCATTCGCAGACGTATCATCAAACCACTGGGCTTACGGAGCAATCAACACTGTTGTAAACTCTGGAGTTATGAAGGGTTATAACAACGGAATGTTTAAGGGTGGAGAAAAAGTATCTAGATACCAAATGGCAGTAATCATCTCTAGATTACATGACAAGTTTGCAGCTAACGGTACAAATGTATCTCCAGACGTAATGCAAGCAATGGATCGTCTTGGTGAAGAATTCATGGACGAATTAGATTTAATCGGAGCTAGATTAACTGAATTAGAAAATGCTTTTCATGAGCACGTTTCTACAGGTGAAGGTTCTTCAATGTCTACAGACGGATTTAAATTCTCTGGAGATGTTAGAGTAAGATCAGAAGTTAGAGATCAAGATTTAGTAGCTGCTGTTGGAAACAAAGACAGTGATACACGTCATTTAGTAAGAACAACTTTAAACATTGACAAGTCTGTTGATAAGGCTGACTTCCATGTTCAATTACAGCATTATACAACTATGGGTAACAGAGGTGGAACAGCTACTGGTATTAATAATGCTGGAAGCTTAGATCTTCATGAAGCATATGTAAACCTACACATTGGAGATTCTTCTTCATTGACAATAGGTCGAATGGAAGTCGGAATTGGTAACGAATCTTTAGTAGGTAAGTTACATTGGTCAAATACTCCAAGATCATTTGATGGTTTTGTTTTTTCATCAAGTACAGATCAATTTGATTATAAATTATGGACTTTAAATGTAAATGAAACATCAACAGGTGCTATAAACGTTGCTCCTGCAGCTACTGGTTTAGATACTCAATTACATGGTGCTGATGCATGGTGGAAAGATGTATTTGATGGTAAATTACACGTTCAGTACTATACTCAGGTTGACGCAAGAGCAGCTGGAGATCGTTTAGATACTTACGGTTTTGACTGGACAAGAACAACTGATAGTTGGGACTTTTATGTTCAGTATGCTAAGCAAGGTGGAAACGATGCGCTTACATCAACTGTAGCAGTTCCTGCTGATCACGATGGTGATATGCTTAATTTAAAAGCAATGTATGACTTTGATAATGGTCATAAAGCTGGTCTTGAGTATACAAGCTATTCTGGAAATGATGCTGGAGCTGGAGCTTCTGTTGATAACGGAGCATGGCAAGGTTTATACCCAACAAGTCATAAATTCATTGGTGCAGCTGATTTATTTAGAATGACAAATGTTGAAGACATTACAATACATTGGACTAAAAAAGCTAATGATAAAAACACTTTTGGTGTTGCTTATCACATCTTAAGTTTAGAAAATGCTCAAACTGGTCCAACTTTATGGAACTTAGCATCAAACGGTGTGGCATTAGCAAATGCAGCTGGAAACTTTGAAGATGATTTAGGAACTGAAATTGATTTAACATGGTCACACAACTATTCTAAGAATGTTGACTTTCATGTTGGATACTCAATCTTCAGTGCTGGAGATTACTTTACAGCAAATCAAGTTGCTGGAACACCTGGTGCAACTGCTCCAGATGCAAACTTTGCTTGGTTAACAACTTCAGTAAAGTTCTAATTTAAAGATTAAAATTTAAATAGATAAAAAGATCACCCTCTTGTTTTCAAGAGGGTGATTTTTTTTATCTAAAAAAATTAGTAAAACTTAATAAAAGCAAAGTAGTTTATATAGTAACAGCCCTCATTATAAAAAATAGGGGGTTGGACTTTAGTCCAATAAAAAGTGGAGAGCTTTTTATAAGCAGAATAGTTTCTTTGCCTTATTTTAAAATATAATTGAGTTCTTCATTTTTAAACTCAGTACTTGGGTTAAAGGGAGAAAAGTTAATAAACGATGTAAATTTATTAAATCCCTATAATATACCAAAAATAGAGGGCTTAAAACAAACAACCTTAGATGTTCGAGCTACAGATACAACAGGCAAAGAGTTTATTGTTGAAATGTAGGTAAAGGATGAAAACAACTTTACAAAAAGGTCCCTTTATTATACTTCTCAGGTTTACAGCGATCAATTATTAACAGGTGGAAGTTATAGCGATTTAAAGCCTATAGTTTTTATAGGAATAATAAACTTTAATTTATTTGAAGGTCAAAATTATCTAACAAAGCATCTTATTTTAAATACTGAGACTCATGAGCACTGTATTAAAGATTTTGAGTTTAATTTTATTGAATTAAAAAAGTTTAATAAAAAAGAAGATGAATTAACGGGAATCATAGAAGAATGGATATATTTTATAAAAAATGCAGATGATTTAGAGATGGTCCCCAAAAATGCTTCCAAAGATATTAAAACAGCTTATGATATTGCTAATACTCATCAGTGGACAAAAGAAGAACTTAACGTTTATAGGTATTGGTTGAGAGAAGAGTCCAGCTATAATAGTGCTTTACAGGATGCTAGTGATAAATCCTTGCAAGAAGGAAAAAAAGAAGGCAGAACAGAAGCCTTACAAGAAGCTTTAAAAAGTTTAATTGATTCAGGAATGGGTGAGGAAGAAGCAAAGAAGCTGTTAAAAATATAAAGATAAGGTAATTTAAACACCCTGTATTTGTTTATAGGGATATTCAAACTCTTAAAATGTAAATAAATCTTTTGAAATGATTTTAAAAAAATAAGTGCTCATAGCTGAAGAGTTTTGTGTTATAATTTGAAAAATTAGAATGGGCCAGTTTTATGTTAAAATGGCTTTTTATGCTCAAATATAATTACTTTTTGTGTATAGATTTAACCTTATAATATAGGGTTTTGATCAAAAATATTTGATCGTGGGGTGTTTATGAAATTTCTATTAAATGTAATGACCTTTTTTGTCTTACAAACATTTATTACTTGTGGTTTAAGTGTGGCTTCAATAAATTTGGACTCTCTTAAGTTGTCAAAAAATGGCTTTGTTGGGGTTTGGTCGATTAAAAATGATATGTGGTCATTTTGGTCAAAAGATAAAAGGTTTTCAGATAAGGTCTCTTATTTAGACTCACTACAAACAATTAAAGCTGGCTTTGGCTACCATGTAGTGGGGCAGTACCAAAAAGAGATTAGACAAATAATATCAGACAATCAAAAAGAAGTTTCAGTATTGATTGAAAAGAGTGGTTGGGCATATGTTAATCTATCCAATAAATCTACCTTCACTTTTAAAGAAAATAGATTGAATGGCATTAAAGAAATCTCATATTTTGACAAAAAATTAAAAGCTTGGGTTTCATGGAAGCTTACTTCGTTAGAGGGGACTTTTGAAATTCCAAAGAAGCAGTCTTTTTGGGTTTATACAAATAAAGATAGTGTAAGCATCGGTTCAGATAATAAGGAGCTTATAAATATAAAAGGTAATGTAAAGTTAAAAACCACAAATGTGAGACCTGAACTTAGTTTTAATTTAGGTTCAGAACATATAGAAAAAAGAACAAAAAACTTATTTGTTTTGCATAAAGAATCTAATAAAGAAGGCTTTTATTTAGATGTAAACTCTTTTCATTCAAAAGGTGTTCACTTAGATTATTTGAAAATAGAACAAATAGAAGCAAAAAATAAAAACTTAATTTTTTCAAAACGAAACTATTCAAAATCTTTTACTAATGAGAGAGTGTTTGTCAATCCAAAATTTGGAGATAGGTTAGAGTTTATCATCACAACTAAGGTTTTACATTCAGATGTAAAACAAAGTAGATTTTTTGTTGAAGTCAAAGATCAAAGATTAACTTCACTTAAAAGATTGTTTAATAACTTAAAACGTACAACACGCTTACGAAGTACAAATCTATTGAGTGCCAATGAGATTGACATGATTGAATTAAGTGTTTCTGGTGAAGGTATTGAACCAACAAGAGTTGAGACCTATCCTGCAAATACAACAGATGCAAATATTACTATTATTGCAGGACCTCAAAGGACTTTTTTAGTTAGATTCATAGATATATTGGGTGATGTAATAAAAGAAGCTTCAACAACAGTTGATGTGTCAAATACAATTAATTCACCACTTAGTTTGCAAGTAAAAGATCTAGGTTTCACAGCGCTTAACTTAAGTCATCAAGCGGGACAATATGGTGATGCATTTGATTTACAAATGTCGATATCATCTGGAAAACTGTTTTACACTTTAGATGGTTCAAACCCAAAATTAAATACTTCAATAGTTTTTGAGGCAAGTACTACCAGTATTCATATAGATGCTAGTATTGTATTAAAAGTTTTTATCAAAGAAGATGGCGGAAGAAGAAGTGGAGTATTTACTCATAATTATGAATTAGGTGGAACTCCAACTGTAGACTTAGAGGTTTTATCAAAATCATATCAAAATCAGTTTCTTGCTCCAGCTGTTTTAAAGTTTACGTCCAACTTTGCAAATACAAAAGTTTTTTATAGTTTAGATGGAAGCACAGTAAGTACAGTATCAGATTTTGGAACTGTACCATTTTCAGTAGTAGTCACTAATTCAAACCTTATATCTTATTTTGGGCTTAGTTCTCTTGGCGAGCAAAGCCAACAAAAAACGACAGAGGTATTTTTATTAAACTCTAGCTTTTCTTTGGCTCCGAATGTAGAAAGTTTAATTAGTGGAGATTTATTTAATAATAAGTATTTTTTTCCTGTTGATATATTGTTTGAATCAAACTTACCAGAGACTAAAGTTTTTTATAGTACAGATTCAAGCGCAGTTACTACTTTGTCTAGTTTTGAAATTGCACCCTTTCATTTGACTATAAATGAAAATACAAATATTAAATATTTTGCAAAATCAGTTGTTGATATACAAAGTGATTTATCACAACTTGAAATTTTAGGACATGAGGCAAATGCTATAAGTGCAGATATTGCAATTGCATTTTCAAGCCCTGAAATTTCAGGACATTATACTTTTCCGATGACGGCAACTTTTACAGGTTTTTTAAATGTAAAAGTTTTTTATACAATAGATGGTAGTACTCCAACTACAAGTTCAAGTAGTGCTATTGTTCCTTTTGATTTAATGCTTACTCAGGCTAGTAATATTAAATGGTTTGGTTCAGTTAGTGAGTCTATTATTTCAACAACTCAAAGTATTGATTTATTAGAGCTTAGTGATGGCTTTTATGAAACACGAGATACTTATATATCAGCAAATGGAGTTAGAGTATTTTCTGGAAATCTTTTAGGTGGAGAAACTTTGAACTTGTTAATTGATGGAGTAGATAGTTCTAGTTTAGTTCAGTTATCAGCAGATGGTTTATCTTATCATTACGAAATCACCCCAGATTCAAATAGTAATGAAATTGTATTTAAGATTTTAAATCAAAATAATGATGAGTTGGCTTTGTTTAATAATGTTATTAATAACCCAATTTTAAATCATGTATTTGGCGGGCCATCTTACGGTTTACCATCTCAATATTTTTCAATGAATTTGGTCGGGGGATATGGTTCAGCGGCTTATAACTATGAAACAGAAGAAAAGGTTTTTTATAATTCAATGAGTGGCTCTTTGATTAAAGTAAATAAATCAAGTACTGTTTCTTTAGTTAGAAACTTTGGAGATTTAGCTATTTTTAATGAACTAGGTGATATAGGACCTTCTATAGATTATACAAATAACGATCAATTAGAGAGTTTTGAAAAATTTAGTAAAAGATCTGGTGTGGTTTCAGCTAGAGGTTTAGAGTATGTATTTACAACTCTTAACTGGTTAAATGACCCCGTAAGTCTTGTACATGAGGGTCAAAATTATCAAAGTTATTTGGCTACAAAAATTTATAAATATAATGGACAAAACTTAAGTTCTATTGCTGGTTTAGAGCCTCAAAGTAGTGTAAGCTTTTTAAATATTGTAGATTTAATAGGTACCTCTCAATCTTTTGTAGCAACTCATACATACCTTGGTGATGAGGTTGCTAAAGTTGTTCAGTTACAAGATAGAGTGTTGTTTGTAGCAGGTACTTCTATTTTTGAAATTTCAATAAATGGACAATTGTCTTGGTTAATGGGAGCTTCGTTTGAATCTTTTTTATCGGGCTCTTTAATAGCTATGCAATCAATTAATTGGCAATTAAGGGCTTTTGAAAAAACAGGTGTAAATAGCATAATGATTTCGGCTTTAGTAAGCGATGTTAGTATCCCATTGACTAGTGGTTTAGCTCAGTATATTCCAATGAAAATTTATCAGCTGACGCAATCATTAGACTCTAGTTTTATAACTAGTGAAAAATATACAATCGGTGATAATTTAATAAGTCTTGATTATCTTAAAGATAATATCCCAGCAGCTCAAATGCCAGCTTCAATATTAGTTAATGGTGAATATCATGATGTGATAGAGTCGTTTTCATTTTCACAAAACAAAGTTTATTTTATAGTGAGAGATTCAAGATCAATTGATGCTTCACTACTTGATTTTCCAAATCATCTTTATTCAATGGACGTAGAGACTGGTCTTTTAAAACAGGAGTTAAACCCTACTTTTGGTTTTGTACAAGAGTTAAGTAGCCCACTCAATGAGCTAAAAAAAGCACCCAATGAAATGTTGACTATGGGTGATGAGATATTGTTTGTTTATCTAAACGAACTTGATAGAAACGCTTCAAGTAATAATAGTTCTCCATCGACAGGGGGTACTACAGGTATAATAAATTCAATAGGTTCGGCATCTTCAAATAATAATGTTGGACTAGAGTTGGGTTTATTAAATCCATCAACAAACAATGTCTCACTTTTAATGGATGATGAAAGTGAATTGGTATTAAACTTTAAAACAGAAATTCTACTAACAAATGGTTCTTTGTATACTTTAAGAGAAGAGTTTGATCATTCAGTAGCTACATTTTCAACTCAAATCATTAAAAAGGATTACTTTAAGTCAATAGATGAGAACGAAGAAAACTCTATTTTTGAAATACCATTTGGTATTACAATAAATAAACTAATTTATCACTCTTTTGCAAAAAAGTTATTAGGTTTAACTTCATCTTTAGAGGGGTCGATGTTAACGAGCTTTACTTTTGACTCTAAAAAAAGCAATTCTTTATCGACTTCTGCATCAGTTTTCATACAAAATTTTCCAAATGCTTTATCAACAATGACTCCATTAATATCAGGAGCAAGCGAAATATCTGACATGAACACTCTTGCTTTTGCTTCTGGTAATAATTTAACTTTGAACCAAATTTCTTTACCAAGAGCGGAATATCTAGAAATTATTGCTGACGATACATCTTCTAATATACTGATTAAAATAAAGGTGTTGAATGATTTACAATTGTATAGAGTGGACATAAATACTTTAGAGGTTCAATCTATAGTGGACTTTAGTATTGGACTTCCGAGTAATGATGGCCAAGTTGTATTAGATTTTGATGCAATTGAGCTAGCCCAATTTGTAGGTGATGTAGTATTTTTAATACATAAAGGTAGCGTATATAAATTAAATATTAGTTCACAAAACTTAGATGTGTTACATATTAGTGAAAGTACAGATATTGTTAATGCTCAATCCATTCCTGATAAATCATCACCATTGTTTGTACAAGATCTAACCTTTTCAAAGGATGTAAGTCATGACTTGTATACTATATTTAATTATCCAGAGAATGGACAAATTAATATTTCTGGTATATCAAAAGGTATTCCTAGACTAAATAATGTAATATTTTCTTTTGTGAGATCAGAGTTTCAAAATGTTGCAGTAGAGGCTGAGTTTGACTTTGATCAAAAAACAATCCAGCAATTAGTCCAAGAGAGCTGGAGCACATTAGATGAGCAAAAAAAGATTTTAATAAAAGATATACCAAACTTTATAGCCATGTCTTTGTCAGACGTAAAGTTCAAAAGTTCTTTTCAGGGTATTTATTTACAAAGTTCAGGTTTCTTTAACACTCAATTATTGGCATTAGACCCAAGGCCTATTATTAGTAGTGATTTACTAATTTCAAATGTTCACTCTTTAAGTGGTTCTACAAATTTAGTGGCACATGATGTTATTGAGTTTAACTATCAAACAAATAACAATGAAAATATTGATTTTCATGCAACAATTGGTAGTGAGGTAGTGGAGTTTAACAACGGTATTGCTTCTTTAGAGCTAGGGTCATTCGTCGGAAACTTCAATACAAATATACTAGCAGGAGCCGTAGGTATAGATCTACTAGGAAGAAAAACAAAAGTATTTCAAGGCTTAAACATAGCCCTTTCTTATGAACAAAGCATTTTAGACTTTGTACCACAAACATCAACAATTACTATTGAATCTAGTTTAGTTGAGCCATTAGTTTTTCAAAGCTCTTATGACTTTTCATTAAAGTCTACACCTTTTTCTACTTTGGCTATTGTAATATTAAGAGCAAATGGGGCAATTGTTGAAGTTAAGCAGTTTCCTTTACATAGCCGTGATGATTTTACTGAAACTTTTATACATTTAGATGTACCTGATGGTGTAGATCAGATAGTAATTGAGATTGCAAATCCGAATGGTAACTCAGGTAGTCCTTTGGTTTATGACTTAAAAGTTATGAGGCTTACAACAATTTCTGGAGCTTTTGGTACTGGTTATGGTGCAGATCATTCAAACATAGAACCAATTAGGCTTTTAAAAAGAAACTCAGCAGGAGGAGTGCCTTTTTTATTAAGTGAAAAAAGTAACTCTGACTTTGATTTAAAGTCACATGATCTATTTAAAATTACTGAGAATAATACTATAGAAGGCTCATCTTATTTTGCTGCATTTGTTGATGAGTTTGGAGACGATGCTTTTGAAAAAATACTGGGATATTCTGATGTAACAGACTCTATATTTGGTCAAGTTGCTATTGAATCTATTTTTAATTCAGAAACATCATCATTTGAAACCTTGATAGAAGAAGAAACAAGTAACTTTGGTACTTTTGAAGAAACAACTTTGATGTCAGGTGTAATTAGATATGATGGACAATATGAGCTTATAACTTTTGTTAATGATAGTTTTTACTTGTTAGGTAAAACTTTAGATAGTGATCATGTTTTATTAAAAACTACTGATTTTATCAATGTTGACTCTTACTTTTTATTAGATGAAGTAAGTGATTTTGTAAAAGAAAATGAATCTAGTTTTTTAACTTATGATGAAGAAACTAATAGTTTATTGATGGGTATTAGATCATTTCAAAAAGCTTACCTATATCAATTTGACATAAATAGCCCAGCAGAGCCTACAATTTTATTTACTCAAGATGTAACATTAAACAGTGAGCTAATCACTTTTGATGATGATAGACCAGAGTATCTAAACTCTAGTGGTCTTTATGGTTTTTTTGCAGCATATTATTTTGGTGGTAAATTATATGTTGGTTTAAATACTAGTGATACACAAAGTGGAGGTGTTGTTGTAGAGATGCAATCTACACCATTTGCAAATCAAGATGAAGACTCAAGTTCAATCATTCATAAAGCTTATTTTAAGCCACATATCGGAAGACCAAGCCATCAGTTTTTTGAAAAATATTCTTTAAAGCTAAAAGCAGATATAAATACAAATGCTACAAAATCTATTTTAAATCAAAATGGTCGTTTGTTTAAGCTAGATTTTGCAAACAATTTAGTAGAGATTATTGACAATATTCAAAGCCCAATTTTAGTAAAGCAAGAGCAAACATCTGATGTAGCTCAAGGTTTAGTAAAAGCTTATGATCCATTTGATTTTCACCAAGAAATTAGACAGATGGTGGCAAATTATTCAAAATTAGATCAAGGTTTAATACTTGGTTTAGAGGATGGTAGTGTCGCTTATTATAACTTAAATCAAATGAAAATTTACCCTTGTAAAGTGATTGAAAAGTATAGAGAAATTAAGCAAAGTACAGATGGTCTTTCTACTTTAGTTTCAAATGATTTAGGACAAATTTATAAATTAAATATGCAATTAGGTACAGACTACTGTGGAGCTTCTTTAAAGGTGACTTTACCTAAAACTAGCTTTAACTCAGGGCATTTTAGTTTTGCTGAGATTGATTTTCAAAATATTTATTTATCTTATGATAATCAAATTACTCTTTATGATAGAGCTTCAAAGCAATCAACAGAGATAGTTAGCTTTACGGACTCTTTAACTAGGTTTAATTTAAGTTTACAAGATGGTTTACTCTATTATTTAAAAAGTATTGGTGTAGAGTTTGAAACAAAACAGTTTTTTAGTTTAGACCCTACCTCAGGTCAAGAGACATTTATACAAGGTGATGTAAAACAGGTATATCGTAAAGATGGTTTGTTTTTCTTGCTAACATCGAATGCTTTATTTAGTTACGACCCAAACACCACTAATAAAAAACAAGAGTTAAGCCTTTCTTTTGATGGTAAAGGGGCATATGCTAAAGACTCACCATTAAGTGATATTAAAGCTTATGAGTTGGTAGGCTTTGCTTCTGGTTTAAATAATAATATAGGTTATTTGATACAAAACTTTAGAGGAAACTCCCAAATAAAAAGAGTTGAATTAAGTAGTTTTCCTAAACCTTCTATTGTAGGATCATCAGAAAACCATGGTGGTTTAAGCATATTAACTAATGGAGATAAAATCACTTTTCAAGTGCAAATGGATGGTTCAGACCCAGTAGTTCTTAATGCTAGATATAATGGACAAAAATTAGATTTTTTACAAAAAACATCAGGTTTTTATGAGGCTGATTATTATGTATCATCAAGGTCAATACCACAAACTTTAGCTACGTCTTTAGTCGGTTTGAGAGCTATTAACCAATATGGAGAAATTTCAGATATAACCAACATTTTTATAAATGGAAACTTAGAAATCTCTCCAATAAGTGAAACGATTAGAGATTTAAAACTCTTAAGTGTTAAATTCTCTAGGATAGATACTGGAGTGTTTAATATTATTATGAGTGTTGAAAATACCAGCTCATCTACTATTGATAATGTAGAGTATGAGTTTTTATCTAAACAGATTTCGTTTAAAACTTCAGCAGCAATAGCTTTACAGCCAAAAGAGCTAAAAACTGTTGAGTATGTGTTAGATAGAGCTATAGTGTTTCCTACTTTAGGTGGTTTTTTTCCGATCAGAAGTCATTTAAGAGTTGGAGTTTTACCTCAAGTTGGTAGGACAAATAGTTTTTATGATGAAAGAGGCGCTGATAATTATGCTTATGTTAGTGAAAATCAAGCACCTAAGTTGATACCAAGGTTTTTTAGTTTTGATTTTAATAACGAAACAGATTTAACTCTATCTCAAACTAATGGGGTACAGACTCTCTTTTTATTTAAAGAAGATGATTCTAATACTTCTGACTTAATAATAAATCAAATTAATAGTAATACAGAGCTTATTGTTACAATTACAGTTACAAATGTACTACATGAAGGTCGTGATACAATTAGAATAGATTTCTTTCCGGTAGGTTTAGCTAATGACTTAGTTTTTGAAATTGAGGTAGAAGACTTAGAAGGTTTATCAAATACTTATAAGTTTAATATAAATATAGAGCAATAATTTATTTAGATACTTGCCAAAATAAAAATTGTAGTTAAGCTATTAATACCTAATTTAACTACAATTTTTTGCATTCGGAGAATAAATGAAAAAACTAGCTATATCTGCTCTTATCTTGTTAAATACAGCATCTGTAATGGCAGCACCCATTATGAGAGTGCCAAATACAGCATCCTCAAGATCTGTAATTAATCAATTAAGTTTAGACTATACTAGCCGAACCCCTGAATACATTGAATTTGTCTATGATGAAAGAGCAAAACAAAGTCTTATTGATTTAGGCAATGGCAATGCCTCTTTTTTTAAAAAAACTGATATTACAAACAAAGATGCTGATGCGCAATTTGATGAGCTAAGAAAGTTAAATGACTTAGGTATTTATCATACTTATCAAGAGATTGTAAATGAGTTAACTCAATACTCAAAAAATTATGCAAATATTGCTAATTTAATTGAAGTTGGTACAACTTTTGAGGGTCGCACTATTTACGGTATTGAAATCGGTAATAAATCAACTAAAGATAAGGTTCCATTTTTAATTATGGGTACGCATCATGCAAGGGAGTGGATTGCCTCTGAGGTGCCTATGGCATCAATTAAAGACCTTTTAGAGTCTTATACTAGTGATGACCAAGCAAAATCTATTGTGGATACTTCTACTATTGTCTATGTACCGATGTTAAATGTTGATGGTGGCATATACTCTCGTACTTCAAAAGCAATGTGGAGAAAAAACAGAAACGCTAATAATAAGGGTGGAGTTGGAGTAGATAATAACCGTAATTATGAGTATAAATGGGGAGTGAGTGGTGCTTCGTCATCACCATGGTCTGATACTTATAAAGGTGAGACTCCAATGTCTGAAAACGAGAATCAAGCGATTGATAAACTTTATCAAAAATATAAATTTAAAAGTGCAGTTTCTTTTCATTCATATTCAGAGCTAGTTTTGTGGCCTTGGGGCTACACATCTGCTATTCAGTGTAAAGATAATGAAATTTTTGAAAAAATTGGTACTGGTATGAGCAAAATTATGGGATATCGCCCTATGCAGTCTGCTGATTTATACCCAGCAGCTGGAGATTCAGACGATTATTTATATGCTAAATATGGAGTACTTGCTTATACGATTGAGTTAGGTACAAGATTTGTACCGAGTGAATCAAGAGTACCAATAATCAATGCTAAAGGCTCTAAGGCTTTAAGATACTTTTTTGAAAATGCCAGAAACCCATTTAAAGATGTTGTAGATACAAAAGAGTATAAAGTACTAAAATCTTTAGAGTACACAGTTTATGCCTTAGAAAGATCAGAACTTGATGAGTCAACTTTACAAGATGCTTACGAAAAACTAGCTAAGTTTTCTAAAAAAGAAAGAGAACATGGTATGAGTACTTTAAAGATGAAATTCAGAGTAAAAAAACATATTGAAAGTGATTTAAAAGCTTATAGTAGGTATAAAAAGCAAAATCAAGAATAAAATACTAGATCTAAAATCTACAGGGTTTTTAGCTCTTTGAATTATTGTTTACTAAAAGAATTTTAGCTGATTGTAATAAGTCCTTTATATCATTTTCCATATTTAAAGATTTTAAAATTTCTTGAGTAAAAATAGTGTTATCAAGGTCTTCAAATACAATGGGCAAACTCAAACAATTATACCTGCTACTAGAGTTCATCATTTGTAAATGAAGATGTGGCGTTAAAGAGCCAGCACCAGAGTTGCCACACTGTGCAATTTTATTTCCTTTTTTTATTGTTTGTCCTGTTTCAACAATGATTGAATTACAGTTTAGATGACAATAGAGAATGAACTCTTGGTTTCCATGGTCAATTAGTACGAAATTTCCTCCTCCTAATTGTAAAGAAGGTAATTTACTTCTCCACTGAGAGATATGTTTCATAGTTAAGTCTGGATGAAATGGTTTGGGGTTATCTGGTAAACCATCAGCTATCTGGACGACTTTACCATCTGCACATGAAAAAATGTCTTTTTGAAAGCAATAATGGTCTTCATTTTTTGAATTAGTTTTTGACCTTTCTTTTTGTTCTTTATTTAAAGTAATAAAATCTATTCCAAATTCTGCACCGTCTAAAAACCTGTGCCCCCATAAATCCCAAGGGTCTCCTAAAATGGCTAGAGCTCCTTTCATTGGTGATGAAAAAGAGTTTTTTTGCTTATAATCTAAGAGTGAAAAAGTTTCACTATAGATAGAGCTTTTTGTATAAATGCGTATTTCGATATTTTTGGGTTTGCTCGGATGATGACATTCTAAGTAAATCTTTGAAATAAATAGAGATTCGGATGGTAGTAGCTCACGTTTTGGTACAATTTTTTTTTGAAAAAAGGGGTCCTCTTCAGCTTGTATTAAAAGTGGAGGAGTTTTTATTGCCTTTGCACCTTGAGAAACTAATTCATCCAAAATATTACTATTAAAAAAAGACTTTTGAATTTCTTCTTTGTTTGTTTTAAAAATAATCTCGACTTTTAAAATCTCAGACGACTTTTTTTCATTATTAGTTAGAATTAAATTATGAATCATTATCGAACTTCGTATTAAAGGGGTTCCCATTACGGAGTGATAATCTTGAAATAAGCAAATAACTTCTTTACCTTGTTTTAAGTGAAGAGAAATATTTTTTTTCATTATTCTAGCTTTCTTTTCTAAGGATAGTTAATTCATAGCCAAGACGGCTTCGTGAGTTAAGATGAATATGGTAAGACTGATCCTGAAATTTTAAGATAATAGTTTTACTACTGGATTCAAAATCAAGAATATTGTTTAAAGCAGAGGCTTCTTTTGAACTGATGCAGCCTAGGTTAACTAAGCAAGCTTGTATGAGTTCTAAAATTTTTTCTATTTGTAGAGTGTTATGGTAATCATTAAATAGTTTAGAAACAATAGCTATAACAAAAGATTGATCACGAAATAAAGGTGGGAGTTTAATCATTTTACCAGGGTTTAGTTTTCTATAAATCTGGTTTAAGTTAATTGGCTCTAGATGATCTTGAATATAATGAAGAGCCTTGCAAAAATTACAGTTTAATATGAGCTCTTGATTACTTGCTTGATTTGTACCTAAAAATTTATATTGCGGCTTAGGAAGTATAGGTTCAACTCTTTTAATAACATCATCAATAAAGTTAATTTTTTGATGCAAACTAAATGTTTCAAAAGATTCCATTAAATAGCTCCATAGGGTTAAGAATATAATTGTGAAACTTACATTTGTTAAAGCATATGATATACTACAAAACCATACAAACCAAATAGCTTTGGTATAATTTCGCATATTTTAAAATATAAATAGAGGGTCAGATGAATAAATTTAAAATAAGACAAAAACAATTAATGAAGTCTTTAGGAGACGGGGCTTTTGTTTTAGTAGGAGCAACTTTACAAGTTAGAAACTCGGATGTAGATTTTCCATTTCGTCAAAATTCAGATATGAGATATTTGTGTGGTTTTGAAGAGCCAGATTCTATTTTAATTTTAAGTAAAAAAGGTGATATCATTGAGTCTGCTTTAATTGTTCTGCCTAGTGATAAAGTATCTGAAATTTGGCATGGTAAACGGTTTGGTGTTGATGGTGCAATTAAGCACTTTGATGTTAATCGTGCTTATTCAAATGTTGATTTAAATTCAGCCCTTGAAAAAGAGCTAACTGGCCATAGTGTTTTACATTATGAATGGAACGAATCAGAAAGCTTTGATGGCATTATTTTAAAAACTCTAAAAACATTTAAAAATGCATACCGTAAAAATCCGATGTATCCAAAGACTATATCATCTTATGGTAGGGTTTTATGGCAAATGAGACAACGCAAAAGTCAAGAAGAACAAAACACATTAAAAGTATCTGCAAATATTACAAAAGATGCTCATATTAAGTCAATGATGGCATTAAAACCAGGCATGAATGAATCAGAAATTTATGCGTTGCTTGAGTATGAATACTTAAAAAATGGTGGTACATCAGGGTACGGTAATATCGTAGCTGGTGGTTCAAATGCAACATGCTTACATTATACTAGTAATAATGCTGTTTTAAATGAGGGTGATCTATTATTAATTGACTCTGGTTGTGAAAAAGATGGTTATACAGCAGATGTTACCAGGTGTTTTCCTGTTGGCGGAAAATTCACTAAAAAAGCAGCCAAGATATATTCAGTTGTTTTAGAAGCAAATAAAAAAGCGATTGAAAAATGTGTAGTAGGTAACTCATTAAAAGTTGTACATCAAGAGTCTTTAAATGTATTGGTTCAGGGCTTAATTGATTTAAAAATATTAGACGGCACTTTAGATGAAAATTTAAAAAGTGAAGAATATAAAAAGTTTTATATGCATAATACTTCTCATTGGTTGGGTATGGATGTTCATGATGTAGGGCTTTATGATGTAGATGGAGTACCTGTATTATTTGAAGAAGGAATGTGTCTAACAGTAGAACCTGGTTTATATTTTAATTCAGACTTTTCTGGTAGAAATACTGACTTTGATGGCATTGGAGTACGAATAGAAGATAATATTATTATTTCTAAAAATGGTCCAATTAATTTAACAGATCATATTTTAAAAGAGATCGGTGAAATTGAAAATATGATGGCAGGTTCGTCTCAATGAGCGACGAGGATGATAAATTTTTAGAGTTACAAAATCTTCTTGCTGATGCTGGTTTGATAGATCATGGAGATAAAATAGGCGTAGAATCATCTGTTTTTGAAGAACTAGATAAATCAGCTGAAAAAGTTGTCAAAAAACCAAGAAAAAAGAAACTAGCAACAGTTGAAGAAAAAGTAAAAAATAAACTACAAAATAACTTACAAAATAAACAAGAAGAACCAGAAGAAAATTTAGTAGAACTTGATGATGCACAAGAAAAGGCAGAAATTGAGCTATCCTTTTCAGAAGATTTGATGGAAGCCTATATTTCAATTGTGCCCGTTGAAGGAAACCGATTAGACCGTCGCTTTTTTGAAAGGTTTTTTTTGTTTCGTGGATTAAGATACGGAATTGATTGGGAGGCGATTGATTCGATTATTGAAACCTCTTTGCAATTAGTAGAAACAGTCAATGAAGTAATTGCAAAAGGTAAGCCTGTAAAATTTGGAAGACCAGCACAAATACTTAAATACTTTGAAGAAGCTAAAACATTTAAATTTTTAGAAGCAACCGAAGAAGAAAAAAAAGACCACTACCGAAAACATCGTATTAATATGGTATCTAAAGATTTGCTTTTAGCTGAAAAACTAAATGCGATTCCTGGAATCAATGGTAAAAATACTAAAGGTGAAGTTATACCTTCTGTTAGTTCAAGAGAAGTAAGGTTTCAAGCAGGTAAGGGCTGTATTGTAAATGGTGATCAAATCTACTCTGAGATAGACGGAAGACCATCAATTGATAATACAGGGCGTATTGAGGTTGTCCCTTTATATACTGTTTATGGTGATGTGGACTTAAGTGTTGGTAATTTAGAATTCAACGGAACAATAGAAATTATGGGGAATGTACAGGCTGGTTTTACAATAAAAGCTGGAGGAAGTATATTTGTTAAAGGTTCTGTTGAATCATCAGACTTAATTGCAGATGAAGATATAACTATAAAGGGTAGTTTAACATCATCTAACCAAAAAGGTGTAATTAGAGCGAAACAAAACTGTGTTTTATCTCATTGTAATTATGCAAACATAGAAGTTGGAGGAGACCTTTATGTAGATAAAGAGCTTGTTAACTCAACTGTTTTTGTTGCAGGTAACTTGACCTTTAATTCATCTAAAGGTGCAATTATCGGAGGTAAAACCTCAGTAGGAAAAGACGTAAGTTTATATAACTTGGGTTCTGGTCTAGGAGTAACAACCCTGCTAAATGTTGGTCAAGGAGAAATCATTAGGCGTAAGCTAGTTCATGTAATTAAAAGAGTAGATGAGTTATACAAGCAATTAAACTTGGTAAAACAAGCGATGAAGAAATTTCAATCAGAAGAGGTTGATAAAGAGTTTCCAAATATGAAAAGAAATCAATTAGAAAAGGCATTAACAAATAATAATGGTAGGCTTACAAAAGCATTATTACACGAACGAGAAGAAAAACTAGAACTTGAGAAAAAATTAAATACTTTTTCAGCTCATTTAGTAAAAATACGAAATAAAATTCATCCAGGAGTAAGACTATCTATAGGTAGTGCTCAATTTAATATAGATAAAAGAAAAACCCAAATTGAATATTATGAAGATATGAAATCAAAAAGAATATTCAGTAGACCAATTGATGAGTCTACAAAATCTTAAAAAGGAAATAGAATGAATGGTCAAATGAGGTTTATAAGAAATATATTTATTGTAGGAGCTATAAGTTTTGGCATCCAAAACTACTTTCAAAGTAAGGTAAAAATGAGGGTTCTTTCTAAGAATGTAACGATGAAAGTTCCTACTCCTCCAATGTCTTCACCAAAGTTTAAGAAAAAAGCTACGGCTCAAGAAAAACTAGCAGAAGTGACTAACTTAGAAAAACAACTGGCTGTTGAAAAACAAAAGTTACAAATGTTAGGACAGATGTATCAACAGTACAGAATGATGCAAAAATGGGGTGACCTTCAAAGTGTAATCTCTAAGTATCAAAGTGCACAACGTCAAATTATGAGTGGTGAAGCTATTTTAGAGGCTAAGGTTAAAGATCTTAAAAAATACATCCCAGAACTAGAGAAAGACAATTCAAAAAAAGGAATGATTTCACTATCAACATTGCTTGGAGTAATGAAAGATGTTGATAAGCAATTTCAATTAATGGGTAAGATAAAAGCTAAATTTGGTTTAAGTAATGATGAAATGAGTGACTATTCAAGAGCCGCAAGTAATACAAACTCCTATGAAGAGGTTATTAATATCAACACAGAGTTAGAAAAGAAACTCAAGGGAGATAGTTTAGCTCCTTCTTTATTTGAAAAAGCTCAAGCTCAATATTATTTACACAGATTTAAAGAAAGTTTAGATACGATTCATAAAGGAATGAGGTTTAAAAGCTTTCAAAAACAGTTTTCTTCTTTAAGGGCTCAAGTAACATCTTGTAGAGGCCAATTTAAAAAAGAACAGAAATACCGTAAACAGGATAAAAACCTGCCTATTGTTGAACTTGAAACCTCAAAAGGTAAGATAGAAATATCTTTATTTGAAGATGATGCACCAAATGCAGTAGCAAATTTTATATTACTAGTAGAGAGTGGATATTATGATAAACAAAAATTTCATAGAGTAATCTCTCAGTTTATGGTTCAAGGAGGAGATCCAAACTCTAAAGATAATGACCCAAGTAATGACGGGACAGGTGGACCAGGATATAAAATGAAAACTCAATTATCTAAGAGGTTACATTTTAGAGGGTCTATGTCTTATGCTAATTCAGGTATAGATACTGATGGTTCACAATTTTTTATGACACATAAACCGACTACAAATTTAAATGGAAAACACGCTGTTTTTGGGTATATAACAAAGGGTATGAAAGTTGTTGATAGTATTCGTAAAAATGATCATTTAATTAAAGCACGGGTAATAAAAAAACGAAAAACAAAATATAAGGTAAATAAAATATAGGCATGAAATACTCTGTATTTTTTTTAATTTTCTTTCTTATAGGTTGTAAAGAGCCTATTCAACAAAAGTTGCGGGTTTTATTTCCAAAAGGTAGAACCCGTTTAATAGCAGATTTAAAAAGCGATGATATGTTTCATGGAGTTTTTAAAGAATATTATAAAGACAGTAAAATAAAAGTTCAGGCTAAGTTTTTTAATGGAAAACTAGACGAAGAGTTTTCAATTTATTTCAGAAATGGTGATTTAAAGTTAAAAAAATATTTTAGTAAGGGTATTTTATCTGGTTCATTTGAAGAGCATTATGCAAATGGTAGTTTAAAAATTAGTGGAGAATACCAAGGCGGAAAAAAACATAGTAAACATCGTAAATATTTTGAGAATAAAACTTTAGAAAGCATTATAGAATATGATGAAGGAAGATTAAATAATATTAGTGTTTTCAACTATAAAAACGGTCTTGTAAAAGTGTTAAAAAAATATGATCAAGGTAAGTTAGAGTTTGTTAAAGAGTTTAATTTAGATGGTATTTTAACTGTATTAAAAAAAAGAATAGATAACTCATTGTTTGATTATAAAATAAGTAGTATTCGTAATAACTATACTAAAACTACAGATAAATCTTGGATGTATGCTGTAATAACAAACGGAAAACTTGCGGGTAAAAAAGTAGGCTATGAAAAAAAATGGCATCCAAATTATCAATTAAGTGAAGAAAAAAAATGGGTACAAGGAAATCTAATTTATACAAAAAAGTATAGTCCAGAGTCGGTTCTGATTTATAATAAATATTATAAAAAGGATTTAATGATATTAGAGACTTGGTATCCAAATGGTTTTAAGAAGGCCATTAAATCTTTTTTGGCTACAAAAAAACACGGTAAGTTTTTGAAATATTATGATACTGGAGACCTTCATATAAAAGACTATTACAATAAAGGAAAAAGAGAAGGTCTATACGAAGAATATGATGAAAAAGCCCAAATTAGAGTTCAGTTAAATTATGTTAAGGGCATTAAATCAGGTCGTGCAATTTTATATTATGTTAACGGAAATAAAAAAGAAGATAGAAAATATAAAAATGGTAAATTAAATGGGCCACAAACTCTTTATTATCCTAATGCAAAAATAGAACAAATTTTATCGTATAAAATGGGAGTAAAAGAAGGAGTCTGGATTTCTTATTATGAAAATACCTCAAAGAAAAAGGCTCAAGTAAGTTATAAAAATGATAAGAAAAATGGCCTTGTAAAAGAGTTTTACCCCAGTGGACAACTAAAAATCTCAGTTGCATATATTAATGACTTAAAAAATGAAAAAGAAAAAACCTTTGATAAAGAGGGTAATTTTATAGAAGTAAGCGAATATAATGAGGGAGAGCTGAATGGTATTCAGATTTTTTATTCAAAAAATAAAAACATTTTAGAGTCTCGAAGTTATAGAAAAGGAGTTCGCCACGGTTTATCTCAAAACTTTTATCCTAACGGAAAAATAATGAGCAAACAAATTTATAGAGAAAACTTTTTATGGGGAAGTAAAGAAGACTATTATTCTAACGGAAGAAAGAAAAAGGTTTGTGAATTTGTTAAAAATAAAGAAGGAGCATGTCGCTTTTTTAAAAGAAGTGGCGAAGAAACCTTCGACCCAGAAGAACAGGCAAAACTACAATAAAATGAATATTCTTAAAAATAAGTGCAACATATAAAACAAACCAACGTAATTACTAGTACTAAAATGTAGTTTTTGTTATCTTTTCAAGATGAATAAAATTTAAAAAATAAAAGGTTAAGTCGATGAAGTTTTTTCTATTTATAATATTAGTTATAAGTACTTATGCTGTTAATAATAAAACAAGTGAATGGCACAGCGTTTATTCACAATTAAAGCAATCAGACCTTTCAAAAGTAGACCCATATGTAGAAGAGTATAAGGGCATTGATCCATTAGTTAGATATCCTATTAAAAAACGTAGTGCAGGATCTGTGTACTTAATGGATAACTTACGAGTTAGCCGAATGATTGAAGAGGGTATTTCAAAAAAAAATAAAATTAAATACGGCAGAGAAATAAAATGGACATCAGCAATGATTGATGTTTCAAAACTTAAAAGAGTAAGTGTTGTTTTAACTAAAAGTCAAATAAACCTTGGTATTATTAAACCAAAAACTGGTCATGCTCAAATGTTATTTGAGTTTGAGCATGGTGGAGTAGTTACTAATGAAGGTTTCATAGATACTTTAGTTATTTCATATGAGGGAAAAAGAAGAGATGACCAACCTTTTAATCCCGCTGTTGGTTTATTTAGGGTTTATCCATCTATTTTTGTAATGGGTACCTTTGAAGACTTATTAGTTAAAGTAAATAGTTTTTTTAATGGCATGGAAATCTATGATTTAGAATTAAGTGAAAAACAAAAAAGGGATTTGTTAGAAAACTATTTAACAGCTGCTTTTGATACAGAAACTCTAAAAAAAGAAAGATATCATACAACCAGAAACTCTTGTGTGACAAACATGTTTAAATTATTAAATACTGTTTTACCAAAAGAAAGAAAAGTAAAAGAGTGGTATCAAGCATTTGGTTTATACCCAGCAAGGACTCTTGGCTCAATCTTACCAGAAAGAATGGAAGGAACCTTACGTAAGTTAGATATGGTCAGTATGACAACAGATATCTTTGGAAAAGAAAAAATTAGAGAATATTATTTTGGACTTGTGGAGGTTCAAAAAAGATATTCAAAATCTACTAGGATTTTCAATTTGATGTACGAGAATAAAAAATAAATTATTTTTAACATCTAAGTAAGTAGGGACTCCACAGGGAGTCCTTTTTTTTTGGAATTTTATTTTATAGAAGTAAGGAATTTAATGGATTCATTAAAAAAATTTATAAATCAGTTTAGCTTATTAAAGCGTTTATTACCTTATATAGAAAAGCATAAACAAAAATACTTTACAGCTCTTTGTTTATCATTTGTTTTAACAATAGCTAGTGTTTCAAAACCTTTAATTTTGAAAGTTATTATTGATGAAGCTGTAGAGGCAAAATCTGAAGAGACTTTATATTTGTATTCAGCATTATTTGTTGGGGTACTATTGCTTGGAGTCTTTGGAGGATATAAACAATTAGTACTTATGTCTGAGTTTGGTATTGAAATGATTAACTCTTTGAAAAAGGATTTATTTGAACATATTCTACATTTGGGTTTAAGGTTTTTTAATAAACATCAAGTTGGATGGATAATGTCTAGGGTAGAGAGCGACACCGAAGAGCTTAAAAACTTTTGCTCTCACCTAACTATTAAACTTTTAATGGATATTATGAGTTTTTTTGGGGTCTTTTGTATCTTGCTTTATTATGATAAAACAATTGCCTCAATGATAGCTTGTGTTTGTTTTTGTTTATTTATATTAGTTTTATTTTTTATTAATTATATGAAAGCAATTTTTGATAAAAGTCGCTCTGCTTATGCAAAACTAAGTGGCTTTATTGCTGAATATGTTTGTGCAATTGAAATTATTCAACTATATGATCAAAAAGAAAGTTTAAAAGAAAAGCTTTCAAAAGTAACTAAAGATAGGTTTGATGTTGAAGTAAAACTATCTCTTTATGATGCTTCATTTTGGGGTTTTTTTAGATTTTTTACTGAAACAGTTTTGATTATGATTATTTTGTGGGTGGGTATCCCTCAACTAATGGATAAAACTATGTCTATTGGTAAGCTAATCATGTTTTTAGAGTTTTCAGTTCAGATGACTAGACCATTATTTGCTGTGAGTGAAAACTTTAATAATGTACAAAAGTCTTTAGTGTCTTTACAACGTATTTTTAACTTGCTAGATGAAAAACCTGATGTAGCAACAGGTGAAAAAGTAGTTAATAGCTTTCAATCATCTATTGAGTTTAAAAGTGTAGATTTTTATTATAATGAAGATAAAAAAGTTTTAAAAAATATTAATTTTATAATTAATAAAGGTGAAAAAATAGCTTTAGTAGGGCCATCTGGCGGAGGAAAATCAACCATTGCTAGTTTACTCTGTCGTTTTTATGACCCAACTATTGGAGAAATATTGGTTGATGGTAAAGATTTAAAAGAGATTCATGTGAGTGCTTGGAGAAAAAAGTTAGGCTTAGTTTTACAAGATGTCTTTTTATTTGGTGGAACAATTTTAGATAACTTACGAGTACTTGATGATAATTTACATATTGATAGGGTTAAAGATGCGGCAAATAGTTTAGGAGCGGCTAATTTTATTGAAAAGCTATCAAATGGTTATGATACAGAAATTAAAGAAAAAGGAAAAAATCTATCTTTAGGTGAAAGGCAATTATTAAGTTTTTCAAGAGCTATGACTTTTAACCCAGATATTTTGGTTTTAGATGAAGCGACAGCATCTATTGACCCTCATACTGAGTATTTAATACAACAAGGCTTAGATAAGCTTTTAGATGGTAGAACAGCTCTAATTATTGCTCATAGGTTATCAACAATTAAAAATGTAGATAAAATTTTATTTGTAGAAAATGGTGAAATTATTGAGCAAGGAAGTCATAAAGATTTAATTGCTAAAAAAGGTAGATATTTTGATATGTTGAATTTACAAGTTCAACAACCAGCGTAGGTTTATATGAAAACACATGTTTTATTTTCAAAAGTCCATTGGACATGGATTGTTAATTTATGGAAAAAGCGTTTGCCATATGCTTTGTTATTGGTTTTTTTAACAATTTTATCGACTATGGCATCATTAACTTTTCCATTGTTTTTTAAATATTTGATTAATGAATTACAGTCAAATGTAAATACACTTCAATTAGATGAATTTCGCTTAAAGATGATTGGTTTATTAGTAGCTCTTGGTTTACTACAATTATCAACAGCAGTTTATCCTTATTTTAGAGCAAAAATGAACTTATTGATTGATTGGGAGGTCAGAGAAAAATATTTTCATTTGTTACTAAATCAAAATCAAGAGTTTTTAAAAAACTTTAAAACAGGAGATTTGATTACAAGATTAACGGATGACATCGCTAGGTTTCCAAAAATATCTTGGTTTTGTTGTTCGGGGATTTTTAGAGCATTTAACTCTTTATCTATTGTCATATTTTGTGTTGGGGCTATGGCTTATTTGAACTTAAAACTAGCTCTTTATACTTTGATTCCTTTACCTTTTGCATTATGGATGTATATGAGTATAGCTTCAAAGTTAGATGAAGGTTATGGAAAATCTCAAAAAGCCATTAGTGATACAAATAATCATTTAGAATCTAGTCTATCAGGGATTAAAATTTTAATGGCTTTTAATGGAGAAGATAGAGAAGTAAAACGTTTTGGTGATATTTTAAGCAGTAGATATGATGCAGAGTTATATATTACTAAGCTATCAGGAAAAATTGGTATTTTCTATGAGTTTGTTGGTCACTTTGGACAAGTTTTAGTAGTATTAGTCGGTGGTTTAATGGTAGTTAGGGGAGAGCTTACTTTAGGGGATTATTATGCCTTTTTTGCATATTTAGGTATTATTGTTTATCCGATGTTAGATATACCTCATTTATTTGTAACATCAAGACAGGCTTTTGTTTGTATTGATAGACTAGAAGAGCTTAATCAAAAAGAAGACTTTGTTATAAAAGGTGTGCACGATAAAACGCATATACTAGATAACTTTTTACATCTTGAACTAAGAAATATCTCTTTTGCTTATGAAAAAGAAAACATTTTAGATAATATTACTTTTTCTGTTAAAAAAGGTCAGATTGTAGCCATTGTAGGTAAAATTGGCTCAGGTAAATCAACTCTTTTACAATTGATTGCTGGGGTTCATAAAGCAAACTTTGGAGACATAAGATTTAATGGTATTTCTTTAAAAGATATTGATATTAAATCACTACGAAAAAACTTAGCTTTTGTAGCTCAAGAGCCAACTATATTTTCAGAAACTGTTGAAGAAAACATCAGGTTTTTTAGAGAATATTCATCGGATCAAATTAGAGAGTCAGCTAGTTTATCTCAAGTAAAAGATGAGATGGAAAAACTTCCCAAAGGTTTTTTAGAAAGCTTAGGTCAAAATGGTGTAAATATTTCAGGAGGCCAAAAGCAAAGGTTAACGATTGCAAGAGCTTTGCTTGGTAAACCTGGGTTACTATTAATGGATGATGTAACAGCAGCACTTGACGCTGAAAATGAAAAACTTTTTTGGGATGACTTAAAGTCTCATTTAGATGACGCTGCTATATTGGTTGTTACTCACAGAATGGCAACAGCTAGACAAGCACAAAAAGTAATATTTTTAGTAGATGGTAAAATAAAAGCACAGGGTACTTTTGATGAGTTAAAACAAAACTGTAAAGAATTTAAAGAGATGATTAATGAGGCTTGATACTCACTTGAAAAAGTAAAACTTAAGAGTCAGTAAATTTGTTAGACTCTCAAGTGAAGTTAGTAGAGGTTTAATCGAATAATCAATTAATCAAGCTCGGATTTATTATTGATATATCCCAAATATGTAATCAATAATAAGATATAAAAATATTGTAAACCGCCAGAAAAGCTAGGGATTAAAAATAAAGCAACAAATGATAGTGTTATTTTTAACTTAGGAGAGCTTAAACTTAACTGAAAAAAGACAGCTATTATAAATATAAAAAATAGTGGGGTGTACTCTATCTCATTTTTAATGATTTCTTTTTTTTCTTTAATCTCTTCAAATTCGATAGCTATTTCAGATTCAACTCCGTTTCTTGCTCCAACATAAAAGTACTTACCTCTAGGAAATTTAAATTGAAAAGAATTGCTACTTGTTACCATTTGTGTAAATCCATTTAAATTGTACTTTTGTTGGATTCTGATAGGGTTTTCATCAGAAAATTTATACATATTTTTATGTGTAGTCAAGGCAAAATATAGGTTTTTTATATCTGTTTTTAATTTAGGTAAAGTAATTTGATATTTATCGTCTTTAAAATTTAATTTAGCCTTTAAAAGAAGAGTAATCTTAAATTGTCGTTGTCTTTTATATTTTTTGAGTGGCAATAAAAGGTTTAGAGAGTCTTTTTTGACGATATTAAGGTGTTTGCCATCTATTAAGGCTTCTTCTAAGATTGTGCCTTTTGGTAGCTTTAATTCAAGAAATTGGCTTTCTTTGTTGGTGAGAGTTAAAACCAACTTTTGATAAATTTCTTTTTTTGAGATTAAAAAGTTTTCTATTTTATAAGATAAACATTTGGTTTTAGAGAAAGAGACAAATGATTTTGACTTTATTTCAACAGAAAACTGAGTATTTTGGCTTAGGTGTTGAGGGATGTTTTCAAACTCTAAAACCTTTCTTTGAAAGCTATTTGAAGCTGTTTCTCGTAGGGCTTCGTTTAGAGTGAAGTTTATTTCCTGTCCTTCTTTGAGTTCTTTTTCTAGTTTAAAGATGTTCTCTTTAAATTGTTTTGGATGAAAAGGGAGATGGAAACTGTTTTTAGATTTCTTTTGAAAATATCTATAGGTAATTAAGACTGGCTTTGAGTTATCTTTTAATTCAATGTTTAAATAATTATTTTCTAGTTTTAAAGAGAAGTCTTGCCCTTGCTTTAGTGACTTATAGTTTCTCTTAATATTAAATTGAGATAAAGTAGTATTTTTTTCTAGGCGTAATTTAAACTTTTTTTTATGGGAGATGCTAACTCTATTATTAACAATAATATAGGGGTCAGAAAATAAAATCTTTTGATAAAAGTTGATTTTAGATTTTCTAACTTGTTGTACTTTGTTAATGGTGTTTATTTTGTTTTGATGATAAAAAGTTGGAGATTCAACTTCTTTTTTAATGAAGGGGTGGCGACTAAAATGTAGTGATATTGTTGCATTTTTAGATGAAGTATAATAACTATTATTTATAAAAACTGTGTCTTTTATTTTTAGGTAATAGTCTTTTTTACTAGACATGATAGAGCTTTGTAAAGAGGTAGAAATAGGTACTTCACTATAAAAATCATCTCCATAGTTTTGTGACTTCATAGGTAGTTCAATAAATAATAAAATGGTTTCTCCATCAAAGTTTTCTACATTAAGTTTAGAGTATCCATATTTACTTGATTTGTTTAATGAAACAGCTTCATAGTTTTCATCAAAACATTTACTAATAAGGGTTTTATTGTTGATTTTGAGTAAAGTAAAGTTTTTAGCATGAGAGCTCGCTAGATTGAATGTATAAATTACAAAAATCTTTTGTTCTTTAAAGTTTGGTTTAATAATTAGACTTTGAGATAATATATTTGTGGTATCTATGTCATTATTTTGTTTTTTTGTTAGTTGATTGATTAATTGATCTTGCACTAAAATTTGATTTTTATAGCTAAAGTCATTGTTTTTAAAATCAAAAATTTGAAAAACTTTTTTATAGTCAGGGTTGTTTTGATACCGTTGTTTACTTGCTTCACTACTATTAAATAGTAGTAATGCAACAAAAAAGACTATAGAGTTTTTGCAAACTCTTGAGATAGAGTTAATGAGTATGATAGCTATGACAATAAAGAGGGGCTCTGGTCTCATAAACATAAATTGCCCTGCTGGTGATAAAATCATTAAAATAGATAAAAAAGCTAATAATATTAGTTTTTCTTTTTTTTCAAGATAGATAAAGATAGCTAAATATAAAAAAGAAAATAGGCTACTTGTTAATAAAAAAGAATTTGATTTTGCTTTATTGATTGTTAGTTGAATATAAATTAAACCATCAATTGGTGTTTTCTTTTGAAATTTAATAATATTAGACAATTTAGGAAACTGTATTTCCACTGGTTTTACTCCGCTTTTTCTAATTTTTTTATATTTTGATTTAATTTCACGTTTTAGTGGTTTTCGTTTGTATTTTTTAATAGAAGAGCGAACTTTTGAAGACCAGCTAGATTCTTTATAATCTCTTCTATTTTTTTGTCTTCTTTGGTCTTTTTTGAGAGCACTAGACCTTTTATTTGAACGTCCAAGAAGTCTAGAGGGTGGTCTTGGAGCAATTTTACCCTCAGCGATAGATTTATTTGCCATAGCGATACCATCAAAATCATCAGAAAAGCTATCAGCTTCTTCTTGAAGCTCCATGATTGGTATATTATTTTGTTTATAGCCACTAAAGTTACTTTTTGGTTTTTGAAAATTAACTCTAGCCATCATTTCTGGACGTAAATTACCTCCCATAAAACTCATAGATGAGAGTATAGCGAGAAAGAAAAATCCTCCGATAAATAAAATAAAAAGCATCACTTTTTTAAAAGTAGATAAAGGAGCATTTGATGAAAACTTTTTATAAATCCATAAAAGAAACTGAATAGTAAGACCTAATAAAATCAGGGGAACAAAAATAATAATTACAATTTGAAACGTAGATAAAGAAGATTGAAAAAATTGAGATAATACATAGTTTGCATAGTTTTTGATAGGAGTTGTGTATTCTATTTTTTGAAAGTTTAGATTAGAGCTTTTAGGCCTAACATCTAAACCTTTTGGATAATAAAAGTCCCAGTTTGTTTCAAGACTTTTTTCTTTGGTCGGTAAATACAATGATAATTGTTTGCTTGAACTTAAAGACTCTAGAGTTTTAATGGCTATGGTTAGGTTTTTATCTTTAGGTAAGTTAATAGCAATTTGAGCTTGGTCATTACGAAAGGGTTTAACTGGTTTATTGTTAATATATGACCCTAGAAATTGTACTTGAGGAGGGATATTAAATACAAAGCTAGAAGCTCCTAAATTAAGTACTTTGAAGCTATATGAGTTAGCTAGACGAAATTCTTCGGTGATGATAGATGATACATGTGTATTTAAAACCTTTAACTGAGAGGATTTTTGCTGTGGATATATCTTTGTTTTTAGTTGAATAGCACCCAATTGTTTATAAAATTCAAAACTTTTTAAAATAGGTAGATTATGACTATCTAAACTTTGGTCATTTAAATAGGGTAGAGCTATTAATTGTTCATTTTTGATAGAGCTAATTTCGACATTTTCACTTGAGATAAAATATAAAACTCCTTTAAAAAGAGTTGCATTGGTTAAGCTAGGTAAATGAAAGCCATCGACAAGTGATTTTTTAGGGATACTTTGAATAAAGTTTAGGCTGATTTGACCCATAAAACCATCGGGAAAGATAATTTCTTTATCGTTAAATAAGAATGGGATACTAGGTTTAAAAGTTAAGCGTTTTAATTGAAAGTCTTTTGAAAAAGAGTGTGAGAGCGAGTAGATTTTTTGATGTAAAACATTAATGTTTAGTTTTCCTTGAATTAATAATTCATTTTTTTTGATGTCTATTTGATAAAGAGGCTTAGATAAAATAGATGCTTTTAGGGCGGTCATTTGGCTATTAACTATAGATTTTAAAGGGTTTTTTTTGTTTTTTGTAACTAAAACTACTTTAGGTTTTAGAGGAGTCTTAAAAAATTGTATATAGTTTAACCCACCAACAGCAAAAGAGTCATTGTTAGTTAAAGTAAGAGTATGATTTTTATTGGATGGGTTTTTAATACTAAAACCAAGGCCATTTATGATTTTAATTTTAGTTAATGGAATGGGAGGGAGTTCTAATAAACTAGAAGGTTTTACTAGAAATTGCACTTCTCCTTTCATTTGTTTTGTAATAGCTAAGTTTAGATGGTTTGAACCTTCTTGATATTGATTTATAGATTGTTTGTTTATTAAAACCCATGACTTAGGAATTAATGGTAAAAAAGTATCTTTTTGAGTAGATTTAAAATGAATTTTCCATTTAAAAGTAGCTGTAAAATATTTCTCTTTTTTAAGGCTCAATTGATATTGAGAAGACTCCATTTGGTTTTTATTTGATTTTGAGTTGTAATCATCAAGTAATTGTTTAAAGTTTTTTTGAAGGATGAGTTGGTGACCAACATAACTATTTTGATTTTTATCAAGAGGGATAATAGATTGAATTGTTTTTAAAGAATTAGCAAAACTAAGTGAGACTTGAAAGATAAGAGATAAAAGAATTATAATTTTCATTTTAGTTCTCCTTTTTTTGGGTAGTTTTAAAGTTTCTAGTGAAATAAAATGAAAGTATCCAAATGATCGAAAATAAAACAGCCATTTTAATTGAATAAATACTATTGAAAGAAAGAGAGTATTCTAAAAATAGGAGTAGTAAAATATGAAATAATAGTACTTTAAACTTTAGCATTTTAGGTGGTGATTGAAATAGCAGTAATATATATAAAAGAGTAGAGAAAAATAAGAAATAATGAATCTCTTTGCTATCTTTTATTTTAGATAAATGAAAACCTTGAGATTGAGATTGTTCATTCGCTTTTTGAAAATATCTATGTAATCTAATCGGTTTATTTGTTTTAAAAATAGAAAAATCAACAGGGGCTTGAATTGGATTTTTAATGGCACTCACTTGAGGCCTTTTTAAAAATTCGGGTTCTTTTTTAAAGTTACCTTTTACAAAAACTCCTTGTTCTAAGTTAAACTTTAAAGGTTCAAACAAAGAGAGTTCGTAAAATATTTGGGCACTTGCTAAAGAAAAATTAGGTATATTAATTTGTCCATTCATATTTTCTAAAACTTTTTGTTTACTCGTAATTTCTAGTAAAAAAGCTTCGATTTCTTTTTTATTGTTCAGCTCCATTCTCATTGGTATTACAATTTCTCCATTATGTTTACCTGCTAAAACAATATCTCCGTTGATTCTAGCGGTTAAAAGCTGTTCGTTTTCAGGTAACTTAATATTAAAAAACTGTTGCCCGTTATTTCTGATAGTGAAAGCATACCGACTAAATAACCATCCATCTTTTTGTAAAAAAGAGTATACTCTTAGGCTGTCTACAAATGCGCTAATAGAGTGAACAATCTGACGAGGAATAGCCTGTATTTTAAAATGTTGATTTTTGGGGTTTGTATTTTTGTGTAAAAGTTGATGAAAAACAGGGTTTGACTCACTTTGAATTTGAGTAGCATTTTTTAAGCTAGCGATTAGCTCATTGCTAGGAAGAATAGAAAAAGATAGGTTTTCGTTAGCACTAAAGTGAAAAATATTTTCAAATTGGTCAGCTTTTGGATTATAAAAACTATTTAATATGGTTGACTTATTTTTGAGTGAGGTTTCCATTTCAAGTTGAACATATAAATCATCTTTTTGGGCTTGAGCGTATTTAATCATTAAGATGCTTTTTTTATCATCTACATACCAGTCACTTACTTTTGGAGTGCCACTAAGGTTTAGTATTTTAATATTTTTTGGAAGGTGAATTAAAAACTCACTTTGATAAGCTCCTTTTTTAATGATGTGTACTTTTGATTTGATTTGAATAAAGTTTTCTTCAATTAAACTTGTATGATTAACAAGAAACTGTAGTTTTTCAGGCTCTAAAACTTGGGTTTTAATGGCCTTTGGATTAGCAACTATATTTGCTCTCTTTTTTTCTTTGATAAATTGAAAGTTAATTTGTTTTGATGCAGCTAAGTTGAAACGATGTTTTTTAGTTTTGGCCCATTTATAAACAGGTGACTTAGTAGTAAATGAATAATCTTTTACTTTAGGAAAATTTAATTGTTGAATAGCAATACTAGGAGCTTTTAGATTAAAATAGACATTTTTAGGAAAATCATTAGTGATTAAATATTGTACCTGAATGATAGGGTAATAGTTTTTAGGAGTTAAAATTACAATATTATTTTGGTTTATTTTTTGAATACTTAGGGTTTCATTATTATTACTTGTGATGCTTTCTACAATAAAGTGATTTGAATATCTAGGGATAGTAATAGTTTCACTTTTGTTTGAACTAGCTTTTAAATAGAAATTTATATGGAGCTTTAAACTTTTTTTAATAATTTTAAAGTGGAGTTCACTTTTATAAAATATTGAAGATGTATTGTTTGTACTTTTTGTAAAAGGTTTTGGGTATTGGGACTGTTTAATAAAAGTTAGTATTTTACTTTTTGTTTTGTATTTATATAAGTCAATGGTTTGAGTATAGCTAGAGTTTGAAAGAAAGCTTAATAAAATAAAAGAGCTAATTATCTTTTTAGATTTGACAAGATTTTTTAGTAAAGGAAATAAAAATATAAATAAAGGTGCAAAAAATAAATTATGAGAGATTGATAAAACTTGGTGGGTTTGTAGTAGAGCTGTTAATAAAATAGCAAAGCATAAAAAGAGAGAGGCAGCTAGATAAGATTTTTGTAATAAAGATAAAAAGATAAGACTTAAAACTAAAATAAAAGCAAGGGTAAAAATAGGATGTTTAAAGAAAGAAGACTTTTTAAAATCAAGTTCGATGTAGAAATTAGACTCTAAACCATGAGGTGAATATAGATGAGAAAAGTTGTTTTCACTTGGCAGTGAGTAGATGCTTTTTTTATGAATTGTTGGTACAAAATGGCCATGAAGTATAGGCTGTATGATTTGATTTGATGGAGGATGATTTTGTTGTAAAGAGCTTGAGAAATAAGCACAAAAAACAGTAAAAACAAGAAGAAAAAAACTCAGTAATTTTAGCTTACGTTTTGTTTTATGGCATGGATGAAAAAAAGTATTGTAGCTTAAGTTAGATTCAAAGAAGTAGATAAAAGCAGCAAATAAAATTAATAATGGAATCAAATAATGGATGTAGCTATCACTTAATTCAAAAAATAAATTAAGATCACTTTGATTTTTTCGATGTGCCATCGGAAAATTTGTTTTAAGTGATGGTTTTTTTATACTATCATTAATAATATTATAATGAATATTTGTGGTTTCTTGTGAGAGTGGAATTTCAATTTTAAAATGGTCTTTGTTTGTGTTTTTACTTAAAAACTGTACTTCAATATTATGTAGTTTTAGGCTAGCTAATGACTTACTTTGTTGATTTAAATTTAAAAAGTTACCAACTTCACTTTTATAGATAGTTGAACTTGGTACATCAACTGAGTACTGCCCTTTTTTATTAATAAAGGTATGAATCTCTCTACCATTTAGACGAGCAGACTTTAAGTTAATCCCTTTTGGTAATGGTAATATAAAGTTACCAGCTTCTTGTTTTTGAAGTTTAAATTTCCATTTATGGCTAGCTGATAAATCGGGGTTAATTTTTGTGGTTCCTAAAAAAGAAGAAATGAGTGTTTCTTTTAAGGGGTAACGGTCAAAAGTTTCAGTTTTAATTTGAAATTGTAATTTAGCCTTATAAAACCTAAAGGCATATAAAATAGGGACTTTAAGATTTTGAGTCATTATTTTAGGAAGCTCTGAAGCATCTATTTTATTGATGGACTCTGGATGCTCAAATTGTACTTCATGTATTTTAACTACATCTTTTGTAAAAAAAGATAAAAAACCACGTTCTTCTTCAAGTTGATTGAAATGAATGCCTTCGCTTTCAAGTTGGCTTTTTTGTCCTTGATTTCTTGTTAGAGGGTATGTTCCTTTGATGATTACTCTAATTTTATCTCGTTGAGAGGAGTGAAATTTGATTCTATTTTTTTCAAGAGTAAAACTAGTGTATGGTTCAACCTGAATTTTATTGAGTTTAAATTGTTTTGGAATATGAATTTTTAATTCATTGATTGGGTTTCGAGAAATTTTAACCTGAGAGTTAAAAGTATAGTGCAAATATTTTCTACTGATATTGTAGGAGTGGTTTGATTGTGCAATTACTAAGGCTTTTCTGGATTTTTTTAAAATTGGCTTTATTGGATCTTTTACTTTTGTATTACGAGTATTAATAGGTAGGTTTGCATTAATTTTTATTTTTTGGATATTAGAAAAAGGACTAAATTTGTTTTTAGCTGTAAAGCTTCTTAGTAAAGATTTGTTAAAAAGTTGTACTTGCATACTTAGAAAATCTTTATCTTTAGTAAACTTTGCTTCGCCTGTTAAAGTAGACATCCAAGGTATTGTGATTTGCCAATGGTTTGTTTTTTCAAAAATAGGTAAAAAGGCTTTAATTTTGACTTTGTTATTGGGTTTTTCATTAATAAAAAAGCCTAGATAATTTTGATATAAAGCAACGTTACTATTAATGATAAGCCAATTTTTGGATAATACTTTTAAGTTTTCTTTGTTGAAGTTTACATCTAAAATTAGGTTAAGTTCAAGCCCTTGTTTTTTTAAATGAAAGTGAGCATCTTGATATAAAATTTTAGAATTTTGTTTTTTGGAAGAATCTTTAAAAATTTTATCCAAGTTATTTTCATCAACTAAAATATATTGAGAAGAGTTTCTTTTAAGCTCGGTTTCAGACAAAAGTCTAGTTTTGAAATCTACAGCAAAGTTGGTTTGAAAAAAAAGTGATAATAATAACCAATAAAACGCTTTCATAAAATCCCCTGAAATACTTATATTTTTGTGTCAAAAATCTAAAGCTACATATAGAAGTCGTAGAGTTTAAGTGGTTAAATAAAATGGACTTTACTGATATATTGAGATTTAGACTGTTATTAAGTTTTGATTATACTCTCTATATTTAAAATATACTAAGGGTTTTCATGCTCAAATGAGATATGTATCAATTAATAGTTTGTATCAAGCTTGCTCTTTACTTGTATTTCATCAAAGATTCTATAAAATGTAAAAAAGGCAAGAATGGAGCTTAGAAATGGCAAGAATGGGAAAAATAATTACCTTAAATATAGGTAAAATTGATCGAAAAGCATTAATGAAGTATTTAGATGACTCTATTAAGGGTATGGACAAAGAAAAAGATCAACTCAAACCAAAAGAATACGAACTTGCTAGAAAATCTTTAAGACATGTTCAAAAAAAGCTAAGAAAATCGACTCCCAATCAGGACTTTAATATTGGTAGTTTAGAGTATGAGTTTCTAAAAAAGGGGCTTGAGCAAATGGTTAAAATGAATACAAATCGTTTTGATAATATGTTTTTTTTAAAAAGATGGTTTTATAAGTTGCTTGTTAAAAACTATGAGCATATGGCTGAGGTTATTAAAAGGCGACATAGCTAAATTTAAAAACTTCTCAAAAATATTAAGAAGTTTAAAATAATTTGTTAGAATACTCATAGTTAAAATTATTAAATTGTGAGATTGCTAAAATGAATAAAGATAATTTATCTCCAGAACTAAAAGAGTTTATTCTTGGGGTGCTTCTTAAAGAAATAGGAAAAGACGGCAAAATTGATCCATTTGAAAAAACCTGTTTTTCAAAATTTGTTTCTTATTTTAAAGTATCTAAAGATAGGGTTGTTTTTTTAAAGAAAGAATTTAAAAAGACGGTTGAGATTGATGGTTCCCTAGGGGCTTTAGACTTTAAAAAGTTTTTTGTGGGTATTATTCCTAAATTATTAGAAAAGCATTCAGAAAAAGAAACTATAGATTTAATATTAGATTTAAGTAGTTTATTTGATTGTAAAAATATATTAAGTGATAATAAATTAATAAAAATTATTGATGGTTTACAATTTCAAAAAAATAGTACTGTTACTAAACCTTTATCAAAAGTAAACAAAGATAATTTTGACCCCGAGTCATACGAGCTTTTAATATCCATTTGTGAAAAAGATTGGCAACAATCATTTGAAGACTTTGAGATTACTTTAAAAGAAGAAAAAGTAAGTGATGCTTTTAGCTTACAGTTAGCAAATGAAGAAACCCTTGTAACTAGTTCAGTTTTAAAAGATGTTGGATGGGGTGGATTTGGTTTTTTTGTTGGTATCTTGGCAGCTTTAATTTTTGGTGAATATTATTTGATTTTAACTTTTTGTGGTGCTTTACTTTTATTGGGCACGCATTTTATTAAACCTGTTGATAAAAATCGTCCTCTTTTAGAAAGCTCTTTTTCTCCCCTTAGTTTGCTCAAGGGAGTGGGTTTTTTAGTAGGGATACAGCTTTTATTTGAGGGTTTTGTTGAATTAGGAATGTCTAGTTCAATAGAAGAGGCATTAGCTACATTAAGTGTAATGTCAGCAGGATTTACAGGATATATTTTTATAGAAGGTGCTAGACGACTTAGAGCAAATACTCATGAAAGATTATATTGGGAAAAGAAAAAAGAGTTTTATGTTGATTATAATAAGAAAATTTTAGACTATGTTTTAACTCCTTTTGATGTGATTCGTTTTTGGGAATCAAAAGTTATTAGCTATCTTAAAGAGCAAAAATATGTTGTATCTCTTCAAATTACAAAAGCTTCTTTAGATAAAGCAGAGTGTCTAAAAACCTCTGGTGAGTTGAAAAAAATGTCGAACTCATCGGGCGAAGTCATTCAACAATTAAATCAACGTCAAAAAGATCTATCAAAAATGATTAATGATGCAAAAGAAGTAAATATTGTTATACAAAAATTAGAAGACTCTTATTCTGAAAAAATTATTGCTTTACGTGTAGTGTTAGAAAAACAAAAAACAGAAGAAGAAGCACCTTATCGCCAAGCAATATTACAAAAAAAAGCACAAAGCCTTTTACAAAGTAGTGATGTAACCATAGAACAATGGGAAACTAGTAAAAATGAATATCAACTAGAGATAACAGGAATGATGAAAAATTTTCAAGAACAACTTTTACATACAAAAGACTTTATAGAAGCAGAAATATCTTTAAATCAAAAATTACCCGATATGATTGAGGAGTAGTTTTAGTATAAAAACCCAAAAATCCAAAGAGGGATTTTATTTTTATAACCAACTTCGATGTCATCAAAAGCTATAAAACTATTTTCTATATCCTTGATTTGTGAAAAACTTTTCTTGTATCCTCCAATTTCAAATAAAAATTTATTATTAACTAAAAAGTCTCCTTTTTTTGGGTAGGTGACATTGTGATATAGGCTAAGAGCATTCAAAAAGAAAGTTTCTCTAAGGGTTCCAACTTCGCAGTCTAAAATTTGTAGAAGATTTTAGGCTTATATTTAGATTAAGTTCTAAAAACTCTCTAAAGCTCATACCATGCATTTTAAGTATATGAGCCCTTCTACTTAAATCATGGCTTCCCTGACTTATTTGTAATGCAGAGCTCCCAGAGGCAACAATCTGTAAATCTGGCAAAGAGTCATAAATTGTTTTTAATTCTTGTGACCAGTTTGAGTATTTATGAATTTCATCAAAACATAAAAGCTGACCACCTTGAGCTTCAAATTGCTTAGCAATTTCAAACATAGATAAATCACCTACAAAAAAACTATCCATACTCAGGTAAAGAGATTTTAAACTTTTATTTATCTTCATATATTGGGCGATAGTTGTTGTTTTTCCAATTCCTCTTTGTCCTACAATAATAGTCAAACGATATTTTATTTTTTTTTCTTTAATAAAATATCTTTGATATGGAAGGGTGTTTTTTTGTAAGAACCTTTTAGATTCTAAGGTGATTTTGGATAACATTTAAACCTCTTTATTGGTATTTAAAAACTAGCATAGAACATATAAATAGGTAATATATTCCCAATTAAATATTATATTTTGGTATTGTAATACCTCTTTTAATCATTAGAATTGTTTTTATGAAACAATTACTTATTTTGTTTTATTTGAAAATGGATTACTTCTTTTTTAAAAAATAAAAAATCAAGCTCATAAGAACCTTTTTTTAGTGGGTTTGAGAGTTTGTGCTAAAAGTAATCTGAATACATTTTATTTAAGGAATAAATTTATTAGCGAATAATATTAAATTTTTGTTGAAATATTTATGGTCAATTGGTAGATTGACGTTTGATATCTATTAATAGATGTAATTTTGTTGAATTGTAAATAGATTTAAATTTTGAAGTAATTGTTTTATTTGAATAGGAGTGTATATGAAGTCCCCCCAGTTTTTGTATTTTTTTGTATTTTTTTGTTTGTCGTTGGTAGTAAATTATTCGGCTTCTTGGTCGGTTGATGAAGTTAATCCTTATGAAATAGCTAGACAAGAAAATGTAGCAGTTGTAAATGGAAAAATTTATTTATTTGGAGGGTATGGTATAAACTCTAGTGTAGTTGGAAATATGTATATTTTTGACCCTAATGCTAGTGGAACAAAATGGCAAATAGGAGATTCAAATACTTCTAAATCAAGGCAGAATGCTGGTAGTACTAGTTGTGAAAATGGTAATATTTATATAAGTGGAGGGCAATCAAATACAGCAGCATTATCAGACACTCTGATTTATGACCCAGATGTTTCAAGTGGTTCAAGGTGGATAACATCAGTAAGTATCCCAAATTTACCATATCTATTAGCAGGTCCTCGTTCAGTTTGTATAAATAATGTTTTGTATGTAACTGGTGGGATTGCATGGGGCGGAACTTCATCTTATAATACTTTACATTATATAGATGTTACAAATCCAGTAACTTGGACAACTGTAACAATGGGAGTTACTAGATGGAATCATACAGCAACTTTAGTTGGAACAGATATTTATCTAACTGGAGGAGTTTCGGGTGACTCTGGTTCTCCTATTCAATCGATTGTTGATGTTTTTGATACTTTGACAAATACTATAAGTACTAAAGTAGTGGCAAATTTAAATATTCCAAAATACGGACACTCCTCTGTTTATAACCCTGCTGATGGGCGTATTTATAATTGGGGAGGGTTTCATTATGATAATCAAGTGGATGTTTTAGATATTATATCAGGTACATGGATATCTGGGGCTGTACCAGATTTATCTTTAACTTATATGTCTTTAAGTGCCTCTTTAATTAATGATAAAATTTATTTTAAAGGTGGTTGGACAGGTTCTGTTGTAAATAGAATGGATGTCTTAACATTAGATACTTTTGATGGTGGTAGTGGTGGTGGAAATGGTAACACTTCTGGTACACCAGATTATATAGTAAAGTTTGACTCTAATGGTGGACTTGAAGAGTCTGGAATGTTTCAAAAAAATGGATATATTGGAAATGGAATTATTGATCCTTTAGAGTCTTTTGATACAGATGGTGCAATAAAAATTGCTGATACTACATCAAATAATGAAGGAACAATTAAATTTACAGGCACAGATTTAGAAGGTTACGTAAACGGAGAGTGGAAATCTTTAACAGCAAGTGGAGTAAATAACCCAGTTACAGCTCCAACTATTTGGTCTGAAAATGCGAGTAATGAGGCTTATAGAGAAAACTATAATGTTGGAATAGGTACAAGTGATCCATCTTATCGTTTAGAAGTTAATAGTGATACGACAAATAATGTTGCTAAATTTACAAGCAATACAAATACCTCTTATGTACGAGTTGAAAATTCAGCAGGAAGCATCCAAATAGGTGCTCAAGATGGAGATTTTGTACAAAATGTAGGTGGAATAGAAAGAATACGTATTAAATCAGATGGAAAAGTTGGAATAGGAACCCTAACGCCTACTGAGCAATTAAGTGTTGAAGGTGCAATAAATCTTAAAAATACTTCTACAAACAACGCAGGTACAATTAGATATTCAAATAACGATTTTGAAGGCTATGATGGCAGCACTTGGAAATCTTTAACACAAACCTCCCCAGTCACCAACACAAATGTATGGAGCTTGAATGGTTCAGATACTTTTTATGATGGTGGTAATGTTGGTATTGGTACAAATAGTCCATTTTCAAAGATTTCGTATGGTAGCAATGGGACTTTAGATAATGAAAGCAATAGATTAGCTTTGTTTGAGGACTCTTTGGGGAAAGAATTTTATGGTTTGGGGTTAGTATCACAAGGAAATACTAGTGGTCTTGGTTTCTGGGGTGGAACAGGAGCGGTAACTCCATATGATGGAAATTCAGGAACTCGTGCTCAAATGGTTTTGGATAAAAATGGTGTAATAACTTTTGAAGGTCGAGCAAACTTTAAAAGTAAGTTAGGTTTAAGTTTTGAGAGTCCATTTTCAAAGATTTCATATGGTAGTAATGGTTCTGTAAATAATGAAAGTAATAGATTAGCTTTATTTGAAGACTCTTTGGGAAAAGAATTTTTTGGTTTTGGTTTAGCACAAATAGGAGTTAATCCAGGAGTTGGAATTTGGGGTGGAACTGGAGGTTCAATACCTTTCAATGGGACAAGTGGAAAAATGCCAGATTTATTTATATCTAAACTTAGTGGAAACGTAGGCATTGGTACAACAACCACCCCAACAGAAAGACTAGAGGTCGTCGGCAATATTAAAGCCAGTGGTTTTGTACAACTAGGACTAACTACAGGCACTCCAACTGTAGCATGTACTAGTGCTACTCATCATGGTCGAATGCTTGTTGACCCAACAGCAACACCAGCTCTTTTATGGATTTGTGGTAGTGCGGGATGGATTTCTAAATAAGTTAAAAACTTAAATTTAAAAAAGAATAAATCAAGTAATCGGTTTGGTGTAGTATTATAACTATATTAAATTGATGAGGGTTTATTCTTTTTTTTATTGCCTTACTTATAAATGGGGCTAAAGACCCATCTCCGATTTAAATAAATATTTAATAATCAAAAGGGGCAACAAATGGCTAGATTAAAAAATAAAATTGCAATTATAACTGGCTCTGCTAGAGGTATTGGTTTTGCTACAGCTAAAAGGTTTTTAGAAGAAGGAGCAAATGTAGCTCTTTGGGATATTCAAGAAGACTTATTAAAAAAAGCAAAAGCAGCATTAAATCTAGATGATAGTAGAGTAAAAACTTATGTAGTAGATGTTTGTAATCAATCATCTGTTGAAAATGCTTATCAAGCAGTTGAAAATGACTTTGGCTCTGTTGATATTATGGTAAATAATGCAGGTATTACAAAAGATGCCATGTTACATAAAATGAATGAAGAGCAATTTGATCAAGTTATAAATGTTAATTTAAAGGGTGTTTATCTTTGTGGGCAAGCTGCTGCAAAAAGAATGCGTGAAAACGGTAGTGGTGTTATTTTAAATACAAGCTCAGTAGTTGGTATTTATGGCAATATTGGTCAAACAAATTATGCCGCCTCTAAGTGGGGAGTCATTGGTATGACTAAAACTTGGGCAAAAGAACTTGGTGCAAAGGGTATTAGGGTAAATGCTGTCGCACCTGGTTATACAATGACAGAAATGATGGAAACGGTACCAAAAAATGTATTAGATACTTTAAAAGCTATGACCCCATTAAAAAACTTAGGTCAACCAGAAGATATTGCAAACGCCTTTTTATTTTTAGCATCAAATGAAGCAAAGTTTATCACGGGCCATGTTTTATCAGTAGATGGTGGATTGACTATATAATTATATATGAAAATGTGGACCAAGTTGTTAAGAACCTATAGCAAGCAATTTAAGATATAAATAGATTAAATATAATCAAAAAGCTTATTTACCTTCTGTTTTCTTGTTAATTCTATAGGTGATATTATATAATCTTTTTCTAAAAGAAAAGGGTTTTTATGAGTGATGTATATATTGGTGATACTTATTCAATTTCATCTATTGGTTTTGGGATGGACGAAATATTTGAAAATCTTCAATCAGGTAATAGCCCTTTAAAACATCCAGACTCTATTTTGGAGAGATCAAAAAGAAATGATGTCCCAGGTAAAATATCAGAAGATAAATTAGATTTATTTCAATTTAAAAATAAAGTTATTTCTAATGGGCCGATTGAAGCTAGGTATAATTATTATGCTACATCTAAATTACTTGAAAATAGTGATTTAAAAAAAGCCTTAGAGGGTAGAAAGACTGGATTGTTTATCGGTACAATGAACAATCTATATGGAGCAATTGGCTTAAGAAATGGATATCGAGTTTGTGCAGATAAAAACTTAGAGTATGACCCAGATCATTTTATAAAAATGATTGGTACAGGGTTTTCTTATGTTCATCCGATGATCCCTGTTTATAAAATACCAAATAATGTGATAGCAAACATTGCTCTTGATTTTAATTTAAGCGGACCAAATGCCAATTATTTTGGTGAAGACTCATCAGCTGTTGCAATACAAGATGCTCACTTTCAAATATCAAATGATTTACTTGATAAATCACTTGTGAGTTCATCTAACTTTTTGTTTTTAAACTTTTTGGATTTTTTATTAATAGAAGCTGTAGCTTCATTCATTCCAAACCCACTTTTTAATCCAGAAAGCGAAGCTCATTTTTTTGTATCTGAGTGGGCTTTTTCAGGGGTTTTTGGTAAAAAAGATTTTTTTCAAAAAAATAATTTAAGCATACAGGCTAAATTGCTTGCAACTCATCAAGGCTCTTACATAGATAAATATTATAAAAGAAGGGTTCCTGTTGATTATTGTAAACAAATAATAGATAAGACCTTATCAAATTGCTCTTTAAAGATTTCAGATTTAGACTTAATTATTGTTGATAACCTAGATCAAGAAAAAGCTCCAATTTCGATATTTAAAGATTTAATGAAAAAAGAAAATGTACAAATACCTATTTTAACTCCCAACTTGATTACGGGTCATAGTATTTGTACAAATGCTTCTTCGCAACTTGATATTGCTTTAAAAATTTTAAAAGAGCAAAAAGTGTTTTCATCTTATTTAGATAAAAACCATTGCAAGGGTTTATTTACCTCAGAAAATAAACAAATGAAAATAAAACGGATTGGTATTTTTAATCAATCATTAAATAATACGGCACAAATGCAGATTATAGAAAAATTTGAAGATAAATAAGGATAAAAATGAATGTATTGATTATTGGTGGCTCTCGTGGAATCGGTCAGGCAATTGCTGAAAAATATTTAAAAGAAGGTCATCAAGTTGGTATTAGCTTTAATTCAACTGATCCAGAGTATTTAAAAGAGTACCCTAAAGAGCAATATTTTAGTGGTCAACTTGATGTTCAAGATGATCAAAATATTCCTGTGTTTTTTAAAAAATATAAAGAGTTTTCAAAAAATAAGATAGATGTTTTTATTTATAATACTGGTATCACTATTGATGGTTTGACGATTCATGCTGATATCAAAGATTTTGATAAAGTCATGGCAGTAAATATTAGAGGTGCTTATTGCTTTTTAAAAGAAGTCGGTTATTTAATGTATTATAAAAAGAAAGGAAAAATGTTTTTTCTTTCTTCTGTATCAGCTAAAAAAGGTGGACGTGGTCAATTATCATATGCGGCATCAAAAGCAGCACTTGAAGCACTTGTTAGAGTCGGAGCACAAGAGTTTTCAAGAGCAGGTATTATGGTCAATGCTATAGCACCAGGTATCGTTGAAACAGATATGACAGAGGGTGTTTTGAGTTACTTAAAAGGCTCAAAAAAGAGTGATGGAATCTTTGACCGAATAGCAATGAGAAGATTAGCTCAACCAAGTGAAATAGCAAACTTTATTCATGCTTTGTCATCAGAAGAAATAACATATATTACAGGGCAAACATTCAATATAGATGGTGGTTACATGCTATAAAAATATTTGGAAACAAATATTTAAAAAGGAACAATATGTCAGTAGATAAATTTTTAGAAGTTTCATTTAGCGATGAAGAAGTTTTCAATATTTTGAAAGAAGCCATTGTTGATATTGCAGACTATGAAGATGAAATTACAATGGACTCCTACTTGATTGATGATTTGGGTTTAGATTCTTTAGGATTTTTAGATTTATTTTTTACAATTCAAACTACGATTCAAAGAGAAGTATCTAATCAAGAAATGAGAAACCTTATTTTAGAAGAGTTTGGTTATCAAAATGATCCAGAAATTTTAAAATTATCTGATGGTGAAAAAGATCGATTAGTTTATTCAAAACTCCAAGTAAAAAACTTTTATAATTTGATAAAAAAACAATTGGCCAAGCCAGCTGTATTTAAGATGGACTTTTCTAGTAAAATTGATAAAGTTTTTGATCAAGATAAATTACAAAGTTATTTAAAAGAAAACTTTCAAGATATCAAAAATGAGCAATTAGAGAGTCATTTAAAAAAATATAACATCGTAGATGATAGATTATCAGACCTAGTTTCAGAGTCTATTAATAATATAACTCTACATGATATTTTTGATTTGCTTGAAGATAAAAGTTTATTACAAGATATTTTAAAAGATACTACTTTATCGCAACTTTACGTAGAAGACGAAGAAAAACTTTCTATTAGATTGGATGAGTTAACAGATGAGCTTGGTGAAAACTTAGATGGTGTTATTACTAAATTATTTGAAAATGAAGAGTTTTTAGCTGTAGTTTACGATAAAGTTATCAACGAGCAAATAGAGAGAATTTTTGATGAAGAGATGAAAAATTTAGAAAACTCTCCTGTTGATAACGATACCCTACAACTAATTAAAAATACATTTAATAATGATTTAAAAGACCAAAAAGTCAAAGAAATCATGGATAAAGCTAATATTGGTAGTGAGTTAATTGAAGATTTATTAACCGAAAATTTTGATGAGATAGCCAAAGAAGAAACAGAGCGTATTTTACAAGATAGTGAGTTGAGGCAAAAGTTAGTACAAGAGTATATCCGTGAAAATTATGATCCATCAGAAGTTGCTGGTTTAAGTGACCCTAAAAAGATGAGAGAGATTCAAACAGCGATTACTCAAAAATATATCAGCGAAAATTTAGATTCTATTATTACAAGATACATGGATAAATACATGGATGAAATGTTAGATGCAGTTGAAGAGGGAGACCTTGAAATGCAAGGAGACTTACAAGATGATTTTATGAAATCATTTGCAGGTAGATCCAAAATTTCGGCTAACATGTCTACAGAACAAAGTGAAATAGTAGGTTTTAAAGAGTTTGTTGAAAATTATAATATATCAGATCCTGTGGTTGTATCATTTATTCAGGCTAACTTTGAGGCGGTTCAATCTCAAGTAGAGATTGCTCAAAAAGTAGATTTAGACCATTCTATTTTGGGAGAAATGATTGCAAAGGAGTTTGCACCAGAGCCAACATTTTACTTTTTGGGTCATTTAATGAATCCTACGATTATTACTCAAATTGAAAAAGCATTTGTAACAGATCAGCTTGAAAATCATATGGATGAAATGATGAGCTCAACTATTCGAACTCAATTAAGTTTTCTTGGATACGATGAAGAAGAAGAAAAACAACGTGTTGATGCTTATATTATTACTTGTTATGAGTTTATTATTGCAAGATTTAAAGAGATTGAAGTGACAAAAGAAATGTTACATGAGCAGGTTAAAAACTTTCAGTGGCCAGGTATTATATTTTTTAAACTATTTGATTCCGAGATTTTTACCTCACACAGGTGTAAAATAATGAAAATTTACTTTGAAGTAAATGAAAAAGATTGTGAATTTAAAGACTTATTTACTCAAAGGTATTTTGACCAATTTGATGAGCTATTTTTAAGAAAACTTACAAAGAGTCAAAGACTTATTTATTATGAACTCTTTTTTCAAAAAATTAATTTATTGAGTGATCTGCATGATCAATTAGTAGATAGCCATAAAATTATTCTAGATGTATTAAAAGAAGGAAAAAGTTTAGATGTTTCACTTGATACGGACTCATACTTTGGTCGTTTACGTGATATGGTTCTAAAAAAAGAGCAATTGTTTTTATCTGTTCAATCACAATTTAATGCAAAAAGAGGCGATGCTTCTAATGTAGAGTTTTTAGAAATAGTAGGGCACTTATCAGAAGATGATGTTTTTGAATTAACTAAATTATTTATAAAAGTTTCTGAGGTGTCAAAGTTAGGTATAGACTCTCTTTTAAATATTTCTTATGGTTTATCAACACGAATAATAAATAGCCAAAAAGTAGCAATTACCAAATTAAAAGAAGACTTATTTGTAGAGTCTCATAATTATATTTTAGGACATTACGACTTTTTTGTAGCAGATCAATTACAAGAAAAATTGGCAAGCCCAAAGATTTATGATGCTATGATTGATAAAGTAACTCATGAGATATTAAGTTTTCATTCTTTGTCATTATTTCAAAAAAACCTTAAAAACTTTTTTACTTCAAATAAAGAAAAACTAATTGAGTTAAGCTTTGAAGAACAAAAAGAGTTAGGTTTTAAAGTAATTATCAAAGAATTAGCAGAAATGTCAAAAGATTTTGAGGAGGAGGGCTGGTGAGATATATTTTCATACAAAACTTTCAAGTTAGTGAAGATACAAACTCTTTGAGCGCAACAGTTAGTATTAATAAAGACTTTTGGGTATTTAAAGATCACTTTCCGGGTTTTCCTATCTTTCCTGGTGCTTTGATGGTTGAGACTTTAGCACAACATTGTGTAGCTTTAATGATGCAAAAAAAGGATAAAGAATCTTCTGTTTTACCAACTCTTATTCAGGTAGATCGAGCTAAATTTTTAGAGCCTGTAACCCCTGATTGTGTTTTAAATATTTCTATAAAAAAAGAAATGGAAATGTATCCAAACTTTAAGTTTTTGGGTGAAATTCATGTAAATGATAGAAAAGTTTGCTCGGCTAGATTAACGATGGCTTTTAAAGACATGGGAATAGGCGGAGGCTTAGACTTTATGGACTTTTTTCTTAAGGGAATGTCATGAAAAAAAGAGTTTTTGTTACAGGCTATGGCATAAACTGTGCAAATGGTAGAAATGCTGATGAATTTTATGATAATTGCTCATCTTTAAAATCAGGTTTAAAATTACAAGAAAAGTGGAATCACTTAGAGTGTAGAATTGCTGGTTTAGTTGATATTAGTGATTATACTCCATCTGAAATAAAAGAAATGAACTACTATCGGGCTAGACGTACAATATTTAGTCGTCATGCTTTATTAGAGGCTTTACGTCATAGTAAATTAAAAGCTAAAGATATTAGTGAAATAGGTATTTATCTTGGTATTGACTTTTATGCTGGTGATGAGTTTATGATTGACACTTTTGTTAATTTATATCCTCAAGGAAAAGGTGAAGATAAGTGGGAAAATTTTGATTTAGGTTCTGTAGTAACAAAATCAGCAGAGAGGATTACTAATAAAAAAGGCATGAATGTAGAACTTTTAAAGAGTCAGCTTTTTTTTAATTATCAAAACTTTATGGTTGATTACTTACGCTCAATTGTAAAGATTCCTGGACCTTCTCGTACAATTAATAATTTATGTGTTTCATCAGCCCAAGCAATAGGTTTGGCTTATCAAACGATTCAAAATGGTGGACAAGATATTATTATTACAGGTGGCTTAGAAGAGTTTTCATTTATATCTGCTTTTACTTTTTCAAAACTTGGAGTTTATGTTAAAGCAAAAGAGGCCAGTAAGTCTTGTACACCTTTTGACGTAAATAGAAAAGGTACAGTTTTGGGTGAAGGTGCTGCTATAGTTATCCTAGAATCAGAAGAAAGCATGTTAAAAAGAGGTGCTACCCCTATTGCTGAAGTGATTGGGTATGGTACATCAAATAGCTGTTATCATGTTACTAACTCTCCATCTGATGGCTCGGGACTAGCTCAAAGCATGGAAGACGCTTTAAGTGATTCAAAGCTAAAAGAATCTGATATTGATGTGGTTGTTGCTCATGGTACAGGTACATATATTAATGATTTAAGTGAAACGGCTGCTATTAATAAAATTTTGCCTTCAAAACCATTAGTACACTCTATGAAATCTTATGTTGGGCATACTCTTTCAGCAGCAGGAGGGATAAACTTTATAACCTCTTTGCTTGAAATGAAAAATGAGTTTGTATTGCCGACTTTATTTTTGAAAAAAGCAGGAGATGAATGCAATTTGAATCACGTTCCAAAAAATGGATTACAAATGCCTATTAAAGCTACGTTAACAAATGCGGCAGGATTTGGAGGCTTCAATGCCTCTTTAATTCTTAAAAATATGTCTTAGGAGAAAATGATGCCAATTTCTGATTCATTAGATTTAAAATTAAAATTAGAAACCTTAATGGGTGAGCTTACTTGTACTTTTCAATATTCAGATGAATATAGAAATTATCAAGATGGTGACCCCAAAAATTGGGTTTTGTACGATACTTTTGCAAAAAAAGCTACAGAGTTAGACTTAAACTTTGTACCAGAAAATAGTATTCCAAATATAGAGTTCAAAGAAGAAAACAAAGATAAACTTTCTTCATTGTACCAGTACTTTATACAATGGATGTTTGCTGATTTAAGGCTCTTAAGGTATTTTCCTCCTCAATATTTTCGTCAATCTGAGGTAGTTCATGGTTTGGTTACTCTACATGGTGAGAGAGTAAAAATTATGACTATGGTTTATTTTTATTTAAAAGAATTAAAACCAATTGAGGAGTTTAAACCTTTTCAAATTTTAGCAAATGAAATTTATTTTTTAGATAAAGATAAACAGGTTCAGTCTCCAGATTTAATGATGGTTTATTTAATGCAACAGGTACTTTTAGAAAGTAATATCATACAAATCTTATTTAATGGCATCAAAACTCCAAGTAAAGAAGTTGTAGAGCAACAAGCAAAAATTAAAACTCACTATGAGGCTCAATTAGACTATTTAAAAGATACACTTCATAAAATTTGGGAGCTAAAGCCAGAATATAAAGCTTCATTTAAGCAAGATGAAATACCAATATTAAATTATATGGAAAAGTTTTTGTCTTTTTCTTCTTTAATCAATGCTTGCCATAAATTAGATAAGGGTTTCATTGAAAAGTTTCATACTGACTTTCAAAACTATTGTTTTGAAGAAAAAATAACTACAGAAAAAAAACCATTTAAAAAGTCGACCTCTTTTCTAAGAATGAGCAAAGAAGAAAAAAAGCATTACGCTAATGTGACGAGTGTGGTAACAAATCAATTTATTCAAGACGTTCAATCATTAGTTACTAATAATGCTAAAGAAAACGATGAGATTATAAAAAAATCAACTTTAGAGCTATTTAATGCTATGGAGTTTAAGGATATTTTTGATACAAATGTATATGAATATTACATGGCAGAGCAAAGTAAGATTCAATGGCACACACAAGATGTTGTAAAATACATGCAAAATATAAAAACACAACCTGAGGCTACTGATAATGATTACGAGCTTTTAGATATCATAAAAGAAATAGCTTATTGTGAGGCTTATGCTTATACTATTGGCTACAATAATATGATTCATATGGGGCGTAATCATTCTTTTGTTATGTGGAATGTTTTACAATGCCATGAAGAGCTAAAGCATTTTCATGCAATTAGAGTGATGCTACAATCTACTGGCATCAGAACTAATTGTTTAGACGAAGAATTTGTAGCAAAAACTTTTAACCCTCCAAAGTCAGAATACTTTAAAAATCAATATGATACATTTTTTATTAACTTTTTAGGGGAAGCACACAATATTAGAGCTTACCTTTTACTTGCTGAATGCTTTCAAAATCACCATTTCACAGAAATAATGAGATGGATTACAGATGATGAGGTTGTACATAAAAAAGTTTTTGCGGCTCACTTTCATACCATGTGTCAAAAAGACCCAAACTGGGAAAAAGACAGCTACGAATGCATGCTAGAGCAGTCTTTAGGGGTTCATCAAGCTCAAACTTGTTTGCATTATCATATAATGATGAAAAAAATTGGAAAGTATTATATTAAAAAAGGTGGAGTTTCTGCCCTTGAATTTTTGAACAAGAGTTTACGTTCTCAATATTTAGAGTTAAAATCTTTATACTCTCCAGATATTTTTACTATATCAGAGATGGACTTTAGACAAAGACAAGTAAAAGCTTACGCCTTTTAGGACAACTTATGAACATACTAACTCCGATTGAAGTTATTGAAACAGAAAATGGTTATTCTGCTCAATTTACTTTTGATGATGACTCTATTGTAATCGCAAAGAGCAAAAGTGAAGTTTTACAAAAACTATACGAAAAAGTAGCTCCTGTTATTCAACTAACAAAAGATAAAAGTATTTTGATGAAATTAAAAAAACTTCAGGATAAAAATAGTGATTTTTTACAAATTGATTTATTTTCAAAATCTGAGCATAAAATAATGACTTTATTAATGTTTGTCTTTGCTTTTTTATTTTACATGTTAGGGGCAACGGTTTTAACTGTTCTTTGGAGCGTTATTTATTCACCTTTATCATTAGACTTTTTTACACTTGATTTAATGCCAGAGTTTAGTACAAGCATGGCATACTTATCTGTAGCCCGTATTTGTTTGTTTGTTTTTCTTTGGGATTTGGCTTATAGTTATATTTATCCATCTATATTGATAAAATATTCAAACCTCTTAATGCGAGATAACTTTTCTTTAGAATTACATAAAAGAACAATCATGAAATTTTCTTCAATAGATGAAAGTAACTATAAATTGAGAGAAGTTTTATCATGAAATTTATTACTTATACAATAAGCAATGAAGATAATATTTGTAGCTTAAATACTCCTCATACAAGTTTAGATTTTGAAAATAAAATAAAAGAAGATGCTCTAAGTATATTTGAACACTTCAAATATTCTTATTTATCTGTAGCAGGGATTGATTTAGGCCAAGGAAATGAACAAAAAAAGCAGTTTAATGTTTACGTTCCTGTAAATAAAAAGGGCTTGTTTTTTATACAACAGATATATTACTCTATAGTTGCATCTGGCATTATAGCTTTAATTACTTTATCGTTATTTCATTTGGTTAGTAGTGGTGACTCAAAAATGCTAAATTATCCTGAGCTATATCATTTTTATCAAATTTTGTTAAATTATGGTTTTGCTTTAAGTTCAGCACCAGCCTCTTCATATAATATATTTTCTATGGCTTTTTTGTTTATGACTCCATTTTTTGTATTTTTTGAAATATTAATTACTATGCCCTTATATTTATTTATTAAACCGTTAGCCTCTTTTTTACCAGCTAGGGTATTAAGACTAATTTTTCATGAGTTATTTTAAATAATATGAATATCTTAGTACCAATAGATATCGTAGAATCTGATGGAATCTTCAAAGGGAGTTATATTTTTGATGACTCTTTTATTGTAGAAGGAAAAACTCCATTAGAGGTGGCTTCAAGGCTTTATTCAAATATTAAGGTTCCTATTCAAATGCATAAAGCTTGTGATGTAATTGAAGGCTTAGAAGACCTACAAGAAGAAGAAAAAACTTTTATTAAGGTTGACTATTTCTCTATAGGTGAGCATTTGATTTTTATTATTATATATACTTTGTGCTTGTCTTTGGTTTGTATTCCAATTTTTGTTTTACTTAGTGGATTTATAGCGAGTCAAATTCTCCCTTTTTTTAATGATGTTTTATCTACTGATAATTTGGTAAGTTTATCTCAATTTATTGAGATGAGTGCTATTTTACGTATTTCATTTTTTATTCTTTTTTGGAATATAGGCTACTTTGGTTTATATAAAATGGCTGTAGACTACTACGCTAACTTTTTACATGAAAACGAATCTATTAAAGAAATTCATCTTTCTTTAATAACTCAAGTAACAATGATACTTTATGATGATAATTATGAAATTCAAGGTTTGTAATGAGTTTAATTGAGTATATAATTCAAAATGATGATAAGGCGTTTTCACTAAAGTCAGGCTCTAAAAGCTTAGACTTTATATGTGATGATAAACAAGAAGCACTAGAAGAGTTTAAAAAAGTAAAATTTGGCTTATATTCAATTTTGGGTAGTAAACGTGGAGAGCGTTCGAATAGTTTATTAGATAGACCAAAAGAACTTAAAGTTTATGTTCCAAGAGATGTATTTAGATTAAGTTTTATAGATTCTATACTTTATTTTATTGTTTCGTTTGTTGTTATCTTTTTTTTAACTCCTTTTATTTTTAATATTTTTGAGATGAATTTTTTATTGAAGGACTCTTTACATAGTTGGATTTATTATTCGTCAATTTTATTTTCTGAATTTTTGAGTGATGGGGCTTTACTTGATTTTTTAAATACTGATGGCGGTGCTTTATCATTAGTAATTGCCTTATCAACTCCAATAGAGTATTTAATTGTATCTCTTATTTATATTCCACTAAAACGAGCTTTAACATGGGCTCCTTCTAGTTTGTTAAAGTTTGCTCTTGGTAGATAGTTAATCTTTTAAATTTATGTTTTGATTGTTTAGAGTAGGTTAAATATATGTATAAAAGATATAAAAATAAATGATTATAGGAAATTCGTATAATTGGCTTTTTTTTATAACTTTGGCTTTTTTTATAAAAATAATACCTAAAAAAATACATTGTTTAGCTTTTTTTATTTCAGGGTGTTTATTTGTTTATCATTACTCACCTTTATGTTTCTTTTTTTATTTTCCTTTTACTATGTTTATTACTTATTTTTCTATGGACAAAAGTATAGAAAAAAATCATATTTGGCTTTTTATATTTGTTTTGTTTTTTATAGTTTTTTATCATGAAAACTTTAATCACTATCAAAAAATTGGGATTCTTCCACTAGAAATATTGGTGCTTGGCTTTTATAATTTAATGAGGGTTTTACATGTTTTTATTGAGTCTTGCTTTCATAAAAAAAAGTTTAACCCAGGCCAATTAATGGCATATTTATGGTATGCTCCAATTTTATTTAGTGGACCAGTTGAACGAATGGAAGAGTGGAAAAAATACCATCTTTTAGTCATAAAAATAGACTGGAAAAGAGTATTCAAGCTTTTAATTAGAGCAATTGTCTTTGCTTATTTAGCAGAGTTTTTTTATACAAACTTTACGCCTAATAACATTAATTTTAAAACAGCAACTTATTTAAATACTTTTCTTTATAGTATTTTTATTGGAATAGTGATTTATTGTAGATTATCTTCTTATATTGATTTTACTCGCTCTTTTTCTATTGTTATGGGCTATCCTTTTAAGCGACCAAACTTTAGATCACCACATTTTTCTTTGAGTGTTGCAAGCTTTTGGAGCCGTTGGAATATGTCAGTAGCTCGTTTTGCTACCGATTATATAATTGTAAGTAGTTTGAAGCACTTTAGTAAAAAAAAGCTTATATTGACTTTATTTGTGAACTTTTTAGTGGTCGGGCTTTGTCATGGAATGGAGATTCCTTTGATTTTGTGGGGGGCATTACAAGCAATAGCTATTTCAACAAATATAACTTACTTATATTTAAAACATAAAAATCCAATACTATTGCGTTTGGATATGAAATATTTTCATCCATTTATTAAATGGTTGATAACTTTAACTTTTTTATATTTAACAAGTATATTGATAGATCCTAGAGCTAAAGAAGTATTTGAAGCTCTTATATTACCCTTTAAAAATATTATATTTTTTTAACTAAGTTTTTAATAACTTGATTGTTGTTTTAACATATTTTTACTTGTGCAAAGCGCTAAAGTTTCTTTTTTGCATCAAGCTTAAAATTTCTTGTTCTAAAACTTTTTGACTTGTTATTTCTTTGTGGATAAATCTAACTTTTCTATCTTTATCTAAGAGAAAGATAGATGGCAATGTTTTAACACCATATCTTTTAGCGCCTAAGCCGTTTTTTGTAATACTAATAGGCCAATCAATTTCTTTGTGCTTGTTTAAATAGTCTTTAACTTTTTGTGGAGTTTCTCTGTAATCAATAAAGAAAAATGAGACTTCTTTATTTTTGTACTTTTTATTTAATGACACCATACGTGGAAGTTGAGTTTCACAAGAGCTACACCATGTTGCAAAAAACTCTAAAACAATTATATTATTTTTGGGAATTTTAGTAAACTGATTATATAATCCACTTTGACTACCATCAAGATTTAATACAGGAAAATCAGGTGCTTGAGTCCCTATTCCAAGAGAAAACCCGAGATTCCAGTCAATTGTATTTTCAAGTAGTTTTTGTTGTTTTTTCTTATCTTGAACCCAAGAAGGTAAAAATGAAAAATAACTCATACGAAAGGTACAGCTTTGTTGTTTCATTGCAGCAGTTTTACCATTTTCGTATTTAAAAATAGATTCAACACCTGACTTTTTATGAGGAACAATAAAAGTATCAATGTTTTTTTGAGAAAAGTTTAATTTCATTCCGTCAGCAATTAAGCCTTTGGCTTTACCCTGAGTATAGCGAGAAGAAAAGTCAGCTTTTTTAGTAGAGAAACCAACATATTTAAGGAGGCGAGAGTCATAAACTTCTTGTTTTCCTAGGTGGTTGGCAATCAATATTAATGACCCACCAGAGCTAAGGTACTCTACCCAAAAGTCTGCTTCTTCTAAACTCATATATGAAGATGGAATATTTTTTTCAATGAGTCGAATAACAGATTGTTTTTTGAAGGCAAAAATTTTGCCATAAGGCAGCTTTTTATTTTTAGATAAATCAAAAATAGTGGTTTTGATTTTATTTTTTTTTAAATACTTATTTAGGATTAAAAAATCATTACTAGTTTGTGAACCAGTAATTAAACCAATTTTAGCTCCAAATGAAAAAGCAGTAAAAATAAAAAGAAGGCTTATATAGTTGCGGATTTGCATTGTATTTACCAAAGTAGTAGGCCAAGAATAAAAGACTGTTTTATTTTTGGCATAAAAAAAGAGAGCCAATTAAGGCTCTCATTAAGATTTATTCTTTGTCGTCGCTATCGTCACCGTCTTTATCATCACAGCCACCATCACAACTTATGGTTTTATCATCGCTATCATCGTCACCGTCTTTATCATCACAGCCACCATCACAACTTATAGTTTTATCATCGCTATCATCGTCATCGTCTTTATCATCACAGCCACCATCACAACTTACAGTTTTGTCATCGCTGTCATCGTCACCGTCATTATCATCACAACCGCCGTCACAATTTACAGTTTTATCATCACTATCATCATCATCACCAGGAAGTGGACAGCTACCTCCGTCACAATCACCTTCTGTTACAGAAGAGTCATCATCGTCATCACCAGGAAGAGGGCAACTGCCTCCGTCACAATCAGCACTTATGATACTTGGAGTAGAACTTACAGTAGAATCATTAGCTTGAACAAATGATAGAGACAAGACAGATAGTAAAAGAGCGAATATTAAATTTTTCATTTTTTTCCTTATGTATATGGATTGTTAAGACCCATTTAAATATAAATTATAAACTTACAAATAGCATACTAAGGGTAATTTAATAAACGTCAAGCCCTTAGATAAAAAAAAAGATATTCACTCTAAAAGGAGTGAATATCTTAAATTTAGATTTTATTTGTATTATTGTGAACTTTGCTCTTTAACTAAAAGTTCAAGTTTATCACTAATAGCTTTATATGCATCAAAAGCTTTTTGAGTAGTTTCTGAGTTTGTTCCACTTTTATCAATTTCTTGAGTGTATAACTCATAAGCTTGATTTTTAGCAGTTTGTAAATCTTCTAGACTGTTTAATTCTCCTAAGATTGGTTCAATAAAGCCAGCTGATCTTGTATTGTTTTCTTCTAGTGAGTAATCTCCAGAGTCAATTTCTTGATACTCTTCATTGCTAAATGCTGTCCATTTAGGTTCAAATAACATTCGAGTTTCAGCAGCTACAGGGTCTTCTTCTTTTCCGGTGAAAGCAGCATATAGTTTATCGGCAATCATTCCACCAAGTACAGCACCACCAATTGATCCAACAGGTCCAAGTGCCATACCAAGAGCCATACCAACTGTAGACCCAATACCATTTGTTAACATTTCACCAATGCTACGCTCACCCAATGTACCAGTCATTAAGTCGGCTCCAACCATTGCACCGATTGTATAAGGTAAAATGTTTACAACCATTTTCAATGGCCCCGGGACCATATTTTGAATGGTTGCCATCATAATTTTGCCCATACCAGTTGCAATTAATTTTTGAGCAACTACACCACCAACAAAAGCACCTGATGTACCTAACATAAATTGAGGAGTTGCTACAAATTCAAGAGCGCTCCCGATGCTTACTTTTTCACCTTTTTTAACTTGATCAACGATATTTAAAATGCCTTGAACAGCAGCAGACATTATAGCAAATTTGATTCCGTCTCTTACATAACTTTTTGCAATAGCAGGGGAGTCTTTTCTCATTCCTTCTAATCTTGATTTAGCAGCAGAGATTTGGTCTTTTGGAGCTCCAGTTGCCTTAAGATTTTTTAAATGGTTCATTTGTTTTAAGATATCTGGACCATTTTTAGCTAATTTAAGTTCTGTTTCTAGGCTTCCTTTTAGAGACTCGTATTTAGCATTTTGTTTACTAAGTTTACTTATTTTACCTTTTGAGCCACCACTAGCTTGTAGCTCTAAAATTTTAGCATTATTTGTTTTAATATCAGTTTTAATTTGGGTTACTTTGCTAGTAACAGCTTCGATGATACTCTGTTGTTTTACTTGGTATCCTGTTTTACCATCTTTACCGCCACCACCTAATACTTTATCAACAACAGCATTACCCGCTTTTTTAGTTGATGTAAATAACTCTCTGATATTACCTGTTTTGATGGCTTTTGCCATGGCTTGTGCTGGTTTACCAATTGTATCAATTAATGTTTGTTTAATGATACCTGCTTTTGGGGCAGTTGTTGCTCCTCCGCTATTAACAGGTGGCTTTGTAGTAGAGTTAAAACTTACTTTAGTTGTTGCCGCAGCTGGGGCCATTTTAGCTTTACTAAAGTTAGTAGTATTTTGTTTAGAGTAATTTTGAACTTTAGCTCTATTTGCTGAAGCAAACTTAGGCTCACCTAAACCATATTTGATAGCACTTTTAGTATTTGATATTCCGTTTTTAACAAATTGGGTAGACTTTTGATAAGCAGCTTTAACTTTTGCATTAATTTGTGCTTGAGTAACATCCCATCTTTGACCGCCAAGTTTTTTTACAGTGGCTAATTGTTTAGATACAAATTTACCAGCTGGTTCTGCTTTTGCTGCGATATAATCACCAGCAGTTTTAATTTTAGCCGAAGAAGCTTTCCAACCTTTGTCAGCAGCTCCTTTTAAGTATCCTTTAGCATCACTTGTTCGTTTTGCACTCCATTCCATTCCAGCAGCTGTTTTAACTTTAACTACTTTCCAAGAATTTTGAGTTTTAACCTTAACAACTTCAAAACCATTTGCAGCTTTAGTTTTAATAAAGTTAGAACCATTTTTAAGAGTGCCCTTAGTTACCTGCCAACCGTTTTGTAGTTTAGAAGAAACAAATGCTTTAGAAGATTTTGTTACATCACCAATAAAAGCTTGAGATTGCTTAATAGCTTTTGAAAACTGTTTAGCTTTAGCGCTAGTCTGAGCTTTAGCAGCAGCTCCGAGTTGTTGGGCTTTATTTTGAACTTGTGTCCAACCTTTGTTAACTCCACCTTTTATATTAGAAGCAGTATTTTTAGTCCACTGAACCCCGTTGTTCATTTTAATTTTTGAGACTTTCCAGCCATTTTTAGTTTTAACTCTTAAGACTTCAACACCTTGAGCACTTTTTGTTTTGATGTACTCTTTGCCGTTTTGGTATTTACCACGAGTGATTTCCCAAGCATTGTTAGCTTGAGCTTTAACTTGATTCACTCCGTTATTGATAGCGGCTTTAGTTTTTGTTGCTGTTGAAATAAGAGTGCTTTTGGTATTGTTAACCGTTCTCTTGATGAAGTCTTGACTTAGTTTGGCTTTGGCTTTTGTAATTTCAACTGCTGATGTGGTTTTATCTCCAACGTATTTCCAGCCAGCGTCTTTTGCCCCTTTTAAATATCCCTTAGCATCACTACTACGTTTAGATATCCATTCCATACCGCTTTTAGTTTTAACTTTGGTTATTTGCCAACCGTTTTTAGTTTGAGTTCGGATTACTTCAACACCATTTTTAGCTTTAGTACTTACATATTGAGTGCCATTTTTATAAGCACCTCTTGTAACTTCCATACCAGACTTTAATGTATTGTAGCTAAACTGTTTTGCTCCATTTACTTTTTGAGTTAGATAATTTTTAGAGTTAGAAAGTTGAGTAGCAATTTTATTTCCAGCAATTTTAGATTGGGCTTTTAATAGTTTATTGACAGATGTTGATTTGTCTCCAACGTATTTCCAACCCTTATCAACAGCACCTTTTAAATAGCCTTTAGCATTGTTTGATCTGCTTTTAGTCCATTCCATTCCTTGTTTGGTTTTAATTTTTGTAATTTCAAAACCATTTTTAGTTTTGACTTTAATAACTTCTAAACCATTAGCTGCTTTTGTTTTAATAAACTCTCGTCCATCAGCAAGCTTACCGTGGCTGACTTGATAGCCAGACTTTATTTTACCTTTAATTGCATCAGCAATTGATGAAATCTTAGTTTTAACACGATGAGTAATACTAGCTTCTCTAGCTACGTTCATGTCTCTAACAACAGAGCCATATCTACCAGAAGTCACTCTAGTTGATTTTAAGTTAACCTCTGCCAAACTTTTTTGAATTATCTTAAGTGATTTAATACGAGGGTCGTTTTTAGCACCAGTTTTAATTCCTTTTTTTAAAGAAGCTAAATCTTTGAAAGTGCCATCAACTATTAGCTCGTGTTGAAATCTCATTTGAGCTTGTTTTAGATAGGATTGTTTTTGTAAGAGTTTGATTGCTTCTAGGCCATTTTTATTGGTTTTATCAAAATGATTTAAATAAGACTTTGCTTCTCTTAATTTGGTTATTTTTTTGTTTACTGTTTCCCATTTTTTTGAAAAGGTCTTAGAATTTTCAATGCCAGGAAGTTTTTGCATTTTTAACTCGTAACGAGTTTTTGCTATTTTATTTTCAAGGTTTCTAAGCTTGATGATTTTTGGATCTTGGTTTTTTGGATTAGATAAAGCTTTTTTAATTTCAGAGGCATCTAAATTTAAAGAACCTTTAATATCTACAACTAACTTTTGTCTTAGTGATCTATAATATTTAATACGAGCTTCAGAAACAGGAACCTTATCTAAATATGATCTAATTTGATTAGCCGACTTAGTTGTTTTAATAGTATGAACTGTATCTTTAACAACTTTTTGAACTTTATCTAAACCAGGTATTTTGTTTTTAGCTTCTAAAGTATTAGAAAGTTTAACAATTTTATTTTCAAGTTGTATTAATTTGGCAACTCTTGGGTCATTGTTTTTAATGGCAAGTTTAATCTCGGCTTTATTTTTAAAAATTTTTCTTTTTAATAGTTTGTCAGTTAAGGCTTGTTTTTCTTTGATACTATTTTCAATTAAGAATGCTGGTTTACTATCAATGATGTTTTTAACTAAAGATGTTTTATGGCCTTTAATTGGCTTTTTATGTAAAGATTTACGAATATCATTGATTTCTTGAAAAGCTTTAAACTCTTTTTTTTGAAAGTTGTCCCATTCTTGGATTCGGTGGGCTACCTTACTTAAACCTTCTTTTGACATTTTACTAGCGTTGAAATCTGAGTGAGATTGTATAGCTTTTGTCACTTTTCGTATAGAAATAGATTTATCTGCATTTCTAAGATTAGACGAATTTTTTAAAAATTGGTCTAAGGATTTGATGTTTTGTCTTTGGGAGTTACTAGAATTTTTAAATAATAATCTATAAGAGCGTGAGTAAGATTCGTTCATGCTAGTGCGATATTGATTCATTTTACCCATTAAAGTACTGGATTTATCGAGAATTCTTTTTTGAAGACTAATTTTATCTAGTCGCTCGCCTAATCTTTCATCAGGACTGATAAAACCAGCATTGCCCTCTGAGGGTACATGTACCTTGTTTTGGTCGGCAAAAGCGCCTTGTGTTACTAAAAAAAGTGCTATTAATAGGTTCCAAAAATTCATATTATCTCCTGTTTTGCGCATAAAAACTATAGTTTTAGCGTATAGTTTACTACGCAAAACGAGTAAAAAAGTTTCAATTTTTTTTAAAAAATTAATTGAAGATATGATTGACTCCATAAAAAAAATGTACGATTATATTTTCGATTTAGATTCTAATCAGAGTCTATAGATAAAAAGCTTTGGAGCAATTTATGAAAATGTCTCATTTAGTAGGAAGAAGAACAAAAGATTTTCCACGTGATGCTGAGTTAAAATCTCATCAATTTTTATTGCGTGGAGGGTATATTAAACAATTGTCTAGCGGTATCTATTCAATGCTACCCATTTGTAAAAAAATCACCCTAAAAATAGAGGCTATTATTAGAGATGAAATGCATAAAGTAGATGGACAAGAGGTTTTAATGCCTGTTGTGATGCCAAAATCTATATGGGAAGAATCAGGTAGGTATAATGCTATTGGTTCTGAGATGGTAAAGTTTGATGATCGTACTGGTTCACCCCATGTTTTGGGTATGACTCATGAAGAAGCTGTTGTACATATGGTACGAGATGATGTTACTTCTTATAAACAATTACCATTGATGGTTTACCAAATTCAAACAAAATTTCGTGATGAGCCACGAAGCCGTGGTGGTTTAATTAGAGTAAGAGAGTTTACCATGAAAGATGCTTACTCTTTCCACCAAACAGAAGAATGTTTATCAAATTATTATGATCAAGTTCATAAATCTTATGAAAATATCTTTGATCGCTGTGGTTTAACAAATGTAATTTCAGTAGAGTCAGATACAGGTATGATGGGTGGAAAAGTAGCTCATGAATTTATGTATGTAAATGCTTGTGGTGAAGATACTTTAATATTGGGTGAAAAATCAGGTTATAAAGCAAACAAAGAAGTAGCAAAAACTCACTTTAAGTACATCAATGAAGACTTAAAAGAAATGCAAGAAGTAGAAACTCCAGGTACAACAAGTATTGAAGAAGTATCTAATTTTTTAAACATAAAACAAACTCAAACGGGTAAGGTTATAATGTTAACCCACCCAGAAGATGGCAAGTTAATTGTATTGTTGTTACGTGGTGATAGAGTTATGAATGAAATTGCAGTTAAAAAAGCACTAATGATTTCAAGTGTTGATTTTGCAGAAGACGATTTAATTAAAGATGCTGGTTTATATCCTGGTTTTGGTTCTTTACTTGGTGTTGATTTATCAAAGATTCATTTATTGATTGATGAGTCTGTTGTTGATTGCCCAAATATTGTAGTTGGAGCAAATAAAAAAGATTATCATGTAATCAATTTTAACTTCAAACGAGATTTAAATGCAGGACAAATTGGTCAATACTCTTTTGTTCAAGAGGGTGACTTGGTTGAAGGTAGTGATGAAACTGTGACTATAACTCGTGGGGTTGAGGTTGGTAATATTTTTCAGCTTGGTACTAAATATACTAAAGATATGAAAGCTAGTTATTTAGATAATAATGGCAAGCAACAAAACTTTATTATGGGCTGTTATGGTGTTGGTGTTGGTAGATTACTAGCTTGTTTAATCGAAGAGCATCACGATGATTATGGACCAATATGGCCAATTTCTGTAGCACCATTTGAGGTTCATTTATGTTTACTTGATGCTAAAAAAGAGAATATCGCTCAAATTGGTTTAGATTTATATAAAGAGTTTAAATCAGAAGGTATTGATATTATTGTTGATGACAGAAATGAAAAAACAGGATTTCAATTTGCAGATGCAGATTTAATTGGAGCACCTATTAGGATGGTAATTTCTCGAAAAACAATAAAATCTAATGAGTTTGAACTCTCTTTAAGAGGTTCAAAAGATAAAGAGCTTTGTTCTATTGACTCGGCTGTTGAAATTATTTTGGCTAAAGTTTTAGAGTTAAAATCTAAGTTAAACAATTAATAACTATTTAATCATGACTCTATTTTTTGATGATAGAGTTATGATTAAATAACTTAATTTAATAACTGTTTTTTGTAGTCCATTAAAATTTGGCTGAGCTGTTTGTGTTTTTTTGAAGTGTTTTCAAACAATTTAAGAGCAAGCTTTATATCAAAAAGAGAATTTGAATTGATTTTTTTCATAGAATCAACTAAGTCATGGGCATTAAAAATAAGTGATACCCCCTTAATTGAGTGTATTTCAAATAAAACCTTTTCTTTGTCCTGTTGAATAATAGCAAGTTCAAGAGATTTCATTCTATTTTTAGTAGACTCTAAAAAGCTATTAATCATTTCAATTGTATATTCATCATCTTCATCAAATAGACTTTTTAGTTTTTTTAGGCTATGAATATTTTTAGATTTTTGTTTGACTTCATTTATTTGAGATTTATTATTTTTAAAAATAGAGTGAATAGTTTCTTGCACAGTATTAAAGTTAATTGGCTTTTCAATATAAGCATTCATTCCATAAGAAAGAGATTTTCTTTTGTTTTCTATAGATGAATAAGCAGTCATAGCAATGATAGGGGTTATATTATTGAGCTTTCTAATGATTTTAGTCGATTGATAGCCATTTAAATCAGGCATAGAAATATCCATAAATATTAAATCAAAGTTTTGCTCGCTTATTAAGGATATGGCTTCATAGCCTCCAGATGCAATAGTGGTGAAATGGCCTAGTTTTTGAAAAAGTTTTAGAGCTAACTTTTGATTAATATGATTGTCATCAACTACTAGTATTTTTAACTTTTTATCTTCAATTTGTTTTTCTTGGAGTTTAGCTTTTGTGGTGACTGTTAAATGATTAACTTTTTGAAGACTTTGAAAAAGTTTATGTTTAGAAATTGGTTTTGATATCTTTTGTAAATTGCTAGATTCAAATAAAATTCTTTTATTTAAATTTTCAAATAAAATTATAGGATATTTAGTAGGTATTTTTTTGATGAAGTCTAAATCATTTATAGAATCTAAAATTAGATAGTCGATTTGTTTGTATTGACTCATTTGAAGCAAGAATAATTTTTGATTGTCGCTTATATGGACAAGATAATTATATGGTTTTAGCTTTTCATGTATATTTTTAGAAAAAGTCTTAGATTTTGAATAAAGTAAAACAGTCTTTTCATTATCTTGTTTTTGATATGTTGGAGCATCTTTTTTATTGATTTGAAAGTCTAAAAAAAAGGAGAATTTAGAACCTTTATTTATGCTGCTTTCAATCCATACTTTGCCATTCATAAGTTCAACAATCTGTTTTGAAATTGTAGTACCAAGTCCTGTTCCTCCATATTTTCTAGTTGTTGATGACTCTGCTTGAACATAACTTTCAAAGATAGAACTAAGCTTATCTTTAGCAATTCCAATCCCTGTATCAATGATTTCAAATAATATATTAGCAGAGTGCTCTGACATATTTTGTAAACTAATTTTTATGGTAATGTTTCCTTGATGGGTAAACTTTATGGCATTGCCAATTAAATTAGTTAAAACCTGATTTAATCTGGTGATATCTCCTATTAGTGTTTCAGGAATATTTTCATCTATATCAAGAAGTACTTCTAAGTGTTTTTTATAAGCTTCTATAGAGAGGCTTTGGATATTTAATAAAATGGATTCAGGGAAAGAAAAGGGAGACTTTTCTAAGATGAGCTGTTTGGCTTCAATTTTAGAGAGGTCTAAAATTCCAGAAATTAAATTCATTAAAGTTGAGCCAGAGTATTTGATTAGCTTTAGGTTTTCTAAATTTTCTTTACTGAGTGTATTAGACTCTAGGCTTAGTTGAGTTAAACCTATGATTCCGTTTAATGGAGTACGAAGTTCGTGACTGATATTGGCTAAAAAATCAGTTTTATATTGGTTAGATAGGTCTGCTTGTTTTCTTAGAGATTCAATTTCTAAAATGTTATTTCTATGGTTTGTAAAGTCTTGGATACAAAAAATAAAAAAATTTATGTTTTCTTTTTTATACAAAGAAACAGTTGTATAAACAATTTTTAGTTGTTCATCATTATGCTTGAGAGGAATTAAATGAGGATTTAATTGCGAAGAAAATAGAACGGTTGGAGCACCATTTAATAAGTTATTAATTCTTTTTGTATATTTGTCTTGTTTTAAGTGAGGGTAGAGTTGAAAGAGGTTTGTTTGTAAAACTTCTTCTTTTTTAAGATTAGACCAAAATTCTATTCGTTGGTTCCAGTAAATGATAGTGTATTTTTCATCAACGATAAATATACCCTCTGGAATAACATCATATAAATCAAAGTTATTCATTATTCTCAAAAGAGCTAAAAATTAAATTTAATAAAGATTGAATAGATTGACTAGGAAAGCTTAATAAAATAACTCCTTCAACCTCTAGAGATTGAATTTGAAATTTAGTAGTTGCGACTAAAAGTAGGTCATCATCATCATTTAAATAAAAGTGTTTAGAGAGTTCTTTGATGTTTCCAGATGTATATATGGGTAATGAAAAATGAAGACTAGTATGTAATATATTACTAATATGCCCTATTAGGGAATTAATTATAATATTACCAATTTCTGAAAGAGTTTCATTAATACTTGTATCTAATAAAGGATTATCAATAGGCATTTCAAGAACTTTTGCTACTAATTTTTTTGCTGTTTCATGGTCAAAAACTAAAGATGCAACTCCTTCAAAACTACCTGTAAAACTTTGGACTACAATTGAGTAGCGATTAGCACTAAGATGTTTGGGTAAATTACTTTTTTGTATAAATTCTATCTTAGGAATAGATAGTTTAATATATGATTGAACAAGGTCATTTAAAGAGTTTATGGCTGTTCCGACTCCAATATTTATGACTTCATTCAGAGCATCTAATTGCTCTTCATTTAAAGAGATCATTTTTTTATGCCTTGTAACATAGATTCAACAGCTTGAAGTAAATCATCTTTTTTTGCTGGTTTTTTAAGAACATCTTTAGCACCTAATTTAATACATTCTGTATGAGTTTGCTCTTGGATATCTGCTGTGATGATAGTACAAGGAATTTTAGGATAGAGCTCAGAGATCTTTTTTAAAAATTCAAAGCCATCCATTTCTGGCATTAAAAGATCACAAAAAATACAATCAGGGTTGTTTTCTTTTACGCTTTGAAGCCCAAGAACACCATTAGAAGATTGGATTATGTTATATCGTTCAGATAAGATTGTAGAAGCTTTTTTTCTGCTTAATGTGGAGTCATCAACTACGAGGATTGTTATTTTTTTGCTCATTTTTATTTTCCTGAGTTTAGGGCTATTTATTTGTAAGCGTTTGATTCTTTTTTATTATAGATTATAAGTAGATAAATAAGCAAGTAAGCTGAAAATATTTTAAATTAAAGTTTAAGATTTGTTGGGGCTAATTGTATGACTAAAAGTGTGATTTACTATACTAAACTCTATGAATGATGTAAGTTTTATAAGCACTTGAATAATTTTAATTATCCCATGAAGGAAGTCTATGAGAACAGTAGGAATTGATGATTTATATCATCCAAGCGAATACGTAAGAATTGTTACAGCAGCTAGTTTATTTGATGGACATGATGCAGCAATTAATATTATGAGACGACTTTTACAAAAAGGTGGAGCAGAAATTATTCATCTTGGGCACAATATTACAGCTCAAAAAGTTGCCGATGCTGCTATTCAAGAAGATGCTCACGCTATTTGTTTATCCTCATATCAGGGTGGACACATGGAGTATTTTAAATATATCCGAACAATCCTAGATGAAAACAATGCAAAACATATTAAAATTTTTGGTGGTGGTGGAGGAGTTATTTTACCAAACGAAGTAAAAGAGCTTCATGAAAATGGTATAGAAAAAATCTACACTCCAGAAGATGGGCAAATACTAGGTTTAGAAGGAATCATCTCAGATGTTTTAAAAAGATCAGATTATAAATTACCTAAAAGAGACAATGATGACTTATCTTTTAAGCACGCTTATAAAATTGCAAGTAAAATTACTGAAATTGAGGTAGCAGAAGGTGATGATAAAAAAAGTTTGAGAGATTCTTTAAGGGTCACTCAAAAAGAAAATATACCAGTTCTTGGAATTACAGGAACAGGAGGAGCAGGAAAAAGCTCTTTGACTGATGAGTTATTGATTCGTTTTTTGAACTCATTACCTGAAATTAAAATAGCCATTATTTGTGTTGATCCAACCAGAAAAAAAACAGGTGGAGCTTTACTTGGCGATCGAATCAGAATGAACAGCCTAAACCCAAATAACATTTTTATGAGGTCTATGGCTAGTAGAGACTCTAAAAATGCTTTATCAGATAGCATAGAAGACGCTTTACTTGTTTTAAAAAATACTGACTTTGATTTAATTATAATTGAGACAAGTGGTATTGGACAAGGTGATACTTCTGTTTTAGAGTTTTGTGACTGCTCTTTGTATGTAATGACCCCTGAGTTTGGAGCTCAAACCCAACTAGAAAAAATAGGAATGTTAGACGAAGCCGATTTAATTGCAATCAATAAATTAGAAAAACTAGGTGGAGAAGACGCACTTAGAGATGTAAAAAAGCAATTTATAAGAAACCATGATTTACCATTAAGGTCTGATGGTTTACCAATTTTTGGTACAACTGCCTCACAATTTAATAATGAGGGTGTAAGTAAATTATTTGAAGCAATCTATTTGTTTTTACTTAAAAAGTCATTTTTAAAAGATGTAAAAAAAGTTGAGGTTGAAGCTTTATTATCAAAATATTCGACGACTATTATTCCTGCTCATAGAAATGGGTATTTAGGTGAGATTGCAGCTTGTATTAGAAATTATCATACAAAAACAAAAAAAGATGCAAAATCTTTAAGGTATTTATATCAGCTAGATGGGGTAATTTCTCAAAACCCATTAGATGTATTAAAAGATGAGTACGCATCTAAAAAATCAGACTTAGATGCGTCTTGTTTAGGGGTTTTAAAAACTTATGATACTTACCAAGAAAACTATCGTAAAGACAAATTGTCTTACAAGGTAAGAAATAAAGAATTATTTGTAGATTTATATACTTTAAGTTTGGCAGGTACAAAAATTCCTAAAGTAGCTTTACCTCGTTTCTCTGATTGGGGAGATCAATATACTTTTATGAATAAAGAAAATCTTCCTGGTGCTTTTCCATTTACTGCTGGGGTTTTTCCTTTTAAGCGTAAAGACGAAGACCCAAAACGTCAGTTTGCTGGTGAAGGTGGACCAAAGCGAACTAATAAAAGATTTCATTATTTATGTGATGGTGAGTCGTCAAAACGTATTTCTACTGCTTTTGATTCAGTAACTTTATACGGTGAAGACCCACAAACAAGGCCAGATATTTACGGTAAAATTGGTGAATCTGGTGTAAGTGTTTGTAGTATGCAAGATATGGCAGACTTGTTTGCTGGTTTTGAGCTTATCGAGCCAAGTACATCGGTTTCTATGACAATCAATGGACCTGCTCCTATTATTTTAGCTATGTTTTTAAATACGGCAATTTCTCAACAAATGAAAAAAAGAGGAATCTCTTATGATGATAAAGAGTATTTAACATTAAAAAATGAGGTTTTAAGGCAAGTTAGAGGTACGGTTCAAGCAGATATTTTAAAAGAAGATCAGGCTCAAAATACTTGTATCTTTTCAATTAACTTTGCATTAAAAATGATGGGTGATGTTCAGGAGTATTTTACAAAAAAATTGATAAAAAACTTTTATTCAGTAAGTATCTCTGGCTATCACATTGCAGAAGCTGGTGCAAATCCAATTTCTCAAGTTGCTTTTACTATGTCAAATGGCTTTACATTGGTAGAGGCTTATTTATCTCGTGATTTAGATATTGATGAATTTGCTCCAAATTTAAGTTTTTTCTTTTCAAACGGAATGGACCCAGAATATAGTGTTATTGGCAGGGTTGCTAGGCGTATATGGGCGGTTGCAATGAGAGATAAGTATGGTGCAAATTCACGTTCTCAAAAATTAAAATATCATATTCAAACCTCTGGTAGGTCTTTACATGCTCAAGAAATTCAATTTAATGATATTCGTACAACACTACAAGCATTGATGGCAATTTATGATAATTGTAACTCTTTGCATACAAATGCCTATGACGAAGCAATTACAACTCCAACTGAAGAGTCTGTAAGACGTGCTATGGCAATTCAGTTAATTATAACAAAAGAAATGGGTTTAGCTCAAAATGAAAACTCATTACAAGGCTCATTTATTATAGATGAGCTAACTGATTTAGTTGAAGAAGCCATCTTATCTGAATTTGAAAGAATCTCTCGACGTGGTGGGGTGCTTGGTGCTATGGAAACTCAATACCAAAGGTCAAAGATTCAAGAAGAATCAATGCTTTATGAATCAAGAAAGTCATCTGGTGAGTTACCTATTATTGGTGTAAATACTTATCTACCAAAAGAGCCAGAAGCTTTAGTGGATATGGCTGTTATTAGAGCAAGTTACGATGAAAAAGATGATCAAATTAACCGTCTTAAAGAGTTTCATGCCCTACACAAAGATAATTCAAAAGATGCTTTAAAAAAGTTGAAAGAAGTTTCTTTAAATGGAGAAAACATTTTTGAAGAGCTAATGGAGACAGTTAAGGTTTGTTCGTTGGGTGAGATTACTCAAACTCTTTATCAGGTGGGTGGAGAGTATAGACGGTCGATGTAAAATGATGCACAAGCTCGGAGATAAAATTTTAGTTTTGGGTTGTAGTGGAAGTGGTAAGTCTACTTTGACTAGGGCTTTGGCTAAAAAACTTAATTTACCTGTTATTCATATGGATATTCATTTTTGGAATGAAAATTGGGTGGAGACTCCAAAAGTTGAGTGGCGAGAAAAAGTTAAAAAATTGTCAGAAAAAAATCAATGGATTATGGATGGCACTTTTTCTAGTTCTTTAGATTTGCGTTTTCCGTTTGCTGATACAATAATTATTTTAAACTTTTCAAGAGTTATTTGTTTGTATCGAGCAATCAGGAGGGTTTTTAAATATAGTAAAAAATATCGTAGATCTGATATGGCAATTGGCTGTGATGAAAAAGTTGACTTTGATTTTTATAAATATATTTGGAAATATAATCAAAAAACAATGCCTCGTATAATGGATGCTCTTGATGAGTATGATTGTAGGCATAAAGTAATTTATCTTAACAATAATCATGAGTTAAAGTCTTTTTTGAAAAACTTAATTTGAGGTAATATAGGTATGAATACAAAAAAAAGAAAAATAAAGCTAAAAATTAAAAAACAAAAAATTGAAATCAAAGAAAATGGGGTTACCACGCTTTTTTTTGATCGTTTAAAAAAGAGTATCAACAGGGTTGATATGGGAGTCCCCGGCTCTACAAATGCAATTACACATTTATGTGATTATAAAGATGTAAGTGCTTTAGGTTTTGGGGTAGCTAAAGTTGTTTATAAATATGGAGAGACATATACTTGGGACTCATTAGCAATAAAGTGTAAAAATGGAGATAAGTTTCCTTTGGTATTTTGTTGTAAAGCAGAGGTAACAGCTTTTGGTAGAGTTTTATTGAAAGAGCTAGATTTAGAAAAGTTAAAAGATGTGGGTAGCTTTAAATATAAATTAAAGATTTCTTTAGAGTCTGCAGAAAGAGTTGTAGTTGGAGTTTTTGTAGCAATCTGTTTAATTATTTTAATTCCATTTCTTTTGATAATACTTACTAGATAATTTAGGATTATGGTCAGTGAAGTTACAAAAAATAAAGCTAAAAATCACAAATGAAAAAATTGAAATCAAAGAGAATGGGGTGCCGTGTGCTTTTTTTGATAGAAAGAAAAGAGCTATTTATAGAGTAGATGTTGCAATGATGGGAGCAGAAAACGTACATGTATTTTTAGGTACTTATGATGAAGTTGTTAATGTAGGTTTTGGTATTGCAAAAATAAGATTGAAATATGGCGAAAACTATTGTCAGGATTGTTTAGCAATAGAGTTTGTTAATGGCGATAAAATGATATTGGTAGCTTGTAATGAGTCCATTGCAAAAGATAGAGCAATAGTTTTGTTAGAAGAGCTTGAAATAGAGTCTGATGAAGATATAGGAGCCTTTACATTTGAGCTTAAGATAAGCCCAGACTCTATAAGAAGAGTGATAATAGCCGTATCATGTATTGTTGTTGGTATTGCTTCTATACCTTTTATTTGGTGGGCTTTTCATACTCCCTTTACTTTGTTTGATAAATATAAAACAATTTTTCAAGGTTTATAAAGTAAAAAAGCCCCAAAATTTGAGGCTAAATAGATAAAAGCTTTTAATTAAATTATGATATGAATTAAAGCTGTTGCTCCACTAATACTTAAAGATGCTAAACCTGTATTTACAAGGCCATCAATTTCAAATTCTTCGATCATTTGGTCTGCTGCGTATAATGCTACAGTATTAACTAAAAATGCTGTAAGAAAAAAAGCAGGAAGCCCAATTAATAAAGGACCAAAAATAGGTATCATAGTAAATGGCAGTAAAATAAACTGAACAATTGGATGAACAAACCACAATAGCGTAGCAAAAAAACCAGCAATAGCACTAACAATAAAACATGAACCAAAATCTTGGTAGCGTGCTATTGGTAAAATAGATAGTACTCCAGCAGCTATTAATGTATTGATTAAAAAAGATATAAGCATAAAAACTCCAAATTAACAAAATGAATAAATTGATTTATTTAACTAGTATAACAAAAAATAAGTAAAAAAAGAGAAAGCGGTTTAGTTTTTAATTTCAAAATGAACTAAATCTTCTCCATTATGAGTAAACTCTTTGGTTATATTAAGATAAGAAATCTCTCTTTCTTCATTATATGGGGGAGACATTACGTCAATAAATGCACAGTCTTCAAGAGCAATCATTTGATGAATATTATTTTGATCTGGTGAAACTGTTGCACATAAAGTAGAACCATTAACAACTGTATTAGACTTTTGTTTAGCTATACCACTAAAAGGAAACTCTTCACACCAATCATAGTTTGAAATAAGAAAGTGTCCCCATAAAGGTTTGAGCAATACAGTCATACCAGGATGATTATGTAGAGGCATTTTATTACCTTTGGGTATCATTAAAAGTTTTATATTAAAACTATCACTTACATAGAGTTCTTCAAGATCCCAAGTCATAGATTTATCCATGTTAATAATGCGGTCTTGGAGATTTAAACTGTGAGCTGTGCTTTGGTTTAAATAATTGGTTAATTTTTGTAAGTTACTGGCTGTATTTTCAGAAGCCCATTCTTTTGAGTATTGTATTAATTTATTCATAACTGCAATATACTAAAAATGTATTAAAGTTGAAAGCAGAAGCTTTATTTTAACGAAGTATCAGGGTGTGTGCATTTAGTCACTCTTCATGAGTGAAAAAATTCTCAAAATATCTTAAAAGGTTAATAAATAAGGTGGTTTTACTTTGGCATACTTTTTTCAATAGGTAGTTTGTTAGACACGTGCAAGTTATATTGATTGCTTGAACATTAGGTTTTTTCTTTTTGCCATTAAAAAATAAATGCTCAATCAATTGAAGCTAGATAAGAGTTTGAATTCATGAATTAATATAACGAAGCACGAGGTTTAATTTTTTTACTATGTATAAAAGTTAAATATTGTTTCTTTTCCCTGTTCATATTAAATATAAATGTCTAAAATGGATTTTAATCTAAGTTTATCTTTTTTACATAGGGGTTTTTATGAAACTTTTGATTTTTTGTTTTTTTATTTCTTTGCAGCTTACCTTCTCTTATTCTAATCATCTCAATGATTTATACAATAAAGTAAAACAAGCAGAAAATAGAAAACTTCCAAAAACAGCAATTAAATATTTGAAACTTTTGAAAGATGAAGCTCTAGCAGAAGGCGAAGAGGGTTTGTATATTCGGGCTCTTTGTAAGCATATTTTAAATAAAGCTCTTATTTTAGGTAAAAACCCAAAAGAAAAAGTAATTATTTTACAAAAAGAAATTTCTGATGTAGATGATATTTTTAAGCCAGTTTTAAAAAGTGTTTTAGCTATTTGGTTTTGGCATTACCATGATCAAAACTCTTATAAATTTAGTAACAGAACAGCTACTAAAGGCTTAGATGAGAAAGATTTTACAAAATGGGACTCTAATAAGTTATTTGTAAAAGTAAAAGAATTGTTTAATGACTCATTAAAGGGTGCAGAAGTTTTAAAGTTAGCTTCAATTAAAGATTATAAGGGTCTTATTAAAGAAGGTAGTACAACTTATATAGACTCAATGTATGAGTTTTTACTTGTAGAAACTTTAAAGTTTTATAAAGTAGCAAGAGCTACTGGTGTTAAAAGTGAAGATAGTTTTGAAGTAGATGTAAATAGTGATGCATTTGCAAGTTTAGATTTATTTTTACAATATCAAGTAACTACAAGTGATAAAGAGTCTCAACTTTTAAAATCGATTTATTTATATCAAGATTTATTAAAGCACTTTAAAGAATCAGGTAAAACTTCAGCTATGCTTGATTTTGACTTTCAAAGATTATTGTTTATAAAATCCCATGTTATTGGTGAAAATGTTTCTAGTATTTACGTAAAAAGAATGCAAGAAATTATCAGAAATTATCCAAATTATAAAGAGATAACACAAGCATACTTTGAACTAGCTCAAATAAAGCACACTAAAAAAGACTATGTTGGTGCCATGAAGTTGATTAGAAAAGGCATTAGATTATTTCCGAACTCTGTAGGTGGAAAAAAGCTTTTTAATTTAAAACAAAAAATATTGCAAAAAAGTTTTTCTTTAAAAATAGATAGTAATGTAGATGAGTTTAATCAAAACTTTCAATTAAAGTATAAAAATGTAGATCAATTATATTTTCGTATTGTAAAAGACCAATGGAAACCATACTTAGACAAAGAATGGGGTGGTTTACCAGATTACTTAGATGATAAAGACTTACGAAAACTAATGAATCAATCTCCTGTTTTAGAATGGAGTGAAAACTTAAATCCAGGAAAAAAATTTAAAGAACAAAATACTGAATTATCTTTTTCAAAAATTCCGTATGGATTTTATCGCTTAATTGTTTCTAAAGATTCTTCGTTTGAAAATATTGATCAAAATAAAGTGATATATTCTTCTTTTTGGTATACAGATACAACATTAATGTTAAAGCAGGGGCCAAATACAATTAATGGAATGGTTGTAAACTCAAGAGATGGCAGCCCTTTAGTTAATATTGATATTGAACTTTATAAAAGAGGTAAAAAAGGGCGATACTCTTATAATCAAACTGTTGTTTCAAACTCAGAAGGGCAATTTAAGGTTTCTGCTCCAAATAGTGCTTATTATTTTTATGCAAAATCAAGTGAGACAGGTAGTGTTATTTTTCATGACCCCGTAAGACGTGGTTACAAATCTACTAGGCATTTTAATACTAATCTTTCAATTTATACTGATCGAGCAATTTACCGACCAGGACAATTAATAAAATTTAAAGGTGTTTGTCTACGAAGAAACCCAAAACTAGATATTTATAAAACCTATGAGTGTAAAAATGTAAAAGTATCTTTCAAAGATGTTAATTACCAACAAATAGCAGTTAAAACTTTTAACGCAAATGAGTATGGTTCTTTTTCTGGTGAGTTTACTGCACCAAAATCAGGTTTAATGGGAGCAATGCGAATCATGGGTTCAAGCCCAACAGGCTTTAAATCTATAAGAGTAGAAGAATATAAAAGACCCAAGTTTGAAATAACTTTAAATAAACCAAAAACTCAAATGAAATTAAATTCAATGGTAACCATGTCTGGAGAAGCTAAGACTTATTCAGGCGTTGCATTAGCCAAAGCTAGAGTAAAATATAGGGTATATCGCTCTGTTGTTTATCCATATTGGTGGAGAAGCTCAAGACAATTTAGCGGGGCTCAACAAATGGCTCATGGTAAAGTTTATGCAGATGAAAAAGGTAAATTTAAAATAGACTTTTTTGCAAAGCCAGATTTAAGAGTAAGTAAAAAAGACAAGCCAAGTTTTACTTATCGAGTTGAAATAGATGTTTTAGATGACTCTGGTGAATCTCATACAAAAAGTGAGAGTATAAGACTCGGATATGTTTCTTTAGAGGCGAAATTATCTTTAAATAGTTGGTTAGCAGCAGAAAATGATATTAAGCTAAATGTCTCTACAAAAACTTTAGATGGTAAAGGGGTTTCAAACGAGGGTGAAATTTTGATTTATCGTCTAAAACAACCAAATAGAGTGTATCGAAAGCCTTCAAAAACAAGTCACTATAGATACTATCAACAGGTAAATAACGACCAAGACCTGTCAAAAATAGATAATTTTAAATTAGGACAATTAGAGAAAACAATCAATTACAAAACACTTGATGGTATACAAGACTTAAACTTTCGTTTACCTCCTGGGGTGTATAGAGCGGTATTAAAAACTCAGGATACTTTTTCTAATGATGTAACAATTAATAAGAGTTTTTTAGTGTTTTCAGAAACGAGTCATTCATTTGTAGCTAAAATTCCGGCTTTTTTTGAAATTAAATCAAATAGTTTAAATATTGGTGAAAAATTAGATGTTATTTTTGGATCAGCTTATGAAAAAGCTAGAGTATATGTTGCTATTTATCATAAACAAAAAAAGATTTACTCATACTTTAGTGATGAATCAAAAAAACATAGAATTAAGTATTTAGTAGATAAATCTTTGCAACAAGGTTTTACTTTTCATTTAATGTTTGTTCATGAAAACCAGATTTACCATTACGAAAAGTTTATCAATGTTTTAAGACCTGAAAAAAAGTTAAAACTAAGCTTTCATACTTTTAAAAGTACAATTAGACCAGGTGCAACAGAGACTTTTTCAATCAAAGTTTCTGGTCTTGAGTTAAAGAGTTCAAATGACTTTGAGCTATTAGCATCTATGTATGATGCTTCTTTAGATGTTTTTGCACCTCACTCATACTCTGGTTTTCAAAACTTATTTTATAAAGACCAAATGGAAGGGGGCTACTTTTTAAATTTGTATACTAAACAGTTTAATACTTGGATAGATCGTTTTTCGATGCCTCATAAAAGTTTTAGTAAGAGCTATCCTGAGTATCCTTGGGAGATAAAAAACTCTTTTTCTTATTTGTTTCCTGTACCTCGCAGAAGAAACTTTATGATGAGAAAATCATTTGGTGGTGTTACGGATAGCTTTGGTGGAATTGAAGCAGATCAAGAAATGGTTATGGCTCAAGCAGCACCTGCGGCTCTTTCTAGTATGTCTTCTAAAAAGTCAAAACGAAGAACTGTAAGTAGAAGAAAGTCAAAAGCTGATGTAAATAAAGATAAAGGCATAAATGAAACTCCAAAAATGGAGGTAAAATTACGTACAAATTTAAATGAAACAGCATTTTTTTATCCCCACCTTTTGAGCAATGAAGACGGAATTGTAGAGTTTCAATTTACGGCTCCTGACTCTTTAACAAAATGGAAACTAATGGCTGTAGCTCATTCAAAGCTAATGGCATCAGGTGTGATAACAAAAACTTTAATAACTCAAAAAGAATTAATGATTGAGCCAAATCAACCAAGATTTTTTAGACAAGGAGACCGTTTAGAGTTTAGATCAAAAATCTCTAATTTAACGAGTAGCAATTTATCAGGTAATTATCAAATACAATTTTTTAATGCAATTACTGATGAAGAAGTAACAGACCTTTTTGTAAATGACTCTAATGTAGCTATTGAACTTGAAGCAAAAAAGTCAAAATCTTTTTCTCATTTTTTGAATATTCCTGATATTACTTATCCTGTAGTTTATAGGGTTTTTGCAAAAACAGATCAATTTTCAGATGGTCAAGAAGGGATGATTCCTGTTTTATCTAGTAGAGTTTTAGTGAGAGAGTCAAAAGACTTAAATATTAGGGGGCCTCAAGATAAGGTAGTTCAATTTGATAAATTACTACAATCAGATGACTCATCAACTTTAAGGCATGAAAAACTGGTTTTACAGATTGCATCTAACCCTGCTTGGTATGCAGTACAGGCTTTACCTTATTTGGCAAAGTATCCTCATGAGAGCAGCGACCAAGTGTTTAATAGATTATATGCAAACTCTTTAGCTAAAAAAATTGTAGATTCAGACCCTAAGATCAAAAGAGTTTTTGAACAATGGAAAGGTACAGATGCTCTAAAGTCAAATTTACAAAAGTCTCAAGATTTAAATTCTGTTAATTTAGACGAAACTCCGTGGGTACTTGATGCAAAATCAGAAGAAGAATCAAAAAGAAATATTGCTTTGTTTTTTGATGAAAACAATATCAAACAAGAGCTTAAAGAGGCTTTAAATAAACTTAGAAAGACCCAATCCTCTAATGGACTGTGGTCTTGGTTCCCTGGGGGAAAGGGCAGTGAGTATATAACCTTAGGCATAGTAACTGGATTTGGTAGGTTACATAAAATGGGAGTTAAGATTCCTCGTTCATTGGCTATGAAATCATTGAATACATTAGATGCTTGGATGGATGAAAGATATAGAGATATCTTAAGACATGGTCATAAAAATGATAATCACTTATCTCATACAATTGCTTTATATTTATATGGTAGGTCATTTTATTTGGATAAAAAAGAAGTATCTACACAATATCAAGAAGCTCTAAATTACTTTTTAAATCAAGCTCAAAAGTATTGGCCAAAGTTAAATTGTCGTATGAGTGAAGCACAAATTGCTCTTGGTACATATCGTTTTAATCGTCCTAATGTTTCAAAAGAAATTTTAGCTTCTTTAAGAGAAAGAGCATTACATTCAGATGAAATGGGTATGTATTTTGGAGATTTAAACTCTTCTTTTTATTGGTATGAATCACCTATTGAAACACAAGCTATCATGATTGAATTATTTAGTGATCTTGGTAATGATTTACAAGAGGTTGAAGATTTAAAAGTTTGGTTATTAAAACAAAAGCAAACTCAAGGTTGGAAAACAAATCGTGCTACTGCTGATGCTATTTATGCTTTATTATTAAATGGTGAAGATTTATTGGCTAGTGATGAGATCGTGAGAGTAAAACTAGGTGATACTTGGGTCCAACCAGAAAAAATTGAAGCTGGAACAGGTTTTTATGAAGTTAGGTTTGATAAATCAAGAATCGAAAGTTCTCAAGGTCAAATTCAAATGAAAAAAGTTGATAAAGGGGTTGCTTGGGGTGGTTTGCATTGGCAATATTTTGAAGAGCTATCTAAAATTACTCCTCACGGTGGGCCTTTATCTATTAAAAAAAGTTTATTTATTGAAAAAATGGGTAAAAAAGGAAAATTTATTGTTCCTATAGAAAAAGAAGCTTTAAAGTTGGGAGATACTTTAGTTGTTAGGATTCAAATTCAAACAGATCGTGATTTAGAGTATGTTCATATGAAAGATATGAGAGGTTCTGGTACAGAGCCTGTTGATGTTATTTCTAAGTATCGTTATCAAGATAATTTGTATTATTATCAATCAACCAAAGATATAGCAAGTCACTTTTATTTTGATTATTTACCAAAAGGTACTTATATTTTTGAATATAGACTTAAAATTTATAATAATGGACAGTATGAGAGTGGTATGGCTGAGATAGAATGTTTATATGCGCCAGAGTTTAGAGCTCATTCTAAGTCATATATTTTATCTACTCAATGAAAGGATTTAGTTTAAAAAATGCTTATATCATTTCTTCTCAAGAAGTGTTAAATAGCCATAAATGTTTTTATTGTCAAAGTAGTGAAATCGACTATATAAACTTTATTGAAACAAATTGTTTGATTGATAAATTAATTTATAAAACTTGTGAAATACAATTTATTTGTAATCATTTGAATATCGTTTATATTAATTTAAACAATGAAACTTTAGATTTGAGTTATTTTTTATCCAATGAAGATGAGAAACGTTTTTTAAAGAACCCTAACTCAAACTTAAAAGAGTGCTGGCAAAGTGATACTTTATTATTTCAGTTTTTTTTAGAAAAAAAAGATTATGTAAATGCTAAAATGTATTCATCTAAATTGATACAAAATTATCCGAATGACCCTTATTCTTATATATTAGATGCTAGTGTTTGTTTAAAGTTATTTGACTTTGATGCTTATGAAGTGGCTTATGCTAAAGCATCAAACCTTGAACCAATTTTAAATAAAATAGAGTTAATAGATACTGTCTTAGAAAAAAAAGACTTTCATTTAGGAGAGATATTTGTTGTACAAAATAAAGTGTCTCGTAGACTATTTATAAATCAGCAAAATCAAGGTGGCTCCTTACTATATTTAGATGAAAAAAAAGGGTTAATCCCATCTTGTAAGCCAGAGAGTTTTTGTTCGTTAGTATTTCATCCCGCTGCAAATGAAAATTTAAACGGTCATTTATTAATATTAGGATTAGGTTCAGGAGCGGGCATTATTGCTCTTTTACATGAGTTTGAAAGCTTGTCAATTGATGTTGTAGAAAAGTTTAAAGAAGTTGTAGACTTGGCCTTAAAATATTTTCCTTTATTAAATCAATATATTGATGAGGGCCGTCTTAAAATTATTGTTGATGATGGTTTAAATTATATTCAGAAATTATCAGATGAAAGTTATCCAAAGCTATATGATGCATTATGTTTAGATATGTATTATGGTGAACAAGAGTTTTCATTTTCTTTAGATAGTACCGTTTTGTGTAGTATAAACTGTATAACAAAATCTATTTGGATGAACTACATAGGAGTTTATCAATCTGTTGATTTTCAAAAACTATTGATAGCTTTTGAAAAAGCTAATATTTTGTTTCAATCTGTATCTTCAATAGTTGAGACTTTTGATCAAGACCAAGGGCCTTTGAATCTCCTCTTATCCACAAAAATTAGCTTTTGTCAAAAAGAAGAAAACTTTACCAATGATTTACTAACTAGTTTGTATAAAAATGTGAAAGTAATTGAATCGAGTGAGATAGAAATTATAAAAGAGAAGTCATCTCAAAATTAACAACTTACTTTGAATAAAAAACCTCTTCATTTTGTTGCAGGTTTGAGGCTCTTTTTTAGTGCTTCAAAAACTTTCATGTAATTTTACGTATTGAGATTGTACCCTTAATTGACAGGGGGGTTAAAAAGTTATTAACTAAAAGGTTAATTAATACGAACTTTGGTTGAGATAGCAATGGCAAAAAGAAATTCAGAAGATACAATTAAAAAAATTCTAAAGGCAGCTTTAGTAGAGTTTGCAAAAAAGGGTTTTGCTGGAGCAAGAGTAGATGAGATTGCTGCAATGGCTCAAGTTAATAAACGAATGATTTATTATTACTTCAAAAATAAACAGGGTTTATATCAAGCTGTCATGGAAAAAAAGTGTGACCAAAAAGAGTTGGCAGTTTTAAATCAGCCAAGTGACCCCGAAGAGCTAATGAAATATTGGATGGAAATTTGTTATAGCGACGTTGACTTCATTAGACTAATGCAATGGGAGGCTTTAGAAAAAGGCTGGGACCCAGTAGTTTGTGAAGAAAAAAGAGCAGATAATTTCAAAATTTGTTCAGAAAGAATACAATCAAAGTTTCAAGAAGACGTAAAAAATGCAGATGTTAGAGGTGATTTTTTACACTTATGTTTTATGGCTATGAACTGGTTTCCGTTGGCTTTCCCACAAATTACAAGATTTGTAACAGGCTTAAACTCAGATACAGAAGAGTTTAAAAAAGCTCAATTAGATGTCATTTCACATTTTGCAAAATTAGCTACTTCAAAAAAAAGTGAGTAAAAAAGTTATCACTCACTTTTTTTAGCCTTTTATTTGATCGGAATCCAAATTTCTGTTTTTAGGTTTTCTGGTTTGGTTCTTCTTGGGTCTCTATTTAGGTACTCTTCAATAGGTGGATAATCTCTTAGTTTTTCATGTTCAAAAATATATTTATAGATTGATTGATAGCTTTTCATGAGTCCGTCATATGGGCCTTTGTGTAAAAAAACCAAGTACTTTCCTCCAGAAATTATATTTTTGTTAATGCCTTCTGGTGTTTCTACATTTTCATCATTAGTGATGCAAGCATCGTATCTTAAATCATCAATATTAACAGTGTTAGGGTCATCATATCCTATGCCAAACATTCTAGCGCTTTTGCTCATAAAGTTTTTTTTGTGTTTAATTTTATTTGTATATGCAAATTTCATTAGCTTTTCCCAAGCTTTACTAGATTCTGAATAGGGGCCTATGTTTCTTACTGAGTAAATTTTAATATCTTTGATGTTTATTTCTTTTATTGGTTTTAGCATGATAATTTCTTTCCTTTTTTTATGTTTAATTAATTTGTAATCACTTGGAGAAACTAAAAACATCATTTTAAAAGCCTTGTTATAAGAGGACGAACACTCAAAGCCAGCATTAAAGGCAATATCTGTAATAGAGTATTTATTTCCTTTATTTTGGAGTTGAGAAATTGATCTTTGTAATCTGAGCCTAAGAATGTATTTTTTAATACTTTCTCCCATGTGGCTTAAAAATAATCGATGAAAATGATAGTAAGAAAATCCAGAAATTTTACTGGCTTTATCAACTGATATTTCGTCTAAATTATCTTCAATAAATTTTAATACTTTTTGAATTTTGTATTTGATAAGTACTCCTCTTTAAAAATATTTGATATTTTGTAGCCACGACAATAAAATACCAAATATTTGAATACAAGTCTTTTCCAAACTTGCTATTTCTTAAAAGAATAACTATTTAGTTAACATCTATTGACATCAACTAAGAAAGAGTCAATAATAAAAGAATAACTATTCAGTTAAGGAGTCTGTATTTTTAGGCTTAACTGATATTCAAAACTATTGAGGTACAAAAGCTTAAAAAAGTTCATGACCTTTACCACCCAGCAAAAAGTGAACGAAGTGAAAACTTGGATTTATAAGTTATTTTTTAAACAATTCAGAATGAGAACCAGTTCTAACAAAACTAACTAATTTGTTTTTCATTACTTTGAATAGAATAAATTAAAAGCCAATCAGGATAAATATGACATTCACGGTATCCTTTATAATTGCCTTTTAAGGAATGATCTTTGTACTTTTCATCAATGATTTCTTGTGATGCTAGTATCTCCATAATTTTGTGTAAGTCTTGTATATTACGTTGAGGAGATTTTATACACTTTTTGTAATCCTTTTTAAATTGACTACTTATAAAATGTTTAAGCATTAACTTTGAAGCTCCGCAAAAAGATCATCCATGCTTTCAAAGCTCTTAGCTTGGCCACTTTCAACTTCTTTCATTGCTTGAAGTGTTTCGTGGTTTGGTTTTTTGGGTAATTTAATTGAAAATGGTATTCCTTGATTAAAAATAACCTGCCTTAAAAACATATTTAAAGCTTGTGACGTGTTCATTCCAAGTTCTGAAAAAACCTTTTCAGCTTGGGATTTGATTTCATTGTCTGTTTTAAAATTGATATTAGCCATATAAATCTCCTTATATAAATATTATACTAAAAAGTTGTTATTATGTATACATTGTGAAGACAATAGAAGATGAAAAGACTTTCAAATACAAAACTAGGCTCACAATTAGTATATCTAAAACTTTGTATATTCAAGTTCCTTTTGAACCGTCTATTAGATAAATAATTGAAAAGAAAAAACGGTAGTAAATACAATAATTTTAGCTAGCTAAAAAAGACCAGGGTAAATACAAAAGCCACAATCATTGTCACATTATTTGCAAAGTAAAACATTGTAAAACCCTTAATATTAACGAKCCAAATATATACTAAACTTTAGTAAAATCTTTCAAACAAATACAGTCAATTTCGGTGGAATAACATAAGGCAAGCGTTATGTTAGCCATTTCTAATTTTTGAATAGTGTAAGGGCTAAGTCACTATTATTTAAAGCAAAAATTACAGATACCCTCATTGACTTGTGCATAACAAGTTATGCACATTTGT